>CAWHMQ010000008.1:0-729404 GCA_963830595.1 uncultured Solirubrobacteraceae bacterium
AAGGTCGCGGCACAAGTGGCGCTGAGCGACCGGTCCAGGATCTGGCGGACGAGAGCAAGTGTCCAGTGACACTTCATGCCCGAAGGGCTCACAGCATCGGTTCTCGCGCGGCGGAGGTGAGGCGCTGAACGCCGCCTCCCTGAGTCAGATGTAGTCGCCTCGGTCGCAACGACGATGGATTCCGCGGCTGAGTCTCTTTGGCGCACGGCGGTGAATCGGCCGCCGCGATCCGTAAATCGATCCGGCACTGGACCCCACGGAGCGCGGGCAACAACTGATGCCGCGTACATAAGCCGCGACTCCGCGTCCCCCGCCAAGATGATCCCCTCAACCCTCTGCTCGGATCGCGAGAGGTTCTCCTTGACCAACCCATGGCCTGAGAGTCTGCCAACGACCGGATCCGACGAGATCGCTCGCTTGAGTCGGTCACGACGAGCGCGTCGTTGTCACTAAATCGAATTGACCGGGCAACCGCGCATCCGGTGACCACAGACTAGACCGCGAGATTGCGGTCGAAACTGATCCGGTCCAGTTTGAAGAACAAGAACTCCTCGAGGTACTGAGATACCGCTCAAGGACGAATTCTTGAACTGCTTCGACGGAGTCCGCCGCTCATGCCGCGGCCGCCTCGAGGTTCGCGGCCTTGGCCTCCCTGTGTCGTCGTTCATCGTACGGCTCATACTGACCCCGAGCCACTCGCAAGCACCGGTGGGCGCCGATTAAAGACCGCGTTGAACACGTACGCCGGGCTATTGCCTGACCAATCCGCGGCCTGCGTACGAAGAGTGCCCGGCGGCACGTCTGGATAGT
Organism: uncultured Solirubrobacteraceae bacterium; assembly: GCA_963830595.1. GTDB lineage: Bacteria > Actinomycetota > Thermoleophilia > Solirubrobacterales > Solirubrobacteraceae > Palsa-465. The sequence continues at coordinate 811 of CAWHMQ010000008.1, forward strand.
TCTCTTCAAACCAGTCGACGACCTCCTCAAGGGAAACGGCGCGACAAGCTGACGTCCGGCCTCCGCCATCAGCTGCCAGACGCGCGGCCGAACCTCTGCGGCGAGCGCTTCAGGTTGCTCGTCTCCGACCTCGATACCTGGCTCGCTGTGGCGCCCAAGGTTCGACTGTCGTACCGACCCCGCGCGACCGACCACAGAATTGGCTCTCGCCGACTGTATACGGGGTGGTTGAGATAGCTCAGTGTTTTGCCGGTCGCGACCGCGATCTCAGTCCACAGCGTTTGCGGGATTACATCAGGATGGTTCAAGGTTCTCAGTGAACCAGTCGAGGATGTTCTTGAGTGGGCATCGGAGCTTGAACCTCCTTCGCAGCTTCTTCGATGAGCTCCCAAATGGATCGCTGCACGTCCGCCGGCGCCATTCCGCCAGGGTACTGCGCCACACCTGGCGTCTGGGTGGGTCTCGAACGCGACGCGACGGACAATCAGCTGTAGCTCGATAATTACTTACGACCGGTACCATCGGACGTATGACCTCGCATGGAACAGCCTCAGGGGGTAAAGGGGAGTCGCGGGAACAACCAGTGCGGGTGTGCCCGCCGCGAAGATTGGACGAGGCGGCGTCGCCGAGGCGGGAGCGAATGCCCGGCGGCGTCCCACCTGTGTCCGAGATCTTGCTCTCTATCACGCGAATATCGTCTCGGTTTCGGCCGAGTAGCACGCCAGTGCGTCGCGATCGGCCGCGACTTCAAGCCCCGGCTTGCCCGGCAGCGGGATCACACGGCCGGTCATCTTGAGCTCGTCGCTTGTGAGGTCGTTTCGCAAGCCGGATTCTGCGAGGTCGGCGGGCAACGGCGAGAGGAGCTGCGGCGGCGGTCGAGAGTTTCCGTCCTCCGGAGCTGGGGGATGACTGCGCCGCCGTGGTTTTGCGCTGGCTCACAGACTCGTCGCGCCTTGGTCTGTCCGCCGAACTCGACCGATGTCGGGCTGTAAGACGTGCACGCCGGCGCGCTCGATCAGGTCCCGAGGGTCAAAACGGGTGGTGAGCCACTCGCCGGAGGCGATCGGGAAGTGCTGCTCTGTTGCGGGGCGACGGTAGGCGTGAGCCCGTGAGCCTCAAGCTATTCGATCTCACCGGACGCACCGCTCTGGTGACCGGCTCTTCGCGCGGTATTGGTCACGTCCTCGCTCGGGGGCTCGCTCGCGCCGGCGCCCAGGTCATCCTCAATGGCCGAAGCGAGGCGCGCCTCGCCCCCGCAGTCGAGGACCTGCGCACAGACGGCCTTGCGGCTCACGCGTGGAGGTTTGATGTCACGGACGAGTCGGCGGTAGAGACCGCGGTGGCCGGCATCGAGGCCGAGCTCGCGCCGATCGACGTGCTGGTCAACAACGCCGGCATGCAGTTGCGCATGCCACTCCAGGATTTTTCAAGCTCGGACTTCCGCACGCTCCTGGAGACCAACGTCACCAGCGCATTCCTAGTCGGACGCGCTGTCGGCTCGCGGATGGTGAGCCGGAGTGCGGGCAAGATCATCAACATCTGCTCACTGCAGAGCGAGATCGCCAGACCATCCATCGCCCCGTATGCCGCCACGAAGGGCGCTCTGAAGATGCTTACCCTGGGGATGTGCGCCGACTGGGCGCCGCACGGTCTGACCGTCAACGGGATCGGTCCCGGATACTTTGCCACCGAGCTGAACCAGACGCTCTGCGACGACGCCTCGTTTGACAACTGGCTGAAGCAGAGGACGCCGATGGGTCGCTGGGGTGAACTCGATGAGCTGGTCGGCACCGCCGTGTTCCTGGCTGCTCCGGCATCCAGCTTCGTCAACGGACAAATCATCTACGTCGATGGTGGGATCTCGGCGGTGATCTGAGATGGAGATACCGATCATGAAGGATCGACGCGGCTGGCTGATCGGCGCCTCCTACTATCAGCCGGCCCAAGTCCGTGCTGGCCCGTAGAGCGCTCTTGAGTTCTCCCAAGAGCAGTCTGCGGCGGAAGGACGCCGAGTCGCTCCAGTTCAGGGGCCAAAGTTCGTGAGCCGTGTGGGGCAGGACGTGACCGCAGCCGTCTCCCCACCAGCGCCAGTGTTCCAGACACCGTTCCGGAATCGTTACCATCGGCTGAATGCATGGGGATGACGGCGTAGCGACGATGGGCGAGCATCCGGAACTCATCCCAACCCTGCCGCCACGGCATCGCAGGCGGGCGAGCATGCGGGAGGTCGCCGAGCGAGCCGGGGTCGCGATCTCTTCGGTGTCGCGAACCCTGTCTGGGCATCCCGACGTCAGCGAGTCGATGCGCCTGCGGGTGCTGGCGGCTGTCGATGAGCTCGACTACAAGCCGGACCTGCTCGCGCAGGGGCTGCGCAGCCGCGCCTCGCGGTCGATCGGGTTCGTGGCCGGCGACATCTCCAACCCGGTGCTCGCGCAGATCGTGCGCGGAGCCGAGGTGGCGCTGCGCCAGGCCGGGTACTCGATGCTGCTGACCAGCTCGCTGGTCGATCCCGAGCTCGACTATCACAACATCGAGCTGCTGGAGCAGCGACGGGCCGATGGCGTGGTGGTGCTGCCGGTGAGCGAGAGTCATCAGCCGACCATCGACGTGCTGGCCGATCTGCTGGTCCCTCTCGTCGTTGTCGAACGCGACCTACCCCCGCAGGTGCGGGCCAGCCGCGTCCTGTCCGACCACCGGGCGGGCATGTCGGCGGCGGTGCGGCATCTGTTGGAGCTCGGTCACCGCCGGATCGCGCTGGTGGGTGGGCAGGCCGTGCGCCCCACTCGGCAGCGGCGCGAAGCCGTCGAGCTCGTGTTCGGCGAGTTCGGCCTCGCCCTCGACAGCCTGATCGTGCGGGAAGGGATCTTCTCGCTCGAGCACGGGGCGGTCGCCACCCGTGAACTGCTCGACCTGGATCCTCCGCCGACGGCGCTGATCGCCGGCAGCAACCAGATCATGCTCGGAGCACTTCAAACGATTAGAAAACGGGACGTGGAGCTGGGCCGCGACCTCTCCTTCGTCGGTTGTGACGACATCGAGATCGCCACTCTCTACCGCCCGCGCATCAGCGTCGTGGATCGTGACCGTGTCGCCATCGGGCGGGCGGCCGCGGAACTGGTGCTCACCCACGTGCAGGACCCATCCACGCCACCCCGGGAGATTCTGCTGCCGACCACCTACATCAGCCGCGAGAGCTGCTGGCCGGTGCCTTCGGGCTAGTCGCGTTCGGCCTGCCCGCGAGGGCTGCAAACGTTTCTGGTATCGTGTCCAACCCGTGAGCCGAGGAGAGGTCACGTGAGCCGCGTCAGCAGAGTGACCCCGTTCGCCGTCTGCTATCCGGAGCCCAACGACGACGGCAACCCGCGGTACCTGATCTTTGCCCGGGTCGAGGCCGAGGACGGCACGGTCGGCTGGGGCGAGGCGATCACCCAGTTCCCGGCGCCCACGCGCGCCACCGAGGCGCTGCTGGAGGCGATGTCCGAGCTCGTCGTCGGCACCGATCCGATGGAGAACGTCGCCACCTGGCGCAAGATCAAGGACGCGACCTGGTGGCACGCGTACCGGGGAGGGCCCGCAGCCTTCGCGCTGTCGGCGATCGACATCGCGCTCTGGGACCTGAAGGGGAAGCTGCTCGGCCAGCCGCTCATCAACCTGATCGGCGGGGCCTACCGCGAGCGGGTTCCCGCCCTGGCCTCGACCCACGCCTTCAACGCGAGCATCGAGTACGAGGCCGAACGCCACGGACGCTACGTGCGCGACGAGGGCTACGTCGGCGTCAAGGTCGGGATGGGCAAGCGGGGACAGGCTCGGCTGGGCTACGAGATCGCTCGTGACGTCGAGTTCGTACGGCTGCTGCGCGAGGCCGTGGGACCCGACGCCTGGATCATGATCGATCGGGGCCAGTCGCTGGTCTGGGACCTAGGCGACGCGATCCGGCGCACCCGGGAGTTTGAGCAGTACGGTCTGAAGTGGATCGAGGAGCCGCTGGAGCCGCCTGACGTCGCGGGCTTGGGCAAGCTGCGCCAGAGCGTGACGACGATGATCGCCGGCGGAGAGCGAGAGTGGGACGCCCGCGGGTTCGACGAGGTCATCTCGACCGGTCTGATCGACGTGGTGGGGTGCGACATCGGCCGAGCCGAGGGGATCACCGGGGGCCTGCGTGTGATCGCGCTCGTCGAGCAGGCCAGCGTGTGGTTCAACTCGCACGCGTGGTCAAGCGCGGTGAATACCGCCGCCTCGATCGCGTTGTCGGCGAGCACCCCGCGGTGCCTGCTCCAGGAGCTCAAGCCCGACGAGAACCCGATGCAGCACGAGCTGGTCGACGAGCCGTTCGTTCAGCGGGGCGGCTGGATCAATGTCCCCAGGACGCCCGGTTTGGGCGTCGAGCCGCGGGAGGACGTCTTGAAGAAATACCGGTGGGCCATCTCTTGATCACTCCAAGACCTCGTCGCGGCAGGCTCTCCCACACATGACACTCCTCGAGCGGCTCATCGACGTCGCATCTGATGGCTACGACCCCGGTGAGGCACGTCGCGCCGGGGGTCGGGCCCTGTTCGACCACCTCGCCTGCCGCGCCGAGGGGCTGCGCCGGGCACCGGAGGGGGTTGGCGATGCTGGAGCCGCGGTTCTCGGTGACCTGGACGACATCCACTGGCCGTCCCTCACCCACCCGGGAGCCATCATCTGGACGGCGGTCCGCAGCCCCGGGGTCCGCCCCGACGTGGTGTGGCGCGCGGCGCAAATCGGATATGAGGTGACCGCGCGCCTGGGCACGGCGCTCGGCCCGGAGCATCGGCGGTACTGGCACGCGACCACGACCGCGGGAATCGTCGGCGGTGCGGTGGCGGCTGCCGTCGGGCTCGGCGGCGACCCGGTGAACGCGGCCGGGCACGCGGTCTCGGTCACGGGTGGATCGATTCTCTGCATCCTGCAGCGCACGGACACACGAATACTGCACCGCGACCATGCCGCCGCGACTGCCGTCCGCTGTGCCCGGCTGAGTCATCTCTCGGCGGCCACCGATGGCCTCGAGCATCCACGCGGCTTGTTCGCGTCGTTCGGGGGCTCGCCGGAGGGGCTTCTGGATCCGGCGCCGACTCCGGCGCTGTGCGAGGTCAGCTTCCGCCAGCACGAGACGTCGGGCTTCTCCCAGGCGGCGGTCGAGGCCGCCCGTGAGCTGGCCCCGGTGCCGGACGACTGCGAGGTCGAGCTCGAGGTGCCCGAGGCGACGGCGGCGCTGGCCGCCATCCCGAGCCCGCGTGACGGCGAAGAGGCTTGGTGGAGCTGCCAGCACGCGGTCGCGGTGACGCTCCTCGGCCTCGACCTCGAAGAGTGCCCGGTCGATCATCCCGCGGTCGCGCGGCTGCGCGAGCGGACCCGCTTGACGGTCGGTCCGGTCACGCGTGTCAGCGCCGGCGGGCGCACCGCCCAGCGGGAACGCGCGGCTCCGCTGACCAACGAGGACCTGGTCGCCAAGTGGCGGCGTCTGAACCCCGAGCAGGATCCGCCCACCGAGATGCTGTCGTGAAGGTTGCGCTACTGCCCGGAGACGGGGTGGGGCCCGAGGTCACCGCGCAGGCCCGCAAGGTAGTCGACGCGCTGGGGATCGACGTCGAGTGGATGGAGCTGCCCTGGGGCTCGGCCTACTGGCACGAGCACGGCACGATGATGGCGCCCGATGCGATCGACGTCCTGCGACGTCACGACGCCATCCTGATGGGCGCCGTCGGCGATCCGTCCGTGCCCGATCCGGAATCGCTGTGGGGCCTGATCCTCAAGATCCGCCAGGAGCTCGACCTCGGCCTGAACGTTCGCCCGGCGCGACTGCTGGAGGGCATCCCATGCCCGCTGGCCGGCCGCCGGCCCCAGGACATCGACATGGTCTTCGTCCGCGAGAACACCGAGGGGGAGTACTCGGGCGTGGGCGGGCGGACTCACCGGGGCCAGTCAAACGAGGTCGCTGTCGATTCGACGGTCTTCACCCGCTCCGGCTGCGAGCGCGTGATCCGCTACGCCTTCAAGCTGGCCGCCACACGGCAGGGGGTGTTGACCAGCGCGACCAAGTCAAACGCCTCGCGGTACGCGTTCACGTTCTGGGATGACGTCGTCGAGGATGTGGGGCGGGACTTTCCCGAGGTGCGGATCGAGCGCGTCCTGGTGGACGCGCTCTGCGCGCGCCTGATCACCAATCCCGGGTCGGCCGATGTCGTGGTGGCGTCGAACCTGTTCGGTGACATCCTCACCGATCTGGCCGCCGCATTGCAGGGAGGGATGGGGATGGCTGCCAGCGCCAACCTCGGTCTGGAGGGACAGCCGGGCCTGTTCGAGCCCGTCCACGGCTCGGCGCCGGATATCGCCGGCCGCGGCCTGGCCAACCCGTGTGGCGCGATCTGGTCGGCCGCGCTGATGCTCGAGTATCTGGGACTGGCGGGGCCGGCTGCCCGGGTGATGCTGGCGCTGGAGGCGGTATGCGCCGAAGGGCCGCACACGCGTGACATCGGCGGTACGGCGACGACGGCGGAAATCGGAGATGCGGTCGTTAGAGGACTGCGCCTCCCGGCTAACCACAGGGACGACGATCGGACACCGAGGCGGTCGGTCCTGGTCTAGCTCCGAGCCACGTGCCACGACGAAATCAAAACTTACAAACGAGCACATTCAGCTCACCGGAATCGTTGCTAGAATCGATTCCGAGAGGAGAGATGGGCGCCATTCCGCAGCGAGGCGAGGGCACATCACGCCTGACGGCCGACGACACTCCGTTCGTCGCTCTCCGTGGCATCAGCAAGCGCTTTGGAGGGGTTCACGCGCTGCGCGGGGTGGATCTGGAGCTGCGCCGGGGCGAGGTGCTCGGGCTCCTGGGCGAGAACGGCGCCGGGAAGTCGACCCTGGTCAAGATCCTGGCCGGCGTGATCGCACCTGACGAGGGCGAGATCGTCATCGACGGCGAGGAGCGCAGCTTCAGCAGCCCGCGGGACGCGCACGAGCTTGGCATCACCGCCACCTATCAGGAGCCGATGGTGTTCCCAACGCTCGACGTTGCCGAGAACATCTTCGCCGGCCGTCATCCCGCAGCGCGTGGCGTGGTGCGTTGGCGCGATCTGTACACGGAGGCGGCGGCGAGCCTCGAGGAGCTGGGGGTCGAACTCGACGTGCACACCCCTGTCTTCCAGCTCGGGGTCGCCGACCGGCAGCTGATCGAAATCGCCAAGTCGCTCTCGACCGGAGCGCGCGTGCTGATCCTCGACGAGCCCACGGCGGTGCTTTCCAGCCGGGAGATCGATCGCCTGTTCGCGATCGTCCGCACCCTTCGCTCACGCGGGGTGGCGTTGATGTTCATCACCCACAAGCTCGACGAGATCCGCGCGGTCACCGACCGCGTGATGGTGATGCGAGATGGTCAGCGGGTGGCCGAGAGGCCCAGTGGGAAGGTGCCCGTGGCCGAGTTGATCCGGCTCATGGTCGGCAGGGAGATCTCCGACCTGTATCCGGCTCGTGCCACGACGCCGGGCAAGGTGATGCTGGAGGTCAAGGGGCTCAGCCGCGACGGCTACTTCGAGGACATCTCATTCTCGGTGCGGTGCGGAGAGATCGTCGGCTTTGCCGGGCTGGTCGGCGCCGGCCGGACCGAGCTCGCGCAGTCGATCTTCGGGATCGATCCGATCGACCGCGGGGAGATCATGCTCGACGGCCTGCCGTTCACGCCCAAGTCGCCACGCCACGCGGTCAAGTGCGGAGTTGCGTACCTGCCCGAGAACCGGCTCGAGCATGGGCTCGTCCCGACGATGCGCGTGCCGCTCAACATGACGATGTCGATCTGGCCCAAGCTGGTCAACAAGGCGGGCGTGTTCCGGACCCGGGAGATGAACCGCCGCACCCGGGAGCTGGCCGAGCGGGTCGAGCTGCAGACCGGCCGGGTCAATCAGCTCGTGAGCACGCTGTCCGGCGGCAACCAGCAGAAGGTGGTGCTGGGCAAGTGGCTGGCGGCATCTCCGCGGCTGCTGATCCTCGACGAGCCAACTCACGGAATCGACGTCGGCACCAAGTCCGAGGTTCTGAGGATCGTCACCGAGCTGGCGGGCAGCGGCGTCGCCGTGATGCTGATCTCCTCGGAGCTGGAGGAGGTCCGGGCGATGAGCACGCGGCTGTTCGTGATGAGCGAGGGACGGCTGGTCGGCGAATTCGACTGCCCGGTCGACAGCGAGACGGTCATGCACGCCGCCACCGGCGTGACCGGAGCGCCGGTATGAGCACGGGCGCTCGGACGCAGACCGTCCCCCGTTCGCGCTCGGGTGACGCGCGCGCTTGGATCCGGTCGCTGGCGCACCACAACGAGAGCGGGCTGGTGGGGATCCTCTTGCTGGTGACGCTGATCGCGGCGATCGCCGTTCCAGCCTTCCGCAGCTCGGGCAATCCGACGCAGATACTCGACAACGCGAGCCTGGTGATCATCGTCGCCGTCGGGGAGGCGCTGGTGATCATGGCTCGCCAGATCGACCTCAGCGTGGCCGCCATTCTCGGGCTGTCCGCCTACCTGATCGGCTCGCTCGTCGGCCACATCGGCTTCGCCGGCCCGGTTGTCGGCGTGGTCCTGGCCCTGGCGCTGGGCGCCGTGCTCGGGTTGTTCAACGGCGTGCTGATCGAGCGCATCCGGATGCCGGCGATCATCGCGACGCTCGCCACGCTCTCGATCTACGGCGGCCTGCAGGTGGTCGTCACCCACGGCTCTCAGCTCTACCAGTCACAGTTGCCCAACTGGTTGGGCAACATCCTGTCGACTTCATGGCTGGGTCTCAGCCCGCTGGTGTGGATCGCGATCGTGTGCACCGTCATCGTGGCGCTGCTCGCTCGGCTGACCTCGTGGGGCAGGGATATCTACGCCATGGGGTCAAACCCCGAGGCGGCGGCCTATCTCGGGATCCGCACGGGCCTGCGTACTTATCAGGTGTTCGCGGTCTGCGGGGCGCTCGCCGGTCTGGCCGGGCTCCTGTATGCGGGGCAATACGGCAACGTCGACGCGACGGCCGGGGCGGGCTTTGAGCTCACCGCGATCGCGGCCGCCGTGATCGGCGGAGTGAGCCTGTTCGGCGGCTCGGGATCCCCGCTGGGTGCGGCGCTCGGGGCGATCCTGCTGATCGAGATCGAGAACATCCTCGCCCTGCTGAAGATCTCGATCTTCGCCCAGCAGACGCTGCAGGGCGCCGCGATCGTGATCGCGGTCGCCGTCTACTCGCTGATCAGCCGGCGCCTCAGCCGTCCGGTGCGGCGCAGGCTCAGCTCGGACCGGCCGGAGGCTGCGGTGCCGGCGGTCGCGGAACCGGTAGGTGTCGTCGAACAGGAGTCGAGCGCATGAGCCGGCTGCGCCACCTCACGCGATGGGAGTCGGGACTGCTGGTGCTGATCGCGATCGTGATCGTCGTCGGTCAGACGATCAACTCAAACCTCCTGAGCACCTACGACCTGCAGACGATCGCGCTCAACAGCACGGTCCTCGCCTGCCTCGCGTTCGGCGTGGCACCGGTGATCATCGCCGCCGACATCGATATCTCGATCGCGGCGATGCTCGCTCTGTGCGGCGTGTTCATGGCGAAGATGTGGAGTGGCGGCATGGACATCTGGATCGCCGCGCTGCTCGCAATCGGGCTCGGAGCGGTGCTGGGGCTGGTCAACGGGCTGTTCGTCGTGCTGCTGGGGCTCCCGTCGCTGGCGGTGACGCTGGGCACGATGGGGGCTTACACGGGCATCGCGTTTCTGATCCTCAAGGGTGCGGCGATCATCAACTTCCCGATCGGCCTGGTGAAGCTCGGCTCGGGCACGATCGGAAACTCTCAGTTCGAGATCTCGACCACGATCGTCCTGGGGCTGATGCTGGTGCTCACGTTCGTGGTTCACGCGACGTCGTTCGGCCGCGCGCTGTTCGCCGTGGGAGCAGGACGTCAGGCTGCGCTGTTCTCAGGGATCGCGGTGACCCGGACGCGGCTGATCGCGTTCGTGATCTCCGGGCTGTTCGCGGCGCTGGCCGCCATCTTCTACCTGGGTAACTACGACACCGCTCAGGCGACGATCGCCAGCGATCAACTGCTGCCGGCGATCACCGCGGTAATTCTCGGGGGCGTGAGCGCGTACGGCGGCACGGGGACGATTCCCGGTGTGGCGCTGGCCGTGATCCTGCTCGCTCTGCTCGAGGGAGCGCTTGGCCTGGCCGGCGTCTCCGGACAGGCGCAGACGATCGCCGTCGGAGTACTGCTGATCATCGCCATCGGTGCGGGAACCCTGATCCAGGTGCTCTCCAACCTGCGGCGACGGAGCGGCGCAGCGCGGGCAGGGGAGAAGGCGGCTGCGCCTGGTTAGGGATGGTGAGAGGAGTGCACAGGGTGAGAGGAGAGGACGGAGATGGCAGGAGTTCGTAAGCGGCCGGCGCATGCTCCAAGCGGCGCAGGCCAGGAAAGGCACACGACGCACCCCTACAGGGGTGAGAGGAGAGGTACAGACATGGCAGGAGCTCATCGACGAAGGTTGTTGCTTCCGATCGTCTTGGTGATCGGTGCGCTGGCGCTGACTGCCTGTGGCAGCAGCAGCAAGAGTTCGACTACCAGCCGCTCGGGTGGTGCAAGCTCAGGCGCAAGCAGCTCCGGAGCAAAGCTGTTCATGCTCCCGAAGTTCACCGGCATCCCTCCGTTCACGCAGGCAGATGACGGAGCCAAGGCGCTCGCGACGACCTTCGGTTACAACCTCTCCTACGGCGGTCCGACCAGCGCATCCGCCACCCAGCAGGTGAACTTCGTCAACACCGCGGTGTCCAATGGGTCAAAGGGGATCTTCATCTCGGCCGACGATCCGTCCGCGGTCACGCCGGCCCTCGTCCGGGCGCAGGCGCGTGGCGTCAAGGTGGTGTCGTTTGACTCAGACGTGCTGCCGCCGGGCCGTTCGATCTACGTTCAGGGAACGAGCGCAGCCTCGATCGCGAGCACCGAGCTCAACATGCTCGGCTCCCAGATCGGCTACAAGGGCCCGTTCGCGATCCTGTCGGCGCAGGCGACCGACAGCAACCAGGTCCAGTGGAACAAGATCCTCGTCCAGGACCTCAAGACCGATCCGAAGTACAAGAACATGACGCTGGTCACGATCGTGAATCCGCCCGACGACAGCACGCCCTCCGCGGTGCAGTACGCACAGAGCCTGCTCAAGGAGCATCCCACGATCAAGGGCATCATCGCGCCGACGACGATCGCCGTGGCCGCTGCCGCGCAGGTGGTCAAGCAGCAGGGCGCGTGCAGCAAGTACGTGGTTACGGGGCTCGGAGACCCGCAGCAGATGAAGACCTACGTGACCTCGAATTGCGTCAAGCAGTTCGCCCTGTGGGGTTTCACGCGTGAGGGTCAGGTGGCGATGTGCGCCATGCACGGCCTGCTCACCGGCTCGCTCTCGGGCAAGACGGGTGAGACATTCACCTGCGGCAGCCTCGGGAGCTTCCCGGTGGGAGCCCAGGGAACCGTCACGGCCGGCCCTGCGACCGTGTTCAGCAAGTCCAATCTGGCGGCCTTCACGTTCTAGGCAAAGGGGGCCGGGCGGCCAGTCGCCCGGCCCCAACCTCTGCGAGAGGAGGCCCGGTGGAACGCTTCTGCTTCACCTTCAGGCTCAAGCCCGGCGCCGAAGAGGAGTACAAACGCCGACACGATCAGATCTGGCCCGAGATGGTCCAGGCCCTCAACCGGTCGGGGGTGCGCAACTACACGCTGTTCCGGCGGGGCTTGGACGTCATCGCCTACGCGGAATGCCACCCCGACGCCAAGACAGCGTTCGCAAACGTCTCGGCAACTGACGTCGATGCTCGCTGGTCGAAGTGGTTCGAGGACGTGATCGACCAGCGCTTCGACGACCACGGTGAGCCGATGACCGCCGAGGAGGTGTGGCACCTTGACTGACGTCAAGCTCAGGCTCGGCGTGATCGGGGCCGGCTCCTGGGCGCTGGCCTCCCACCTTCCCAACCTGGCCCGGCGCGGCGACGAAGTGGAGTTCACGGCGGTCTGCCGCCACGGGGAGCAGCTCCTGCGGGAGGTCGCGCGCCAGTATGGGTTCGCGGTGGCCAGCGAGGACTACCGCGATGTCGTGCGGGCGGGCATCGACATCTGCGTGGTGGCAAGTCCCAGCGGGATGCACTACGAGCACGCCAAGGCGGCGCTGGAGTCAGGCGCCCACGTGCTGGTGGAGAAGCCGGTGACGATCGATCCCGCCCAAGCCTGGGAGCTGGCCGAGATCGCATCCCGCAACCACCTGCAGCTCCTGTGCAGCTTCGGCTGGAACTACCTGCCGATGCTGCGCTCAGCTCGTGAGCTGATGGACCGGGTGGGCATCGGGGAAATCGAGCAGCTGAACATCTCGATGTCGTCCGTCACCCGTGAGCTCCTGTCCAACCGGGGCGCTTATCCCGACGCTGACGCGAACTTCGCGCCCGAGCCCGGCACGTGGACCAATCCCGTGCTGTCCGGTGGGGGATATGCCCAGGCCCAGCTGTCGCACGCGCTCGGGCTCGCTCTGTGGCTGACAGGACTGAGAGGCTCTGAGGCGTTCGCGTTCATGAGCACCGCGCTCGACGCGCCGGTCGAGCTCTACGACGCCTGCGCGGTGCGCTACGCCAACGGCGCGATCGGCACGATCGCGGGCGGCGCGGCCCACGCCGGCTACGACGGTGACAAGCACCAGCTCGACATCCGCGTGATCGGATCAGACGGCCACTTCCTGTGCGACCTGCAGCGCGAGATGGTGTGGATCTATCGCGCAGGAGGCGAGGACATCAAGCTCGACGTCAAGCCCGGCGACGCACTCTACAACTGCGACGGACCGCCGAACGCGCTCGTCGACCTCGCGCTGGGCCGGCCGGTGGAGAACTGCTCGCCCGGGGAGCTTGGCGCGCGCACAGTCGAGTTGCTGGATGCGATCTATCGGAGCGGGCGTGCCGGCATGCCGGCGGCCGTCTCGGCGCCCGCGGCAGAGAAGAACCTCTGATGGCCGAGCTTGCCTTCGTCGATACCCACGTCCACTTCTGGGACCTCGGGCACCCGGATCTCCACTACTCCTGGCTGCTGCCCGATGCGATCCATCCGGTGATGGGCAACATCGATGCGATCAAGTTCCCGCTGTACAGCTCGGAGGAATTCCTGGCCGAGGTGGCGGGCGCCAATGTCTCGAAGATCGTTCACGTCCAGGCCGCTCTGGGAATCGCCGATCCCGTCGACGAGACGATCTGGCTTCAGGCCGCGGCCGATCGCACCGGCGTGCCGAACGCGATCGTCGCCCACGCCGACCTGCGATCGCCCGACGTCGAGCGCGAGCTCGCCCGCCACCGGGAGGCGTCGCCGTTGATCCGAGGCATCCGGGATTTCGCCGAGGGCGACTACCTGACCGATCCGGACTTCCATCGGGGTTACGCCGCGCTCGGCCGGCACGGCCTGGTCTGCGACCTGGACTGCGTCGCCCAGGACATGGGCAAGGCCCGGGACCTGGCCAACAAGCATCCGGAGACGACGGTGATCCTCGATCATGCCGGCTTCCCGCGAGAGCGAACCCCCGAGTACTTCGCTTTGTGGAGGCAGGGCATGAGTACGCTCGCGGAGGCCGAGAGCGCCTGGTGCAAGATCTCCGGCCTGGGCATGTGCGACAACGACTGGACGGTCGACTCGATTCGGCCCTGGTTCGAGTACTGCCTGGAGGCGTTTGGCTTGGAGCGGTGCGTGCTCGGCACCAACTGGCCGGTGGACAAGCTGTTCAGCTCCTACGAGGCGGTGCTCGACGCCTACGCCGAGATCATCGCCGGATTGAGCCACGACGAGCAGGTGGCGCTGTTCTCGGGCAACGCGGAGCAGGTCTTCAACCTGCCGGAGGGCTGAGCCGTCTCGCGGCCGAGGGTGCCGTCAATCGCTGAGAGGAGCACAGTGCTAACTTCTAGGAATCGTTTCCAGACATCGCCTGGGGAACTTCGAAAGCTCCCGTGACCGCGACGCCCAGCCTCCTCACCAGCAGTAGTTCCCTGCCGATCGTCGGGATCGAGACGACGGCGATCCGCGTGCCGCTGGCCCGGGTCTACCAGGGCTCCCACTACCACATGACCCACCGGTCCACCGTGATCGTGCGGGTGATGGTCGACGGTCTCGTTGGCGAGGCCTACGCCGGGGATGAGGACAGCAGCCTGCTCGAGATCGAGCGGATCGTCAACGACGAGATCGCTCCGGCGCTGGTGGGCCAGGACGCCCTGTCGGTCGAGCGCTGCTGGGAGATCGCCCGCCCGGTGACGTTCGACATCCTTCGCGATCGGCGGCTCGGTCTGGTTGCCAGCGCCTGCGTCGACTTGGCCATCTGGGATCTCGTCGGCAAGGTGCTCGGCCAGCCGCTGTGGCGGTTGTGGGGCGGGTACCGCAACCGTCTGCCGATGATCGCCATCGGCGGCTACTACGCTCCCGGGGCCGACCTCGCCGCCGAGGTGACGGAGCTGCGCGAGATGGGCCTCGCCGGCCTGAAGCTCAAGGTGGGTGGACGCTCGGCGTCCGAGGATGCCGATCGATTCCGCCAGGCGCGTGAGGCAGGCGGACCTGACTTCCTGATCGCGGCCGATGCCAATCAGGGGTGGACTCCGCAGGAGGCGATCCGCTTCGCCAGGCTGGTGGAGGAGCTCGATCTGCTCTGGCTCGAGGAGCCGTGCCGCTGGCACAACGACCGCAATGCGATGCGAGACGTGCGCTACCGGTCAGGCGCCCGGGTGTGCGCCGGGCAGTCGGAGTTCTCGGCCAGCGGATGCCGCGACCTGATGGTCGCCGGCGCGATCGACGTCTGCAACTTCGACTCGTCGTGGTCAGGGGGACCCACCGAATGGCGGCGGGCGGCGGCGATGGCGCACGTCTTCGACGTCATGATGACCCATCACGAGGAGCCGCAGGTGGCCAGCCACCTCCTGGCCTCGATTTCGCACGGCGGCTACGTCGAGTGCTTTCATCCCGACCGCGATCCGATCTGGTGGGGGCTGATCGCCAATCGGCCGCAGCTGCGCGACGGGATGCTCGAGCTCTCCGATGCGCCCGGTCTGGGCTGGGAACTGGACGCCGACTACATCGACCGCTACCGGGTGGCGCGGTGAGCTGGAGCCTCGGGCTGGAGGATCGGGGAGTGATCGTGACCGGGGCTGCCGGGGGGATCGGCCGCTCGGTGGTGCACGCGTTTGCCCGCGCCGGGGCGCGAGTTGCGGCGGTCGACCTCGACGGTTCGCAGTGCGAGCAGCTCGTGACCGGGCTGGAGAGCTCCGACCGTCATCTGGCGCTGGGCGCCGACCTGTCGGACATCTCCGGACACGATGCGCTCGCCGCAAAGGTCAGGCAGGCGTTCGGCAGGCTGGACGTCCTGGCGCACCTGGCCGCGGTGCTGCGCCGCCGCCCGACGATCGAGGACGTCTCCGAGGAGGATTGGGATGTCCAGATCGACACCAACCTCAAGACCACGTTCTTCCTCAACCGATCCGTGGCCCGGACGTTTCGCCAGCAGGGTCCTGGAGGCCGGATCATCAACTTCACTTCGCAGGGCTGGTGGACGGGCGGGTTCGGAGGCTCGGTGGTGTACGCGGCCAGCAAGGGCGGCATCGTCTCGCTGAGCCGCGGGTTGGCTCGCTCGCTGGCGGCGGACGAGATCACCGTCAACACGGTGGCCCCCGGCGCCGCCGACACCTCGATGATGCGCGGCGGGTCAACCGACGAGGAGCTGGCCGCGTTTGTCTCGATGATCCCCCTGGGCCGCATGGCGCAGCCCGACGAGCTCGCCGGGATCGTTCTGTTCCTCGCCTCGGATCACGCGCGCTATATCACCGGCGCGACGATCAACGTGACCGGTGGCCAGATCATGTACTGATGGTCCCTTATCCGGAGGCTTGTCGATATGAGCAGCAGCAGCGCATCGTCCCCCACCACAGCCAGTGCTCCGATCGAGGAGCAACTCGATTGGCTGCGGCTGATGCTGGAGATCAGATACTTCGAGGAGGAGTGCCATCGCCTGTTCGCGCAGGGGGTCGTGCGAGGTTCCACGCACCTGTGTCAGGGTCAGGAGGGGGTAGCCGTCGGAGCCTGCAAGGGGCTGCGCCGCAGTGACACGATGTCCTGCACCTACCGCGGGCACGGAGCTGTTCTGGCCAAGGGAGCTCCGCTGGATCGCTCCTTTGGCGAGATCCTCGGTAAGGCCAACGGCTTGTGCGGTGGCAAGGGTGGGTCGATGCATCTCACCGACATGACCGTGGGGGCGATCGGGTCATTCGCGATCATCGGCGCTCACCTCCCGATCGCGCTGGGAGTGGGTTTCGCCGCCCAGTACCGTGAGTCCGACGACGTCACCCTGTGCTTCTTCGGGGATGGCGCCGTCAACATCGGCGCCTTCCACGAGTCCCTGAACATGGCCTCGGTATGGAAGCTGCCCGTCATCTTCGTCTGCGAGAACAATCTCTACGGGGAGTACTCGCCGATCGCCAGCACCACGCCGATCGACCGCCTCGCGGACAGGGGCGCGGCGTACGCGATGCCCGGCGTCTCGGTGGACGGCAACGACGTCGGCCTCGTGCGGGCGACGGTGGCCGAAGCGGCCCAGCGCGCCCGCGCCGGCGAGGGGCCCACCCTGATCGAGGCGCTCACCTATCGCCAGAAAGGCCACTCCCGATCGGACCCCGCGACCTATCGACCTCCCGGAGAGCTCGACGCATGGTTGGAGCGAGATCCCATCCTGCTCCTGGAGGAGAAACTGGTCGGCGACGGGGTGGAGCGCTCGCGCTGCGAGCAGATCCGCGAGACCGCCGAGCGAGACGTGCTCGATGCGCTCGATCGCGCCAAGAGCTGGCCCGAGCCCAGCCCCGAGTCGCGACTGGAGCACGTCTCAGCATGAGCACCACCGTCACCTACAGGGAAGCGCTCACCCGGGGGATGGCCGACGCGCTGGAGGAGGACGAGAGGGTCTTCTTGTTCGGGGAGGACGTCGGTGAGGCTGGAGGCGCGTTCAAGGTCACCGAGGGGCTGTTCGACCGCTTCGGCCCCCGACGGGTTCGCGACACCCCGATCTCGGAGCAGGCGATCATCGGAACGGCCATCGGATCGG
Source organism: uncultured Solirubrobacteraceae bacterium (assembly GCA_963830595.1). Taxonomy (GTDB): domain Bacteria; phylum Actinomycetota; class Thermoleophilia; order Solirubrobacterales; family Solirubrobacteraceae; genus Palsa-465. The sequence continues at coordinate 17,926 of CAWHMQ010000008.1, forward strand.
CCCTGATGGGCCTGCGCCCGCTGGCCGAGATCATGTTTGCCGACTTCGCAGCGGTCTGTTTCGACGGAATCGCCAACGAGCTCGCCAAGTACCGCTACATGACCGGGGGACAAGTCACCCTTCCGGTCACCATTCGGATGGGCAACGGCGCCGGAGCGGGCTTCGGCTCACAACACTCTCAGCCCGTCGAGAACTGGTTCCTCAACATCCCCGGGCTCAAGCTCGCGGTGCCGGGAACCCCGGCCGATGCCTACGGGCTGCTGCGGGCCGCGGTGCACGATCCCGACCCGGTTCTCGTGTTCGAGCACAAGAACCTGTTCAACGTCAAGGGGGAGCTCGCCGACTCACCGGAAGTGGTCCCGCTGGGGCGCGCCGCGGTAGTGCGCTCCGGGTCCGACGTCACCCTGGTGGCGACACAGCTGATGCGCCACCGGGCAGCAGAGGCCGCCGAGCGCCTGGCCGGCGAGGGGGTCGAGGTAGAGGTCATAGATCCCCGCACCCTCGTGCCACTGGACTCCGAGGCGATCGGGGCCAGCGTGGACAAGACCAACCGGCTGGTCGTCGCCCAGGAGTGCCCCACCGACGGCAGCTGGGGGGCCAGCCTGGTGGCCCGAATGGTCGGCGACCGGCTCGAAATCTTCGATGCGCCGCCACTCCTGGTCGGAAGCGACGAGACGCCGGTTCCCTACGCGGGAACACTGGAGGAGCTATGGCTTCCGAGCGTCGGCAGGATCATCGAGGGCGTCAAGCAGACGCTTGCCTACTAGCTATGTCGATCATGAGACGATCAACCTGCAACCTCGCCGCCGGACTCTGCTCGTACGCTGCCGGCACCGAGGGTCGCCATGCCTGACGTGATCATGCCGAGGCTGTCCGATTCCATGGAGGAGGGGACGATCGTCCGCTGGCTGAAGGCCGACGGTGCGGAGGTCACCCGCGGCGAGGAGCTGGTGGAGATCGAGACCGACAAGGCCACGATGGCCTACGAGGCGGACTTCTCCGGGACGCTGGCGATCGTCGTCCCGGAGGGCGCCGCCGTCTCCGTGGGTACCGCCATCGCGGTGATTGGCGAGGCCGGAGAGCTTGCCCGAGCGCGTGAGCGGACTCCGGCCGCGGAGCCGGAGCCGGTGACGATGTCCACGACCGATCGGACACGGGCCACGTCGGCGGCGCCGATGGGCTCGACTTCGTCCGAGCGGAACGAGCGTGCGGGAAACGGCCGGCTCTCGGCCGCGCCGGCCGGGGTGCCGGCCAAGGCCTCGCCGCTCGCCCGCCGGGTGGCCCAGGGCCTCGGCGTCGAGCTCGCCGCGGTTTCGGGCTCCGGTCCTTACGGGCGGATCCTCAAGGTCGATGTGGTCGCCGCCGCTCAGTCGGAGGCGGGCGGTGGGGCGCAGGGGACGCCGTCGCAAGCTCCCCGGCAGCCGGACGTGGGGGGGTCCGATGGCGCGGATCAATTCCAGGAGCTGAGCCGGGTGCAGACCGTGATCGCTCGCCGGATGGCACAGTCACGCGGCACGGTGCCGGATTTCGCGCTCGAGGTGGATGTCGACATGAGCGCGGCGTTGCGGATGCGCTCAGAGCTGAAGGCGCTGGCCGATCCTGCCCCGTCGCTGAATGACATCATCGTCAAGGCGTGCGCCATCGCGCTGCGCCGGCACCCGCGCGCCAACGGAAGCTTCGGAGACGAGCGCTTCGTGCTGCATCCGCGCGTCAGCGTGGCGATCGCGGTCGCCGCCCAGGAGTCACTCGTCGCGCCCGTGGTATTCGACGCCGACACGAAGACCCTGGGCGCGATCGCCCGGGAGACGCGGCGGCTCATCGACCGCGTGCGCGCCGGACGGGTCGCGCCCGCGGACCTGGACGGTGGCACGTTCACGGTGTCCAACCTCGGCATGTTCGGGATCGACCGATTCGAGGGGATCATCAACGCACCGCAGTCGGCGATCCTGTGCGTCGGCGCGGTCCGTGAGCGACCCGTGGCCGTGGACGGCGAGGTGGCAGTCCGCCCGATCGCGTCGATGACTCTTGCCTGCGATCACCGCATCCTGTACGGCGCGGATGCCGCGAAGTTCCTCGGGGACATCCGGCGGTGCCTCGAGCAGCCTGTGGCGCTGGTCCTGTAGAGATCACGTCCGAGGGAGCCCGGGGCAGACGCAACGCCTCGCGCTCCCGCAGAGCGCCAGCTGTCCTCACTCCTCGAAGGCGAAATGCCCAGCCAGGCCTGTCAGCTCGAAGAGCCGCTGCACCTGCCTGGCTCCTGGTCGGAGCGAGAAAGACATCTGATTGGTCTCGGCTGCGTGCTGGGCTCGTAGGAGCGCATGGAGGCCCCGGCTGTCCATGAACTCGAGCTGGCCGAGGTCGATCGTGATCCGCCGAGCCCCATCGGACAACCCATCGGAGAGCTCGGTTTCGAGCATTGGCGTCGAGCCCAGGTCGAGCTCGCCGCGGAGCGCCAGAATCAGCGTTCCGTCTTGTTCTGATCGCTGGATGCTAAGACTTCCGGGGGCCAGCCGGTCGTTCATGAGCCTGACTTCCGGTCTGGAGTGGGTCCGGCATGCGGACAGTCCATGTCTGACGCTCCTTGGGCGAGGCAAATGTTGGCCTGGTCCGCCGAGCGGCCGTTCCGACTACTCGTGTCCCGCTGAAAACATGGCCCCCCTACTCCCCGCAAAGCCTGAGCGCGTTGAATAGCGGCTGCCCGATGAAATCTATCACCGTCGGGTATGCGTCTTCACGGCTCAGCCGGCGCCGCAACCTCGGCCCAGACGCGATACCCATGGGTTCGCTCTGAGCCCCATCGCTCGGCAAGCTGCTCCACGATCTGCAATCCCCAGCCGCCGAAACGCTGCCCGGTACGCACCTCCGCGCTTTGCGCTGAGCGCCCTGGATCGCGAACCGAGATCAGGAGACGCTCCGAGCGGGCGCCCACGCGAACTTCTATCTCGTGGTCCTCTGAACAGCCGGAATGCAAGACTGCATTGGTGACCAGCTCGCTGGCGACGAGCATTGCATCATCGAGCACCCAGCCGGTATCCGTAACCCGGCCAAGCGCTTGACGCACAAGGGCAGGGGCCCGATCGTCGCACGGCACATCCATCCTGAGGAGCTCTGCTCCTGGCTCGAGCATCCCCTTTGCCGTACCCGGGGCGTACCCGCGCCAACCCCCGCGTTAAGGAAGCAGGCGACCACGGGTCGGGGTCTGCGTATTGGTCTGGCCCCGTGCTGGTCTTACTGCGCGTATCCGGGGCAGCGTGTGCGGTCCTACCGCGCGCACCGATCTCCGCTTGGTTTCAGTCCGATCGCTGCGGCGCCGTAGACGCGCCAAGAGAGATCTCGAGCGTTCGCATTCAGCCGCCAAGCTTCGTGCAGGTCGCCTGCATCCAGCAGGAGCTCGGTCTGATCGCAAAGCTCGCGGAGTCGAGCCCTCTCGTCATCCTGAGCATGCGCCGCATCGAACTCACCCGCTGCTTCGCAAAGCGCCGCTGCCGTGCCCCCGCGGTGGGGAGGAATGATGTCCATCGCTCCCTCCACCGCCGCCACAACACCCTCATTCATGTACCGCATGTCGCCCCCTCTGTAGTGATAGACCGCCAGAGCCGTTTCCAGGTTCACAACCTCATCGACCAGTGGCCGTACGAACGGCTGTAGCTGCTCGCCGTCAGGGTCGATCCTGATCGTTCCTACGCACGGCATCTCGCCCCGGATCATTCGACACAGCCTACGAGAGGAGCCGGCGGGCGCGCATCAGGAGGCCCTCCTGATCTTTTGAGGGCCGGCGGACGCTGGATTTGTAATCTGGGCGGGCGTGTGGGATCGCCGCTGCCGGGCGGGACTCCATTAGCCGATCCGCCGCTCGTGGCCCTCCCATTCCCGGTCGCGCAGATCCTTCTTCTGGATCTTGCCAGTGGAGGTCTTGGGCAGCTCGGCGATCTCGACGGCCGCCGGGCGCATGTATCCGCTCAGATGCTCCTTGGCAAACTCCAGGATCTCGTCCTCTGAGGCGTTCTCGCCGTCGGCGAGCTCGACGAAGGCCTTGGGTCGCTCGCCCCATTTCTCGTCCGGCATGGAGACGACGGCGACGGCTGCCACCGCTGGATGCTCGGAGATCGCCTGCTCGACCTCGATGGTTGAGATGTTCTCGCCGCCGGAGACGATGATGTCCTTCTTGCGGTCACGCAGCTCGATGTAGCCATCGGGGTGGCGGACCGCCAGGTCCCCCGAGTGATACCACCCGTCGGCGAGTGTCTCCGCCGTCCGCTCCGGGTCGTCGAAATAGCCGGTCATGACGTTGTTGCCACGCATGAGGACCTCGCCCAGCGTCTCGCCGTCGGCCGGCACCTCGCCGCCCTCGTCGTCGACAACGCGGACCGGCTCGGCCACGATGTAGTTCACCCCCTGACGACCGAGGAGCTGAGCCTGTTCCTCCAGAGGCAGCTCGCCCCAGCCCTCCTGGCGTTCACAGATCATGTAGGGCCCGTAGAGCTCGGTGGAGCCATAGACGTGGATCGGCCGGATCCCGACGTCGGTCAGCCGCGCGAACAGCTCCGCCGTCGGCGGTGACCCGGACACCGTGGTGATGACTTCACGGTCGAGCTGGTGCGCCTGCTCGTGGTCGAGCAGGGACGCCTGGACGGTCGGCGCGCCGTTGTAGTGGGTGACGCCCTCGGCGTCGATCAGGTCCCAGATGCGTCCGGGTTCGACCTTTCGCAAACAGACGTGCCGACCTCCGACAGCGGTCACCGCCCAGGTGAAGCACCAGCCGTTGCAGTGAAACATCGGGAGTGTCCACAGGTACACGCTGTTCGGCGTCAGCTGCGTCTCGATCACCTCACCCAGCGCGTTGAGGTAGGCGCCGCGGTGGTGGTAGACCGCGCCCTTGGGGCGTCCCGTGGTGCCCGACGTGTAGTTGATCGTGATCGGCTCGTCCTCGTCTTCTACGACCGTCGGCAGCGGCTCAGGGGAGCCCTCGGCGAGGAAAGCCTCGTACGGGTCGTCGGGTTCTCCGGTGTCGTCGATTCGTATCGTGTGCTCGACATCTGAGCCCTCGGCGAGCTTCTCGAACTCATGATCGATGAACAGGAAGCGCGCGCCCGAGTGCTCGAGAATGAACTGAGCGCCATCGGGGTTGAGCCGGTAGTTGATCGCCACCAGGACGCCGCCGGCCGCCGGTACGCCGTAGTGGGCCTCCAGGAGCGCCGGGACGTTGGGGGCGATGAAGGCGACGCGGTCGCCCTTCTGCAGACCGGCGTCGCGCAGGGCGGAGGCCAGGCGGCGCACGCGCTCGCCGAACTCGCGGTACGTGTAGCGCCGGTCCTCGTGGACGACGGCGATCTTGTCCGGGTACACGGACTCGCTGCGCCACAAGAAGCTCAGCGGGTCCAGCTCGCTGCGATGGGCACGTCGCACCTCGGGAGCGTCGATGATCTCGCTCACGCGTCTTCCTCTCCGTCTTCCTGTTGGTAGTTGCTCTAACTATTCCCGCTCAATCCCAAACTCATCAGGACCGAGTTGACCGACCCGGCTTTTCCAGACCCCGAGCCGATCTTCCCGAGCGGGTTCGCGCTCCCACCAGCGCACCCGAGACGCCTATCCGGTCTACCCGCGCTTCATCCTTGCGATGCTCTCGGTCATGTCCCGCTGGCTCGGCGTCGACGTGGGCGCACAACGCAAGGGCTTCGACATCGCCGTAGTCGACGATCGCCGGCTCGTGGCGCTTGCGGCGCGACTGTGCGTCGGCGACGTCATCGAGCTTGTCAAGAGCGAGACGCCGACCCTCGTCGGGATCGACAGTCCCCGGGGCTGCGCCGCGGACGGTGAGACCGCCCGCCCCGGTGAGATCCTGCTCAAAAAGGCCGTCTGCGGAATCCGGTGGACGCCCGACGCCCGGTCGATCGGGGAGAGCGACTACTACGCATGGGTCCGAGACGGCCTCGCGCTCTTCGCTGCCCTGGAATCGCTCAGCTTCGATGTCATAGAGGTGTTCCCGACGGCTTCGTGGACTCGCTGGCTTGGCGCGCGAGGTCGGACAAGCCGAGCTCGCTGGAGCCGGGCGGGCCTGGCGTCACTGGGCCTGGAAGGCCTGCCCGGCCGCACCAATCAGGATCAGCGAGACGCGATCGCCGCCGCTGTCACCGCTCGACAGCACACGATGAACATGACCGAGCAGTTCGGCGAGATCGTCGTCCCTGCGGCGAGACTCAGGTGGCCGGCGCCGGCGCAATGACCGGCCGCGCCGCGACCGCCTCGGTCTCCTTGCGAGCGGCGAGATCGAGGTAGAGCAGCGTGCGCCCCACGCCGACATAGGGGATCATCAGGAAGAAGATGGCCGAGCCGACCAGGTTCACGGTAGTGACCGGAAGTGTGGTGAACAGGAGCGCAAAGCCGAGCACCGGTCCCGGAATCTGAGCGAGCACCCAGAAGGTGATGGCGACCGCGGCCGTATGCCACCAGTGTCTTCGCACCCTGTCCGTGCTCCGGTGCAGGGCCTCCCGGATCGAGCGGTCCTCGAAGAGCACCTCCTGCTGTGCGAACTGCCAATCGACGTACTTCTTGAGCCCGTATGGGATTCCGATGATCGTGATCATGAGCAGGACCACCAGGAGCGTCGCGAGCAGCTCTACGGCGACCAGGCGCCAGAGGCGGCGCCAGACCTCGATCCAGCTCGTGGCAAAGCTCGCCTTCGGGCCTCGCTCCAGGTCTCGCATGAAGGCGATCACCGCCGCGGAGGCAACCGGCGTGGCAAGGGCTCGCCCTATCCCGGCCGAGGTCGAGATCTCGATCCCGCTACCCGCACCCGCGAAGCTGAAGCTCGAGGCTTGCACTCCGAGGGCGCGCCGGATCAGCAGCTCGATCCCGTTCACAGCGCCGAGGATGGCCAGCGACGCGAGCGCGATCAGCAGCAGCGTCGCGGCGTGGCGCCGGTAGAGGCGCGCGGCGGTCAGCAGCAATTGACCCAGGCCTCGCGCCTGGCGCATCGGCTCGACCGCAGAGGGACGCCACCTTGTCAGGCAGGCCGGGACCAGGATCAGCAACAGCAGCCCGACGGCGACGCCGAGGGCGCCCAGAGACGTGCTGGCGGCGAGGTTCAGGAAGCCGGTGACCTGCGCGACCGCGCCGCAGAATGCGGTGGCGACCGAGGGCCCGACCAGTGCTCCCCCGGGAACGGTCGGGCTGGCGGATCGGGTCCCGTCCATCCACGTGAACGGCTCGCGCCAGACCGTCTTGGTGCTCGGCCCCGCGGGTCCGTTGTTGAAGCCGGCCTCCCGCTGTCCCCAGCGGCCCGTGAAGTCCAGCCAGGCGAATCGCCCGCGCGCGGGAGGCTCGTCGGGCAACAGGACGGCTCGCGGCCTGACCGCGGTCACCGGCTTGGTGGTGTTGTCACACCCCACGCCCGAGCCGCCCTGTCCGTTGCCGAGGTAGAGCGCCGAGCCGTAGAACGTCGCGTGCGAACCCGCGGCGGAGTAGACGACCGGATGTGTGCCCTGCTTCTCGACCTTGGGGTCATCCCAGCCGGCGTGCTCGCCGCCGCTGTGCTGAAACAGGACCATCTCGGTCGGCGAGCCGGTGAGCGCCTGGTCCGGCGTGGCGACGCCGAAAGCGATCTGCATGCCCTCCCAATCGCCCTCGTGGAGGTCGTTGAACTGGTTGAAGTAGTAGAAGAACCAGTACTGCAGGGCGAATCCGGAATGGCCAGGCTGGCGGGCGATATGGGCGTAGGTGACGGCGGGGGCGTCACCGGCTCGCTTGAGGGCCGCAAAATCCTTGGCGAACTTACAGCCCGGGTTCAGCGGGTCGCCCGGAAGATCGAGGTAGTAGCCGGCGCCCAATCCCGCCAGGTCGGCAACGCCGGGAGCGCGTTTGACCAAGCGGGTTCCGCCGGATTCGTGAAGGAGCAGCCTTACCTTGGGATCGTCGAGGACGGACTCGACCGCAGTGGGTGGCGCGTACTGCTCTTCGGAGCTGTCGCACAGGCCGTTGTCCTGAGAGCGCACCATCACGATGGGCGCGTATTTGTCGGCAAGCTGCTGGGCGGCGCCGGCCGGCGGCGTGGCGGCCGAGCTACCGGCGGTCGAAGCGAGACAGACGACCGCCGCCAGCAGCCCCGCCAGCGCTCCAGCCAGTCGCCGTCGCCAGCCGGGCAACGCCCGCGGCGGACCGCTCTCGGCCCGTGTTCGACAGGTCGTCGTGAAGCCGTGGTCGCTCCCGAAGCCGACTCCGGCTCGCTGCCCTAGGTCGTCGAGAAGGTCGGAGGGAGCCTTCGGCTCGAGGGCAGTCTCGGAAAGAACGTGCACGAAGTTGCATCTCCGGTCGGTTACCAACACCCCACGCGCGGCTCACCAGCCGGCTCGCAGCCGACGGTCCGCGGCAGCACATCTGACGCAAGCCGCTTTTACTCCAGACGGCACCCAGAGTCAACGCCGTTCTGATTCGAGGACGGGCTCGAATAGCGCGTGCTCGTCCAGAGACACCGCTGACGGCAACTCAGGTCGATTGGTGCGGTGCGGAGCAGCGCTATCAGCGCATCGAACCCGGTGGGCAGGACCGGCTGCGCTGACGGCAGACAGGGCGAGCGCAAAATGGGCCCGGCCTGGAGGGTCGCGGGCGTACGGCCGCCGGCTACTTCGGGAAGCGGCTTACGGAGGGGTGGCTGCGCGACACCGGCGTCAGCCGACGTGTGGAACGGCTATCCAGACGTGCACGCGAGGACCCTCGTGCTTGAACCAGTAATGCAGCGTGATGTTGCGCTGGCTGGGCGTGTGCTGAGTGATCAGTGGCTGCCCGTTGAGCATCCCGGTCACCATGCCGACATGTGAGATCTTCGCAAAGCTCGATCCCTTCCAGTCGGCGAAGATGAGGTCACCCGGCCGGGCGTCTCTCCAATGCCTGATCCAGGAGCTGCCGATCAGGTTGAGATGGACCGCCAGGTCGTACGCCACGCTCCACGAATGGCTGTACCACCGCCCGAACCTATACGTCGAGTAGTACCAGTAATGGTCGTTGCTGGTGCTTCGATCGAACAGCAGCGTCTCCAGGTCACCACCCCCGATGGCCAGCGCTCGGGAGGCGAAGTCGGTGCAGTCGTCGCCGAAGCCATTGTTCGTGCCGAACACGTTGGCCAACGCCCAGGCAGCCGCCGCGGGCGTGTTGACCTTGGTGCCGGCGATGTGCTCGGGCCCTTTCCCACCGTCGGCCGGGGGCGGGGTGGAGGCTGCGATGGTGGTGGGCTGGCCAGAGGCACTCGCGGTCCCCGGTGGCGCGGCGAAAAGGATCAGCGCGAGAACCAACCCCAGGAAAAGAAGGGTCGCCGAACGGGCTGATCTCATCTGCGGGGCGGCTACATCAGTTCTCATATTTCGCGTTCCCCGTGCGCTGATTGGAGCGCCGACCGTACCAGAAAGCTCACCTGGCCAGCGCGGGAGCCGGGTGCCTCGTCGGGGTTCCCGCTGATGCGCAGTGAGTTCCTGCGAATTCGATGACGCGGAGGGAGGAGCTCGAAACCTCGATGACCGGCGTCAGCGGAACGCGACACACGGCGACAGGATCATCACTCCGGTCGGTTTACCAACATCCCACGCCGGCCTCACCAGCCGGCTCGCGGCCGACGGTTGCGCGGCGACACATCTGACAGAAGCCGCTTTTACCCAGGTGAGGCTGCGTCGCAGAGACTGAGCCTGCTCAGGTGGGCCAGCGCCGCCGGCGCCGGCAAATCAACGCTTGCGACGCCGTGGGGCGGGAAGTCATTCAAGGCGATGCCTGACGGAGGTAGCCAGACCTCGGCTCGCGAAACGACCGCGGGCAAGCTCTCGGCAGACGCCGTCGGCGTCGTGCCGGTCGTCTTTCAGTCGGTGGCGAACATGGCGCCGGCCGCCTCGGTGGCCTTCTCGATCCTGTTCGCCGCCCAGTATGCCGGCGGGGCCACCCCGCTGGCGGTGCTCGTCGGACTGGGGCTCTGCCTGCTGATCGCGATCACGATCGGTCAGATGGCCAAGCACCTGCCGTCCGCCGGCGGTCTGTACACCTACAACGCGCGCGGGCTGGGGGCGAGCGTGGGCTTCCTGGTCGGCTGGGCGTTCATGATGGCTGAGGTGGTCGTGGCGCCGGGCGGACTGCTGATCCTGGGCATCGTCGTCGAGAGCGCCCTGCACACGCATCTGGGATGGCCGACCTGGACCTGGGCGCCGGCGGCCGTGCTCGGTGGGGTCGCCGTGTGGACGCTGGTCTACCGGGGCATCAGGCTGTCGACGGCGGCCAGCGTGGTCCTCGGCGTGTTCGAGATCATCGTGTTCATCGCCCTGGCGATCACGCTGATCGCCCACGCCGGCGCCCACAACACGCTCTCGGTGTTCAACCCGCACGAGCACAACCAGAAGGGTCTGGGATCGCTCGTGCCCGGCGTCCTGTATGCCGTGTTCGGGATCATCGGCTTCGAGGCCGCCGCCCCCCTGGGCGAGGAGGCGCGCAACCCGAAGCGTGCAATCCCCCGAGCGGTCCTGCTGGCCTGCTTGAGCATCGGCGTCTTCTACCTGTTCTGCTACTACGCGGTGACGGTGTACTTCGGGCCGGCGCGGATGAGCGGCTTCACCACCTTCAACGGCGGCGATCCGTGGTCGTCGATCTCCTACACCGTGTGGGGGTTGGGCTTCATCGTCGTCGTCATCGCGCTGGTCAACTCCGCGATCGCCGGCTCCAACGCCAGCTCGGTCGCCACCACCCGGGTGGGCTTCTCGCTGGGCCGGATCGGCATGCTGCCCCGGGTCCTCACCCGGATCAACCCGAGGTACGACACCCCCTCGGTCGCAGTCCATGTCCAGGCGGTGCTGGCGATCAGCTACGCCCTGATCCTGGGCTTCGCGCTCGGCGCCCCGCTCAAGGCGCTCGCCCTGCAGGGGACCATCTCGACGGTCCTGATCGTCCTCATCTACATCTGCACCGGCGTGAGCTGCGCGGTGTTCTACCTGCGCGAGCATCGCGACGAGTTCAACGTCCTGCTGCATCTGCTGGTGCCGCTCGCCGGCTCGGTGCTGTTCATCCCGGTTCTGCTGGCCGCTTTCGGGATCGATTTCGCCGGCCTGGGCATCCAGCCCCTGGCCGCCCCGGCGAGCTACGCCCCGTACGTGATCGTCGTCTGGATGGTGCTGGGCGCGATCGTCCTCGCCTACTTCGCCCGGACGGATCGCAGCCGCATACGGGCGACGCGGCTCATCTTCGGCGAGGAGCCCGGGTCAACCTCCTCGGAGCCGGCTCCCTGAGGCGGGTGACAGTCTCGCGGTCCCCGAGACCGCCTCAGGTGACGACTTCCTCGAGCTCCTGGTTGGGATCGATGTGCTTGAGCGCGAATGTGAGGTACTGGCCGATGGCGAGCCCCACGCCGACCACCAGCCAGGTGGCGGTCGGGCCGGCGCTGCCGATCATGATCGTCCAGATGCCCGCGCCCACGAGATTTCCGGCGGCGAACATCGCCCCGAGCCATCCCACCGCGGTGCCCCGCACGCGGGTCGGAAAGCTCTCGGGCCAGTAGCCCTGGCCGGCTCCTGACCAGACTCCGTTGGTCGCCTGGAAGATGAAGAACCAGACGATGAACACCACGATGCTGAAGTGCTTGTTGTGAAAGGAGACGAAGTAGAAGATGAGGTTCAACGGAGCCACCGTGACACCGGCCGCGGTCATGATCTCCTTGCGTCCGTAGAGCTCGCCGAGCGCTCCGCCGATCACGTAGAAGAAGAAGCCGATCCCGCCGGCCACCAGGAGCAGCGTCGCCGCCTCGCCTCCTGACCATCCGGCGTAGTGGGTGAGCCAGTAGGTGATGTAGACGTTGGTGGCGACGTAAGCGGAGGCGTAGAAGAACCACACGCCGGTCAACAGCAGAAGCTGACGGCGCACCAGTCCCGCCGTGCTGAGCAGCTGCTTGACGGTTGGCTGGTCGACCTCCTCGAGGTCGATGTCGTAGCGGTCGGCCTTCTCGCGCACGGTCTGCTCGTCGCCCTCCTGCTTGGCCTCCTTGACCTCCTTCATGTGCTCCCAGCGCTTCGATTCCCGCAGCCAGCGGCGGGCGAAGATGAGCACGACGATCGGGATCACGCCGAAGGCGAACACCTCGCGCCAGCCCAGGCCGATGACCAGCGAGTAGACGGCTGAGGCCAGAAGCACGCCCAGGGCATAGCCGCCGTTGACGACCGAGTACAGAAAGCCGCGCGCCCGGGCCGGGGTCTGCTCGCTGACCAGCACGGCGGCCATCGCAAACTCGGCCACGGCGAACGAGCCCGCGATCGTCCGGATGATCACCAGCTCGGTGTAGTTGGCCACGAAGTAGGTGAGGCCGGTGAATATGGCTGTGCCGGCCAGGTTGAACTGCCATACGAGCTTGCGGCCCAGGCGGTCCATCGCGTAACCGGCGAACATCGTGATCAGGAACTCGCCGCCGTAGATGAAGAACACCAGCGCGCCCACCTGAGTCGAGCTCAGACCAAGGCTCTTGGTGATATTCGGGATCGTGAGGACGAGCAGGTTGAAGTCATAGGAGGCGAACAGCTGTCCGGCCAGGGCCGTGACCACGAGCACGACGATGTAGTAGCCCTCGCGTCGCATCGTCGGGATCGCCGACATCTCCAGCAGCCGCTCCTTGAGCGGCTGCTTGTCGGCCTGTGGACGGGTAGCCATGACCGTGCTCCTGTTCCGACCTCTCCTACCGCAGGTGCGCTACCCCAGGCCACCGGCAGCTAATCCGAGAGCTTGTAGACCCGGCGCGCGTTCTCGGCGAACACCTTCTGCGCGCCAGCCCCCTGGAGGACTTCCCGGGCGAGCTCGATCACCTCCGAGTAGTCGCCGGCGAGCAGGCAGACCGGCCAGTCAGACCCGAACAGGAGCCGGTCCTCGCCGAAGGCGTCGGCGACCACGTCGGCGAACGGGGCGATCTGATCCGCCGTCCACGAGCTCCAGCTCGCCTCGGTGATCAGTCCCGACACCTTGCAGGCGGTGTTCTGCAGGCCCGCGAGGCCGCGGATGGCCGCCCTCCACGGCTCGAGCGTCCCGCTCGCGATCGGCGGCTTGCCCGCGTGGTCGATGACGAACGAGACGTCGGGGAGGCGACCGACTAGCGCGCGCGCCGCCGTCGCCTGCCGGGGGCGGATCAGGAGCTCGCAGACCAGCCCGGCCGCGCCCACCGCGCGCGCCGCCCGGACGACGGCGTCCGAGCCCAGCCAACCGGGGTCGGGATGGTCCTGCGCCATCGCCCGGACCCCGCGCAGCAGCGTTCCGTCCGAGCGTGACAGCAGCAGGTCGAGCTGTGCCGAGACGTCGTCGGAATCGAACTCGACCCAGCCGACGACGCCGGCGATCAGCGGCGTCGAGGCGGCGATGTCGAGCAAGTGCTCGGTCTCGGCGGGATCGCGGGCCGCCTGGACCACGATCGTCTGGACGACGTGGTGCGGCGTGACAGTCGAGGCGAGGTCATCGGGCCCAAACTCACGCCGGATCGGCGCGTACTCCGGTTCATCGAGGAACGGATAGGACCAGCGCTCCGGGCTCCAGAGGTGGTGGTGGGCGTCGACGATCCCCTGGTCCATCAATCGACCTGGGCGGAGGGGACGGGAACGCCGGCGTCGAGCAGGCCCGAGGCCTGCAGGTCCTCCCAGACATCGGCCGAAACCTTCGCCGAGAAGGCGCTCGCGTTCTCGTCTATCTCCCGCGCCGACCGAGCCCCGACCAGCACCGACACGACGGCGGGATGGCCGAGCGGGAACTGGAGGGCGGCCGCGGCGAGCCTGACGTCGTGGGCCGCACAGACGTCGCGCATCGCCAGGGCTCGATCGACGAGCTGGGGCGGGGCGTCCCCGTAGTCGAAATGGGAATCGGCGCCGGGATCGGCGAGCAGACCGCTGTTGAAGGCGCCGCCGACGACCACTCCCACATCCCGCTCGTGGCAGGCCGGAAGCAGCTCGGCAAGCGCGCTCTGGTCCAGCAGGCTGTAGCGACCGGCCACGAGCACCAGGTCAAGATCGAGGCGGCGGACGAACCGGGTGAGCATCTCGGCCTGGTTCATGCCGGCGCCGATCGCCCGGACCACCCCCTCGGATCGCAGCTCGGCGAGCGCCGGGAAGCCGGTCTCGTAGACCTCGGCCTCGTGCTCGTCGGGGTCGTGAAGGTAGAGGATGTCGACACGATCCAGTCCCAGGCGCTCGAGGCTCTCGTGCACCGATCGCCGGATGCCGTCACCGGAGAAGTCGAACACGCGCTTCAGCGAGCCATCCGCGACAAACCCCTCGTCGGGCGCTGTCTCCCCGGGCGCGAGGGGGCGAAGCAGCCGCCCGACCTTGGTCGAGAGCACGTAGGAATCCCGTGCTACGCCGGCGAGTGCCTCTCCGATCAGGCGCTCGGAGACGCCGAGCCCGTAATGGGGGGCGGTATCCAGGTACCGCAGCCCGAGCTGCAGCGCACGCCGCACCGTCGCGCGCGCCTCCTCCTCGTCCACGGCCTCGTAGAGCCCGCCGATGGCCGCTCCCCCGAGCCCGAGCCCAGACGGGATCAGCGAGCCGGCACGCATGCCGTCAGCTCGGCAGGCGCAGCCCGGTCATGCCGCCGTCGACCTCGAGCGCGGTGCCCGTCGTCGAAGCGTTGAGCGGGCTGGCCAGGTAAGCGATCGCCGCGGCGACCTCGTCGGCGCTGACCAGCCGCCCCAGGGGCTGGCGGGCCTCCAGGGCGGCGCGCTCGGCCTCCGGGTCGTCGGCGGCGTCCAGCAGCCGTTGCACCCAGGGGGTGTCCGCGGTGCCCGGGGTGACGCAATTGACCCGAATCCCGTCGCCGATGTGGTCGGCGGCCATGGCCAGGGTGAGAGCGAACACCGCGCCCTTGGAGGCCGAGTACAGGGCTCGCCGGGGCAGGCCGGCAATCGCGGCCACCGATGACGTGTTGACGATCGCGGCGTGGTCAGACGCGCGCAGGTGAGGGAGCGCGCAGCGGGCCACGCGCATCATCCCCAGCACGTTTACGTCGAAGACGTTGCGCCACTCCTCCTCGGGGTTGTCCTCGACCGTTCCCTGGGCGCCGATGCCGGCATTGCTGATCAGGACGTCGAGCCGGCCGAATCGCTCCACGACCTCCGA
Organism: uncultured Solirubrobacteraceae bacterium; assembly: GCA_963830595.1. Lineage (GTDB taxonomy): Bacteria > Actinomycetota > Thermoleophilia > Solirubrobacterales > Solirubrobacteraceae > Palsa-465. Next base: position 33,024 of record CAWHMQ010000008.1, read on the forward strand.
TACCGCCGCCGCGACCGACTCGGAGTCGCTTACGTCGCCGGTGACGCCGACGATCCCGGAGCCGACGTCGGAGATATCCAGATCCAGGGCCGCCACATCGGCGCCCCGTCGGCGAAGCAGTGCCGCCGCCGCCTGTCCGATGCCCGAGCCGCCGCCGGTCACCAGCGCCGCGAGTCCGTCGAAGTCACCGCTCGTCGGCGTGCTCATCCGCCACTCCTCATGGGTCTTGATCTGCCCAGCCTGGGCAACGGAGAAACGCCTCCCGCGCCCACCAGCCCGGGGTGTGTCAGCGCACGCAGACCTTTCGCTAATCCGTGGCCTACCGGGGTAAGTGGTGCCCAGTGCAAGAGAAGGGAGCCATGACCGGTCAGTCAGGCGCAGGAGAGGTCAGCGCCGACAGGGAGCCCGAGCGGATCCCCCGGCAGGTCTGGATCGTCCTCACGACGACGGTCCTCGGATGGGTCGTCACGACGCTGGACCTGCAGCTGAGCGCGTTTCTGCAAAAGCAGATCGCTCCCGCGCTGCACTCCAGCACCACCTTCGTCGGCAACGTGTTCTTCATCTTCTCGGCCGGGCTCGCGCTCGGGGCGCTCGTGCTCGGGTATTTCAGCGATCTGTGGATCGGGCGCCGGCGCGCGTTCATGTACAGCATCCTGGGCACGATCGTGCTCACGGGCGTGACCGGGTTTGCGCAGACCCAGCTCGAGTTCGCGCTGATCCGCTTCTTCGCGGGGGTCTTCTCGGGCGGCGAGTGGATCCTCGGGCTCTCGATCCTCGCCGAGGTGGCGCCCCGGCGCCACCGCTCGCTCATGCTCGCGGGCACTCAGGCGGCCGTGGGGATCGGATATGGCCTGGCCAACACGTTCGCCGCGACCTTCGGCGCCCCCCAGAACCTGGGCTGGAGAGCGGCCTACTTCGCGTCGTTCGCGTTTGCCGCCGTCACCTACGTGGTGCGGCTCAAGGTCGAGGAGTCGCCGTACTGGAAGCGGGCGGTCGAGCACCAGAGCGCCCGGCGGATCGGCGAGGTACGGGAGAACCTCAGGGGATTGCTGGCCGGGCGGCAGCGAAAGCTGACCCTGCTGGCGGTCGGTCTGTTCATCGCCATCGGGGCGCCGCAGGGAACCTGGGACTTCCTGTATCCCAAGTGGTACTCGGACATCGGCCACCAATATGGAGGCGGGACCGGGATCACCTACGCCTACGAGGTGGCGATCATCGTCTCGACGATCGCCTGTGGCTGGTTCATGGACCGGGTGTCGGCCAAGCGCCTGTGGCCCATCGTTCTGCTCTCGGTGCCGTTCACGATCCTGATCTGGCAGACCTCCAAGACCACCGGGATCGTCCTGGGTGCGATCTTCCTGTTCCTGGCCGGCTTCGGTCGCCAGGGCATGTGGGCGCTCGTCTCCGGCTACTTCCCGGTCCTGTTCCCGACCCGGTTGCGGGGGACGGGGATGGGGTTCACCTGGGTTGGAGGGTGGCTGCTGGGTTACACGCTGTCGGCGGAATGGGGAACCCAGCTGCAGGCTCACATCGGCTGGAACACGTGGTGGATCGTGCAGGCCGCGCTGCTGCTGATCATGCCGCTGCCGATGATCATCGCCGGCGTGGAGACCAAGGGCAGAGACCTCGACTTCCAGGAGGCCGAGGAGGCCGCGGAGTCCCCGGACCACGCGGGTCCGGCCGGCCCGGACGGCGCCCGTCGCCAATCTTCGGAAGAGCATGCCACGGCGACCTGAGCCCTCCGAGCAGGGGCGCGTCGCGCAGCTCGGGCCCGGCGAGGTGCTCGCGGCCCTGGGGAGCGTGTCGACGGGCCGCATCTATGACCTGGACGCGGGCCGGTTCCCCGGCATGCACCGCTGGGAGGGGCATCCACCGTTTCAGCTGTCGACGTTTCGCAGCCCGCGCGGAGAGGTGGTGCAGGGCGACATTCCGGACGTGTCAGGCGAGCGCAACCGCGACGGGTTCAGGTTCGTCACCGAGCTGGTGATCTCCAGCATGCACATCGGCACCCACATCGACGCGCTGTGCCACATCGTGCGCGAGGGGGAGGGGTGGTTCGGAGGCTTTGATCCCGACGACCATCTGGGCGATCATGGTGCGCTGCGCTGTGACGCCGCGAGCATTGCGCCGATCGTCGTCTCCGCCACGCTGCTCGACGTCGCCGGCTACCGCGGCGTGCCGGCGCTTCCGGGCGGTGAGGGCGTCGGGTCGGCCGAGCTCACCGAGGTGGCGGCCAGGCAGCGCACGCCGCTGCGCCGGGGCGAGGCCGTTCTCGTACGCACCGGCGCCATGTCGGTCTGGCCGGACGTCGCCGAGTACGAGCGCCTGGCGGGCGCGGGCATCAACCTCGACGCCGCCATGCACCTGCACCGGGAGCACGACGTCGTGCTCGTCGCCTCGGACACGCCGACCGTGGAGCAGATTCCATCGGCGAGCGACAGCCACCCCCAGCCGGTTCACGAGTACCTGCTGCGCCGCGCCGGCGTCCACCTGCTCGAGTACGCCTACCTCGAGGAGATGGCCGCCGACCGCGCCTACCGCTGCGCGTTCGTCTGCCTTCCCCTGAAGATCGAGGGCGCGACCGGGTCGATGGTCCGTCCGGCCGCGATCGTCTGACGCTACTCGGGCAGGTTCGTCTCCCGGTTGGTGTGGGTAGCCAGTCAGTCATGAGCGATTGCGAGATGACCGAGGTGAAGGTCGTGGCCACGCTGCCGCGCGGGGGCGCCTGGGCTGGAATGGGCTCGTCATGATGAGCGGCGTCCTGGCGGGCAGGCGGCTGGCGCGCGTGGCCGACGCAAGCGGGGCGGCACATGTCGGCGTGGTGGCCGAGGGCGAGCTCGAGGTGCTGGCCGGCGATGACATGGTGGGGATCCTGGAAGCCGGCCAGCTACCGGAGGCGGTCGACCGGGTGCCGATCGGCGACGAGGAGGCGGTCGCGGTCGCCGAGCCCTGGCGGCTGCTCGTCCCTGTCCAGGCGCCCGAGACGTGGGCGGCGGGGGTCACCTACGAGCGCAGCCGGGAGGCCCGGCGGGCCGAGAGCCAGGGCCGCGACGTCTACGACCTGATCTACGACGCCGATCGTCCCGAGCTGTTTCTCAAGGATGCGGCGAGCCGGCGGACCGTCGGGCCGGGCGCGGAGATCGCCGCCCGCGGCGACGCCTCGTGGACGGTTCCCGAGCCCGAGCTCGCGGTGGTGCTCGGCAAGGACGCGTCTCCGCTGGCGGTGACGGTCGGCAACGATGTCTCCTCGCGCGACATCGAGGGCGCCAATCCGCTGTATCTGCCGCAGGCCAAGATCTACGCGGGCGCCTGCGCGCTGGGGCCGGCGCTGCTGGTACCGCCGGACTGGAATGAGCAGTACGAGATCGAGCTGCGGATCTTCGATGCTTGTGGCGAGACTCTGTTCGAGGACCGGACCTCGACCGAGAGCATGTGCCGGTCGCTGTCGGAGCTGACCGGTTTCCTGCGCCGCGACAACCCGGTACCCGCCGGCAGCGTGCTGCTCACCGGAACCGGCATCGTTCCCTCCGACGAGGTGACGCTGGAGGCGGGTATGTCGGTGGAGATCCGCATCGCCGGGATCGGAGTCCTGCGTAATCCGGTGGGCGCGAGCTCTGAATCGAAACCCTCACGAGAGGTGAAAGCCAATGTTTGACACCGCAGCCGAGCTTCGCCCGGCCAACTTCATCGCCGGCGAGTGGACGCCGTCCAAGGACGGCTCGACCTTCGAGCGCCACAACCCCTGGCGTCCCTCGGAGGTCATCGGCGAGTTCCCGAGCTCCAGCGCCGCCGACATCGAGGCGGCAACCGAGGCCGCTCAGGGCGCGCTGAAGGAGTGGTCGGGGCTGGCGGCCGCGCAGCGCGGGGACTTCCTGCGCCGCGCCGCCGACGTCATCGAAGGCCGGGTGGAGGAGATCGCGCAGGACATGACCCGGGAGATGGGCAAGCCGCTGCGCGAGTCCCGCGTCGAGGCCGGGCGGGCCGCGGCGATCCTGCGCTTCTTCTCCGGCGAGGGCTGGCGCCCCCAGGGCGAGCTGTACGAGCAGTCGGCGGCCCGATCGCTGGTCTACACCCGGCGGCGCCCGGTGGGGGTAGTGGGGCTGATCACGCCCTGGAACTTCCCGGCGGCGATCCCCGCCTGGAAGCTGGCCCCGGCCCTGGCCTACGGCAACACCGTGGTCCTCAAGCTCGCCCAGAACAGCCCCGTGACCGGCCTTCATCTGGCGCGGGCCCTGGAGGAGGCAGAGCTTCCGGCGGGAGTCTTGAACATGGTGATCGGGACCGGCTCCAAGGCCGGTGATCCCCTGGTCAACGACCCGCGGGTGCGCGCCATCTCGTTCACCGGCTCAGGTCCGGTCGGCCACGGGATCCGCGACCGTGCCGCCAGCCTCGGCAAGCGCGTCCAGCTGGAGCTCGGCGGCCACAACCCGCTGATCGTCGCCGGTGACGCCAAGCTCGACGCCGCGGTGCAGGCCGCCTATTCCGGCGCCTTCTGGTCGGCGGGACAGAAGTGCACGTCGACCCGCCGGATGCTCGTGCAGGACGACGTCTACGACGAGTTTCGCGAGCGGCTGCTGGCCCGCATCGAGGAGGGCAAGGTCGGCGATCCCGCCGACGAGAGCACCGAGGTCGGGCCGATCGTCAACGAGGACCAGTTCGACAGCGTGATGTCCGGGATCGCCCGCGGACGAGACGAGGGCGGCACGATCATCGCCGGCGGCGAGCGGGCCGACCCCGACGCCTACCTGGTGTCTCCCACCGTGTTCGAGAACGTGGGCGACGACGCCTTCCTGTCCCGCGAGGAGGTGTTCGGACCGGTCACGTCCCTGTATCGCTTCCAGTCGATCGAGGAGGCCATCCAGCGGGCCAACAGCGTTCCGTTCGGGCTCGCGGCGTCGGTCTTCACCACCAGCCTGGTGACCGCCCAGCGCTGCGTCGACGAGCTCCAGGCCGGGATCCTGCACGTCAACTCGCAGACGGCCGGGGCGGATGTGCACGTGCCCTTCGGCGGATCCAAGGAGTCCGGCTACGGCCCCCACGAGCAGGGACGCGCGGCGATCGAGTTCTACAGCGAGGAGATCACCGTCTACCAGGACGTGTGAGCCGACGGACAGGACCTATGTAGTTCGAAGCGGGAGCCGGGACCTCAACAAGCTGTGGATGATTCTTCAACAGGCTATATTGCTTCGATGGTCGTTGTACGGTGGCAATCGCTTGTTTGACCTCGATCACTGGCTCCCCTCCCCGACGGTTCGCGTCGCGCACCGCCGCCAGAGCCGGATTGGGCCCGACCGGCTGTGGACGGCGGCGCGCGAGGTCGGATTCGGCGATACGCGCATGCTGGGCCGGCTCGTCCGCTGGAGGATTCCGGGGCTGCCCCCGGATCTCTCCTTCGACAGCCTGTTTCGTCAGGACCCGTTCCTCGTCCTGGTCGGAGATCAGGAGCGTGGGCTCCTGTCGGGGCTGGTGGGGAGAATCTGGACGCTGCACAGGGATTATCCGCAGCTCAGCGACCCCGAGGTGTTCCGAAGCTGGTCGGTGAGCGGGACCGCGCGGGTGCTGTTCGCCAACTGGGTCGAGCCTGTGGCATCCGGCGGAGCGGTGCTGCGGGCGGAGATCCGCGTCCAGGCGCTTGGCGCCCAGGCGCGCGTCGGCCTCATCAGTCTCCGCCCCGTCATCCGGGCGTTTCAGCAGGTGATCGCCAGCGACGGCTTCGAGGAGGCGGTGCGGCGGGCCGAGGCGCAAGCCGGCCGGGATGAAAGCGCGACCGTGGTGAGCCACGGCACAGGGCAGGCAGCTCCTGAGAGAATCTCCGGATGCCGGCTGCGAATCGATTCCTGAGCACGGACGCCGATCTCCGTGTGGCGTATCGCACGTGTCGGCGGATGCAGCGCCGTCACGACCCGACCTACTATTGGGCGACGCTGCGGCTTCCGCGTGAAGTCCGGCCTGCCGTGCACGCCCTGTACGGGTTCGTGCGCGGGGCCGACGAGCTCGTCGACGGCCCCGGCCGCCCCGCCGATCCCGCGGCGCGCCGGCGGGCGCTCGACGACTGGCAGGCCGAGCTGGAACGCGGCCGGGCGACCGGTTTCTCCCGCCATCCGGTGATCGCGGCCTTGGTCGACGCGGGACGTCGCCACCGCCTGCCGCTGGACGAGCTCTCGATCTATATGGACTCGATGCGCGTCGATTGCGGTCCGGTGCGCATCGACACGCGAGCCGCGCTTCATCGCTACGCCCTCGGAAGCGCGGGGGCGGTGGGGCTGATCATCGCCCCCCTGCTCGACGCTCCCGCCGAGCTGCACGGGACCATGGCGGAGCTCGGCATCGCCTTTCAGCTCACGAACTTCATTCGCGACGTACGCGAGGACTACGAGCTCGATCGGATCTATCTCCCGGCGGATGAGCTCGCGTCCCACGGCGCGAGCGGGGAGGACATCGCGCGCCGGCGGATGACCGACGGCCTGCGCGCGGTCCTGGCGGCCGAGGTGCAGCGCACGCGGCGCATGTTCGCCAACACGGCCATCCTGAACGAGGCCCTGCATCCCTCGGTTCGTCCGGGCGTCATGCTCGCCCGCTCGGTCTACGAGCGGATCCTCGATCGCGTCGAGGCGCTCGACTATGACGTCCTCGCTCACCCGGTGCGCGTCTCGACCCGACAGCTGGGCGGGATTGCCGTGGCCGCGCTGTCGCCCAGCCGCCGTGGGGGCGTCCGGTTCGCCGGCGGGCCGGCACCGTGAGCGCAGCTTCCTGCCCGGGGGCGTCTGGAGACCGCCGGTGACCACGCCGGCCACGACGCGAGGCGGGCAGCGCCACTCGCTTGAGGGCACGACCGTCGACGTCCTCATCTGCGGCGCGAGCTTCGCCGGTCTGGCGGTCGCCCGGGAGCTGGCGGGGTGCGGCGCCTCGGTCCTGCTCATCGACCGCTACGAGATCGGCGAGCGCGTCACCTCGGCGTGCGCGGCGCCGACTCCGTGGCTGAACGCGCTCGGTCTCGGTGAGGCGATCTGCCAGGAGATCCCGTACATGCGGTTCACGACGCCTCACGGAGCGGTCCGCTACAGGCTCCCCTGGAGCTGGTCATCGTTTGACTACCGCCGCCTGTGCCAGCTCCTATACGCGCAGACCGACGCCCACTTTCATACGGCCAAGGTCCACGGAGTCGTCTCGGGCTCTCCGGCGGGGGCCGAAGACTTGATCTCGATCGCCACCGACCGCGGCGTGCTCCGCGCGCCGCTCGTGGTGGACGCGCTGGGGTGGCGGCGCGTTCTCGGTCGCCGCGGCTACCAGCCTCCCGAGGCGCCGCTGTCACGAGGGCTCGAGGTGCATCCCCACGGCCGGGGCGAGGACCTCGACGTCTGGATCGAACGCTCACTCGTGCTTCAGGGATACGGCTGGCGGGTGCCGGCAAGCGCAGAAGTCCGGGTCGGCGTCGCCTCCTACGCCCCCGCCGATCACGTCCGCCAGCCCACCGTTGCCCTGGCCGACCGCCTCAACGTCGAGCCGGTGGGCTACCAGGGCAACTGGTTTCCCCACCGCCTGCGCGCCGCCACCGAAGGCTCGATCTTCTTCGTGGGCGACTCCGCCGGTCAATGCTTCCCGCTCTCGGGCGAGGGCATACGCACCGCGTGGTACTTCGGAATCGCCTGCGGACGCGAGCTCCTCGGGGTTCTGGAGCACGAACGGCAACGCAGCGAGGCGATCCGGCGCTACTCGGCCTTCTGCCACGGCCACGCGGGCGCCTTCCGGCTCGCGCGATACCTGCAGAGGATCATCCCGGCTCTTCCCCCGCGGATCCTGACCACGGGTCTGCGCGTTCTCGGCCGCCGCCGGTTCATCGATCGCGCCTTCGGCTGGTACCTGCGCCAGGCCGATCCCTCCTTCGCTTCGCGCCGCGAGACTCCGCCACCGAGCGAAAGGACGGCCTCGGTATCTCAATTCGCGTAGCGACGATGTCCCTGACGTTGAGGTCGCCGCGCTCGCGATCGAGCACGGGCTCGTGCTGGCCTCACACGACTACGGATTCCGCAGGTTCTCACGCCTACGCGTCGCCTGGCGCGACCTGGTCCAGGGCCGCGGTGGGCCTCGACAGCTCGGAGCCGAGCAGGACGGCACCGTCGGATGCCGAGGCCACGGCGGCGGCGTAACGCGCAAACACGCCGCGGGTAAAGCGCGGCGGCCGCGGGGCAAGTGCCGCGAGCCGGAGGGCGAGCTCGTCCTCCGGGAGGTCCACCTCCAGGCGTCCGGTATCGACATCGATCGTGACGAGATCGCCGTCGGCGAGGGCGGCGATCGGGCCGCCTCGCGCCGCCTCGGGGGCGACGTGGCCGACCATCAGCCCCCGCGTGGCACCTGAGAAGCGGCCGTCGGTGACGAGCGCAACCGACTCGCCGAGACCGGCCCCGACGATCGACGCGGTGACCCCGAGCATCTCACGCATTCCCGGACCGCCGGCCGGACCCTCGTAGCGCACGACGACCACCTCCCCGGCCCCGATGCGGCCCGCCCGCACGGCATCGATGCACGACTGCTCGTCGTCGAACACCCGAGCCGGCCCGGTGTGCGTGGGCCGCACCGTCCCGGCCAGCTTCACCACGCAGCCCTCGGGCGCGAGGTTGCCGCGCAGCGCGTACAACGAGCCGCGGGGCTTGAACGAGCCGATCACCTTCCCGTCCGGCGGGGGCGCCTGCTCGCTTGCCTGTGCCAGTGTTCGCCCGTCGACGGTGGGGGCATTCCCATCGACGTGGCCGCCGCGAATCAGCTCCCCGATCAGCGTCGCCGTCCCGCCCGCCCGATGCAGGTCCTCCGCCACCGATGGGCCCGAAGGGGCGAGATCGGCGAGCACCGGTGTGCGCGCGCTGATCGTTGCCAGATCGTCAAGCGACATCTCGACGTCCGCCTCGCGGGCGATCGCCAGCAGGTGCAGGAACCCGTTCGTCGAGCCGCCGCTGGCGACGATGCCGGCCATCGCGTTCTCCAGCGCGCGACGGTCGAGGAACCGGCGGGCCGTCGTTCCTCGCTCGGCCAACGTCACCGCCAGCGCTCCGGCGCGCTCGGCGGCCGCGTCCTTCTCGGCGAGGTAGGCCGCCGGAATCAAGGAGTCACCGATCGCGCCGAGTCCCAGGAACTCGACCGCGATGGCCATCGTGTTGGCGGTGAAGTTCCCGGCGCAGTAGCCCGCTCCGGGGCAGGCGGCGCGCTCCATCGCATCCAGGTCGGCACGTGACATCCGGCCGCGCTCGTGGGCGCCGACCGCCTCCCAGACGTCCTGGATGGTCACGGCGCGATCGTGCACTCGACCCGCGAGCATCGGCCCGCCGGAGAGCACGACGGCCGGCCGATCCACCCGCGCCAGCGCCATCAGGGCCGCCGGCACGGTCTTGTCACAGCCCACCAGGCACACGAGCGCGTCGAAGTCGTGCGCCTGAACCATCAGCTCGATCGAATCCGCGATCACCTCCCGGGAGACCAGCGACGCCCGCATGCCGGGGGTCGCCTGCGTCTGGTTGTCGGAGACCGCGATCGTGTTGAACACCAGCGGCACGCCGCCCGCCTCCTCGATCGCCGAGGCCGCCCGTTCGGCGAGCCGCCGATGGTTCAGGTTGCACGGCATCGTCCCCGTCCAAGTCGAGGCGATACCGACGATCGGACCGTCGAGCCGGTCCGGATCTATGCCCATGGCACGGAAATGCGAGCGAGCGCCGGCGCGCTCGGCGCCTGAGCGCAGGGCCGCCCGAGCACGACGCCGTGACGCCTCGAGATCCACGCCGCCGAGCCTAAACGATGTGCCACGGCAGGCCGAGCCGGCGCACCGCCGCTCTCGCTGCGCGGTTGACCGGCCTGTAGGGTGAGCGTCTAGGTGGCGCACCAACCGAGGACAGGCGCCATCACCGAGGAGAGAGAGGTGGGCCGTGCGCAAGGTCAACGTCGCAGTCGTCACGGCGGTCACGGTGACCGCGCTCATGTCGATTGCGATCACCGGGCTCATGCCGGGTGTCGCGAGCGCTCGCGACTACGCCCGGACGGCGCTCGACATCGTTCCCTCGGGTCAGTACGGTGCGGTCCCGCAGCCCCCGGGCGCGTTGACACAGGCCAAGATGTACGACGCGCTGACGCCGCTGTTCAACCGGGTCACGGACGCGGAGCTGCCGCGCTTCTTCAAGCCCGAGACGCTCGGGACCGCGGGAGCGGGACCGCTGCGCACCGAGGTCGTCCCCCGGCCGGGCGTCAGAATCGTGCGCGACCGGTTCGACGTCCCGCACATCTACGGGCGCACGCGCGACGATGTCACCTGGGGAGCGGGGTGGGTGATCGCCGAGGACCGCGGCCTGCTGCTCCAGCAGGCCCGATACGACTCGCTCGTCGCCGCCATCGACGCGCCCGGGCTGAGCGCGATCAAGCTCATCTCGAATCTCGAGACCTTCACCCCGAGCGCTCAGACGATCCGCGAGGTCGACAAGCAGACGGGCGCGCTGCTCGCCGCCGGGGCGAGGGGCCGGGCCGTGTTGCACGACATCGACGTGTATCTGCAGGGGATCAACGCGTACTTCAAGTCGACCGGCTCGACGGCAGCGCCATACACGCGAACCGACATCTACGCCTTCAACGCGCTCAAGGACCAGTTCGTCGGCGAGGGCGGCGGCGACGAAGCCGTTCGCTCCGAGTTCCTGGCCGGGTTGCAGGCGCGCCTCGGCGCCCGGCGCGGGCTCGCCGTGTTCGACGATCTGCGTGAGCGCAACGATCCCGAGACCCCGACGAGCGTGCCCGGCACGGTCCGTTTCCAGGCGCCGCCCAAGAGCATGAGCGGCAACGTGATTCTCGATCCGGGAAGCCTCTCGAGCTCGGCTGTGCAGGCGCTGGCCGCCGACCGGGAGTCACGCGGACGCGCGAGCAATGCCCTGCTCGTGTCCGGCGCTCGCTCGGCCGACGGGCACCCGATCATGGTCGCCGGCCCGCAGATCGGCTACTTCTATCCGGGCCTGACGCTCGAGATGGACCTCGAGGGGCCGGGAATCCACCAGCGGGGGGCCACGTCGGCGCCGTTTCCCGGCTACATCTTCATCGGGCGCAGCCAGGACGCGGGTTGGTCTCTGACTTCGGCCGGGCTCGACCAGATCGACACGTACGTCGAGACGCTGTGTGGCGGCAGCCGGACCCGATACCTGTTCCGCGGTCGCTGCCGGCGGATGCAGTTCTTCGACGCGGGCTCACTGAACGGCAAGGAGGTCAGCTTCTACCGCACCGTGCACGGGCCGGTGATCGGCTACGCGCGCGTCCACGGGCGGCTGGTGGCGGTCAGTCGCAAGCGAGCCAGCTACGGCAAGGACGTGCTCGACCTGCTCTTCTACCACGACCTCGCCCACGGCCTCGTCCACAACGTCCATCAGTTCTTCCGCGCGGCCGACCTGACGCCGCAGACGTTCAACTCGCTGTATGTCGACGACAAGGACATCGGCTTGTTCACCAGCGGGCTGATCCCGATCAGGCCGCCGAACGTCGACCAGGGACTGCCGATCGACGGACGGGGCAGCGAGGAGTGGCGCGGCTACGTCTCGTTCCGCAACCATCCCCAGGGAATCGATCCCCCCAGCGGCGAGATCGTCAACTGGAACAATCGCACCCAAGCCGGCTACCAGGCTCCCGATAACAACTGGTCGCTGGGCGCGGTGCAGCGCGTCGACCTGCTGCTGCACAACCTCGGTTCAGGGCGCCACCTCACCCCCGCCTCGCTCGTGGCCGCGATGAACGAGGCGGCGACCCAGGACGTGCGCGAGATGACCTTCGAGCCGGTCCTGTCAAGGCTGCTGCGCACCGGCCGAGCGCCCAGCCCGCTGGCGGCCCGGATGCTGGCGCTGCTCGACACCTGGCACCGCCAGGGCGGCAGCCGGCTGGACCGAACCGGCAACGGCAAGATCACCGACCCGGGCGCGGCGATCATGGACACCGCCTGGCCGCTGCTCGCCAACGCGTGGGCGTCGTCGGTGCTGGGGCCGGCGCTCACCCCGCAGCTCGCGGGCTTCGTGAGCCAGTTCGACCTGCCGCCCGCCGGCCAGTACACCGGCTGGCACGTCTGGATGCAGAAGGACCTGCGGACGATTCTCGGCGAGCCGGTGCGCGGCAAGTTCAACGTCCGCTACTGCGGCGCCGGCAGCCTCAGCCGGTGCCGGTCGCTGCTGTGGGGCGCGATCGAGCAGGCCGGGCGCAAGCTGGCCGCCGAACAGGGGCCCAACCCGGCGGCGTGGCGGTCTGACGCCACCCGTGAGCGGATCACCTTCGTCCCGGGGCTGCTGAAGATCAGCCCCGCATCCGGCATCCCGTTCACGATGCGGTACACGAACCGCCCGAGCGGGATCCAGCAGGTGCTCAACTTCACCGGACACGCGCCGCAGGACACCGGTCGCGGGATCGCGCCCCAGCCTCCGCGCCGGCCTCCGCCCCCGGTTGGCCTCGGGTGAGCCGATATCGCGAGCGGCGATCAGGTCATTCGAGGCGTTGATTCCAGCGTCGCGTGCCCCCGGTCGGGTCCCACGCCATTCCGTACCCCTGCTCACCGAAGACGAGGAAGCCGGCTGACTGCACCTCGATCGCGAACAGGTGAAACGGGTCTGTCGGCTCCCAGTCGATCCGGGCTCGAATTGCCGCGCGGTACGCCTGACGGACGGAGGGTTCCTGCTCATCGCGAGCCCTGCCGTAGAGCTTGAAGTCGCCCTCGGTGCCCAGCCGATCAGACGTGCAGCTGTGAAGCACGCAGCGATCATCGCGCAGGAGGTCACGCGCCTTCGGCGACTCCCACATCATCCCCAGCAGCAACTCCTCGCCGACGAGATCCAGCTCGCACGGGCTGATGCGCGGTGAACCGCCGCGCCGAAGCGTGCCCAGCATGCACAGCGAGTGGCGTTCGAACCGCTCCCAGCCCAGAGCCGCGAGCTCAGGGCTGGCCTTGGCGAACGCTTCCCAGTTCATCTGCCCCCATGCTAGGCGGGTCAAGCGGCCCCTCGTGGACGTCCTCGCGAGTCCATGCGCGACCGCCTCGAATCTGCCTGGCTGAGTTCGCGAAGGGGCTGCGGCAGGTCTGCGACACGCGGTCCTACAGGCGCAGCTGCTAGAGCTGCTCGGACCGCACGCCCGGGCACGCGGCCTGATTGCGGTTGGAGACTTCAACCTCGGGCAGTCCGACGACTGCCGCGGGAGGGGGTGATGGATCTGAGTAGCGCATACCGTTACTCAGATCCATCACGTGAGCATCGATTCGCCGCGAACGCGACCGAGTCCCGGCGCGCTCCGGCGTCCGAGGGCAGGTCGAGCACGAGCACGACGCCGTGACACCTCGAGATCAGGGGGCGAGGTAAACGATGTGCCCGTGTGTGTTTGTGCGAAACAGAAACAGGAGATAAGGAGAGTGGCGGGCCAAGCTGATCGAGGAGGACGCCTTGGCAACGGGCACGGGAACCGGAAGGCAAGCGGCGGCTCACCCAGAAGGTGAGCCCGGGACAGGGCGGCGCAGCCACCGGCGGTGGTTGATGGTGAGTCTGTGCTTCTTCGGCCTGACCGTCAATTACATCGATCGCTCGAACCTCAGCGTCGCCCTGCCCAAGATGAGGACGGACCTGGGTCTGGGACCGGGGGTGGAGGGGGTCGTGCTCGGTGCGTTCTTCGCCTCCTACGCCGTCTTCCAGCTGCCCGCGGGCCGCGCTGTGGACCGGTTCGGAGAACGGATCGTCGCCGCGTTCTCGGTGGCCTGGTGGTCGGTATTCACGGCGCTGACCGCCGCCACGCAGAACTTCAGCTCGCTGATCGCCGTCCGGCTGGGCCTCGGCGCGGGCGAGGCGGGCGGCTATCCGGCCAGCGCGAAGGCGGTGTCGGTCTGGTTCCCGACTCGCGAGCGCGCGTTTGCCACCTCCATCTACGACAGTGGCTCGCGGATGGGCACCGCGGTCGCGCTCCCGATCGTGGCCGCCCTCGTAGCCTGGCTGGGCTGGCGCGGGTCGTTCATCGTGACCGGCGCTCTCGGCGTGGTGTGGGTGCTCGCGTGGCTGATCTACTATCGGCGGCCCCGCGAGGATGACGCGGTGTCGCCGGAAGAGCTCGAGTACATCGAGGAGGGCGGCGCGCGCACGGAGGAGAAGGAGGCCGAGGAAGAGCACCTCCATGCCTCCGATGTCCGCTACCGCGACCTGTTTCGCTACCGCACGGTGCTCGGCATGATGCTCGGGTTCTTCTGCCTGAACTACATCATCTACTTCTTCATCACCTGGTTCCCGACCTACCTGATCGACGCACGCCACTTCGACCTGCTCAAGCTCGGGTTCTTCGGGATCCTGCCGGCCCTGGTGGCGATCCCGGGCGGCTGGATCGGCGGCCTGGTCTCAGATCGGCTGATGCGCAACGGGAAGAGCCTGACAGTCGCGCGCAAGATCCCGCTGGTGAGCGGGATGACGTTCTCCTCGGTGATCGCGCTCGCGGTTCTCGTGCCCACCGCGGCCGAAGCGGTCGCCCTTCTGTGCGTGTGCTACGCGAGCCTGACCTTCGCCGCCGCCTCGGTGTGGTCTCTGCCCGCCGACGTTGCGCCTACGCCCGCCCACGTCGCCTCGATCGGCGGAATCCAGAACTTCGCCTCCAACCTGGCAGGGGTGCTCGGCGCGACCACGACCGGTGCCCTGGTGGCGCTCAGCGGAGGATCGTTCGTCGCCGCGCTCGTGCTCTCGGGGGCGCTGGGACTGGTCGGAGCGTTCTCCTACCTCGTAATCGTCGGTCCCATCGAGCGGCTCCCCACGCCCGGCTGACCTTCGCGCATCCCCGGGCTCCGGACTGCCGGTCTCTCAGTCCGGCGGCGGCTCGGGGCTCGCCACGTTGGTCTTGCCGACCGCCTGCAGCGCGGTCGGAAGGACCGTGAGCTCGGGCACGGAGGCGCGCGGGGGCAGGCTGACGGCGAACAGGCACGTGGCGGCCACGTCCTCGGGCGCCAGCATCTGCGCCCGGATCTCGGGCGACGGCGGCTCCGGCCTCTGGTCGAGGATCGGCGTGTCGACGACGCCGGGGAGCACGGTGGTGAAGCGCACCCCCCGGCCGTGCTCCTCGAAGGCGGCCGCGCGCGCGAACGCCAGCACGCCCGCCTTGGCCGTCTGGTAGGCCGGGCCCGATGGATCCGGCCAGCTCCCCGAGATCGATCCGATCAGCACGACATCCCCTCGGTTCGCGCGCAGGGCATCGAGAAACGCGTGCACGACGTTGTAGGCCCCGGTGAGGTTGACCGCGAGCATCTCGTCCCAGGCGTCCGGGGTCAGGCGATCGAGCGAGCGCTCGGGCAGGTTGGTTCCGGCCGCGATGACGACGGCGCTCACCGGCTCGCTGTCCGTCAACGAGACGGCGAGGCGATCGACCGCGGCGCGATCGGTCACGTCGAGCTCGTGTCCGACTATGTCGTCGCCGAGCTCCGGCCGGTGCCGTGCGGCGGCGTGGACGCTGGCCCCCGCCTCGGAGAACGTGCGTGCCGTGGCTGCTCCGATCCCGGTGGACGCTCCGACCACGAGGGCGACGCGATCGGCCAGCGGGCGGACCCTCAAAGGGCTCGAGCCGCTCGAGGCGTTCGAGCCCCTCGAGGCGCTCGAACCGCCCGAGGCGCTCAAAGGCCGCGCCCCGCCCCGGCCAGGAACACCTTGACCTGGTCAGGCGGTCCCTGCACCAGGCGCGCGAACGCCTGCGGCCCCTCCTCGAGCGGCAGCGTTGCCGGCAGCTCCCCGAGCGACGCCTGACCGTCAAGCAGCCACTGCAGCGACTGCTCGAAGTCGGCCATCGTGTAGGCGTAGGAGCCGAGGATCGTGATCTGGTCGCGGACCACAGTGTGGAAGCGCAGGGTGGTCTCGTCGGCGGCCAGGCCGATGCAGACCACCCTCCCGCCGGGGCGGACGAGCTCCAGGGCCAAGGCGCGCGTCGTCTGGTTGCCGACCGCGTCGAGCACCAGGTCGGCGCCGAGCTCGTCGCCGGCCGCGCCCGCCGCCTCGGCGTCGGTGTGCACCGCGTGGGCGCCGAGCGCCCGGGCCCGCTCGCGCCGGGCCTCCTGCGGCTCCACCACCTCCACGCCGGGGATGTCGCTCAGCAGCGCCGCTTGAAGCGTCACCAATCCGATCGTCCCGGCACCGAGTACCACGGCGGATGAGGCATCCTGCCCGGCCAGGCCCAGACGGACGGCATGCACGCCGTTGGCCAGCGGCTCGGTGAGAGCTCCGACCCGGATATCGAGTCCGGCAGGCAGTTGGCGCAGGTTGGCCGCCGGGGCTCGCACGAGATCGGCGAACGCCCCGTCGTGATGGACCCCGATCAGCGTGCGCTCGCGGCACAGGTTCTCCTGACCGGAGCGACACAGGCGGCAGCGCCCGCAGCCGGCGATCGGATTGACGGTCGCCCGCCTGCCCACCCACTCCTCGGCGCCGGGTCCGGCGGCCACGATCTCACCCGCGAACTCGTGACCCATGACCAGCGGCGGCACCCGGTTGCCCATGTGGCCGAGGTATCCCTCGACCTCAGAGCCGCAGATGCCGACGGCGCCCGGGCGGAGCACCACTTGATCGGGCCCGGGGTCCCCGGGCTCCGGACGCTCGTCGACTGCCATCTGCTCGGGCCCCTGCCAGACGATCGCTCTCACGTCTCGGCTCGCTGACGTCCGTAGAGCAGAAGGATGGCGAGGATCACCACGCCGTAGACGATGTCACGAGCGTAGTCGGGAGCGTTTTCGGAGAGCAGCACGCTCACCAGCGTCGTGAGCACGATCGCTCCGGCCACCGTGCCGAGATAGCTGCCGCGTCCGCCGAGGATGTATGTCCCGCCGATCACCACGGCGGCGATCGACTGGAACAGGTAGGGGTCGCCCATGCCGATGGTCGCGCTGCCGCCGAACCCGGCGAGCGCGATTCCCGCCAGGGCGGCGAACAGGCCGCTCAGCGCGTACAGGGCGACGGTCACGAGCTTCACGTTGACCCCGGCGAGGTGGGAGACGCGCTCGGAGTTGCCCACGGCATACACCCGCCGCCCGAACGTCGTGAACGAGAGCACGAAGGTGACGAGCACGATGATCGCCAGCCAGATCAGGAGGCTCGTGTCGATGCCCAGCGTCTTGCCGGTCATCGCGTTGACCAGCGAGGTCGGCGCCGGCTTCGTGCAGCCGCCGCAGGTGAGGCCGTGGGTGACGCCGAGCGAGAGACCCTCGATGATCCCGTTCATCCCGAGCGTCATCACGACCGCCGGGACGCCCAGCAGGGCGATCCCCAGCCCGTTGACGATCCCGCAGGCCAGCCCGAGCGCGAGCGCCAGCAGGATGCCGACCAGGAGCCCGCCGTTGGACCCCGCGGCCTGGGAGACCAGGACGATGGCCGCTGCGTTGAGCACCCAGGGGACCGAGAGGTCGATGCCGCCGACCAGGATCACGAACGTCTGACCGGCGGCCACGATGCCGACGAACGACGAGACCTGGAGGATCTGCTGGATCCCGCTGGCGCTGGCGAAGCCCGGCTTGAGGATGTCGCCGATCACGAACAGGGCGATCGCGGCGCCGAACCCGTAGAGGATCTTCCGGCGATCGGGATTGAGCGCCGTGCGCAGCGCGCCGGGCGCGGGGCGCGATTCGGTGGTCGAGCTCATCGGCGCCTCACCAGAACGCGGCCGAGCAGGATGCTCCCCCCGACGGCGAGCACCAGGAAGAGCCCCTGGTAGAAGGGCTGGAAGAGCGGGTCGATGTTCGCGAAGAAGAGGACGTCGACGAGCACGGTGAGGACGAAGGCGCCGCAGATCGCCCCGACCGCGCTCCCGCGGCCGCCGAACAGGGACACGCCGCCGACGACCACCGCCGCGATCGAGGCCAGGGTGAACACGTCGCCGCCGGTGGCGTCGCCACCCGTGGTCGTGGTCGCCAGCGCGATTCCCGCCGCCGCGGCCAGCGTACCGCCGAGCACGTACACCAGGACCTTCGTCCGCGTGACCGGTACGGAGTTCGCGCGCGCTGCGGCTTCGTCGTTGCCGATGGCGAAGATGTGCACGCCGAGCCGAGTGCGCCGGAACGCCACCCACGCCAGCCCGAGCGCGACCACGTAGACGAGCGCGCTGGGGGCATTCGGATTGAGGAAGAAGCTCGTGTAGCCGCTGGCCACGTGGCCACCCGGTGAGGGCAGGACCCAGAGAGCGATCCCCTGGAAGATCGACAGGGTCCCCAGCGTGACCAGGATGGGCTGCAGCCGGCCGAAGGCCACGAGCAGCCCGTTGAGAAGCCCCCCGGCCGCCCCGACGAGCAGGATGATCACGGTCCACAGCGCCTCGGTTGCGAAACCGCCCTGAAGCTTCAGGGCCGCGAGCGAGTTGGTGATGTCCATCATGCCGCCCACGGAGAGGTCGATCCCGCGGGTCAAGATGACCAGGCTCTGGCCCACGGCGGCCAGGGCGAGGGGTAGTGCGTGATCGGTGATCGAGGCCGCCTCGAACGCGCCGGGCAGAGAGCTGATCGACACGGCGTAGAGGACGACGTAGACGACGAGGATGGCCACCAGCAGGACGACCGCGACGACCAGCGGAGCGTTCTGAGCGACTACCTGGTCGCGGCGCGCCATCGTGCGTGCGGCCGCGCGTCCGCCGGCGCGATCGGGAACGGCTCTCTCAAGCATGGCGGACGAGCTCCCTCAAGCATGGGTCTCCTCCCGGAACGAGGCCCCGATGATGTCCTCCGAGGAAATGCCCGGCCCCTGAAGCTCCTGCGCGATGGCGCCTTCGCGCAATACGAGCACCCGGTGGCAGAGGTGGGCGATCTCGTCGGTATCCGACGAGTAGAAGAGGATCGCGTGACCATCGGCCGCGAGCTCGAGGATGAGCGCGTAGAGATCTTGCTTGGTGGCGACGTCGACGCCGCGGGTGACGTCGTAGAGCAGCAGGATGTGCGAGTCGGCCAGCAGCCAGCGGCCGAGCAGGACCTTTTGCTGATTGCCGCCGCTGAGGGTGCCCACGGGCTGTCCCGGCCGGCGGGCATCGATGTGAAGCCGCTCGATCATCCCCTCGGCTACCTTCCGCTCGCCGGCGGGGCGAAGCACCCCGGCCTCGGCGACCTGCCGCAGGATCGGGAGCGTCAGGTTCTCGCGTACGCCCATCGGGAGCAGCAGCCCCTCGGCCTTGCGGTCCTGGGGGATGAAGGCGATCCCGGCGCGGATCGCGTCACGCGGGCTGCGCAGGCGCGTGCTCGCGCCGCGCACCTCGAGCTTCCCTCCCGCGGGCACCAGGCCGAAGAGCGCGTGGAAGAGCTCGACCTGACCCTGACCTTCGAGCCCGCCGATCCCCAATATCTCGCCGGCGCGCAGGGAGAGCGAGATGCCGTGCAGGCCGGGCGCCTCCAGGTCCGCAGCCTCGAGCGCGAGCTCTGAGTCGGGCTTCTCCTCGGGCTCCGCGTAGGCGGTGGAGACCTGGCGGCCCGTCATCAACTTGACGGCCTCCTCTTCGGTCAGCTTCTCGTGGGTGCCGACGTCGGTCCCGTTGCGCAAGACCGTGATCCGGTCGGCCAGATCGGTCACTTCGCTCCACCGGTGGGAGGTGAAGACCACGCACGAACCGCCGTCACGGAGGCCGCGGACCAGGTCGAAGAGCCACTCCACCTCCCGTTTCGACAGCGCCGAGCTGGGCTCGTCGAGGATCAGCACGGCGGGCTCGCGCATCACGGCGCGGACGATCTCGACGAGCTGCTGCTGAGCCAGGGGAAGGTTCTCCACCAGCTCGCCCGAGTCGACGGATTCGACGCCGTGCTCGGCCAGCAGCCCGGCGGCGGCGGCGGGCAGATCACGCCGCCGGATCAGGTGCCCGCGGCCGCGAGGCTCCCGGCCGAGCAGCAGGTTCTCGGCCACGGTCATGCGGGGCAGCAGCGTGAGCTCCTGGAACACGGTGGCGACGCCCCGGCTCAGAGCGTCTTGTGGCGAGCGCAGCCGTACCTCGTCGCCGCCGATCAGGACCTGTCCGTGGTCAGGGCGGGTCACGCCCGCGAGCGCCTTGATCATCGTGCTCTTGCCTGCGCCGTTCTCGCCTACCAGGGCGTGGACCTCGCCGGCCGTGGCGCTGAAGGATGCATCGTCGAGCGCCAGGACACCACCGTAGGCCTTGCCGAGGCCCGTGCCCTCGATCGCGCTGTGCGGGTCCTCGCTCATGCAGCCGGAAGCCGGACGTCCATCGCGGACCGCGTGGTCTTGCCCGTCACGACCTCGGAGAGAGGCACGTCCACGAGGTGCTCCGGCGTGTTGTCGGTGATCGGCGTGAAGAACGAGTCCTGCAGTGCAGGGAACACGTTCACTCCGGGCTTGACCGTCTGGGTGGTCGCGGTCTGGAAGGGCACGGTCAGGTTCTTACGCGGGTACTCGTGGCGCAGGATCCGGCGGGCGAGCTCAAGCGCGAGCAACACCAGGTAGGTCGGCTGTCCGATGGAGTATCCCGGCAGCTTCTTGCCGGTCTTGGCGCCGCTCATGAACTCCCTGAAGCCGTTCTCTGACTCTCCGGCCGTCGGCGGGAGGGGGCGTCCCGCGGCCAGGAAGGCCTTGAGGATCCCGTCCGTGCCGCCCTGGGCCCAGATGCCGTCGATCTTGGGCAGCGAGGGCAATACCGCCGCGGTGTTGGTCTGGGCGACGCTCGAGTCCCACATCCCCGAGTACTTGTTCACCACCTTGATGTGTGGAGACCGCGAGAAGATCGACATTCCCCCCGCGGTGCGCTCCGTGTCGACGAACGTTCCCGGGACCCCGGTGACCATGATGACGTTCCCCTTGCCGCCGAGCTTACGGACCAGCCACTGGGCCAGATCGCGTCCGAACACGAACTGATTCGTGTTGACCTGCAGGGCGCCCCGGGCGGTGACGATGTTGTCGAACGAGACCACGAGGATCCCGCGGGCGATCGCCTGGCCGACCACTCCGTTGAGACCGGTGGGCGATGCGGCATCGATGACGATGGCGTCGACGCGGGCGGAGATGAGGTTCGAGAGCTGCTGGGCCTGGTCTGACATGTCGTTGCTCGAGTTGTAGACCTCGCCGAACACCTGAGAGCGATACGGCTCCGCGCCCAAGGCGGCGCGGTAGGTGTTCTCCATCTCCAGTCGCCAGGTGTTGCCGATCGACGAGTTCGCCAGCGGGATCTTCAGCTTGCCTTTCACGTTTGAGCCGGCAGCGCCACTGCACCCCGCCGTGCCGAGCACGGTCAGCCCCGCCACCGCGCGGGAGGCGGTACCAATGAAACGTCGGCGCGACAAGACACCCGCTGGGGGCCGGTGCTCTCTCTCCACAATCTGAGACTTCCCGGTCTCAAGGTGGACAAACCTGACTTCCCGACAGTTGGCGGGTCCTGCCGAGGTTTCCGGTTTGGCGTTCCCGGAGAGTGGGAAGCGATGCTCCGAGAGGAGAGCCGGACCGAGAGGAGAGTTACTGGTGAACGCCACTGCGGGTGGGCCGGTCATCGAGATCCGTGATGTCAGCAAGCGGTTCCCGGGCGTCCAGGCGCTCGATGGCGTGAGCCTCGACATCCGGCCGGGCGAGATCCACGCCGTGGCGGGTGAGAACGGCGCCGGGAAGTCCACCCTGATGAAGCTGCTTTCCCAGCTCGAGCGCCCGAGCGGCGGGACGATCGAGATCGAGGGCAAGCCGATGCGGTTTCGCAATCCGCGGTACGCGCAAAGGCTGGGCATCGCGATGGTGCATCAGGAGTTTGCGCTGGCATCACACCTCACGATCGCCGACAACCTGGCGCTGGGTCGCGAGCAGACCCACGCCGGCCTGATCGTCCGCGGCTCGGAGAAGCGGCGAGCCCGGGAACTGCTGGAGCGAGTCGGGTTGGACATCAACCCGGGACGCCGCGTGTCGAGCCTTTCGGTGGCCGACCAGCAGCGGGTCGAGATCGCCAAGGCGCTCGCGGTGGACGCCAAGGTCGTGATCATGGACGAGCCGACGGCGACGCTCACCGAGCCCGAGATCGACAGCCTGTTCAAGCTGATCGAAGAGCTCAAGGCCGACGGGATCGCGATCTTCTACATCTCGCACCGCCTCGAGGAGGTGGTGCGGATCGCCGATCGCGTGACCGTCATGCGCGACGGCCAGGTCGTCGAGACGCTGGAGGAGTTCGACGAGCCGACGCTGGTGCGCCTGATGGTGGGGCGGGAGATCGACAACCTCTACCCGAAGGAGAAGGCCGAGGTCGGAGACGTCATGCTCAAGGTGGAGGGCGTGACCCGGCCCGGCGTGCTCAAGGACTGCACTTTCGACGTGCGCGCCGGCGAGATCGTCGGCTTCGCGGGGCTGATCGGCGCGGGGCGAACCGAGCTCGCGCGCGCGGTGTTCGCGGCCGACCCGATCACGGCCGGGAGCATCGAGCTCGACGGCCGACCGTTGAAGCTGCGCTCTCCCAGCGACGCGATCGCGGCCGGGATCGGATATCTGACCGAGGATCGCAAGGGCGACGGACTGGCCATGCAGCTGCCGATCGAGTACAACATCACGCTCGCGCGGATCCCCGGACCCGGGGCCTGGATCGACCGGCGCGGCGAGCACCGGGTCGCCGAGCGCCGCCGCGAGGAGCTTGACATCCGCACGCCGTCGCTCCGCCGGCCAGTCGAGGCGCTGTCAGGCGGAACCCAGCAGAAGGTGATCGTCGCCAGGTGGCTTGAGACCGAGGCGCGCGTGCTCTTCTTCGACGAGCCAAGCCGCGGCATCGACGTTGGCGCCAAGGCCGAGATGTTCAAGCTGATCGGCGGTCTGGCGGCCAACGGCCGGGCGATCGTCCTGATCAGCTCCTACCTGCCGGAGCTGATCAACATGTGCGACCGGATCTTCGTCGTGCGCGACGGTCAGACGGTCGGTGAGCTCAGTCGCGACGAGTTCGACGAAGAGCAGATCATGGCGCTGGCGTCGGGCGTGCAAAGCGAAAGGGAGGATGCATGAGCACTCAGGCCGGAACTCCGCGGGCGCCGACGACACCTCGACTGCCAGAAGGCATCCGCGACCGCCTGCAGGACGTCGTCTCGCAGCTGGCGGCAGCCGGCGGCCTGATCGTCGTCGTCATCGCCCTCGCCTTCGCCTCGCCGTACTTCCTGACCTCGAACAACCTGTTCAACATCGGAGTGCAGGTATCGATCGTGGCGATCATCGCCGTCGGCCAGACGCTCGTCATCCTGACCGCCGGAATCGACCTCTCCGTCGGATCGGTAGCCGGACTGGGCGGGATTCTCGGCACGATGGCGATCGCCAAGGCCGGGCTTCCGATCGTTCCCGGCATCGCCGTCGGAGTCCTGGTCGGCGCCGCCGTCGGCCTGGTCAACGGGCTGCTCGTCACCGCGGCGCGCTTGCCGCCCTTCATCGCCACCCTCGGCATGCTGGGCGTCGCCCGCGGGCTGACCTTCATCGTCGGGGGCGAGAACGCCGTGTATGGCCTGCCGGCCAACTTCCGGCTCTTCGGCGAGGGCCAGATCGGCCCGATCCCGATGCCGATTGTCTATCTGGCCGTGATCGCGGGCGCCGGCTACCTGATTCTCAGCCGCACCAAGCTCGGGCGCTACGCGTATGCGATCGGCTCCAACAAGGAGGCCGCCCGGTTATCGGGGATCTCGCTGAACCGCTACCTGATCGGGGTTTACATCATCTCGGCCGCGCTCGCCGGCTTCGGGGGGATGATCGCCGCCTCGCTGGTGCACTCGGGACAGCCGAACTACGGGGTGGGCCTCGAGCTCAACGTGATCGCCGCCTGCGTGATCGGCGGGGCCAGCCTGTTCGGCGGCGTGGGCACGATCGGGGGAACGCTGATCGGGGCCTTCCTGATGGCGGTGATCACCAACGGAGCGGTGCTGCTCAACATCACCCAGTACTACCAGCAGGTGATCATCGGGGTGATCATCTGGCTCGCCGTGTGGTGGGACCAGGTCCGGCGCCGCCGGCTCTCCGCCGCCTCCCAGGAGGGTGGGCGCAGGACCTCCGACGCTCAACAGGACGGGAACCGCAGCTCCGACACCCAGCCACGCGAGCCAAACCAGCCAAACGAGCCAAACGAGCCAAACGAGCCAAGGAGCGCCGGTGCGACGTAGAGGGCCGTTTGTCGCCGCGTTGGTGCTGCTCGCCTGCGCAGCCTCGGGCTGTGCGGTGGTCAAGGACCACAAGGCCAAGATAACGCTCCAGAGCACACCGCCGATCCACCTGGCGGTGATCCCGAAGTCGGTGGGCCTGGACTACTGGTCAAAGGTGCACGCCGGGGCGGAGTGCGCCGTCTCCCAGATGCGAGGCGTGCAGGTCACCTGGAACGGAGTCACCGACGAGACCGACGTCGTCGGGCAGCTCAACCTGCTCAACAACTACATCGCGCAGGGAGTCAACGGGCTCATCTATGCCGCCACCGACGCCACGGCCATGAACGAGGTCTCGACCGGCGCCGTGAAGGCCGGCATCAAGGTCGTCTCGATCGACTCCGGAACCACCCCCCAGCCCTCCGACGTCCCCCTGATCGCGACCAACAACATCAGCGGCGCCGAGCTCGCCGCCGCCCACCTGGCCAAGGCCATCGGCCCATCCGGCGGCAAGGTCGCGATCATCGCCTTCCATGCCGGCTCGCAGACCAACGACCAGCGCGTCCAGGGCTTCACGGCGGGGCTCAAGAAGTACCCCAAGCTGCACCTGGTCGGAACCCAGTACAGCCAGAACGACTACAACACGGCGTTGACCGTGACCGCGAACATCCTCACCGCCAACCCCGACCTCAAGGGGATCTTCGCCGCCAACGAGGCCAGCGACGTCGGCGCCGTCGAGGCGATTCGGATCGCCCACCGGGTCGGCAAGGTCAAGGTCGTCGGCTGGGACACCTCGCCCGACGAGGTCGACGGCGTGCGCCAGGGAATCGTCTCCGGCTTGATCTCGCAGGACCCCTTCCGGATGGGCTATGACGGCGTGCGGGCGGCGGTCGCGCTCGTGCGCCACCAGGGACGCCCGCGCAACGAGAACACAGGCGCTGTGATGGTCACCAGATCGAACCTCAACAATCCGATCGTGCGTCAGTTCGTCACTCCCCGCTGTGGCCCCCCGCGCCTAGTCGACGTCGGCTAGTCCCGCTCTCAGTCGGCTAGTCCAGCTCCCAGGCGACCGCCCGCGCCCAGGCTCCGCCACATCCCTGCAGCAGTACCGGAAACGCGGTCAGGAAGCATCGCCTGCCGAGCAGCTCGCCGGGGATCAGCAGCTCCTCGATGATCACCTTGCCGCTGTCCAGCAGGACGTGGTGGCTGGGCTCTCCCTTCTCGGGTCCACCCCAGCCGCCGATGCTCAGGGCGTCGATTCCCACGCCGCTGACGCCGTGCTCGACCAGAACCTCGGCTCCGGTCCGGTCCAGATACGGCCAGCCCTTGAGGTATTCCTCGGTGAGCGCCCGGCGCTGACCCCAGCCGGTGACCAGGACCGCGATGTCACCGGGCGCGAGCAGATCGGGCAGGGGATCGAGCTGGGCGCGACCGATCGCTTCGCCGCGTTTCACCCGGTCACGCAGGTCGATGAACACGGCCGGGGCCGCGAACGCGCTCACCGGGACCTGGTCGATGGTGGCGCCCGCGTCGTCGAAGTGAAAGGGCACGTCCACGTGGGTGCCGGTGTGGGTGTTCAAGGTCAGGGTCTCGGCGTTGAACCCCTCGGCGGCGAGCCGGTAATTGCGCGTCACCACGGGCGGTTCGTACTCGGCCCAAGCGGGGCCGCCGTGCCCCACCGGCTGGCTGAGGTCCCACATGCGGTCGGTGCGGATTCGGGGCATCGTTAGGCGTACTACCCGTTCAGGCCCGCGGCCAGCAGCTCGGCCAGGTGCCGAGCCCGCCGCCCGCCGCTGTCAAGCTGCTCGATCTGGGTGCGGCAGCTGAATCCGTCCGCCAGGACCTCGGTGGCGGGGTCGGCGCGCCGGATGGCCGGGAGCATCGCCCGTTCCGCGCAGGCGCGGCTGACATCACCGTGACCGGGCTGAAATCCGAAGTTGCCGGCCAGTCCACAGCATCCGCTGTCGAGCCGCTGCGCGGCGATCCCGCAGTCGCTCAGCAGCTCCTGATCGGCCTCCCAGCCCAGGACGGCATGCTGGTGACAGTGAACCTGCACGATCGCCTTCGGGAAGGCGCCGCCGAGGTTCGGCGGGCTCCAGCCGGGCGTGTGCCGGGTCAGCAGCTCGGCGAGCGTCACCGTCTGCTGCGCGACCCGCTTCACATCCGGATCGCCGGGCAGCAGCTCGGGCGCGTCGGAGCGAAACACCGCCGTACAGCTCGGCTCGAGCCCGACGATCAGCCCGCCGGCGCGCACGTGGTCGCGTACCGCCCGCAGCGTCCTGGCCAGGACCCGCTTGGCGGTCGGCAGCTGGCCGGTCGAGATCCAGGTCAGCCCGCAGCAGAGTGGTTGCGTCGGGATCTTGACGCTCCAGCCCGCGTGCTCGAGCACCCGTACGGCCGCCCGCCCGACGTCCGGATGCATGAGGTTCGTGAACGTGTCGGGCCACAGGAGCAGCTCGCCCCGGTTGCCGGACGGGGATCGGCGGTCAGCGGCCCAGGCCTTGAACGTCTGGTCGGCCAGGCGCGGCAGGGGCCGGCGCTCCAGTCCGCCGGCCGCGGCCGCCAGCCGGGCCGAGCGCGGACGCTGGGTGATCGCGTTGAGGACCGGGGCCAGGCGCAGTCGCGAAGCGACCTCCCCGAGGACCGGCAACCAGCCAAGGGCATAGTCGCTGCGGGGCCGCAGCCGACCCTCCCAGTAATGCGACAGGAACTCCGCCTTGTAGGTCGCCATGTCCACGTTCACCGGACAGTCGCTCTTGCAGCCCTTGCAGGCCAGGCACAGGTCAAGCGCGTCGTGGACCGCCTCCGAGCGCCAGCCGTCGGTCACCGGGCCGTCCCCGTGGCCGTTCAGCAGCTCGAACAGCAGCCGGGCCCGGCCCCGGGTGGAGTGCTCCTCCTCGAGCGTGACCTGATAGGAGGGACACATCACGGTGCCGCCCTCCGTCGACAGGCTCCGGCACTTGCCCACCCCGACGCAGCGGTTGGCCGCCTGGGCAAACGTGCCGCCGTCATCGGCGAACGAGAAATGCAGCGGGCCCGGGTCGGCCGGTCGCCAGTCGCCTCCCAGCCGCAGGTTGGCGTCCAGGGGATAGGGGTCGACGACCTTTCCCGGGTTCATCAGGTTGCCGGGATCGAAGATCGCCTTGACGGTCCGGAACGCGTCGACGAGCCGGTCTCCGAACATCCGCGGCAGCAGCTCGCCGCGGGTCTGGCCGTCCCCGTGCTCGCCGGACAGCGATCCGCCGTAGCGGCAGACCAGGTCCGCGGCCTGTTGCAGGAAGCGGCGATAGTCCGCGACCCCGTCGTCGGTGTAGAGGTCGAAGGGGATCCGGGTGTGGACGCAGCCGTGGCCGAAGTGCCCGTACAGGGCGGGGCCGCTGTCGTCGACGTATCCGTGGCGCTCGTAGAGAGCGTCGAGGTCACGCAGATAGTCGCCCAGCCGCTCGGGCGGGACCGCCGAGTCCTCCCAGCCCTCCCAGGTGTCGCGGCGTCCGGGGACATGGGCGGTGGCCCCGAGGCCGGCTTCGCGGGCCTGCCAGAGCTCGGCCTCGCGCTCGGGCTCATCAAGGAAGCGGACGCGCTCCTGCTCGAGGTCAAGGGCGTCGAGCAGGCCGCGCGCCCGCTCGTCGACCTCCTCGATGGTGTCGCCGCCGAACTGGACGAGCAGCCAGCCATTGCCCTCCGGCAGCTGCTCGATCGCCTCGGAGTGCTCGCGCTTGAGCTCCTGATCGCGCACCAGGCGGCGATCCATGCCCTCCAGCGCGATCGGCTCGTGGGCGGTGATCACGGGGACCGCGTCGGCGGCGTCGGCCACCGTCGGATACCCGATCACCACCAACGTCCGCTCGCGCACCACCGGGACGAGCTCGAGCTCGGCGCGCAGGACGGTGACGAGCGTCGACTCGCTGCCGATCAGCAGGCCCGCGATATCGAACCCGTGCTCGGGCAGCAGCGAGTCCAGGTTGTACCCGGAGACGCGCCTGGGGATGTCGGGGAATCGCTCACGGATCTCCTCGCCGTAGGCGTCGGCGAGCTCGCGCAGGGCGCGATAGATCTCGCCCCGCCTGCCCCCTTCGGAGACGATCGCGGCGTACCCGTCATCGTCGGTGCGCTCACACCAGAAGCGGGTTCCGTCGTAGAGGAGGACCTCGAGCCGCGGGGTGTTGTCGACCACCTTGCCGGTGCGCTGGGCGGTCGCTCCACAGGAGTTGTTGCCGATCATCCCGCCCAGCGTGCAGTTGGGATGCGTGGCCGGTTCGGGTCCGTAGCGCAGGCCGGTGGGAGCGAGCCGCCGATTGAGCTCGTCCAGGACGATCCCGGGCTCGACGACGCACCGGCGGCGCTCAGCATCGACCGATACCACGCGGTGGCAGTACTTCGTCCAGTCGATCACGACCGCGGCGTTGGTGCACTGCCCGGCCAGGCTCGTCCCTCCGCCGCGTGACAGCACCGGCACCCGGTGCTCGGCGCACACCGACACCGTCGTGACCGCGGCCTCCACGGTCCGGGGGATCACGACCCCGGTCGGCACCTGGCGGAAGTTCGACGCGTCGGTCGAGTAGGCGGCTCGCGTTCCGGCGTCGAACCTGACCTCGCCGTCGACCTGGTCTGTCAGCTCCCGCCGCAGCGAGGCGAGGCCGGTGGTCGAGTGGCCACCGCTTCGAGCTGCTGTTGTCACGTCGCCACCGCCTCGAGCTCCTGCCCCGAGCGGATGTGGGGCAGCATGAACGTGCTGGCCAGCTGGAGCACCGCGAAGCCGCCGCCGACGATGAGCATCGTGCGCGCGCCCGAGGAGCCGATCAAGATCGTCCAGATGCCCGAGCCGATGATCAACCCGCCCGTGAACATGGCGCCGAGCCAGCCCACCGCCGTGCCGCGCACGCGCGTCGGGAAGCTCTCGGCCCAGTAGGCGTATCCGGTGCCCGACCAGGTGCCGTTGGTCACCTGGTACAGGCCGACGTACAGCACCCAGATCGCCCAGTCGGCGCGCACGAAGTAGAAGGCGAACGTCAAGACGGTGGAGCAGGCCGCGCTGGCGATCAGGACGCGCTGGCGCCCGAAGCGCTCCCCGAGCGCGCCCCCCAGCACGTAGAAGAAGAACCCGGCCGCCGCGGCGACCAGGAGCAGCGCCTCGGCCTCGTTGTTGGAGAACGACCGGTACTTGGTCAGCCAGTCGACGATGTAGGTGTTGGTGGCGACGAACGCGCTCGAATACAGCAGCCACACGATCGAGGTACGGATCAGCTGGGTGCGAACCCAGCCGGGCTCCCCGAACAGCTGCCGGATGGTGATCTCCTCCACCTCCTCGACGGCGACGTCGTGCTGCTTCAGCAGCTCCTGGACCCGCTTGTCGTCGCCTCGGGCCTTGGCGCGCTTGACCGCCCGGATGTGCTCGAAGCGCTCGCCGGGCCTGACCCAGCGGCGGCCGACGATGACCATCAGCAGCGGGATCACTCCGAACAGGAAGACCACGTGCCAGTCGAGCCCGAGACCGCCGTTGAGGCCGAGGAACACGGCCGCCGACAGCAACACACCGATCGGCCATCCGCCCTGGACGATCGAGTACAGGAAGCCCCGGCGGGCGGCGGGCATCTGCTCGTTGACCAGGGTGATCGAGATCGCCAGCTCCGAGTTCGCCAGACCCGACGCCAGGGCGCGTACGATCACGAGCGCCGCGAAGCTGTGCACGAAATAGGTCAGGCCGGTGAACAGGGCGGCGCCCACGAGCGCGACCTGCCACATCACCTTGCGCCCGAAGCGATCCATGCTGTAGCCCACGGTCAGGCTGAGCACGAACATGGCCGTGTACACGAGGAACGCCAGCAGTCCCACCTGCGTCTGGGACATGCTCAGGCTCTTGGAGATCGTCGGCAACGCGACGACGAGCAGGTTGAAGTCATACGAGGCCAGCGCCCACCCGGCGACCGCGATCGCGATCAGGTAAGCGACGTAGCGGCGGTCGTAGTCCTCCTCCGGGGAAGTGCCGAACAGGCGATCCAGCCGCGACCGTGGCGCCGCGCTCATCCTGCGCTCCTCATGAAACCCGACTGCCCCGTGCGCCGGCGAGGAAACCTCATCTACCCGGAGCTCTCGCCAAGTCCGGTCAACGGGATCTCCAGCTCGTCGGCCAGGGCCCGCACCGCATCCCAGGTGTCGCCGGGAATGACGACGCCGTCCCGCGTCCGCTGCTCCCGGGTCCGGCGCTCCAGCTGCCCGGGCAGGAGGATCTCCGCCACGCCGGGCGCGGTCGGGGCGGCGAGCAGCGCGTCGGCCATCTGCTCCACCTGGGTGACGAACCGCTCCACGGACACGAACGCCTCGACCTGGAGGGCGAGGACGAACATCCCGTTGCCGTCCTTGTAGTCGGGCAGCATCGCCGGTCCCATCCCCGACAGCGCGCCGCCCAGCGCCTCGATGGCCACGGCCAGCCCGTAGCCTTTGTGGCCCTGGGCCGGGAGCAGCGCGCCGCCCGCGTAGAAGTCCCCGGGATCCTCGCTGGCCCGGCCCTCGCGGTCGACGATCGTCCCGGGCGCGACCGTGCTTCCCTGCGCCCGGGCAACCTGGAGCTTGCCCTCGGCGACCACCGAGGTCGCGAAGTCGGTGACGATCGGGGGCTGATCGTCCGCGCGCGGGATGCCGAGCGCGATCGGGTTGGTGCCGAGCCGGCGGTCGCGTCCGCCGAACGGCGCGACGTTGACCCAGGCGTTGGTGACCGTCATCGAGAGGTGCCCCGCGGCCGCGATCTGCTCGGCGTAGTCCGCCAGGCGGCCCACGTGGGGAGACTCCTGCAGCACCACGGCACCGACTCCGTGCTCGGCGGCGATCTGGGCGGCCGTGTCGGCCGCGAGCCGGGCTCCGGGCTGACCCCATCCCCGATGGGCCGAGACGCACGCCGTGGCGCCGTGGCGGCGGACCACCGAGGCGCGGGTCTCGGGGTGAACCTTGCCCTCGCGCACCGAGCGGGCGTAGGCGGGCATCCGGACCAGGCCGTGGGAGTCGTGGCCGCTCAGGTTCGCGTCCACGAGCCCCCGGGCGACCACGGCGGCGAGATCGTCAGGCGTCCCCAGCCCGCGCAGCAGCGCGAGGCACAGGTCGCGCAGTGCGGCGGCGGTGAGCGTCTCATCGCTCATCTGTCTGGAGGCGCTACCCGGTACGTGGAGGCGCTACCCGGTGCGTCGCGCCTTACCCGGTACGTGGAGCCGGTACCCGACGTGCCGCGACGATACTCCGGCGCCCCCAGCGGGTAGACACGGTGCACCGGGAGAGGGTCGATCATGATCCGGAGCACAAGGTGCATCCAGTGAAGCGTCTGGTCATCGTCGCCGATGATTTCGCGGGGGCGGCGGACTGCGCGGTCGCGTTCGCCGACCGCGGCTTCAGCACGCGGGCCGCGCTCGGAGGGGATGGTCTCGAGCAAGACGGATGGAGCGTGATCGCGCTTGACACCGACACGCGTGACGCGCCGGCGCGGGTCGCCGAGGACCGGGTCGGTCAGGCGGTCGCGGCCACCTCCTCGGATGACGCGATCTTCAAGAAGATCGACTCGACGGTCCGGGGCAACCTGGCCGCCGAGCTGCGCGCTGTGGTCGACCACCGCCCGGTCGATCGGGTGATCGCCGCGCCGGCCTTTCCGGCGACCGGCCGCACCACGAGGGAGGGACGCCAGCTGGTCGACGGACGACCGCTGGAGGAGACCGAGTTCGCCGACCAGGTCTCGACTTCGTCGCTCCGGGGCCTGCTCGCTCCGGCCGGCCTGCCCATGATCGAGGCATCGCTGCATCAGGTGCGCGGCGGCGCCATCGCCGAGCTGGCGCGCGGCGCCGACGCCGCGACCGTCCTGATCTGCGACGCCGACACCGACGACGACCTGGACGCGATCGCCCGAGCCGGCATCGCCAGCGGATCGGAGATCCTGTGGATGGGGTCCGCGGGGCTGGCGCGCCGGCTCGCCGCCGCCCTCCCGCTGCCTCGAGGATTGCGGATCGCGCCCCGGCCCGCGGTCGGCCGGCCGCTGCTCCTGGTCATCGGCAGCCCCGCGGCGGCGACCCGAGCACAGCTCCGGCGGCTTGGCGAGACGCCCGCCGTGGTGCAGGTGGCGATCCGAGACGCCGGGCTCGGAGGGCCGCCCGCCGGCCTTCAAGAGCCGGCCGAGAGGGCGCTGCGCGCGCTGCGCGCGGGCCGGGATTGCGCGCTCACCCTCGAAGGGCAGGCGGGCGAGCGCGAGCGGGGGAGAGACCGTACCCAGCGGCTCGCGGCTGTCGCGGCAGCGGCCATCGAGCCGGCCGGCGGCCTCGTTCTCACCGGCGGCGAGACCGCCCGGGCGGTGCTCGAGGCGATTCCGGGGACCGGGCTCACCCTCGAGCGGGAGATCGCGCCCGGTATCGCGCTCGGCTGGACGGATCCCCCGGCCTCGCTGCCGGTCGCTCTGAAGGCCGGCGGCTTCGGTGACGAGGATGCGCTACTGCTGTGCCGGCGCGTGATGCACAACGACCAGCGGGAGGACGACTGATGAGCACGCCCGTGATCGCGATCACGATGGGCGACGGCGCCGGAGTGGGGCCCGAGATAATCATGAAGATCCACCGCGACCCTGGAGTGTTCGAGCGCTGCCGGCCGCTGGTCATCGGTGATGCCAAGCGTCTGCGGGAGGCGGGGGAGATCGTCGGGGCCGACCTCCAGGTAAACGCGCTGAACGATCCGGCCGACGCCGCCTATGCGCCGGGCAGCGTGCAATGCCTCGATCTCGACCTGTTGCCGGATGACCTGCCGTGGGGCGAGTTGTCAAAGGAGGCCGGCGAGGCCGCGTACCGCTACATCGCGTGCGCGGTCGAGCTGGTCAGCTCCGGCCGAGCGGATGCCATCTGCACCGCGCCCCTCAACAAGGAGGCGCTGCATTCGGCCGGACGCAACTTCCCTGGTCACACCGAGATGCTGGCCGAGCTGACCGGGACCGAGGAGGTCTCGATGATGCTCACCACTCCGAAGCTGAAGGTCATCCACGTGACCACCCACATCGGGCTGGTCGACGCGATCGACCGGATCGAGCCCGGCCTGGTCTACCGGACGATCAAGCGCGGCAACGAGGCGCTGGCCGCAGCGCTCGAGCATCCGCCCCGGATCGCGGTGTGCGCCATCAACCCGCACGCCGGAGAGCATGGCCTGTTCGGGCACGGCGAGGAGGAGGAGAAGATCGACCCCGCCGTGGAGCGCGCCGCCGGAGAGGGCATGGACGTCCAGGGGGCGCTGCCCGCCGACACCACGTTCTTTCGCGCCGTGCGCGGTGACTTCGACCTCGTGGTTGCCATGTACCACGACCAGGGTCACGGGCCGATCAAGGCGCTGGGCGTCGATACCGGCGTCAACGTCACGGTTGGCCTGCCCGTGATCAGGACCTCGGTGGACCACGGAACGGCGTTCGACATCGCCGGCACGGGTGTGGTCGAGGAGGCGAGCATGCGCGAAGCGCTCGCGCAGGCCGTGGAGCTGGCGGGAGCGCGCGAATAGCGCCTCCACCGCGAATACCGTGATGGGCTCGGGGGTCGACGGCGTTCGCGGTCGGCGATCTTCGGGTAGCCATTCGGTCGTGCGGGACTGTGAGATCACCGGCCTGCGGGTCCTGGACGTTCGCTTTCCGACCTCGCGCACGCTGGCCGGCTCGGACGCGATGAACGACGCGCCTGACTACTCGGCCGCCTACGTCGTTCTCGAGACCGACTCCGACCTGGCGGGATACGGGATGACGTTCACCGTCGGCCGCGGCACCGAGATCGTGGTGGCCGCCATCCAGGCGCTCACGCCGCTGATCCAGGGCCGCCGCCTGGCCGACATCGTCGCCGACCCGCGCGCGTTCTGGCGCTCGCTGGCCGGGGATGCCCACCTGCGCTGGATCGGCCCCGAGAAGGGCGTCATCCACCTCGCCACCGCGGCCGTGGTCAACGCGGTGTGGGACCTGTGGGCGCGGGCCGAGGCCAAGCCGGTGTGGAAGCTCGTCACCGACATGACTCCCGAGCAGCTCGTGGGCTGCATCGACTTCCGGTACATGACCGACGTGCTCACGCCCGAGCAGGCGATCGAGCTCCTGGCCTCACGCCGGGCCGGCCGGGCAGAGCGCGAAGCCGCGGTCCGCCGCAAGGGCGTGCCCGCCTACACGACCTCGGTGGGGTGGCTGGGCTTTTCCGACGAGGAGGTTCGCAGGCGCTGTCGCGCCGCCGTGGAGCAGGGCTGGACGCACATGAAGATGAAGGTCGGCGGAAACATCGAGGACGACCTGCACCGCGCGGCCATGATCCGCGAGGAGATCGGCTCCGAGCGCTTCTTGATGATGGATGCCAATCAGGTCTGGGAGGTCGATCAGGCGATCGCCGCCACCCGCCGTCTGGCCGAGTTCGATCCCTGGTGGATGGAGGAGCCGACCAGCCCCGACGACATCCTCGGCCATGCCCGCATCGCCCGGGAGGTGGCGCCGGTCCGGATCGCCACCGGCGAGCACTGCCACAACCGGACCATGTTCAAGCAGCTCATGCAGGCCGAGGCGCTTCACTTCTGCCAGCTTGACTCGTGTCGCCTGGGCGGGGTCAACGAGGTCCTGGCCGTGCTCTTGCTGGCGGCCCGGTTCGAGCTCCCGGTCTGCCCCCACGCCGGGGGAGTCGGGCTCTCGGAGTACGTGCAGCACCTCGCGCTGATCGACCACATCGCCATCGGTGGCGCGATGGACGAGCGCGTGATCGAGTACGTGGACGAGCTTCACGAGCACTTCGTGGCCCCGGTCCGCATGTCCCAGGGGCACTACCTGGTTCCCGAGACGCCGGGCTACAGCATCGAGATGCACCCAGAGTCGCTCGCGGAGTACGCCTTCCCGGACGGGGCCGCCTGGGCGGGGGCCGGCTCACGCGCCTAGGCCTACGCGCCGGCCGGCCTGGGCGCCGGCCGGCCTACGTGTCGGCCGGCCTACGCGTCGTACTCGATCACGGCTCGCGCGGCGTTGTGTCCGGGGATGCCGCTGACCCCGCCGCCCCGGCGGGCCCCGGCCCCGCAGATCCATACGTTGGGACGATCGGTCTCGACGCCCCACCGGCCCACGTCGGCGTCCGATTCGGCGAACGGCCAGGACAGGTCACGGTGAAAGATGTGCCCGCCCGGCATGCCGAGCTCCGCTTCGATGTCCACAGGGGTGTGAGCCTCGACGCAGGGCCGGCCGTCGGGCCCGGGCAACAGGCAGTCCTCGATCGGCTCGGCGAGCACCCCATCAAGCGAGCGCAGCGTCGCGGAGACCGCGGTTCGCCTGGCGGCATCGTGGTCACGACGAAACAGCCGGGCGGGCATGTGGAGCCCGAAGACCGTCAACGTGTGCGCCCCGGACGCCCTCAGCTCCTCGCCGAGGATGCTTGGATCGGTGAGCGAATGGCAGTAGGCCTCGCACGGCGGCAGGTCGGGAATCCGTCCCGCGGCCGCCTGGGCGAACGCCTCGGCCAGTTGCGTGTAGCCCTCGTTGACGTGAAACGTGCCCGCGAACGCCTCCTCCGGCGTGACCGCGGGATCGCGCAGGCGCGGCAGGCGGCGAAGCAACAGGTTCAGCTTCAGCTGCGAGCCCTCGGGCTCCGGCTCCGAGACGGGATCCCCGAGCAGCTCGGCGAGCACCGACGGCGCCACGGTGGCCAGCAGGTGGCGCGCCGCAAACGTCATCCCGTCCGCGGTCCGGACCTCGACGCCCCGCGCGTGGGCGTCAATCTCCACCACCGCCGTGTTCAGACGCAACTGGGCACTCGCGCGTCCGGCGGCGGCCGACAACGCTGCGGTGAGCGCGCCCATGCCCCCCACGGGGACGTCCCAGCTTCCCGTGCCGTTGCCGATCACGTGGTACAGGAAGCACCGGTTCTGGCGCAGCCGGCGATCGTCGGTGGCGGCGAACGTTCCGATCAGCGCGTCCGTGGCCACGATCCCCCTGACGACGTCGCTCTCGAACGTCGCCTCCAGCACCTGCGACAGCGGCTGCTCGAACAGCGCGTCCCACGCCCGGTCATCGTCCACGAGGCGGCGGAACTCGGCTCGGGATCGCAGCGGCTCGGTCAGGGTGGCGAACACGCGCTCGGCGACCCGCCTGGTCAGTGCGCCGAACCGGGCGAGCGACTCGGCGTCCCCGACCTCCCCGAGGGTGCGAGCCACCGAGGCTCGAGTCCGCTCCTCGTCGTCGCCGACCAGCACGCCGGCGTTGCCCCAGGGCGTGTACGAGGACAGCCGGCGGCGGCGCAACTGCACCCCGATGCCGAGCTCCCCGAGCAGCGCGCGCGGGAACAGGCTGACCAGGTAGGAGAACCGGGAGATGCGCGCGTCGACCCCCGCAAACGGCGCGGCCGAGACGGCGGCTCCGCCCGCCACGTCGCTGCGCTCCAGCACGAGCACGCGACGCCCCGAGCGGGCGAGCATGGTCGCTGCGACCAGGCCGTTGTGCCCGGCGCCGACGACGATCGCGTCGAGCGCCGGCGCTCCGGTCAGCGCGTCATCTCCGATGGTCGGCTCGCCACCGAGGTGCACGATAACCGCCATGCCAGCCGGGTAGCTAACCGGCGCACGCAGGTCCGAGTCGAGAGGGGAAGAACGTGAACACGCCGGCGAACGCGGGCCAGACGCTCACCGGCAAGCTGATCGAGTCCCATCTCGTCCGCGAGGACGACGAGCTGCTGGTCCTTCGCGTCGACCAGGTCCTGCTCGAGGACGCCACCGGCGTGATGGCCGCGCTTCAGTTCGAGGCGCTCGGCTCCGGGCGCTGCCGAGTGCCGCTGGCAGTCTGCTACGTCGACCACAACGCGCTTCAGATCGACGACAAGAACAAGCAGGATCATCTCTACCTGCAGGCCTTCTGCCGGCGCTACGGGCTGCACTACTCAAAGCCCGGCAACGGCATCAGCCACTACATCCACCTCGAGCGCTTCGGCCGGCCGGGCCGGCTCCTGGTCGGCGCGGACTCGCACACGTCGATGGCCGGGGCGCTCGGCATGCTCGCGATCGGGGTCGGCGGCCTGGAGGTGGCCGTGGCCATGGCCGGGCATCACTTCGAGCTTCCCCGTCCCGAGCTCGTGGGCGTCGAGCTGCGGGGCAGCCTCCGGGAATCCGTGGAGGCCAAGGACGTCGTGCTCGAGCTGCTGGGTCGGCGGGGTGTCCGGGGCGGTGTCGGCCGGATCTTCGAATTCCACGGCCCGGGCGTCCGGACGCTGTCGGTGACGGAACGGGCGACGATCTGCAACATGGTCGTCGAGACCGGCGCGACCACCGGTCTGTTTCCCTCCGACGAGCGCACACGCGAGTGGCTCGCGGGCCAGGAGCGGGTGCAGCAGTACGCCCCGCTCGGCCCAGACCCGGACGCAGCCTACGACGAGCAGGAGACGGTCGAGCTCGACGAGCTGGAGCCGCTGGTGGCGCAGCCGGCCTCGCCGGGTGACGTGGCGCCGGTCACCGACGTGCAGGGTACGGAGATCTCGCAAGTCTGCGTGGGCAGCTCGGTGAACTCGTCGTATGAGGATCTGGCCACCGTCGGCGCGAGGCTTCGCGGGAAGACCATCCACCCTTCGATCGACCTCACGGTCACTCCGGGTAGCCGGCAGATCCTCGACACGATCGTCCGCAGCGGCGTCTACGCCGAGCTGGTGGGCGCGGGTGCCCGTCTGCTGGAGCCGATCTGCGGCCCGTGCATCGGGGTGGGGCAGGCCCCGGCCCCGCGGAGCGGATCGCTGCGCACCTTCAACCGCAACTTCCCGGGACGCAGCGGCACTACGGAGGACCGGGTCTTTCTCTGCTCTCCCGCGACCGCCGCCGCGAGTGCGCTGACGGGCAGGATCACCGATCCGCGCTCGGGTTCCGCCGACCGCTCCCGCACGCCCCCGCCCCAGCGGCTGCGCATCGACGATCGTCAGATCCTGCCTCCCGCGCCACCGGCGGGCGCGGCGCAAATCAAGCTGCCGCGCGGAGCCAACATCGCCGTGCCGCCCGAGGGGTCGCCGCTCCCGGAGGTTCTGGACGGGTCCGTCCTGATCGTGGTCGGCGATGACATCTCCACCGGGGACATGGCGCCCGACGGCGCGCTCGGAATGGCTCTCTGGGGCAACATCCCGGCCTGCGCCCGGTTCATGTTCCGCCGGCTCGACCGCGATTTCCACGATCGGGCGTGCAGCTCGCAGGGCGGAGTCGTGGTCGCGGGTCACAACTACGGCCAGGGCAGCTCACGTGAGCAGGCTGCCCTGTCGGCGCTCCATCTCGGCGTCCAGGCGGTGATCGCCAAGAGCTTCGCCCGGATCCACCGGCGCAACCTCGGGCTGTGTGGGATTCTGCCGCTGCGCTTCACCCGTGACGAGGACTACGACGAGGTGGCGGAGGGCGAGCGGTGGCGGATCGAGGGCGTCCGCGACGCGCTGGAGTCCGGCGCCGAGCACGTGACCGCGACCACCGGTGAGCGATCCCTCGAGCTCTCGATCGAGCTGCTCGCGTCCGAGCGCCGGCCGGTCCTGGCCGGGGGGCTGCTGGAGCTTCTCCGCACCACGCGCTGAGCGGCGGCCAGGCCGGTAGTTGGCTTCCTGGCGGGTTCAGCCAGGCTTCATGCCGGGGTCAGCCCGGGCTCCTGAAGTGGCTCTCGGTCACCTTCGTAGTCCTCCGCGACGGTCTCGTCCCGCGCCACCCGAGGGTCGAGCCGGCGGGTGAGGGGGGTGAGCACGAGCGCGACGATCAGGTTGGCGAGGATCGCCAGGAAGGCGGAGTACATGGTCACCTTGAAGGAGCCGATCGACAGCGGATATGCGGACTTGAAGCTCTGGGAGGCCGCCATGTAGGTGCCCGTACCCATGCCGACGGCCCAGCCGGCGAGGAGCGCCCAGCGGTCAAACCAGCGCGTGTAAAGGCCAAGAAACACGGCGGGGAGGGTCTGGATGATCCACACGCCGCCGAGCAGCTGGAGGTCGATCGCCGACTTGGTGGAGACGAACAGGGCGAAGACGAGGGCGCCGGCCTTGACGACGATCGAGGCGAGCTTGGCGACCGTCGCCTCTTCCCGGGGACTGGCTCCGGGCCGCAAGTACTCGGCGTAGATGTTGCGCGTGAACAGGTTGGCGGCGGCGATCGCCATGATCGCGGCCGGCACCAGGGCGCCGACGCCGATGGCGGCGAACGCGAAGCCCTCGAACCACGACGGGAAGTACTTGATGATGAGATCGGGAACTGCGAAGTTGGAGTTGGCGAGCTTCAGGTGGGCGGCGATCGCCATGTAGCCGAAGATGGCGATGATGCCCAGCGCCAGCGAGTAGAAGGAGAGCAGTGCGGCATTGCGGCGGATCGTGTTGCCGCTGCGGGCGCTCAACGCCCCGGTGAGCGCATGGGGGTACAGGAACAGCGCGAACGCCGACCCGAGGGCCAGGGTCGCGTACGTCTCGTAGGCGGCCGGCTTGCCGGGGACGAGAGCCGCGGGCGGGGTGCGCTTCGGCAGCTCCTTGGCGGCGGCATCGAAGATGTGGCCGAAGCCGCCGAGCTTGATTGTGACGTAGACGACGGTCACCGCGACCGTGATGTAGATGGCGAGGTCCTTGACGATCGCCGTCAGCGCGGGCGCTCGCAGGCCGCTCTGGTAGGTGTAGGCGGCCAGCACCACGAAGGCGATGATGATCGGCCAGTCACCCTTGATGCCCATCGCCGCGATCACGGTCTTCAGACCGACGAGCTGCAGCCCGATGTAGGGCATCGTGGCCAGGATGCCGGTCAGGGCAACGGCGAGGGCCAGGGAGCTGGAGTCAAACCGACCGCGGGCGAAGTCGGCCGCGGTGATGTACCCGTGACGCCGGCAGACCGCCCACAGCCGAGGGCCGAATACGAACAGGATCGGGAACACCAGCGTCGTGTACGCGAACGCGAAGAACCCGGCGCTTCCGGTGCTGAACATCGCGGCCGGAACCGCGATGAACGTGTAGGCCGTGTAGATGTCCCCGCCGATCAGAAACCAGGTCAGCCAGGTTCCGAACTTGCGGCCCGCCAGGCCCCACTCGTTCAGGTGGCCGAGATCGGCCTTGCGCCAGCGTGACGCGGCGAACCCGACGGTGGTTACGAGCAGGAACAGGATGCAGAAGACGACGATCGCTGCCGGATGAACGTCGTGCTTGTCCACCGACCTACCTCGTGCGGCGGTAGACGAAGGCGCTGATGGCAGTGGTCAGGACCAGCCACACCACCTGGTACCAGTAAAAGAACGGAATTCCGAAGATCCGCGGGGTGGTGTGCGCGTACAGCGGCGGGTAGAGAAGCGCCGCGAACGGCAGCAGGAGCAGCCAGTAATAGCCGCGTCCTGACCGTGCCGGCCGGGTCGTATCTCCCTCGCCACGATGGTCGGCTGATTGAGCCGCCATAGCTCATACACGTTCCCGCCAGACCGGTTCGCAAAACAACGAAGACCGCGCCGCGAACGGCCGCGGCCGCGCCTCGCCGTCTACCCGACCGCGGCGCCGGCTCGAGGCGGCAGGGGCCGTGTCACGAGGCCCTCGGCGACCGCCCACTCGATCGTGCGCCGGAAGGTCTCGGTCACCGGCGTGTACCGGAGGCCGAGCTCACGCGTGGCCAGCGAGCCGTCGTAGCGGTGGCCGTGAAGGATCGTGTCCACACGCGCGCGGCAGATCGGCGAGGTCCTGCCGCCCAGGCGCAGCAGCGAGTCGAGGATCGCGGCCGTGGCGCGAGCTACCCCCGGCGGGACGAGCGCCACCCGGTGATGGACCCCCGACAGGCCGGAGACGAGCGCCAGGGCCTCGGCGGACGACAGAGTCGCGCCGTTGAGGACGTATCGCTGCCCGGGGCGGCCACGCTCGGCGGCCAGCCGGTGCGCCTGCGCGACGTCGCGCACGTCGACGATGCTGACGTGAGTGTCGACGAACGCACGCAGGCGACCATTGAGGTAGGCGATGATGATCGCGCCGTTGCCGCTCTTGCGCGGGGGGCCCTGGACCGACGACGGGTTCAGCGCCACCACCTGCACCCCGGCCTCGGCGCCCGCGGCGAACGCGGCGCGCTCGCCCTCGTGCTTGGAGCGGTCGTACACGGACAGATAAGAGCCCCGGTGCGGGGACACCTCGGTGCCGACGGTCCCCTCGGCTTCCCCGATCGACGCTGCCGAGGAGGTGAACACGACCCGTCTGACGCCCGTGCCCGCGGCGGCCCGCACCACGTTCTCGGGTCCGGCGACGTTCACGCGCATCAGGCGCGCGGGGTCCCGCGGGCAGTGGGAGTTGATGCCGGCCACGTGATAGGCGAGCTCACAGCCGGCCATGCCGGCGGCCAGCCCACCCGGATCCAGCACGTCGCCGCGCACCACCGACGCCCCTCGGGCGGCCAGCGTCCGGGCCGAGGCGTCGGCGCGGGCCAGGCAGACGACTTCGTCGCCGCCCCCCAGCAATGCCGTGAGCAGGGCGCCGCCGACGAAGCCGCTGGCACCCGTGAGAAACACGCGTGCCATCAGACCGCGGCGGCCGGCTTCAGAGCCCCAGGCTCGACATCCGGGGTCGTGTCGGCTCCGCAGGCTCTCATGAACCCGCGCACCCGCTCCATCGCCGCCACGGGGTCCTCGCCGGGGCCGACCTGAATCGGGGGGCCGAAGCTGACGCGGATGGTGTGCCGGGCAAAGCGTCCGCCGCCCGCCGGGCGCACCATCCACCGGCGACCCGGAGGCATCGCCGCATGGGTCCCGGAGATGTGGATGGGCACGATCGGCACCGAATGGTGGGCGGCCAGGGTCGCGGCGCCCGCGCGCATGCGTCCGACGCGGCCGTCACGCGAGCGGGTTCCCTCGGCGAACAGGACCAGGCTCCAGCCCGCGTCGACCAACTGCTCGATGTGGGCGATCGCCTCGCCGTTGCGACCGCGGCCGCGGCGCTCCAGGGGGACGGTGCCGAAGGTGAGCGAGACCGCATGGGCCAGCAGGCGGTTGACGTAGAAGTAGTCGGCCGCCGCGGCCACGGCCGTGCGCCGGCGCCGGCCGGGGGGCAGCGACAGGAGCAGCACCGGCGTATCGACGTGGCTGCAATGGTTGGCGACGAAGATCGCCGGGGTCTCGAGCTGCTCGAGATGTTCGCGCCCGACGACCTCCCGATGTGAATAGGTACCGATGATCAGGCGAAAGACGCCGCTCAGCAAGAGCTCTCGCGCCGCGCGGGCGGGCGGGGTTCGCGCCCAGGGCTCGTCCAGGCTGGCCGGCCGGCTTCGCGCCCAGGGCTCGTCCAGGCCGGCAGGCTCGTCGATCTTCACACCACCTGCTACTCCCCGTGCTCAGGAAGGTTTCAAACGATCTTCCCGGGGTTCAGGTGGTTGTCGGGGTCGGTCCCGTGAAATAGCGCCTCGAGCATCGCGACGCCGGGCGCCGAGATGTCCTGCTCGAGCCACCGGGCGTGCTCGGTCCCCACGGCATGGTGATGCGACAGCGTTGCCCCGTTGTCGACGAAGGCCTGCTGGATCGCTGACTTGACGACCTCGTACTCGGCGAGCATGTCCCCGCCCGGCGTCGGCGCAAACGCGAACGTGAAGTACAGGCAAGCGCCCGCGTGGTAGCTGTGCGACAGGTGGCACATGAGATAGCCCTGGACGCCCAGGCCCGCAAATGCCGCCGCCGCCGCCGCGCTGACCGCCTCGTAGACGGGCATCAGCAGGCTCCACGGCATGGCCGTCTCGGAGACGTCGCCGAGGGCCCCGCGGTCCAGGAGAAAGTCGCGGATGTAGGGCGTGTCGAACTTCTTCTGGTCATACAGCGCGCCTGGACCCGAGCCGATGCACAGCCCCCGGTGGCGCCTGACGATCCTGCGGACGGCCCGGCGCTGCTCTGAAACGTGTCGGGCGCTGCCCTCGTAGCCGATGAACGAGAGACACATCTGTCCGGTGTCATATTCGAGGCGGCGCTCCAGGAAGGTGCGCAGCGCCTTGGACTGGAGCCGGTCCAGCGCAGTGGGACGTTTGCGCGTCGCAAACGAGAACTGCGTCTCGTGCGCATCGGAGACCCGGGTGATCGAGACAGAGCACTCGCTGGCCGCGATGTCACGCATTGCCGCCAGGCCGTCGGCGAAGGCCGGAAACAGGTAACCGAGGATCGTGCGCTGCGCGGGAAGCCGCCGCACGTGGACGGTCGCCTCGGTGATGACCCCCAGACGACCCTCGCTGCCCAGCACCATCTCGCGAATGCTCGGCCCGGTCGATGTCGCCGGGACCGGACGCGTGACGAGCGTGCCGGATGGGGTCACCACCCGCAGCCCCCGGGTCAGGTCGGCGATGTCGCCGTAGCGGTCGGACTGCATCCCCGAGGAGCGCGAGGCGATCCAGCCGCCGAGGGTGGAATGGGTGAACGAGTCGGGGAAGTGCCCGAACGTGTAGCCCCGAGCCGCCAGCTGCTCCTCCAGCAGCGGGCCGAAGACGCCGGCCTGCACCCGGGCCAGGCGCGAGTCGCGGTCGATCCCGAGCACCTTGTCAAGACGCGTGACGTCCACCGACACGACCGGTCGCGTCTCGCCGGGGGGAGGCTCGAGCGAGCCGGATATCGACGAGCCGCCGCCGAACGGGATCACGACGGTGCCGGAGTCCAGTGCCGTCCTCAGGACGGCGGCGACCTCGTCCTCGCCCCCGGGGCGAACCACGACGTCGGGCACGCGGGGCAGGTCGCCGCGACGCTGGCGGATCAGGTCACGCAGGGACTTGCCACGCGCGTGCACGACGCGATCAAGCGGGTCGACCGACACGAACGCGGGCGTGACCGCCTGCTCCAGTGCGGCGCGCAGACCGTCGGGCAGTTTGGGCTCCGGGATGTTCAGGTCCTCGAAGCGCGCCGGCGCGGCGGTGGCCGGCCCGACCTCCAGGCCGAGCACCTGCTTGATGAACGGGGCCAGGTCGGGCTTGTCCTCGTGAGTGAACTCGACGTCCTCCAGCCCCCAGCCCCACCATTTCATCGCAGCCATGTCGTGCCTTCGTCTCGGTGACGCCGTCGCGGGTCGCGCTGTCGGCAATTCTGTGGCGAGACCATAAGCGATGGCTCTCGGAGGCGGAGCCGAAGGAGTCCGTTGATTGCTCCTAGGGGGAGCAGTACGCTGCCGGTGAACATCGAGGGAGGTACTTATGTATGCCAGGGTCACCACGTTCCCGGGACTGGCCCCGGAGCGCATAAAGGCCACGCTCAACGAGTTCCTGGAGCTCCATCTCCCCCGGCTCGAGCAGCAGCCCGGCTACAGCGGCGTTTGGGTGGGCGCCGACTACACCGGCGGTCGCGGGATCGCCGTCACCTACTGGGAGTCGCTTGACA
Organism: uncultured Solirubrobacteraceae bacterium; assembly: GCA_963830595.1. Classification (GTDB taxonomy): domain Bacteria; phylum Actinomycetota; class Thermoleophilia; order Solirubrobacterales; family Solirubrobacteraceae; genus Palsa-465. Next base: position 77,366 of record CAWHMQ010000008.1, read on the forward strand.
CGCTGCATGCCAGCGACGCACTCGCCGGCGAGGCCAGGGCCGCGGCGGTCACCAGGGCCGGCGTGGACCGCAATCGCCCGCCGATCATCGACCGGTACGAGATCATGCTCGCGCAGCACCCGGTCAGCGTCTGAACGCTGCGCTAGACACCGCGCCAGGTGGGCGCGCGCTTCTCCAGGAAGGCGCTCATGCCCTCCTGAGCATCGCCGGCGAGCGCGTTGCCGGTCATCACCGCCTGGCAGTGCTCGTACGCCTCGTGCTCGGACCGATCGACCTGTTCGTAGAAGGCCTGCTTTCCGACGCCGACGGTGTACGAGCTGGACGCGGCGATCGCCTCGGCAAGCTGCCTGACGGCAGATTCGAGCTCCCCGGCCGGCACGATGCGGTTGATCAGCCCCCAGTCAAGCGCGGTGCTCGCATCGATCGGCTCGCCGGTCAGCAGCATGTACAGCGCCCGCTTGCGGCCGACCGCGCGGGAGACCGGGACCATCGGGGTCGAGCAGAACAGACCGATCTTGACCCCGGGGGTGGCAAAGCGTGTTTCCTGCGCCGCCACCGCCAGATCGCATGCCGCCACCAGCTGGCAGCCGGCGGCGGTCGCAATTCCGTGCACCTTGGCGATCACGGGCTCCGGGAGCTCGTGAATCGTCTCCATCATCGCGGTGCAGACGCCGAAGAGCTCGCGGTAGAAGGCCTCGTCGCGGCCGATCATCTCCGAGAGATCGTGTCCCGCCGAGAAGGCGGGGCCCGCCCCCTCGATCACGATCACCCGAGCTGTCCCTCGCGCCGACACCTCCCGCAGGGCCGCGACCAGCTCTTCCATCAGCTCAAGCGACAGCGCGTTGCGCTTCTCTGGCCGGTTGAGCGTGACCCGTGCCACGGCCTCATCCGCCGTGACGAGCAGGTTCCGACGCGCGGTACCGGACTCATAGCTCACCCAGCCAGGATACCTCCGCACCGACCTCGCGGGCTTGACCGGCGCAGTATCGTCTGCGTCATCCGTAAGGTCTGTGTCATGCGAAAAGCCTGTGTCATCCGAAAGGATGGAGGGCTCCAGTGAGTGGCGGTGGCCGCAGACTGGTCACGCTTTCGGTCCTCGTGATGACGCTTGCCGCGGCGGGTTGTGGAAGCAGCTCGAGCAGCTCCACCACGTCGAGCGCCGCCGGCTCGGCGGGTGCGACGACGGCCTCGCAGACGACCGGCACGGCGACGAGCTCGGCCAGCGTGGGGCACCTCCCGACGGCGAAGTTCGTGCTTCATGCGGGGCTGGCATTCGGCGCGTTTCATCGTTATATCTATAAGCCGTTCAAGGCCGGCCAGCTACACGGCTTCACGCACAAGCTGGCGCTGCTGAAAGCGGGAGTCGCCGGTCTGTTTGCCTACCACGAGCTCAAGCTCGCGGTCCTCGATGCTCACGCCAGTCCGATCCTGTCCAAGCTGCTGGCGCCGGTCGACGCGCTGGGGAACAAGCTCAAGGGGATCGGCTCGAGCGCCAAGGGCGGCTCGATTGACGGTTCGTCGATCGAGTCGGCAAACGGCGACATCACGAGCCTGTCGGGGCAGGCCAAGCAGTCGGGGTTGTCGATTCCGGCCAACTCACCGTCAGCCGGACAGCTTGCAAGCGGCGGTTAGAGGCAGCTCGGGCAGCGGGGATCCCTTCGAACTACAGGAGCTCGGGACATGGTCGCTTGGAAGAAGCTCGCCGACAGCGCGAATGACCTGGTCAAGAAGCGGGGTGGCGGCAAGTCGGTGATGGAGGACGCGAACGAGCTGGCGGAGATCGCCAAGCGCGACGGATCCTTGTCAGACAAAGCCAAGGCAGCCGCGCAAGCACTGAAGGAGCCCGGGGCGCATCACCAAGCGCCTTCTGAGCAACCGGACAAACCCGGGCAATCGAGCTAGAGGAGGCGGGCGTGACCAGTCTTGTCGACATCGAGGGAATTGCGCAGGAGTACGCCGAAAAGCTGCATGCTGCGAATGTCGCCAGCGTCGAGGCGCTGCTCTCCGAGGGGGCCACGCCGGCGGGGCGCAAGAAGATCGTCGAGGCGTCGGGGATCGGTGAGGCGCGGATTCTGAAATGGGTCAACCACGCCGACCTGTTTCGGATCAACGGCGTCGCCGGGGAGTACGCCGAGCTTTTGGAGGCGTCGGGGGTGGACACGGTCGCTGAGCTCGCGCAGCGCAACCCCGAGCATCTCACCGAGAGGCTCACCGAGGTCAACGACTCAAAGCATCTGGTCCGTCGCGTGCCCGCGGAGGGCGAGGTCGCGGGCTGGGTCTCTGAGGCAAAGCGGCTGCCCCGCGTAGTCAGCTACTGATCGGCGGCGCGCCTGATGTCGTCTCGGAGTCCCGATTGATGGCCGCCCCTACGCCGACTGCCGGTCCGGCCCTGAGTCCCGAGGAGACCGAGCGCGTCCGGACGCGGGTGCGGCTGATGATCGAGATCTCGGCGCGGGGCGCTCGCTTCCGGGGGGGTCTGGCGCAGGCGGCGGAGCGCCTCACTCCCGAGGAGGCGGCCGTCGTGGCCGATTTGGAGACCCACGGCTTGGACGTGATCCAGCTGCGCAACCTGCTCTGGGGGGCGCACGTGCTCGTCGATGAGTCCTATCTGTATGAGCGCTGGTTGTTCCCGGGCGTCAGTCATCAGCGGATCTCGAGCCATCATCCCGAGGTGGATAAGCGCGAGTATCCCGACTACGGGATGCGCGGCCCGCTGGTGCGCGAGAAGCTGCACGGGCGCACGGCGCATGGCACCTGGCTGCAGCTGGAGAAGACGCCGGCGACGATGACGGCGGGCAAGCGCAAGCCGCCGACCTGGAACGACGTCAAGCATCTGGTGGACTACGTCATCTATCGATTGCGTCGCAGCAACGTCGGTCCGTGGGGGTTGTCGGGGATGACCGAGAAGCGGCCCATGTACCTGTCGCCGGACCTGGGGGTGCGCGTCCCCATCCCGGAGGCGGTGAGCGACGAGCTCACGCGCGTGATCTCGGCGATCGAAGCGGATGACGATGTGACCTCGGCGTCCCCGGAGCTGGCCGCTCGGTTTCCGCCACCGGACCGCGCCGACGACCTGCGCGAGCTCACGTTCACGGGAATCGCTCAGGGTCGCGGCTTGTTTGGCAGCTCGGATGTGTTGACCACGAAGGCGGCTTCTGGCCCGGCCCGGGAGCTGCGCAGCCACGGTTACGAGGCACCGAGCTGGTCGCTACCCGAGCCCGGCGCGACCCGCCCGGCGACAATCGAGCTCGGCAACGACCGCCGGCTGGCGTACGCCGTGCGGACATCGCCGGCGCCGGAGGGGTCCCCGTGACCGACGCGACGACCGGCGATCGCGCCCCGTCAGAGCTGATCACCTCGGTGGTCAACCTGGTGGCCACCGGTCCGGTGATGCTCGGCGCCTACACGCTGGCCGAGATCGCCGCCGTCGGCGGGGTGATCGAGTGGCTGGAGCGGGTACCCGGCCCCGAGCCGGTGGCCGAGGCCGTCCGCTCCCTGGCGGCCCGGGATCTGATCACAACCGAGGCCGGCGAGATGCAGATCGAAGTCCGCGGCGATCTGGGGATCGGGCTGGCCTTCCAGCAGCGCAGCCGGCTCGTGCTCGACGCCCGCGTGACCGGCACCGAGCCCGACACTCCCTGGCGGTTTCTGCTCATGCCCCAACCGGAGCAGATCACGCTGGAGGTGCGCATCGACGCGTTGGGGATCCACTTCTACTCGCTGCGCAAGACCAGCGAGGCGCTGCGGCGGCTGACCGAGCAACTGCCGCGCGGCGACCGGGGGCCCGCCGGCGCGGAGCTCGACGCCGTTCTCGCCGCCAGCCCCCGGACCGCGCTCGTGACGGTGACCCAGTGGCCCGACGATCAGCCCCGCGACAGCACCGATCTGATCCTCGCCGGCGAGGACGAAAAGCTGCACGTGTTCCTGAGAGACCCCGAGGACCCGGCACGGTTCGCCGCCCAAGCCCTCGACGGCGGCGAGCTGCGCACCCTCATCGAACGGCTGATCGCCCAGCCGGCCACCTGAACAGGGTCGTCCCCGGCCTTCGGGCTGAGCGCGAGGCCCCCACTCACCGGGAGGGCGGCCGCCCGGGATCGAGCCACTCGAGCCAGACCGCGCTCGGATGGGCGACGCCCAGCAGAGCCCCGGTCCGGCGCCCCTCCCGGTAGGAGAGCTTCGTCACCGTCCCGAACACGCCGCCGCGGCGGTTTCGCTCCAACAGCGCGGGCGGCACGGGCACGCCGGTCACCGTGGCCGTGGCGGACGGCCCCATCGGGATCAGAGGGTCGGTCGACACCCAGTCGAGGTCGCGTTCGCGTCCGATGGTCTCGACCATGTCGCGGAAGCGCCCCAGCTGCGTGGCCGAGAAGAACACGCTCACGTAGGTATCGACCAGATAGAGCAGGGGCCCTGGCGGGATCTCGCCCACCATGTCGAGCAGGAGCTCGGTGGCGTCGCCTTGCACCGTGCGCGCCGGGTTGGCGATCGCCACCTGTGCCGCCTCGTGAAATCGCGTCACGGCGCCGATCTCCTGGGGCACGCACGCGGCCAGCCAGGCGCGCACCGAGTCGTCGCCCAGATCAGCCGGCTCGGTGTCGATGCCCACTCGGTCGATCACCGGCGGCAGCCGGCGAGGGATCGTGGGCGCCAGCTCTCCACGCAGCTCGACGTCGATGTACACGCGAGAGTCCTCGGCCCCGACCACCAGCGCGGCCGCGCTGGGCGGGTGGAAGGCATATCGGTAGCGATCGAAATGGAGGGCCAGCCCGGCGCCGGTGCCGACGTCGATGACGACGACTCCGCGCTCGTCCTCGCCGGCGGGCGCCGGCGACGCAACGTGCTCGGACCCACCGCCGGGCGCCAGCGACGCGACGAAGTCGGCGCAGCGACCGACCTCGTTCATCTGATAGCGGTGGCGGGCGCAGAGCTCGAGCAGGTCGTCGCGGCGCGCGAGGCAGAAATCGCGGTACTCGCTCTCGAATCTCGGCGACAGGGGCGGCTGGGGCTCTCCGAGGCGGGGGAACGAGTCGCGTAGCGGCCGTGGCTCCAAGGCCAGGATCAGCGACGTGGCCGCCGCTCCGAACAGCAACGCGGGCACGCGATCAGGCGGAATCAGCGCGGCCATCGCCAGCAGGTCAGGATCGTCGCGGAGCACCTCGAGCGCTGCCGCGGTCAACCGCCAGGAGGGGGGCGCTCCCACCGGCGACCACGCCGCCGCGACCGCGTCGGCTTGTTCGGCGACCCGGCGGGGTTCGGTCGCAAACGTGCCGGAGGCCTGGCTCATGGGAGCATCATGACGGAGCGCACGCGTATCCTGGGGGCGTGCCGGATCGAAACGCGTCGATGCTGGGAGACTTCATCCGCCGTCAGCGCGAGCTGTCAGAGGTGTCGATGCGCCAGTTCGCCGAGCTCGTCGGAATCTCGAATCCGTACCTGTCGCAGATCGAGCGCGGCCTCAGAGCTCCCTCCGAGCAGGTCGTGGAATCGATCGCAGACGCACTTCAGGTGTCGGCGGACACGCTCTACGAGCAGGCGGGGGTGACGGCGCCGGACAGCTCATCCGAGGTGGTCGACGCGATCCGCGCCGATCCCAATCTCACCCCCCGGCAGCGGCAGGCCCTGATAGAGATCTACGAGTCCTTCGCCGGGGTCCCGGCGCGTCCGCGACGGAGGCGGTCCGGCGAGACCCGCTCGGGGGCGGTCCGGCCCAGGGCGACCGAGACGGGGTAGCGCTAGCCGCTGTCGGCGGTCAGAAAGGCCGCGACCGCCCGATCGACAGCGGGCTCGTCGGTCGGGTAGAGGTGGGCGGCGTGGGCGAACTCCAGCAGCTCGGCGCCCGCGATCAGCTCCGCGAGCCGTTGCCCGTTGGCCGGCGGGACCATCACGTCCTGGCGGCCGTGCACGACGAGCGTCGGCACGGCGATCTCGCTCAGGCGGCCCGAGACGTCGTGGCCCATGGCGGCGGCGAGCTGCGCCTTGTAGGGCTCGGGCTCGATCGGGAAGCGCAGCCGCTGCTGGATGTCTAACGCGATCCGGTCGCCGGCCTGCGCCCGGGTGCGAGGTGCGTAGTTGTACGGAACCGATGCCCAGACCGCCTCCTCGGCGGACATCTCCCCGCGCCGGGCGAAGAACCCGAGCGTGACCTCGGGAGCGGCAACCGACTGGGCGCCGCCCGGCGTGGTCGCCCCGAGCACCAATCGGGCCACCCGGTCGGGATGTCGCAGCGCCACCTCCTGGGCGATCATCCCGCCGAGGGAGATCCCGTAGACATGGGAACGCTGCACGCCGGCGGCGTCGAGGACGGCGATCGCGTCATCGGCCATCATCGCCACCGAATAGGGACCCGAGGGCCGGTCGCTTCGTCCCACGCCCCGGTTGTCGAAGGCCAGGACCCGCAATCCGGCGTCAGCGAGCACCGGCACGGTGCGCCACCAGCCGGTGGCGTTCATTCCCAGCCCCATGACGAGAAGCACGGGCGCGCCCGCGCCCGTGCTCTCGTAATGAAGCGATACGTCGCCGTTACGTGCCGTGGGCACGTCGGCGAGGTTAGACGCCGATCAGCTCCCGGGAAGCGGCAACGCTCGCCTTGACGACGTCCTCGGTCAGGTTCGCGTGGGCGCTGAGCAGGTGGCCGACGGTCTCGATCTGGGCCTGATCGCCGAACTTGCGCTCGGCCTTCGCGATCCCGGTCCAGTAGCGCTCGACGCCGTCCAGGTAGGCGACGGTGACCTTGCGGCCGGCCTCGCCGATGCGGTCGTTGGCCTCGCGCACGCGCTCGGCCGCGACGTCGATGTCGGGGGTGGTGTTGCGGTTCCTGTTGCTGGTTGTGGCCATGTGGAAGCTCCTTTGGTTCTCGAGTACTGCTAGCAAGTTAGCAGACCATCAGCTAGCACGCAAGCTGAATTAGCTAAAGCTCTGCTAATGTTTGCGGGGCCACCACACTGGGATCCGGTTTTTCGGGGCGCGTTCCATCCGGCGCCTGGTGTATTCCAAGGGAGGGATGCAGATGTCAGCCACGTGCGTGCCGTCGTTCGAAGAGATCGCGCTCGCCGACGGGATCAGCGCCTGGTCGGCCGCTGTCGAGGGCCTCACCGATTGGGGGACCCGGTCCCTGGGCCATGCGACGCCGTTCGGTCTGGCCAAGGACTGGGTCCGCTGGCTGGACACGATGAGCGACCGCCGCCGGCCGAGCTGGACCTCTGCGAACAAGATCGTGTTCGAGGCCTCGGTGGCCCGGCTGCGGGACTTCTCGACCACGCGCGCCCGGCGGATTGCCCCCACGCTCGTGCTGCCGCCGCAGGCCGGCCACGACTCCTGCATCGTCGACTACTCGCCTGAGCAGAGCCAGATGGGGGCCATTCGCGCCGCCGGCCTCGAGCGCGCCTACGCGCTGGACTGGATCGGCGCCACCCAGGAGACCAAGGACGCCGGGATCGACGATTACCTGGAGGTGATCGATCGCGCCATCGATCACACCGGCGGCCCGGTGAACCTGATCGGGGACTGCCAGGGGGGGTGGCTGGCCGCCGTCTACGCGGCGCTGCACCCCGAGCGGATCAACACGCTGACGCTGGCCGGAGCGCCGATCGACTTTCACTGCGGCGAGCCCGTCATCTACGCCGCGCTGAGATCGCTGGCTCCCGGCGGCAACCTTGCCTTCTACCGCGGGCTGGTCACGGCGGGCGGCGGCATGCTCCGGGGCGACGACATGCTGGCCGGATTCATCGCGATCAAGCCCGACAACGAGATCGCGCGCCAGCTGCAGCTGCTGGCCAACATCGGCGACCGCGCCCACGTCGAGCGCTACCGGGAGTTCGAGGACTGGTTCAAGCACACCCAGGCGATTCCCGGAGCCTTCTATCTGTGGATCGTCGAGCACCTGTTCCGAGACAACGAGTTGATCGCCGGCAAGCTCGAGATCGGCGGTCAGCGGGTCGACCTGGGCCGGATTCGCTGTCCCCTGAACCTGCTGGCGGGCAACACCGACCACATCACGCCCCCGGACCAGGTGTTCGCGGTCGCCGATTACGCTCAGACCAAGCCGCGGGACGTCATCCGCGCCACCACGAGCGGTGGCCATCTCGGCCTGTTCATGGGCCGCGAGGCACTGAGCGACCACTGGCCGCCGCTGCTGGCGGCGGTGCGCGCCCGCTCGGGGTGATCCGGGTTTGCGGACACGCTCGGTTTGTCGCGTTTGCCGCGCGGGCAATCTTCTCGTAGGCTGAGCGGAAGCCAGGCGACCGACGCGAGGGAAGCGCTAGCGGAGGCCACCACCTCGCCGGAGAGAGGGAGAATAAGGATGGCCCAGGAGCGCGGTAGCAACCCCACACAAGACGTCCAGCGCCTCTACGAAGAGGCGGAGAAGCGCACCAGCCAGGCCTTCGAGCAGGTGGTGTCGCGTTCGAGCTTCGGCGAGCTGCTGGCGCGCATGACCGAGAACGTCGTCGGGCTCACGAAGCTGAGTACCGACGCCTTCGATCTGCTGCTTCGCAACCTGCGCCTGGCCGGGCGTCAGGACGTGACCCGGCTGGCCCGTCAGCTCGGACGCACCGAGGACAAGCTGGAGCTCGTGCTCCAGGAAGTCGAGCGCCTGAACGAGCGGCTCGCGACCGAGAGGCCGGAGGAGGCCTCCAGGCCCGCGCCGCGCTCGCGCGCCGGCCGCAGCGCGCCGGGACGCAGTGCCTCCTCCAACGGACGCGACCGGACGGCGTCGGGGCGCGCGGCCCGAGGGCGCAAATGAACGTCGTCGAGCAGATCGCCAGAGCCCCGGCGGCCGCGGTCGAGTTCACCAACATCCTGCTGACCCAGAACGACGCGCAGGTCGGGACCACCCCCAAGGATCCCGTCTGGACGCATCGCAAGACGACTCTGTACCGGTACCGCAGCGCCAATCGCCGTCACCCGGTGCCGGTGCTGCTGGTGTTCGCGCTCATCAACCGTCCCGACATCTTCGATCTGCGCCCCGGTAACTCGTTCGTCGAGTTCCTCCTCTCCGAGGGCTTCGACGTGTTCCTGATCGACTGGGGCTACCCCGAGGAGGAAGACTCCGAGATCGGGCTCGAGCAGTACGTCTGCGACGAGCTTCACTGGGGCATCCGCGAGGTGCTGCGCAGCACCGGCGAGGATGAGCTGACGGTGCTCGGCTGGTGCATCGGCGGGACCCTGTGCCTGATGTATGCCGGCACTCACCCGGACAATCCGATTCGCAACATGGCGCTGCTCACCACGCCGGTGGATACCACGGGCTCGCTGTATGCGACCTGGGTCGCCCCCGACGCCTTCGATGCCGAGTACGTGACGGAGGGATACAAGGCGATTCCCGGCCAGGCGATCGACTGGGCCAACAAGCTGATGAAGCCGGTGACCAATTACTGGACGACCTACCGGCGGCTGTGGGAGGGGGTGCTGGCCGGCGAGCCGCGCCGGGCCGCGTTTCAGCCAATGGCCCGCTGGGTGGCCGACAATCCGCCCTTCCCGGCGAGCGCGTATCGCGACTGGATCACCTCGATGTACAAGGAGAACAGCCTGGTGCGCGGGCGGCTGCGGTTGCGGGGGCGCCGGGTGGACCTTGCCAGGGTGGACCAGAGCCTGCTCGTCGTCACCGCCGGCGCCGACCACATCGCGCCGCCTCAGGGCACCAAGCCGCTGCTCGGCCTCGTCTCCAGCGACGACGTCACCTGTATCGACCGCCCGGGCGGTCACATCGGGCTGATGGCCGGATCCAAGGCTCGTGACGAGATCTGGCCCGATATTGCGGAGTGGCTCGGGAAGCGCTCACAAACCACGAAGGAGGGATGAGAGATGGCCACGGCTGAGGTAGAAGCAGAGACGCGGACGGCAGGCGGCGAGAAGCTGAAGGGTCGCGTCGCGCTTGTCACCGGCGGCACGCGTGGAATCGGCGCGGCCATCTGCCGCAGCCTCGCGCATCAGGGGGCGACGGTCGCCGCCGGCTACGCCCGTGACCAGGAGCGGGCTGAGTTCTTCCAGCACGAGCTCAAGCAAATGGGCGTCGACTCCAGCATTCACCAGGGAAACGTCGCCTCGGCCGATGACTGCAAGCGCACCGTGACCGAAGTCGTCGATCGGCACGGGCGGCTCGACATCCTCGTCAACAACGCGGGCATAACCGTCGACAAGCCGGTTTTGAAGATGGCCGACGACGACTGGTACAAGGTCCTGGCGGTCAACCTGTCCGGCGCCTTCTTCATGTCGCAGGCGGCGCTTCACCACATGACCGAACGCGGCACCGGCCGGATCGTCAACATCTCGTCGATCGTCGGCCAGATCGGCAACGTCGGACAGACCAACTACGCGGCCTCGAAATCGGGGCTCTTCGGCCTGACCATGACGCTCGCCCGGGAGACCGCGCTCAGCCTGAAGAAAGCCGGAAAGCTCGATGGTGGGGGGGTCGGCATCACCGTCAACACCGTGGCTCCGGGCTTCATCGAGACCGAGATGCTCGACTCGATCCCGGAGAAGGTGCTCGACCGGATTCGTTCCCAGATCCCGCTTGGCCGCCTGGGTCGGGTCGACGAGGTGGCCCGCGTCGTGCACTTCCTCTGCGCGGACGCGTCCTCGTACATCACCGGGCAGGTGTGGGCGGTCAACGGCGGCCAGGAGATGTGAGCCCCGGCCAGGTTACGGTGGTGTAACCAACACTCGTGTAAGTTATGCCGGAGCCAGGCAGACTCGGGTCTGCCGGCCCAGTCTGTTGCCCATGACGAACTTTGCCCAGGAACTTGTCGCGGCCGCGGCGCAGGCCCCAGAGCGGGGGGCGGTCCGGCTTGACGAGCTGATCCTGAGCTACGGCGCGCTCGATGGCGCGACCGCGCATGCCGCCGGTCTGCTGCGCGCGAGGGGCGTAGGCACCGGCGACCGGGTCGGTATACAGCTGCCGAATCTGCCCTACTTCCCGATCGTCTACTACGCGGCGCTGAGACTCGGGGCCGTCGTGGTGCCGATGAACCCGCTGCTCAAGGGCAGGGAGGTGGCCTATCACCTGTCGGACTCGGGTGCCCGGCTGATGCTCGGCTGGCACGAGTTCGAGGAGCACGCGCGGGCCGGCAGCGACGACGCGGGCGCCGAGTGCATCCTGATCAAGCCCGGGGAGTTCGAGGAGACGGTCGGTCACGCGGTCGCGGTTCCGGAGGTCGCGGACCGCGCCGAGTCCGATCCTGCCGTGATCATCTACACGTCCGGCACCACCGGCACGCCCAAGGGCGCGACGCTGACCCACGGAAATCTGAGGGCCGGGGCGGAGGTGGGGCGCGACCTGGTGGACGCCGGGCCCGACTCCGTCGCGGTGGCGACGCTCCCGCTGTTTCACGTGTTCGGGATGAACTCGATCATGAACACCACCTTCATCGCCCGCGGTCTGATGACGCTCGTGCCGCGTTTCGAGCCCACGCGGGTGCTCGAGGTGATCCAGCGCGATCGCGCGACCATCTTCGGCGGCGTACCCACCATGTACGCGGCGCTCCTGCACCACTCCGAGCGCGACCGCTACGACGTGTCGGCTCTGGAGCTGTGCGTGTCAGGCGGATCGGCGATGCCCGTCGAGGTGCTGCGCGGGTTCGACGAGGCGTTTGGGGCGAAGATCCTCGAGGGCTACGGTCTCTCGGAGACGACGGGAATGGGGTCGTTCAACGTGCGCGATCGCGAGCGCAAGCCTGGCTCGATCGGCGTCCCAGTCGGGGGAACCGAGATCAGGGTCGTCGACGACCAGGACGACGAGGTCGCCCAGGGCGAGCCCGGCGAGATCGTCATGCGCGGCCCGTTCGTGATGAAGGGCTACTGGAAACGCGATGACGCCACCGAGGAGGTCATGCGCGGTGGCTGGTTTCACACCGGCGACGTCGCCACCGTCGACCCGGACGGCTACTTCTTCATCGTCGACCGCAAGAAGGACCTGATCATCCGCGGCGGCTACAACGTCTACCCCCGGGAGATCGAGGAGATCCTGTACGCGCATCCCGGCGTGCGGGAGGCCGCGGTCGTGGGCGTGCCGCACGACGCGCTGGGCGAGGAGGTGGGGGCTGCCGTGGTGCTCAAGGACGGCGAGAGGGTCACGCCGGTGGAGCTGAGCGACTACGCCAGATCCAAGCTCGCGGCCTACAAGTACCCGCGCGTCGTCTGGCTCGTCGACGAGCTTCCAAAGGGGCCGACGGGCAAGATCCTCAAGCGTGAGATCGAGATCCCCGACGCGATCTCTGCCCAGGGGAGATAAGCCGGAGATGCAACTCCCGACCGCTGACCAAAGGAGCTAAGTGGCGCAGTACGACATCAGGAAGCTCGACATCACCAAGACGAACATCGCCGTGCAGGAGCTCATCGAGGTCACCGAGAATCCTCGCCACCGGTATCTCCTGCAAGCCTACGATCGCCATCGCAACCTGGAGCACGCCGGTCGCTTCGAAGAGATCTTCGCCCCCGAGATGACGGTCGAGCATCCCGTGTACCGCTTCAACATGCTCGGCCAGCCGCCGATGAAGCTCGACGGTCGCGAGCAGGTCGAGCCCCTGTACCGCTTCTGGGCGCAGACGAACCAGTCGATCTTCTATAACGAGTCAGAGACGGTGGCGGTCGGCGACTGGATGGTCGTGAGCACCATGGTCGGCTATCAGCAGACCCTGGGCTCCGCACTGGTCGCGGGTGGAGTCGAGGCCGACGAGGATGCGATGTATCTGCTCCGGGGCCGAGTGGCGATGATCTGGCCCTACGACGAGCGCGGCCGCCTGGTCGGCGAGAACGTCTGGGAGTACGACGAGACCGAGCACACCGTGAGCAAGCTTGACCCCGGCGACGTGCTCACCACCGAGCGCGCCGCCGAGCTGCTTGACCCGTTCATCAAGCCGCTTCCGGCCTTCGACGACAGCCTGCTGCCCGCTCCGGGTCCGGTCGCGGCATGAAGGCGGTCGCCTGCGAGAACTCCAAGCTGGAGCTCGTCGACCTGCCGGCGCCGGCGCCCGGCAAGGGTCAGGTCGTCGTCAACGTCACGGGCTGCGGCATCTGCGGCTCCGACCTCCACGCCCGCCTGCACGCCGACGAGGCGGCCGACGTGCTCGCCGAGGCGGGCTACGACGGCTTCATGCGCTCCGATCAACGCGTCGTGCTCGGCCACGAGTTTTGTGGCGAGGTCGCCGACTACGGCCCCAAGTCGCGCAGGAAGGTCGCGACGGGCACGCCCGTGGTAGCGCTTCCGCTCGTCAGGCGCGGAGCCGAGATGCACGCGATCGGCCTCTCGGCGGCGGCCCCCGGCGCGTACGCCGAGCAGGTCGTGGTGCAGGAGTCGCTCATGCTCCCGCTCCCCAACGGTCTCTCTCCTGAGCTCGGCGTACTCACCGAGCCGATGGCGATCGGCTGGCACGCCGTCCGCCGCGGGGAGGTCAAGAAGGGTGACGTGGCGATCGTGATCGGCTGTGGACCCGTCGGTCTGGCGGTCATCTCGGTGCTCAAGGCGAGAGGGATCCGCACGATCGTGGCCAGCGACTTCTCTCCGGGCCGGCGGGCGCTTGCCACCGCGTGCGGCGCGGACGTCGTGGTCGACCCGGGTGAAGCCTCGCCCTACGACGCTCCCGGGGACCGCGGTTTCCTGAAGACGGTGCCGGATGGAGCCGAGCTCGGGGTCGGCACGCTTGAGAAGCTCAGGCCGCTGCCGGTGCCCTGGCATCACGTCTGGCGGGTTGCCGAGACGCTGGGCGCCAAGCCCAAGCGCCCGGTCATCTTCGAGTGCGTCGGGGTCCCGGGCATGCTCGACAGCGTGATCGCGAGCGCGCCGCTGCTCTCGCGCGTCGTGGTCGTCGGGGTCTGCATGGAACCGGACCGGATCCGGCCGGCGATGGCGATCAACAAGGAGATCGAGCTCCGGTTCGTCGTCGGCTACACACCGCTCGAGTTCCGTGACACGCTGCAGGCGCTCGCCGAGGGCAAGCTCAACGCGGCGCCGATCGTGACCGGTACGGTCGGGCTCCCCGGCGTCGAGGCGGCGTTCCAGGCGCTCGGGGATCCCGAGAAGCACGCCAAGATCCTGATCGACCCCAGAAGCTCGGCCGCCGCTCCCACCGCCGCCTGATAGCAGCTAGCGCCATCGCGCGCCCAACGGCGCGGGCTGGGGTGGGCCCGAGAAATCTAGGGAGTTTGCCTAGGGTTGCCCTAGTGCGAAAGCGACCGCTCCGTGAAATGCTCGCTCACCGATCTCCTGTGGAGAAGGACGGTGATGACGTTGGAGCTGGTCATGCAGGTATCACGCGCTCAAGACAGCCGTCTGAGTGGGACCGTCCGTCTCGCTGATGACACGGAAACCCACGGCTTTTCGGGCACGCTGGAGCTGATGCGCGTGTTCGAGGATCTCGTCCCCACCGCAGGGAGCGCCGCGCCGGATCACTTCGCCAGCCGGTCCGAGGGCGCGCCCGGGTACCCGGAAGCCCCCGCTCCGTCAGACCCCACCAACTCTTAGCCCGAGGAGCCAGATCAACGTGTTTGCAGCTCTCGCCAGAAGTGTGATTGCCCATCCGTGGCGCACGATCGCCATCTGGCTGGTCGCCGCCGTGCTGGTGATCGTCCTCTCGCCAAGCCTCTCGACCTACACCACCAGTAACCAGCAGTCGTTCCTGCCCGGCTCGTTTGAGTCGATAAAGGCGCAGAACGTGGGCAACAAGTACTTCCCCGCCCAGTCCGGAGCGACGGGAAGCCTCGTCGTCTCACGCAACGACAAGGCCAAGCTGACGTCAAGCGATCAGCAGAAGGTCCAGGGACTGGTGAGCAGCTTGACCAGCGACAAGATCCCGGGCGTGTCGTCGGTCAGCTTGTCGAGCAACGCGCTGGCGAGCAACGGCAAGGTAATGGTGGCCCAGACGGTGTTCGCCGGCCAGCCCGGCGAGACCAAGGTCAACTCGGCGGTCGACTCGGTGCGCTCCAAGTCAGACGCGTACCTGAAGGGCAGCGGGCTGACCAACGGGCTCACCGGAAACGCGTCGATCTCGGTCGATACCACCAAGGCCTATGACCATGCCGACACGATCATCACGATCGCCACGGTCCTGCTGATCATCCTGTTGCTCGGTGCCGTCTTCCGCAGCCCGCTGATCTCGGTGCTGCCGATCATCGTGATCGGCATCGTCCACTCGGCGGCGGTCGGGATCACGGCCGATCTGGCGTCACTGTTCGGGTTTCAGGTCTCAAACAGCGTCGCGCCAATCCTGGTGGTGGTGTTGTTCGGGGTGGGGACCGACTACATCGTCTTCACGCTGTTTAGATATCGCGAGCGCCTGCGCCACGGGCTGTCTCACGAGGAGGCCCTGCACTTCGCCAGCGCGAAGGTCGGTGTCGTAATCGCCTCCTCGGCGCTGACGGTGATCGGCGCCTTTGCGGCCCTGCTGCTGGCCAAGCTGGGATCGCTGCAGACGCTGGCCCCGGCGCTGATCGTGGCCGTCGCCACGA
This sequence comes from uncultured Solirubrobacteraceae bacterium, assembly GCA_963830595.1. Classification (GTDB taxonomy): domain Bacteria; phylum Actinomycetota; class Thermoleophilia; order Solirubrobacterales; family Solirubrobacteraceae; genus Palsa-465. The sequence continues at coordinate 92,804 of CAWHMQ010000008.1, forward strand.
TGCTGCTGACCGCGCTGACGCTCGTGCCCGCGCTGTTCATACTCCTCGGCCGCCATCTGTTCTGGCCGCTGGGTCCGCGACGGGCCTCCGAGGGGGGCGTGTTCGTGCGCGAAGCCGAGTTCGTCGCCGGCCATCCGGGCGTGGTGGCCGCGGTCCTCGTGGTCGTCCTCGGCGGGCTGACGGTAGTAGCCGGTGGGTACAAGCCGACCTACAACACGCTGTCGGAGCTACCGTCCAGCACCAGCTCCCAGGTCGCCTACAACACGCTGTCGTCGGCATTTCCCGCCGGGGCGCTGAGCCCCACGCAGGTCTACGTCACCGACTCCCAGCCGCTGGCCCAGAACAACCTGCAGACGCTCGTCAACAACCTCGGCAAGGCCAAGGGCGTGGCCTCGGTCGGGTCACCGGTCCTGAGCTCGGACAAGAAGGCCGCGCTGACCAACGTGATCCTAAAGGACGATCCCTACTCGAACGCCGCGCTGGACAACGTCAAGGGACCGGTGCGCAGTGCCGCGCACAGCTCGGCGACGAGTGGCGAAACCGTACTGGTTGGAGGGCAGACCTCGACCTACGTCGATATTCGCGCCCAGCTTCGCACCGACACCAAGCTCGTGTTTCCGGTGGCTGCCGTGGTCATTCTCGTGATCCTCGCGCTGCTGCTGCAGGCGCTGGTCGCGCCGCTCAACCTGCTCGTGTGCGTGGGCCTTGCCTTCGGCGCCACGCTCGGGGCGTGCGTGCTGGTCTTCCTGGACATCGGGAGCAAATCCGGCATCGACTTCAGCATTCCGATGACCCTGTACCTGTTCGTCGTGGCGATCGGCACCGACTACAACATCCTCATGGCGGCGCGTCTGCGCGAGGAGTTCATGAACGGGTTCTCGCCGAGGGAGTCAGCGCGGATCGCGATCCTCAACGACGCCCCCACCGTGGCCGCGGCGGGGATCATTCTCGCGCTCACCTTCGCATCGCTGATGCTGGCCGGGCTGGCCAACCTGACCGAGCTCGGGTTCGGGGTAGCGATCGGCATCCTGATCGCGGGATTCGTGATGGCGCCGATGCTGATTCCCGCGCTGTCGACGCTCGAGGGACATGCCTTCTGGTGGCCCCGTCACGCCAGGCCGGGGGGTCCGAGGGGGGTCGAGCCAGAGCCCGCGGTCACCGGGGCCGACACCGCCTCGTCCGGGGCGATCGCGTCAAGCCCCACCGGCGGGGATTGAGGCTTCGAAGCTCGTGCCCGCGGTGTCGGCCTTCGCACAGGCACCGGCGCGTCCTTGTACGGGGGTTTGAGAGCGCGCGCCGAGCGCTTTGACGAGGTGAGTCCGGTTACCACCGCCATGCGGGGCCAGGAGAGCACAGCGCGGATGTGGGGCCAAATCGTGCTCGGGAACCCCCGCTCACTCCCGCTTCAGCACGACTTAGAGGTCACCTACCGACGGTCTGGAGCGCCCGCGCTCAGCTGACGCGACGCTCGTTTCGTCTCCGGCGCTGCGGCGTTGGCGGCGGTGACGTTGGCCAGCGCCGGCGCTCAGCCGAGGCGGCGCTCGCTCGCCTGCGGCACGGCGGCGGGGGAGTTGGCCGCGGTGGCGGCGTTGGCGTTCGCGGCTTTGGCAGCCGCCGCGTTGGCGGCGGCGGCGCGCTCGCGCTGACGCCGGGCGATCCGGCCGCCGGCCGCCGAGAGCAGCATGCCGATGATCGCGGTCTCGACCGCGAGGAACGGCGGGAAGCTTCCCAGCGAGACCAGCGCGGTGGTGCCGACGAGCGCGTGGACCAGCAGCAGCGCGACACCGTAGAAGAGGCCGCCGAAGAAGCCCCGGTCGGCCCCGCCCCAGCCGTCGCGATGCTCGAAGCCGGCCAGGAAGCCGCCGACCGCCGCCAACGCCGCGACCGCCCAGTAGGCGGGGGAGGAGGCGCCGATCAGGACGCCCTGGAGAGCTCCGAGCGCCGCCGGGATGACGCCGCCGGAAACGATCTGCACCGGACGGGGCCGGTCGCGAAACAGAACTGGGTCGTACATCGCCTTCCCTGGTGATTCCCCGGACGAGCTTCTAGATCACGAGCGTGACCGCCCAGGAAATCTACAGGCAATGCCAGACCGCCGCCGACCGCGCGGAGGGCGAAAACCCCTCCGCGCGGACCGGGCGGTCATCTAAAGACGGCTCAGCAGGGAGCCTTGCCCGAGACCGACGTGGTCTTCAGGCCGGGCCCGTAGGCGCCAGCGGTCGTGGTGGTCGTGATCGACCAGGGGCGCTTGCCCTTCGTGCAGCCCACGGACGCCTGCGAGACGAGCGTCTTGCCATGGACCTTCTTGCTCTGGGTCGTGAAGCGCAGCTGCTCGTATTCCAGCGAGCCCACGACGCCTCCGGCCGGGTAGTCGATGTAATGCGGGACCGGAACGTCGGTCACGAGGTACTTGCCCTCGATCTTGTAGGTGCCGGGGTAGGGGGGCGTCTGGCCCGTCCTCAGCGATCCATTCGCGCAGGTGCGCGTGGTGGTGTTGGTCTCGAAGAAGTACGTCTCCTTGCCCTGGCCGCTGTTCCAAACGTTGAGGATCGGACTGCAGTCCACACCCGGGGTCTGGAAGTTGTTGGGGGTTCCCAGCGTGGAGTCGATGTAGCCCGTGGCGATCCTGGCTGCCTTGGGACACACGTTGTCGTTGCGCGCCACCAGGATCTTGGCGTAGCTGCAGGTCGGGAAGTTCTTCCCATTCAAGGCCAGCCCGTAGATCTTGGTCCTGACGTCGAGCTGGATGGGAGCCCGATACGGTGGGGTCGGCTTGACCTTGAGGGTCAGCGTGAAGGCAACCGGGCTCGGCTTCTTGACGCTACCGGCCTTCTTGTTCGAGAAGGCGATGTTTCCGGTATAGGTGCTGCTACTGGTGGCGGCATACGCCGCCCCTGCGGCCCCGAGCACGAAAAGCGCGGTGGCGATGACTGCTATGCGTCGCAAGTGACTCCTCCTTGTGGAATCAGTGTGTTTGTGTGGTTCGAGGAACCCGATCCTCGGGTTGGCCTCAGGGAAGGGGCTGTAGATGGGGGAAGCTCTGGTTTTGGCCGGTCGTCAGTGCGCCCAACGACGGCTGGCCCTTGCACGCGGGACCGGAAGGATCAGACGTGAAGTAATAATCTTGTAAAAGCTGCGCAATCGTTAACACACTTCCCTCTACGGAAGTTGTGGTGGACGAGAGCGAGGGCGAGATCCCGGGCAGGGGATGGCTCGTGCACAGGTAGCTGCCGAATACCGGCAGACCCTTGAGCAGGTCGTCGTAGCCGCCGGGCTTCAGATACGGGTTGCTCCGGTTGGTCGACGGCCGCGTCTGATACGTGGTCAGCAGCTCGGGGTTGATCGGGCTCGCGATCCGCAGGATGTGCGCGGTGCCGCTGCCGGCGATCCGGGGCCCCACGCTCTGGGTCGTCGCCGTGCTGTTGGCAAAGAAGGCGGCGATCTCCCGCCGGTAGTCGTTGATGTAGTTGACGATCGGGACGACCCCGCCCAGGTAGGGCTTCAGGCGGGTGAGCCACGGCACGCTCTCATCCAGGAAGTGCTCCAGCGCCGGGAAGCCGGCCTTCGATGCGCTCGTCAACGGTCCGATGTTCACCAGCAGGTCGCGCAGCTCGGGGGCGAACACCACCAGCGACTTGAGCGTCGGGTTCAGCGCCACGGCGGCCGGCCGCAGCTCGTCGATCAGCGGCTTGGTCGCCACCGAGAAGCTGGTGAGCCGGTTGATGGCCGACCGGGTCTGCGCCAAAAAGGCGGGGAAGGCCTTGAAGGTCGCCGCCAGCTCGGTGTCACGCGCCGCCGTGGCCGCGAACAGGGAGTTGTTGTTGCGCACGAACGACTGGAGCTGGGCGGGCGACTGGCTGAGCGCCGCGAACACCTGGCCCCCGTCGCGCAGCAGGGTGCTGGTGGCCGCCCCCTCGCGGTGCAGGACGGCGAGCACCGCGTCGACGTTGGTGGCGAATGGGTACAGGTTGGCGAATGCGGCGTTGAACTGCTCGCCGCGATTGGTGAGCGCGACTCCTCCCTGCTGCATCCAGGTCTCGAAGGCCTGCCGGGTCGTCGGGTCAAACGCCGAGAAGATCTGGTCGAGCTGGACGGTCGGGGCCACCTGGGCCTGGGGAAGCGTGCCCCCGTCGGGCAGCTTGGGACCGTGCGGGTTACCGGGGGAGAGCTCCACGAAGGTCTCGCCCAGAAGCGTCTTCTGGCGCAGGATGGCCCGCGTGTCGGCGGGACGGGGCGCGTACTGCCGGTTGATCTCGATCGCCGCTCGCGACAGGCCAGTCCGGTGGTCCAGCGACACGCTGATCACGTGTCCCACCGGAACGCCGGCGATCTCCACCTGCGACTGCGAGGCCAGCTCGGTGGCCTGGCTGAACTCGACGCTGAACCGGTAGCCCTGGGAGGCGAACGGCACCGACCCGCCGAACGAGATCCACAGGTAGATGAGCAGGCCGATGCAGGCGGCCGTGAACGCGGAAACCGTGAGCAGGGAGACGAGGGACGGGCGGTACGTGTTCACGGGCTGCTCGGACAGGAGTATTGAGTGGCCCCAGGCAGGCCCGTGCTGGCCGTGACTCCCGGCAGCTGGGAGACGGGCGGCGCGTTCAGGAGATCTAGGATCACGCCGATCGGTTGGTTGTAGGGCTGCAGCTGGCCCTCGAAGTAGTCAAGCTCGGGACAGGTCCCCATGAAGATTCCCTGGACCACGGAGCCGTTGGCGTCCTGGGAGCTGGTCAGGCTGTCGGCGATGTGCGACAGCCAGGAGCCCCAGAACAGGTACCCCTGTTCGGATCCCCGCGGCTGGAAGGCGAGCTCGTCGAACAGCGTGTTTAGCACCCCGATCGAGCGCGTCAGGGGCGGAGTCGCCTTGGCGAGGTCGGCGGATGCCGGGGCCAGGGTCTCGGCCAGAGGCTTCACGGCGACCGAGAAGGGGCGCAGCTCGTTGGCGATCACCGGGGTGGTGTCGTGGAACAGCGGCCGCGAGGCGCGCAGCGCCGGTCCCAGGTTGCGGGCGAAGGGCTGCAACCGCGTGAGCGTGCTGGCGCTGGCGGTGGAGAACGCCTTGACCTTGTTCAGCGTCTGCCTGGTCTGAATCAGGGTGCCGGGGAACAGCGAGAGCGTGTCCTCCAGCTGAGCGTCCTCGGCGGAGATGGCCGAGAAGTTCGTGTCCGCCGACGTGATCAGCGACGCGAACTGCCGGTCCACGCCGCCCAGCGACCCGATCACCAGGTTGAAGCTGTGAATCGCGCGGCGGATGTTGCGCTGGCGGGTGGCCAGCAGGCTGGCGAAGGTCTGCGTGTCCCGGTCCAGGGGCTCAAACCGCTTCAGGGTCCCTCGCAGGCCCGCCACCGCGGCGGGGCTCGGGGCCGTCCCGGTGGCCCCGGGGTCCTGGAAGGCCTGGGCCCCGCCGGAGAGCAGCAGGATCAGGTAGTTACGCGTGTCAACGTCAAGCGAGGAGAGGATCTGCGACACGTCGACGTCGGGCGTGGTGTTGGCGGGACCCAGGGTGCCGCCGGCGGGAACCGCCCCGGCGCTCTTGGTGCCCGGATCGAGCTCCAGGTACATGTCCTTGAGCGGGGTGCGGGGGCGCAGCAGGACCGTGGCGTTGCGGTAGATCGGCGCGTAGCGCTTGTAGATGTTCATCGTGACCACGGCGAGGCCGTTCTGCAGCGAGACGCCGCCCACCTGGCCGACCTGGACGCCGGCGATCGTCACCGCCTGGCCCTGCCCGGAGGTGACCGCGGCCGCGGTCGAGAACTCGGTCTTGACCGTGTAGTAGCTCTGCCCGAAGTTGAACGACGGCTGGTGCTCGAGGATGTAGACACTGACCGCGATCGCGGCCAGGACGAGGGCGACGATTGCGCCCATGTCGACGCGGTGGGTGGCGATGGCGCGCTTCACGGCCCGGCTCCGGTGCTAGCCGCGTTGAGGTTGGGCGCAGCGTTCTGGTAGCAGGGGATGCCGCGCTGGATCGGTGGCGCCTTGCCGGGGTAGGCGGGGCGCGCCCCGAGCGGCGGCAGCACGGCGTTGCCATACAGCGGCCCCTCGACGCCGAGGTTGCCGGTCGCCACCCGGTCAGCTCCCCCGCCGGTCGAGGCGCGCACGTAGCGGCCGTTGCCGTCGAAGTTGCCCGCGGCGCTCGCGAGCCCGACCGCTGACTGAAGCATCTCCTGGTAGACCTGCAGGCCCGTGGTAACCGGCGGATCCTGGATTCTCTGGTTGCCGGTCGGGATGACGTTGTGCACCAGGCACCGGGCGAGCGCCTCCGAGGCGCTGAGCAGGAACTTGGTGGTGTTCAGCGACGAGGACGTGTTCTGGACGGCGGTGGTGAGCGGGGGCAGCAGACCGCCCAGGTACTGGCGTGACATCAGCGCCGTCGATTGGGCCAGCCAGGGCAGGCCGACGGTGATCGTGGGGCCGAGCTCCCTGACGCTGGGCGTGAGCTCCCGGGCAAACGTGCGCGTCGGGCCAAACGAGGACTGGATGGGGCCGAGCGCGCTGTTGGTGGTTCGCAGCAGCGGAGGCAGCAGGGCGATCGTCTGGCTGAGATCGTCCTGGCGGGCGGCCAGCGCCCCCATCGTGGAATCAAAGGAGCCCACGAGGTGGGAGAGGTGCCCATCCGTCGAGGCCAGGGCCGACAGGACGTGGGCGCTGCCCGACACGACGCCCGAGAGGTCGTTGGGCTGCTGGCCGAGGAGGGCGGCATTGACGATGGTCGAGGCCCTGAACGCGCCCGCCGCGTACTTGAGCGATTGGTTGAGCGACTGTCCGGCGGTCAGCCCCCGCTGGGTGGGGTCCTGGGTGGCGTCCTCCGCGGCCGACGGATGCCCGTTGAGCGCAGCCCCGAAGCCCTGCAGCAGCGTCTGGAGGTTGGCGCGCGTGTTGGATCGCAGCGCGGACAGGACCCGGTCAAGCTGCACCGGTCCCGACGTGTTGGCGGCGGGCAGCGTCGCGCCCGAGCTCAGGGTGGGCGCGCCCGGAGTGCCCGGAGATAGGTCGACGTAGTAGTTGCCCTCCAGGAACAGGCGCGGGCGGACGTTGATCGTGGCGTCGGTGTGGAGCGGCAGCCCGTTGCGGTCGATGTCCATGGTCACCACCGCGTCGGGCGTTGACCCCGGCACATGGTCGACGCCTGTCACCTTGCCGACGTTGACCCCGGCGATGCGCACCGGCGAGTCCAGGTGCAGCTGGGTCTGGGCGGTGAACATCGCCTTCAGGCGATAGGGCGTGCCGCCGAACGGCGTCGGGCCGCCGAACACCAGCCAGCAGACGGCTCCGATCAGGATCACGCCGATCAGTCCGGCGGCCGCGTTGGAGACCCGGGAGCGATGGCGCCTCATCGCGTGCTTCCCTTCGCCGGAATGCTGCGCTTGGTCACTTCGGTTTGCAGCGGCAGCTTCCCGGTCGGGTTGCCGATCACCGCGGCGCGCCCCGAGTAGGGCTCGTTTCCGGCCGCGCACTCGGCCGGCTGCCCGGGCGAGTCGGTGTATGGGTAGGGATTGACGTGCAGCGGGCCCGACGAGGGGCCGGCCGGCCCGGTGTAGGGGCGACTGGACGGAGACGACTCATAGCCGGGGTGGTCGGTGGGCGCCACCTGGTTGAAGCGCACCAGCCCGCCTTGGCTGACATGCTCGGACAGGAGGTTTCCGATGTTGCGCAGGAACAGGGTCACGTAGTTGCAGGAGGACTGGACCGGGGTGAGGAAGGCGAGCGGCGATCGCAGGTCCGCGAGGGTCAGGGTGAGGCGATCCAGCCCTCCCTGGACCGCCGGCGTCTGTCCGTAGCTCTGGAGCTTGCGAGACAGGGCGACGGTGCGGTCGTCCAGTGCCGCGGTGCCCGGGAGGTTGCGCGTGCCGGCGACGAAGGCCGCAGACAACGTGGGCGCGCTCTGCGTCAGCGTCGCGGCTCCGGGGCGCAGCTCTGCAAACAGCCGCGTCGTGTCGGTCACGAACGGGCGGATGACCGGGCTGCCGGCGATCGTGGCTTCGAACGCCGGCGGCGTGTTGGAGATCGTCTCCTGCAGGTAAGGGTCGGCGATGCCGGCCAGCGCACGGAACGTGGTGTCCAGGTTCCCGAACAGGGTGGCCTGCGTCTGGGCCACCGGCACCAGCGCTCCGTTGTAGTCCTCGAGTCCGCGGAAGAAGCCCGCCAGGTCGGTGTGCGAGGAGCTCAGGTTGCGCGCCACCGGGCCCAGGTCGTCGAACAGTGGGACGAAGGCACCGATCGCGCTGTTGAGGTCGCTTCCGCGGCCCGCGAGCGCCTCGCCGAAGCCGATCGTCGAGCGCTGCACGCCGACGCGCGTGGGCGGCGTGAACATCGACAGGACCTGGTCGAAGTCGACCTCGCTGTTGGTCTGGCTGAGGGGCACGGTGGCCCCATTGGCGAAGTAGCGCGTGGAGTTGCCGGGCGTGATCTGCAGGTATTTGAGCCCGATGCTCCCCTTGAGACGGACCGTGAACGTGGAGTTGACCGGCAGCGGCTTGATGTTGTCGTCGAGCCTCAGGTTCAACAGCGCGATCGCCTGCCCCGTCGATGTCCGAGCGGGCGCGACGCTGGTCACCCTTCCGACCAGCTCGCCCCCCTGCATGTTCACCTCGTCGCCGAACTGCACCTCGCTCGCGTCGGTCGCCCGCACGTGGAGCGTGTAGGTGGGCACGAACGGCAGCCCGACGTTGGCGTTGTAGGCCAGGAACACGGCCACGATCGCCACCAGCACGGTCAGCGATCCGATCAGGATCGGGTTGCTGGCCAGCGTCGACTGGCGGGGGCGTCGCGGGTTCATCCCTGGCTCCCGGTCAGGAAGCTGAGCAGACCCGTGACGTCAGAGGTCGGCTTTGTCGCGGACCTCGTTTCCCGCACGGCTTGGGCCACGATGCCGTCGCGCCGGGCGCTGCCCGCGGAGGCGGGGGGGGTGGGCTTGGCGCCGGCCGTGGGCTTCGCGGACGTGGCGGCCTCGTGGGTGGTGTGTGCCACGCTGGCCGCGGCGGCGCCGCCCGATGAGCCGAACTTGGCCGAGCAGCCCGGAATCGGACTGGTGGAGTAAACCGTGCAGGTGGTGATCAGCGGCTCGGCGCGCAGGTAGTGGCCCATGCTGTTGAAGCCGTTGCCGGCCACCGCCCCCTGGTACAGCAAGTTCATCAGCTGCTCGATCCCGCCCGTGTTGTCCAGGCTGGTGAGGAGCCGGTCCAGCAGAGTTGCCGACGGAAGCTCCGACGTGCCCAGGTTGCGTAGTCGCTTGGCCAGCGGCAGCGAGGCCACGAGCGCGGGCTGCGACTGGCGTGAGGCGGTGCCGAGCTCTATCAGTGCCTTTCGGGCCTGGACCGCGAACGGGGTCAGGTTTGCGAACTCCTGTCCCTGTGCGGCGGCGCTCTGCCCCAGGCTCTTCATCAGCGGCGTGCCCTGATCGGCGAGTGAGCCGAGATCGGCCATCAGCGGGCGCAGCTGGCGCAGGAACGAGGGGAACAGCTTGAAGGTCTGAGACTCGGCGGCCGCTCGCTGGGCGCTGGCCACGGAGGTGGTGTTGGCCTGCGTGACGAAGCCGGCGAGCTGCCGGCGCTCCCGGGCCAGCGGCGCCAGGACGGTGTCGGAATCGGTGGCCAGGCGGGCGAGCACATGGTCCTGGGAGGCCAGGATCCGCAGGACCCGGTCGGTGTTGCCGAGCGCGGGGTTGGCACGGCGGATGACCGCGTTGAGGTCCGATCCGCGGGCGGCCAGACCCGTGCCGAGCTCATCGAGGATCACCGCCAGCGATTGGCGTACCGGCTCGGTGGAGATGTCCTGGACGATGTCGGAGTCGATCGGCGAGCTGGTCTGCGTGACCGGCAGGAGGTGGCTGCCTTTCCCGGTCCCCTGGGTGATCTTCGCCAGCGCCGGTGCGCTCGAGGTGCCGGGCATGCAGTCGACATACTCCTCGCCGATCAGCGACTGGGGCCGGATCGTGCAGGTGGCGTTGGCGTGAAATGGGGTGAAGGCGGCGTTGTTGATCGCGAGGGTGACGGCGGCCCGGTTGGCGTCGGTGACGCCCAGCGACTGGATCGAGCCGACATTGGCCCCGGCGACACGAACGTCCTCTCCCGACACGGCGGCCGACGCGTTGTCGAAGATCGCCCTCACCAGGTACACGGGACGCTTGGCGCTCGAGAACCCGGTCGTGATGAAGAACGAGGCGCCGGCCACGAGGACCACGACCGCCATGAGCAGGACGCGTCTCATGGCCCAGGCGGCACCGAGCTCGTCGAGCAGCCGGGAACCGACTGCGGCGCCGAGCCGTCTGGAGAAGGTTGCACGGCCGCCCCGGGACAGCGGTCGCGGACGACGTGCAGCCCCGCGTAGCGCTGGGAGGGGAACTGCATCGTGAGCTGGTGGGAGCTGTCGACGGTGAACGGGAACAGGGCCGGCTGGGTGCGCTCGTAGTGGCCGTTGGCGTCGTAGTAGGCGCCGGCCTGCCCTAGGTCGCCGAGCGCGGCCACCACGTCGGGCGCGTACTCGCGCAGGTAGTCGAGTTGGGCCTGGGAGTCGTTCATCTCCTGGACCAGGCGCGGGAAGGCCGCGCCCGCGACTCGGGCCAGGCTCGGGGTCTGGAGCGCGAGCTGGGTCAAGTCGCCGGTGCCCGAAGGGTTGTGGATCAGCGCGTCGAGCTGGCCGACGGTCGGGATCGAGGCGTCGACCGTCGAGTGCAGGCGGGACACGAACTCGGGCAGCTGACGCACCGCCGGCTTGGAGGCGGCGACCAGCGGGTCAAGCGCGTTGAGCGTCGTCTGCAGGCCGGCGAGGGTGGTCGTCGAGCGCCGCAGCGTGCCCGGGAACAGGGTCAGAGCCTGCTGCAGGGCCTGGCTCTGGCGGGCGATCGCGCCCGTCGCCGTGCTCGTGTTGGAGACCAGCTGGGTGAGCTGCTGGCTCTTGGAGGCCAGCGCCTGCAGCGCCTGCGCGCCGCTGACGATCAGCTGGTCGAACTCCGGCTGATCACGGGTTAGCTGGGCCGTGACCTGGCTTGTGCTCTGCAACCCGGGCGCGAGGTACTCGAGCGCCTGGTTGGCGAGGTATCCGCGCCCCTTCAGGGAGGCCGCCTCGCCGCGGATCACGTTTCTCAGCCCCAGCCTGGTGAGCGGATCCAGCGTGTCGAAGACCTCGTCCAGGCTGACGTTCGAGTAGGTGTGGCTCTCGCCGATCGTCCCGCCGCTGGCGATCGGCGCCGCGCCCCCCGGTCCCGGCTCGAGCTCGACGTACTTGCTGGCGATTCCCGACAGCGAGTCCTCGTAGATCCGGGCCACGGTCCCCTGGTGAAGCGGCGCGACATCCTGGTCCAGCGACATCGTGACCTCGGCCGCTCCAGCCCGGGTCAGGGTGATCGAGTTGATCGTGCCGACTCGCGCCGGGCCGATCAGCACCACGTTCCCGTTCACCAGCCCGCTCGCGTTCTGGAAGTCCGCGTGCAGCGTGTAGCTCGAGCCGCTGCTGAGCACGATCAGCGCCACCACCACCACGGCCACGAACAGCGCCGTCGCAGCCGCGACGCGCGAGATCAGGTTGAAGTTGGGGCCGTTTCCGCGCGGGTCGTTGCCGACCCGCTTTCCGGACGGCTGCTGCGTACTGCCTCTTGGGCTGATCTGGATTCCTCCCCTTCTAAACCTTTTCAGCCGACTCGATGGAGGCGCATCCTGTCAAAGGTCCCGGGGACATGCGGCAGTAGCGAGCTCGAGCACCGCTCGTCGACGACTAGCCGCTCACGGCGCTCATGACCCCACCGGCGCGAGGGCCGGAATCGCGGTGGGCTCGGTGGGGTGAGAGGAATCGGAGGGCTCATGGCCGACCAGCGCATAGGCGCCGTCGTCAAAGCGCCCGGCTCGGCGGCGAAAGCGCCATGTCCAGTCCGGCCACAGGACGGCGTTGCGCCCGGTGGGATCGATGTAATAGCTCGAGCACCCGGTCGCCCAGACGGTGCCCCTCATGTTCGAGTCGACGTCGTCGCTGAACTCCTGGACGGCCTCGGGGCGGACCTCGATCGTCTGCGCTCCCCGCGTGTCCATGGCTTGGATCGCGGCGAGGACGTGCTCGATCTGGGACTCGATCATGTAGATCATCGAGCTGTGACCGAGGCCGGTGTTGGGGCCGAGCAGCAAGAACAGGTTCGGGAAGCCCGGCACCGAGGCTCCGAAGTAGGCCCTCGGACTGCCGCCCCAGACCTCGCTCATCAACCTTCCGTCGCGGCCGCGGACCTGCTCGGCGACCGGCGGGTCGGCAACGTGGAAGCCGGTGCCGAGGACGATCGCGTCGACCTCGCGCTCGACTCCCCGCTGATCGATGACCGAATGCTTGCCGACCCCGCGCAGGCCCCCGGTCACGAGCTCCACGTTGGGCTGGGCGAGCGCCGGATACCAGCGGTTGGAGGGCAGGATGCGCTTGCAGCCCAGGGCATAGTCGGGCGCCACCTTCTCGCGCAGCTCGGGGTCGGTGATCTCTTTTTCTCGATGCGCGCGGGACACCTTCTCGAGCAGCCGCATCAGCCGGGGATCCTTGGCGAAGCCGAGCACCAGCATCTCCCGGCCCGCGTAGACGGCCCCGCGGATCAGCTTCTGGACCGCGGGGAAACGGCGGAACAGGGCGCGCTCGAGGTCGTGGATGGACCGGTTTGAGTGCGGCATCACCCAGGGGGCCGTGCGCTGAAACACGTACAGCTTCTCCACGACCTGCTGGATGACGGGCACGTACTGAATCGCCGAAGCCCCGGTTCCGATCGAGGCCACGCGCTTGCCGGCCAGCTCGTAGTCGTGGTTCCACCGGGCCGAGTGCATGATCTCGCCCTCGAACGTGTCCAGCCCGGGAACCTCGGGAAGCTTGGGCTCGGTCAGCGGTCCCATGCCGCTGATCAGCAGCTCCGCGGTGATCGAGCCGGCGCTGGTTTCCAGCTCCCAGCGCCGGTCCTGCTCTGACCACGCCGCCGCCGTTACCTGGGTGCGGGTCTGGATGTGAGGACGGATCCCGAACTGGTCGGCGCAGCGTCGGAGATACTCGCGGATCTCGGGCTGGGGAGAGTAGGTCTGCGACCAGTCCGGGTTGGGGGCGAACGAGAAGGAGTACAGGTGGGAGGGAACGTCGCAGGTGCACCCCGGGTAGGTGTTGTAGGTCCAGGTTCCGCCCACGTCCTGGGCCCGCTCGAGCACCGCGAAATCGTCGATTCCGCGTTGCTTGAGGCGGATCGCCATGCCGATTCCCGAGAATCCGGCGCCCACGATCACGATCCGCGCGTGCTTGATTCCGCTCGCCATTCGCCTCCCCGATCCTTTCTGCTACACGAGTGAAGGTTACGGCAATGTAACCGACCGGCGCGTAAGATGCGCCAAGTGCTCGAGCCATCGATCCGGAGCTCCTCGCGGATGTCCGCCGAGGACCGCCGCCAGCAGCTTCTCGATGTGACCTCCGAGATCGTCGCCACCCGGGGCTTTCAGGCGGTGTCGATCGTGAGCGTGGCTCGAGCGGCCGGGATCTCGCGGCCGATCGTCTACGAGCACTTCGGCGATCTTCCGGGCCTGCTGAAGGCCCTGGTGAGCCGTGAAATGGCCCAGGCGCTCGACCAGGTCTCGAAGGCCACGCTCACCGACCTGGCCCGAGGCGACCCCGCCGAGCTCATGGCCGACAGCCTGCGCGCCTACCTGACCACGGTCGAGCAGCATCCCAACACCTGGCGGCTGGTGCTGATGCCGCCCGAGGGCGCTCCCGAGATCCTGCGGCGGAGCATCAGGCGCGGCCGCAGCGGCATCCTGGATCGCCTTGCGGAGGCCGTGCGCCCCGGCTTGACGCCCGGCCACGAGGCGCCGGACCCGGAGCTAACCGCGAGGACCTTGTCGGCGATCTCCGACGAGTACGCGCGCCTGGTGCTGACCGATCCGCACCAGTTTTCAGTTGACCGGCTGGTGGCCCACGCGCGCTGGTTCCTCGGCCAGCTGTCCCCGTGACGGACGCGCCCGCGCCGGCGCGCGGCCAGAGCAGCCGGGTCTGATCAGGCGGAGCGGATGATGCGCACGATCACCGCTCGCGACGTGTGACGGGCCGCGTCGAGAAGCCCGGCGAGGTCGACCTCGCGCAGCTCCTCGGCCGCCTCCACCACGACCACCAGCGGCTCCGCGCCCGTGCCCGCCTGGCCGATCACGCGCCGCAGCTCGTCCGCCTGACGCTCGAGCGTCTCGGGCGAGGGGACCGACAGAACCACCTGGCCGGCCCGCGCGGCCTCGAGATTGCCCTCGTCGTCGGTCGGGGCGAGCTCGACCAGGACGTCTCCGCTGGCGACGCTCGGCAGCGGCCGCTCGGTCAGCTGCCGGTCGACGCTCCCGTTGCGCGGGATCTGGAGGATGAGAGACGGCTGGTCTGCCATCGGGTCGTCAACCCTAGAGGTCGCGCCGTTTCGGTGGGTCCACGGGGGGTCAAGTAATTCCCACGTGCGGGCCGCCGAGTGAAACACTCAGGCCTCAGTCCATTTCTCACAGAGGAGGTCGTATGGCGGAGAGCGTGTACCGCGTCACCGAGGTCGTCGGCGTGAGCAGCGAGTCCTGGGAGGCCGCCGCTCGCACGGCCGTCGAGACCGCCGCCAAGAGCGTGCGCGAGCTTCGCGTGGCCGAGGTCATCCGTTCCGACCTCACGATTCAGGACGGCGCCGTGCTCAACTACCGCGTCCGGCTCGGGATCTCGTTCAAGTTCGACCCGTCCGAGTAGTCACCGCGGGCAGGGCGCTCGCTTCGGGGTCGACTGCTCGGAGCGGGCGCGCCCCGCTTGCTGGACACGGGCTCCGGTCAGGTGCGCGCGCCCCCGCTTGGACGCAGGGTCCAGTCGGGGGGCGGATCTTTGGCCTCTTGGCCCTATCACCGTTGATTGCTCGGGAGCATTCTTGAGCCTTGAAATCTCCGCGCACGACAGCTCGGCCCCGAGGGAAAGGCGAGGTGACAATGGTCCGCAAGTGCAACGTCCTCGTGCTGGCAAACCGGACGGCTCTATCCGCCGGCCTGGAAGCTGCGCTGCGCGCGCGCACCGAAAGCGGACCGGCGGCGTTCACGCTGGTCGTCCCGCTGGGCCGCGGCGCCGCCGCCCAGGAGAAGGCGCGCACCATCGCCGGGCAGCTGGCGGCGGCCGGGCTCGAGGTTCGCGGCCAGTCCGGTGACACCGACCCGCTGACCGCGGTCGTCGAGGCGTGGGACCCGGGGCAGTTCGACGAGATCATCGTCTCGACGCTCCCGGCGTGGAAGTCGCGCTGGATGAAGACGGGCCTGCCCCAGCGCATCGAGCGACGCACCGGCGCGCTGGTCAGGCACTTCGAGGTCCCCGACAGGCCGGCGGCCGCGGCCTAGCTCCGGCCGCGGCCTGGGCCTCGGCCTCGATGGAGGTCCTCCCAGGGACCGCCGCCCGCCCCCGCCCTCGATGGAGGTCCTCCCAGGGACCGCCGCCCGTCCCCGCCCGGCTCGCGCTGCTCAAACGCAGAAAGTTCCCACCCACGCGCGAGATTTTCTGCATCCTGGTTCCCCAGCAGCCATCCGGGAGAAAACTACGACCGGACGCGCAAACTTTCTGCATCAGAGCCGTGTCCGTGGCCGCCCGGCTGCATTTTGCGCCCGGGTTTGCGGTCTCTCCCGAGGGAGCGACGCCCGGCTCGACGGCGCTCGATCACCGTCGGCAACCCCGACCCGGATATCCGTCCGTCCGGCAACCGCCTGCTCAGACCACGATCTGGCGCTCACCTTGACCACATCCATGCCGGGAGCACCCAAAGATCCTGGCTGACCTGCCGCTGGCGAAGTCACCTACAGTCTTGTTCATGACCACCCCGTGGAGCACCAACGACATCCCGGACATGCCCGGCAAGACGGTGATCATCACCGGCGCCAACAGCGGCATCGGCCAGGCCGCGGCCCGGGCGCTCGCGGCCCGCAACGCGCGCGTCGTCCTCGCCGTGCGCGACACCGAGAAGGGCCGGACCGCCGCCGCCGCGATGACGGGAGATACCGAGATCCGCAGTCTCGACCTCGCCAGTCTCGCCTCGGTGCGCGAGTTCGCCGACGGCTGGCAGGGCGACATCGATCTGCTGATCAACAACGCGGGCGTGATGATCCCGCCTCTGTCGAGGACCGCCGAGGGGTTCGAGCTGCAGTTCGGCACCAACCATCTCGGTCATTTCGCGCTCACCAATCTCCTGCTCGAGCACGTCAGGGGTCGCGTCGTGACCCTGTCGTCCACCGGTCACCGGATGGGCAGGATCGACTTCGACGATCTCAACTGGGAGCGCAGGCCGTACAAGCCGTGGCGCGCCTACGGGCAGTCAAAGCTCGCCAACCTGCTGTTCACCTTCGAGCTCCAGCGGCGGCTGAGCGCCGCGGGCTCATCGGTCCTGGCCAACGCCGCCCACCCCGGATACGCGGCCACCAACCTCCAGTTCCACAGCGAGAACCGGTTCATGGATGTGTTCAACCAGTTCGGCAACCGCGCGTTCGCCCAGTCCGCGGAAGCCGGCGCGCTTCCCACGCTCTACGCCGCCGTCGCCGACGTTCCCGGCAACAGCTACGCCGGGCCCGGCGGGTTCATGGAGCAACGGGGCGCGCCCAAGCTCGTGGGCCGGTCGGACGCGGCCCGCGACCCAGGCGTGGCCCGGCGGCTCTGGGACGTCTCCGAGGAGCTGACCGGAGTGCCCTCCCCGCTCGGCGTCGCGTCCACCGCCTAGCGGAGAGGCCCACCAGCCGAGCCGAGCCCGCGCTCGCTTGCCGGCGCCTCTGTCCGGAGCTGCAATCCCCCGAGCGGCGTCTACCCAAGCCGCGCCCGAACAGGCGGGATGCTGTATTCAAGAGCTACCTCGCGGTGGCGACCGAGCCCGAAATCGAGCGCTGAGCGACCACCGGACGGGCGATTCGCGATTGGCGGGTGGTTGGCTGACGCCGGCGGCGGTCTGCCTCGTTCGCGCGTCCCCCAGGCTGGGTATTGCACAGAGCGACAACGACGGCCCCCTGGCGACCGGCGCGCATCGAGCCGGTCAGCGAGCTGGCCGAGGAAGGCACGGCTTAGATGGAGTTCGGAATCGGTTACTTCCCCACCCACGACGCGGTCCACCCCGGCCAGTTCGCGCGAGTGGTGCAAGAGCGCGGCCACGAGTCGTTGTTCTTCGCCGAGCACACACACATCCCGGCCGCCCGGCAGAGCCCGTACCCCGGGGGTGGCGAGCTGCCGCGCAAGTACGTCCACACCTATGACCTGTTCGTGGCGCTCACCGCCGCCGTCGTGGCGACTTCGCGGCTTCGTGTCGGCAGCGGCATCTGCCTGGTCGTCGAGCGCGATCCGATCATCACCGCCAAGGAGGTCGCGTCGCTCGACCATCTGTCGGGCGGCCGGTTCGAGTTCGGGGTCGGCGGCGGCTGGAACCGTGAGGAGATGGCCAACCACGGGACCGATCCGCGCAGGCGGATGCGGGTCATGCACGAGCGGATCGAGGCGATGAAGGCGATCTGGACCCAGGACGAGGCCAGCTACTCCGGCGAGTACGTCAACTTCGACCGCATCTGGTCCTGGCCCAAGCCGGCTCAGCGTCCCCATCCGCCGGTGCTCGTCGGCGGGAACGGCCCCACCGTTCTGGACCGGGTGCTCGCCTTCGGCGACGCCTGGTTTCCCAACTACGGCCCCGATGACCTGATCGATCGCGCGCGCGAGCTGCGGTCGCGGGCGGATCGCCACATCGACGTGATGGCGATGGGCGTGCCCGCCGACGCGCGCGCTCTGAGCGAGCTTCAGGAAGCAGGGTTCAAGCGAGTCGTGCACTGGATCCCGTCGGGCAATCGCTCCGTGGTGGACGCCGCGCTGGTCAAGTGGGAGTCGGCGATCGGGCAGGTCACGGGCGAGGCCTAGATGCGAGCGGGGCTTGGACGCGAGCGGGGCCTGGACGCGAGTGGGGCCTGGACACGAGTGAGGACAAGACGCGAGTGAGGACAAGACGCGAGTGAGGCCTGGACGCGGGCGAGATCAGGAGCGCTCGCCGTGACCGGTGACGAGGCCCGGCGCCGGTTTGCCGGCCAGCGCGTGGCGCGGCTGGCCACGGCCGGTCCGGAAGGCCGGCCACACGTGGTCCCGATCGTGTTCGCGGTCCAGGGCAATCGCATCTACAGCGCGGTCGACGACAAGCCCAAGCGCACCACCTCGCTGCGCCGCCTGGCCAACGTGATCGAGAACCCGGCCGTGTCGGTGCTGGTCGACCACTACGACGAGGACTGGGGAGCGCTCTGGTGGGTACGAGCCGACGGGCGGGGACGTGTCCTCGAGCCCGACGAGCCCGAGGCCCGGGAGGCCGTGGAGCTGCTGAGCGACCGCTATCCCCAGCAACGAGCCGTGGGGGCGGTGCTGGCCGTCGACGTCGAGCGCTGGAGTGGCTGGTCGGCGCGCTGAGCAGACGGCTGGACCGAGTCGCCAGCCGAGAAAGTCACTTGACCGTCCCGCCCGATTGGGTACCTTGGGATCGTGCTCGCCCTCATGGTCCAGTTCGGCGTCCGGTCCTCCCGGGACGCGGACATGCTCGGGCCGCTCCTGCTGCTCCTGGCCGGTGTCTGCGCCGGCATGATCGTCGTCCCGCTGCTGCACATCGCGATCAGGCGGGTGCGGACCGCGGTCCGGGCCCAGCGCGTGCGCCGCCGCCGGCAACGGGCGGTGCTCGGCGCCGAGGATCGGACTCGCGCGCAGATGAGCGAGCTCTGCCCGCACGGGTGGCGCGCCCAGATCGTGCTGCTCGACCGGGCCGACGCCGGCCGCCGCCCGGCGCCCGACGGCAGGCCGATCCGGGTGGCCCTCGACTGGGCCGAGCTCGAGGATCCGAGCGGGCGCCCGGCGGTGATGCGACGCGTGTGGGCGCCGACGATCGCCGAGGCGCTGGACGCGATGGTCGCCGACCGGCGCACCGACGAGACGCTCGAGCGGATAGAGCAGGGGGCCGCGGCCGACGGCGCCCTGTGGCCGGAGCTCTAGTCGGCGGGCGAGCCCGTGACTAGGCGGCCCGCCGCCCGAACAGGTCCCGGCCGGCCAGCTCGGCGCCCTGCGCCAGCGAGACCAGCTTGGCCCACGCCACCTGGGGGTGGACCCGGCCGCCCAGCCCGCAGTCGGTGGAGGCGATCACGTTCTCGGGGCCCACGGCGGAGGCGAAGCGCCTGATCCGCTCGGCCACGAGCTCGGGGTGCTCGACGACGTTGGTGGAGTGGCTGACGACGCCGGGCAGGATCGACTTGCCCTCGGGCAGCGCGACGTCCTGCCACACCTTCCACTCGTGCTCGTGGCGCACGTTGGCGGCCTCGAACGAGTAGGCGCCGGCGTTGATCGCCAGCATCACCTCCACGATGTCGGCCATCGGGATGTCGGTGACATGCGGACCGTGCCAGCTGCCCCAGCACAGGTGAAAGCGGATGCGCTCGGGCGGCAGGTCACGGATGGCGTGGTTGAGCGCCTGCACCCGGACCATCGTGAAGCGCCGGTAGTCCTCGACGCTCGGCGCCGGGTTGATCTGATCCCAGTTCTCGGCGATCGCGGGGTCGTCGAGCTGGAGCATCAGGCCGGCGTCGAGGATCGCCGTGTACTCCTCGCGCATGGCTTCGGCGCAGGCGTAGATCAGCTCCTCGTCGGTGCCGTAGTACTCGTTGCCAAAGCGCCCGCAGCTGCCCGGCGCGACCGAGTTCAGATAGCCGTCCGTCAGACCCGCGGACTGCAGGGCCGACTTGAGGTTGGCGATGTCCCGCGCCACCTGCGCCTGACCGGTGTAGGTGATCGGGCCCCGGCACACGGGCGCCACCGCCGGACGGTTGGGCAGCGCGCACCCCGAGCTGGGATCGGCGTAGGCCTCGTCGAACTGCTGCCAGTCACGGCGCTCGTTGAAGCTGGCCAGCGCGATCTCCCCCGGACCGGGCTTGGCCTGCGGCATGTCGAACATGGCGACGTCTGCCAGCTCGAGGCCCCCCAGGCGGCCGAACACGTACGTCCACCAGGCGCCGTAGTCGTAGGGCTCGCCCATCGAGTGGCCATACTCGCCGTCGTTGACGATGTCGACGCCGACGTCGCGCTGGCGGGCGACGACCCGGGCCACCGCCTCGCCGAGCTGGCGCTCGTAAGCGGCCTCGTCGGACAGCTCCCCGCCGGCACGGGCGCGGTTTGAGGCCGCGAGGTCCTCGGGCCGGGGCAGGCTGCCCGCGTGGCTGGTCAGGATGCGATCGGTCATGTCTCCTCCTCGGTTGTGAGTACGGCTCCTGGATTGAGCAGCCATTCCGGATCGAGCGCCCGCTTCAGCGCGCGCATCGCGGTCAGCTCGCTGCTCCCGAGCGCCCGGTTGAGCCACTGCGCCTTGGCGACCCCGATCCCGTGCTCGGCGCTGATCGTGCCCCCGCACTCGAGCACCAGCCCCAGCACCGCGTCGTCGACGGCCGGGTCGTCAGGCGGGGTCCCGAGCACGTTTACGTGGACGTTGCCGTCGCCCAGGTGGCCGAACAGGATCACGCGCTTGCCCCCGGCTGCGCAGACCACCGCCGGCACCCGCTCCAGGAAGCCGTCGAGTCGATCCAGCGGAACCCCGACGTCGAGCTTGTGGGGGATCCCGGCGGCGCTGATCGCCTCCGGGTGGTCTTCCCGCAGCGCCCACAGGCGCTCGCGGCCGGCGCTGTCGTCGGCGATCAGCGCATCATCGGCGTCCGCCTGCGTGAGCGCCGCCGCCAGCTCCTCGGTGGGATCAGAGCGGGCCGCGCATTCGGCCAGGACGTAGAAGGGAGCGCGCCGCGCAACCGGGGATTGGCGCTGCCGGTGCTCGAGCACGAGTCCCAGGCCCTCGTCGGTGAAGAAGTCACAGCTCTCCAGCGAAGGCGCGTGGCTGCGCAGCGCGGCCAGCAGCCGCACGGCCTCGGCAGCCGACCCGAGCGCCACCAGCGCCGCCACTCGCGAGGTCATCCGGGGCGCCAGCTTCCAGCGCACCCGGGTGACGATGCCCAGTGTTCCCTCCGAGCCCACCAGCAGCCCCGTCAGGTCATAGCCGGCGTTGTCCTTGATGACGCCGGTGAGCCGTGAGATCACCGACCCGTCGGCCAGGACCGCCTCCAGCCCGGCCACCCGGGCGCGAGCGGTGCCGTGGCGAAGCGCCCGCGCCCCCCCGGCGTCGCAGGCCACCAGGCCCCCGATCGTGCAGGAGTCACGCGCGCCGATATCGAGCGCCGCATCCAATCCGGCCGCGGACGCCGCGTCGCGCAGGGCACCGAGCGTGGCGCCGGCGCCGATCGTGACCTGACCGAGGGCGTCGTCGACCGGGTCGACGGCGTTCAGCCGCAGCAGCGAGACCACCACCTGGTGGGGGCCGCGCGGCACGCCGCCTCCCACCAGGCCGGTGTTGCCACCCTGGGGAATCACCCGCGCCCGGGCATCCGAGCACGCCCGCATGACGCCGGCCACCTGGTCTGTGTCCGCGGGCCTGACCACCGCGGTCGCGTGGCCGTGAAAGCGCCCGGTCCAGTCGCGCTCATAGCCGGACTTGAGCTCGGGATCGCTCAGCACGTGCCGGGCGCCGACGATCTCGGCGAGCGCTTCGTGGAGCTCCATCGCGGGTAGGGATTACCCGCAGGGGGACCGCAGAGAACGCGACCGGAGGGAGCTCGATGGCTTCCGAGCACGAGACCATCTTCACGATGGAGGCCACGCCGGTGAAGTACGGAACCGGGGCCTCCCGGGACGCGGGCTGGGAGCTGGCGCGCCTGGGCGTCAAGCGCGTGATGCTGGTCACCGATCCAGGCGTCGCCGCGCTCGGCCATCCCGAGCGGATCAGGCGACAGATCGAGGGCGAAGGCATCGAGGTGGTGGTCTATGACCGCGCCCGCGTGGAGCCCACGATCGACTCCTTCCAGGACGCCGCCGACTTCGCCTCCGAGCACGCGGTCGACGGCTTCGTGTCGGTGGGCGGGGGCTCGAGCATCGATACCGCCAAGACCGCGAACCTGGTCTCCACCCATCCCGCGGCGGTGATGGACTACGTCAATCCGCCGGTGGGGGAGGGCCGCAAGCCTCCGGCGCCGCTCAAGCCCCACCTGGCGATCCCGACCACCTCGGGCACCGGCTCGGAGGCGACCACGGTAGCCGTCCTGGACATACCCGACATGAAGGTCAAGACCGGCATCTCGCACCGGTACTTGCGACCCGATCAGGCGCTCGTCGACCCCGAGCTGACGCGCTCGCTGCCCGGCGAGGTCACCTCCTCGACGGGCCTCGATGTCGTCTGCCACGCGGCGGAGTCGTATCTGTCAAAGCCCTTCGATACCCGGGAGCGGCCCGACTCTCCGGACGCTCGGCCGCCGTATCAGGGATCCAATCCGATCGCCGACGTCTGGTCGGCGAAGGCGCTGGAGCTCGGCGGGCGCTACCTCCGGCGGGCGGTCGCCGACGGCGACGACGTGGAGGCGCGCGGGTCGATGATGCTGGCCGCCACGATGGCGGGGGTCGGCTTCGGCTCGGCCGGGGTCCACATTCCCCACTCGTGCGCGTATCCGATCGCGGCGCTCAAGCACGAGTACCGGCCCGCCGGCTATCCCGACGATCACCCGTTCGTCCCCCACGGGCATTCGGTGATCGTGACCGCTCCCGCGGCGTTTCGCTTCACCTACGACGCGATGCCCGAGCGACACCATCACGTCGCCGGGCTGCTCGCCGGCGAGCCGCTCTCCGACCCGGGGCCCGACACGCTGCCCGACGTCCTGCTGGCGCTGATGCGCGACGTCGGCGCGCCGCGCGGGGTGGCGATGCTCGGCTACTCCGAGGACGACATCCCCGCGATCGTGGATGGCGCGCTCAAGCAGCAGCGGCTGCTCGCGGTGGCCCCCAAGGAGGTTTCCGGCGACGACCTGCGCCACATCGTCACCGCCTCGATGAGCAACTGGTGAGCGCCGGGGTCAGCGCACCTGCGCGCCGGCGTCGGCCAGCTCGCGCAGGGCCGCCGCCGACTCCCGCTCGTCGATCCCGCGCACTCCATGCGCGTCGATGGTCACCGCCAGGCCCTGGCGCAGCGCGTCGCGGGCGGTGTGCTTGACGCAGAAGTCGGTGGCCAGGCCGACGATCGTCACCGCGTCCACCTCCTCCTGGCGCAGCAGCTCGAGCAGCTCCGGGCTCTCGAAGCCCGAGTAGCCCTCGGCGTCCGACTCGGTCCCCGTGTCGACCACGGCGTCGATCCGGTCGGTCTCCAGCTGTTCTGCGAATTGGGCGCCCGGCGTGTCCTGGACGCAGTGGTAGGGCCATCGGCCTCCGTGGGCCTCGAACGAGCCGTGATCAGGCGGATGCCAGTCACGCGTGGCGATGACCACGGCAAACCGCGGGTCGGCGGCGAGCGCGTTGATGTGCTCGATCACCTGGTCGCTGCCGGGCACGGCCAGCGCGCCGCCGGGCAGGAAATCGTTCTGCACGTCGATGATCAGCAGCGCTTCGGTCATCGCCTCTGGTCTACCCGGGCCCGGCTCGATCAAGCGCCCGGTGCCCCGGGATCGGCGAGCCGGTCGCGCTCGTCACGCGCCGCCCACTCCAGCAGCGGCTCCAGCGAGAACGCGGTCTCGTCGATCCCCGCGTGCAGGTCTCCGAGTTGCGCAAAGCGCCCGGGCACCGTGGCGATCGTCAGCTCCGCCGGGACGACGTCGTCGATCTCGTCCCACCGGATCGGCGTCGAGACCGTGGCGTCGCTGATCCCCCGCACGGAGTAGGCGCTGGCGATCGTGTGATCCCGGGCGTTCTGATTGAAGTCGACGAACACCTTGTCGGCCTCGCGATCCTTGCGCCACCAGGTCGTGGTCGCGTCTGCGGGCGCGCGGCGCTCGACCTCCCGGGCGAAGGCCAGCGCGGCGCGCCGCACGTCGGCGAATCCCCAGCGAGGCTCGATCCGGACGTAGATGTGGATTCCTCGGCCGCCCGAGGTCTTCGGCCAGCCGGTCGCCCCCAGCTCGTCGAGCACCTCGTGGGCGACGTGGGCCACCCGGCGCACGGTGTCGAAGCCGCAGTCGGGCATCGGATCGATGTCGATCCGCCACTCGTCGGGTCGCTCGGTGTCGGCCCGCCGAGAGTTCCACGGGTGAAACTCGACCGTGGACATCTGCACCGCCCAGGCCACCGCTGCCAGCTCGGTGACGCACAGCTCGTCGGCGTGACGTCCGGAGGGGAAGTCGACGCGCACGGTCTGCACCCAGGGCGGCGCGCCCGGCGGCAGCCGCTTCTGATGGACCTTGTCCCCGTCCACGCCGCGGGGAAAGCGGTGCAGCATGCACGGGCGCTCGCGCAGCGCGCGCACGATCCCGTCTCCGACGCTCAGGTAGTAGTTGACCAGATCCAGCTTGGTCTCGCCCCGGGCGCTGAAGTAGACGCGATCGGGGCTCGACACGCGCACCAGACGCTCACCGACGGCGAGCTCGACGACTTCAGCGGTCGGCATCTCAGTGCACGCCGAGCACAGGCAGCGAGATCGACGGCGTGGACACCAGACAGCCGGGCGGAGAGGAGCCCGAGGCCGGGAAGGACTTGGCCAGCGCGTCGGCGATCAAATGGGCTCGCGCCGCATACCCGGGCGAGTAGTAGTGGATGCCGTCAGGGATGAACCACTTGTCCTTGGCGGCCGACGCCCAGTCATAGACGCGCATGTTCGGATACCGCGGGCAGGCCTCCAGCAGTGCCTGATTCCAGCGGCGCATATCTGACTCGGAGTACGGGCCGCTCGAGTTCAGGGTCTTGGCGTCGACCCACATGACGGGCTGGTCTCCGATCGCCGACATCATCTTGTGGATCCGGGTGGCCAGCGGGACCGATGACCCGACGTAGATGTCGGCGGTGTCGTTGGTGCCCAGGGCGATCACCCAGCAGCCCCGGTAGCCGCCGGAGATCAGGTTGCGAGCCACGTTGTAGGCGTTTATCTGCCCCGGCAGGGTCTCGACGATCGAGGTGCCTCCCGAGATCTCCATGACCGAGTGGTGCGCCCCCACGCGCGCGTACTGGGCGGGCTGGCGCTGGGCGGGGTCGGGGAGATAGTCGCTGGAGATCATGCCCTCAGACGTGGAGTCGCCGATGTGCACGACCGAGCGGCAGGAGGTGCGCGCTGGCTGATGCCGGCGCCCGGCGGCGGGCGGGGGCGCCGGCGTGCCGGCGGCCGGCGGGACCGGGGTGGCCTCGAGGGTGGTTCGTGACGCGGCGCCCGAGCTGGTGGAGGGTGTCGTGGTGGACGAAGCCCTGGGTGTCGCGGCGGACGCGGTCTTGGGCCTCGTGCTCGGCGCGAACACCCCTCCCGCGGCGCCCGAGGTGTCGGCCGCCAGCGCCACCGGCTGAGCGTTGACGCTCGGGACCAGCGCCCGCACGGAAGCCGGTGCCGTCACTCCGATCAGGGCCAGCGCGGCCAGCGCGCACGCGGCGGCCACGGCGGCCACGGTGGCGTTGATCCGGGCCGGCAACAGCCGCGGACGCCAGTTCACCGATTTGGCCTGGGCCCACACGCGACCGAGCGCGCCGTGGCGGATCGGCTGCTCGACATAGCGCCACGACAGGGCGGCGAGCGCGACGCTGGAGGCCACCTGCAGCACGGCCCGCAGTGGCGCCACCCCGCGGCTGGCCAGCGGTGTGGTGAGCACGATCACCGGCGCGTGCCACAGGTACAGGCCATAGGACCGCACGCCCACCCACCGCAGCGGGCCCCAGCCGAGCGCTCGGCCCAGGCGGGTGGCGGGGTGAGTGAGCGCGGCCAGCGCGAGCACGGTGGCCACCGACAGCAGCACCATTCCCCCCCGGTACATGAACGCCGAGTACTGGTTGGTTCGCCACACCAGCAGACCGATGATCACCAGGCCGACCCCCCCGGCGACGTCCAGGATCGTGCCGGCGTGTCGGCCCACCGGGCGGCTCAGCGCCCGGCTCGGCCACACCATCGCCAGCGCGGCTCCGAGCAGCAGCCCGAAGGCGCGGGTGTCGGTCCCGTAGTAGGCGCGTGACGGATCGAAGCTGGGCCGGAACAGGAACGCCATCTCCAGCGCCGACACACCCGCCAGCGCCAGTGTCCACGCCGCCAACCGCGGGTGCACCGGTACCGGGCGCCGACGTTCGCGCACGAAGTGGACTCCGAGCAGCAGCAGCCACGGCCAGAGCACGTAGAACTGCTCCTCGATGGCCAGCGACCAGAGATGGTTCAGAGGAGAGAGGGGGCCGAAGCGCGCGAAGTAGGAGACGTGCTGAAAGCTCTGCCACCAGTTGCTGATGTACACGGCCGCCGCGAACACCTGGCCGCGGACCTCCCCCATCTGCGAGCGGTCGGCGATCGACACCCAGATGCTGACCACGAGCAGCATCAGCACCAGCGCCGGCAGCAGCCGGCGGGCGCGCGCCCGCCAGAAGTCGGCCAGCCGCAGGCGTCCCTGATCTCGCTGAGCGAGCAACAGGTCCGTGATCAGGTAGCCGCTCAGGGTGAAGAACACCCCGACCCCGAGCAGCCCGCCTGACGCCCATCCCAGACCCAGGTGGTAGGCGATCACCGCCGACACCGCCAGCGCCCGGAGGCCGTCGAGGCCCGGCATGTACCGCTGGTTGCTGCGCAGCGGTTCGGGCATCCCGCTCGGTGATAGCAAACGATCGGCGATCTTCCGAGCGCAGGGAGCCCAATTGCAGGCTAATCTGCGATTTGTGGAGGAGCACGAGCTTCCCCGCTGGTCGCCCGGCACGGTGCTGATCCTGGTGACCCAGGGAGACGAGCCGCACGCCATCCCGGTGTCGGCGGCGGTGCGGGCCGGGCCCCGGCGAGCGCTGATCGGGCTGGCTCACGGCCGCGAGTCGCTGGACCGGCTGCGCGCCCTGCCGTCGGTCGGCCTGGTGATCCTGGGCGCCGGCGACGTGGCCGTGACCGCCTACGGCGCTGCCCGCGTCCGCGATCCAGAGCTCACCGCCGGAGTGGCCGCGGTGGAGATCGAGATCTCCTGGGTGCAGGACCACAACCGCGACACCTTCGAGATCCAATCGCCTGTCGGCTGGAGGTGGAGCGACGAGCAGGCCGAGCATCGCGACGCGGAGCTGCGCGAGGCGCTGGCGCGCCTGGCCGAGGAGGGCCTGTAGGGCTCGCGCCCCTGTGCTCTCTGGGAGCGTCCTGGGCTTTGCATCCAGGCTCTAGGCTGAAGTAGACGATGCCCGAACTGCCCGAAGCCGAGCGCGCCCGCCAGGTGCTCGAGCAAGCGCTCGGCAAGCGGATCGTCGGTGTCGATGACCACGACACCTATGTCTCACGGCCTCATGCCCCGGGAGAGATCGCCGATGCGCTGATCGGACACGAGCTGACCAGCGCCCATCGCCGTGGAAAGTTCCTGTGGCTGGAGACCAACGGCGGCCCCGAGCTCGGGTTGCACCTCGGCATGGCCGGGAAGTTCGTGCTCGAGGACGCCGCGCAGGCCCGGGTGCAGGACGGCGCGCCCGCCCGCTGGGACCGGTTCGCGCTGGAGTTCGACGACGGGACCCGGCTGGCGCTGCGCGACCGGCGCCGCCTGGGCCGGGCCGTCCTGAACCCGGACTTCAGCCACGTGGGGCCCGACGCCGCCGACGTCAGCCGTGACGAGTTCCGTCGCCTGATCGGACGCGGCCACACCCCGATCAAGGCCCGCCTGCTCAACCAGCACGCGATCTCGGGCATCGGCAACCTGCTCGCCGACGAGATCCTGTGGCAGGCCCGGATTGCGCCCGGCCGCGACGTCTCGGCGCTCTCCGAGCACGACCTCGACGCCCTGCGCCGGACCACGCGGGCGGCCGTGCGCTCCGCGGTTCGCAAGGGCGGAGCTCACACCGGCAGGTTCATACCGGCACGCCACCCGGACGCCAGCTGCCCCCGGTGCGGAGCTCACCCGCTCGCCCGGGCGCGCATCGGTGGACGCACCACGTACTGGTGTCCGGTCTGCCAGCCGGGATAGGCCCCGGCGCGGTGCCGCAACGACCGATGCGGGGCGAGAAGCGTCCCCCATGAGGACGTTTCTCGCCATCGAGTCAGGGCGAGACCTCCTCAAAGCGCCGGTCCCGCGTGTTGACCGCGAACTGAACGATCACGGCGGCGACGACCAGAAAGCCGCTGACCAGCAGGAAGGCGCCGAGCACGCTCAGGTGCGGGATTTGTGGGGCGATCAGCAGCACGCCGATGCCACCGCCCATGTGCCCCAGCCCGTCCACGAGCCCGAACCCCGTGGCCCGGGCCCGGGTGGGGAAGCTCTCGGCCGACAGGGCGTAGGTCATCGGCACCCAGATGTTGAAGCCGAAGAAGACGACCCCCATACCGAGGAAGGCCACCAGGCTGCTGGTGCCGGCCTCGGCGACGAGGATCGAGCCCACGATCGTGATGACCGCGCCGATCGGCAGCCACAGCTTGCGCTGCAGGCGCTCGGCGTAAGCCACGGCGACCAGCGCGCACAGGAGGAATCCGAAGGCGCCGACGGCGTTGATCAGGCCGGCCTCGGGCGGTGGGTAGTTCAGCGACGTGAGCAGCGACGTGCCGCCGGCCGAGAAGCCGAAGACGGTCACGTAGGCGAAGAACCACATGAACACGAGCACGAAGAACCTGATCAGGTAGGTCCGGTTT
The DNA here is from genome assembly GCA_963830595.1 of uncultured Solirubrobacteraceae bacterium. Classification (GTDB taxonomy): domain Bacteria; phylum Actinomycetota; class Thermoleophilia; order Solirubrobacterales; family Solirubrobacteraceae; genus Palsa-465. The sequence continues at coordinate 121,389 of CAWHMQ010000008.1, forward strand.
CCGAGCACCTGGGAGAAAGCGCTGTATCCGCCCTCGATGTTCGTGTCGACCGGGATGTCCGTCACCGGATCGGCCAGCGGGCCGTGCCGTGCGGCCAGCGTCTCCATGCCGGTCACGACCTCGTCGGCCTCCGCAAAGCGTTTCTTGCCGACCAGCCAGCGCGGCGACTCGGGCAGCTGTACGCGCAGCAGGATCGCCACCAGCGCCAGCAGCGCGCCCACCGCGTACATCCAGCGCCAGCCGTCGGTGAAGCTCGGGCCGGCCTGGGCGAACGACAGGCCCTTGGGCCAGGGCGCGGGGGAGGTCGTCAAGAAGAGCCCCAGCCATATACCGAGCAGGGCCCCGACCGCGGAATTGACGAAGATCACCGACGTCCACTTTGCCCGGTCCCGGCGCGGGGCCACCTCGCCGACATAGGTGTTGACGATCGCGAGATCGGCCCCCACCGCCATGCCGGTCAGCACCCGCGCGAGCACGAAGTTTGCGTAGTCGGGCGCCAGCGCCGTCCACAGGGAGCCCAGGCCGGTCAGGAGCATCGTCACCAGCAGCATGTTGCGCCGCCCGAGCCGGTCCGAGAGCGGGCTGAGCAGGAGCGTTCCGAGCACGTAGCCGGCGAGGTTCAGCGCCACCGGCACGCGCAGGGTGCCGAGCGCATTGGCCGGCGTGCAGCCGTGCTTGAGCGCCACGCAGGTCTGGATGAACGACACGTTGATGTCGAACACGTCGTAGAAGGTGAACAGGAACCCCAGGCCGATGATGCCGACGAACAGGAACGGCATCGACCACACGTCGAGGCGGTCGAGGCGGGCCAAGATGGAGCGTCCCGCGAGCCCGTCCTGTGATCGAGTCCCGACGCCACCGGCGCCCTGCGTCATGTCGTTCATCGTCTCTCCTCTCGCTCGGCAGTAGCCGGGCGCGATCCGCCCCGGCGGGTCCTGCGCACCTTCACCTCTGTCCTTGGGGTGTTCCGCGATTGGGCGACAGGCAAACCGGCATTCGGACAGCCGTTCGCAATGCGAACGAAACGAGTGGCGCAGCGCGCTCCGGGACTTCGTAGACTCCCGCGCCGCTGTTGTCCCGGAGGAGGAGAAGAGTCACATGAAGCGCCGTATCAAGTGCCTGCGCGGGTCCACCCTCATACTCGTGATCGTCCTCGCCGCGGCGGCGTTCGCCTCCTCGGCCACCGCCAAGCCGGGGGTCACCTGGATGCGCGGCTACTCCGCGCCCGGGACCCCCGCGCGGTACGACAAGGTCGGGGTGATCAAGGTGGGACGCCGGCAGGCCCGCAACGTGCTCGTGCTCGAGCCCGGGACGTCGGCGGGCGCCGGCTACTTCGTCCCGCTGGCAAAGTGGATCGTCGCCAAGGCTCCGGGGTGGCAGGTGTGGTCGGTGGAGCGGCGCGAGAACCTGCTCGAGGACCAGTCGATGCTCAACCGTGCCAAGGCGGGCAAGGCGACCGTGACGCAGCTGTTCGACTACTACCTCGGCTATCTGACCAACCCCAGGATCAAGCGCCACATCCATCCGGTGCCCGACGCAAGGGTCGGATTTGCGCGTCGCTGGGGCCTGAACGTCGCCGTCCAGGACCTGCACACCGTGATCGTCGCGGCGCGCAGGCTCGGGGGCATGGTGGTGCTCGGCGGTCACTCTCTGGGCGGCTCGGTGGTGACGGCCTACGCGACCTGGAACTTCGCCGGCAAGCCCGGCGCCGATCAGCTCGCGGGCCTGGTCTACGACGACGGCGGCAGCTTCGGCCAGCCCGTGAGCCCGTCAGCGGCCCGCTCGGAGCTCCAGACGCTGAGCAAGGGCACGCCGTGGCTGGCCTTCAGCGGCGTTCCGGCGCCCTACCTCGGCCTGTACTCGGCGGTCGGCTCCACCGTGGCCCTGATTGCGCCCAATCAGGCCTCGCTGTCGCAGTCGTTTGCGCTGACCCCGTCCGTCCTCAAGCCGCCCGTGGCCGCGACCAACCTCGCGACCTTCGGATACGACACCGACACCAAGACCTCGAGGCTCGTGTTCGCCGCCCAGGCCCACCTCGGCGAGCTGAACACGAGCGTCAGCCCCGCGGGATGGCGGCGCGCGGGCGCGATCACGCCCATCGACCGCTACGCGAGCATGCTCTCGGGCGCCGGCCTGACCAACGTCGACGGGACCGAGTGGTATTTCCCGCAGCGGCTGACCGATGACACCGGGGCCGTCGACCAGGGCAACCCCAACCCCGCCCAGAAGCTGCTCGACGTCGACGCCACCATGGGTCACCGGCTCCCGCGGAGTTTGCGGATCTACGCCTTCGGCGCCTACGGCGGAGCGGCGATCACGGCCGCCGCCGCCGCGCTGGCCAAGCAGTCGCGGATCCCCGCCTCCCACCTGCTACTGGTCAACCGCCACGGCTCCTATGCCCACAACGACCCGGCGGCCGCGTATCCCAAGGACGCGTTCTTCAGCCACCTGATTCCCTTCCTGGCCAGGCTCGCCGGGCGGTGACGGGGAGGCCGACTCGCCCTGCTCCGGACAGGAGCCAACCCGCCCTACTCCGGACGGGAGCGCAACTGCCCTACTCGCCGGCGGCGGGCGGCGGGTAGACCTCGCGCACGTTGTGGTCGACCTGCGCCTCCGGCAGGCGCCGGTTGATCGCCACGTAGTAGATGATCAGGCTGAAGGCGATCGTCGCGATCAGGCTTCCGATCACGCCGAGACCGTCCTTGCCGCCGACGAGGACCGTCTTGAACACGCCGACGCTGCCGATTATGCCTCCCGGCATGCCGCCGGTGCCGAGGCCGAAGTACGAGATGATCCCCATCCCGACGAAGTACGGGAGGATCCAGATCGCCGCGTCCCAGTCGATCTTCGGCTGCTTCGGGTTCAGGTGAAACGCGTAGGAGGTCGCGATCAGCGCGTAGCCGATCAGCATCGCGAGCATCAGCGTCGTGTACGTCTGCCAGCCGGCCCAGAACACGATCAGCGACGCGGCGGCGAACGACGCCGGCGCCAGGAACCCGGCGAACGGGAGCCGGTAGATCCGAGGAAGCTCCGGTTTCTGCTTGCGCAGCGCGGCCAGCGCCAGCGGCGCACCCGCGTACATCAGCACTGACGCGCTGGTGACGACGTTCACGAGTGAGGCCCAGCTCGGGAACGGCAGCAGGAACAGCAGGCCGATGATGCTGGCGAAGATGACGCTGAAGATCGGAACCCTCGCCCGATTGTTGATGTTCTCGAACACGGTCGGGATGAAGCCGTTGCGGCTGAGCCCGAAGCTCAGCCGCGAGGATGAGGTCAGGTAGATGAGCCCGGTTCCGCCGGGCGAGATCACCGCGTCGATCCGCAGGACGAATGCCAGCCACGCCAGTCCGGCGACCTTGGTAACCGTGTAGAACGGCCCCGCGTTGAGCGCCACCACACTGGGGTTGGTATTGGTGGCGCCGAGGTTGGTCCAGGTGTGCTGGGAGGCGAGCAGGCTCGGGCTGACCGCTCCGATGAACACCACCTGCAGGAGGATGTAGATGGCCGCGCCGATCAGGATCGAGAGGATCACCGCGCGCGGCAAGTCCCTCGGGTTTCGGGCCTCGCCCCCGAGCTGGACGGCCTGCTCGAACCCGAGCAGCGAGAACACGATCCCGCCGCCCGGGATCGCGATCAGGATCGACTTGAGCGCGTGACCCTTGATGAAGAAGCCGCCGCCCTTGCTGAAGTTGGAGCCGTGGAAGTGCGTCGCGAACAGGACGATGATCGTCAGTACCGGGATTAGCACCTTCCAGCTGGTCAGGCCGTTGTTGACCCGCGCCAGCCAGCGGATCCCGATCAGGTTGATGACCACGAAGATCACCATCAGGATCACCGCCGCGATGATCCCGCTCCCGCTCAGCGTGCCATAAGGGTGGGTCGGCTTGTAGAAGTGGCGCGCCCAGTGCGCCGTCGACAGGTACTGGATCGTGGCCAGCACCTCGATCGGCGCCACCGTGGCTGCCTGCAGGTACGACGCCCATCCAAACGTGGCGCCGGCGAAACTGCCGAACGCGTAGTACGGGAAGCGGCTGGTGCCGCCGCTGACCGGGAACAAGCCGCCCAGCTCGGCGTGCACCAGCGCCAGCACGATCACGATCACCGACGCGATTCCCCAGGCGATGATCGCCGAGGGGCCCGCGATGACGCCGGCGGCCAGGGCGCCGAACAGCCAGCCCGAGCCGATGATCGAGCCCTCCGAGGACCACAGCAGGCCGAGGAAGCCGACCCCGCGGTCAAGCCCCTCGGCCCCGAGATCGGCGCTGCGTGTGGGGCGTTCAGGAGCGGTTGTCTCTGCCATCGGTTCCTCCTCCGGGATCCGGGTCTCCCACCTCGGCGGCCATCCTAAACCCGCCTGCGACGGTTCGGCAAGGGCCACGCGGATAAGTGAGCTTCGCCACGGTAAGGCGTTCGCCTGCGCAGACTAAGGCTCTCAGGGCCATATCCGGTTGCGATTTGCCGATGTAGGGCGGGGCGGCTTAGCCGACACTGGGTGCTGGGTCCGAGCCGAGAGGCAAACCAAGGGCTCACCGTTCGATGGACACCCGGAAAGGAGCCGGCATGAGAACGCAGTCAGGCTGGAGCGTCACCCAGATGATCGGTCGCGTCAAGGAGCTCTGGGCCGAGCTCGACTACGCGCAGCTGCGGCTGCTGGAAATCCGAACGGGAGTGCCCATGCTCCCGTGCAAGCAACCAAAGATCGCTACCAGCATCGACGAGCTGGAGGCACTCTACGCACTCAAGGACACGCGACTGTCGGATCAGCCTCTCACGCGGAGAGCCTCCGGCAGCCGTTCGTAGCGAGCTCCGCCTGTGCTCGCCGTCTCGCTCCGCCTCAGGCAACGCGGAGCTGCGCTGTCGCGCTCAGCTGCCCAGCGGCCGCGTCCACGAACGCCTGAAACAGCGCCGCGTGCTCCGGGCGGTCGATCAGGCATTCGGCGTGCCACTGCACGCCGAGCACGAACTCCTGATCCGTGGCCTCGATGCTCTCCACGGTCCCGTCGGGGGCGCGCCCGGTGACGATGAGGTCGTGACCCAGGCGGTCCACGCCCTGGTGATGAAAGGAATTGACCTCGGCCTGATCGCGCTCGAGCACCCCGGCCACCCGGCTTGACCGCTGCAGCGCCACGACGTGCGTCGTGCGGGCGGCGGGCTCGGTCTGGCGATGGTTGATCGCCTCGCCACTGACGTCGGGCAGGTGCTGGTGAAGCGAGCCCCCGCGGGCAACGTTGAGCACCTGGAGCCCGCGACAGATGGCCAGGATGGGCAGCCCGCGTGAGTCCGCCTGAGTGGCCAGCGCGAGCTCGAACTCGTCGAGCTCGGATTCGACCGGTCCGGTGCGCGCGTGGCGCCTCTCCCCGTAGGCGCGGGGGTCCAAATCGGGTCCTCCGGACAGGCACACGCCGTCGACCCGATCCAGGAGCGCGGAGGCCAGCGGCGGGGACAGCGGTGGGATCACGATCGGGACAGCGCCCGCGACCTCGAGCGCGCGCAGGTACTTGAGCCCGAGCGCCATCTCGTGCTGGGGCGGCTCGCCCTGGGGGGTCTGGATAACCGTCTCACTCCGGCGGACCTCCGAGGTGGTCACGGCGATCAGGGGTCGCACATCGGTCGCGCTCATCAGACGGTGTCGCTCTTTTAGCTCTCTCATGCCGCAGGACCCGCGGCGGTTGCCGGGTGAAGTGTGCCATCCCGAGGTGCGGAAGCGACATCTGCATATGGACAAGCCGTCCTGGCCATATGGCCAGTGGTCCCGGTGGCCGGCGTTTGCCCGCCTCCGGCTCGGGTAAGACTCAGCGCTGGAACCGGCCGGCGCGACAGGAGGGGTGAGCCTTGGCGGCAGATCGTGTAGCGGTCGCGGGCAGCGAATCTCAGATCGACTCGGGACACAGCCGCGTGGGCGACGTCGACCTGTCAGATGAGGTCGACGTGACCGTGTATCTGCGGCCGCGGGCCTCCCTGGGCTGGGTCGACGAGCAGGCGGCCCGGCCGCTCGCCGAGCGCCGCCTGATGACCCGGGAGGACTGGGCGGCCCGGTACGGAGCCGAGCCCGGTGACGTGGAGGCGCTCAGGTCGTTCGCGCGGGCTTCGGGGCTCAGCGTCACGGGTGTCGATCTCGCCCGGCGGGCCGTGACCCTGCACGGGACCCTGGAGGCGGTGGCCGCCGCCTTCGAGGCGCACCTGGAGGGACTGTACGCGTCCTCCGCGACCGCTCCCAGCTACCGGGGGAGAACGGGGACGCTGACGGTCCCCAGCAACCTCGGCGCCGTCGTGCTCGGCGTGTTCGGGATCGACGATCGCCCCCAGAGCCGCGCCCAGATCCGGTTCGCCCCCGAGGCGGTGACCTCGTACACGCCGCCGCAGGTGGCGCAGGCCTACTCGTTCCCGGCCAACGTCACCGGCCAGGGCGAGACGGTGGGGATCATCGAGCTGGGGGGCGGCTACTCGACGTCCGATCTGCAGACCTACTTCCAGGGGCTCGGCCGGGCGGCGCCCACCGTCAGCGCGGTCAGCGTGGACGGCGCCACGAACTCCCCGGGAACCGATCAGAGCACCGACGGCGAGGTGATGCTCGACATCGAGGTCGTCGGCGGCGTGGCGTCGGACGCCGCGATCGCCGTCTACTTCACACCCAACACCGATCAGGGGTTCATCGATGCCGTGTCGACGGCCGTTCACGACACCGCCAACCATCCCTCGGTCGTGTCCATCAGCTGGGGTGGATCCGAGGATTCCTGGACGGCCCAGGCTCGTACCCAGATGGAGCAGATCCTCACCGAGGCGGCCGGCCTGGGAGTGACCGTGACCGTCGCCGCCGGCGACAACGGGTCGACCGACGGGGTCGGCGATGGCCAGCAGCACGTCGACTTCCCGGCTTCGGCGCCCCATGCCCTGGCCTGCGGCGGCACCTCGCTGCAGGCCTCGGGCGCCGAGATCACCTCGGAGACGGTTTGGAACACCTCGGGCGACGGGTCCACGGGCGGCGGGGTCAGCCGGGAGTTCGCGCTGCCCAGCTATCAGGCCGGCGCCAAGGTTCCCGACAACGTCGACACCGGCTCGCCCGGGCGCGGCGTGCCCGACGTGTGCGGCGACGCCGATCCCGGCACCGGCTATCGGATCCGGGTCGACGGCGCCGACGAGACCGTCGGGGGCACGAGCGCGGTGGCGCCGCTGTGGGCGGGCCTGATAGCGCTGCTCAACCAGGCGCTGGGCGCGCCGCTCGGTTTCGCGCAGCCGCGGCTGTACAAGCTCCTGGGCAGCAGCGCGTTTCACGACATCACCTCGGGCGACAACGGCTCCTACTCGGCCGGCGCGGGCTGGGACCCGTGTACCGGACTGGGCTCGCCGGATGGCAGCTCCCTGGCCAGTGAGCTGCCGGGCACGACGACCTAGGACCTCGCCCTTTCAGGCACGACGTTCCAGCGAGACCCACTCGCCATAAGTCCAGGAGCGTTGACCGGCCCGGCGATCCGGGGATACCCTGATGCCGGGGTGAGAATGGAAGTGGGGCGCGGACATGTGCTATCGGAGCGGCTGGGTAGTGGAGCCACCGCGTCCGGCGGGCTGGCCCGCGAGGAGCGTCAGCTTCGGGTCGCGCTCTGGGCGGGCGCGTTTCTGTTCGCGGCCGAGGCCGCGATCTACGTGCCCTCGGTGTTCGGCGGCCCGTCCACGACGCGCCCGTTTGCGATCAACTCCGTCGCCAAGGACGTGGTGTTCTGCGCGATCACGGCCGCGGTCGCCGCCGACCTCAGGCGCCGGGCGCGGCTCCTGTGGCTGGTGATCGCAGGCCACCTGGTGATCGTCTCCCTGCTGGCGATGACCTTGATCTTCGGGGACACCGCGATGTCGTTTCCGCCGCCTCGGTGGCTGGCCCACCTATTGCCGTGGACGGACCTGCCGGCCGGCTCTCGTGACCTGATCTGGCTGATCGGAGCGACGATCGCCGTGGCCGCCCTGATCTGGCTGCTTCACCGCGCGCTGCGCGTGCGCCATGACCTGCGATACCTGTGGCCCGCCGAGCATTGCACCCTGGCGGCGGCCGCGGACGCGATTCTCGACGAGCCGCGCGTTGCCCCGGAGGAGATCGCGACCCGCGTCGACCACTACTGGGCGGCCCTGGACATCGGCTACAAGCTGCGTCTTCGCCTCGCCCTGTGGGTGGTCATGCTGGTCCCGCTGCTGTACCTGCGTCCTCCGCTGCCGGTGATCGAGCGCAGCGCCCGCCGCCGCTTCATCAGGCGCCGCTACATCGAGGACGTCGGCGCGCGCCGGGACCTGGGCCCGCTGCGCACGACCGTGCAGTCGACGATCCGGTTCGTGATGCAGCTGGTCTACATGGGCTACTACGACGATCCGCGCAGCTATCCCGACACCGGATACGAGCGCTTGAGCTCGCGACCCTCGTATCCAGGGCCGCCGCCCCGCGCCCCCGAGCTGCGCACCTGCTCGCCTGGGCCCGGCCGGGGCTCGCGGCGAACGGCGGACGTGGTCGTGATCGGTAGCGGTGCCGGCGGCGCGATCGTCGCCCGTGAGCTCGCCGGGCGCGGGCGCGAAGTGCTGATGCTCGAACGGGGCCGGCACGTCAGGCCTCAGGACTTCGTCGAGGACGAGGCGGCCCAGTACGCAAGCCTTTACTCCGACGGGGCGCTCCAGCTCTCGCGTGACTTCAGCTTCCAGGTGCTGCAGGGAATGTGCGTCGGCGGCAGCACGGTGGTCAACAACGGCGTCTGCTTCGACGTACCCGAGTGGGTGCTGGACCGCTGGCGGGAGCCCGACCTGAACGCCCGCCTCCCTCGCGAGGCCCTGGCACGCTCGTTCTCGGAGGTCAGGACGCTGATCGGCGTGGCCGCCCAGGACATAGCGCCCCCCAACCCCATCGTGTCCCGCCTCGGCGATAAGCCGCTGCGCGTGGTCGAAGCCGACCTGCGTGGCTGCGTGGGCTGTGGCTACTGCAACATCGGCTGTGCCTACGGTCACAAGCTCTCGATGCTGGCCACCGTCCTGCCCCGCACCCAGCACGCGACCGACGAGCGGCGCGAGCGAGATCCCGCCTTCCACGGCCGGCTCGAGATCATGCCCGAATGCGAGGTCACCGCCATCCGGCATCGCGATGGCCGGGCGACCGGGGTCCGCTGCTCGCTGCGAGGCGAGGGCGACGGCGAGCTCGACATCGATGCCGATACCGTGGTGCTGTCCGCCGGGGCCATTCACTCCAGCCGCATCCTGATGGCGAGCCGGATCGGGGGCTCGCTGGTGGGACGGGGCCTGTCGGCCAACCTGGGATCTCATATGACGGCCTGCTGGAGCGACGGGCCGCCGGTGCGGGCGTTCGACGGCCTGCAGATGTCGCACTACCTCGATGACGGCGGCGACCACGACCACATGGTCGAGACCTGGTTCAACCCGGTGATGTCGCAGGCACTGGTGATGCCGGGCTGGCTGGGCGAGCACCAGCGCAACATGCGCCGCTACGACCGCCTGGGATGCCTGGGGGTGCTCGTCGGGAGCACCAGAGACGGCAACCACGTCATGCGCCGGCGCAACCCCGTCAACGGGGCGGAGATCAGCTTCACGCCTTCGTCCGCCGATCTGGGCCGGCTGCTCACCGGGCTGCGACGCGCCGGCGAGCTGCTCCTGAACTCAGGCGCCGACTGCGTGATGCCGGCGACCTTCCTCTACCACGAGCTGCGTACCCCGGGCGACCTCGCGGAGCTTCGCATCGGCGGCCTGGTCGCGGACGCCAGCGACATCTCGGTCAACACCGCCCACCCGCAGGGGGGCAACCCGATCAGTAACGACCCGGCGCTCGGCGTGGTCGATGAGACGCTCCGCGTGCACGGCCTCGCCAACCTGTACGTGTGCGACGCCAGCGTGTTTCCCACCGCGATCACGGTCAACCCTCAGCTGACGGTGATGGCGCTGGCCCACTACGCCGCGCAGCACATCGGTGAGCCGACTGCGGTGGCCCCGGTGATTCGCGGCGGCAGCTCGAGCTCCTGGGCGCGCGCTCGCTGAACCTTGCGTGGCCGCCGCCGGCCGCCGCCGGCCGCCGGGCGGCTCATGAGGCCCGCTCTCCCCATAGCCGCCGCCCCAGACCCGAGGCGCGGGCGACCGGGCGACCGACGGCCGCGCGGATCGACGCCTCGAGGCCGACGACGATCAGCCGCCGCCGGGCTCGCGTGGCGGCCGTATACAGCAGCTCCCGAGTGAGGATCCGCGACCCGGGATCGGGCAGCAGTATGGCCGCGGCGTCGAACTGGGAGCCCTGGCTCTTGTGGATCGTCATCGCGTAGACGGTGTCGACGGCTCCCAACCGGTTGGGGCTGTACCGGATCGTCTCGCCCCCGCGGTCGAAGGCGGCGACGACGCTCTCGTCGCCGGCACGCAGCACCACTCCGGTGTCGCCGTTGTTGAGCCCGAGCTCGTAATCGTTCTCGAACACCAGCAGGGGACGGCCCACGTACCAGCGATCCTGCGCCGAGAATCCCTCCACCTCTTCCTCGAGCCAGCCCTCCATCCGCGCCGTCCAGGTGGTCACTCCGTAGGGGCCGCGTCGGTGCGCGCACAGGATCCGAAAAGACCCCAGAGCGTCCAGCGCCGGGCGGTCGGCACCGGCGCCCGCCTGCGCGATCACGGTCCGGGCGGCCGCCAGCGCGGGCTTCGCGACCGCCGCCGGAGAGCTCAGACGCGCCACGTCGGAATCGATCCAGGTCACCGCGCGCGCGCCGGCGCCCAGCAGCGAGATCGTCCGGTCGGCGTCTCCGGTGCGGATCGCCTCGGCCAGCTCGGCGATTTCGCCGCCGAAGCGGTGGCCGCGGTCCAGGACGACGATTCCGGCTCTCGGTCCCGACGTCGGGGCACCCGCGCCGGCTCTCGGCTCCGGCGGCGCCTCGCCCGCGCCCGCGGGCTCGCCCGGGCCCGCCGGACCCACGATGTCACCGAGCACCGCGCCCGCCTCGATCGAGGCCAGCTGACCCGGGTCCCCGACCAGGATCAGGCGCGCGTCTGACCGCAGCGCCTCGATCAGTCGCGCCATCAGCGTCAGCGACACCATCGATGTCTCGTCGACGATCACCGCGTCGTAGGGGAGGCGCTGATCGCGGCCGTGGCGAAACCGGCTGTTGCTGTCGGGCCGCCAGCCGAGCAGCCGATGCAGCGTCGAGGCCGACAGGCCCAGCAGCTGCTGCGTGACCGCCGGAGCGACATCCATGCTGGTCGCCTCGGCGTGCACCGCTTCCTGCAGGCGAGCCGCCGCCTTGCCGGTGGGAGCGGCGAGCGCTATCAGCGGCGGCGCACCGGCGCCGCCGGCCGCGGCCTGCTCATAGAGCAGAGCCACGATCCGGGCCACGGTGGTCGTCTTGCCGGTGCCGGGACCGCCGGCCACGACGGTGAACCGCCGGCGCACGGCCACGGAGGCGGCCTGCGCCTGGCGTCCCTGCGGCGCCGGCGCGAACAGGCGCAGCAGTCCCTCGTCCAGCACTCGCCTGTCGACGTCCGTGCGTTCCTGCTCGCCCATCGCCTGGAGCGCGTCGGCGACCGCCAGCTCCTCGATCCAGTAGCGGTCCAGGTAGAGCCAGTTGCCGGCGAGGCGCATCGGCCGCGGCCCGGAGGCGTCGGTCTGTGGCCCGCCGGCGGAGCCCTCGCGTGGCCCGCCGGCGGAGCCCTCGCGTGGCCCGCCGGCGGAGTCCTCGCGTGGTCCGGCTTCGTCAGCCGCCACCAGCGGGCTGGCGGCCACCCTGCGGATCCACGCCTCAGGGGACGGCCAGGGAAGCATCTCCAGGTCGACGGGCTCCTCGGCGTCGACGGCGGCGGTGTGACGGATGCGTTCCAGATCTACGTGCACGTGGCCGAGCCGGGGCGCCCGGACGGCCAGCGCGACCGCCAGCAGCGTGGTCTCCTCGCTCTCCGCCCCGAGCGTCCCCAGCCGGCGGGCGACGTGCACATCGGCGGCCGACAGCACCCCGGCCTGGTTGAACTCACGCAGCAGGCCGCGCGCGTCGTGCACCAGTCGGGCCTCGAACGGGTCGCGATCCTCGCCGCGGGCGCCCGGGTCGCCGGCCCTCGGCTCGCCCGCGTTCGCGCCCGGGCCGGCGACGGCGCTCATCCCGGTCCACCCCGGTCCAGGGCGTCGCTGAGGGCGTCCGCCAGCCCGGGGGGCGGTCGCCAGCCAAACACGCCGTACGGGGCTGGCGTGTCGGATGCGCACCCGTCGCCGCCGGTCATCCCGCGCACGAACAGGTAGGCGACCCCGGCCAGCTGCCGGGCGGCGTCGTAGCCGGGCAGCCGCCAGCGCAGGTACCGGTGCAGGGCCACCGTGTAGAGCAGCGCCTGGAGCACGTAGTGATGGCGCAACATCTCGGCCGCGATTGCCTCGGACCGGTAGTGAAACGCGGTCAGGGGCTGGTCGGGCTCGCCGAGCCAGTTGGTCTTGTAGTCGAGCACCGCGAACCGGTCGGGCGCACCCTCCGCCCCGCGCACTCGGACGACCAGGTCGAGGCTTCCGGTCAGGTAGCCGCGCATGGTGTGTCGCAGCGCCGGGTCCTGCAGCCGCTGCGCGTAACCGGCGAACGGGTCGTCGAAGTCCAGATGCTCGTCGAGCACCTCGGCTACCCGGCGCAGGGTCAGCCAGCCCTCGGGGCGGTCACCCCCGGCCAGGGGGAGCTCGAAGGCGAGCTCGTCGAGCCGGTCGGCTCGACCCACGTCGCGCAGCCGGGAGCCCCCCAGGACGGCCCCCAGTGGCGTCTCGATCGCCGCTCTCAGCCCGGCGACCACCGCCGCCGGCTCTCCGATGTCGACCGCGCGCCGCCCCTGGACGTCGCCGATCCTGCCGGTCAGCTCGGCCTCGAGATCGGCCGCCGCGAAATCGGTGGCCTCCAGCACGCGGTGGATGAAGGTGCCGACGTTGGCGCCGACCGGCATCGCGCCCAGGAGCGAGGGCGCCGACAGCTCGGGCGCGACCGCCAGTGCGGCCGCCGGCGCGATCGCGTCCTCCGCGGGCTCGTCGGCTATCAGCGGCTGCTCGGGCTCCGAGGTGACCCACGCCTCGTGGCTGGCGGCCGTGATATCGGTGTAGGAGGTCCGTCGCCAGCGCAGGTCGAGGTCGCGTTCGAACGCCGAGGCCACGAGCTCGCCCGTGGATGCCAGCGGAGGGCTCCAGTGGGCCGTGGTGCCCACGCCGACGCGCTCGACGGAGATGCATCGGATTCCGCCCGCCCGCTCCGCCAGCTTGCCCAGTCGCGTGAGCACGGCCGGATCGTCGGGCGTGGCCGATCCCTGGTGGGCGACGTTGCCGGCGTCGTCCTGAGAGAACAGCAGGCGCCCCAGCGGCGAGTGCCGGCTGTCCCACGATCCCGCCCACCACAGCACCGTCTGGTGGCGGGCTCGGGTCAGGGCGACATAGGCCAGGCGCAGCTCCTCACCTCGCTGCTCGCGCACGGACTGGGCCAGGTGGACGCCGTACTCGCGTCCCTCCAGCGCGACGTCGATCTTTCGGGCGTCGCCGGCTGCGGGGTCGTGGAAGAACACTGGCCTGGCGTCCCTTGGCGGGGTCCATCCCTCCCACAGGAACGGGACGTAGACGATCGGGAACTCGAGGCCCTTGCTGCGGTGAATCGTCAGCACCTGCACGGCCTGGGCGTCTGACTCCAGGCGGCGGCTGCGCTCCTCGTCGGCGGTGTCGGAATCGGCTTGGGCGATCCTGGCGCGCAGCCAGGCGGTGAGCGCGGTCGCCCCGAGCTGCTCGGCGCAAGCCGCCTGATGGAGAAGCTGGCCGACGTGGCGCAGGTCGGTCAGGCGGCGTTCGCCGTCGGCGTCGGCGAGCACGCGGGCGGCCAGGTCCTGCTCCAGGCTGATCGTTTCCAGCAGTGAGGCGACGCCGCGGCTGCGCAGGATCCTCGCCCAGTCGTGCAGGCGACGGTGGACCTCCTCCCAGGCCCAGGCGTCCTCACCCGCTGTGGCCAGCCGCTCGGCCGTCCAGCCGACGAAGCAGGAGAGCGCCGCCGAGTGGGCGCGCACGATCGAGGCCGGACGCTCGAGCGCCTCGAGCAGGCGCAGCCACTCCCGGGCGATCTCGGTGCCGAACACGCTTCCGGCCCCGTTGATGACCGCCGGCACGCCGCAGTCGCCCAGCGCCTGGCTGATGAGTGCCGCCTGCCGGTTGGTGCGCACCAGCACCGCCAGGTCACCGGGAGACAGCGCCACGGGGCCGATCCGGGCTTCCGAGTCCAGCACCGAGACCACATCGCCGGCCAGGTCACGGGCGATGAGCTCACAGGCGCCGGCCTTCTGGGCAAAGCCCTTCGGGGTCAGGGTCAGCGCCGGGCTCTCGCGCAGCGCCACTCGGAAGCGCAGCGGGGCCGGCGACGGCAGGCCGGCCAGGGGCGAGACCCGATGCGCGGGGGCGGCGCGAACCTGACGGTAGGCGATTCCCTCGTGCCCGAGCCTCGCCCCGGCGAACAGTGCGTCGTGGGCATCGATCAGGCCCTGGTCGCTGCGCCAGTTGACCTTCAGCGTGGCTCGGGCGTCGGCCGCCTGGGCCGCCTCCAGGTAGGCGTAGACGTCGGCCCCGCGAAACGCGTAGATGGCCTGCTTGGGATCGGCTATCAGCACCAGGGTCGTGCCCCCCTGGCCGAACGCGCGCCGCATGATCTCCCACTGCGCCGGGTCGGTGTCCTGGAACTCGTCGACCAGGACGACATCGAAGCGCCCGCTGAGAGCGACCGCGGTGGCTTGCCCGTTGGGTCCGTCCAGGGCCTCGCCCAGCCGCGTGACGAGGTCGTCGTAGGTCATGAGCGCCATCCCCCGCTTGCGCCGCTCCAGCTCCTGGCGGGCGGCGAGCGCCAGCCGGACGCGCATCTGAGTCACCTCCCCGTCCTCGCCGACGATCTCCGCCGACGGGTTCTGGATCGCCATCCGGGCGATCTCGGCGGCCTGCGAGAGCCCGAAGGCGGCGGTTTCCCCGTGACTGAAGCGCCGCACGTAGAGATCGTCGACCACGTCCGAGACCAGGTCCGAGACGTCCTCCACGAACGCGACGTCGGGCTCGAGATCTCCGGCGATGCCCAGACCCCCGAGCACCTCCTGGCAGAAGCCGTGGGTGGTCGCGATCGTGGCGGCGTCAAAGCCCGCGACCGCGCGCGCCAGCCGCTCGCGGGCCAGGCGGGCGTCACCGTGGGCGAGCAGCGCCACGACGGGATCGTCGCCGGGCGGGGCTCCGGCGAGCACGCCGGCCAGGCCCCGCTCGACGGCCGCCAGCCGCTCGCGGACCCGCTCGCGCAGCTCGCCGGTCGCCATCCGGGTGAAGGTGACCAGCAGCATGCGCTCCAGGGGCACGCCCTGGGCGACGTAGCGGGCGGCCAGCGCCGCGATCGTGTACGTCTTGCCGGTGCCGGCGCTGGCCTCGAGCACGGTCACCCCCGTGGGCAGCGGGCCGCAGGGGTCGAACTCCACCGGCTCGAACTCCTGGGGCGAAAGCGACCGGGTCGAGGTCTGCAGCGGTGCGCTCACCGGGCGCTCACCTCCTCGCGCGCCAGCAACCGGCCCCATAGACGCAGAGCCAGCCGCCCCACTCGCGTTTCCTCGGTGTCGTCCCAGCCATCGCCGGTCTCGTCGGGGCGCGGCGTGGAGGCCAGCACCTGCTCCAGCGAGAGCACGCCGCCCAGCACCAGCTGATGCTCGAGCTCGCGATCCTCGAGCTCGAGCTTGTAGTTGGACGCCCACTGCCCCTCCGCGGCCGGCTGCGGCGGCTGTCCGGCGACGGCTGCCTCCGCGTACGCGGCCGAGGTCTTGCAGAAGATCGGCAGGGGCTCGCGCATCCCGCGGTCGTATAGGTCGACGAGCCGCGTGAGCTCGTCCCGAGCCGCCGCCCGGCGATCGGCGCGATCGGCGGCCAGGGGCGGCAGCCGGGCGACCCGAACGTCGTCCCGGCCCGCGCCGCGGCCGATCGTGACCGCCGAGAACGGGCGCTCCGGGGAGGTCGCGTTCAACGCCAAGAACCGGACCCAGGCGGCGAGACGGTGCTTGGACGAGACTCTCGAGAAGCTCGTCGTCAGCAGCACATCATCGGTGACCCCGGCGACGGTCCCGTTCAGCAGGCGACCGTCTGGCAGCCGCACCCGCACATCGACGGGATCGGGCTGTGCGGCGCCCGGAACCGCGGCGCGGGCCTGCTCGACGATCGCGTCGGAGATCGGATACAGCTGGTGGACCACCGGCAGCCCCAGCACGCCCGGCGGGAGCGTGCCCCGGGCCTTCTCGGCGAGGATCGCGGCGCGCCCGTCCACCCCTCGCAGCCGGGCCTCCAGCAGCCGCTGACCGACCCCCCAGCGTTCCAGGCCGTCGAGCTCGACCGGCAGCCCGTCGGCGATCTCGTCGTCGCTCAGGCGAAGCACGATTCCCAGCCGCTGGCGCAGGAACGCCCGCACCGGATGCTCGACGAAGCGCACGAGATCCTCGAGCTCGATCACCTGGTCTCCACGAGGGGGCAGGGGATCCGTCAAGAAGCGGCGGGCCGCGGAACGCGGACCGAGCAGCGCCCGCGCCCCCTCCAGGGTCACCGGATCAAAGCTCCAGGGGGGAGGTCCCGCCAGCGCGCCCGGGGTGAAGTTCCGCGGGTCAAAGGGCTGGAGCGGGTGACGCACCAGGATTGCGTCGCGCGCCGGGCGCGCGGGAACGCCCGGGCCGGCGGGGCCGCCGGGGCCGCCGGGGCCGCGGACGGTGGCGTCGATCGCGTCGAGCAGCTCGCCCACGGGTACGGCCGGCGGACGCACCGTGTTGGTCCGCTCGTCGTTGCCGGTGAAGGTGATGATCAGCCGCTCGCCGGCGGCCAGGAGAGCGTCGAGCAGGAGCTGGCGGTCCTCGGTGCGCGGGTCGCGCTCGCCGAGATGGGGATCGTCGAGCATCAGGTCGTCGCCATCGCGCGGCGCCTTGCGCGGAAACGCGCCGTCGTCGAGTCCGAGCAGGCAGACAACGCGGTGAGGGACCGAGCGCATCGGCAGCAGCGTGCAGACGGTCAGATGCCCGGTCCGGAAGTTCGCCCGCGTGGGACGTCCGGCCAGCCGCTCCAGCAGATAGGCGCGGATCTCCGCCGGGGCCAGCCGCGACGGCGGCCCGTCCGCGGCCTCGGCGACCATCTCGTCGAGCACGCGCTGGAGCTCGAGGCGCTGCCATCGATCGCGTCCGCTCGTGGCCGTCAGCGCGTCGGCCGCCTCCGCGATCACCCGCGCCCAGTCCGGCAGCGCCTGGCGCTCGCCGAGCGCGTCAAGCGACTCCCCGACGCGCCCCATCAGCTCCGCGAACCGGCCCGCCAGATCGATGGAACGGCTGTCGACATCGTCGAGGGGCAGGACGCCGGCGAACTGACGCTGATCGTCCTCGGTCATCGTCACCCCCAGCAGGAGGCGATCGAGCCCCCGCCTCCAGGTGCCCTCCTCGACGCCCTCGAGCTTGAAGGGCGCCCGGTGGGCGGCGTCCAGTCCCCAGCGGATCCCGGCCTGGGAGATCCAGTCCTGCAGGCGGGTCAGGTCGTCGTCGTCGAGTCCGAAGCGGCGCCGGACCGGCCCCCGGTCGGCCAGATCGAGCACCTGGGACGCGGTCAGCCGCTGCCCGACGAGGGCAAACAGCTGCGCCACCACCCCGAGCACGGGATTGGTCTGGCGCAGAGAGCGGTCGGCCAGCCGTACGCGCAGGTCGATCGGGCGGCGATCAGGAGGGGGCGGGTCGACGCCGTCGAGGTCACGCGGCTCGCCGGCGCCGAAGGTGGCCTGGATCAGGGGCGCAAAGGTCTCGATGTCCGGGCACATGACGATCACGTCACGCGGCTCCAGGGTGGCGTCGTCCGCGAGCGCGTGCAGGATGGCGTCGCGCATCACCTCCACCTGGCGGCTGCGCCCATGGCAGGAGTGGACCTGGATGCTGCGGTCGTCCGGGTCCAGGGTGGGCCGAGCGTCCTCGTGGCCGGGCAGCGGCGCCCCCGGAGGCGGGCGGTCGGCGCGGATGTCGTCCTGGATGCGACCCAGGAGGGTCAGGGGGACGGGCACGTCCCCATGGTCGCGATCGAGCCCGGCTTCGGATGCGCTCTGGAGGACGACCTGCATCTCCCGGGAATCCCGTCCCCAGGAGGCCAGCAGGCGGTTGCGCGGCAGCTCCGCGGACGGATCATCGGCGCGGCGCAGGCTCGTCGGGCGGGGACGGGGCCGGAGATGGGACCGGGGCAGAGGCAGGGCCTCGGCCTGGGGGAGGGCCTCGGCCTGGGGCGCGGCCCCGGCCTGGGGCGCGGCCTCGGCCTCGGGCTGCGGCGGGGGCTCCAGGCCTGCCATCGATCGCCACAGGGCGGGGGAAGGGTGCAGGAGGAACAGGTGCACGTCGCGCCTGGCGGCCATGGCGCCCAGAACTTGCAGGTGGCCGGTCGGCAGCCGCGTGAGGCCGAACAGCGACAGCCGGCCGGGGAGCTCGAGGAGCCCCGGATCCTCACGCAGGCGCGCGCATGCCCGGACGCGGCGCTCTGCCGGACCCGGGATCCCGATGCGGGCCCTGAGTCGTCGCCAGAGCTCGGCCTGCCACGCTCCCGGCCCCGCCTGCCCGACGGCCCGCCCGGTTTGATCACCGTTGTGCCCCGTGTCCTCCCCGGGTGCGTGCCCCGTGTCCTCCCCGCGCGCCCAGGCCTCGAGCATCTCGGGTCGGTGCAGGGCGTAGCGGTCGAACAGCCCGGCCAGATGGCGCACCGCGCTCAGGCGCCGGGCGTGGCGGACCAGGTCAGGCGGGGAGCTCGCCGCTCCCAGGTAGGCGGACAATCCCGACAGCCAGGGCTCGCCCAGGCTGGCTTCCACGACCTCGAGCAGGGGCCAGACCGAGCGCTCGGGCAGCCACGGGTCACCGTCGGGCTCGACCCCCGAGGCGGCCGCCACGGCGTCGGTGATCAGGCGGTGCGGCGAGGGGAACAGCACGTTGGCACACACGCCGTCGGCGCGGTCCGGGGAAGCGCCCAGAGATCCCGACAGACGCTGGGTCAGCCACCGTTCCATGCCACGCGTCGGCACCGCGACCAGATCTGGCGCGAAGGGATCGGGCAGAGGTACGTCCAGCAGCGTCGCGAGCGCGTCGGCGAGGCGGTCCGCCCGGGTGGCGCGATGGACCTGGAGCATGCCCTGGAGGGTATCTGCGGCGGTGGCCGGATCAGCAGCGGCCGTCGCCGGGTCAGCAGCGGCCGTCATAGCGATGGCGCGGCGGGTTTTTTGTGTCATTCGGCTTGCAATCCGACACATGCTCGGTTACGCTGCAGGCGTAAACAGGAGTCACGTCTTGATGGCACGTTCGATCTACACCCACTTCACCTCTTTCCGCGGTGCTCTCGCGCCCGCCGGTCCGGTGTGGACGTCCGCGCCAGCCGCCGTGTACAAGCCTGACCTGAACCTCGCCCGGATGGCCGGGAACACCGCTGCCCTCGCCGCAAGGTGCGCACGCTGAGACCAGCGGCGCATGCGAACCGACGCGAGGGCGACCCAAGGGTCGCCTTTTTTTGTGCCCAAATCCAGCCCATCGTTAGGAGATTGACCTTCATGACCAGCTCCAAGACCTGATCCGAACACCGGGCCGCTGTGCCCGGTAACCCGATGTGTAACACCGCAGTGACACCTCTGGCGAGGGGTGCGACTACCCCTGCCGGCGGTTGGGAGACACGTCGCGTCCGAGCCGTAGTCAAGCCTGGAAGAAAAGGAAAGACGATGTATTTCCATCGTGATGAATATCTGCTGCTGAGCCGGGGAGGGCGAGTTCCTCGCCCCGTCCCCGTCGAATCTCGCCATCGATGGCACACGCACCCTCCCAGCGGTGGGCGGCTGCGTCGGCCGGGCGCCTGGCTGTTGGCCGGGCGGCCCGGGTCGAGCCACCGACGCCATCGGTCACCGTCCGCAGCTCACGCGGCGGGCAGCGAGCTGGACATCCACGCTTACCTGGAGCTGGAGTTCGCCGTCGACGACGAGCACTGAGCTGAGTTCGGGGGCGCTGCGGCCCTGACCGGCCGGGAACGGGTCCGCCCCGAGGGGCGGGCCCGCCTTTTTTGCTGTGCTCCGGCATCGGCGTGATCGAGCCGAGAGCCTGTTCGTGGTCTTTAGTAGGCGATGGCCCGATGGGCGGGAGCTGGGTCCGGCAGTCCACGGGCGGCGCTGAATGAAGAAAATTGCGGCGGCCAGCGCGGATTTTCTTCCGGATGGCTGCTGGAGGAACAAGATGCAGAAAATCGCGCTCGCAGGCTGCGATTTTCTGCGTTTTGCACAGGGGCGGGCGCGGCGGGGGTACCGCCCGCGCCGGCGGACCGGGCAGGCGACCATAGGATCTGTGGCCATGGCGTCGAACGACACCCGAGCGAGCGCGTTCGTCGCCGACGAGGCGCTGCTCACGGGGATCCTGCGCGAGGTCATCGAGCTGGCCGAGGGGCCCGGGGCCGTGCGGCTGCTCGACGACGTGGTGACGCTCGCGCGTCAGGCGCGGCTGGGCGACGAGCAGGCGGGCGACGAGCTGGCTTCGCTGGTCTCAGAGCTCAGCCTCGATCAGACCGAGGTCCTGGTCCGGGCGCTCACGCGCTGGTTTCAGCTGGTCAACCTGGCCGAGGACAACGAGCGCGTGCGGCGGCTGCGCGCCCGGGACGCCGCTCACCCCGAGCAGCCCCGAGAGGGCTCGCTCCGGCGGGTGATCGCGGACTTCAGCCAGGCACGCGTGAGCACCCAAGAGCTGGAGGAGGTGCTCAAGCGGGCGGAGCTGCGGCTGGTGATGACCGCGCACCCCACGGAGGCGCGCCGCCGGACGACGATCGACAAGCTCGCTCGGGTGTTCGCGGTGCTGCGCGAGCTCGACGAGCGAGCCCAGCCCGATCGCCACGACGCCCGCCGGAGGCTCCTGGCCACCGTTCAGGAGCTGTGGGGCTCAGACGACATCCGCGCCGCCCAGCTGACGGTCATCGACGAGGTCCGCGGCGGGCTGATCCACTTCGCGTCCACGCTCGCCGACGCCGTGCCGCGCATCTACCGCGATCTCGAGGAAGCGGTGAGCGAGTTGTATCCACGGGCCGAGGCGCCCCCCGTGCCGCCGCTGCTGGACTTCGGCTCCTGGATCGGAGGTGACCGGGACGGCAACCCGTTCGTGACCCCGCAGACCACGATCGAGGCGCTGGAGCTGATGCGCGAGCAGTGCCTGCGCCTGCTGGAGTCCCGGCTCGAGCAGCTGGCCGGCCGGCTGTCCCTGTCCGAGCGGCTGACCGGCCCGGCCCCCGAGCTGGGGCCGATCCTCCAGGACGGTGGCCGCCGCTTCCCCGAGCTGGACCGGCGGCTGGCCAGCCTCAACCCCGAGGAGCCCTACCGGCGGGCGCTGACCTTCATCCGCGAGCGGGTGCGCGCCACCCAGGCCCGGGCTCCGGGTGGCTACCAGATGCCCTCGGAGCTGCTCGAAGATCTGCGGCGGGTGGAGGCGTCGCTGCGCGCGGGGTCCGGAGCGCTCACCGCCAGCGCCGACCTGCACGACTTCATCCGGCAGGTGCAGGTGTTCGGGTTTCACTTCACGCACCTGGACATCCGTGAGCACGCCAAGATCCACCGCCACGCGCTGGCCGAGATCTATCGCTCGCTATGGGTGTGCGAGGAGTACGAGGGGCTGGGCTACGACGATCGAGTGGCCCTCCTGCAGGCCCAGATCGCCGACCGCCGCCCGCTGATCCCGACCGACATCGAGCGGTTCTCGGCTTCCACCCAGGAGACGATCGAGACCTTCCGCACCCTGCGACAGACGCTGGATCAGGCCAACCGGGGCGCCGTCCAGACGTACATCGTGTCGGGCACCGAGGGCCCCGCCGACCTGCTCGAGGTGCTGCTCCTGATGAAGGAGGCGAGCCTCAGCCAGGCCGGAGGGGCATCCACGGCGCTGCGGATCGTGCCCCTGTTCGAAGCCGGCGCGACGCTCGAGTCGGCGCCGGAGACGATGGACGCGCTGCTCTCGATGCCCGTCTACCGCGAGGCTCTGGCAGCCGTCGGCGACGAGCAGGAGATCATGATCGGCTACTCGGACTCCAACAAGGACATCGGCTATCTGGCCTCGGCGTGGGCGGCCTACACCGCCCAGGTGAGGCTCGCCGAGGTCCTGCGTGCCCACAGGGTCGGCTGGTCGTTCTTCCACGGCCGGGGGGGAGCCGTGGGACGAGGCGGCGGTCCCACGAACGGAGCGATCCTGGCCCTGCCGCCGGGCACGGTCGGCGCCCGGCTGAAGATGACCGAGCAGGGCGAGGTGCTGACCGCCAAGTACGCGGTGCCCGAGATCGCGCATCGCGAGCTGGAGCTGGCCACGAGCGCCACGCTGGCCACCGGCCGCTCGCGCCCCCATGAGCTGCGGCACCGCTTCGAAGAGCTGATGCGGGAGATGGCCGAGGACTCGGCGGCGCTGTATCGCCGGATCGTGCACGACGATCCGGATTTCGCGGCCTTCTTCGAGGCGGTCACCCCCGTGGATGAGATCTCGGGTCTGCGGCTGGGCTCGCGTCCGGCCAGGCGCACCCGGGCCGCGGGACTCGAGGACCTGCGGGCGATCCCGTGGGTGTTCTCGTGGACGCAGTCGCGGATCGTCCTGCCGGCCTGGCTGGGCCTCGGAACCGCGCTGCGCCGCGGCCGGGAGCGCCACGGCATCGGGGTGGTGCGCCAGATGGCGCAGGAATGGCCGTTCTTCACCAGCCTGCTGTCAAACGCGGAGATGGGGTGCGCGAAGGCCGACCTGGGGATCGCGCGCCGCTACGTGCACCTGTGGGATCGGACCGAGGCGCGCGATCGCATCTGGGGCGCACTCGAGGAGGAGTTCCAGCAGACGATCGCCGAGCTCGTGCTGATCAGGGACGGCGAGCGGCTGCTCGACGAGGAGCCCGTGCTCCAGGCCTCTATCGACCGGCGCAATCCGCTGGTGGACCCGCTGTCCTTCATCCAGGTGGAGCTCATGCGCCGCCGGCGCGAGGATCCAGAAGCGGCTTCCGGCCAGCTCAGGCGGGTGAGCCTGCTGACGATCAACGGGGTCGCCAGCGGCTTGCGCAACACCGGCTGACCGGCGGGGTAATAGTCCTACCCTTCGGGTCCGCGGTCAGATCAGCGATCATGTGGACCCGCTGGGGTCGCGCCCCACGCCGACACCACCTCCGATGCCCTACGCCCCTGATCTGTCCGGATGCGCTCTGGATGACCGCTATGAGCTTCACGCCCTGATCGGCGAGGGGGCCTTCGGCCGCGTGTATCAGGGTCGGGACCGCCGGCTGGCCCGGCCGGTCGCGGTCAAGATCATCAAGCCCTGGTGGAGCGAGGATCCCGACTGGGTGGCGAGCTTCGAGCGCGAGGCGCAGCTGATGGCCCGCGTCTCAGATCCGGGGATCGTGCAGATCTTCGACGTCGGGCAGGCTCCCGAGGGGCTCTACTACGTCTCCGAGCTGGTCGACGGCGAGAACCTGGCCAGCCGCCTGCGCCGGGGACCGGTGCCGGCCTGGGAGGCTTGCCGGATCGCCGCTCAGCTGTGTCGCGCGCTCGCGCACGCCCACGGACAGCGGATCGTCCACCGCGACGTCAAGCCCGCAAACATCCTGCTCTCGTCGCGGGGGCGGGTAAAGGTCGGCGACTTCGGGGTGGCCCGGCTGGCCGAGGGAAGCACCGATGGTGCCGCCGCCACCGTCGTGGGCACGCCCAAGTACATGGCTCCCGAGCAGGGGCGCGGCGGACCCACCACGCCGGCGACCGACGTATACAGCGCCGGTGTCGTGCTCTACGAGATGCTTGCCGGCAGGCCTCCGTTCACCGAGGACTCGGTGGTGGCGCTCGCCGTGCGCCACCTCCAGGATCCCCCGCCGCCGCTCCCGGCGACCTTGCCGGCGCCGCTGGTGCAGATCGTCGCCGAGGCGCTCGCCAAGGACCCGGCCCGGCGTTACGCCGACGCCGGGGAGATGGCCGACGCGCTCGTCCTGGCCCGCCGCAGCGCGCCGGACCGGCCGCGGTCCCGGACGGCGCGCAGTCGCAGCCGGGTGGCTCCGCACGCGCCGGGGCCCGCGCACCCGCCGGCGTCCGCGCGCCCGCCGGGGTCCGCGCTGGCGCCGGGGTCGGCGCTGGCGCCGGCCAGAGCGCTGAGCACGCCGGGTGCGTCCATCGCCCCGGCCCCGGGCGCCGCGTCCGCGTTGGCCGCCGCGCCCGCACCGGCTCCATCGGGCCGCACGCGTGACACCGAGCCTCCCGGGCCCGAGGCGACGCGAGCCGCTCCTCCCGCCTTCCCCCGGCGCAACGTCAACCCGCCGGCCCGCCGGCGCGCGATCGCGGCCCTGGCGCTCGCCTTTGCGCTGCTGGCCGCGATGACCGCCGGGGCGGTCCTGCTGGCCGGGCCGGCGCTCACGCAGGTCCCCAAGCTGACCGGGCTGACCCAAGCCGCGGCCGGCGCCCGCGCGCGCCGCCAGCACGTGCGTGCCTCGTTTGCCGCGCGCTACGCAGTCGCGCCCGCGGGCACCGTGATCGCCCAGCGCCCCGGCGCCGGAATCCGGGTCAAGCGAGGCACGATCGTCCGCGCCACGATCAGCCGTGGCCTGGCTCCGGTGACCGTGCCGCCGGTCGTCGGGGAGGGTTCGAGCGACGCGCAGGCGAAGCTGCGGCGCCTTGGCCTGGGCACGGCCATCACCTACGTGGTGGCGCCCGGGACCACCCCGGGAACCGTCATGAGGACCTCGCCCCGGGCCGGCCTGAGCGCTCCCGCCCATTCCACGGTCGACCTGTTCGAGGCCGAGACTCCGCGCTGGCGGTCGCTGACCAGCTTCACGGGCGGACGCTCCGTGGCGTTCTCGATCCGCGGCCGGCGCTGGCGGATCGTCTACAAGATGGCCTTCCACGGCATGTGCACGTGGATCTTCTTCTGCTCGGGGCCGAGTGCCCAGGTCGTAAACGGCGCCACCGGCACGACGGTCGACTCGTTCGGACTCGACGACGGCGCCACCAGGTCTCGGATCGTCTCGTCGGGACCGGGGCTGTACCAGATCCGCATCAAGCCCGGCGGCGACGACGCGCGCTGGTCGTTCCAGGTCGAGGACTACTACTGACATCGATGTCCGGCAACCGCGATGTCATCAGCCTGATCGACGCCGATCCCGAGCTCGGCGACCTGCTCGACGCTTCCAACCGGGAGCGGGCCCAGCGTGACGCGCTGACCCGGATGCGGCGCCTGTCGCCCGGAGCCTGGAACGTGGCCGAGGCGATCGAGCCGGACTCCCACCATCGGGGCTTTCTGATCATCGACGGGCTGATCAGCCGCGAGGTCGAGGTGCTCGGGCGCCGGTGCGTGGAGCTGATCGGCACCGGCGATGTGCTGCGCCCGTGGAGCTGGGACGAGGACGGCGCCCACGTCAAGGCCGAGGTGGGATGGGTCGTGCTCGAGCCCACCCGGCTGGCGGTGCTCGACCACCGTCTGATCGTCCGTATCACGCCCTGGCCGCAGCTCGGCCTGGAGCTCTTCAGCCGCGGCATGCGGCGCGCGCACGCGCTCGCGGTGTCCCTGGCGATCGCCCATCACCAACGGGTCGACGACCGCCTGATGCTGACCCTCTGGCACCTTGCCGAACGCTGGGGGCGGGTGACGTCCGACGGGGTGGCGGTCCCGCTGCCCCTCTCCCATCAGCGGCTCGCAGACCTGGTGGGAGCTCACCGGCCGGCGGTCACGACCGCGATGGGTGAGCTCACCCGGGCCGGATCGATCAGTCGCCGCGACGACCGCACCTGGCTGCTGCACGGCTCGCCGCCCTCGGAGCTGCGCCACCACCGGCTGGCGGCCGCCCTGAGCTGATCGCTTCGCACGTGCCGGACCCAGGCACTGCGGGCCGGCCGGGCGTCGCGGCCTGAGCACGCCGCCGGACCGGCTTGACTGCACCGGGTCGGGGCGCCGAGAATGGTCGCCACCAACAGGACGTTCGAGGGAGGGTGCGATGGATTCCTATGACTACGTGATCGTCGGGGCCGGATCGGCGGGCTGCGTGCTCGCCGCGCGCCTGTCCGAGGATCCCGGGGTGAGCGTCTGCCTGCTCGAGGCCGGTCCGCCCGACGCCGCCGACGAGATCCACGTCCCAGCCGGCCAGCTCGCGATCGCGACCAGCAAGTACGACTGGGGGTTCATCTCCGATCCCGAGCCCGGCTTTGCCGGACGTCAGCGCTACCTGCCCCGGGGACGGACGCTGGGAGGGTCTTCGTCGGTCAACTCGATGATCTACATGCGCGGCAATCGCGCCGACTACGACGGCTGGGCGGCGATGGGTCACCGGGGCTGGGGCTGGGACGACGTGCTGCCCTACTTCATGCGCGCCGAGGACAACGAGCGCGGGGCCGACGAGCGCCACGGCGCCGGCGGCCCGCTGAGCGTGAGCGACGGGCGCTCGCGCCACCGCACGTGCGAGGCCTTCGTCGAGGCCGCCGAGCAGGCGGGACTGCCCGGCAACGACGACTTCAACGGACCCGAGCAGGACGGGGTCGGCTGGTATCAGCTCACGCAGCGGGGCGGGATGCGCTGCTCGGCCGCGGTCGCCTACCTGCACCCGGCGCTGGCGCGTGAGAACCTGACCCTGATCACGGGCGCCCACGCGACTCGCGTCCTGTTCGAGGATGAACGCGCCGCCGGCGTCGAGATCGACCGTGACGGCCTGCTCTCGCAGGTGCGCGCCGAGCGCGAGGTGGTCCTGTCCGCGGGCGCCTATCAGAGCCCGCAGCTGCTGCTGCTCAGCGGCGTGGGCCCGGCGCAGGATCTGGCGCTGGTGGGCATCCCGGCGCTGCACGAGCTGCCGGTCGGGCAGGGCCTCCAGGATCACCCGGCGACCTGGATCACCTACACCACCGACCAGCCGTCGCTGCTGACCGCCGCGACCGAGGAGAACCTCGGCCTCGTGACCACCCAGGGCCGCGGGCCGCTGACCTCGAACTTCGCCGAGTCCGGCGGCTTCCTGCGCACCCGTGACGGGCTCGAGGCGCCAGACATCCAGCTGCACATGATCCCGATCCTGTTCCCCGACGCCGGCGCCGGCGAGATCCTCGTCGACGGCTGGGCGCTCTCGCCCTGCCTGCTGCGCCCCACCAGCTCGGGCTTCGTCAAGCTGCGCTCGCCCCTGCCCACCGCCAAGCCCCGCATCCTGCACAACTACCTGGTCACCGAGGAGGATCGGGCGACCATGACCGAGGGGCTGCGCCGGTGCGTGGAGATCGCCGGCCAGCCGGCCCTGCAGGCCGTCACCACGGCCCCCTACTCCACCCCCGAGGGCGATGACGACGCGAGCCTGATGGTGTTCGCAGAGCGTCACACGAGCACGCTGTATCACCCGGTGGGCACGTGCGCGATGGGGCGGGTGGTCGACGACGAGCTGCGGGTGATGGGGCTGGACGGACTCCGGGTGGTCGATGCCTCGGTGATGCCGACGCTCGTGCGGGGCAACACCAACGCGCCCACGATCATGATCGCCGAGCGGGCGTCGGACCTGATCCGGGGGATCGCACCGCCGGCGGGCGTGGCCGGCGAGGCGGCCGCCCAGGCGTAGCGGTCGGTCACCCGCCGGCCCCGGGAGACCGAGCCGACCGGGTCAGTCCAGCTCGTCGAGGACGACCTCGATCGTCCGCTGAGAGCCGCCGCGCAGGATGGCGGCGCGCACGGCGCGGCCGATGCGCTCCCCGACCATCAGGCGCTGCAGATCGGTGGCGTCGGCGATCGGCTCGCCGTCGAGCTCGATCAGCAGGTCCCCGCTGCGCAGTCCGGCGCGCTCGGCCGGGCCGCCCTCGATGACCTGCACGATCTCCACGCCCCCTGATCGTCCGAGGCGCTCCGCGGTGCTCGGCGGAAGCGGGCGCGGGGCCACGGCGGCGCCCAGCTGCGCGCGGGCGACGCGGCCGTCGCGGATCAGGGTCGAGATGATCAGCCGGGTGGCGTCGTTGATGGGCACGGCGAGGCCGAGTCCGATCCCCGCCAGCGCCGTGTTGATCCCGATCACCTGGGCGGCGCCGTCGACCAGCGCTCCTCCGGAGTTGCCCGGGTTGAGCGCCGCGTCGGTCTGGATCACGTTCTCGACGATCCGGCGCCGCCCGCGCGGACCGACGCCCAGCGAGCGACCAAGACCGCTGACCACGCCCGCGGTCACCGAGCTGGCAAAGCCCTGCGGATTGCCGAGCGCGACCACCAGCTGGCCGACCCGCAGACGAGCCGCGTCGCCGAGCGGCGCCGGCGTCAGCTCGCCCCCGTCGGCCCGCAGGACGGCGAGGTCGGAGAGCGGATCCGAGCCGACCAGCGAGACGTCGATCTCGTGGCCGTCGCTGAAGCTGGCGACGCCGCGCCGAGCGCCCTCGATCACGTGGGCGGAGGTCACCAGGAATCCGTCGGCCGAGATCGCGACGCCGCTGCCGGCGCCGACCGCGGGACCGCGGCGGGTTCGCCGCCGTACCTGGAGGTTGGCGACGCTCGGGCTGAGAGCCTCGGCCACGGCCACGACCGTGCGCGAGTAGGCATCGAGAGCGACCGCCGAGCGCTCGGCCGCCTCGGAGGGGGGAACTGCTCCGTTGAGACTTGGCATACAATGATCGTACTAAAACGTTTGATTCCAAATAATTGGAGCTAAGAGATGTCTGAAAATCCTGTCGATCCGGTCGCCCTGGCCGACACCACGATCGGCGTCGCCGCCCACCTCGAGTCAGAGCTGGAGGAGGCGCTGGCCGAGCATCGACTGACGCGCACGAGCTATCTCGTGCTCGACGCGCTGGAGCGGGCCGAGGGGCACACCCTCAACCAGCGCGATCTCGTCCGGCGCCTGCGCCGCACCTCGGGCACGCTGTCGGTCCGCCTGGGGCGGCTCGAGCGGGCGCGCCTGATCGTTCGCGAGCCCAATCCCGACAACCGGCGCAGCGTGACGGTCACGCTCACCGAGCGGGGGCTGTCCCTGGTCGCCGCTGCCCGCCCGGCCTACGCCGAGCGCGCCCGGCGGCTGGCCACCGGGCTGCCGGCCGGCGGCGCCGAGCGGCTGACCGAGCAGCTCGGACCCTGGCTGGCGTTCTTCGAGCCCGGCGAGCGCGATGCTCCCCGCCTGGGAGTGGCGGTGGCCACGGCCGCGGTAGCCACCCGCATGCGCCGTGCGGTGGGTCTCCCCGCCGAGGCCGGTGTCCTGGTGGTGCGCGTCCGCCGCGACAGCGCCGCCGACGCCGCCGGCGTCTCCCGCGGGGACCTGATCACCCAGGCCGCGGGTGAGCCCGTGCGCTCACTCGGCGACCTGGAGCGGGCGGTCCGCTCGGCCAACGGATCGCTGGCGCTCAAGGTGCTGCGGGGCGCCGAGCCGCGGGACCTGGAGGTGGCGCTGAGCAGCTAGACCGACCAGGGCCGCCACGAGCACTAGTGCAGCAGCACGCGGAGCCCGAACACGAGCAGGCCCAGCAGAACGCCCACCGCCGTCTGGCGCACCAGGTCCCTGCCCGTGAGCTCGGCTCTGATCCCGATCGCCACCTCGATCGTGACGATCAGCGCGACATCGGTCCAGATCGCGATGCTGACCCCGGTGCTCAGCGTCGCGCCGGCAGCCCAGCAGATCAGGAGCACGAGCAGCGGCCCCATCGCTCCGTAGAGCACCGATATCTCGTGGATCGCCATGCGGGCGAATCCCGCGTACTCGAAATGCCCGGATCGCTCCACCCGCTCTCCGGTGTACTCCGAGTAGGAGATCGACAGCCAGTAGATCAGCAGCGCGATCACGACGGCTCCCACGGTCTTCAGGTAGTTCTCGCGCTTGGTGATCTCGGCCGCGAGCAGCGTGGCGACGAGGATCGCGCCGTAGACGAGGCCGCCGGGATTGTCGGGCATGGCCGGATTCTCACCGGCGGGAAGCCGTCGTGTCGTGTGGCTTGCGGTGGCCCGAGCGGACGGAGCGCAAGACGGCGGAGCGCACGGCGGCGGTGCGATAGCGTGCCCGAGGCAGATGGACGCGATCCGCAGACTCGCCGGCCCGTTCTTCGTCTTCGCCGGCGCGATGCACTTCGTGATCCCGAAGACGTACCAGCGGATCATGCCTCCGTACGTGCCTGCGCCCGAGGCGATGGTCTACGCCAGCGGCGTCGCCGAGATCGCCGGGGGCGCCGGGCTGATGACGCGCCGTCGCCGGCTGGCCGGGTGGTGGCTGATCGCCACGCTGGTCGCGATCTTCCCCGCCAACCTCCACATGGCGATGCACCCCGACCAGTACTCCGAGGTTCCCGGCGGCGCGGTTTCGCTGTGGGCTCGGCTGCCCTTCCAGGCGGTGTTCGCGGCCTGGGTGGCGGACGCGATGCGGCGATGATCGGCCAGCGGGTGCGGCGCCGCGAGGACCCCCGGTTTCTAACCGGCAAGGGCCGGTACGTCGACGACCTCGCGCTCGAGGGTGCCCTGCACGCGACGTTCGTGCGCTCTGACTTCGCCCACGCCCGGATCGCCGGCATCGACGTCTCCGAGGCCGTCGCCCGGCCGGACACCCAGGTGCTCACCGCCGCCGACGTCGACCTGGGAAAGCTGGCATCCCCGTTCGGGGGCGAGGACGAGCGCATGCAGCGTCCGTTCCTGGCGCGCGACACGGTCCGCTTCGTGGGCGAGATCGTGGCCGTAGCGCTCACCGAGACCCGTGAGCAGGGAGTGGACGCCTCGGAGCTGGTGGCGGTCGGCTACGAGGAGCTTCCGGTCGTGATCCACCCGGACGAGGCCTTGCGCGGCGACACGCTCCTGTTCGAGGAGGTCGGCACCAACACCTGCCTGGCCGAGGGGCCCGAAACGCCGTCCCAGGACCTGTTCACCGGCTGCGAGGTGGTCAGCTCGGGCAGGGTTGTCAGCCAGCGTCTGCACGTCGCGCCAATCGAGCCGCGGGCGACGACCGCGTGCATGCAGGATGGGCGATTGACGGCGTGGCTGAGCACCCAGACGCCGCACCAGGATCGCGACCGGCTGGCGGCCAGCCTCGGCCTGGAGCCCGACCGGGTGCGAGTGATCGGCCCCGACGTGGGCGGTGGCTTCGGCGGCAAGGGACTCGGGGTCGAGGACGTGATCGTGTGCTGGCTGGCACGGGCGTCGGGACGGCCGGTGCGCTGGACCGAGACCCGCAGCGAGCACATGGTCGCCATGGGCCACGGCCGGGGGCAGCGGATGGACTTCCGCCTGGGCGGCGATCGTGACGGCCACATCAGGGCGCTGTACCTGCGCCTGCTGCAGGATGCGGGCGCCTATCCGTGGATCGGTGCGATCCTGCCCACGCTGACCCGGCTGATGTCCAGCGGCGTCTACGCCATTCCCCGGATCGAGGTCCGCATCGACTCGGTGCTCACCAACACCACCCCTACGGGCGCCCTGCGGGGCGCCGGCCGTCCCGAGGCCAGCCAGGTGCTCGAGCGGGCCGTCGACACGTTCGCGGCGGAGGTAGGGCTCGACCCCGCGGAGGTGCGGCGGCGCAACTTCGTCGCCGCCGACAAGTTCCCGTTTCAGACCGCCTCGGGCGCGCGCTATGACTGCGGCGATTACCGACGGGCGCTGGATGTGGCGCTCGAGGCCGCCGGCTATGACCGGCTGCGCGAGGAGCAGGCGGCTCGCCGGGCCGCCGGTGATACCCGGCTGCTGGGCATCGGGCTGAGCAGCTACGTCGAGATCACCAACGGCGAGCCCGAGAGCGAGTTCGGGGCGGTGGAGATGACTGCCGAGGGCGATGCGATCCTGAAGACCGGCTCCTTCTCCCACGGCCAGGGCCACGAGACGACGTTCGCGCAGATCGTCGCCGAAGGGCTGGGGCTGGCGCTGGAACGGATCACCGTCGTCAAGGGCGACACCGATCAGGTGGCCCGCGGCACCGGGACCTACGCGTCCAAGTCGGCTCAGATCGGCGGGGCGGCGGCCCGCCAGGTCTCCGAGGAGCTGGTGGAGCGGGCCAAGGAGCTGGCCGCCGAGGAGCTCGAGGCCGACCCCCGGGACATGGTGCTGGAGCTCGGAGCGGGAAGCTTCCACGTCGCCGGCGCTCCCCGCCCGGCGCTCAGCTGGAGCGAGCTGTCAGGCCGTCTGGCGGCCGCGGGCCGGTTGGACGAGCTCAACATCGAGACCGAGTTCGAACCCTCCAATGCCACGTTCCCGTTCGGCGCTCACGTGGTGGTCGTGGAGGTCGACTCAGAGACCGGCTCGGTCGCCCTGAAGCGGGTCGTCGCGGTCGACGACGCGGGCACGATCATCAACCCGATGATCGCCGACGGGCAGATCCACGGCGGCGTGGCGGCCGGGCTCGCGCAGGCGCTGTTCGAGGAGCTCGCGTTCGACGAGGACGGCAACCCGGTGAACGCCAACTTCGTCACCTACTGCATTCCGGCCCCGCCCGAGTACCCGGCCTTCGAGTCGATCCGGATCGAGACCCCGACGCCGGTCAATCCGCTCGGCGCCAAGGGGATCGGCGAGTCGGGGACGATCGGGTCGACCCCGGCGGCCCACAACGCGGTGATCGACGCGCTCGCGCATCTCGGGGTGCGCCACATCGACATGCCCGCCAACGGCGAGCGGGTGTGGCGCGCCATCCAGGCCGCGCGCGAGACCGCGCGCTAGGCCACCGGCCGGGCCCGGCGTCTCGCTCTCGTACGCTGGCGGTTCGTGGACGTCAACCTGAACGAGCTCCCGCCGCGGGCGCCCGGGTTCCGGGCGTTCAGCCAAACGCGCCAGCCCGGCTTTGCCGATTGTGCCCCCTCGGGGCGCATGCGGCTCGACGCTCTGGCCTGCTGGCTGCAGGACGTCGCCTACGCCGACGTGGATGACGCCGGCCTGGCGCAGACCGCCGTCTGGGTGGTGCGCCGCACCCGAATCCGGGTCAATCGCTGGCCGCGCTTCGGCGAGCGCTTCCGGGTGACCACATTCTGCAGCGGCCTGGGGCGGATGTGGGCCGAGCGGCGGACCGACATCGATCCCGATGGCGGCGGGGACGCGGACCCGGGAGCGCGCACCGACGTGGAGGCGGCCTCCGTGTGGGTGCACCTGGACACCGAGAGCTGGCGGCCCTCACCGCTGACCGAGGCCGAGATCTCGACCTACACGGATCCTCTGAGGCCGCCGCCGCGGGTGAGCGCGCGCCTGCGCCATCCGGCGCCGGACTCGCTGGACGGAGGAGAGCCGTGGACGTTTCGCGCCACCGAGTGCGACATCGCCGACCACATCAACAACGCGGCCTACTGGCAGCCGCTGGAGGAGGAACTGCTCACGGAGGCCGATCCCGATCGTCTGGACGTAGAGATCGAGTACCGGACGCCCGCTCAGCCGGGCGTCAAGCGCGTCCTGCGCGACGGCCGGCGGCGGTGGATCGTCGGCGATCAGGAGCTGCACGCCTCGATCCTCCTGAGTGGCGGCGCCGCCTGGACTCTCGCCCGCGGACGCGACCATGGCGGCTGACGCCGAGCTCATCCTGCGCGGCGCCCGCCGTCCGCTGGTAATCGGGATGGGCGGCGGAGGCGACGTGGTCGGCGCCCTGGCGACCGCCGAGGCGATGCGCCTCCAGGACGGCGCCGACCCGATCATCGGAGGCCTGACCTGGGAGCGAGGCGTGATCGATCCGGTGCCGGGACCCCGGCGGATCGAGGAGATCGAAGCCGGCCGCGAGCTGGCCGGCGGGGTGCTGCTCACCGGTCCCTCGACCCGCGTGCGGGGTCGGGACGTGTACTTCGCCGAGTCCCGGATGGCCGCCTATCTGGACCGGCCCACGATCCTGATCGACATCGGCGGCGGGGCCGGCGCGATCGCCACCGGCCTGCACGACGCCGTGGCCGCCCTGGACCGTGATCTGACCGTGTTCATCGATGTCGGCGGCGACGTCCTGGCCCAGGGCGACGAGCCCGGGCTGCGCAGCCCGCTGTGTGACGCGGTGATGCTGGCCGCCGCCGCGATCCTCGGGCAACAGGGCCACGCCGTGCTCCTGGGCGTGTTCGGGATCGGCTGCGACGCCGAGCTCACTCCTTCGGAGGTGCTCGGTCGCCTGGCGC
The DNA here is from genome assembly GCA_963830595.1 of uncultured Solirubrobacteraceae bacterium. Classification (GTDB taxonomy): domain Bacteria; phylum Actinomycetota; class Thermoleophilia; order Solirubrobacterales; family Solirubrobacteraceae; genus Palsa-465. Next base: position 155,399 of record CAWHMQ010000008.1, read on the forward strand.
AGGTCGCGGCCGCCGACGGCCTGTGCGGCGCGCGCGGTCTGACCGAGCCGGTCGTCCGCAGCCTGGAGGGGTCGCTGGAGCTGGTGCCGACCGAGGCCAGCGCCCAGGCGGTGCGGGCATTTCGGGGAGTGAGCGGCGTGGTGCGGATCCGCGGCGGCGAGCACAGCCTGGAGCTCAGCCCGCTGGCCGCGCTGACCTACTACCTCGACGTCGGAGCCACGCTGGCCAGCGCCGGGGTCCTGGCCCGGGCCGTGCTGGATGCGCGGAGCCTCGAGGAGGCCAACGACGTCCTGCACGCTCTGGGCGTGCGCACCGAGCTCGACCTCGAGCGCGAGATGGCGGCCCAGGCCCGCTGAGGCAGCGGCCTGGCGGTCTCCGCCGTATTTGCGGTCGGGGCCACTTGGGCGCCGGCCCGCTCAACGCGCGTACACGATCTGCCCCATAGCCGAGAGGTCGCCGGCACGGTTGACCGAACGCACCGCCAGATAACGGGTACCGGGCGGCAGCACGGGGAGGCGCATCCGTTGTGCGGTCCCGGCGGCTGCGGGGCGCGGCGCGCCGCGTAGAAGGCGGGCGCCCGCGCAGCCGCGCTGCCGGCAGGCCAGCACCTGGTAGGCCGCCGCGCGCCCGAGCTCGTAGTCACCGCCGGGGGCGGTCCAGTACAGCCCTGCGCCCCGGCGGCGCAGGTCGAGGATCGTCTCCGGCCGCTGGGTGTCGAGCCCGTACAGGCCGGCGTTGTAGTCATCGCCGCGCAGGTGCGACCAGGAGTTGTCGAGCCGCGCCGCGCCGCGCACGCGCCAGACGAACAGCCAGCCCTCGCGCGTGCCGACCGCGTAGCGCAGCTTGCCGTTCATCGTCACGTCGCCGACGACGCCGCTGAAGCTCGGCCACTGGCCGGTGTACTTGGGGAAGCCCGGCGCCTCCCCGCCGTGGATGTCCCAGGCGTGGATCCAGTAGGAGTCGTTGCCCTCGATCACCTGCCGCGTGCCGTCACCGGCCAGGTCGGCGGACAGCGGCGCATCGAAGAACGGGAACCCGTCCTGGCGGACCGGGAACCCCGGCATGACCGCGCCCGTGCCCACGTCCCAGACCTTCTCGTAGGCCTGCGGCAGCGCCGCCTGACCCGAGGAGCCCAGCGCGCCAGACAGCGACTCGGCGCCGATCGAGCTCTGCAGGAACTGAGGCGTACCCGTGTTACGCAGGTCGCCGAGACCCCCCTGGCCGGTGAGCGTGAGCGTGAGCGCATCGCCGGTCGGGTCATACGGCGGATCGGGCCGGCAGGCGGCGCTCTGGCAGCCGGGCGAGAGCGTGCGCGCGATCGTCCCGTTGCCGTCGATCACGTACACCGGCCCGGTGACCGGGCTGGAGACGACCTGCAATCGTCCGGCGCCGAAGTTGCCGATCACCGGCGGGCTCGTCCCCTCACCGACGAAGTCGATCGACTGGTCATAGCACTCCTGCAGGCTCGGCAATCGCACCGGCCAGCCCGGCAGGTAGGCGCCCCCCCGGTGGCGGTTGCCCTGGGCCCAGATCCCGTACAGGAAGGCCGCCGGATGGGTGTTGTCGCATTCGAAGCTCGACACGAACACCTGCGGGTGCCCGGCACGCAGCACGTCACCGACGCCGACCGCGTACATGAGCTTGGGATCGCGGATGTATCCCTGCGGGTCGACGCGCAGGCGCGCGAAGTCGGCCGCCCGCAGCTTGACCTGCACCGGCCAGCCCGGCACCGGCCGGCCGTTGGGGCGCCACGCGTACACGTGCCCGTCGAATGCGCTCATCAGGATGTCGAGCCGGTGGCCGCCCTCCAACGGCGCGAGCACCGGCGGGGCGAAGTCGCCGCGGGCGGGCAGTCGGCTGTGGGCCGTCGGCGAGGCCGGCGTGGGAACCGGCAACGTCCAGTAGCGCCGTGCCGAGGAAACCGGGAAGCCCGGCAGCCGGCGCCCGTGCGCGTCCCAGGCGTAGACGTCGGCGTTCGAGGTCGTCGCTACCACGTCGAGCGTGCCGTCGTGGTGCAGGTCGCCGACCGCGATCCCGACGATCGGGTCGCGGACATCGCGCAGCCCCGACACCGTGCGATACGCGCGCGCGGGGAGGCTCTCCGGCTCGTTGCCGCCGATCTGGCGGTCGAAGTCGGTGAAGACGGGAAAGCCCGGGACCTCGCGACCGTTCGGTGCCAGCGCGTCGACGTCGCCGTCGGCGGTCGCGTACACCAGGTCGAGCTGATGGCGGCCCTCGAGGTCGACGTAGCTCGGCCCGGCGGCGATCTCGCCCCCGATCCGCTTGGGGAAGCCCGGCAGCAGCCCGGGGTCGTGCCGCACGCCGAGCGTGCGCCGGTCCTCGGCCTTGAGCCCGTCTGAGTCGACCACGCGCAGACGCAGCGTGAGCGTGTACTGCTCGGGCCCGTTGGGGGGCAGCGTCGAGCGCGGCGCGTGCTCGTAGTAGGCCGGCGGCACCTGGCGCAGGTCAAGTGTCCCGAGCCGGCCGTCGAGGCGGTGGCGGGTGACACCGTGGGCGATCGTGTGAAATGCGCTGTCAGACGGGTTGGCGCCCAGCGCCCACTCCAGCCACCACCGCGTCCTGCCTCCCGAGTGCCAGCGGCTGGGCGCGAGCGAGCCGTCGATCGCCAGCGAGGGCCGGCGTGCGGGGTCGACGTACTGATACCACGAGGGCGAGTCGATCTCGGCCGTCGGCGGCACCCGGCCCGACATGACCAGCCGGGTCGCGGCGCCGAGGTCGGGCCGGCCGTAGCCGTACTGGGTCGACCAGTTGGTGTGCGTGGCGTTGGTGGCGCTGCCCGGGTTTCCCGGCCACTGGTGCGCCACCCCCCGGGCCTGCGTCTGCGGGATCACCGGACTGGCGGTGTCCATCACCACCTGCTTGACCTCGTCGGGCGTCAGCGGGCTGGGGATGATTCCCCGGTCGCGTGCGTTCAGCGCGGCCGACTGCACCATCGCCAGGACCCCGGCCTGGAACGGCGTCGCGCCCGAGGTGGAGTTCTCCTCGGTGGAGAAGATGCTGTGGGTGCCGTAGCTGGTGACGTTGGAGCGCGCCCGGAACCACTGCGTGCCCGGGGGTGACTGGTCCTCGGTCAGTGAGTTGCCGGGGAACACGTGGTTGAACAGCATCCCGTCGCTGTGGTCCATCGAGTCGAAGTCGTTGGAGTCCAGCGACAGCAGCACGCCATGGCGGTAGGCGTAGTCGACCGCGGCCTGCGAGAACGACGAGTAGTTGTACTCGACGACCACCGAGGAGATCGCCGTCGCGCCGAGATCGGTGGCGTACAGGATCGACTCGCCCCAGCGGTCAGAGCGCCCCAGCGGCTCGGCGTCGTCCTTGATCGGCACCACCATGCAGCGGCGACACACGCCGACGCCGGCGAAGCCGTTGTTGGCCTCGCCACCCAGCAGCGAGATCAGGCTCGGCGCGTGGTCATACGCCCGGTCGGCCTTCTGCGGGTCATTGTTGTCGCGATCGAAGTTCCAGCCCGAGATGTCGTTGGGATAGCCGTTGCCGTCGTTGTCGTAGTGGTCACCGGGCCGGCAGAAGCGCACCCGATGGCCGATGATCCGGCAGTCGCCGAACACGGCGATCAGGTCCTCGGGAGACAGATAGGGGGTGAGCACGCCGTTCACGTGCACGCTGTTCAGATACCGGTGGCGGCCGTTGGTCAGGCAGGACCAGGTGACGCCCTGCGCATGGTGGAGGAACGGCTTCACCCCCGGCGGGCAGGGCGGGTTGACGCGCGGATCCTGCGCCCAGTCGCGGAGGTCGAAGCGCCCGTCCCGGTTGAGATCGTAGGTGTGGTGGGTGTGACCGTTCGAGCCCTCTGGCCACGGCAGCTCGCCGCGGTTGAGGAACACCGAGTCCAGCCCGTCCTTGATCGAGTCACTGTCGTAATTGACCCCGCCCTCGATGTAGGCGATCAGCACATCCGGGCGGCCGAGGTTGCCCTGCGCCCAGGCGCCGGTCATGTTCACCCCCGAGGCGTGTTGGGGGTCGGTGGCGTGCGGCGCCCAACACGGCAGGCCGCCGTCAGGGTGAGGCAGGTCCGCTGCGAGATTGCCGGGCGCCGGGCAGTCGTTGCCGGGCAGCGGGCCGAACAGGTCCCATTGCTCGTTGTCCGTGCAGCCGGTGACGGGGTCCTGGCGCTCGCACCCGGCAAAGCCGGGATCGTTGGGAAGCACGACGCTGGACGGTTCGGGATGGGCAGCGGACCTGGCCATCCACCCGCGCGCGCCGGTGCCGGCCTGCAGCGGGCGCCGGGCGCCGGCGCCGGCCGGGGCGGTCCAGAACACCAGGCAACCCGCGACCGCCAGCAGCCAGACAAACGCCCGCCCGCCATCTACCAGCCCCCGCCGGCCATCTCCCAGCCCTCTCGATCTCCGCTCCATGAGGGCTAGGTCGTGAAGACGATCTTGCCCACGAAGTCGCCGTCGAGCATCGTCTGAAACCCATCCCGGGCGTCGGCGAGCGCCATCGTGGCGTGGACCGCCGGGCGGATGTCGCGCTCCAGGCAGAAGCGGACCAGCCGCTCAAGCTCGTCCCGAGTGCCCATCGTCGAACCCACCACCGACAACTGCAGGAAGAAGACGCGGCTGAGCTCGGCAGGCGGAGCCTGGCCCGAGGTGGCGCCCGAGACGACGATCCGGCCGCCCGGCTTGAGCGAGCGCACGGAATGGCTCCAGGTGGCCTCTCCGACGGTCTCCATGACCGCGTCCACGCGCTCGGGCAGGCGGGCGCCGGACTGAAACGCCTGCTCGGCGCCGAGCTCGAGCGCCTGGGCGCGCTTGGCCTCCGAGCGGCTGGTGACCCAGATGCGTGCCCCCGCGGCGGAGCCGAGCACGGTCAGCCCGGTGGCCACGCCGCCGCCCGCGCCCTGGACCAGGACCGTCATGCCGGGCTTGACCTCGCCGCGCGTGAACAGCATCCGGTAGGCGGTCAGCCACGCAGTCGGCAGGCAGGCGGCGTGCTCGAAGGACAGCTCCGCGGGCTTGGCCACCAGGTTGCGCTTGGGCACGGCCACCCTCTCGGCCAGCGCTCCCTGAGAGCGCTCGGAGAGCAGTGAGCGGCGTGGATCGAGCGTCTCGTCCGCGCGCCAGTCGTCGGTGGTGATCACCGAGTGGAGCACCACCTCGTCGCCCTGCTCGTCGACGCCCGCCGCGTCGCAGCCGAGGATCATCGGCAGCTGCTCGGCGCTCAGGCCCACACCCCGCAGCGACCACAGGTCGTGGTGGTTGAGCGCTGCCGCCGTCACCTTCACGGTCGTCCAGCCCTCAGGCGGCTCGGGCTCCGGCCGCTCGCCGATCCGCAACCCGCGCAGCGGGTCGTCGGGATCGATCTCTGAGGCGTAGACGGCGAGCATGCTGACCCTGGGCACGCTACCCGTCAGGGGAGATAGACGATGGATCGCCCTGGTGGCCGAAGAGCTCCTCCACGCACTCGTCGAGAACGCCGGTCTCGTTGGCGAGATCCAGGACGGTGTAGCGGCGGCGGATCATCTGCGCCCTGCGATAGGTCGCCCTGAAGCGGTCGACGCTCAAGCCGATCTCCGCCGGCGAGGTGGGACAGCCGGCCTCGGTCAGCAGCCCGCGCACCCGCTCCGCGGGCATGAGCTGCTCCCGGAGCCGCTCTGAGAGATCTGACCAGCGCTCGGCGAGCAGCTCGAGCCGGGCGCCGAGCTCGTCTGCGTCGATGTACTTGGCGCGGGACTCCTTCACGGCCGCATCGTCGAGACCGGTGTCCGCCAGGGCAGCGCGAACGCGTCGCTCGGCCTCCTCCCACGACGGCCAACTCCGGACGGCGGCGGCTATATCCAACCGCGCGAAGTCACGCTCCAGCACCCGTTCGTACAGAGCGGCGATCGCCGCCGTGCCCACGCCCACCTTGAAGCCGTGCGACAGTGGCGGAGCGCCGTGCTCGGGGTTCTCGCCGAGTCCCTCCATCTCCCACAGGTGACTGAACTGATGCTCGGCCCCCGAGGCAGGGCGAGACGACGACGCGGCTTGCATCGCCAATCCCGACATGATCAGGCCCTCGATCAGCGCTTCGATTGCCGCCGGATCCCCCCCGTGCAGTTCACCCGGGCGTCCGGTCGCGTCGCGCAGCGGCCCCTGGACCAGCGACCACTCCTGGGGCTTGATCGGCTCGACGTCGAGGGCGTCGGCGACGATCCAATCCGCTCCGGCGGTGATCTTGGCGAGCAGGTCGGCGTAGCCCGCCGACGTCATCCGGGCCGGCGCGTGCGTCAGCACCGCGAGATCGGCGACCACCGCCCGGGGCGCCGAGCACTCCATCGTCTGCTTGAAGCCGTCCTTGGTGATCGATGCGCCGAACGACGTGTAGCCATCCATCGAGGCCGCGGTGGCGACGTTCATGTAGGGGCGATCGCACTCGTGTGACGCGCGCTTTACGATGTCGTTGAGCGTCCCCGAGCCGACCGCCACCGGAATCGCCTGATGACGGCGCAGCGACTCGACCACCGTCTTGATGCTCTCGTACTCGGCATGCAGGGTGGGCTGCCCGGGGAAGACGAACGGCTCCAGCACCTCGGGCCGCGTCGCCTGAAGCAGGCGGTTGACCGCGGTGCCCGCCACCTCGAACGTGTTCTCGTCCCCGATGACGACCGCCGCCCTGTCTCCGAAGCCGCGCTCGAACACGTCCGCGACCGAGTCGAGGGCCCCCTCCCCGATCACGACCTGCTCGGTGTCGGTGGCCTCGCGCAGTGCCTGGTTGACGCGCCGTTCATCCATGGCCCGACTCAGATCCTCGTCGCCGTGGGCGCTGTCTGGGAGTCGCCGCCGAAGAACGAGTCCCAGGGCATGTCCACCGGCCGCTCGAGCTCGATCACCTCGTACAGGTGGCGCAGCAGGGGAAAGTCGCGCGGCTCGACGATCCCGCGCTCGCCCAGCTTCGACAACGCCCCCCCGAGCTCGCGGATTGCCGCCGCGCCCTCGAGCGTGGGGTCACCCAGCTGCGCCGACGCCTCCGCGAACCGGACTCCAGCGCCCAGGAGCCTCCCGACGCGCACATTTCGGCCGCCCGTGCTCGTCACGTACAGGTCGCCGACGCCGGGCAGCCAGCCGCTCGTGTCCGGGCTCCCGCCGAGCAGGCTGACCATCTGCGCCATCTCCGCGGCACCTTGGGCGAACAGAGCCGCTTCGTAGTTGTGCATTCGGGTCGGGCTCTCCGACGCCCCGCGGGCCTCGAGCACTCCCTCCGCGAGCCCCACGCCGAGTGCGTAGCAGTTCTTCAGGGCGGCACACACCTCGCAGCCCACGAAATCGGTCGATGTCCAGACCCGATAGGTATCGGTGCGAAACGTCGTGGCGAGACGGTCAAGCGGCGCGTGATCACGCCCGGCGAAGACGACGCAGGTGTCGCGGCGCAGGGCGACCTCGGCGGCGATCGAGGGACCGGTGATCGCCGCCACGGGGCTGGCGGCGCGCTGTGGCTCTGACCAGGCCTCCGCCAGCAGGTCGGGCAGGATGCGCAGGTCGCCCTGGGGGCCGGCGTCGAGCCCTTTGGCGATGGCGATCACGAGCGCTCCCTCGGGGAGCAGCCTGGCGAGTTGCTCGCCCGCCCACCGGACCCCGAACGAGTTGACGCCGCTCAGCACGATCTCGGCGCCGGCAAACGCATCGGGCGCCTCCTCCAGCTGGTAGGGCTTCACCGAGGCCGGCAGCGCCACGTCCAGGCCAGGGTGGATGCGGCTCGACTTGACGCTGTCGATGATGTCGCGGTCCAGATGGGTGCCCACGAGGCGTACGTCGTGGCCGTTGTCGGCGAGCGGCACCGCCAGCGCCGACCCCATCACCCCGGCTCCCAGAATCGCCACCTGCGTCATATGCGGACCGGAGAGTTGTGTCGGCCGCCGACAGCGGGTAGATCACCGGTGATGGGATTCGGCGTGCCCACATCGGAGACAGTGCCCGGCCACTGCGGCGCGGAAACCGATCGGCACAGGAGGAGGTACGGACGATGAGCTCATCCAGCGACGGCGGCGGCCCCTACCTGCTCGGGATCGACTTCGGCACCGAGAGCTGCCGCGCCGGGGTGTTTGACACGGCGGGGCACTGCGTGGCCGTGGAGGCCACGAGCTACGCGCTGGAGCATCCACGACCCGGATGGGCCGAGCAGGACCCCGACGAGTGGTGGTCGGCGCTCGTCGAGTCGGTCGCCAAGGCGATGCGGGCCGCCGGGATCGACGGCGAGTCGATCGCGGGGCTCTGCGCGGACGCGACCACCTGCACGGTCGTCGCCCTCGATGGCTCGGGGCGACACCTGCGCCCGGCGATCATGTGGATGGACGTACGTGCCGCCGACCAGGCGCGGCGCATCGGAGAGTCAGAGCACCCCGCGCGCAAGTACAACGGGGGCGGCCCGGTGTCGGCCGAATGGCTGCCGTCAAAGCTGCTCTGGCTCAAGGAGCGCGAGCCCGACACCTACCGGGAGGCCAGGTACTTCGTCGACGCCCCGGACTGGGCGACGTTTCGGCTGACCGGTCGAGTGACCGCCAACGTCAACACCGCCGCGGTCCGGGGCTATCACGACCGCGACAACGGCGGCTGGCCGGCGTCCTTCTACGAGGAGGTCGGGCTCGGCGACGTGTTCGAGAAGCTGGCCCCCGAGGTACTCGATCTCGGCGAGCCGGTGGAGGGGTTGTCTGGGGAGGCCGCGAACGAGCTCGGCCTCAAGCCGGATACGCCCGTCGCGCAGGGCGGCGGCGACGCCTGGGTCGGCCAGATCGGCCTGGGCGTGGTGAAGCCTGGACGCATGGCGCTGATCACCGGCTCCTCGCATGTCCTGGCTGGACAGAGCGACCAGCCGATCAGCGGCGCGGGCTTCTTCGGTGCCTTCACCGACGCCGTGATCCCCGGCCAGTACACGCTCGAGGGCGGTCAGGTATCGACCGGCTCGGTCCTGAAATGGTTCGCCGACAACTTCTGCGGAGACGCGCTGCGCGAGGCCGAGCGCCGTGGGACAAGCGTGTACGAAGTACTCAACGAGCGAAGCGCGTCGATCCCGCCCGGCTCCGACGGGCTGATCGTCAACGAGTACTGGCAGGGCAACCGGACTCCGTACACCGATCCGCTGGCCCGCGGCATCGTCTGGGGCCTGAGCCTTCATCACAAGCCCGAGCACGTTTACCGAGCCATCCAAGAAGGGGTCTGCTACGGAACCGCGCACATCCTGCGGGCCATGCGGAAGGCCGGCTTCGAGGTCGAGACGCTCGTCGCGGCGGGTGGCTTCACCAACAGTCCGCAGCTGATGCAGATGCATGCCGACGTCAGCGGCATCCCGATCGCATTCACGGAGTTCGGCGACGCGGTCGTGCTCGGTGGCGCCATCCTGGCTGCCGTGGGCGCCGGGCTGTTTCCCGGCATCCCGGAAGCAGTGCAGGCGATGGTGCACGAAACCGACACGATCGAGCCCGATCCGAGCGTGCACGAGCAGTATCAGTTCTTTGTCGACGCCTACGCCGACGCCTATCCGGCTATGCGACCTTTGATCCACCGGGTGGCCGAGAAGGTCGCCGGGGAGGAGTCCGTCGAGGCCTGAGTTACCAACTGCAAGAGGAGGACCACATGCAACCGATAGCCGTCGGCGCCGACGAGGCCGGAGCGCCGCTCAAGGAGCACCTCGCCGAGTACCTCAAAGACAACGGCTACGACGTCAAGGACTACGGCAACGGCAGCGAGCAGGACTACCCGGATGTCGCCTCGGAGGTCGCTCAGGCCGTCTCAAACGGCGAGCACGACCGTGCGGTCCTGGTGTGCGGCACCGGCCTGGGCATGGCGATCACCGCCAACAAGATCCCGGGCGTGCGGGCCGCGACCGCCCACGACCCATATTCGGCCGAGCGGGCGCGCAAGTCCAACGACGCACAGGTGATCACCATGGGCTCCCGCGTGATCGCCCCCGAGGCGGCCGAGAAGGTGCTCGACCACTGGCTCGAGTCCGAGTTCCAGGGCGGCGGCTCCACCGAGAAGGTCGAGAAGATGAAGGCGGTGGACGCTCGGTTTCGCGCCGAGCGCTCGGAGTCGACCTAGTCGGCAGGCCAGCCGAGCTCGTCCCAGCGCGCTTGCGGCATCAGGCGGTCCACGCGGTCGAGCACGTAGTCGGGCCGGTCCTCGTCCGGGATGGCTGCCAGCGCTTGGGGATCCGTCTCTCCGGTGAGGACCAGGGCGGAGGCCATGGACGCCTCGCGCGCGGCATGGATGTCGGTGCTCAGGCGGTCGCCGGTCAGGACGCAATCCTCGGGGGCGAGCCCCAGCGCCTCGGCGATTGCGTTCAGCATCACGGGTCCGGGCTTGCCGAAGTGCAGCTCACAGCTGGCGCCGGTGCAGGCCTCGATGGCAGCGGTGATCGCCGCGGCGTCAGGTTCTCCCCGGCCGTCGGGAAACGGGCAGAAGCGGTCGGGGTTGGTGGCGACCAGACGAGCCCGGCGGTTCCCCGTGATGGCGTCAAACGCGATCTGGAGCTTGCGGTACTCGAACCCCCGGTCATAGCTGGCGATCACGATGTCGATCTCGGAGGGCTCCTCGGAGACGCTTATGCCCCGCCGGCTCAATGCGCGCTTGAGCGGCTCCTCGCTGATCGGGAAGACGGTCGCGTCAGGGGCATTGGCGACCAGCCACTCGGTCGTCGTGACGACGGTGTTGACGACCTCGGACGCCTGCGTCGGGAGCCCCAGGTCAGACAGCTTGCGCGCGTAGTCCTCGGGTTCGCGGGTGGGGTTGTTGGAGACGAACACGACCTTGCGGTCCAGGTCGCGCAGCGCCCGCACGAGGCGCGCCGCTCCCGGCAGCAGCTCGGAACCGAGATAGATGGTGCCGTCGAGGTCGAAGACATAGCCGGCGTAGAGCCGGTCAGGCGCGCGTGTCACGCCGGGCACTTCCCCAGACGCTGCCTTCTTCGCGCTCACGACGATGGGCTACCCGGCACGCCGAGGGTCGGAACGCCGAGCCATCAACGCTCAAGGGAAGCGCCATCGGCGCTAGGATGACCGTGGCTCGGGGTCAGCAGCGAGGCCGCGAGTCCGGCAAGGGAGATCAGCGTACGTGCTCGCCGATGCGACGCTCTGTTGCGGAGGCGACGCCAGCTCGGAGATACGTGTGACGTACGTCATCGGAGTGGACAGCTCGACGACCGCCACCAAGGCCGTGGTGTGGGACCGCGACGGTCGGACGGTGAGCGAAGGCAGGCAGGAGTTCGAGCTCGCCATCCCGCATCCCGGGTGGCACGAGCAGGACGCCGAGGGCTGGTGGCGCTCGACGGCGGCGGCGCTCCGGCAGGCCGCGGGAGGCGTGAACGCCTCCGAGATAGAGGCGATCGGACTGACCCATCAGCGTGAGACGTTCGCATGCCTCGATTCGAACGGCACGCCGCTGCGTCCCGCGATGCTGTGGCTCGACGCGCGTGCCGTCAAGGAGGTGGAGCAGCACGGCAGTGAGGAGATCCACCGGATCACCGGCAAGCCCCCGGATACGACTCCGGCCTTCTACAAGCTGCTCTGGCTTGCGGCCCATGAGCCCGAGGTGCTCGAGCGGACGGCCAGAGTGGTCGACGTCCACGCGTTCCTGGTCAAGCACCTGACCGGAGAGTGGCGGACGACCTGGGCGTGCGCCGATCCGCTCGGACTGGTCGACATGGAGACCTTCGACTGGTCCGAGGAGGCGTTGGGCCAGGTGGGCCTCGAGCGCGGGCAGCTGTGCGAGCTGGCCGCTCCCGGTGCCGTCATGGGAGAGCTGCGCCCCGAGGTCGCCGAGGATCTCGGGCTGCCGGCCGGGATCCCCGTCGTGGGCGGGGCCGGGGACGGGCAGTCGGCCGGTCTCGGCGCCGACGTCACCAAACCCGGGCGGGCCTACCTGAACCTGGGCACGGCGGTGGTGTCGGGGACCTACAGCGAGGAGTACGCCTGGGGACGCGAATTTCGCACGCTGAGCGGCCCGATACCGAAGACCTACACGCTTGAGACCCTGCTCCAGGGCGGCACCTACACGGTGTCCTGGTTCGTGAACAAGCTCGCCGGTCTCGACGCATCGGGCCTGGGGCTCGATCTGTCCGACGAGCAGGTGCTCGAGGCCGCCGCCGCCCGCGTGCCGCCCGGCGCCGATGGCCTGCTGGCCGTCCCGTATTGGAACCAGTCGCAGACTCCTTACTGGGACGGCTACGCCCGCGGCGTGATCCTCGGCTTCCGGGGGCATCACGGCAAGAGTCACATGTTCCGCGCGATCCTCGAGGGGATCGCGTTCGAGCAGCGGCTGCTGACCGACGGGGTGGCCGCGGCGCTTGATCAACCGATCGATCTCTACCTCGCGCTCGGAGGGGGCTCCCGCAGCGCGCTCTGGTGTCAGATCATCGCCGACGTGACTCGGCGCACGGTGACGGCTTGCCGCGAGGTCGAGACGACGAGCCTCGGCGCCGCCATGCACGCGGCGGCGGCGATCGGGTGGTTTGACTCGATCTCGCAGGCCGCTGAGGCGATGTCCGGCGAGGGCGCGAGCTACGAGCCCGACGAGCGCGCCGTGGAGCTCTACGGCCGGCTGTTCGAGGTGTATCGGGACATCTATCCGAGCGTGTCAAAGCTCTTGCCCCGCCTGAGCTCGGCGCTCGAGGAGCCGACCGAGACGGCATAGGATGCCCGCGGCGTCCTCGCCCGGGTGGCCGCGATTGGTGCGGGTGGCCGCGATTCACCCGGGTGATCGTGGCGACCGAGGTTGACGCTTCACCTCGATGCGCGCAAGTCTGACCGAAAGGGCAGCCGCGCTGGGCGGTTGCCCAAGCGGAAGGGCAGCGAACTTTTCGTCCAAGAGCTGAAGTGGGGAGCGCGTAACGCGCCGACGCAGCAAGTGAGAGCGCGGGACCTGAGACGCAGCTCGGGTCCCGCGGCTGCTGCCCCGGGGCAACGCGTAGCCACGCATCAGGCTGACCGCCGAGCGAGTGGGAGAATGATCCCGTGCCTTCGGGTGCGGATCAGTCAGACAGGGACTTCGTTCTCGCCCGTACGAAGCTGCAGGTGCCGTTGCCGCGCTCGCGGATGGTGTCTCGGCCGCGCCTGCTGGAGGCGCTGGACGAAGGGCGGTCGGCGCGACTGACGCTGGTGTGCGCGCCCACGGGGTGGGGCAAGACGAGCTTGCTGGCGGAGTGGGCGGCCGGGCAGGACGGTCCCGTGGCGTGGGTCTCGCTGGATCCGGGCGACGACGAGCCGCTGCGGTTCTGGCGCTACGTGGCCGGCGCGCTGAGCGCGGTCAAGCCCTCGCTGCCGGCGACCGCGCAGCGACGTCTGGGCTCTCCGGTCGTATCGATCGGCGACGAGGTACTTCCGGTGCTGATCAACGATCTGGCCGATCTTCGGGAGCCGCTCGTGCTCGTGCTCGACGACTATCAGCTGATCGCCGACCCGGAGATCAACGAGGACCTCGGGTATCTGCTGGACCGCCTGCCGCAGGGCATCCAGGTGGTGATCGCCACCCACGTCGATCCTCCGTTGCGTTTGGGGCGGCTGCGCGCGATGGGCGATCTCACCGAGGTCCGTGGCGAGCAGCTGCGGTTCACCGACCAGGAGGCCGCCGCGCTGCTCAACCAGATGCACGGACTGGACCTTGGGCCCGACGAGGTAGCGGCCGTGCAGAACCGCATCGAGGGGTGGGTGGCCGGGCTGAACCTGGCGGCGCTGTCGCTCAAGCGGGGCTCGGACCGCGATCGGGTCCTGGATGCGCTGCCCGCCGACGATCGGTTCGTCGTCGATTACCTGTGGAACGAGGTGGTGCTCTCCCAGCCCCGGCCGGTTCGTCATTTCATGATGCGCACGGCCATCCTGGAGCGCCTCACCGGGGGGCTGTGCGACGCCGTCTCGGAGCGCGTGGACGGCGATGAGATGCTGCGGGAGCTGGAACGTGCCGACCTGTTCGTCGTCCCGCTGGACCGCGACCGGTCATGGTTTCGCTACCACCATCTGTTCCGCGGCCTGCTGCTCGCCCAGCTCGAACGTCTGGCGCCGGATCTGATCCCGGACCTGCACCGCCGCGCCAGCAGCTGGTACGCGGCGCACGGCTTCATGGTCGAAGCGATCGAGCATGCGATCACGGCCGGAGACGTGCACTACGCGGCAGATGAGCTCGAGCGCAATTGGCTGGAGTTCTACTCAGCCGGGCAGGCGAGCACGCTGCTGGGCTGGATCGATCGGCTTCCTCCCGATGCGATCACAGCTCATCCGGCGCTGGCGCTCGCGCGCGCGGGTGTGGGCCGTGCGGTGGGGCAGCTGGACGAGGTCGAGCAGTGGCTGGAGCGCGCCGAGCAGGCGGCGGCCGGCGGCGAGGCTCGTGGGTTTGCGAGCTCGGTAGCCGGGGGCGCGGCCCTGGCCCGGTCGATGTACCGCCTCGCGCTCGGCGATGTGCCCGGGGCGATCACCTGGGCTCGCCGGGCGGGGGAGCTCGAGCGCGACTCCGGATCTCCCAAGACCCCGGTCGCGGGCTACTTTCTCGGCGTCGCGCTGTTCTACGACGACCCCGACGAGGCGCTGCCGCTGCTGCACGAGTTCCTCGAGCTCGTCCCGGACGGCGAACAGGACGTGCGCCGCTATTACGCGATGTCATTGCTGGCGGAGGTCCACGCCGTGCGCGGCGAGCTCGAGCTCGCCGAGCAGCTCGCGGAGGCGGCCCACGAGGTGACGCGCCGGCAGGCGCTCGAGGAGCACCCGCCCACCGAGCAGGTCCATATCGCGCTCGGGGTCATAGCCCTGGAGCGCCTCGAGCTCGATAGCGCCGAAGAGCACTTCGAGCGCGCGGTCGCGCTGGCGCGGCGCGGCGGCGATGCACTCGAGCTTGCCCACGCGCTCCTGTGGCTGGCCCGGGTCCATGCCCGGCAGAACGACGCCGGCGGCGGGCGCGACGAGTTCGAGGCTGCACGGAGGCTCGTGCCCGACCTCGGACGGTCGAGCCTGCGGGCGCTCGCGCGCGCGGTCGAGGTCGAGCTCGAATCCGTCGAGCAGAAGCCGTCGCCGAGCCCGATCCGGGAAGGCGACGAGCTGAGCGAGGCGGAGTTGCGCGTCCTGCGGCTGATGCCCGCCGACCTGACCTACCGCGAGATGGCACAGCACCTCTACGTGTCGCTCAACACCGTGCGCAGCCACGCGCTCAGGCTGCGTCGCAAGCTCGGGGTCACCACCCGCGTCGGAGCCGTCGCCAGGGCACGAGAGCGCGGATTGCTCTGATATCCGGCCCCGGTTCGCTCGGTGGCGGGACTGTCGTTGTCCCCGCCGGCTGTCACAATCGGGTCGATGTCCCGGGTCGTGGCCTCCGCCAGCACCAACGTGCAAGCCCCACCTGACCAGGTGATGGTTTTCCTGCGCGACTACCGCGACTCCCGCCCGCGGATTCTCACCGACAACTACAGCGCCTACCGCGTCGAGCAGGGTGGCAAGGGGGAGGGCACGATCTTCGCCTACCACTTCGCGGCAGGGGGCCGGGAGCGCGACTATCGCCTGCATGTGACCGAGAACGCGGGCGGGTTGCAGGAGCAGGACCAGATGTCCTCGTTCGTATCGACCTGGAGCGTGGTGGCGGACCGGGCGGGCAGCCTGGTGACGATCGAGAGCTCGTGGGACGGGGCGGGGGGCATCGGAGGCTTCTTCGAGAGCCGGTTCGCCCCGCTGGGCCTGAGGCGGATCTACGGGCAGGTGCTCGGGAAGCTCGCCTCGGCGGTCGCCGGCTGACCGCCGAGATGGGTCATTCCCCGAGATCAGTCGGCCACGCCGGTGGTCCGTGCCTGATCGTCGGCCGTGCTCACGAGGCTCTGGGGGTTCAGCGGCGACGGCTACTCTCCCGCTCAGCCCCAGCCGTCGCCGCGCGGGTGCGCGATGGCCGCCTGGGCGGCGGCGATGCGGGCGATCGGCACCCGGTAGGGCGAGCAGGAGACGTAGTCGAGACCGGCCGCGTGGAAGAACTCGATCGACTCGGGGTCGCCGCCATGCTCGCCGCAGATGCCGAGCGTGAGCCCCGGGTTCGACTCGCGTCCCACCCAGGCTCCGAGTCGCACCAGCCAGCCGACGCCGGGTTTGTCGATCGTCTCGAACGGGCTGCGGTCGATGATCTTGCGCTCCATGTAGACGGGCACGAACTTCGATTCGACGTCGTCGCGGGAGAAGCCCAGCGCGGTCTGGGTCAGGTCGTTGGTCCCGAACGAGAAGAAGTCGGCGAACCGGGCGATCCGGTCGGCCACGAAGCAGGCCCGGGGCAGCTCGATCATCGTCCCCACCGTGTAGTCCTTCCCGGCGCTCAGGCCCTCCTCGTCCCCGACCCCGACCACGAGCTCGCGCATCAGCTCGATCTCGTGCTCGTAGTCGACGAGGGGAATCATGATCTCCGGGTGGGGGGGCTGCTCGGCCGCCTTGGCGGCGCGCAGGATGGCGTGGACCTGCATCTCGTAGATCTCCGGGTACAGGATCCCCAGCCGGCATCCTCTCGTGCCCAGCATCGGGTTCTCCTCGGAGATCTCCTCGACGCGGGCCAGCAGCCGCTCCAGCTGCACCCGGTCGTCTGATTCCTCGATCCGCGCCCGCTCCACCTGCGCCGACAGGTCCGGCAGGTTGGGTAGGAACTCGTGCAGAGGCGGATCGAGCAGCCGCACCGTGACCGGCAGGCCGGCCATCACTTCGAACAGGCCCTCGAAGTCCTCCTGCTGGAGGGGCAGCAGCTCGGCCAGGGCGCTTCGGCGCGCCTCCCGGGTGTCGGCCATGATCATCGCGCGCATCTTGGGCTGGCGGTCCTCGGCCATGAACATGTGCTCGGTGCGGCACAGCCCGATGCCCTGGGCGCCCAGCTCACGGGCTCGGCGGGCGTCCTGCGTCGTGTCGGCGTTGGTCCGCACTCCGAGGTCTCTGATCTCGTCGGCCCATGCGAGCACCCGCTCGAAGTTCTCGTCGACGGTCGCATCGACCAGGGGAACGTCGTCGACGGTGACGCACCCCTTGGTGCCGTCGATCGCGATCGCGTCACCCTCGTGCAGCTGCGTGCCGTTCACGGTGACCGTCTTGGCGCCGAGGTCGATCGCCAGCGCCTGGGCACCGACCACGGCCGGCAGTCCCATCCCGCGCGCCACGAGCGCGGCGTGGGAGGCCTTGCCGCCCTCGGACGTGAGGATTCCCTTGGCGGCGTGGAAGCCGCCGACATCCCCGGCGTCGGTGAACGGCCGCACCAGGATGACGTCGCGGCCCTCCTGGGCGGCACCGACCGCGTCGTCGGCGGTGAACACGATCGCGCCCTTGGCCGCTCCCGGGGAGGCGTTGACCCCGGAGGCGAGCACTTCGAAGTCGGCCTGGGGATCGAACGTCGGGTGCAGGAGCGCGTCCAGAGAGCCGGGATCGATCGTCTGGAGCGCGCGCTCCCGGGAGAGCAGACCCTCGCCAACGGCGTCGACGGCGAAACGCACCGCCGCCTGCGCCGGGCGCTTGGCGTTGCGGGTCTGGAGCATGTACAGCTGCCCCTCCTCGACGGTGAACTCGGTGTCCTGCATGTCCTCGTAGTGGGACTCGAGCGTGCGCAGGATCTCCATCAGCTGGGAGTGGACCTCGGGGAGCCACTCCTGCATGTCGGCGATGTCACGCGGCGTGCGCACGCCGGAGACGACGTCCTCGCCCTGGGCGTTGGGCAGGAAGTCGCCGCTGGGCTCGGGCGCGCCCGTGACCTCGTCACGCGAGAAGGCGACCCCGGATCCGGAGGTGTCGCCCTTGTTGCCGAACACCATCTGCTGCACGTTGACCGCCGTGCCCCAGTCATCGGGGATCCGGTTCTGGCGCCGGTATTCGACCGCGCGCTTGCCGACCCAAGAGTCGAATACCGCCCGGATCGCGAGCCGGAGCTGCTCCTGGGGCTCCTGGGGGAACTCGTCGTCGGTCTCCGCGGAGTAGATCTCCTTGAAGGTCTGAGTCAGGTGCTTGAGCGCCTCGACGTCGAGCTCGGTGTCCTCGCTGACTCCCCGGCCGGACTTCAGCGACTTGATCGCGTCCTCGAAGCGCTCGCCGGGAATCCCGCGGGACACGTTGCCGAACATCTGCACGAAGCGCCGGTAGGAGTCCCAGGCGAAGCGCTCGTTTTCGGTCGCGGTGGCCAGCCCGACCACCGACTCGTCGTTGATCCCCAGGTTGAGCACCGTGTCGAGCATTCCGGGCATCGACTCCCGCGCGCCCGAGCGGACCGAGACGAGCAGCGGGTCCTCGCGGTCCCCGAGCCGCTTGCCGCTGTGCTGCTCGAGGCGCTCGAGCGCGGCCGCGACCTGATCGGCCATCCCGTCGGGCTCGGACCGGTCGGCGCGCATGTACTGCACGCACGCTTCGGTGGTGATCGTGAACCCCGCCGGCACGCGCTCTGCCCCGAGCACCCGAGTCATCTCGGCGACGTTGGCTCCTTTGCCCCCGAGCAGCTCGCGCATCTCCCTCGAGCCCTCGGCGAAGTCATAGACCCACTTCTCCGCCACTTGGATCGCGGATCCTACCCCACCACGGACCCCCAGCCGGAGATCAAGGCCGATCCGGCCTCAGGCGGAGGTGGACGTGAGCGCCAGCGGCTCGAGGCTCATCGCCTCGGCGAGCAGCTCGTAGGACCGGCGCCGCATGGCGTGCTCGTAGGTGATCGTGACCACGATCACCTCGTCGGCGTGGTAGGCGGTGGCCAGCTCCTCCAGGCCGGCCCTGACCGTCTCCGGCGAGCCGACGATCCCCCGGCGGCCGGGAATCTCCCCGGAGGGAGTCAGGCGAGGCTCGCGTTGCAGGAACTCGACGGCCCGGTCAGGTGGCGGGACCGCGATCAGCTGCCCGCGGCGCAGCTGCGTGAACGTCATCCGGCTCGAGGACGCCAGGTACTGCGCCTCCTCATCGGTGGGCGCGCACAGCACCCAGGCGCCCACGGCGGTGCGCGGGGCCTGCAGGTCACGTACCGGGGAGAAGCGCTCCCGGTAGAGCCGGGCGATCTCGGCCCCGTTGGGATTGATGAAGTCAGCGAACGCGTACCGGAGCCCGAGCTCCCCGGCCCAGATCGCGCTCTGCTCCGAGGAGCCCAACAGCCAGGGCACCGGCAGGTGGGGCCGGCCGGGAAGGGTGGCCGCCAGGTGGCGGAAGGGGTGATCGGCGGGCAGATCGTCCTCGAGGTAGGCGAGCAGCTCGGCCAGTTGCTGGGGGAAGTCGTCCGGGGCGGCCTGACGGCGGTCGCGCTGGAGCGCGAACGTGGTCAGGGGATCGGTTCCGGCCGCCCGCCCGAGCGCCAGGTCGATGCGGTCGGGGAACAGGGCGGCCAGGATCGTGAAGGACTCGGCCACCTTGAGCGGGCTGTAGTGGGGCAGCATGACCCCGCCGCTTCCCACCCTGATCTGCTCGGTGGCGGCGGCGATCGGACCGATCAGGACCTCGGGACTCGGACCGGCCAGCATCGGCCCGCCGTGGTGCTCGGCCACCCAGTAACGGTGATAGCCGAGCGTGTCGGCCAGCCGGGCGAGGTCAAGCGTGTTGCCGAGCGCCTGTGCGCCCGTGGACCCCTGTGCGATCGGCGACTGGTCCAGAATCGAGAGGAGCATGCAGTTGATGCTAGAAAGCGCCGCATGTCGGCACGGGTGAGCGATCTGCGTCCGGTGGCGGCGACCCGTTACGTGACGCCCCTGCGCGAGGGGGGTTCGCTGCCGGGTCTCGTCGAGGCCGACGACGACGGTCTGTACGTGGTCAAGTTCCGCGGCGCCGGGCAGGGCCTGCGCGCGCTGGTGGCCGAGGTGATCGCCGGCGAGCTTGCGCGCCGGGCCGGGATGCTGGTGCCCGAGCTGGTCACCGTCGCGATCGACGGGCGCCTGGGAGCGGCCGAGCCCGACCCCGAGATCCAGGCGCTGATCGTCGCCAGCGACGGCACGAACCTGGGCGTCGACTTCCTGCCGGGAGCCCTCCCGTACACATCGGCGGGCGCCTGGCAGCCTGATCCGGAGCTCGCCGCCGAGGTCGTGTGGCTCGACGCCCTGACGACCAACGTCGACCGCACCCCGAGAAACCCCAACCTGCTGCTCTGGCACGAGCGCCTGTGGCTGATCGACCACGGCGCCGCCCTGTACCTGCAGCACGGCGGCCTGGATCCGGCGACGCACCCGAGCCGGCCGTTTCCGCTGATCGCCGAGCACGTGCTCCTGCGTCGAGCCGGGTCGCTGCTCGGCGCGGACGGGCGTCTGCGCGCCCGACTCCCCGAGGACGTCGTGGCCGAAGTCGTCGGCCGTGTCCCTTCGGAGTGGTTTGACGGCGCCGATCGCCCCGAGGTCTACATCGAATACCTGTCGCGGCGGCTGGCGGACGGCGGGTTCGTGGAGGAAGCCGAGCGGGCACGCGTCGGGTCACTGGAAGAGGGGCGGCGATGAGCCCGGATTCGAGCCCCTTCAGCTACCTGATCCTGCGCGTCGTCCCCAGCGTCGAGCGCGGGGAGCGCTTCAACGTGGGCGTCGTGCTCTTCTGCCGTCAGCTCGGCTTCCTGGGTGCCCGCGTGGCGCTCGACGAGGCGCGCCTGTCTGCCCTGGCCCCCGGGGTTGCGGTGGCCGACGTCCGCGAGCATCTGGCCGCCCTGGTCCGCGTCGCCGACGGCGATCCGGGCGCCGGGCCGATCGCGGCGCTCGAGCCCTCGGAGCGCTTCGGCTGGCTGGCGGCGCCATCGAGCACGATCGTGCAGCCCTCGGAGGTCCACACCGGCCTCTGCTCGGAGCCGCGGGAGATGCTCGACGCGTTGTTTGCGCGCCTGGTGGCGGCGCCGGGCTGAGGGCTCCGGGGGCGCCTCGAGTCGCTGAGCCGGGGTCAACCGCGGCGCATCAGCCGGCCGACCGCCTCCATCAGCTCGGCCGTCTTGTCATCGCGCTCCTGTGCAGACGACGCTCCGATCACACAGTGGTGGGCGTGATCGTCGAGCAGGCCGAGGGCGACCTTGTCCAGGGCGGCGCGCGCGGCGGAGATCTGGGTGAGCACGTCGATGCAATAGCGGTCCTCGGCCACCATGCCCTCGATGCCGCGGATCTGGCCCTCGATTCGCGCCAGACGCGCCAGCAGCTGGTCCTTGCTCGCGGTGTATCCCCGGGTCGGCATGATCAGAGCGGCAAATCATACCACTACCCCCTAGGGGTATAGTCAGGTGATTCGATGAGCGCATTCCTCGACGTCATCTGGCATGGCCTGCGCGACTCACTGCTGATGGCCTGGGCGGTGTGGTGGGCGCTGGTCTTCGGGTTCGCGATCTCGGCCGTGGTCCAGGCCTGGGTCCCGCGGGCGCGCATCGAGCACGCGCTCGGCGGTCGGGGCGCGCGGCCGACGGCCGTGGCCACCGGGCTCGGCGCGGCGTCGTCCTCATGCTCGTACGCCGCCGTGGCCATCGCCAGGTCGCTGTTTGCCAAGGGCGCGTCGGCTACGAGCACGCTCGCCTTCCAGTTCGCCTCGACCAACCTGGTGTGGGAGCTCGGCCTGGTGCTGTGGGTGCTGATCGGCTGGCAGTTCACGCTCGCCGAGTACCTGGGGGGGATCGTGATGATCGTGCTGATGGCGCTCGCGCTGCGGTGGTTCATAAGTCCGCGGCTCGAGGAGCAGGCCCGCGAGCACGCGCAGGGGGCCGACGCCGGACACCATCATCATCACCACCACCCTGCCGGCCAGAGCCCGCCGGGCTGGCGCGCGCGCCTGGGCTCCGCGGCCGCCTGGACAGAGGTGGCCGACAACTTCCGCGCCGATTGGCAGATGCTGTACAAGGAGATCGCGATCGGCTTCCTGCTCGCCGGGTTCATCGCCCAGCTGCCCGATCGCTTCTTCTCCGCGCTGTTCGTGCGCTCGGCGCCGGCGCCCATCCCGGCGCTGGAGAACGCGGTGGTGGGGCCGGTGATCGCGGTGCTCAGCTTCGTCTGCTCGGTGGGCAACGTGCCGCTGGCCGCGGTCCTGTGGTCAGGCGGGATCGGCTTTGCCGGCGTCGTGGCCTTCCTGCTCGCCGACCTGATCGTGCTTCCCATCGTCGCCATCTACCGCAAGTACTACGGCGCCCGGTTCGCGCTCAGGGTGACCGCGTTGATGTTCGTGACGATGGTCATCGCGGCCCTGATCGTCGCCGGCGTGTTTGACCTGCTGGGGGCGATCCCGTCGGGACCGCGGCCGGATCGGTCAGCGATCTTCGGATCGGTGCGCCTGGACTACAAGCTGGCGCTGAACGTCGCAGCCGCCGTCGTGTTCGCCGCCCTCGTGTGGCTGACGGCGGGCCGGGCCGGGGATCGATTGCAGGTGGGGCACGGCGCGCACTGAGGCGTGCGCCGAACGCCGCTCGCGAGCCGCCGAGCGCCGAAGCCGCCGAGCCGCCGAAGCCGCCGAGCGCCGAAGCCGCCGAGCCGCCGAGCCGGCGCGGCTCAGGCGTGGGCGGTCCGGGCGACCTCCAGATCGCACCGCGAGGCCACCTGCCCGTCGGCGTTGACGATCAGCACCGGGACGTCGCTGTGGTTCAGCGCGAAGTGGCTGACGCTGCCGAGCACCGAGGCGGTCAGGGCGCCGCGCCCCCGTGAGCCCATCACCACCAGGTCGTGCGCTCCGGTCTTGAGCCGCTGCATGAGCGCCTCCCGGATCGGCACCTGGCTGAAGATCGTGGTCACCGGGATCGACTCCGGCACCCGGTCGACGGCCGCGCGCAGCGCCTCCTTCGCCTCACGGGCGAGATCCGAGGTCAGGGGCTCGACGCAGGCGGCGGTGAGGGGTGAGCACGCCCAGTAGGGGGGCCTTGGAACGGCGGCGAGCAGCGTCAGGCGCGATCGCTCGGAGGTTGCCAGGTCGATCGCCTGGGAAAGAGCCTGGTCGGCTTGGGGCGAGCCGTTGACGCAAACGAGGATGTCGCGAAACATGACAAGCACCTCTCAGGATTTCATTGGCATGCCAAATATTAGCAAGCAAGTGGTTGCTACGCTGGCCATATGGATGCCGTGAGCGCTCGTGACCTGGCCCAGCCCGGTCCCGTCCACGACGGTGCGCGGCCGGGGGCCGCCGACTTCCTGGCCTCCTTCGACACCCTCACACAGGCGATTCGGCGGGCCCGGGGCGCCGCCCCCCAGGATCGTCCCGACCTGCTCACCTTCTCGCAGTACGCGCTGCTCACGCCGCTGTCGCACAACCACGGCGCTCGCGTCTCGGACCTGGCCGCCGAGGCCGGGATCGCACCCTCGACGGCCACCCGCATCCTGGACGCGCTCGAGCGGCGGGCCATCGTCCGCCGGGACCGCTCCGACGCTGACCGCCGCCAGGTGACGGTCACCCTCACCGCCGAGGGCCGCCGGACCCTGGGCCTTCAGGACGCCTGGATGCGTGGCCGCCAGCGCGCCTTCTTCGAGGAGCTGCCGGCCGCTGAGCGCGAGCTCGTGGCCGACCTCCTGCTCCGGCTCGCGACGCTGATCGACGAGCTGGCCGGCGGGCCGGCCGACTAGCCCTGGACCACCGCCAGGCGGATTTCGGCCCCCGTCAGATCCTCGCCGCCCGGGGAGAACGAGAGACCGTCGAAGGTCCGGCCCGTTCTCGGGCCGCTGAGCCCGCCCCAGCTCCGCCCGCCGGACGGCGCCAGGCGGACCTCAGCCTCCTCAGGCGGCTTGGGAGCCGCCCCTGCCGGTGCGAGCCTGGAGCTCGTCGATCAACTTCGACGCTTCGGCCTTGGTGAGCTCGGCGGGCACCTCAGCACCCGCCTGCTGGGCGAGGGTGCCCAGGTAGGAGAGCTGCGGACCGGTGGCGGGTTCCTCGCCGGTCACCCAGTCCTCGGGGTCCTTCTCCGGAGTCGGCTGCGTGGGATCGGTATCGGCCATGTTGAGAGGGTACGCCTCACCGCGGACGCATCGGGAGGCGCGGACCGGAGGCACCCTGGGATGGCCCTCCGGCTCTCCGCGTCTCGGCCAGTCACCAGACGTAAACATGGGCGACACAACTCGGCCACATGGTCAAGGCCGGGCGGTCGTAGAACTCATCACGTGGCTCGCCGGGTGCCTACCTCCTCGGGCGCCCGGCGAGCATGACGGGCTCCGGGATGGCGAGCATGGCGACGCGGGGTGGCCATCAGACCTGAATCTGGTGCTCACCCCCCGGTTGTCGGGTCTTCGGAGCCGGCGGTTCGCATCGGATCGCGGATTGCCCGAGCGTGTCCGGATATGACTTCCGCGCTTGACTTCGACACGTACGAGTTCGACGAGCCCGCGCCGTCCCGGCGGGTGGGCGCGCTCGCCGCCTCGGTCGCGGTCAGCGTCCCGGAGACCGTCGTCTCGAACGCCGAGATATCCGCTGAGCTCGGCGTCGGGGAGGACTGGATCGAGCGGCGCACCGGGATCCGCTCGCGCCGGAAGGCGGGGCCGGAGGAGCGCCTGGAGACCCACGCCACGAGTTGCGCCCGCACCGCGCTCCAGCGCGCCGGCGTCGATCCTGCGGATGTCGACCTGGTGATCGTGGCCACGACCACCTCCGACGAGCTGATGCCGGGTACCGCGCCGCTCGTGGCGCATGCGCTCGGCGCGAACCGAGCCGGCGCCTTCGACGTCGGCTCGGCCTGCACGGGCTTCCTCTCGGCGCTGTCCGTCGGCGCGGCCCAGATCGAGGCCGGCCGCGCGAGCTGCGCGGTGGTCATCGGCGCTGATCTGATGACGCGGATCACCGACCCTCGGGATCGGGCGACCGCGGCCGTGTTCGCCGACGGCGCGGGAGCCGTGGTCCTGGAGCGGACTGCCGGCCGGGGCCGCATCGGGCCGATCGTGCTCGGTGCCGACGGCTCGGGAGCCGACCACATCACCGTCAAGCGATCCGATTCGGTGATCCGGATGCGCGGCCACGAGACCTTCCGCGAGGCCGTCGCCCGGCTGACCCTGTGCACCCATCAGGCGACCCGGGCGGCCGGTGTGACCCTGGACGACATCGACCTGTTCGTCTACCACCAGGCCAACGGCCGCATCCTGTCCGCGGTCGGTGAGCGGCTCGGCCTCGCGCCCGAGCGGGTCGTCGACTGCATCGGCCAGTACGGGAACACGTGCGCGGCGACGCTGCCCCTCGCCCTGGCCTTCAGCGAGCGCGAAGGACTGCTGGGGCCCGGCGACCGCGTGCTCCTCGGCGCGTTCGGAGCCGGCTTCACCTGGGGCGCCACCGTGCTCGAATGGGGCCGCCCATGAGCCTCGCCCTGGCTGCGCGCCCGGAGGGCGAACACGCCCGCGAAGTCACGCCACTTGACCGCCTGGAGCTGCTCTGCGACCCCGGCTCGCTGTCGATCATCCGCTCGGACGTGACCTCGCCGGCGATGGGCGCCAAGGCGCGACCCGGTGACGGCGTGATCGGGGGCTCGGGAACAGTCGACGGCCGGCCGGTGTTCTGCTATGCCCAGGACGCGAGCTTCGCCGGCGGATCGCTGGGCGAGGCGCACGCCGACACGATCGCCCGGGTGCTGGAGCTGGCCGGCCGGGGCCGGGCTCCCGTGGTGGGGTTCGTATCCTCGGGGGGTGCCCGGATGCAGGAGGGGATCGCCGCGCTCGGTGGCTACGGGCGGATCTTCAAGCGCACGGTGGGGCTGTCGGGACAGGTGCCCCAGATCTCGATCGTCACCGGGCTGTCGGCCGGCGGCGGCGCCTACTCTCCGGCGCTCACCGACTGGGTGGTGATGACCGAGGAATCCAGCATGTTCCTCACCGGTCCCGGGGTGGTGCGCGAAGCCCTGGGGGAGGATGTCGACGCCGGGCAGCTGGGCGGGACGCGCGTGCATCAGCGAAACGGGGTCTGCCACTTCGTCGCCGAGGATGACTTCGACGCCGGCCGTCTGGCCCGTGATCTGCTCGGCTATCTCCCGAGTCACCGCGCGGCGCCCGCGCCCCGGGCCGAGCCCCGGCCGGCCGAGAGCACCGACCTCGCGGCCCTGGTGCCCACCGAGGCCCGCCGCGTCTATGACGTGCGGGAGGTGATCCGCGCCCTCGTCGACGGCGGCGAGCTGCTCGAGGTCTCGGCCGGATGGGCACGCAACCTGGTTTGCGTGATGGCGCGCCTCGACGGCCGTCCGGTGGGGGTGATCGCCAACCAGCCGCGTTACCTGGGCGGTGTGCTCGACGCCGCCAGCTCGGAGAAGGGGGCGCGCTTCGTCAACCAGTGCAACGCCTTCGGGATCCCGCTGGTTGTGCTCGTCGACACCCCCGGGTTCATGCCCGGCACCCGCCAGGAGTCAGCCGGAGTGATCCGCCACGGCGCGACGCTCGTGCACGCGTTCGCGCAGGCGACCGTCCCGCGGATCACGGTGATCTTGCGCAAGGCGTTCGGCGGTGCCTTCATCACGATGAACTCCAAGGACCTGGGCGCCGACTACGTGTTCGCCTGGCCCGACGCCGAGATCGGCGTGATGGGCGCCAAGCCGGCGGTCGGCGTCATCCACCGCCGCGAGCTGGCGGTCGCCGAGGACCCCGACGCCGAGCGCGAGCGCCTGGCCGAGCGCTACGCCGAGGCCCAGCTGCGTCCCCAGGTCGCCGCCGCCACCGGCTACGTCGACGAGCTGATCGCCCCGAGCCAGACCCGGAGCCGGCTGAGCTGGGCGTTGGGCTCACTGGGGGGCGCGCCATGAGCGCTCAGCAAGGCGACGTGCTGCTGACGGGGACGACCGGGTTCTTGGGCATGGAGCTGCTCGAGCGCTACCTGCAGCGCAGCGACCGGCGGATCGTCGCGCTGGTCCGAGGCCGCGGGTCCGAGGGCGCCGAGGCCCGCGTGGACGCGGTCCTCGAGAACCTGTTCGGATCGCGCGCGGGCCGGTATCGGGGCCGGGTCGAGGCGGTGGCCGCCGAGATGACGGCGCCCGGCCTGGGACTCGACCCCGGGACGCGCGAGCGGCTTGCCGAGCGGGTGACCACGATCGTCCACAGCGCGGCGTCGGTCTCGTTCACCCTGCCGCTGCTCCAGGCGCGCCAGATAAACCTCGAGGGAACCCGGAGAATGCTCGAGTTCGCCGAGCTCGCCCGCGAGCGCGGCGGGCTCGAGTGCTACGGGCACGTGTCGACCGCGTATGTGGCGGGCACCCATGCCGGGCGCTTCTGCGAGCGCGACCTGGACGTCGGACAGGAGTTTCACAATTCCTACGAGCAGTCCAAGTTCGAGGCCGAGCAGCTGGTGCGCTCCCACGACGGGCTGCCCAGCAAGATCCTGCGCCCGAGCATCGTCGTCGGCAATCGCTCCAACGGCTGGACGGCCGCCTTCAACGTCCTCTACTGGCCGCTGCGAGCCTTCGCCCGCGGAATGTTCACGGCGGTACCCGGGAACTCGTCGGCGCCGGTCGACGTCGTCTCGATCGACTACGTCGCCGACGCCGCGCACGCCCTGTGCGAGACCTCCGAAGGAGGCGGGGAGACCTACCATCTGACGGCCGGCCCGCACGTGAGCACGATCGGCGAGATCGCCGGCCTGGCCAGCCGCTACTTCCGCCGCCCGGGAGTCAAGGTGGTGCCGCCGGCCGAGTTCGCCGCCCGCAAGCGCACCGCAGCCGAGAACTCCGCCCTGGACGCCAGCCGCGCCTACTTCCCGTACTTCTCGATCGACACCGTGTTCGAGGACGCCGCGACCCGGGCCCGTCTGGAGCCTGAGGGGATCCAGGCCTCGCCGCTGCCCGACTACCTGGAGCGACTGCTGGACTTCGCCACCCGCAGCCGCTGGGGCAAGCGCCCGATCGCGCGCGTCGACGCCTTCGCCGGCTGATGGCCGCGCTGACCGACATTGCCCGCTTTGCCCCCGATGAGTGCGACGAGCTCGTCCGCGCCTCGCTGGCCTGCCCGTTCTGCCTGCGAACCGAGCCGGTGGAATGGGAGGACGCGCTCGAGGGCTACGATCCGTCGGTCCAATGTCGGTGCCCGTCTTGTCAGCAGCAGTGGCGCGTCTACCTCGCGCCGTTCCAGGCGCTGCGGCTGGGGTTGATGCACGCGGCCTGACAAGCGCGGCCGCACGCGGCCTGACGAGGGCCGATCAGCTATCCGCGCCGGTGCGGCCGGCGTTCGCCGGCCGGTGAGCGTCACCCCCTCGGCCGAGGGCCGCGCCGGGCTGGGCATCGAGGCCCTGGAGCTGTTCGTCGAGGTCCTGTCGCAGTCGGAGGCGGGCAGCACCGTCGACGGTTTCTATGACCGGCTCTGCGACGCCGTGTGTCGCCTGGCTCGGATGCGGCGGGCGCTCATCTTCCGCTACGACAGCGCCGACCGGCGGGTGCGGGCCGCCGGCGGCCACGGCATCGACGTCGAGCAGTTCGCCGGGGCTCACGTGACCGTGGAGTCGGCGCCGATCGCCGCCCAGGCGCTGCGCGAGGACCGCGTCGTGGAGGTGGTCGGCGACCTCGCCGGGCAGGTTCCCGGGGAGTTCTCGACGCTCGTCTCCGAGCCGGCACGGCTGGTGTGCGCTCCCATGGCCGCGGCCGGCCGGGCGATGGGCGTGATCTTCGCCGACCGCCTGATGTCGGCGCCGCCGCTCAACGACGCCGATCGCAGCCTCCTGTGGACTCTCGGCAAGGCCGCGGCGCTCGCCTCGGTGGCGCGCACGGTCTCGACGCAGTTCGAACGGGCCAGCCAGCTCGAGCAGCGGATCGACCTGGCCCGGGAGATCCACGAAGGGGTCATCCAGCGCCTGTTCGGCGTCTCGATGGCGCTCGACGGCGACGGTGAGCTTCCGGAGGCCGCGCGTCAGCGGTGTGCCGCCGAGACCCAGGCCGCGCTCGGCGACCTGCGTGCGGCCGTGCAGCGACCGCTGGGACGGGCTCCGCGGGCGACTCGGACGACCCTGACCGCCGAGGTGGAGCGACTGGCCCAGGTCCATCCCGACCTGGGCTTGAGGCTCGAGCAGGGCGGCGCCCGAGACGTCCCGGCAAGCCTGGAGCCCCTGGCCCAGTCGGTTCTGATCGAAGCAGTCCGCAACGCGCACAAGCATGCTCGGCCGAGTCGTGTCAGCGTTCGGGTGGGGCGCGACGGCGGCGCCTTCTGGCTGGAGGTCGTAAACGACGGGGTGGGGGCGGCGCGTAAGCACGCGGGGATGGGTCTGCGCCTGGCGGCGCTCGAGGCCCTGCAATCGAATGGCGTGGTGGAGTTCGGCGAGCGCGAGCCCGGCACCTGGCAGGTCCGCCTGGTCGTGCCCTGCGACGAGAACGGCGTAGTGGAATGACCGAAGCCGAGCGCAGTCCCGAGCGACTGCGCGTCCTGGTCGTAGACGACCACGACGTCGTGCACTGGGGGTTTCGGCTGATGCTCGCCCAGCAGCCCTGGGTGGAGCGGTGCGTCAGCGCCCATTCCGGCGCGGAGGCGCTCGCCCTGGCGGCCCGCTACCGGCCGCATGTCGCGCTCGTCGACCTGTTCATCGGCGAGGAGTCCGGGGCGGAGGTCTGCGAGCGCATCCGGGCCAACGAGCCGGCGACGCGCGTGCTCCTGTTCTCCGGGGCCGGGGAGATCTCCCCCCAGGCGGCCCGAGCGGCGGGGGCGTCGGGATTTGCCTACAAGGACTGGCCGGCCCGGCGGATCGCCGGAGCCGTCCGCCTGGTGGGAATGGGCAAGGTGGTCTTCGAGCATCCGCGCGGAGAGGCTCCGCGCCAGGGCAGCCTCGGCCTCTCGGATCGCGAGCGGGCGGTGCTGGCATTGATGGCCTCGGGCGCGACCAACCCCGAGATCGGGGAGGCGCTGCACCTGTCCCGCCACACCGTCAAGGAGCACTCCAGCGCCGTGTTCCGCAAGCTCGACGTCCGCAATCGCACCGAAGCGGTGCAGCGCGCGCAGCGCCTGGGACTGCTGTCGTGAGCTCCTAACAGCCCCATCCACGGCAGCGCAACACTCATCAGGGGTGCGAACGGTTATGGTGCTCGCGAAGCTCGCTGGCGAAGCTCGCTGGTGTAGTGAACCTCACTTCTCGACCTAGGAGGAACTTTGAGTGATCTAGTAGCCATCGCCTATCCGGACCTGGCCACCGCGGAGCGGGTGCGCGGCCGGCTGGGTGAAGCGGTCCAGTCACGGATCATCGAGCTCGACGACGCGGTCATCGTGACCCGTGAGCAGGACGGCAAGGTCAAGCTGCATCAGGCGCGCAGCCCGGTCGGCGCCGGCGCCGCGGGCGGGGCCCTGTGGGGTGGCCTGATCGGCCTGCTGTTCCTCGCGCCGCTGCTCGGCATGGCGGTGGGCGCGGCCGCGGGCGCGGCGGGCGGCGCCCTGGCCGACTATGGAGTGGATGACAACTTCATGAAGCAGCTGGGCGACGATCTCCAGCCGGGCGCTGCCGCGCTGATCCTGCTGGTGCGCAAGGTGACGCTCGACAAGGTCCTGGAGAACGTCCAGGAGCAAGGCCACATCATCCAGAGCTCGCTGAACAACGAAACCGAGGCGCGGCTCAACGAGGCGCTGGCGGCGGCGGGTTCCAGCGCCTGACGCAGGGCTTCTGAAGGGGTGGGTGGGCCGTTTCCCCGCAGGGGGTGACGGCTCACCGGCCGGGGTCGAGCCAGCGCGCCGGCGAGAACCCGATGAGTCACACCACGACCTCCTATGTCGTGCTCGGCGCGATCGTCGTGCTGTTCGTGTGGAACCGGTTTCCGCCTGAGCTCGTCGCGCTCGCCGCGGCGATCGCGCTGTACGCCGCCGGGGTCCTGGACGATCATCGGATCTTCGCCGGGTTCGGCGATCCGGTGGTTCCTTTCCTGGCGGGCCTGTTCGTGGTCTCCGAGGGCCTCGACGCCTCGGGGGTGACCGGCTGGGCGGGACAGCAGCTGATCGCCCGGGCCGGGAGCCGATCCCGGCTCGTCGTCGCGCTGCGCGATCTCGTGGACGACTGTGGTGCTGATCGGCGCGATGATCGCCGTTTCAACCGCCGTCACGGACACCGGGGCGGCGCAGCAGATGGCCGACGTGCTGATCGACATCGTCGGCGGCGCGGGACCGTACGCGCTGCTGACCGGGCTGTTCGTGCTGACCGCGATCCTCGGCCAGTTGATCTCCAACACGGCGACGGCGCTGATCGTGATCCCGATCGCGGTCTCGGCCGCCGACCAGATCGGCGTGTCTCCGCGTCCGGTGCTGATGAGCGTGGCCGTGGCGGCGGCGGCGTCCTTCCTCACGCCCGTCGCGACCCCCGCCAACCTGATGATCATGGGACCAGGGGGGGTTTCGCTTTGGTGACTACTGGAAGCTCGGTCTCGTGATGCTCGTGTTGTTCTTCGTCGTGGCGGTGTTCCTCGTGCCGGCGGTGTGGAATTTCTAAACCGGTCCCGCGGTTGTGAACCTCTGTCCGCACGGCTTGACAAGGGAGCGGGCCCCGGCATAGGTTTCGGGAACCGTGTCTCCCTTACCGGGGTGAATGAGTGGCTGAGTCTGAGCAAGATTCCCAATCCGGTGCCGCTCGTTCAATACGCGACACGGTCAGGGCGCTGATGCCCCAGCTAAAGACCGAGCTCGTGGGGCTGTCGCGGATCCCGTCGATCTCGGTCCCGGGACGGATCGACGACGCGCTGCTGGAAGCCCACGACATGGTCGCGCGCCTGTTCGCCGAGGCCGGCGTCGAGGTGGGGCGGCTCGATCTGCCTGATACCGCGCCCGTGGTGGTCGGTCACATCCCCCCGCCGCCGGGCGCGCCCACCGTGCTGCTGTATAGCCACTACGACGTCGTGCCGGCCGGTGATGAGGCCCTATGGGACTCGCCGCCGTTTGAGCCGACCGAGCGTGACGGCGCGCTGTTCGGGCGCGGCACCGCCGACACGAAGTCCAACGTCATCGCTCACGTCGGCGCTCTGCGCGCCTGGGACGGCCGGCCGCCGGTCGGCGTCAAGCTGTGCATCGAGGGCTACGAGGAGATCGGCAGCGGCGGGCTGCCCAGCTATCCGCCAACCGACCCCGACCTGTTCCGCGCCGACGTGCTCGTGATCGGCGACGCGGGCAGCATCAGCCCGGGAACGCCGACGTTGACGACCGGGTTGCGCGGGATGGGCAACGTATCGCTCGAGGTGCGCACGCTGCAGTCCGGCAAGCACAGCGGGCAATACGGCGGCGCGGCGCCGGACGCGCTCCTGGCGGTGCTGCGGGCGATCGCGTCGCTGCACGACGAGCACGGCGACGTCGCGGTGGCCGGGTTGAGGCGCAACGAGTGGGACGGGCCGGAGCAGAGCGAGGAGCAGTTCCGCGAGCTGGGTACCGTGCTCGACGGCATGCCGCTGATCGGCACCGGAGGCCTGGGCTCGCGCATCTGGTCGGGCCCGGCGATCACCGTCATCGGCATCGACGTGCCTTCGGTCGACGGCGCGGTCAACGCCGTCTCACCCTACGCGCGCGCCCTGCTCAACGTGCGCGTGCACCCCGAGCAGGACTGCGTCGAGGCCCAGGAAGCCGTGATGACCCACCTGCGCGGGCTGCGACCGTTCGGGATCGAGCTCGACGTGGCGCCCGGCCCGACCGGCAACGGCTTCTACGCGGGCGCCACCGGCCCGGCCTACCGGGCCGCGCGGACCGCTTGGGCGCAGGCGTGGGGGGGCGAGGTCATGCTGGCCGGCAGCGGCGGCTCGATCCCGATCGTGAGCGCTCTCGCCGGGGCGCTTCCCGACGCCGAGGCGCTGCTGGTCGGCACGACCGACGGCTACGCGAACATCCACGGGCCCAACGAGCGAGTGCTGCTGGACGAGTTCGAGAAGGCGGTGGTCGCCGAGGCCGATTTCTTTGGCCTGCTCGCCGCGGCGGGCGCCAAGTAGGCGATGGCCACCGAAGCGGCCGAGCCGGAGACGCCACTCGGCCGGACGTTCTATGAGCGGATGCTCGACGGCATCGAGCGCGCGGGCAACAAGGTCCCGCACCCGGCGATGTTGTTCGTCTACCTGATCGTGGGGGTGGTCGTCCTCTCCCAGATCCTGTTCTTCCTGAACGTCAAGGCGACCTACGAGGTCGTGGCGCCGCCGCCGGTGCAGGCGCAGGAGAGCTACGAGGGCGGGGGATCGACCAAACCCAACGAAATCCTGCCGACCCAGGAGCAGCCGGGCAAGGACTACAAGGTCCACCACGAGACGACGAAGATCGCGGGCCTGCTCACCGGAAACGGCGTCCGGTTCATCTTCACCTCGTTTGTCCAGAACTTCCAGGAGTTCTCGGCCATGGCGCTGATCTTGGTGGTGATGATCGGCGTCGGGTTGGCCGAGGAGGTGGGGCTGATCGCCGCCTTGGTCCGCAAGCTGGTGGCGGTGTCGCCCCCGTCCACGCTGGCGTTCATCATCGTGCTGATCGGGGTGGTCTCGAGCATCGCCTCCGACGCCGGCTACCTGGTGCTGATCCCGCTCGGAGCCGCCGCTTATCTCAGTGTCGGGCGCAATCCCCTGGCGGGCATGGCGGCGGGATTCGCCGGCGTCAGCGCCGGGTTCGGCGTCAACTTCCTGATCACCCCGACTGACACTGTCCTGACCGAGATCACCAACGAGGCCATCCACCTGGTCGATCCGCACAAGAGCATTGCGCTCACCGCAAACCTGTACTTCGGGATCGGCTCGACCATCCTGGTGGCGGTTCTCGGCGCCCTCATCACCACCCGTATCGTGGAGCGCCAGCTCGGAAAGTACGACCCCAGGGAGGCCGGTGAGACAACGGCCCAGGAGGGCGAGGAGCTGAAGATAACGCCCGAGGCCGAGTCACGAGGCCTGCGCTGGGCGCTGTACGGCTTGATCGGCGTGATCGTCGTGATCGCACTGCTGACGGTGTTCCCCGGCGCCCCGTTGCGCAATCCCGAAACCGGCAGCGTGATCGGCGACTCGCCGTTCATGGACAGCCTGGTGTTCATGATCTCGCTCATCTTCTTCGTTTGCGGCTTTGCCTTCTCACGGGGCGCGGGAACGCTCAAGGGCGGCAGCACCGCCATCATCAACGCGGTCACCAAGCAGTGGGCCACGTTGGCCGGCTTGTTGCTCCTGTTCCTGCTGATCGCCCAGTTCCTCGCCTACTTCAACTACAGCCATATTCCGGCGGTGCTGGCGGTCAAGCTAGGCGATCTGGTCGAGCACGCCAACATCGGCGCCGTCTGGCTGCTGATCCTGTTCATCATCATCACCGCGATCATCGACTTGATACTCACCGGCGCGATCGGCCAGTGGGCCATCTTCGCGCCGATCTTCATCCCGCTGTTCCTCCGGCTGAACGTCTCACCGGCGACCGTGCTCGCCGCCTACCGCACCGCAGATTCGCCGTTCAACGTGATCACACCGGCGATGGCCTACTTCCCGTTGATCGTGATCTTCGCCCAGCGATACAAGAAATCCGCCGGCATCGGGACGGTCATATCGATGATGCTGCCCTACGCCCTCATCTTGATCGTCGTCTGGTCGGTGTTCTTCATCGTCTGGTACCTGCTCGGGATCCCGCTCGGCCCCGGGGCGCCCGTGCACCTTGGATGAACGCTGTCCTTATCAGCGCGCCGGATCTGAGATCAGCAGATCCATGCCGAGCCGAGCCGAGAGGAACTCGGCGACGAGCCTGCCCTTGACGCTGTTGCCCGCCGCGTCGAGCGGAGGCGCGAACGTGCCCAGGCCGCCCTTTCCCGGCGACACCGTGACAATCCCTCCGCCGATCCCGCTCTTGCCCGGCAACCCCACGTCATACAGCCAGTCGCCAGAGTTCTCATAGAGCCCCGCGGTCAGCATCACCGCAAGCGCGTAATGGCAGACCGCCGCCGAGATCACCCGCTCACCGGTGACCGGATTCACCCCGCCGTCGGCCAGCGTGGCGCCCATCACGGCCAGGTCCCGGGCGCTGACCTTCAGCGAGCACTGCCTGGTGTACAGGTCAACCGCTTCGACGGGATCGGCGTACAGCCGCCCGTAGCTCTGCAGCAGCCGTGCGATGCTGTGGTTGCGCGCGTTGGTCGCCAGCGCGGACGCGTACACCTCGTCATCGAGCTCCAGGTCACGACCGGCGAACTGCGACAGGCCACGGCACAGGAACCTCCACTTGGCCTCGCTCGTGGTCCCGGGGGCGAGGCTCGACGTCGCGATCGCGCCCGCGTTGACCATCGGGTTCGTGCGACCGTCCACGCCCCGCTCGATCGACGCCAGCGAGTTGAACGGCAACCCCGTGCTGTTGACGCCGAGCCGGTCGCGGGTCGCCCCGGGCCCCAGCAGCTCACACACCAGCGCGAACACGAACGGCTTCGAGACGCTCATCACCGGGAACTCGTAGTCGGCGTCGCCCGCCATCCACACGTCGCCACTCAGGCCGGCCACGCAGATACCGAAGCCGTCCCGCGGCGCCGCCGCCAGCGCCGGGTACACCTGGGCGTTCTCGCCTTCGGAATTGGATGCAAAGCGCTCGTGGGCCTCGCTGACCAGCGCCTGCACCAGCTCGGAGTCCGGGAGACGACCGGTCGACACGTATGCGGCGCCGGGCCCCGAGATGTCACCGGACGCTGTCATCGATGCCACGCCATCGCGCGGGAAGCGGTCCGGTCAGCCGCCGAGGACGCGCGCCTTCTGGGCCTCGAACTCGACATCGGTGACTACACCTCCACCTCGCGGCCGTCCTCGCCCCACATCGTGTGGAACGTTCCCTCGCGGTCCACGCGCTTGTAGGTGTGGGCGCCGAACAGGTCCCGCAGTCCCTGGATCAGACCGGCCGGCCCGCGCGCGCGTCGGTAGCCGTCGTAGTAGGCCAGCGAGGAGGAGAAGGCGGGGGTGGGGATTCCCAGCTCGGCGGCCCTGGCGACCACCCGGCGCCAGGGATCCTGAGCCTCCTCGAGCGCCTTGGCAAAGAAGTCGGCGAGCATCAGGTTGGCGAGCTCGGGCTCGCGGTCATAGGCCTCGCGGATCCGGTCCAGGAAGCGGGCGCGGATGATGCAGCCACCCCGCCAGATGGTCGCCATCGAGCCCAGGTCGATGTCCCAGCCCTCGTCGTCGGCGGCCGCCGCCATCTGGGCGAAGCCCTGCGCGTAGGAGACGATCTTGGAGGCATACAGCGCGTGCTCGAGATCCTGGGCCAGCTGCTCGTCCCCGGACGCAACCGCTCCCCGCTTCGGACCGCCGAGCACCTCACCGGCATGGACGCGTTGCTCCTTGAGCGCGCTCAGCGAGCGGGCGAACACGGCCTCGGTGATGCCGGTCAGCGGCACGCCGAGCTCGAGCGCGTTCTGCGCCGTCCAGCGGCCGGTTCCCTTCTGCTCGGCGGCGTCCAGGATCACGTCGACGAGCGGCTCGCCGGTGGCCTCGTCGGTCTTGGCGAGCACCCGAGCCGAGATCTCGATCAGGTAGGACTCGAGCTCTGAGTCGTTCCAGCCCCGGAAGCGCTCGGCGATCTCGGGCACCTCGAGACCCACCCCGTGACGCAGCAGGTCATAGCTCTCGGCGATCAGCTGCATGTCGGCGTACTCGATTCCGTTGTGGACCATCTTCACGTAGTGCCCGGCTCCGTCGGCGCCCACGTAGGTGCAGCACGGCGTTCCGTCGACGTTGGCGGCGATCGCCTCGAAGATCGGCTTGACCGACTCGTCGTAGGGCTCGCGATCTCCGCCGGGCATGATGCTCGGGCCGTGGAGCGCGCCCTCCTCGCCGCCGGAGACCCCGACGCCCAGGAAGTGGATCCCCTGCTCGGCGAGCTCCGAGTGGCGGCGCTGGGTGTCGGTGAACTTGGCGTTGCCGCCGTCGATCAGGATGTCGCCCCGGTCGAGGTGGGGCGCGATCTCGTCGATCACCGCGTCGGTGGCCCGGCCGGCCTGGACCATGCTCATCAGCACGCGCGGGCGCGACAGCGCGCCCACCCAATCCTTGACCGACTGCTCACCGCTGATCGGACCCTCGGCGCCATGCTCGTCGACAAATCGCCGCATGCGGCTGGTGGTTCGGTTGTGCACGACGACCGGGATCTCGTGATGGGCCACGTTGCGCGCCAGGTTGGCGCCCATCGTGGCCAGCCCGGTGAGGCCGAAGTGGATGTCCGAAGACGAGGGGGAGGTGGTGGGGGAGGTCATGGTCTCAACTTACCGGGGTAGGGTGAGGCTCATGAACTACCGCACGCTGGGAACCACAGGGACCAAGGTGACTCCGCTCTGTCTCGGAGCGATGATGTTCGGCGGCTGGGGCAACCCCGATCACGACGACAGCATCCGCATCATCCACCGCGCGCTCGACGCCGGGATCAACTTCATCGACACCGCCGATGTGTACTCGCGGGGAGAATCGGAGGAGATCGTCGGCAAGGCGCTGGCCGGCGGCAAGCGCGACAACGTTGTCCTGGCCACCAAGGTGCACGGCACGATGGGCGACGATCCCAACCAGTTCGGCAACTCGCGGCGCTGGATCGCCAAGGAAGTCGACGCCAGCCTGAGACGGCTTCGGACCGACTGGATCGACCTCTATCAGATCCATCGCCCCGAGGCCGACACCGACATCGACGAGACGCTGGGCGCGCTGAGCGACCTCGTCCACGCCGGCAAGGTCCGCTACATCGGCTCCTCCACCTTCCCGGCTTCCCAGATCGTCGAGGCGCAATGGGTCGCCCGTGACCGCGGCCGGGAGCGCTTCGTGTGCGAGCAGCCGCCCTACTCGCTGCTGGTCAGGGCAATCGAGACCGACGTCCTGCCCACGGCCCAGCGGTGGGGGATGGGGGTGATCCCCTGGAGCCCGCTGGCCGGCGGGTGGCTGTCGGGCCGCTACCGAAAGGGCGAGGACCTGCCCGAGTCGCGGCGCGCGCAGCGGCTCCCCGCGCGCTATGACATGTCCGATCCCTACAACCAGCGCAAGCTCGACGCCGCCGACGCGCTGGGCAAGCTCGCCGACGAGGCCGGCATCACGCTGATCGAGATGGCGCTGGCGTTCGTGATCCGCCATCCCGCGGTGACCGCGGCGATCATCGGCCCGCGCACGATGGAGCACCTCGAGTCCCAGCTCACCGCCGCCGACGTGACGCTGTCAGACGACGTGCTCGACAGGATCGACGAGATCGTTCCGCCCGGAGTCAACCTCAACCCGGTCGACAGCGGCTGGCCGAACCCCGCGCTCGAGCCCGCGGCGCGCCGGCGCTGATCCCGTTGCTTGGATTCATCACGTCTCCTCGGGCGCCGGCGCACGGAGAACCTCGGCGGTTTGCGCATCCGCGGGGAAGAAGGCCTCCACCGACAGCTCGGCCACGGTGACCTCGGTGGCGGTCCCGAACGTGGTGATCGTGCTGAAGAACGACAGCTCGCGGCCGCCGCTGGCCGGAGTGCCGGCCAGGCGCAGCGAGACCATCACCGCGCGGGCCGCGTCCGCCGCGCCCGCTCGGGAGCCATCCCCGCCGGCGGCCGCCGGCCGCTCGGGATAGCCGCGCAGCTCCTCGTAGAGCTCGCCGAGCTCGGCGTCGCCGGTGAGCTGGAGAGCGCGGACCACGAGGTCCAGGAGATGCTCGCGGTACTCGGCGAAGTTGAGGATCCGAGGCGCGACTCCGCCGGGGTGAAGGGCCAGCCGGAGGGTGTTGACGGGCGGCACCAGCAGCTCGGGCGCCACCCCCTCCAGCAGCGGGCCGAGCGCGCCGTTGGAGGCCACCAGGTTCCAGCGGCGGTCCACGGCAATGGCCGGATAGGGCTCGTGGCCATCGAGCACCCGGCCCAGCGCATCGCGAACGGGAGCGAGCTCGGGATCGTCCAGCGAGCGGGCCGGGTACTGCGGGGCGTAGCCGGCGGCCAGCAGCAGCTGGTTTCGCTCACGCAGCGGGATCTCGAGCCGGTCGGCGAGGTGCAGCACCATCTCGGGGCTGGGCCGGGAGCGGCCGGTCTCGACGAAGCTCAGATGCCGCGTCGACACGTCCGCCTCCAGAGACAGCTCGAGCTGGCTCATCCGCCGGCGCTGGCGCCAATCGCGCAACAGCATCCCGGCTCGGTTGTCGGTCGCCGTCACGATCACGAGCGTACCGCCGCCGGTAGCCGCCGGGTCAGGGCCGCGACGGCGATCAGGGTGACCGCCAGCACCCCGACGCTGAGCTCGAACGCGTGCGCGAAGCCGCGGTCCAGGGCGCCGAAGAAGACGACCCCGATCACCGCCACCCCGATCGAGTTCCCGACGTTCTGAGCGGTCGCCATGACGCCCGAGGTGGCGCCCGCGTGCTCGGGCTTCATCCCGGCCATGATCAGCGTGGCCAGCGGCGTGATCCCGAGTCCCATGCCCGCGCCGACCAGCAACAGGCCGGGCACCAGGATCGCCACCGATCCGCCCACGCCCACGATCAGGACCGCTGCCAGCAGTGCCGCGTGACCGGCGGCCAGGACCAGCGCTCCGATCGCCAGCACGCGCCGGCCGTAGCGCTCGGTCAGTTGCGGGGCCCGCATCGAGGCCGCCAGATACGAGACGGCGAGGATCGTGAACACAAGCCCGGAATCGAGCGCGCTCAGCCCGCGTCCCTGCTGCAGGTACAGCGACAGGATCACGAAGAACGACGCCTGCCCGCACCAGAACACGAGCTGGGCGACCAGACCGGCGGCGAAGCCCGGAGCGGCGAACAAGGCCGGCGACAGGAGGGGCGCTCCGCCCCGGCGGGCCAGCCGGCGCTGCTGGACCGCGAAGCCGCCCAGGATGATCGGGGAGAGCCCGAGGGAGATCCATGTCCACAGCGGCCAGCCGTGGGCGCGACCCTCGACCAGCGGCAGCACGATCGCCGTCAGACCCAGGGTCACGAGCCCGGTGCCGACGGCATCGACGCGTCCGGCCTCGGGAGCTCGGGACTCGGGCACCGTTCGCCCAGTCGCCGCCAGCGCCAGCAGGCCGATCGGCAGGTTGATCAGAAAGCAGCTGCGCCAGCCGAGCCCTGCCGGGTCGGCTCCGATCAGGAGGCCGCCGATGAGCTGGCCCGAGACGGCCGCCAGCCCCATCACCATCCCGTAGGCGGCGAGCGCGCGGGCCCGGTCGGCGCCGGAGTAGACGATGCCGATGATCGACAGCACGTTGGGCATCAGGAGCGCGCCGGCGATTCCCTGGACGAGCCGGGCCGCGACGAGCATCCCGGGGCTGGCGGCCACCCCGCAGGCGGCCGAGCTCAGGGTGAACAGAGCCAGGCCGAACGCGAACATGCGCCGGCGGCCGAAGCGGTCTCCGAGACGACCGCCCGTGATCAGCAGCACCGCCGCGGTGAGGCCGTAGCCGGCCACCACCCACTCGAGCGCGCCGCTGGTGGTGTGCAGCCCCGACTGGATCGAGGGCAGCGCCACGTTGACGATGAAGAAGTCGAGTACGACCATGAAGGTGCCGGCCAGTACGACGGGCAGCGCCGTCCAGCGGCTGGCCCGCGCGCGGGCGACGACACCGGGTGCCGGGGAGATTGGGTCAAACGCTTGTGTGCTCATGGCCGAGCACGGTCTCAGCCGGAGGGAGGCGTGTCGATTACCCGGCGGGTAATCCGCGGGCGCGCAGCGCGTCGATCAACAGCTCGAGCATCCGCGGCCAGTGGTCGGGCTCGACCTGCTTGGCGGCTCGCGTGGCCGCGAACACCAGCCGCAGGTCCAGCGCCGTGGCGTCGGCTCGGAGCCTGCCCTCGGCGCGCGCGGCCGCCAGCAGCCGCTCCATCGCGTCCGTGGCCCGGGTCGTGGAGGCGATCACGTCGGGATGATCGGCGACCAGCCTCCGAGCCTCGCCCAGGACCGCGTCGGCCGACTGGCGCTGCACGATCGTGCGCAGCATCTCGGTCAGCGCCGACCAGTGATCGCCCTCTCGCGCGCTCGATTCCTCGGCCGCCTCGACGATCTGATCCATACGCCGGGTGACCAGCGCCGCCAGCAGCTCGTGCTTGGAGGCAAAGCAGCGGTAGACGCTGGCGACGCCAGCGCCGGCGGCCTCGGCGACCTCGCTCATCGGGGCGTCGAGACCGTCGCGGGCGAAGACGGCGAAGGCGGCGCTCAGCAGCCGCTCGCGCTTGGCCGCGGGCTCGAGCGAGGTCCAGCCGCAGCGAGCCTCGGAGTCCTCGGCCAGAACGGTGGCGCCGGGGCCTGGAAGGTCGTCTCGGCCAGGGACCGGAATGATCATTCCGCTAGAGTAGCGGCTGTGGCCACCGAGAGCGCAAGAGACCATGGCGTCCACCCGACCCTGATCCTCGCGGTCACCGCTCTGGCGGGCCTTGCCTACTCGGTGCTGAGCTCGGCGGTGATTCCCGCGCTGACCTCGATCCAGCACAGCCTGCACACCACCGAGACGGGTGTCACGTGGCTGCTCACCGGCTATCTGCTGTCGGCGTCGGTGGCCACGTCGATCCTGGGACGCCTGGGAGACATGTACGGCAAGGAGCGGCTGCTGCTGGTCACGCTGGTCATCCTCGCCGTGGGCACTGTGATCTCCGCACTGTCGACCTCGCTGCTCCCGATGATCGTCGGGCGCGTCATCCAGGGCGCGGGCGGCGGCATCTTCCCGCTCGCCTTCGGAATCGTCCGGGACGAGTTCCCGCGTGAGCGCGTGGCCGGCAGCATCGGCATCCTGTCGTCGATCCTCGGGGTGGGCGGGGGCATCGGGATCGTGCTCGGGGGGCTGATCGTCGAGCACCTGAACTACCACTGGCTGTACTGGATCCCGCTCGTGGTCTCGGTCGCCGCGGCGCTCGCCACGTGGAGGTTCGTGCCCGAGTCGCCCGTGCGGGTGCCGGGACGCGTGAACTGGGCGGCGGCGGCGCTCATGTCGGCCGGCTTCACCTGCGTTCTGATCGCGATCTCCGAGACGATCACCTGGGGCTGGGGCTCGCCCAAGACGCTCGGCCTGCTGGCGATCGGTCTGCTCCTGTGCCTCGCCTGGGTGGCGGTCGAGGTGCGCAGCGACAACCCCCTGATCGACATGGCGATGATGCGGATCCGGGGAGTGTGGACGACGAACCTCGTCGCCTTCCTGCTCGGCGCCGGCATGTACGCGTCGTTCCTGGTCTATCCGCAGTTCGCCCAGCTTCCCAAGAGCACGGGCTTCGGCTTCGGCGCCTCGGTGGTCACGGCGGGGCTGTACCTGCTGCCGTCGGCGTTCTTGATGAGCGTGCTGGGCGGCGTCGCCGGACGGATCGCCCGTCGCTATGGCTCGAGGCTCGCGCTGATCACCGGCACCGGGGTGAGCGCGGTCGCGTTCGCGTTTCTCGCCGTGGCCCACGCCCATCCCTACGACATGCTGATCAGCGCCGCGCTGCTCGGCATCGGCATCGGCCTGGCGTTCGCGGCGCTCGGCAACCTGATCGTCCAAGCGGTGCCGCCGGAGCAGACCGGCGTCGCCACCGGCATGAACACGGTCATGCGGACGCTCGGGGGCGCCCTGGGCGGTCAGATCGTGGCCACCTTGATCGCCGACAACGTGACGCGCGCCGGGGTGCCGACGGTCACCGGCTTCACCTCGTCGTTCGCGCTCCAGGCGGGGTTCCTGCTCGTCGGGGTGCTCGTCGGGCTGCTGATCCCGGACGCCGGCTCCTCGCTGCCCGCGCCGGCGCTGGACGCCGGCATCGCGCCACAGGAGGCGGGCTAGCCATGCGACGCGAGATCCGCGCCTCCGGGGCGCCCACCAATGGCGCGCCGGACCCGCGCGGCGACAACTACAAGTGGATCGCGCTCTCCAACTGCACGCTGGGGGTGCTGCTGGCCACGCTGGACGCCTCGATCACGCTGATCGCGATGCCTGACATCTTCCGCGGCATCAAGCTCGACCCGCTGGTCCCGTCCAACAGCTTCTACCTGCTGTGGATGATCCTCGGCTTCCTGGTCGTCTCGAGCGTGCTGATCGTCAGCCTGGGACGGCTGGGCGACATGTACGGGCGGGTGCGGATCTACAACCTCGGGTTCGTGATCTACACGGCCGCCTCGCTGTTCTTGACGATCGACTGGCTGACCGGGCGGCCGGGCGCGATCTTCCTGATCGTGTTCCGCGTCGTGCAGGGCATCGGCGCCGCCTGCCTGCTGGCCAACTCGGCGGCCATCATCACCGATGCCTTTCCGCCCAATCAGC
This sequence comes from uncultured Solirubrobacteraceae bacterium, assembly GCA_963830595.1. GTDB lineage: Bacteria > Actinomycetota > Thermoleophilia > Solirubrobacterales > Solirubrobacteraceae > Palsa-465. Next base: position 198,307 of record CAWHMQ010000008.1, read on the forward strand.
GCGGGATGGCGCTGGGCATCAACAACATCGTCGGCGTCAGCGGCATGTTCGTCGGCCTCGTGCTCGGCGGCCTGCTGGCGCCGGTGAGCTGGCGGCTGGTGTTCCTGATCTCGGTCCCGGTCGGGCTGTTCGGGACCGTCTGGGCCTACCTCAAGCTCGAGGAGCGCTCCTCGCCCAGGCGAGCGCCGATCGACTGGGCCGGCAACGTCACCTTCGCGCTCGGGCTGATCCTGATCATGATCGCGGTCACCTACGGGATCCGCCCCTACGGCGGCTCCGCGACGGGTTGGGGGAGTCCCAAGGTCCTGACTCTGATCGGCTGCGGCCTCGCCTCGCTGGCCGCCTTCGCGGTGGTCGAGCGGCGGGTCGAGAACCCGATGTTCCGCCTGCCACTGTTCCGGATCCGCGCGTTCACGTTCGGGACGCTCTCCACCTTCCTGTCGGCGATCGCCCGCGGGGGCCTGATGTTCATCCTGATCATCTGGCTGCAGGGGATCTGGTTGCCCCAGCACGGCTATGACTTCACCGAGACGCCGCTGTGGGCGGGTATCTACATACTGCCGCTGACCACCGGGATGCTGCTCGCGGGCCCTACCTCGGGCTACCTGTCAGACCGGTTCGGGGCCCGCCCGTTCGCCACCGGCGGCATGCTGGGGGCCGCGCTCAGCTTCCTGATGCTGGCCCTCTTGCCCACCGACTTCCCCTACCCGCTGTTCGCGGCGATCCTGTTCCTCAACGGGGTCTCGATGGGCATGTTCGCGTCGCCCAACCGCGCCGGGGTGATGAACAGCCTGCCCCCGGGCGACCGCGGCGCGGGCGGCGGCATGAACCAGACGTTTCAGAATTCCGCGCAGGTGCTCTCGATCGGCATCTTCTTCACGCTGATCATCATCGGCCTGGCCGCGACCCTCCCGCATGCGATGGCGACCGGGCTCCAAGCTCACGGCGTGCCGGCGGCGAGCGCGCGGGCGGCCGGTCATCTGCCACCGGTATCGATCCTGTTCGCCGCGTTCCTGGGATACAACCCGATCCAGCACCTGCTCGGGCCCACCGTGCTGACGCACCTGACCGCGGCCCAGCAGCACGTGCTGACCGGACGCTCGTTCTTTCCCCAGCTGATCTCGCCGCCGTTTCGGACCGGCTTGCACGAGGCGTTCGCGTTCGCGATCGTCGCCTGCCTGGTGGCGGCGGCCGCCTCCTGGTCACGCGGTCGCTTCACGGGGGACCCGGAGCCGTCGGCCACGCCTCACGAGGCCCCCTCCGGCGCTCAGGCGCCCGTCGACGGGCACCGGGCGGGCAGCCCGGTCGCCGGCTGAGCGCACACGGATCGCCCGCTCATCGTCGCCGGCGAGCGGCCGCGACTGCGCCCTCCGCGGTCGGTGCACCGGTGGCCGTGACGACCTCGCCCCTTCAGGCACAACGTTCCGGCGAGACCCACTACGATGCGGCTCATGCGGGGCTGGCTTGGTAGCGCCATCCTGACCGCGGCATGCTTGGCGGCGATAGCCGGCTGCGGGTCGAGCCACTCGGCGAAGTCGCCGAGCTCCGCCACCGCCTCCAGACCGGCCTCGAGTGCGACGTCGACCTCCCCGTCGACCCCGTCCAGCAGCACGGCCGCGCCCAGCCCCTCCACGAGCACGTCCGGGTCAAGCGGCGAGACGTCGAAGTCGCCTGATCAGATCCTCGCCGATGCGGCGGGCGCGCTCCGCAACGCGCGTAGCTACGCGATGCGGGGAACGCTCGTCGAGGGCCACCAGCACATCCGGCTCAGCCTGGCCACTACCTCGGCGACGTCCGTCGCGCTGAGCTTTGCGATCGGCCGCTCCGCCGCCGACCTGATCGGCTTGCCCGGCGCGTCCTACATCCGAGGGAACGCCAGCTTCTGGGGCTCGCAGTCCGGGGCTCCGGCAGTGCGTCTGGCCGGCCACTGGATCCAGGTGCCGAGCTCCAGCGGCCATACCCTGACCTCCTCGCTCGGCGAATTCGCGCCCGCGAGCCTGGCGCGCTGCCTGGCCGAGAATCACGGTACGTTGAGCATCGCGGGCCGCAGCTCGGTCGGCGGCCAGGCCGCGATCCTGCTCAAGGATGCGGGCGACAAGCCGGGATCCACGAGGAGCGTTCTGGCCGTCGCCGCCACCGGCACCCCCTATCCGCTGCGCTACACGGCCTCGGGAGAGCGGCGCGCCGGAGGGCGGATCGACGTCTGCAACAAGGGCAAGGCCAACCACAACCACGGCACCCTGGCCTTCGGCGAGTTCGGCAAGGTGCCGCCCATCCAAGCTCCACCAAACCCGATCAGCCCCTCGGGCTCTGCAACCTGATCCAGACACCCCAAGAGCTCGAATGTCCTCGTATTGCGAACCGGACGCCTAAGCTGGCCAGCCAGCCAGTAAGATGGCGGCGGCCATCGGCAGCGTCAGGAGGAGATCGTGACTTTCACCGGGAGTGACCTCGATCAGGTCAGCGTTACCGAGCGCGAGAACTGGCTCGACGGGCCGCCGCACGAGCTGTTCGGGCGCCTGCGCGCCGAGTGCCCCGTCCACTGGAGCGCGCACATCAGCGACTACCCCGAGGAGGCCGGGTACTGGTCGATCACGCGCGCCGACGACGTGCACGCGGTGAGCCGCGACTGGCGGACGTTCTCCTCGGCGACGGGCATCACCGCGGTCTCAGACCTGTTCATGGAGCTCATGCAGGCGATGTTCATCGGCATGGACCCGCCCAAGCACGACCGCCTCAAGATGCTCTTCCAGGCCGGGTTCACCCCCCGGCGGATCGCCGCCCACGAGGAGGCCATCCGGCGCATCGTGATCGACGTGCTCGATCGTCTCGACGGTGCGCAGACCTGCGACCTGGTCAGCGACGTCGCCCAGCCGATCGTCTCCCGGGTGATCGGGAGCTTCATGGGGATCCCGCCCCAGGACGATGCCGTCTGGGCCCGCCTGATGAACAGCTCGCTGGGCGCCGGCGACCCCGACCTCGCCCCCGAGGGAATCGAGAGCGTGCTCGCCAACGAGATCCCCGAGATCTTCCGCCGCTGCTCGGCGATGATCGCCCAGCGCCGCGAGCAGCCCACAGACGATCTGACCAGCGTGCTCGTGCACGCCGAGATCGATGGCCAGAAGCTCGAGGAGCACGAGATCGTGATGGGCTTCTTCCTGCTCGTCGCCGCCGGCAACGACAGCACCAAGGCGACCTACTGCAGTGGCATGCGCGCGTTGATGGAGCAGCCCGACCAGCGCCAGGCGCTGCTCGCCGAGCCGTCCCTGATCCCCAGCGCGGTCGAGGAGTCGCTGCGCCTGTTCCCGGCGTTCGCGCACTTTCGCCGCACCGCCACCTGCGACACCGAGCTCGCCGGGCAGCGGATCCGGGAGGGCGACAAGGTGGTGATGTGGTACGTCTCCTCGAATCGGGACGAGAGCCGCTACGCGGACCCCGACCGCTTCGACGTGCGCCGCAACCCCGAGCACCAGGCCTTCGGCGCGGGTGGCCGGCACTTCTGCCTGGGGGCGGCGCTGGCCCGGCTGGAGCTGCGGATCATGTTCGAAGAGACGCTCGCCCGGTACCCGGCGATGGCGCTCACGGGGCGCCCGACGACCGTCGAGTCCGGGTTCGTCAACCAGCTCAAGACACTGCCGGTGCGCCTGGGGCGGCGTTGACCCTGTCTTCCGCTCAGCGCCATTGGGCCCAGGGTGACTGTTGCTCGGCTAGCTCCTGATCGCCGCGGATGACGTGCATGACGGCGTTGATCAGCGCGAGGTGGGTGAACGCCTGGGGGAAGTTGCCGAGGTGGCGCCCGGTGATGGGATCGATCTCCTCGCCGTAGAGCCCGAGCGGGCTGGCGTAGCCGAGCAACCGCTCGCACAGGGCTCGCGCCCGGTCGAGCTCGCCGATCTCACACAGCGCGGAGACCAGCCAGAACGAGCAGATGAAGAAGGCTCCCTCGTGGCTCTCGAGGCCGTCGTCGGCCTCCTCGGTGCGGTAGCGCAGGACGAGTCCATCCTCGGTGAGCTCGTCGGCGATAGCCAGGACGGTGTTGCGGATGCGCTCGTCCGAGGGGGGCAGGAAGCGCATCAGGGGCATGAGCAGGAGCGCGGCGTCCAAGCTGTCGGTGTCGTAGTGCGCCACGAACACCCCGCGCTCATCCAGGCCGTGGGCGAGCACGTCGGCGTGGATCTCGTCGGCGGCCTGGTTCCAGCGGCGAGCCCGGTCTGAGTCCTCGCGCAGCTGCGCCAGCCGGGAGCCGCGGTCACAGGCCACCCAGCAGAACATCTTCGAGGAGGTGAAGTGCTTGGGCTCGCCCCGCATCTCCCAGATGCCCCGGTCGGGCTCGCGCCAGTGCTCGATCGCCTGCTCGACCTGGCGCGAGAGGAGCTTCCACACGCGATCGTCAAGCGAGTCACGCGAGCGGGTGTGCAGGTAGATCGAGTCAAGCAGCGCCCCCCAGACATCGTGCTGGTCCTGCTCGTAGGCGGCGTTGCCGACCCGAACCGGTTGCGCGCGCTCGTAGCCCTCGAGATGATCGAGCACGCGCTCGTTGAGCTTGCGCTCTCCGTCGAGCCCGTACATCACCTGGAGCTGCTCCTCGCCGGAGGCCACGTCGGCGATGAAGTAGAAGAAGTCGTTGGCCTCCCACTCGAAGCCGAGCGCGAGCAGCGCCCACAGCATGAACGTGGAGTCTCGAATCCAGCTGTAGCGGTAGTCCCAGTTGCGCTCGCCTTGGGGGGCCTCGGGAAGCGAGGTGGTGGCGGCCGCCAGCAGGGCTCCGCTGGGGGCGTAGGTGAGACCCTTGAGGGTAAGTGCGCTGCGCTGCAAAAACGTGCGCCAGGGATGGTCGGGGAAGTTGCCGCGGTCAAGCCAGTGCTGCCAGTGGTGCGCGGTCCACACCAGCCGCTCGTTGGCCTCCGCGATGTCGGCGGGTGGGGCGTGCTCTGACCAGGCCAGCGCGCAGTAGACGGCCTCGCCCTCCTTGAGCAGGTGGCGCGCGGTCGCCCGCGAGCCCTCGAAGCCCAGCCGCAGGTCGGTGACCAGCTTGAGCTCCACGCTGCCGTCCGAGCTGACGGCCAGTCCTTCGTTGTACCCCTCGCCGGTGTACTGCCATTCGGCCGGGTCGCGGCCGTAGTCGAACTTGGGCTCGCAGTCGAGCAGTACCTGCACGTTGCCGTTGACGCAGCGCACGGTGCGCAGCAGGACGTGGTCGGCGTCGTAGTCAGTGGGCGCCCGGCGGTGGGTGTGGGAGCGGTCGTGCTGGTGATGCCACTCGCCGATCAACAGCACGTCGCGGACGATGATCCAGCCCGAGCCCGTACCCCAGCTGGTCTCGAGCACCATCGTCCCTGGCAGATAGCGCCGGGCCGCGGGGACCGAGACACCGTCGGGACCGAGGCGAAACCAGCCGGCGTCGCGATCCAGCATGGCGCCGAAGACGCTCCCGGAGTCCACTCGCGGCAGGCACATCCACTCCACCGCGCCGCTGGGAGCGACCAGCGCCACCGCTTCGCAGTCCGACAGGAACGCGTACTCGGCAATCGGCGGAAACGAGCTCGCGCCCAAGCGGAGCGCCGGCTCGTGATCGGCCCCGGGTGGGATTGGCGCGAGGGCCGCAGCCGGCCGCCCGTCTGCATCTTGTCTGGGGCTGTCATCACGCAAGACGCGCAGTATCGCGGTTGCCGGCCGCGACCGCCAACCGCGGTGCCCAGCGCTCAGAGGGTGGGGCCGCCGAGCACCGAGAACGGGCTCCGGGGCAGGCTGTCGTAGACCGCGCGCTGATTGCGCTCGGCGATCACCTGGCTGTCGGCGGGGACCTCGTCCTGGAGGCGCCTGGCCAGCTCGGCGGCGGCGGCCTCGTCGGCGGCGCCGATCAGGACGTAGCTCCAGCGGTGCACGTTGGGGATGCCCTCGGCCTCCAAGCGGCTCGACAGGTGAGCCGCCTCGCGGCGGCCCGAGCACTGCACGCGGACCTCGTACTCCGGGTAGCCCTGCTCGGCGGACTCCTCGCGCTCGGCCTCGATTCGCTCCTCGCGCTCTTCACCGGTCTGGGCCGCGGTGGCCGGCAGCGGCGCGTCGGGGTCCTCCCACTGCTCGGCGGTCGGGTGCCAGTGGGCGAGCTCCAGCCCGAGCGTCCAGCCGTGCTGATCGGCGAGCTGGCGGATCACCTGCCGGGCACGCTCGGCCTGGTCACGCGTGCCCGTGTAGCAGAAGAGCTCGGGTCCGTCCACCGACACGACGACCCGCTGGTCGAAGGAGCGCTCGAGGTCGTGCTCGAGCTCCTCCGCCTGCAGCATCTCGCTGAGTCGATGGGCGATGCCGTGCTCGTGGAGGTCGGCGCGAAGCCGCCAGTCGTCGCTCATCCGGTGGAGGCTAATTGATCGAGCGCCAGGCCGAACCGCTCCCGCAGGCCCGTCTGGCCCGCCTGCGTGATATGCACCGCCCGGCTGCGGCGCGCCCGGCTCACCCAGCCGAGCTCGAACATGCGCTGGGCGAGTCCCGCCCCCAGCGCTCCGGCCAGGTGGTGGCGCTGCTCGCTCCAGTCCACGCAATAGCGGATCATCGGCCGCGGCCGGGCCGCGAGCGTCTCGAAGTCGATCCCGAACGCCGTCAGCTCTGCGAGACCGTCCTCGGTGAGCCGGTAGTCGAGGTCCAGGCCGGGCGCGGAGAGCCGGTCCCGGCGCGCGGTCGCCAGGTCGAAGCGCCCATCGCCGCCGCTGAGCAGCCCGCGATCGATCAGCGACTGCATGAGCCCGGTGCCCAGCATGCCCGCCAGGTGGTCGTAGCAGGTGCGAGCCCGGCGGACGGCATGGGCCGTGGTGCCCTGGCGCAGCGAGCGAACCGGGGCCGGGGGGGCGAGCCGGGCCAGGGCCTCGATGAGCTCTCCGACCTCGGGACCGGCCAGCCCGAAGTAACGGTGGCGGCCGTGGCGCTCCATCGTCAGCAGCCCGCCGTCGACCAGCTTTGCCAGGTGGGAGCTGGCCGTGGAGGCGGCGACTCCCGCTTCGTCGGCGAGCACGCTGGCCGCCAGCGCGCGCCCGTCTCCGAGCGCGAGCAGGATCCGCGCTCGGGCCGGGTCGGCGACCAGGCCGCCGATCTTGGCGATGTCGGCGTCGCCGTGCACGGTTTCTAGAGTACCTGTGAGACAGTTCGCCGGCCGCCGAACTGTCTGCTGGCAGACAGCCGGCGGCCGTACGTCATGATGAGGATCCGATGAGCTCGGGAAACAGAGGATTTGCGGCGTCTCACGGCGTGAGCGGGAGCGGATTCATGCGGTCGCTGCGCGGCGGCGACCGCAAGCCGCCGCCGCTGATGGACCCGTCGCGGGAGCGCGACCGGCATCGGATCCTGGCGCTTTTTGCGCCGTACCGATTGCGGCTGAGCGTGGTGCTGACGATGATCGTGTTCAGCGCGGGCCTGTCGATGGCCAACCCGTTCCTGCTGCGCGACGTCCTGGACGAGGGGATCTTCAAGCACGAATCGACGCTGCTGACCGAGCTGGTGGCGGCGATGATCGTGATCGCGATCCTCAGCGCCGCGTTCAGCGTCTGGCAGACCTACCTATCAAACCAGGTCGGTCAGCGCGTCATGCACGACCTGCGGGCCGCCGTCTACCGCCACCTCCAGCGCATGTCGCTGGCCTTCTTCACCCGCACCCGCACCGGCGAGGTGCAGTCGCGGATCGCCAACGACATCGGCGGCCTGGACAGTGTGGTGACCACGACCGCCACGACGATCGCCCAGAACGCGACGACGGTGGTCGCCTCGCTGGTGGCGATGTGCCTGCTGGACTGGCGCCTGGCGGCGATCTCGCTGGTCTTCGTGCCGCTGTTCGTGTGGCTGACCCGCCGCGTGGGCAAGGTGCGGCGCAAGATCACGACCGAGCAGCAAAGACGACTCGCCGATCTCTCCGCGCTGGTCGCCGAGTCGCTGTCGGTGTCGGGGATCATGCTCGGCAAGACGATGGGCCGGGGCACCGACCTGGCCCAGCGCTTCACCGGAGAGTCCAAGGACATCGCCGACCTCGAGGTCCGCTCGCGGATGGCCGGCCGGTGGGTGATGTCCACGATCCAGATGACCTTCGCGATCCAGCCGGCGATCATCTACTGGCTGGCCGGACAGAGCTTCCTCGGCCACTCGATCACGATCGGGACCGTGGTGGCGTTCACCACCCTGCAGACGCGACTCCTGTTCCCGATCCAGTCGCTGCTGGGCGTGGGGGCCGACATGGAGGCGTCGCTGGCCCTGTTCGATCGCATCTTCGAGTACCTGGACCTTCCGGTCGACATCGTCGAGGCCGACGAGCCGGTGGCGCTGCGTCCCGAGGAGGTGCTGGGCGAGGTCAGGCTCCAGGACGTGTCGTTTCGCTACGGCGGGGCGGGCGGCGCCGATTCCCGCCCGGCGGAGGGCGCGGACTGGACGCTGCGCCACATCGAGCTGGTCGTCCCGGCGGGCACCCGGACCGCGATCGTCGGCGAGACCGGGTCTGGCAAGACGACGCTCGGCTACCTGGTGGCCAGGCTCTACGAGCCCCAGGAGGGCCGGGTCACGATCGACGGGATCGACGTGCGCGAGGTCACGCTGGCCTCGCTGGCCGCGACCGTCGGCGTCGTGTCCCAGGAGACCTACCTGTTTCACGCCAGCGTGCGCGAGAACCTCCGCTTCGCGCGCCCGGCCGCCACCGACGAGGAGATCGAGGAGGCCGCCCGCACCGCCCGCATCCATGACCTGCTGGTGTCGTTGCCCCAGGGCTACGACACCGTCGTCGGCGAGCGCGGCTACCGCTTCTCCGGCGGCGAGAAGCAGCGCATGGCGATCGCCCGCACGGTGCTGCGAAACCCGCCCGTCCTGGTGCTGGACGAGGCCACGAGCTCGCTTGACACCCAGACCGAGTACGCCGTCCAGGCCGAGCTCGAGCGCCTCGCCGAGGGGCGGACCACGATCACGATCGCCCACCGGTTGTCCACGGTCCGCGACGCCGACCAGATCGTGGTCCTGGAGCGCGGTCAGATCGTCGAGCGGGGCACCCACGAGGAGCTGCTCGAGCGCGGCGGCGCCTACGCCGCCCTGGTGGCCCGGGACGTCAGCGAAGAGCCGGCGATCGAGGGTTGATCGGCGGCTGAGGTCGCCGGGGGTCCGGGTGCGGGTGCGCGGGGCTCGGCCGCCAGTCGTCCACGAATCACCAGGATCAGCGTGCCCACCATGACCGCGGCCAGGATCAGCAGCGGGACGGCGTCGCTGGTGGCCTGGGAGATGCCGGCGGCCGCGGGCGCACCGATCGTCTCGCCGGTCGCCCAGGCCACGTTGAGGAGCGTGGTCGCGACGACCAGCGCAATCCCCGCCCGCTCCGCCGACTCGGTGATGATCGACATCGCCGGGATCGTGTAGGCGGTGAGCGGGCCGCCGAGCGCCACCACGCTGACCAGGGCCAGCGCCGGCCAGGCCTGGGGGAGAGGCAATGCGGCCAGCAGCACGGCGGTCGTGATCAGACCGGCGCCCAGCGGCAGCCGAGCGCCGTGGCGGTCGACGAACCGGCCGACCGGCGCCGACAGGGCCGCGCTGAGCAGCGAGGCGAGCACGAAGGTGGCTCCGATCGCCCATCCCGAGGCGCCGAACCGAGCCAGGCGCAGGGGCAGCAGGGTGCCGGTGGCGCCGATCGTGGCCGCCTCGAGCAGGATCAGCCAGCCGCCGAGCAGGATCGCCGGGTTGCGGATCACCGCCCGCAGCGGGGTGGAGATGCCGGGCTCGGGCGCCGGCGGCTCGGGATGGCCCAGGGTCAACGCCGCCAGCCCGAGCGAGGCCGCGCCGACGAGCGAGAACACGATCTGGGTGCCGACGGCGACCGCGAGCGTGCCCAGGATCGGGCCCACCAGCGTGCCGAAGGTGGCCGCACCGATCACCGAGCCCAGGATCCCGCCGCGACGCTCACGCGGGGCCACCGCGATCACCCAGGTCAGGCCACCGCCCCAGATGAAGCCGCAGGCCGCGCCCTGCACGAACCGCAGCGCGTCCAGCGTGACGATGTCCGAGCCGAATCCGAAGGCGGCGATCGAGACCGCGAACAGGAGCAGACCAACGAGAGCCGTGCGCTTGACGCCGACCCGGGTGGCGAGCCAGCCCGCGGCCAGCGACCCGGGAAGGATCCCTGCGGGATAGGCGGCGGCGAGCACGCCGACGGCCGGCTTGGAGGCGCCGAAGGCATGGGCATAGTGCGGCAGGATCGGGGTCACCGCAGAGTACATCGCCGACTCGAACAGCAGCAGGGCGCGGACGAGCGCGACGATCCGGCGCTCGTCGTGCTCGCGCACGGATCCGCTCGGGCGCCGGGGGCGCAGCGGGCTCAGGAGCTTGGCGCCGCGGCGGCGGGTGCGCAGGGAGGTCACGGGGTGCCCACCAGTGCGCCGGCCAGCCGCCTCAGCCGGGGACGCAGATCGGTCGCGGCGCCGGTGGAGAGCTGCTCGAGGAGGAGCCCGTCGGCGGCGCCAAGCAGCAGCTCGGCGTCCTCACGGGGGCGGCGCGAGCCGGCCCGCTGCAGCAGCTGACCGACGGTGAGCAGATACGCCTCCGTCCACCGGCGCGCGACCTCGCGCAGCGCCGGGCGCCGGGCGGCCTCCAACATGAGCGCGTACGCGGCTGTCAGCGAGCTTCGGCTGGCCGGTAGACCAGCGTCCAGAGGCTCGATGACCGCGACCACCGCGGCGTCCAGGGGATCGCCGTGGGTGTGCTGGATCGAGGCCGCGTAATCGAGCAGCCGGGCGGTGTCGCGCTCGGCGGCGAGCTCGAGGGCGGCCGTCAGGAGATGCTCCTTGGAATCGAACCAGTAGGTCGTCGAGGCCACGGGCAGGCCGGCCTCCTCGGCCACGCGCCGGTGGGTGACGGCGTCGGGGCCGACCTCGGCCACGATCCGGAGCACCGCCTCGAGCAGCGCCTCCCGGCGTGCAGCGCCGCGGGGGCGGGGGTTCTGAGGGGCGGGGGTCGTCATTCGTCGGTACAATTGTACCAAATGCTGGTACGTATGTACCGATGACGGGCGTTGAGTCAGGGGGTGTTCGGGAGTAAGTCCCGGAAAAGGGTCCGAAAGTCCCAAACACCCCCGGCGCCGCCGCCGCCCGGGCTACTGCGCCAGCAGGCCCGCCACCTTGGCCGGCGTGTCGTGATCGGGCAGCGGCGAGTAGAGGATCAGGCGCTGCTCGGGGGTCTCCTGGGGGTTGAACACGGCGTGCTCGAACACCATCCGGCCGGCCGCGGGATGGATGAGCTCCTTGCGGCCCTCGCCGCTGCGGGCCACCTCGTGCTTCTTCCAGGCCCGGCAGAACTCCGGGCTGGAGCTGCGCAGCGTGGTGATGAGCTGCTCGAACTCCGGATCGCCGATGTGGCGGGCGCTGTCGGCGCGGAACTTGGCCACCATCAGACGGGCGCTGCGCGCCCAGTCGGGCTGCAGCTCCCGGCGCGCCGGATCCATGAAGAACATCCACACGTGGTTGCGGCTGGCCCGGGGCACGGCGGCGAAGTCGCCGAAGAGGGCGACCGCCGCATCGTTCCAGGCCAGGTAGTCCCAGCGGCGCCCGAGCACGAAGGCGGGATTGGGACCCAGATTCTCGATCAGCCGCCGCACGGTCGGAGAGACGCGCTCATCGGACTTGCAGGGCGGCGGCTCCTCGCCGCGGCCGAGCAGCAGCAGGTGCGTCCGCTCGGCGGGAGTCAGGCGCAACGCCCGGGAGAGAGCCTCGAGCACGTCGAGCGACGCGCGGACATCGCGGCCCTGCTCCAGCCACGTGTACCAGGTGGCGCCCACGCCGGCCAGATGCGCGACCTCCTCGCGGCGCAGCCCCGGCGTCCGCCGGCGCCCGCCGCCGGGAAGCCCGACCTCTTCGGGCTTGATATGCGTCCGTCGCTGGCGCAAGAAGTCCGCCAGCTCGGCGCGGCGTTGCCCTCCGTTGCCGTCCGGGCCCAGCAGGTGGCTCGCGGCGGCGATCTCGGGCTCGATGGGGGGGATCTCTACTACCAGGATAACTCCTTCTCTTGTACCTGGATAAGCATGATCGCACACTACCTCCATGCCCGCAATCAGAAATCGTCTTGAGCAGCGACGCCCGAGCTCGACCGGCGCGCTCCTGGCCGTCGTCTGCCTCGCTCAGTTCATGGTCATCCTCGACGTCTCGATCGTCAACGTGGCCCTGCCCTCGATCCGCACCGGTCTGCACTTTTCGACGACCGGGCTGCAGTGGGTCGTGAACGCGTACACGCTCACCTTCGCCGGCCTCCTGATGCTCGGCGGGCGCTGCGCGGATCTCCTCGGACGCCGCCGCGTGTTCCTGGTCGGGACCGCGATGTTCTCGCTCAGCTCGCTGGCCTGCGCGCTCGCGGCGTCCCGCGGGCTCCTGATCGGCGCCCGGGCCGTGCAGGGCATGGCCGGCGCCGTCACCTCGCCCGCCACCCTGTCGATCATCACCAGCACGCTTCCCGAGGGCCGGGAGCGCAACCGGGGGCTGGCCCTGTGGGGCGCGATGGGCGCGCTGGGCGCATCGTCCGGGGCGCTGCTCGGCGGAGTGCTCACCCAGGGCCTGGGCTGGGAGGCGATCTTCGCCGTCAACGTGCCCCTGGGGGCGCTGGTGATCGGCCTCGGACTGCGCGTGATCCCGCAGATCGCTCCGATCGGCGGTCAGCGTCACTTCGATGCCGCCGGCGCCTTCCTGATCACCGCCGGGCTGACCGGCGTCACGTTCGGGATCGTCCGCACCGACACCCTGGGCTGGGGCTCGCCCGGGGTGCTGATCCCGCTGCTCGCCGGCGTGGCCCTGGTGGTCGCGTTCGTGCTCGTCGAGGCTAGGTTCGCCCGCCGGCCGCTGGTGCCCCTGTCGATCTTCCGGTCCCGGCGGCTGCGCGCCGCGAACCTGATCGTGCTGCTCATGTACGGGGCCAACTTCCCGGCCTGGTTCTTCATCACCCTGTACCTCCAGCAGGTGCTCCACTACGACGCGATCGAGGCGGGGCTGGCCTTTTTGCCGATGACGCTCTCGATCTTCGCCGGGTCGACGCTGGCCCCCCGGGTGGTGGCGCGCTACGGCTCCCGGCCGGTGATCGCGGCGGCGATGGCGTCGATGTCGGCCGGCATGCTGCTCCTGAGCGGAATCGCGCCGGGCGGCACCTACTTCGCGGACGTGTTCGCGGGGGGCCTGCTGACCGCCCTGGGGATGGGCTTCTCCCTGGTCCCGGCGACGATCGTGGCCATGCAGGGCGTGGCCCCCACCGTCAGCGGGGTGGCCTCCGGGCTGCTGAACACCTCGCGGCTGATGGGGGGAGCGCTCGGCCTGGCCGTCCTGAGCACGATCGCGGCCACCGAGACGAAGGGACAGCTCGGTCTGGGAGCCGCCCGGTCGCTGACCGACGGCTTCGACCTCGCCTTCACCGTGGGCGCCGGGTTCGCCCTGGTCGCGGCGGCGATCGCCGCCGTCGCGCTGGGCGCCCGGAAGCCGGTTGGGCCCGAGGTGCAAGCCGCGCCGGAGATCGAGGCGGCCGACGAGCGGCTCCCGGCCGAGGAGGAGCAGGCGCTCGCGGCCTAGGGTGGCGCAGGCCTAGTCGACGCGCAGGCGCTGGTCACCGAGCGTCAGCTGGTCGCCCGGCTGCAGCCGGCAGCGAACCACGCGCACGTCGTTGACGGTGGTGCCGTTGGTGGAGCCGAGGTCCTGCAGGATCCAGCCTCCGTCGCGAAACCGCAACCGGGCATGGCGGCGGGAGACGGTGCGGTCGCCGAGCACGACGTCGCACTCCTCGTGGCGGCCCACGAGCAGGGTCTCGTGACCGCCTGACCAGTCCAGCGCGAGCAGCGGAAGCTCGGCCGCCGCGGCCTCGCGCACGAGCTGTCGCGCCCAGTCGACGGCCCGACCGATCACGGTGGCCAGGCCCGGCTCGGGCGCGCGCACCGGCAGGTCGCCGACGAGCTCTGAGGGATCGACCAGCCGGCTGCCCAGCAGCCTGTCGATCCGGTACATGAACGTGCGCTGGCTGAGCAGGCCGTCGCCGTAGGCGGCGTTCAGCGCCCTCTCCAGGCGGTGGCGGCAGACCCCCGGCACGGGCATGCCCACAGTGTCCCGCGAACATCACCCGTTGTCCACGACCGCGGCGCGCTGCAAGCGGGCGGCGAGCACTCGGAGCCGGGCCGAGAGCTCGGGAGGCTCTGAGACCTCGAAATCGACGTCCAGGTTGGCGATGTAAATCGCCAGACCGTCGAGCCATTCGGTGCTGGTCTGGAGCACGCAGCGGTCTTCTCCCAGGGGCTCGAGCGTTCCCACCGTGTAGGGCAGCCGGGTCGTCAGCTGCGAGCACGGGGCGTGCAGGATCACCCGGACCCGATAGCTGCCCCGCGCCGCCGACACGCGCCCAGCCACGTAGGCGGCCAGGTCGGCTTCGGGAGGCTGGCGGGGGACGAAGCGACGCTGCGCCCGGGGCCGCGGCTCGATGCGGTCGACGCGAAACGTCCGCCACTCGCCACGATCCACATCCCAGGCCACCAGGTACCAGCGGCGGCCGGTGTGCACGAGCCCGCAGGGCTCGACCAGGCGCCGGCTGGGCTCGCCGGAATGGCTGCGGTAGCCGAACTGCACCCGTTCGGAGTCCCGGCAGGCGATGGCGAGCACGAGCAGGGTCTCGGGGTCCACGGCGGGGCCGGAGGCCGGATAGGAGACGACCGCCGCGTCGACGGCGCGGATGCGCCGGCGCACCCGCTCGGGGAGCAGCGGTTGCAGCTTGGAGAGGGCGCGTACCGACGTCTCACCGATTCCGGCTACGCCCTGGCTGGCGGCCGCGCGCAGCCCGACGGCGATCGCGACCGCCTCCTCGTCATCGAGCAGGAGCGGGGGCAGGGATGCTCCGGCCGCCAGGCGATAGCCGCCCTCGACCCCAGGCGTGGCCTGCACCGGATAGCCGAGTCGCCGGAGGCGCTCGATGTCGCGTCGCACCGTCCGGGGCCCGACCTCGAGGCGCTCGGCGAGCTCGGCCCCGGGCCAGTGGCGGCGGCCCTGCAGCAGCGAGAGCAGGCTGAGCAGTCGCGTCGAGGTCTCCAGCACGGACCGAGCATCTCATTAATTGCGGACCGAAACCGACCGCAATCGGGGTTATCGTCCCCGAGGTCAAACGAAACGGGCGCCGGAAAACCGGCGGCCCAGGAAGGAGCAAGGCGATGGATTTCAAGCTGGAGCTGGTGGCGCTCCCGGTCTCCGACGTCGATCGGGCCAAGGCTTTCTACGAGCAGGTCGGCTTCAACGCCGATCACGACTACACGGTGAGCGCCGACACCCGCTTCGTCCAGCTCACGCCGCCCGGCTCGGCGTGCTCGATCGCGATCGGGAAGGGAATCGTGGACTCCGAGCCGGGCAGCGTGGCCGGGATGCAGATGACCGTGGCCAGCGCCGACGATGCCCGCTCCGAGCTCACCGACCGCGGCATCGAGGTCGGGGACGTGCAGGAGTTCCCGTGGGGCAGATTCGTGTTCTTCAGCGATCCCGACGGCAACCGCTGGTCGGTGCAGGAGATCCCGAGCCGGGGCTGAGACCGGCCCCGGCGTCCGGCGGCGGCCTCAGTCCGCCCCCACGAGCTCGGGTTCGGCTTCCGCCGGCTCGGGCTCCTGGCGGCGGCTCATGCGTGACGGCCACCAGTTCCAGCGCCCGAGCAGGGTGACGGTGGCCGGGACGAGCAGGGTACGCACGACGAAGGTGTCCATCAGGATGCCGATCGCGAGTCCGAAGCCGACCGCTCTGATCTGGCTGCCCGAGGCGCTGGAGCCGGCCACCACCGCGAGCACGCCGAAGGTGCCGGCGAGCACGAGCCCCGCGGACGTCACCGTCGACCCGGTCCGGGCGACCGCGCGGACGACCGCATCGGATAAGGGAAGCGTCTTGGCCTCCTCGCGGATGCGGGTCATGACGAGGATGTTGTAGTCCTCGCCGAGGGCGAGCAGGAAGATGAACATCAAAAACGGCAGGATGAAGGTGAGCCCGGACTGGCCGGCGATGTCGATGAAGATCAGCGTCGCGACGCCCAGCGCCGCGAGGTAGGAGAAGGCGACGCTGACGATCAGGTACAGCGGGGCGACGAGGCTTCTGAGCACCACGGCGAGCAGAAGCGCGATCGCGACGATCGCGACCGGGATGATGTTCACCAGGTCGCTGTTGGACGTGGAGCTGACGTCGTACAGGGCGGCGGCCTCGCCGGCCACCCCCGAGTCGGTGGCCCCCGACAGATTGGCCGAGTGCGTGACCACGCGGCGGATCGTAGGCGTCGCGTTGAGCGCGGCCGTGCTCTGCTGCCCACCCGCTCGCAGGCTGGCCTCGAACTGGATCACGTAGCCTCCGGTTCCCACGAACGCCGCACTGGAGCGGTAGGCGTTGTACTCGACGGTGGAGACGGCACGGGCACCGGGTGCAGCGACGCTCGGGAGCTTGGACGGATCGCCCAGCAGGGCGTGCAGGCGGGCGTAGGTGGCGGGAGCCAGCCTCGTTCCGTTGGGCGAGAGCGGCCCCAGGAGCGCCGTGAACTGACCCGAGGCACGCAGCGAGGCCTCGGCCCGAGCCACCTGCGCGGGGTTGTTCCACACCGGCGTCCGGTACTGGAAGATCAGGTTCGCCGGGTTGGAGTTTGACTGCGGGAAGTGACTGGCGACCAGCGCGTTGCCCGCCGCCGCGTTGCTGCCCTTGGGCGCGCTTGCGGCGCCCCCGAAGCCGCTGGAGTGATAGCCGAGCGCGCCGACGGCCAGGGCGGCGAACAGCACCACGCCGACGGCCAGCGTCAGCGCGGGCCGGCGGATCAGGCGGGCGGCGATCGTCCCCCACGCTCCGTCGTGGACCTCGCCCGCGGTGACCCGCGACGGCCAGAACGCCGCCTTGCCGAAGATCGCCAGCAGCGCCGGCAGCAGCGTCAGCCCGGCCAGCAGGATCACCGCGATGCCAATCGCCAGCGGGATGCCGAGGTCTTGATAGATGCCAAAGCTCGCCAGCAGCAGCGTCAGCAGCGCGAGGATCACGGTTCCGGCCGACGCGGAGATCGACTCGCCGACGCGCACCAGCGCGTGCTCCACGGCGGCACGGCCGTCGAGGCCCCGCCGGATCTCCTCTCGCACCCGGAAGACCAGGAACAGCCCGTAGTCGGTGCCCGCACCGAGGATCAGGATGATCAGCAGCAGCTCGGTGATCTCGGAGATCTTCAGACCGTGGGCGCCCAGCTCTCCGATCAGCCGTGTCGACACCAGCAGCGAGATGCCCGCGGGCAGCAGCGTGATCACCGGCGCCAGCAGCGAGCGGAAGATGACCAGCAGCAGCACGATGATGAACAGGAACGTGAACAACTGCGTCTGGTTGCCGGTGCGCTGGGAGCTCTGCTGGTTGGCGACGTTGGTGGCCACCGCCCCGGCGAGCTTGACCTGCAGACCGGGCGGAGGCCGAGCGGCCGCGACGGCGCCCTCGAGGTCGTTGATCAGCGTCTTCTGGCGAGTTATGTCGGCCTGGTTGATCCCGGCGCGGACCTCGATCGTGACGGCGCTGCCGTCCGCGGAGACCGCGAGCTCGCGCGCCGACTCGACCCGGGGTACCGAGCGCGCCGACGCGACCACGCGGGCCAGGGCCGCCTGATCGGCGGCACCGAGCGTGCCCCCGGCGCGCACGGCGACGACCGTCACCCGGCTGTTGTTGTTGATCGAGCCGAGGACCGGAGACGCCAGCGTCGCCGCTTTCGAGCTCGGAGTGCTCGCCGGCAGGAACTGGCTGTTGTCGTTGTTGACCTCGCTGCTCAGGCTCGGAAACGCGGCCGAGGTGAGCACGACCGCGGCGATCCACGCCGCGACCACCAGCCAGCGAAAACGAACCACGAAGTGCGCGAGGGCGCCGAACAAGCGGTCGCTCACGGGCGCGCGTTCCTCGGATCGATCGGCTGCGTGAACCGCTCGTCGACGTAGCCTGGCGTTGGTGGGGCGAGAGCCTGGACGGTCATGGCGCGCGGATGCTCAGAGCTGTTCACGAAGTGGCCCAGCCCTGCTCCGGGGCCAAGCGTAGCGAAGCGCCGGAGAGCCTTTCAGTGTTGTGCCAGGACCCGGGCGGGGGACACGTGAGCCGCACGCCACGCCGGGTACAGCCCGCCCAGGACGCCGATCAGCACGCCGACCAGCAGCGCCTTGCCGAGATCCCACGCGGTGACATGAGGGGCCACGAACTCGTGGGCTCCGAGGGCGTTGACGAGCAGCTGGGCGCCCACTATGCCCAGCAGCAGGCCCATGGCCGCGCCGATGAAGCTGGTGGCCACGCCTTCGGCGAGCACCCGACCGGCGATCTGGGGGCCGCTCCAGCCGACGGCGGACAGCAGCGCGAACTCCGAGCGGCGTTCGATCACGGCCATGAGCATCGTGTTCATCACGCCGATGCCACCGATCACCAGCGCCAGCACGGCGATCACGAGCGCGGCCTTGGAGATCAGCTGCCCGTCGGCCCCGGCCCGGGTGGCCTCCTCGCCGGTGCCGATCACCGTGGTGCCCGGGAACCGGCTGGCGATCGTCTTGCGCGCGGCCGCCGGCCGGGTGCCGACGCCGAGCTTGACCGCGATCGAGGTCGCCTCCCCCTGCTTTCCGCTGATCGACTGCGCCGTGCTGAGCGGGATGAACGCTCCCTGGTCCTGAAAGGAGATCCCCACGTGGTAGACCCCGACCACGTGCAGCCGGCGATGCGCGACGGTCAAGGTGGCGCCGGGGGCCACGTGTAACTGGCCGGCCAGCTGGTCGCCCACCGCGATCTCGTTCGAAGACCGGTACATGCGCCCGCTGGTGAACACCAGCCGCTGGGCCTCGAAGCCGCCGGGGTTGGCTCCGAACACGATCGCGCCCGGGGACCTGGCGAGATCGTTGACGAGCAGCATCAGGGGCATCGTGGCCGCGATGCCGGGCGTGCGGCGGATCTGCTTGACCATCCCGATCGGGAGGATCGACGTCGTCGGATCGGCCGCGTCCTTCTGAAACAGGGCCAGGTCCGAGGCGCCGAGGCCGAAGAAGTTCCCGGCGCTCTGCTGGGCGCCCCCCGCCACCGCCAGCAAGGCCACGATCGTCGCGATCCCGAGCGCGGTGCCCAGTGCCGTGAGCAACGTACGGCCCGGGTGGCGCCGGAGGCTGGCCAGCGTGAACAGCAGGCCGGTCACAGCGCTCGTTGGTGGGTGACCGGCGCCTGGACCGACGGCGCCAGACGGCCGTCCACGAGCCGGAGCGCCCGGTCGGAGTGCTCGGCCAGGGTCGCGTCGTGGGAGGCGATCAGCACCGTGGTCCCGCGCCGGGAGCGGACGTCGGCGAGCAGCTGCCACACCTTGTGCGAGGCCACCGAGTCCAGCGACCCGGTGGGCTCGTCGGCGAGGATCAGCTGGGGCTGGCCGACGAGCGCGCGGGCGATCGCGACCCGCTGGCGCTCACCGCCGGACAGGTCGGCCGGCTGGTCTCGAGCCCGGTCGTCGAGCCCGACCTCGCGCAGCAGGGCGACGGCGCGCTCGGCGCGCTCCCGCCGCGGGACGTGGGCTGCGACCATCGGCAGCTCGACGTTCTGCTGGGCGGTGAGCGGGGGCAGGAGATGGTGCAGCTGGAACACGAACCCGACCGTGTCCCGCCGGAACTGGGCGGGATGGGCGAGATCCTGAACGGAGATGTCATCCACCCGGATCGAGCCCCGCGTGGGACGGTCAAGACTGCCGATGAGCTGCAGCAGGGTGGTCTTGCCCGAGCCCGACGCGCCGGTCAGCGCCACCAGCTCGCCGGGCTCGACCGCGAAGCTCACATCGTCGAGCACGAGCGCTCGGCCATAGGCTCGCGAAACATGCTCGAGGACGACCCGCGCACCGGGCATCGGGCTAGGCGCGAGCCTTCACGGCCCAGTTGAGGGCGACGGTGCCGTACCTGGTGCTGACCACGACCCGCAGCGTGAGCGCATGACCGACCGCGTCCCGGGGGAACAGAAGGCTGTCGCGATAGACGCCGCGGCTAAAGGAGTGACCGGGCTTGCCGGCGACGACCGAGCCGTCGTACACGAACTGGTAGCGCACGCTGCCGCTGAGCTTGGCGCCACCGCGCGTCACGTCGACCGTGATCGGCCACAGCCTGCCCGCGGTGGGCGAGTGGTTGGGGGCGTGCAGGCGCGCCGCGAACGGCGCCGCCGACGCCGAGGCGGGCACGACGAGCGCGAACGTGAGAGCAATCAGCACCAGAGCGGCGCGCCGCCTCGAGCCGGTGATGACGAAACGAGGCAGGAAACGCATGAGACCTCCTACTGGTTGCATGACGAACCGACGTCGATTAATCTTGCATCCCACAAAGATCTTGCTAGGGCAAAGTGTATTCCAAGAGACAACTAAATAACATTCTGGCCGGCGATTCGCGCCCGCTCTCGGCGACCATCGTGCCCGCGCACGCCACGGTGCTGATCGCCCGCATCGCCAGGGTCGTGCGCCAGCGCTTCGAGTCGGCGCTCAAGCCCCTGGGCCTCCGCCAGCGCCACGTGGTCGCGCTGAGCTACCTGCGCGGCCACGGACCCACGGCTCAGCAGACGCTTGCCGACCGGCTGTGCATGGACGCCAGCAGCATGGTGTGCCTGCTCAACGACCTCGAGGAGTCAGAGCTCGTCGTCCGCCAGCGCGATCGCAGCGACCGGCGGCGCGCGCTGATCGAGCTCTCGTCCAAGGGGGAGCGAGCGCTCCGCAACGTCGACCGCACCCTGCAGGGGGTCGAGGACGAGATTCTCGCCGGCCTCGACAGCAGCGAGCGCGGCGAGCTTCGCCGGCTGCTCGCGCGCCTGAATCCCGGCGAGACCGACTGGGCGCTGGCGGCTGCCGACGAGGCGTAAGCGGGCGCCGGCGGTCGCGGGTAGGGTTCGGCCTGCGTGACCGAGACTCGGCGATCGCGCCTCCAGAGCGCGGGGATCCTCCTGTACCGGCGGGCCGGCGAGGCGCCGGCCGCGCTCGAGGTGCTGCTCGTGCATCCCGGCGGCCCGATCTGGGCGCGGCGGGATCTCGGCGCCTGGTCGATTCCCAAGGGCGAGTACCTCGATGGCGAGGATCCGTTGGAGGCGGCGCGCCGGGAGTTCGCCGAGGAGCTGGGATCGCCACCGCCGGCGGGGGAGGCGCATGACCTCGGCGACGTGCGGCTGAAGTCGGGCAAGCGCGTGCGCGGCTGGGCGATCCGCGGGGATCTCGATGCCGGTCAGATCCACAGCAACACGTTCACGATGCGGTGGCCGCCCCGGTCCGGTGGGATGCAGCAGTTTCCCGAGGTCGATCGCGCGCAGTGGTTCGGGCTGAAGGACGCGGCCGCAAAGCTCAACCCGGCTCAGGCCCCGTTCCTGGAGCGCCTGGGCGAGACCCTGCGTGAGACCGCCACACCATGAGCTCGTCGGACGCGATCGGTCACACCGCCCACTACACGGGGGAGGTCTGGTCGCGCAACGGGCTCTCGCACCCGCTGCTTCGCACCCGTGAGGGACGGATCCTGTACGACGCCCTGCACCCGGTGATGTCGGTGACCGCGGCCGTCGGCGGCCCGTCGCTGGAGACCTACCTGCTGGCACGTCACCGGGCCATCGATGCGCTGCTCGGGGCCGCGATCGAGGATCACGGCGTGAGCCAGGTGATCGAGGTCGCGGCCGGGCTGTCTCCGCGCGGCTGGCGGTTCGCCTGCCGCTACCCCGCGCTCACCTACGTGGAGGCCGATCTGCCGGCGATGGCCGAGCGCAAGCGACGCGCCCTGAGGCGGATCGGGACCCTGGGCGACCGCCACCGGGTGGAGGATCTCGACGCGCTCGCAGACGACGGCCCGGCGAGCCTGGCCGCGGTGGCTGCCGGGCTCGACCATCGGCGGTCACTGGCGATCATCACCGAGGGCCTGCTCCTCTACCTGACCCCCGACGCCGTAGACGGCTTGTGGCGGCGGTTTGGGACGACGGTCGCCCAGTTTGCCGGCGGCCGCTACATCTCCGACCTGCGCCTGGGGAGCGCCGCCGGTGCGGCCGTCAGGAGCTTTCCCGTGCTCCTGTCGGCGTTCGTGCGCGGTCCCGTCTACGTGCACTTCGACGAGGCCGGCCAGGCCGAGGACCGACTGCGCGCCAGCGGCTTCTCGCAGGCCCGGGTGCGCCCCGCATGGCAGATCGTCGACACCCCGGCGGACCGGGGAAGCCGGCTCGCGCATATACTTGAGGCATCAACCGAATGATCTCGGCCACCCTGTTCAGCGACCCGGCCTGTCCCTGGGCCTACTCCGAGAGCCCCGCGCTGCGGGTGATCGAATGGCGCTACGGCGACCAGCTGGATTGGCGGCTGGCTCTGATAGGGCTGACCGAGGAGGCCTCCCAGTACGCCGCCCGCGGCTACACGCCGGTGCGAGGCGCCCTCGGACAGCTCTCCTTCCGCCGTTACGGGATGCCGTTCGCGCCGGCGCCCAAGCCGCGGCTGAGCGCTACCGCCCGGGCCTGCCGGGCGGTGGTGGCGGCACGGCTGGCCAATCCGGGCACCGAGTGGGCGGCCTTCCGGGCGCTCCAGCTCGCCAACTTCACGACGCCGATGGTGCTCGAGGACGACCAGGCGCTGGGTGGCGCGCTGCGCGGCGTGCCCGGGGTGGACGCCGACGCGATCGTCGCGGCGCTGGACTCGCCGGAGGTCACCGACGCCTACGAGCGCGACAAGGCCGAGACGCGGACCGCGGCGGGCTCGGCCGCCGAGTTGCAGGGAAAGACCGCGTCCACCGACGGCCCCGTCCGCTTTACCGCGCCCTCGATCGTGTTTCGCGCCAACGGCAGCGCGCTCGTGGCGGGCGGCTTTCAGCCGGTGGAGGCCTACGACGTCCTGATCGCCAACCTGGACCCCACCCTGGACCGGGCGGCGCCGCCCGACACGCCCGAGCCGCTGCTGCGCCGCTTCGAGGGCGGCCTGACCACCCAGGAGGTGGCGGCCCTGATGACCGAGGGCAACGACGCCCCGGATCGGCGGGCGGCCGAGGCGGCGCTCATACAACTGGTCGCCGAAGGGCGGGCCACGCGGGTAGCGCTGGGCGACGACGCTCTGTGGCGGGCCGCCTAGCTAGGAGCCGATCCAGGGGCCGGCCGCCAGGTAGCGGGCCACCGCCTCGGTGACGGTCAGGGCGTGGAGCACGGTTCGGTAGTCGACGTTCTCCGGGGTATCGGTCATCCGGTGGTAGTTGGAGAGGGCCTTGTAGCGGTTCATCGAGCTCAGGGTGGCGATCGGATAGCCCGCCCGGTTGGGGACGGCGGCATCGGTCGAATAACGCGCGCGCAGGCCCCGGCGCACGGGAGCGCCGGCCTGCCGGGCGACGTTCTCGATCAGATCACGAAACGAGCGGTCGTGGTAGTCCTCCATCACGATCGGCCCTTCGCCCTCGAGCATGATCAGCTTCGGCGAGCCGACGGTCTCCAGGTTCACAAACCAGGTGCGGTCGCGATCGAGCTCGCCGAAGTGACGGCGCGCGAAGCCGTGGATCCCTCCCTGCAGCACCTCTTCGGCGCCGCAGGAGACGAGCAGCACGCGCAGGCCGTCGATCGGGTCGGCGCGCAGCCGCTCGGCGAGAGCCACGAGTACCGCGACCGCCGACAGGTTGTCGTTTGCCCCGGCGACGACGGGAGCGCGAGCGATGTTCTCGAAGACGCCGGTGGCGATCGCCGAGCCCGCGACGCCGGCGGCCAGCATCCCGCGCCGGCGGCGGTAGGCGCCGGCGGCGACGAGGGCCGGGAGGCCGAGCACGAGCCACCACAGCGGCAGCGAGGTGTCGATGCGCTCGAGCAGGCCGGGAAACCGCTCCCCGAACCAGGCCTGGGCGCGGTCGTCGAAGATCACGCCCGTGGGGGCGGCGTCGTGGTGGGCGAGGACAACGAGCGTCCGGGGCGCAGTCTCGGATCCGCAGGCGCCGACGACGTTCCAGGTCTCCCTGGGGGCCGTCGTCGCGCGGCGGGCGAGGCGGGGCCCGTTGGAGATGTCATCGGCGATCGCCAGGGTCACCCCGGCGGCCACGGTGCCGGCCACGGGACGCGCCCGCGGCGCCACCAGGGCGGCCAGCCCGGCGAGGCCCCCGGTCGCCGCCAGCGCGCCGATCAATCGCGCATAGCCGTCGCGAAACTCCTCCTCCTGAACCTCGGCATGGCACCCCGCCTCGCCCAGCCGCCCGGCGATCCACTCGGCAGCGCGACGCTCGCCGTCGGAACCGGCGCGACGCTCGATCGGCGCCAGCGCCTCGATCACCTCGCGCAGCGTGGCCTCGCTCGAGGCCGCCGCGCTCACGCCGTCTGCAGGTTCTCGAACACGGCAGCCAGCCCCTGGCCACCGCCGATGCACATCGTCTCCAGGCCGTAGCGCCCGCCTCGGCGTTGCAGCTCGCGCAGCAGGGTGGCCAGGATGCGCCCGCCGGTGGCCCCGATCGGGTGTCCGAGCGAGATCCCCGAGCCGTTGACGTTGACGCGCTCCATTCCATCGGGCAGGTTCCACTCGCGCAGCACCGCGAGCGCCTGGGCGGCGAACGCCTCGTTGAGCTCGATCAGGTCCAGCTGCTCCAGCGACAGCTCCGCGCGCTGCAGCGCCTTGGCCGTGGAGGGCACGGGCCCGATCCCCATCGTGCGCGGGGCGACCCCGGCCACCGCCCAGCTGACCAGGCGGGCCATCGGGTCGAGGCCGAGCTCGCGCGCCCGGTCGGCGTGGGTGACGATGCACACGGCGGCGCCGTCGTTCTGGCCGCTGGCGTTGCCGGCGGTGACGGTGGCCTCGGGATCCTTGCGGATCATCACCGGGCGCAGCGCCCCCAGGCTCTCGAGCGTGGCGTCGGGCCGGGGGTGCTCATCGCGATCGAGCAGCTTGGTGCCGGACTTGCGCTCGCTCACCTCCACGGGGACGACCTCCTCGGCGAAGGTGCCGTTCTCCTGGGCCGCCACCGCGCGCTGGTGCGAGCGTAGGGCCAGCTCGTCCTGCTCGGTGCGCGGGATCGCGTACTCGCGGCGGAGGTTCTCGGCGGTCTCGATCATTCCGCCCGGCACCGGATAGTGGTTGCCGCCCGCGGTCACCCGGCCGCGGACCAGACGATCCTCGAGCATCGCGCCGCCCGACCGGGCTCCCCAGCGCAGCGAGGTCGAGTAGAGCTCGGTCTGGCTCATGCTCTCGGCGCCGCCGGCCAGCACGAGGTCTGCGACGCCGGTCTGGACCTGCATCGAGGCCTCGAGCACCGCCTGCAGTCCCGAGCCGCAGCGGCGATCGATCTGAAGGCCGGGCACCTGCACCGGCAGACCGGCGTCGAGCGCGGCCACCCGGCCCAACGCCGGCGCCTCACCGTTGGCGTAGCCCTGGCCGAGCAGCACGTCGTCGACCTGATCGACCGGCAGCCCGGTGCGCTCCAGCAGGGCCTTGATCACGGTGGTCGCCAGCTCGGTGACCGAAACATCTCGAAACATGCCGCCAAACCGCCCCACCGGCGTGCGGAGCGGCTCGCAGATCAGGGCCTCGCGCATGTCGGGGCAGCTTAGCCAAGAGCCCGTGCCGGCCAACGCCGGGGGCGCGGTCAGTCGCTGATCGCGATGTGGCCCGGAGCGGCGGCGACTCGCGCCAGCCACGCCTCGACGGCCGGATAGGGCTGGAGCGAGAGGCCGCCCTCGGGGGCCACGTGCGTGTAGGCGAACAGCGAGATGTCGGCGATCGAGTAACGCTCGCCGACCAGGAACTGGTGGGAGTCGAGGTGACCGTCCAGCGCGGACAGGGCGGCGGCGCCACGCTTGCGCTTGGCCTCGACCTCGGCCTCGGGAGCGTGGATCCCCGCCATCTCCCAGAACCTCAGGACGGCGATGTTCGGCTCGTGGTCGTACTGCTCGAAGAACATCCATTGCAGCACCTGCGCGCGCTCGAACGCGTCGCCGGGGAGGTACTCGGAGCCGTCGGCGAAGTAGAACAGGATCGCGTTTGACTCGGCCAGGACACGTCCGTCGTCGAACGCCAGCGTCGGCACCCGCAGCGCCGGGTTGAGCTGGCCGAGCACCTCGGGGCGATCGGAGCGATCGAACACGTCGAGCTCGCGTCGCTCGTAGTCGATCCCCAGCTGAGCGAGCAGCAGCCGGACCTTGTAGCAGTTGCCCGACACCATCGAGTTGTACAGGAGCATGGGGTGCGCAAGGTTAGCCCGCCCTCCGGATTTGTCCCGTGGTGAGACCACCTTGCGCTGCCACCAAGCCACCGCGCGGTCGCGTTACCTAATCTCCGGCAATGGCCGAGGTCAGCCGCGCCCCCCAGCCGGCCCGGGCAAACCGACGCGTAGGTCCGGCTCTGACCGGCGAGCGCGTCGACCCGGCCGCGGTGAGCCGCGCCAGCGCGAACCCCCTGGAGGTCCGGGCGATCGCGTTCGTCGTCGGGGGCGCGAGCCTCGGGACCGAGATCGCCGCCGCGCGCCTGCTGGCTCCCTACTTCGGCGCCTCGACGATCATCTGGGCCAACACGATCGCCACCGTCCTGGTCGCCCTGTCGGTTGGCTACGCCCTCGGCGGGCGCCTGGCCGACCGGCGAGCCGACCTGCGCGGCCTGTGCCTGGTCGTGCTGCTGGCGTCGCTGCTGCTCGCGCTGGTGCCGTTCGTGGCCGACCCGTTCCTGCGGTTGTCGGTCAATGCGCTGGGATCGCTCTCGATAGGGGGCTTTCTCGGGTCGCTTGCCGCCGTGCTCGTGCTGGTGGCGATCCCGGTGATGCTGCTGGGGACGGTGGCGCCCTACGCCAGCCGGCTGAGCGTGGAGCGCGTCGCCGACACGGGGCGCACGATCGGGAGCCTGTATGCGATCTCCACGGTCGGCTCGCTGGTGGGTACGTTCCTGGCCGCCCTGCTGCTGATCCCGACGATCGGCACCCACCGGACGTTCATCGTGTTCGCGCTGTCGCTGGCGCTGGTGGCCGCGATCGGCCTGCGCTCGTGGCGCGTTTGGATCGTCCCCGGCGTCGTCTGTGCCTCGCTGGCGATTCCCCCCGCGGCGATCGGCGCCGGGGTCGCCGGGGGCAGGGTGATCTTCTCCGCCGACACGCAGTACCAGTACGCCCGGGTGATCCAGTTTCGCGACGGGGTTCGCTGGCTGCAGCTCAACGAGGGCGTGGCCATCCATTCGCTGTACCGGCCGGGCAGCTACCTGACCGGCGGGTACTGGGACGACTTCCTGGTGGCCCCGTTCGCCGGCGAGGCCAGTCCGCCTCGGCGGATTGCGATCCTCGGTGACGCCGCCGGCACCGTCGCCCGCGCCTACGGCCACTTCTACCCGTCGACGCGCGTCGACGCCGTCGAGCTCGACGGTGAGCTGACGAGGATCGGCAAGCGCTACTTCCATCTCGGCGGCCCGCGCCTGCATCTGTACACGGCCGACGCCCGGCCGTGGCTTCAGGCCAGTCACGCCCGGTATGACTCGATCTTCCTCGACGCCTACCGCCAGCCCTACATCCCCTTCTACCTGATCACGCATCAGTTCTTCGAGCTCGCCCGCGCGCACCTGCGCCTCGGCGGCACGTTCATCGTCAACGTCGGCCACCTGCCGAGCTCGGGCGCGCTCGAGCAGGTGGTGACCGCCACGCTGCGCTCGGCTTTCCGCTACGTGGTGCGCGACCGCTTCAGCGCCGACAACTCGCTGCTGATCGCCTCCACACGGCCGCTCTCCGCGACGAACATGATCGCGGCCGGCGCCCGCGTCCCGCTCGCGCTGCGGGGGTTGCTCGCGTCGGTCGCCCGGCGCACCGGACCGGCGCTGCGGGGCGGCTCGGTGTATACCGACGACTGGGCGCCGGTGGAGTGGCTGACCGACCTGTCGATCCTGCGCTACGCGGCCGGTAGCCGCTGATCCGCATCGGGTGCGGGCGCAGCCACGCCCGCGGCGGACTCCGCTTCGGGCTCGGGCGCGGCCGCGGCCGCCGCGGGGTCGGTGTCGGCGACCGGCAGCGGCGGGCGCTGCTGGAGCACCCGGACACCGCCCTTGGGGGCCAGCGTGATGACGCGAAACTGGGTCTTGGCGAGCTTGGCGTCGGCGGGCGCCAGCGCGCACCGCTCCAGCACCCGGTCTAGGACGACGCGCATCTCGGTCAGCGCAAACGCCGCGCCCAGGCAACGCCGGGTACCTCCGCCGAACGGAACCCAGGTATAGGTGTCCGGGGTGTCAGGGCCCAGGAAGCGCTCCGGCATCAACCGGGCGGGGCTCGGGTACAGGTCGGCCCGCCGGTGGATGGTTCGGATGGAGGGATTTATCTCCATGCCGGGCGGAACCTCGTAGCCGTTGAGCGCGAACGGCTGGTCGCGCACGACGCGGCCCACGCCCGGGATCACCGGCCGGATGCGCAGCGCCTCCTTTACCAGCGCGTCCAGGTACTCGGCCTCGCGCTCGCGCGCCCGTGCGTACACCCGGGCGTCGTGCAGGAGCAGATCGAAGGTCCAGGCCAGTCCGGTGGCGGTGGTCTCGTGACCGGCGAGCAACAGAGTCAACAGCTCATCGCGGATCTCGCGGTCGGTGAGCTTGGCGCCCTGCTCGTCCTCGGCCAGCAGCAGCGCGGAGAAGACATCGTCGCGGTCGGCCAGATCAGGCTGGTCGCGCCGCCGGGCGATCTCCGCGTACAGGACCTCGTCGACGGCACGCTTGCGCTGCTCGAACTCGCGCGCCGCCTTGGGCTGACCGCGACCGCGGAGGACCGCCCTGATCATCACCAGCCCCCGGGGCCGGGAGAGCGGCTCGATCATCGCCCGCAGCCGCCCGCGCAGCTCGTCCTGGGCGGCGCCGGGCTGATACCCGAACACGGTCTGGAGGATCACCCCGAGCGTCAGCGATTGCATGCTGGGCAGCAGCGCGAACGGCTCGTCGAGCGGCCAGCCGTCGATCTGCTCGTCCGCGCGGGCGCGCATCGTCTCGACGTAGGCGAGCATCCGCCGGCCGTGGAAGGAGGGCAGCATCAGGCGGCGGTGGCGCAGGTGCTCGGCGCCGTCGAGCAGGAGCACCGAGCGCTCGCCGAGGATCGGGCCGAGCAGCGCGTTGGCCTCGCCGGCGTGCAGCTGATGACCGGATCCCTGGAACACCTGCTTGACGAGCTCGGGATCGAACACCATCACGAACCGGTCGTCGAACAGGGTCTGCAGGGTGACCGCGTCGCCGTAGCGCCGCCGGCACGCCTCCAGGAAGCGCGCGCCGCCGACCATGAAGCCCGCCGTCTGCACGACGCGGGGCCACGAAGGTCCGGGCGGGAGGGGGGCGCTCATGGCCCTGGATGCTGCCACACCCCGGGAGTGGGCCGGCGCCGCATGTCAGCGGGCCCCGCCGGTGGGCGCTCAGCCGGTGGGCGCTTGGCCGGTGGGCGCATCGCCGGCCTGCGACGCCGCGGCGCGGCCGCCGAGGTCAGAGAGCGAGAGCCGGTGGGCGGGGGGCGCGTCGAGCGCGCGCTCGGTGGTCACTCTCAGATCTCCATTTACGTGCAGCAGCTCGCCGGAGCGAAGCGCCCGCCAGCCCGGATCGTCGTCCATCCGCTCGGTGGCCACGACCACCGCCGGCCGCCGCGCCAGCTCGTCCGAGCTGACGCGGATTCGCGTCGCGCTGGCGTGCCGCAGTCCGCCCGCGGACGCGCCCCCCGCCGCGCCCCCCGCCGCGCCCCCCGGGTCGCGCTCCAGCACGAACAGGTCGTGAGTGTCGGGGTAGCGCAGGGCCCACAGGTCGGTCGGAGTGATCAACACGAAGTTCAGCGCGAACACCGGCAGATGGGCCGCCACCCACCGCGCCGCGGTCGAGATCCCGCCGGCGACGTCGCCGCCGGCCCGCCGGATCTCCCGCGTGATCAGGGCGAAGAAGCGCTCGGAGTCCGTCTGACCGCCCACCAGGCGCAGGTCGTCCCCCAGCTCGCGCTCGAGCGCGGGCAGGCCTCCGATGACGCCGTTGTGCGCGAGCAGGCGGCCATCCTGCAGGAACGGATGCGTGTTCTGGGGCGTCAGCCCCCCGGTGGAGGCGTAGCGGACGTGGGCCACGAAGGTGCGCGCGCTGACCGACTTGGCCTCCTGGGCGAACTCCCGATCCTCGAAGGCCGCCAGAGGCTGTTTGGAGACGACCGGCCGCCCGCCGGCGTCAAACGCGCCCAGTCCGGTGCCGTCGGGCTCGCGGCGGCTCTGCTGCGAGAGCGAGTCGGGCGCCTGGAGGAGCCAGAACATCGCCGTGACGGGCTCGCTGCCCCCGCTCATGCCAAACAGGCGGCACACGGCGCCGACCCTACCGGTCGAGCCGCCCTCTCCGGGCGCAACGCCTCGGTGGGCCCACCAGCCGCGCTTCGCCGGCCGGCCAGGCCAGCCCGGCTTGGGCGACTGTCAGAGTACTTTCAAGGTTGTCTGCGAAATTCGTCTTCGACACACGAAAGGCGGAGACCTCACATGAAATTCCTGCGCACAGCTTCCACCCACAGGCTTCTGGCCACGATCGTCGGTCTCGTCGTGGCGATCGCCGCCGGCAGCGCGATCGCGGTCGCCGCCACCGGGTCCGGGCCGGTGCCCAAGCGCCAGCCGCTGTCCAGCGCCCTGCATCAGGCGCTCACGGCCCCCTCGGTCACCGGCATCTCGGCCCGCATCCACTTCACCAACAATCTGATCGACTCGTCGGACTTCACCGCCTCCGACACGGTCGATCCGATCCTGCAGGGGGCGAGCGGCCGGCTGTGGCTGTCCTCCGATCATCAGCTGCGGATCGAGCTGCAGTCAAACGACGGCGACGCCCAGATCGTCGTCAACAAGAGCTCGTTCTGGATCTCCGACCCGTCGTCGCAGACCGTCTACGAGGGGACGCTGCCGGCGCAGAAGGCCGATAAGGCGAGCTCGGGCAAGTCGGCAGATCAGGGCCTGCCCACGGTCGCCGAGATCCAGTCCGACCTCAACCGGCTGATGCAGCGCGTCGACGTCTCGGGCGCTCAGCCCACCGACGTCGCCGGTCAAGCCGCCTACCGGGTCGTGATCTCGCCCAAGCACTCCGGCGGCCTGCTCGGGTCCGCGCAGCTGGCCTGGGATGCCGTCCGGGGCGTCCCGCTCGAGGTCGGGATCTACGCGCGCGGCAACAACACGCCTGTGCTCGACCTGAAGGCGACGGGCATCAGCTACGGCAAGGTGTCGGACTCCGTGTTCACGATCAAGCCCCCCGCCGGCTACAAGGTGACGCGCATCTCGACCATGGGCTCGGCCAAGCAGGCCGCGGGTGCGGCCACGCGGGCCAAGCACGCCAGCCACGCCAAGGTCTCCGGCAAGGCAGCCGTCGCGGCGCGCCTGCCGTTCGCGCTGGCGGCTCCAAAGTCGCTGGTCGGCCTGCCCCGTCAGAGCGTGTCGCTGCTTTCCTCAGGCGGGCAGCCGGGGGCGCTGGTCACCTACGGGCAGAACCTCGGCGGGATGGCGGTGATCGAGCAGAAGGCCGACTCGACCGCGAGCAGCCCGACCAGCTCAGGCTCGGGGAGCCCCGACGGCCTGAGCATCCCCAAGGTGTCGATCCACGGCGCCACCGGCACGGAGCTCTCGACCGCGCTGGGCACCGTGATCCAGTTCACGCGCGGCGGCATCTCCTACACGGTGGTGGGCTCAGTGCCTGGCCCGGCGGCCGAGCAGGCGGCGCGGGCGCTGCCGACGACGGGTTCGTGAGCTCGGCCGCGGGTGACGGCGCCGCCCCCTCCGGGGCGGTGCCCCCCGGTGCGGTCGCCTCCGAGCCGCCGGAGGGGGCGCCGCGGCTGGAGGGGGCGCCCCCGCTGGAGGTCCGGGGGCTGGTCAAGCGCTACGGGGAGCTCACCGCGGTGGCCGGCGTCGACGTGACCGTCAACACCGGCGACGTGTACGGCTACCTGGGCCCCAACGGGGCGGGCAAGACGACCTCGCTGCGGATGATGCTGGGGCTGATCCGGCCCACGGAAGGGTCGGTGAGGCTGTTCGGCCGCGATCCGATGGAAAGCGTGCACGCCCTGGAGGGCGTCGCCGGGTTCGTGGAGGCGCCCACCTTCTATCCCTACCTGAGTGCTCGGCGCAACCTGGAGATGCTCGCCGCCTATGACGGCCGCGGCGCCCGTGACCGGGTCGACGAGGTGCTGGAGACGGTGGAGCTGACCGGGCGCGCCGGCGACCGCGTCGGCGGGTACTCGCACGGCATGCGCCAGCGCCTGGGGATCGCGGCGGCGCTGCTGCGTGAGCCGCGGCTGCTGCTGCTCGACGAGCCCGCCACCGGCCTCGATCCCGCTGGAATGCGCGACATGCGGCTGCTGATCCGCAGGCTCGCCGACCAGGGGATGACGGTGCTGCTCTCC
The DNA here is from genome assembly GCA_963830595.1 of uncultured Solirubrobacteraceae bacterium. Taxonomy (GTDB): domain Bacteria; phylum Actinomycetota; class Thermoleophilia; order Solirubrobacterales; family Solirubrobacteraceae; genus Palsa-465. The sequence continues at coordinate 230,597 of CAWHMQ010000008.1, forward strand.
AGCCATCTGCTGCCCGAGGTCGAAGAGCTGTGCAACCGCGTGGCGATCGTGCGCCTGGGAAAGATCGTCTACGAGGGCGAGATCTCGGCGCTCAAGCGGGGCGCCGGCACGGTCTACCGGCTGGAGAGCACCGATGACGACCGCGCCCTGGCCGTGTGCCGCGCCCAGGTGGGGATCAGCGAGGTGCGCGTCGAGCACGGGCACATCGCGTTTGCCGCCGATCCGGCAGCGGTCAGCCTGCTGTCGCAGGCGCTCGTCGAAGCCGGAGCGCTGATCAAGTCGCTGGCGCCGCAGACGGTCTCGCTCGAGGATCTCTTCTTCTCGTTCACCGAAGGCGACGGCACGATGGCCGGCGGAGGGGTCGCCGACGGAGACCCGGCGCCGGCGGCCCAGGCGGCGAGCTGATGCCCGGCGTGGGCACCGTCTACCGCTGGGAGCTGTTCAAGCTCCGCCACCAGAAGCGCACCTATCTGGGACTGGGAGCGTCGTTCCTGGTTCCGATCCTGTTCGTGGTGGCGGTTCACCTGCGGCGCAGCAGCGAGCGCGGCGGCGGCTTTGCCTTCTCTGACTACGTGGACCGCAGCGGGCTGGCGATCCCGCTGGTGATCCTCCTGTTCGGCGCCATCTGGCTGTTTCCGCTGATCGCGGCGCTGGTGGCCGGCGACATCTTCGCCTCCGAGGACCACAACGGCACCCTGAAGACGATCTTCACGCGGTCGCTGGAGCGCTGGCAGGTGTTCGTGGGCAAGACGCTGGTGGCCGCCACGTATGCAGCCTTCGCGATCCTGCTGTGCGGCACCGTGGCGGTGATCGCGGGCAGCCTGCAGTCGGGCTTCAACCCGTTGCAGAGCCTGTCGGGCACGATCGTGTCCGCCCCCAAGGCGCTCGAGCTGGTGTACGTCAGCCTGGTGATCTATCTGATCCCGATCGCCGCGATCGTGTCCATCGGACTGCTGCTCTCGTCGGTGACGCGCAACAGCGCGGCCGCGGTCGTGGGCACGCTGATGGCCTCGCTGCTGTTCCAGCTGATCGGCATCCTGCCCGGCCTGAGCGGGGTGCAGCCCTACCTGCTGAGCACGCAGTTCAACGCCTGGCAGGGGCTGTTGCGCACCCCGATCGACTGGGACCCGATCATCCGCGCCATCTGGGTGTGCGGGATCTACGGCGTCGTCTCGATCAGCGCCGCCTTCCTGGTGTTCGTGCGCCGCGACGTGGCGGGTGGCTGAGAGCCGGGTGGGCGGGGGGGACACGGAGCGGGTGCTGGTCGTCGACGACGACCCGCCGCTGCGCAGGATGCTCACGCGCACGCTGTCGGCCGAGGGCTTCGAGGTGGCCCAGGCCGCCGACGGTGGGGCGGCGCTGGTGGCGGTGGAACGCGCGGCGCCCGACGTGATCGTGCTCGATGTCGCCATGCCGGCGATCGACGGGCTGGCGGTCTGCCGGCGACTGCGCGCCAAGGGCCTGGCCACGCCGATCCTGATGCTGACCGCCCGGGACGCGGTCGCCGACCGGGTGTCCGGGCTGGAGGCCGGCGCTGACGACTACCTGGTGAAGCCGTTCGCGGTCTCGGAGCTGATCGCGCGGCTGCGCGCGCTGACACGACGCGGCCGGGTGTCCGAGCCGATGCTGACCTACGCCGACCTGACCCTCGACGTGGGCACCGGACGCGCCAGCCGCGGCCCGCGGGCGCTCGAGCTGACGGGGCGCGAGGCGGCGCTGCTCGAGCTGCTGCTGCGCGAGACCGGGCGCACCGTGACCCGCGAGCGGGCACTGGAGGAGATCTGGAACGGAGCCGCGGAATCGAACGTCGTCGACCGCTACATCGCGCGGCTGCGGCAAAAGCTCGGGCCGCCGCCGTTGATCCGGACGGTGCGAGGCTCGGGCTTCGTGCTGCGGGCCTGAGCGGCCCCCCGAGGCGGCCTGGGCATCATGGGGGCGTTGCGCTCCCGAGTGGCGTCTTGAAACTGCTTCGCACCCTTCGCGTCCGGATGGCGGTCGCCGCCGCGGCCTCGATCCTGGCCGCGGTGGTCCTGTTCGCCGTGATCACGGTGGCGGTCGTGAACCACGAGCTGCGCAGCTCGCTTGACTCCGCGCTGCGCCAGCGGGCCCAGGACGTGGCCGAGCTGGCCGTCTCGGCTCCGGCCGTGCTCGACAGTCCGGGCGCGCTGGAGAGCCCCGTCTCCGGCCGCCAGATCTCGGTAGAGGTGATCGATGCCCACGGCCGGATCGTTGCCCGCTCGCTGGCGCTGGGGGCCGAGCTGCTACCTCAGGACGCGCTGGTCAGGGCGGCGCTGGTAAGCGGGCGCACCGGCGTCGAGGACATCAGTCTGGCCGGGCGCCCTTTGCGCTTGTACGTGGCACCGATCGCCGACGCCGGCGGTCCGGCCGCCGGGGGCGCGGTGCTGGTGGCCTCCGATACCAGCGACATCGCCCACACCACGGGGCGCCTGGGCGTGGTGGTGGCGCTCGCGGGGGCCGGGGTGGTCCTGCTGGCGGCGATCGTGGCCGCGGCACTCACGCGCCGGGGCTTGGCTCCGCTGCGGTCGCTCGCCGACTCGGCGGCGGAGATCGAGCGGACGGCCGATCCCGCGAGCCGGCTGCCCGAGGACACCACCCCCGACGAGATCGGGGAGCTGACCGGCGTGCTCAACCGGATGCTGTCCGCGCTCGAGCAGGCCCGGGCCGGAGAGCGCAGGTTCCTCGCCGACGCCTCGCACGAGCTGCGTACCCCGGTGACGGCGCTGCTGGGCAACGTCGAGTACGCGGCTCGCCACGGTGCCGACCAGGAGCTGCTGGGCGAGCTCCGCCACGACGCCGAGCGACTGGCGCGGCTTGTCGACTCGCTGCTGGCGCTGGAGCGGGCCGACCGGACGGAGGCGGTCACCGGGCCGGTGGCGCTGCAGCAGCTCGCGCGCGACGTGGCCGCCGAGTACGGCGACGGCAGGGTGCGAGTGGGACAGCTCGAGCCGGCGACGGTGCTCGGAGACGACCAGGCGCTGCGGCGGGCGCTGAGCAACCTGATCGAGAACGGTCTCATCCACGGGCCGGCCGACGGGGTCGTGACCGTGAGCCTGACGACGGCGAGCTCCCGGGCGCTGCTGAGCGTCGCCGACGCGGGGCAAGGTCCCGATCCGGGCTCCCGGGAGCGGCTGTTCGAGCGCTTCTGGAGGGGTCCCAACGCCTCCGGTCGTCCCGGGTCGGGACTCGGCCTCTCGATCGTGGCCGCGATCGCCGCCGGCCACGGGGGCCGGGTGAACGTCCGGGGGTCGACGTTCACCCTGGAGCTGCCGGTGGCAGCTGACTAGTCCTCGGTCACCGCAGCGCGTCGAGCCGCAGCGGGGGTCCGGGCTCCGCGGGGGCGCGATCGGGATCGTGGGGTCGCAGCGTGAGCTGCCACCAGCCGACGCTCCACCAGCGCCCGAGCTTGAAGCCGATGTCCCGGTAGACGCCGACCGGGAGGAACCCGAGCGACTCGTGCAGGGCGACGCTGGCCTCGTTGGGGAGGGAGATCCCGGCGCACGCCTCATAGAACCCCTGGCGGCTGATCAGCTCCAGCAGCGGCCGATACAGCCCGCGCCCGACGCCCCGGCGATGGTTAGCTCCGGCCACGTACACGGTCACGTCGACCGCCCACCGGTAGGAGGCGCGCTCATGGTGGCGGGAGGCATACGCGAAGCCGGCGACGACGCCGTCGACCTCCGCCACCAGCCACGGGAAGTCACGGGAGATGAACCGGATCCGATCGGCGAACTCCGGGGGCTCGGGCACGCGCTCCTCGAACGAGGCCACGCCCTCGGTCACCGAGGGTGCGTAGATGGCCACGCAGGCGGCGGCATCGCGGTCAGGGTCGGCGTGGCGGATCAGCACGGCTCGGGACTCTATGAACCTCGGGCCGGCCGTGGGGCGGACGACCCGCGGTCGCGGTTGGCGGGGGACCCGCGGTCGCGGTTGGCGGGGAACCCGGGGTCGTGGGCGCGGTCCCGCGCAGCCCGCAGAAAATTGCGCCCCGCGGCCCGGATCTTCTGCGAAACGGTCGTCAGGCGGGTCGTATGTAGAAAATCTGCGAGCCGGACGCAACCTTTCTGCGGATCGCCCCGGGATGCGGGTGGGCGAGGCAACACCGTCGGGCGAGGCAACACCGTCGGGCGAGGCAACAGCGTCCGGCGAGGCAGCACCCACAGGAGGCGGCGGGGCGTCCAGGGGTGCCGACGCTAACGTGAGGTCGGTCATGGACGCCCAGCAAGCCAATCGCCGCAGCGCTCACGTGATCGACGGCAAGGCTGTCGCCCAGCAGGTCCGCGCCGAGGTGCGTGAGCAGGTCGAGGCCTGGGTGGCCGGTGGCGGAGCGCGGCCGGGCCTGGCCACCGTGCTGGTCGGCGACGATCCGGCGTCGGCGGTGTACGTGGGCGGCAAGCAGCGCGCGAGTGCCGAGGTGGGGATCGAGAGCTTCGCCCACGACCTCCCCGCCGACACCACCGAGGAGGAGGTGGCGGAGCTGCTGGCGGCGCTCAACGCCGACCCCCGGGTGTCCGGGATCCTGCTCCAGCTCCCGACACCGCCCCAGATCGACGGCTCGTATTTGACGACGCTGATCGAACCCGACAAGGACGTGGACGGTCTGACGCCGGTCTCGGTCGGGCGCCTGGCCAAGGGCCTGCCCGGTCTGCGGCCGTGCACGCCGGCGGGCGTGATCGAGCTGCTGCGTCGCTACGACGTGGCGCTCGAAGGCGCCGAGGCGGTCGTGGTCGGTCGCTCGGATCTCGTCGGAAGGCCCGTGGCGGCACTGTTGCTGGCCGAGAACGCGACGGTCACGATGTGCCATTCACGCACGCGTGACCTGGCGGCGGTCTGCCGGCGCGCCGACGTGCTGATCGCCGCCGTGGGGCGGCCCAGGCTGGTCTCGGGAAGCTGGATCAAGCCGGGAGCGACGGTGATCGACGTCGGCATCAACCGCACCGAGCAGGGCCTGGTGGGAGACGTCGACTTTCAATCGGCGAGCGAGGCGGCGGGGCTGATCACACCGGTTCCCGGCGGGGTGGGCCCGATGACGATCGCGATGCTGCTCGGCAACACGCTGCAGGCCGCCCGCGCCCAGGGTGGCCAGGCTCAGGCCGCCTGACGAGCGCCGCGGGCTGATGATCGAGTTGGTCCTGAGAAAGCTAGCCGACTGGACCTCGCCATTATCGACCGAGCCGTCTATCGGCAAGGACCAATCAGCGCTCGCCTGCTCGCTTTCCAAGACCAGTGAGTGAAGCTGCCCTGCGCCGGGCACGCTTGCCGACCGCATCGGCGCCGGCCCGATGTGCCCTGACGCCCAATCACTGCGCCGCCTGCGTCCCCCGGAACCGACAGTGTCCCAGCCGCCGCGAACGGCCTTCATCGCGCTCTCATCGCCGCCCAGCCGGAGCCCGTCGGTTAGAACGCGCCTCTCGGCCGGCTGGGTCACGTTTGTGGTCAGGTGCCCTATGGGCCGTCTCATAGGGTCACGTTCTTGACCCAAACGTGACTGGGCCGCTTTCGCACCTGGTTCGTGAAAAATTACGACGAAATGTTGGGATTTTGCTCAAACCGTCCGCGATAGGAGTACTGTCGGTTGTGGTGCTGGCCCTGCGGCCAGAATTCTCAGCCCTAGCTCGAATGCCACCAACGGCGCGACTGCGCCACGAGGCGAGAGGCGGGGGTTACCGGTTTTGACTGCGGGGCCGGAAGCCACTTCTACCGGCGTTATCCCACCGTTCCGGTGGCTTCGTCCCTACCTGATGAACGCTCGGGGGTTCTAGCCCCTCTTCCTCCGCGCGGCTCCTAATCGAGGGACGGGGAAGGCTCTCAGGCTATGGCGCGGACACGACGCAATCAGGCAGCGCGCAGGCCAGGCGAGGGGGCTCGTGACCGCGGGACACGGCGGCTTTGGCTGGCGGTCGATGCCCGACGACGCCTGAACATCCCGCAAGCGGATCGGCCCTCGGACCAACGCAGACCCGACCCACACCGAGCGGCCACGCTACGCGTACGTGAGGGAGTCGCACGACTACAGAAACCTGCTGATGCCGCATTCGGATGAACGGAGAGCCCACATGCCGCGAGTTGAAGTCCTAGCCCAAGTTTCAGAAGGTGGCCTCGCGGTCGCCCCGGCTCGCTCAGTACGTCGTGCGACTGCGCGACGAGCGAGCTCCAGGCGCGCGACCGCGCGCCGCCGTCAGGGCGACACCGAGGCGAGCATCATCGAGTTCCTCGCCAAGCACCCGGGGAGCACCGCCGGTGATCTCGCCAAGCGCCTGAACCTCGATCCCGGAAGCGTCGCAACCCACCTCACCCAACTCGCGAACGCTGGCGCGATCAAAAAGGCATCCCACGGCTACAGCACAAAGCAGACGTCCCTTTGACGCCCAGCAACAGAGGTTGGTGGCCCGACTGCGCCAAGCCGGGGACCAGCCCGTCGGTTTTGCCGAACTGCACGCCGCCGGGATTAACTTCCCCGCGGCCGTCGTCTCCGAGCTGGAGATGAACGGCTACGCCATCGAGCGCGTTCATCACGAAGGACAGCTAGTCGGCGTGCGCCTGCTCCATCCCGAACCTCCCGACACACCCGCCCCACGTCGGCGACGCCGGCGGCCCTGGCCACATCGCTAGTCAGCCGCCGTTCTGGGTGTCTATCAGCTGCCGCTACGGTCGCTGACGCTCGGCCCTGGGAAGCGGTCACGCTGGGCGTGTCGCTGTCACGGTCCGGCGTCCACGGCCGCCTTTACATCCCGTGTGGGAGCTCGTCACCAGCGGCGACCGGCCCGACGAAGCGTTCGTCGCGCTCACCGGGATGGGCATGCCCCCGCGCGTCGGCGACGAACGCCCGGACCAGCGGCGAGTCGTCGTCGGCCCGGGTGACGGCCAGCAGCTCGGTGTCCGGCGCGCCGCTCAGCGGGCGGTAGGTGACGCCGTCGAGCGTGAGGCGAGAGATCGAGGCCGGGACCGGGGAGACCCCGATCCCGGCGGCCACCAGCCCGATGATGGTCAGCATCTCAGGCGCGTACTGGACGACGTGGGGAGAGGTTCCGGTCGCCGCCATCCGGCCGGTCAGCAGGTCGTGGAACCCGGGTGCCTGCGGGCGCGGGAACAGCACCAGGGGCTGCGCGGCCAGGCGGCGCAGCGGGATCCGGCGCAGCCTGGCGAGCGGATCTGCGGTGGGGATCGCCGCGATCGTGCGCTCGCGCATCACACGCTCGCTGCGCAGGCGCTCGTCGGGCTCGATCGGCGGCCGGACCAGCGCGAGGTCGACCGCGCCGGCGCTCACGGCGCGCAGCCCCTCGACGGTCGAGCGCTCGCGGAGCTCGATCTCGACGTCGGGCCGGGCGCGCCGGAAGCGCTGGACCGTCCCGGGCACGATCGAGAGCAGCGCGGAGCCCACGAATGTGACCCGGAGCACGCCCACCTGTCCGGTCTCGATCCGGCGTGCCGAGGTGACGGCGGCCTCGAGCTCTGACAGCATCGCCCGGGAATCCCGGAGGAAGGCCTCGCCGGCGGGGGTGAGCGCGACGCGCCGGCGGGTGCGGACCAGCAGACGGCAGCCGAGCTCCTCCTCGAGCGCGGCGATCTGCTGGCTGATCGGGGGTTGGGAGATATGCAGCCGGGCCGCCGCGCGGCGGAAGTGAAGCTCCTCGGCGACGGCCACGAAATAGCGCAGCTGGCGCAGTTCCACATCAGCTCCTCTGATTCGGTAGCCAGATCAGTCAATCGTAATTCCGTATTGGACAGGATCAAGGGAGCGTCCTAGCGTGCGCGGTCGTGTCCTTTTTGCTCACGTGCCCCAACTGCGGAGCGCGCGAGGTCACCGACTTCGCGTACGGCGGCGAGGTCACGAGCCGGCCCCGGGAGCGCCCGAGCTTCCGGGAGCTCAACGCCTACAACTACTTTCGCGCCAACGTCGCCGGCGTTCAGCGCGAGTGGTGGTTTCACCGCTCCGGCTGCCGGGCCTGGTTTCTCGCCGAGCGCGACACCCGGACCAACCAGGTCAGGCTCACCGTACTGCCGGGAGACCTGCGATGAGCCGGCTTGCGCCCCAGGCCGGCGAGCGCATCGACCGCGCCCGGCTCGTGCCCCAGGCCGGCGAGCGCATCGATCGCGCCCAGCCGATCAGCTTCAGCTTCGACGGCAAGCGGGTGCCCGCCTACGAGGGCGACACGATCGGCTCGGCGCTGTACGCGGCCGGCCGGCGCACGTTCTCGCGCAGCTTCAAGTACCACCGCCGGCGCGGCCTTCTGTGCGTCGCCGGCCAGTGTCCGAACTGCATCTGCGCCATCGACGGCGCGCCGGGGGCACGTGCCTGCGTCGAACCGGTGCGCGAGGGGCTCGAGGTCACGCACCTCAACGCGCGGCCCTCGCTGGAGCTCGACGCGATGCGCGCCATCGACCTCGTCGGCGGTCCGTTCACGCCGCCGGGCTTCTACTACAAGACCTTCATCCGCCCCCGGCGGCTGTGGCCGCTGTACGAGAAGGTCCTGCGCCACGCCGCCGGTCTGGGCCGGCTGCGCCCGGAGCAGCCCGAGCGCGAATGGCGCACCGAGTACCGCCGCCGGCACGCGGACGTGCTCGTGATCGGAGGCGGCCTCGCCGGCCTGCACGCGGCCTTGGCGGCGGCGCAGCTGGGAGCCGACGTGGTGCTCGCCGACGAGGGCGCCGAGCCCGGCGGCCAGCAGCTGATCGAGTCAGATCCGCGGCCGGTGCGCGAGCTGGCGCGGCGGACCCGCGAGGCCGGGGTCGAGATCCTGGAGCGGGGCTCGGCGCTCGGGTACTTCGACGGCCTGGTGCCCGTCTGGCGCGAGGACACGCTGCACCAGGTGCGCGCCCGCCGGCACGTGTTCGCGACCGGGACCATCGAGCAGCCGCTGCTGTTCGCCGGCAACGACCTGCCCGGGGTGATGCTGTGCGGCGGGGCTCGCCGCCTGGCCGCGCTGTACGCGGTCAGCCCCGGCCGGCGCGCCGTGATCGCCACCACGAGCGACCGAGGCCTGCAAGCCGCCGCCGCGCTGCCTGCCGCCGGCGTGCACGTGGTCGCGGTCGCGGACCTGCGCCCCGAGGCCGGCCCGGTGGCACGGGAGCTGCGCCGCGCCGGCGTGCCCGTGTTCGCCGGGCACACGGTGGTGCAGGCCCGGGGAGGCAAGGCCGTCGAGGCGGTGACGATCGCTCCGGTCGGAGGGGGCGACGAGCACGCCTTTGGGTGCGACCTGCTGTGCGTGTCCGGCGGCGCGATCCCCGCCAGCTCGCTGCCCCTGCAGGCGGGCGCCCGGAGCGCCTACGACGCCCGCCGCGGGCACTTCACGCTGACCGAGCTTCCCGATGGCGTCCACGGCGCCGGTGAGCTGATGGGCGCCGACTCCGACGAAGCCGTCGGCGCCTCCGGCGAGCTGGCCGGGCTGCAAGCCGCCCAGGCCCTGGGTCTGGCGAGCGACGCGTCCCGGGGCCGGGAGCGGCATCTGCGGGAGCGGCATCCGGGGGAGCGGCATCCGGGGGAGCGGCATCCGGGGGAGCGGCATCTGTGGGAGCGCCCCGGCGACTCGGCCGGCGAGTCCGTCTCGGAGGTCGCGGTGCCCCCGCCGCCGGGCGGCGGGGACCCAGGCAAGTGCTTTGCCTGCCTGTGCGAGGACGTCACCAGCAAGGACATCGGGCGCAGCATCGACGAGGGCTATGACTCGATCGAGCTGTGCAAGCGCTACACGACGGTCACGATGGGCCCCTGCCAGGGGCGCATGTGCCAGCTGCCGTCGATCCGGCTGATGGCCGAGGGGACCGGCCACGCGCTGGACGCGATTGGGAGCACGACGGCTCGGCCACCCTGGGTGTCGGTGCCGATGGGCGTGCTGGCGGGGGGCGGGCGGGGACCGGTGCAACCGGCCAAGCGCTCGGCGATCCACCACCGCCACCGCGAGCTCGGGGCGACCGTGCGCTGGGCCGGCGAGTGGCGCCGGGCCTATGACTACGGCGATCCCGAAGGCGAGGCGCTGGCCGTCAATCGCGCCGCGGGTCTGATCGACGTCTCGACGCTGGGCAAGCTGCTGGTGTGCGGCCCGGACGCCGGGCAGTTCCTGGACCGGCTGTATCCCAACCGCATGTCGACCCTGAAGCCGGGCCGGATCCGCTACGGGGTGCTCAGCTCCGATGCCGGCCGGATCCTCGATGACGGGACCGTGTGCCGGATCGACGACGAGAGCTTCTACGTGACCACCACGTCGACCGGCGCCGGTGCCGTCGAGGAGTGGTTTGCGTGGTGGCTGGCCGACTGGGGCTCCGCGGTCACGCTCACCGACGTCACTCAGGGGCTGTGCGCGGTCAACCTGGCCGGCCCCCGGGCGCGCGAGATCATGGCCGAGGTGACCGATCTGGACTGCTCCAACGAGGAGTTTGCCTACCTGGACGGCAAGCAGGCCCGCGTCGCCGGCGTCGACTGTCTGATCCTGCGGATCGGCTTCGTGGGGGAGGTTGGCTACGAGATCCATTTCCCCGCCGCCTACGGCGAGCACGTCTGGGACGCGCTGATGAGCGTGGGCGAGCCGCTCGGCCTGCGGCCCTTCGGCCTCGAGCCCCAGCGCATCCTGCGCCTGCAGAAGCTGCACATCTTGGTTGGACAGGACACCGACTCCGAATCGACGCCGTCCGGGGCCGCGTTGTCCTGGATCGTCAAGCTCGACAAGGAGCAGGACTTCATCGGCAAGTGGGCGCTCGCGCACCATGCGGAGCAGATGCCAAGCGCCGCGCTGGTCGGGTTCAGGCTGGCCGACGGAGACGTGCCGGCCGAGGGCGCGGTGGTGCTCGACGAGCGGGAAGCGCCCGCCGGGCAGGTCACGAGCTCGCGCCACTCCCCGGTGCTCGGGCGCGCGATCGGGATGGCCTGGGTCCCCGAGCGGCTGGCCCGCGACGGGACCCGGATCACGATCTCCGACGCAGGGCGACGGCTGGCGGCCGAGGTCCAGACCCGCCCCTTCTATGACCCCGAGGGCGAGGTGCTGCGCTCGTGAGCCTGGACTTCCTGACGCCGGCGGCTGCCGGTGCGCTGGCCCGGTCTTCGATGGAGCCGCTGGCCCGCGCGGCCGGCGCCCGGTTCGAGATCCGTGGCGGGTGGAACGTCGCGGTCGCGTTCGGCGGGGGCGGGGAAGGCGAGCGCGGGCAAGGCGGGCGCGGGCAAGGCGGGCGCGGGCAAGGCGAAACGGCCGCCTGGGCCGACGTGTCGCACCTGACCAAGCTGGAGCTGCAGGGAGCCTCCGACGCGATCGACGCCGTCGCCGGGACGCCGCTGCCGCTGCGCACCGCGGTGCGCCGGGCCGGCGCCTGGTGGTGCCGGTTGACGCCGGCCCGGGCGCTGATCGTCGGCCAATCGTCGGCGGCGCGTGAGCGGATGAGCGCCGCCGGGGCCCGGGACACGACCCTGGTCGACGTGACCACCAACTACGCGGCGCTGACGCTGGTCGGGCCGCTGGCCGCCGAGGTGCTCGCCCGCCTCTGCGCGCTTGACCTCCGCCCGGCGGTCACCCCGGTCGGCGCCCTGCGCCCGGGCTCGATCGGCCGCCAGCCCGGGATCCTGATCCGCGAAGCCGAGCACCGGTTCCTGGTCTTGTTCGGCTGGGCCACCGGGGAGTACATGTGGTCGCTCCTCGCCGACGCCGCGGAGCACCTCGGAGGCCGGCCGATCGGTGCCGATGCCCTGGAGGCGCTCGCCGGCGCCGAGCCCGTGGGGGAGCCGGTCGGTGCTTGACATCTTCCGCAGGCGGCGGATGTGGCGTCCCCGATCCGAGCTCAAACGCTCCTACGACGTCGTGATCGTCGGCGGCGGCTCGCACGGGCTGGCCACGGCTCACTACCTCAGGCAGCTCGGGATCACCGACGTGGCGATCCTCGAGAAGCGCTACATCGGCTCGGGGGCGGCCGGGCGCAACACCACGATCCTGCGCTCCAACTACAAGACTCCCGAGGGCGCCCGCTTCTACGACGCGTCCATCAAGCTCTACGAGGGCCTCTCCCAGGAGCTGAACTTCAACCTCCTGTTCTCGCAATGCGGCCATCTCACCCTCGCTCACTCCGACCGGGCGATGTTCGTGATGGCCAACCGCGCCGAGGTCAACCGGCTTCAGGGGATCGACTCCCGCCTGATTGGTCCGGATGAGATCAAGCGCCTGGCGCCCGCGATGCAGGTCGATGACCGCCGGGCGACGTTTCCGATCATGGGCGCGCTCTATCACCCGCCCGGCGGGATCATCCGCCACGACGCCGTCGTCTGGGGGCTGGCCCGGTCAGCCGATCAGGGAGGCGCGGAGATCCACCAGGACACCGAGGTCCTGGGGATGGAGCGCTCCAACGGACGCATCACCCGTGTCAAGACCAACCGGGGCACGATCAACGCCGGCCAGGTCCTCAACTGCACGGCCGGCTGGAGCACGCTGATCGCCGACATGGCCGGGGTGGCGCTGCCGATCACCACCCACATCCTCCAGGCGTGCGTGACCGAGCCGTTCAAGCCGCTGCTGGACGTGGTCATCGTCTCCTCGCAGATGCACGTCTACATCAGCCAGACCGACCGGGGAGAATTCCTGCTGGGCGCCGAGATCGAGCCCTGGGCCACCTACCGCATGCAGGGCACGCTCAACTTCCTGCAGGATGTCTGCCGCCACGCCCTGGAGCTGTTCCCGCAGCTGGAGCGGGCGCGCCTGCTGCGCAGCTGGGCCGGCTTGTGCGACATCAGCCCTGACTACAGCCCGATCCTCGGTCAGACCGAGGTCGAGAACTTCCACGTAAGCGCCGGCTGGGGGACCTACGGCTTCAAGGCCGCGCCGATCGTCGGCAAGACGCTGGCCGAGCTGGTGGCCACCGGCCGTCAGCCCGATCTGATCGCGCCGTTCGCGCTCGAGCGGTTCTACGAGGACAAGCTCGTCTCGGAGCTTGCGGCGGCCGCGGTGAGCCACTAGCTACTGGCTCATGGCTCGGGCTTGTCGTCGCCCTGACGAGAGCTCACGCGCCCGGCGTGGCGCCGGCTTCTGCGATCGCCAGCGCGCGCTGGGGACGATCGGTGATGACCGCCTCCACCCGCGCGTCGCCCAGGAACGTCCTCAGCGCCCGAGCGTCGTTGACCGTCCAAACCCAGCTTCTGAGCCCCCGGGCCGCCGCCCAGCCGAGCAGGCCGGCGCGGGCGAGGCTGGCCTGGGGGGCGAGGAAGTCCGCGCCCGCCTGCGTCACCCGGCGCTCGAGGTCAAGCGGCCCCCGGCGGGGGCCGACCAGCAGGCCGGTGCGGGCCTCAGGGGCGAGACGCCTGACCGCCGGCAGCACCGCGTCCCGAAACGACGTGACCACGTACTGGTCCGGAGTCAGGCGCCCGGCGACGATCGCCATGACCTGCGCCACATAGCCGCTCTCCTTGAGCTCGATGTCGACCGCGATCCGTCCGGCCAGGAGCTCCAGGACCGCGTCGAGCACCGGCGCCTGGCCGGTCCTCATCCGCGTCTGCAGCTGATCGTGTCCGAGACGTGCCACCTGACGGCCCCGGACCCGGGCATCGTGCACGACCACGATCCGGCCGTCGGCGGTTCGCCGGACGTCGAGCTCGACCGCGTCACAGCCGAGCTCGACGGCCGCTTCGAAGGCCTTCAGCGAGTTCTGGGGAGCGGCTTCCCAAGCCCCCCGATGCGCGACGACGAGGGGGCCGGCGCTCCGGGGACCGCGCTCGGCGAGTGCGGTGGCTGCGAGCTGCATCCGCGGTCACGTTAGCGGCCGGCGCGGCGGCGCCCGGTCCACGGGCTGCCCGCCGCCTCGCCGTCGCGCCCTGCGGTCGCTCAGGAGATCATCCCGCCCCACTGACCGCCGGTGACGCCCAGGATCTGGCCGGTGATGTAGTTGGCCCACGGCGTGCAGAGCAGGAACACTCCGCCCGCCGCCTCGGCGGGCGTGCCCGGGCGACCCAGCGGGATCAGGTTCGGGGCGAGGGCACGCATCCCGGACGGGATGCCGAGCTGGACGGTCTCGCCGTCGATCTGCATCGTGTTCGAGGCTTCCTTGTCGGCCGTCAACCGCGTCTCGATGAAGCCGAAGGCGACCGCGTTGACGTTGATCTTGAACTGCCCCCACTCCTTGGCCAGGGTCTTGGTCAGGCCGACCACGCCCGATTTCCCGGACGCGTAATTGGCCTGTCCGGCGTTGCCCATCGTGCCCGAGACCGAGGACACGTTGATGATCTTGCGAAACACCTCGACGCCCTCGGCGCGCTCCCGCTTGGCCGGCTCGCGCATGTGGGGCGCCACCGCGCGGCACATGCGAAACGGGACCACGTTGTGAATGTCGAGCATGCGCTGGAAGTGCTCGTCGCTCATCTTGTGGATCGGGGCGTCGATCGTGTAGCCGGCGTTGTTGACCAGGATGTCGATCTGTCCCCACTCGTCGATCACCCTGGAGACCAGCTCGTCGCACACGCCCGGACGGGTCAGATCGCCCCCGAACACGATCGTCTCACCCTCGATCTCCGACGCCGTCTGCTGGGCGACGTCGCCGTCCAGGTCGTTGATCAGCACCTTGGCGCCCTCCGTGGTGAGCAGCTCGGCCGTGGCCCGGCCGATGCCGCGCGCCGATCCCGTCACGATCGCCACCTTGCCCTCGAGGATTGCCATCTGCCGCCGCCTTTCGTCGTTTGGCCGTGCTTTGCGCCGGGATACGGAGCGTATTTGCGGCGGGAAGCACTTGTTGAGAGGCGGGATCTTGCCAGCGCCCGGGCCGGCGCGCTCGCATCCCCGGTAGGCTCCGCCACGAGATGAACGCTCCCGACTGGCTCGCCGCCTACGCCGACAAGCTCGGGGTGGCCGCTCCCACCACGGACGAGCTCAAGGTCGTGCTCGACCTCGCCGGCGAGGCTGCCCACTCCTCGCAGCGGATCGCGGGGCCGGTCGCCTGCTGGCTGGCGGGCAACGCCGGCGTCGAGCTCTCGGAGGCGATGCGGCTGGCCCGGGAGGTGGAGTCAGACGGCTGAGCGCGCCGACCGGGACTACGACGTCGTGCTGTTCGGCGCCACCGGGTTCACCGGCGCGCTGACGGCCGAGTACCTGGCACGCGCGGGCACCGGGACCCGGTGGGCGCTGGCCGGGCGCAACCAGAGCAAGCTCGAGGCGGTACGCGAGCGCCTCACGCAGATCGATCCGGCGGCCGGGCAGCTGTCGCTGCTCACCGCCGACATCGGCGATCGCGAGTCGCTGCGGCGCGTGGCCCGGTCCGCGAAAGTGCTGATCACGACGGTCGGGCCCTACATCAACTACGGCGAGCCCATGGTGGCGGCGTGCGCGGCCGCGGGCACCGACTACGTCGACCTCACCGGCGAGCCGGAGTTCGTCGACCTCATGTGGCTGCGCTATCAGGAGGCGGCGCGGCGCTCGGGTGCCCGGCTGGTCCACAGCTGCGGCTTCGATTCGATTCCCCACGACCTGGGGGCGCTGTACACGGTGTCCCGGCTTCCCGAGGGCGTGCCGACCCGGATCGAGGGCTACGTGCGGGCCCAGGGCACCTTCTCCGGGGGGACCTATCACTCGACCGTGCACGTCATGAGCCGCCTGCGCCAGGGCCGGCAGGTGGCCCGCCAGCGCCGCAGGCTCGAGGAACGGCCGGCCGGGCGCAAGGTCAGTGGGGTCGCCGGCCCGCCGCGCCGCGACGAGATCGCCGGAGGCTGGATCGTGCCCGCCCCGACGATCGATCCGACGGTCGTGCTGCGCTCGGCCCGCGCGCTTGCGCGCTACGGCCCCGAGTTCAGCTACGGCCACTACCTCGTCTTCAAGCGGCTGCCGATGCTCGCCGGGCTGGCCGTCGGAGCCGGCACGCTGGCGGCGCTCGCCCAGCTGCCGCCCGCCCGCGGGGCGCTGCTCAGGCTCAAGGCCCCGGGGGATGGCCCGACCCCCGAGCAGCGAGCCAACGCGTGGTTCCGGGTCCGCTTCGCCGGCCGGGCGAACGGACACAGGGTCGTGACCGAGGTCAGCGGCGGCGACCCCGGCTATGGCGAGACCTCCAAGATGCTGGCCGAGGCGGCCCTGTGCCTGGCCCACGACGATCTCCCGGAGCGCTCGGGCCAGCTCACGCCGGCGGTGGCGATGGGACAGCCGTTGATCGACCGCCTGCAACGCGCGGGCATCGAGTTTTCAGTCGTGCGGCCGTGAGTGCGGGCCGCGCTTGACCGATCTGCGCGCTGACGGCCAGGCGGCGCTCGAGTGGGCGGCGGCCTACCTGGAGCGCGTCGGCGAGCTGCCGGTGCTGGCGCAGGTCGAGCCCGGGGAGATCCGGGCTCGGCTGCCCGCCCAGGCGCCCGAGGACCCCGAGCCCTTCTCCGCCGTCCTCGCCGATCTCGACCAGGTGCTGCTGCCGGGCGTCACCCACTGGCAGCATCCGCGCTTCTTCGGTTACTTCGCGATCAGCGCGTCGGAGCCCGGGATCCTCGCCGAGCTGCTCGCGGCGACCCTGAACTCGACCGCGTTGCTGTGGCGCACCGCGCCCGCGGCCACCGAGCTCGAGGCGGTGGTGCTGGATTGGGTGGCCAAGCTCCTGGGGCTCCCCGAGGGGTGGCACGGCCACATCGAGGACACGGCCTCGACCTCGACCCTGAGCGCGCTCGTCGCCGCCCGCCAGGCCACCGGCCGAGATCTCGTCGTGTGCTCCGAGCAGGCGCACTCCTCGGTCGACAAGGCCGCTCGGATGCTGGGCATGGGCCTGCGCAAGGTGCCCTGCGATCCCGAGCTGCGGATGGAGCCCGACGCGCTCGGGGACCTGCGCGAGGCCGCCGTCGTGATCGCCACCGTCGGGACCACGGCGAGCACCTCGGTGGATCCGGTGGCGCGGATCGCGTCCGCCTGCGAGGCCGCCGGCTGCTGGCTGCACGTCGACGCCGCCTACGCGGGGACGGCGATGGTTTGTCCCGAGCTGCGCTGGGCATTTGCGGGCGTCGACCGGGCCGACTCGGTGGTCGTCAACGCCCACAAGTGGATGCTCACGCCGATGGACTGCTCGCTGCTGTGGACGAGCCGGCCGGAGGACCTGCGGGCGGCCTTCAGCCTCGTCCCGGAGTATCTGCGCACGCCGGACGCCGAGGATGCGCTCTCGCTCAGCGAGTACGGACCGGCGCTGGGAAGGCGGTTTCGCGCGCTCAAGCTGTGGGCGGTGCTGCGCTGCTACGGGCGCAGCGGGCTGCAGGCCCACGTCCGGCGCGGGGTCGAGCTGGCGGGGCGCTTCGAGGGCTGGGTGCGCGCGGAGCCGGGCTGGGAGCTGTGCGCCCCGCGTCACTTCTCGGTCGTCTGCTTTCGCCTGGCCGGCGACGACGAGCCCAACCGGCGGCTGCTGGAGCGCGTGAACGCGAGCGGAGATGTGTTCATCTCGCACGCCGTGCTGCACGGCCGCTACGTGCTGCGCCTGGCGATCGGCCAGATGAGCACCCGTGAGGACGACGTGCGCCGCGCCTGGGAGGTGCTCAAGCGCGAGGCAGCGCGCCTCTAGATCGCCGGCTACTTGAGCTCGCCGGAGGTCTTGCCCAGCAGCTGACGGGCGACGATCAGCAGCTGGATCTGCTGGGTGCCCTCGAACAGATCGAGGATCTTGGCGTCACGCGCCCATTTCTCGAGCAGCTCGTCCTCGCGCAGCCCGGCGGCGCCGCACAGGGCCACGCAGCCCAGCGCCACCTCGGTCCCCATCCGTCCCGCCTTGGCCTTGGCCATCGAGGCCTGCAGCGAGTTGGGCTTACGGTTGTCGGCCATCCAGGCGGCCCGGAGGGTGAGCAGGCGCGCCGCCTCCCAGTCGGCCTCCATCTCGATGAACTGGGCGGCGGCCGCGTTCAGCCTGTGCGCGGGCGCGTCGTAGTCGATCGCGACCCCGGCCTGCTCCAGGTGCTCGCGGGTGAGCTCCAGGCACGCGCGAGCCACCCCCACCGCCATCCCGGCCACCATCGGACGCGTGTTGTCAAACGTCTGCATGACTCCGGAGAAGCCGCCCTGGGGGGCGATCTCCGGGCTGCCGAGCAGGTTCTCCCGGGGGATCCGGCAGTCCTGCAGGAAGAAGTTGGCGGTGTCCGATGCCCGGATCCCCAGCTTGTGCTCGAGCCGGTCGAGCTTGAGGCCGGGATTGTCGCGCTCCACCACGAAGGACTTGATCGCCCCCCGGCCCCGGGAGCGGTCCAGCGTCGCCCAGACCACGATCAGCTCGGCGCGGTCGCCCGAGGTCACGAAGATCTTCTCGCCGTTGAGGACGTACTCGTCGCCGTCGAGCCTGGCCGTGGTCCGGATCGCCGCCGAGTCCGAGCCGGCCTCGGGCTCGGTGATCGCCATCGCCGCCCACTTGCCGCCGAAGCGCTCGAGCTGCTCGCGGTTTGCGACGGCGGAGATGGCGGCCTGGCCGAGACCCTGACGGGGCATGGCCAGGGCCAGGCCGACGTCACCCCAGCACAGCTCGATCAGCCCCAGCAGGCTGGCCAGGTTGGCCCCGTTGCGGTTGCCGCCGTCCTCCGAGCCGGCGACGCGGGACCCGCTGGAGCCACCCCCGACCGCGCCGACGCCGGCTCCGCCCAGGACGCCACTCTCGTTCATGCCATCGATCAGCGCCGCCAGCATGTCGAGCTCCTTGGGGTACTCGTGCTCGGCGGTGTCGTACCGGCGCGAGTTGGGGCGGAAGATCTCGGTCGCCACCTGGTGTGACTGGGAGAGCAGGAAGTTGAATTTCTTGGGGATCTCGAGGTTGATCATGGTTGGTACGCGGTCTCCCGTCAGACGAGCAGCCCGCCCTCCATCAGGCCGGCGGCCCGCAGGTCCCGGTACCAGCGCTCGACCGGGTGCTCCTTGACGTAGCCGTGGCCGCCGAGCAGCTGCACGCCGTCGGAGCCGATCGCCATCACGCGGTGGGCGCACAGCCGTCGCGCCAGCGCCACTTCCCGGGAGAAGCTCATTCCCTGGTCGACCCGGGCGGCTGCCCGGTAGGTGGCCAGGCGCAGGCAGTCGAGCTCGATCGCCATGTTGGCGACCGCGAAGGCGACGGCCTGGCGATTGGAGATCGGCTCGCCGAATGCCTTTCGATCCCCGACGTAGTCGGTTACGTACTCGAGCGTCGCCTGTCCGGTCCCGACGGCGCACGCGCACCAGGCCAGGCGGCTAAGCGCGACGCACTCGGCGAACACCCCGGGCCGGCCGCCGCCCAGCAGCGCCCCGGCGGGCACCCGGACGTCCTCCAGGATCAGCTGGCCGGTGGCGGCGGCCCGGATGCCCATTCCGGGATCGGGCTCGATCGAGACGCCGGCGGTCCCGGATTCGACGATGAACAGCACCGGACGGGCATGCTCGCCGGTCAGGTCGGCAGCGACAACGAACAGCTCGGCGTCGCCGGCGCGCGGAACGAGCGCCTTGACGCCGTCGAGCACGTAGCCACCGTCGGCGGGGCGCGCCCGGGTGGCGAGCGCGAACGGATCAAACAACGGGCGGGGTTCCATCACCGCCAGCGCGGCGGCGGGCACATCCTGGTCCACGAACTCGGGCAGGTACGTGGTCTGCTGCTGGGCGTCGCCCCACAGGCCGATCGCCGTCGAGACCGCCGCCGGCGCCAGGCAGGCGGCGGCGATGCCCATGTCACCGCGGGCCAGCGCCTCGCTCACCAAGACCATCGTCGTCGCCGAGCGCTGGCCCACGGCCCCGCCGAGCTCCTCGGGCACGCCCACCGTGCTCAGCCCGAGCCCGTTGGCCTCGGTGAGCAGCTTCGCCGGCGCGGTGCAAGCGGCGTCGGCCCCGGAGGCGACCGGGCGCAGCCGCGCCATCGCGAACTCGCCCACCGAGTCGCGCAGCAGCGCCTGCTCGTCGGACGGACGCAGATCGAAGTAGTCGCCGGCAGCGCTCCGGGGCTGGCGCGCGGGGCGCGACAGGCGCTGGACGCCGGCGAAGCTTCGCCCGGCGCGGGCGACGGTCCGGGTGCTCGTCCTGGTGGCGCCGCGGATCAGGCGGGTGGCCGGAGCTCGCAGGCCGAGGCGGTCGATCACGCGGGAGGAGGCCAGCCGGTTGAGCGCCCGGAGGCCGATGGCCATGCCCCGCTCGGCGATGTTGGGCTGCGAGGCCATGCGCCGGGCACCGTATCGTTTCTTATGCGGTTCTAGCTCGAGCGCGCCATTATCTTGGGGTTGATGCGCGTGTTGATCGCCGAAGACGAGCTGCGATTGGCCGACGCGATCGCGCGCGGTCTGCGCCGGCAGGGCATCGCCGTCGATCTGGCTCCCGATGGGGAGCAGGCCCTGTCCAAGTCTCGGGTGGTGCGCTACGACGTGCTGGTGCTCGATCGCGACCTGCCGCTCGTCCACGGCGACGAGGTGTGCCGGGTGGTGCGCGCCGAGCGCCCCGAGACGGGGATCCTGATGCTGACCGCCGCCGGGGCCCTGGAGGACGTCGTCGACGGTCTGTCGCAGGGCGCCGACGACTACCTGCCAAAGCCGTTTCGGTTCGCCGAGCTGGTGGCGCGCATCCAGGCCCTGGCACGCCGGTCGTCGCCGAGCCGACCCCCGGTGCTGCGCCACGGAGATGTGGAGCTTGATCCCGCGCGCCGGCGATTGACCCGGGGGGGACGCGAGCTGGAGCTGGCGCGCAAGGAGTTCGCGGTCCTGGAGGCGCTGATGGCCGCCGAGGGCGCCACCGTCTCGGCGGAGCAGCTGCTCGAGCGCGTATGGGACGAGCACACCGACCCGTTCACTAATGTGGTGCGCATGACGATCATGACGCTGCGGCGAAAGCTCGGCGAGCCACCAGTCGTCGAGACGGTGATCGGGGTCGGTTACCGGATGGCCTGATGGCCGGGTTCCATCCGATCCGTGGGGATCGCCGGCGGCGATGGATCGCCGTGCCCGCGCCCACGATCCGCCTGCGCCTGACGATCCTCTACGGGACCGTGTTCCTGATCAGCGGCGCCGTGCTGCTGACGATCGGCTACCTGCTGGTGCGCAGCAACGTGGACATCCATCGCAGCCTGAGAGCCGAGCTGCGCGGACTCGGCCTGCACCCAATTCGCGATTATCCACCCGGCTCTCCTGAGGCCATGGCGGTCCACGGTCTCGAGAAGCAGATCATCGCCCAGGCGCTGCACCGGCTGCTGATCGAGTACGTCGCGGCGCTCGTGGCCATGACCGTTATCTCGGTGGCCACCGGCTGGCTGCTGGCCGGCCGGGTGCTGGCGCCCCTGCGGGAGATCACGGCGACGGCAAGACGCGTGTCCGCCGAGAACCTCGGCGAGCGGATCGCGCTCAAGGCTCCCGCCGACGAGCTGCTGGAGCTGGCCGACACGTTCGACGGCATGCTCGCCCGGCTGGATGAGACCTTCGCCAGCCAGCGCCACTTCGTCGCCAACGCGTCGCACGAGCTGCGCACCCCGCTGGCCATCATGCGGACCGAGGTCGACGTCGCGCTCGCCGATCCCGACGCCGGCGTCGGAGAGCTGCGGGGGATGGGGGAGGCGATTCGCGAGACCGTCGACCGCTGCGAGCAGTTGATCTCCAGCCTCCTGGTGCTGGCACGCAGCGACGCCCCGGGCGGTCCCGGGCAGCCGGTCGACGTCGCCGCCCTGGCCGGAGACTGCATCACCGACCTGCGGGCGCAGGCCGACGCCGCCGGCATCGCCGTGTCCACGGATCTGGACCCGGCGTGGACCAGCGGCGATCCCGGGCTGCTGGAGCGCCTGGTCGCCAACCTGCTCGACAACGCCATCCATCACAACGAGCGGGGAGGGTTCCTGGCGATCCGGACCGGTGTCCAGGACCACCATGTCACGCTCACCGTGGCCAACGGCGGTCCCCGCATCGACCCGGCCGAGGTCCAGGCGCTGAGCGACCCGTTTCGCCGCCTGGACCGCTCGGTGGCCGGCTTCGGACTCGGTCTCTCGATCGTGCGCTCGGTCGCCGAGGCCCACGGCGGCTCGGCGACCCTGACGGCGCCGGCCACCGGCGGCCTCGAGGTCAGGGTGGCGCTCCCGCCGCTCAGGCCTTCGGGCGCGCCCCGGGCGGGCCGGATGGAAGGCGTGCGCGCCTCCTCGTAGGGGCAATCCCAGCTGCCACGCTAACGGCGAGCATGGCGTCGGTGGGCTCGCGGCGCGGCCACGCGATGAGTGACGAGAAGCCTCTCAAGGTCTGACGGCTGTGCGTGCTCCGTGGTCAGGCGCGAGTGGTCGAGTGCGCCCGCAGGGTCCCGATCGTACGCTCGAAAGCGGTGGCGATCCTGACGGCGCCCACATCGTCGGGATCGTCGCCGAAGCCCTCCGGCGCACCGGCGGAGCAGGTGATGTCCATCCTGTCGCTGTCGATTCGCTCAGCGCCGTAGCCGGCTCACCAGCGCCACCGCCGCGTAGGCGCCGGCCGCCAGGCCGATGATCGCCGTACTCGGCGGCAGCGAGGCGAACGCGTAGCTGAGCGTCAGCCCGCCCCACATCGCGCCCACAGCGATGGCCGCCGAAAGGACGAGGCCGAACCAGGGCCGGCACGTCAGCGCCTGGGCGGCGCCCCCGGGCGCCGCGATCAGGCCGAGCAGCAGAAGCGCCCCCACCGACTGGGTGCTCTGGGCGGTGACCACGGCCAGGGCCCCCAGGAAGGCGAGCCCGAGCCCCCGCACGGGAATCCCCCGGACCGTCGCCAGCTCGGGATCGAGCGTGCTCAGCAGCAGCGGGCGAGCCGCCAGGACGACCAGCGCCGTGACCGCCGCCCCGACCGCGGCCGCCGTCACGGAGGCGCCCGAACCCAGCGAGTAGATGGAGCCGAACAGGGTGTTGGCGGTGGTGATCCCGCTGGCTGCGTTGGCGCTGGAGGCCAGCACCGCCAGGAGCAGCACCCCGAGCCCGAGGATCCACGAGAACAGCGTCCCGATCGTTACGTCGTCGGCTCGGGCCCGGCGTCCCATCGCTCCCATGGCTCCCGCCAGAGCGAGCGTGAGCGCGAACAGCCCGATGCGCTCGTCGACCGCCAGCACGGCGGCCGCGATGGCGCCCACGAAGGCGACGTGGCTGAGCGCGTCGCCGGCGAACACCTGCCCGCGCAGGACCACGAACCAGCCGATCGTGCCGCAGGCCAGGGCGATGAAGGTGCCGCCCAGCCAGGCGTCACGGACGAACCCGTGCGCGAACATCAGCGTCTGGCCACCCGGACAACGAGGTAGATCGCGAACGCCAGCGTCGTGATGTAGAAGCCGATCGGGTAGATCGTGAAGTAGGCCACGGCGAGCCCGACCCAGACGATCGCCAGCGCCAGGCCGACGCTGATCCCCAACCCGGCCAGCGGCCGGGCAGTGATGAGCTGGGCGCTGGCCGCCGGAGTCACCAGCAGCGCGAACACGAGCAGCGCGCCCGTGAGCTGACTGGTGGCCGCGATCGCGAGGCCGAGGATCAGCAGGAAGGCGGCATCCAGGACGGCCACCGGAACCCCGCTGGCCCGCGCCACTTCGGCGTCTACGGAGGCGAACAGGAGCGGGCGCGCCAGCGTCGCCAGGCCGGCCAGGCAGGCGATCGCCACCCCGAGCAGGATCAGCACCTGGGCGTCGGTGATCCCCAGGAAGGTGCCGAACAGCAGCGAGTCAGGCGCCGCCAGAAGCGCCGAGTTCAGCGACAGGAACAGGAATCCGGCGGCCAGACCGACCGTCTGGATCGTGCCGATCGCCGCCGACTCCCCGCTCCGGCCCCGGCTGGGGCTGCGGCCGATCGCCAGCGCCGCCAGCACGCAGGCCAGGTAGTAGCCAAGCGCCACCGGCAGCCCAGCCAGGGCCGCGCCCGAGGCTCCCGGGAAGGCCATCACCGATAGCGTGTGCGAGGCGAACGCCTGCCGGCGCAGCACCACGTACCAGCCGACCACCGCGGCCAGGACGGCCACGATCGTCCCGGCCTCCAGCGCGTTGACCATGAACGGGAACTGCAGGAGCTGGCGCACATCCTCGATCGGATTGGCCGACACGGTGGGGTTCATGGCGCGGGGTGGCGGTCACCGTGAAGATGGGGCGCCTCGGGGGCTCCCACCACGACCAGGCGCCCGTCGCTGGTCTCCAGGACCTCCACCGGCGCGCCGTACAGCGCGGTCAGCTGGGCGGTGGTGATGACCTCCCGGACGCCGCCGGCGACCGCGTGTCCGCCGCCCAGGTAGACGACCCGGTCCAGGTGGCGCAGCAGCGGGTTGACGTCGTGGGCGACCAGGAGCACGGCGACGTTCTCGGTGCTGGCGACCCGTCGCACCAGTCCGGCCACGGCCGCCTGGTTGGGCAGGTCCAGGCTGTCCAGCGGCTCATCGAGGATCAGCAGGCGCGGCCGGCGAACCAGCGCGGCCGCGATCAGCAGACGCTGCTGCTCGCCACCTGAGAGCTCGCCGATCGCCCGGGTGGCGTAGGTGGTCGCACCCACCAGGCCGATCACCTCCCAGACCTGCTCACGCTGCTCGCGGCGCCGCCGGCGGGCGGCCGGAGTGAGCGAGATCGGCACGCCCCACCGGTGGCCGTCGAGGCCGAGACCGACCAGGTCGACGCCGCGCACGCGCGTGGAGCGATCAAAGCTGCGGCGCTGCGGGAGGTAGCCGATCGCCGGGCGCGCCTGCCGGGGTCCGGTGCCCAGCACGCGCACGGTGCCTCCGACCACGGGGAGGAGCCCCAGGATCGCCTTCATCAGCGTCGACTTGCCGGCCCCATTGGGACCGAGGACGGCGATGAACTCGCCTTGCTCGATTTGCAGCGAGATCTCCGAGAGGACGGTCCGGCCGCCGATCCGGACGCTGGCCCGATCCAGCGCCACCGCCGGCGCCGATTCGGCGCCGCCCGGGACCGTCGGCGGCTGCGACGGCTTCGCGCTCGGGTTGGCCGGCGGCTGCACGGGGCGCGTGCTCACCGTCCGGTCGCCCGGTGCAGCGCCGCCGCGATCCCCAGCAGTTGCGCGACCTGCCACTGCTGGAAGTCGTCGGAGCCGGGCGAGAGGGTCTCGGTCACCGTGGCGATCGGGATGTGCCGGGCGCGGGCCATGGCGGTCAGGCGCTGGACTGCCGGGGTGACGTTCTGGGAGTTGTAGACCCAGACCTTGATCTGGTGGTCGGTGATCTGGCGCTGGGTGGTCTCGGTGTCCTGGGCGGTGACCTCGGTACCCTCGCTGATCGCCTTCATGAAGCTCGGAGGGGTGATCAGGTCGAGCCCGAGCGCCGGCGCCTGGAGCGCGAAGATGCTTTCCGAGGCGCCCACCGGGACGCCTGCATAGCGCCGCCTGATCTGAGCGATCAGCTGGTGGTAGCGCGATAGCCCGCGGTTCTCGAACGCGGTCAGGCGCCGGCGAAAGTAGGAGGCGTCCTCGGGATTGAGCTTGGCCAGGTCCTGCTCGATCGCGTCGGCGACCAGCGTGACCTCGGCCGGGTCATACCAGCGGTGGGGGTTGTCGCCGTCGTGCAGGTGCAGCAGCGAGCCGACCGTCAGCGTGATGCGGCCCCCGACGGGGTTGGCGGCGAGCAGCTTGGGCGCCCACGGGTCGTAGCCGACGCCGTTGACGATCGCCAGCTGAGCGGTGGCCATGGTGCGCGCGTCTCCGGTCGTCGGCTCATAGGAGTGGGGGTCCTGGGCGGGGTTGACGATGATGCTCTGCACGGTGGCGTCCGTGCCGCCCACCTGGCGGGCGATGCTCCCCCAGAAGTTCTCCGCGGCCACCACGCGAATCTGGCCGGGATAGGCGTTGAGGCCCCCGACCGAGGCGGTGGTCGCGCAGCCAGCGGTCGCGACCGCCGCCGCGCCCAGCGCGGCCAGGCCGCTCCAGCGGCGCAGACGGGCACGGGGACCGGGACCGAGGCGAACCCGGACAGCAGGACGGGGGCCAGAAGGGAGGTGGACGCGGCGCATGCGCCGCCACCCTAGCAAAGAATGAGATTGGTTCCTATTCTTCTTCTATCTCGGCGGCGCGGTATCGTTGGGTCGCGTGAACCCAGAGTGGAGCCCCGAGTGGAGCGAGCACGTGCACGCCGTCCTGGCGCGAGCCGGTCTCAAGCGCGGGGGCGCGCGGGAGCGGATCGTCGAGGTCCTGGCCGGCCAGGCGTGCGCGCTGAGCGCGATCGAGATCGAGGACGAGCTGCGCGCCCAGGCCCGCCCGACCGCCCGGGCCAGCATCTACCGCGTGCTCGACCTGCTGGTCGAGCACGGGCTCGCCGAGCGGGTCGTGGTCGGCGAGGGCCAGGCCCGGTTCGAGCCGCGGGACCCGACCGGCCATCACCATCACCACCTGGTCTGCGAGCGCTGCGGGCGCCTCGTGGCTTTCGACGATCCCGGTCTGGAGCGGGCGATCGACAAGCTGTCCGATCGCCTCGGGGTCACCGTCCAGAGCCACGACGTATTGCTCCGCGGCGCCTGCGAGCAGTGCGGCTGACCGTCGACTCAAACCGCTACCAGGCGTCGACGTAGGCGCGGCGCTTGCCCGGCGCCTGCCACCAGGCGGGGGTGGCATCGTCGAACAGGGTGGCGATCCAGCGGCGCGTGTCGGCGGGGTCGATCACGTCGTCGATCTCGAAATAGGAGGCCATGCTGATGCCCTGGCCTCGCTCGTAGGCGGCGGCGACCATCCTCTCGTAGGCGCGCTCGCGCTCCTGCTCGTCCTCGATCGCCTCCAGCTCGCGCCGGTGCCCCAGCTTGACCGCCCCCTCGAGCCCCATCGCCCCGAACTCCGAGGTCGGCCACCCGACCGTGAACAGCGGCGTCCGGAAGCTGCCGCCGGCCATCGCCTGGGCTCCGAGGCCATAGGCCTTGCGCAGGACCACGGTTCCGGTCGGCACCCCGAGGTTGGCACCGCTCAGGAACATGCGTGAGAAGTGGCGCACCGTGGCCGTCCGCTCGGCGTCCGGCCCGACCATGAAGCCGGGGGTGTCGGCCAGGAACAGCAACGGCAGTGCGAAAGCGTCGCACAGCGCCATGAAGCGGGCGGCCTTGTCGGCTCCGGGCGCGTCGATGGCCCCGCCGAGGTGGGTGGGATCGTTGGCGATCACGCCCAGGGGACGACCCTGCAGGCGGGCCAGCGCCGTGACCATGCCCGGTGCGAAGCCCCGGCGCAGCTCGAGCACCGAGCCGGCGTCGAGCAGGGCGTCGATGACCTGGCGGACGTCGTAGAGCTGCTTGCGGTTGGGGGGGACGAGATCGCGAAGCAGCGCCGGGTCCGGCTCTGCGGGGGGCGTCTCGGGGAGCGTGCGCCGGAAGTAGCTCAGGTAGCGCTTGGCGGCGGTCACGGCTTCGGCGTCGTCTGCGACGCGGAGGTCGACGACGCCGTTTGCGACCTGGACGTCGATCGGCCCCACGTCCGCGGCGGCGTACCGGCCCAGCCCGCCGCCTTCGATCATCGCCGGTCCGCCCATGCCGATGCTCGCGTCCTCGGAGGCGATCACGACGTCGCAGCACCCGAGCAGCGCCGCGTTGCCGGCAAAGCAGTAGCCCGAGACGATCCCCACCAGCGGCACCAGGCCGCTGAGCCGGGCGAAGAGCTCGAAGGCCCGGCAGTCCAGACCGGCCACGATCGGCATGTCGACGTCTCCGGGCCGCCCGCCGCCGCCCTCGGCAAACAGCACCACCGGCAGGCGCCGGCGCGCCGCGACGTCGAACAGCCGGTCCTTCTTCTGGTGGTTGCGCATCCCCTGGGTGCCGGCGAGCACCGTGTAGTCGTAGGACATGGCCACGCAGGCCTCGCCGCCGATCTCGCCCACACCGCCGACCAGGCCGTCGGCGGGCGTGCGCTCGATCAGCTCCTGCTTGGGACGGCGTCGCTCCTGGGCGGCGAACATCAGCGGCCCGTACTCGACGAACGAGCCCTCGTCGAGGAGGTCTGAGAGGTTCTCGCGCGCCGTCCGGCGCCCTTGGGCGTGACGCTGGGCGATCGCCTTGGGGCGGCTCTCGTCGAGACCCAGAGCATGTCGGTCGCTCACGGCCTGGAGATCCTGCCGGGGCCGCTCGACCATTTGGGGCGCGCTCGCGCCCGCAGTCGGGGCCGCGGCGGCCGGGGGTCGCGCGCGGCCGCCATCGGGGCGCGCGTCCAGCACCGCGAGCAGCTGGCCCTCGGCGACCGTATCGCCCACGGCGACCGCCACCCGGCTGACGACGCCATCGCGCTCGGCGACCAGCTCGTGCTCCATCTTCATCGCCTCGAGGATCACGATCGGGGTGCCGGCGCTGACCGGCTCCTCGGGGGCGTGGGGAAGCGCCACCACCGTGCCGGCAAACGGGGCCAGGATGCTCGACATGGGGCCGAGTCTATGGATCGTGGATACTTCTCAGGCGATGACCGAGGAGCAGCCCGAGGTCCTTTGGGAGCCGTCCGAGCAAAGGTTGCAGCGCGCGACGCTGACGCGCTACCGCGCATGGCTGGCCGCCGAGCGGGACCTGAGCTTTGACAGCTACGCCGAACTGTGGCGCTGGTCGGTCGACGACCTGGAGGCGTTCTGGAGCTCGATCGCCCAGTTCTTCGACGTGCGCTTCTCCGCGGGCGGCGACGAGGTGCTCCGCGATCCCGTCATGCCGGGCGCCCAGTGGTTCCCGGGCTCGCTGATCTCCTATGCCGAGCACATCTTCCGCGGCAAATCCGACGACCAGGTGGCCATCCGCCACGCCTCCGAGGCGCGGCCGCTCGGTTCCTGGACCTGGGGCGAGCTGCGCTCACAGACCGCTCGCATCGCCGCCGGTCTGAGGGCGCTCGGGGTCACAGACGGTGACCGGGTGGTCGCCTACATGCCCAACATCCCCGAGACGGTGGCCAGCTTCCTGGCCTGCGCCAGCATCGGCGCGATCTGGTCCTCGGCGGCTCCCGAGTTCGGCGCCCGCAGCGTGAGCGACCGCTTCGAGCAGGTGTCGCCCAAGGTCCTTTTGACGATCGACGGCTACCGCTACGGGGGCAAGGACTTCGACCGGGGCGACGCCGCCGACCGGATCGCCGGGTCGATCCCGTCGCTGGAGCGCGTGGTCCGCTTCGGCTATCTGGACGGCACCGGATGGGAGGACGGCTTTCTGCCGGAGTCGGCGGAGCTCTCGTTTACGGCGCTGCCCTTCGATCACCCGCTGTGGGTGCTCTACAGCTCGGGGACGACGGGGCTGCCCAAGCCGATCGTGCACGGCCAGGGCGGGATGCTGATGGAGCAGATCAAGAACCAGAACCTGCAGGTCGACGCCCAGCCCGACGACCGGGTGTTCTGGTTTTCGACCACGGGCTGGATGATGTGGAACTTCCTGGTCGGCGTCCTGCTGACCGACGCCTCGATCGTGTTGTTCGACGGCAACCCGGGCTATCCGTCGCTCGGGACCCTGTGGGATCTGGCCGCCGAGGCGGGAATCACGACCTTCGGGACCAGCGCCGCGTTCATCGCCTCGTGCCTGAAGGAGGGAGTGGCCCCCGCGGAGGGCCGCGATCTGAGCGCCCTGCGGGCGGTCGGCTCGACGGGCTCGCCGCTGGCTCCGGAGGGTTTTTCCTGGGTGTATGAGCAGCTGGGGGCCGACACGTGGCTGTTCTCGACCTCGGGCGGGACCGATGTCTGCACGGCCTTCGTGGGCGGGGTGCCGACGCTGCCCGTGTGCCTGGGCGAGCTCCAGGGGCGGGCCCTGGGCGCCTCGGTGGAGGCCTGGTCTGAGTCCGGCGAGTCACTGGTGGACGAGGTGGGAGAGCTGGTGATCACCAAGCCCATGCCCTCGATGCCGCTGTACTTCTGGGGCGACGATGACGGCTCGCGCCTGCGGGACGCCTACTTCTCGATGTTCCCGGGGATCTGGCGCCACGGCGACTGGATCAGGATCACCCCCCGGGGAACCGCCGTCATCTACGGCCGTTCGGATTCGACGATCAACCGCGGCGGGGTGCGAATGGGAACCGCCGAGATCTACCGGGCCGTGCTGGGCATCGACGAGGTCGTCGACGCGCTGGTCGTCGACCTGCCGCGCGAGGGCACCGACGGGTGGATGCCGCTGTTCGTGGTCCTGCGAGAGGACGGCTCGCTGTCCGACGAGCTGGTGAAGTCGATCCGGACGCGGATTCGCGAGGACGTCTCGCCGCGTCACGTGCCCAACGAGGTCCGCCAGGTCCCCGAGGTGCCGCGAACCCTTTCGGGCAAGATCCTGGAGGTGCCGGTCAAGCGGATCCTCACGGGCACCCCTGCTGAGGATGCCGCCTCCCGCGAGTCGCTGGCCAACCCCGAGGCGCTCGACTTCTTCGTCGACCTCGCCCGCGAGGCGCCCTGAGATTGCCGTGGCGAGCGCTCAGCGGCGTTCGTCACTGACAGACGCCCTAGCCGAGGGTCCCCGCCACCGGCCGGCGGCGCCGGCGTCCTACCCTTGCTCTTACGGACTTCTTGGCCAACTCTCAAAGGTTCCTCACTGCTGGCTGGTCTCATACAGTAGGAAACCAACGTCGTAGGAGATGAGAAAGACACCATGCGCAGCTTCAGCCGACTGATCCCGATCATCGGCGGTGCAGTCGCGGGGGGAGTCATCGCTCTGGTTATCGCCAGCGGCTCGAGCTCGACCCACAACGTGACCACGACCGTCGTGCAGCCCAGCAGCGCCAGCAGCGCGGAGCCCACGTCGTTCAACAGCAGCGGGCACGGACTGAGCATCAACCAGATCTACAGGGCCGACAGCCCCGGGGTCGTCGACATCGTCGTCACCACCCAGAGCCAGGCTCCCAGTCTCGGCCTGTTCGGCGGCGGGGGCGGCCAGAGCCAGCAGGCCCAGGCCGAGGGCGCCGGTGTCGTCTATGACTCCAAGGGAGACATCCTCACCGACGAGCACGTGGTGGCCGGAGCGACCTCGGTCAAGGTCAACTTCCAGGACGGCAAGTCGGCGAAAGCGACGGTGGTCGGGACCGATCCCTCCACCGACGTCGGCGTGATCCACGTCAACGTCCCGGCCTCCGAGCTGCACCCGATCCCCCTGGCGAACTCCTCCGGCGCCCAGGTGGGCGACCCCGTGGTCGCGATCGGCAGCCCGTTCAGCCTGCCTGAGACCACCACCGCCGGGATCGTCAGCCAGACCGGCCGCTCGATCCAGGCCCCCAACGGATACACGATTCCGGCCGCGATCCAGACCGACGCCGCGATCAACCCCGGCAACTCCGGCGGCCCGCTGCTGGACGCCAACGGCCACGTACTCGGCCTCAACGACCAGATCGAGACCAACAACCAGACGGCCGGTGGCGAAGGCTCGAGCTCCGGCGTCGGGTTTGCGATCCCCTCCAACACGGTGTCCCGGATCGCCAACACGATCATCTCCGGACAGAAGGTCAAGCACTCCTACGTCGGCGTGTCGCTGCAGGCCAACTCGGCCGGGGGTGCTCAGATCACCTCGGTGGCGTCTGCCAGCCCGGCCACCCAGGCCGGCCTTCAGGCCGGCGACGTGGTGACGGCGATCGACGGCAAGACCGTCACCTCCACCGATCAGTTCATCGCCGACATCGACAACTACCTGCCCGGCCAGACCGTCACCCTGACGATCGACCGCCACGGCCAGACCAAGCAGATCCAGGTCAAGCTGGGCACCCGCCCGGCCCAGACGCCCAGCGGCGGGTAAGCCCGGGCGCGGACTCGTCTAGGCGCTCGCGGCCTCCGCCAACCGTCGGCGGCGGGCCGCGAGCGTCGTGGCCAGAGCGCCGGCGGCCACCAGCGTGATCAGCAGCGGTCCCAGGGCACCGCTGCCGAACGCGGCGGCCAGCCCGTAGGCGCCGGCGCCGAACAGGGCAGCGATGGGCAGCGTGATCACCCAGGCGGCGACGATCGTGCCCGCCACTCCCCAGCGCACGGCGGACAAGCGCTTGGCGGCGCCGGCGCCCATCACGCCGCCGGAGATCACGTGCGTCGAGGAGAGCGGGTAGCCCAGGCGGGAGGAGACCAGGATGACGATCGCCCCCGATGCCTGGGCCGAGAACGCCTGCGGGCTGTCCATCTTGATGATCCGGTTGCCGACGGTGCGGATGATCCGCCAGCCACCGGCGTAGGTGCCGAGCGAGATCGCCGTCGCCGAGGCTACGACGACCCAAGCCGGGACGGCGACGTGCTGTGCGCTGATGCTGCCGTGGGCCACCAGCGCGAGCGTGATCACGCCCATCGTCTTCTGCGCATCGTTGGTCCCGTGGGCGATCGCCAGCGCTGAGTTGGAGACGATCTGTCCCAGACGGAAGCCACGCGTGACCGATCCGGGCCGGCGGCGTCCGAACAGGCTGTAGATGACGACGATTCCCAGGCCGGCGACGACGAACGCCGCGACCGGGGAGATGACCGCCGGGATCACCACCTTGCTGACCAGCCCCTCGAACTTGACCCCGCTCGTGCCGACCGCGGCCAGCATCGCGCCGACGACGCCGCCGATCAGGGCATGCGAGGAGCTGGACGGCAGGCCCAGAGCCCAGGTGATCAGGTTCCAGGCGATCGCCCCGGCCAACCCGGCGAACGCGATCGTCTCGGTCACCTGGCCGGCGCTGATGATCCCGGTGGCCACCGTCGCGGCGACCTTCAGCGAGATGAAGGCGCCGGCGAAGTTGAGCAGCGAGGCCAGCGTGATCGCCGTCCGCGGCGCCAGCGCCCGGGTCGAGATCGATGACGCGACTACGTTGGCGGTGTCGTGAAACCCGTTGGTGAAATCGAACGCCAGCGCCGCGGCGACGACGATCACGAGCAGGAGATCGCTGTGCACTAAGTGGCCCCCACCGCAAATACGGTCGCATTCGAGCGGCACCAGGAGACGCCTGGCGGCGTCCTCGGAGGCTCGTGCAGCGCTGCTGCACGTCGCCTGCGTCCTGGCCAGTCATCTCCTGGCACAGCTCTCGGTGCGACCGTAGTTACGGCGGAGACCACTAGGGCCGAGCCCGGCCCGTCACGTCCCGGAGGCGGACGCCGCCCAGGCCAGGGTGCGCGCCATCAGCTCGCGGTGGACGGCGCGGGTCCGCCCTCCCCGGCGCGACCAGGAGCCATCGGCGTCCAGGGCCCAGGCAAACGTGTCGTCGGCGAGGCAGCGCTCGAGGGTGTCGTCGAGCTCGGCCTGGAGCTCAGGAGCCTCGATCGGGGTCAGCAGCTCGACGCGCGTGTCGAGGTTGCGGGGCATGAGATCGGCCGACCCGATGTAGTAGACGTGCTCGTCGCCGCGGTGGAAGGAGTAGATGCGGGAGTGCTCGAGGAAGCGGCCGACGACCGAGATCACCTCGATCGTCTCCGAGACGCCGGGGATCCCGGGGATCAGGCAGCAGATGCCGCGCACGTTGAGCTGGATCGGCACGCCCGTCTGGGACGCTCGGTACAGCGCCTCGATCATCGCCTCGTCGACGAGCGAGTTCATCTTCAACGTGATCCGGGTCTCCTGACCGTCCCGGTGGGCGGCGACGGTGCGCTCGATCTGCTCCATCAGCGGCTCACGCAGCCAGGTCGGGGCCACGAGCGTCTTGCGCGCGGGCTCGGGATGGCCGTAGCCGGTCAGGGTGTTGAACAGGCTGGCGACCTCCTCGCCGATCTCGCGATCGGTGGTGAAGAACCCGTAGTCCTCGTAGAGCCGGGCGTTCTTGGCGTGGAAGTTGCCGGTCCCGATCATCGTGTAGTGACGCACCGTGCCCCGCTCGCGGCGGACGATCAGGATCGCCTTGGCGTGGGTCTTGAGCCCGGGGATGCCGTGCACGACGTGGGCGCCGGCCTCCTCGAGCGCTCGCGACCAGTGGATGTTCTGGCGCTCGTCGAAGCGCGCCTTGAGCTCCACGATGCAGACCGCCTGCTTGCCCTTCTCGGCCGCGGCGATCAGCGCCGGCACGAGCGCCGAGTCATCCGAGGTCCGGTACACGGTCATCTTGATCGCCAGCACGTTGGGATCTTCGACGGCCTGCTTGACGAAGCGCTCGACGCTGGTCGTGAACGACTGGTAGGGATAGTGGACGAGCACGTCCCCGGCGCGCATCATCGCGAACAGGTCGGGCTGGGCATCGGCGTCGGAGGGCGCGGTCACCAGCCCGGTCTGCGTGACCGGGGTCCATCCGGGCCAGCGCAGGTCCGGCCGGTCCTTGATCGACGCGATCTGCCACAGATCGCCCAGGTCGAGCAGTCCCTCGACGTCATAGACCTGGACCTCGTCGACTTCCAGCCACTCGATCAGCCGGGTGCGCAACGCCGGGTCCATGCTGGCGCCGACCTCGAGCCGGACGACCTCGCCAAAGCGCCGGCGCCGGAGCTCGTCCTCGACGGCCTGGAGCAGGTCGTTGGCCTCGTCTGAGACCTCGAAGTCGGCGTCCCGGGAGACCCGGAAGAAGTCGTAGCTGAGGATCTCCAGGCCCGGGAAGAGCGCGTCCAGGTGCTTGGCGATGATGTCCTCGAGCGGGATGAACGTGTCCTTCTCGATCTCGACGAATCGGGGCAGCACCTCCTTGGGGACCTTCACCCGCGCGAATGCCTCGTGATCGGCGTCCGGGTCGTGCAGGCGGACGATCAGGCTCAGCGACAGGTTGGAGATGTAGGGGAAGGGGCGCCCGGCTCCGACCGCCAGCGGCGTGAGCACCGGGAATATCTGCTCGCGGAAGTGGCGCTCGATGGTCTCGGGCGACGCGCCCGAGTCGTCGCAGCTGACGATCCTGATCCCCTGGTCGCAGAGCTCGGGCCGGATGACCTCGGAGAACTGCCGCGCGTGGCGTCGGTCCTGGGCGCGCACGATGTCGTGGATCCCTCGCAGCACCTCGGTGGGCGACAGGCCGTCCGGTCCCCGGGCGTCGATCCGGGCGTCGACCTGGTCGTGGACGCCGGCCACCCGGACCATGAAGAACTCGTCGAGGTTGGTGACGAAGATGGCCATGAACTTCAGCCGCTCCATCAACGGCAGCGACTCGTCCTCGGCGAGCTGGAGGACCCGGTCGTTGAACTCCAGCCACGAGAGCTCGCGGTTGATGTACAGCGAGCGATCGTGGAGGTCCGGGGCGTCCGCGACGGCCTGGGCGCCGGCCTCGCTGCCGGCGGCGCCGCGGTTCGAATTGCCGGCGCCGTCCGCGCGGGGTGCTTCGAGCTCCTCGCGGATCTCGGTCTCCTGCTCGCTCATGCCACGCTCTGCGAGGAGGCGATCGCGCTCAGCTCGGCCGGACGCAGGAGCACGATCAGCTCGCCTTTGGCGATCCCGGCCACGCCCCCCTTGCGCAGGCGCGCCTGGGCTCCGGTGAGGTCGTGCAGGGTCAGCGAGAAGGAGGGATCGTGGCCGACCAGCATCACGTCCTCGGAGCCGGGAACCAGGTCGTGGACGTCGAACGGCTCGCCGGACAGCCGGGGCTCGACCGAGATCTCGACGCCGAGCGGCGCGCAGGCCAGCTGGGCGGTCTGCAGCGCCCGCAGCTTGGGGCTGCACAGACAGCGGTCGAGCTTGGCGCCGAGCAGCTCCAGTGCCCGCCCGGCATCCTCTGCCTGTCGGTTCCCCCGCTCGGTCAACGGCCGCTCGTCATCCGGGTACCCGTCTGCGGCCTCGGCGTGTCGCAGCAACCAGAGCATGGCAATACTCTACGCCGCAACGCCAGGGCAGGCAGAACCGGGCGGCCTGAAACGAGCATCCGCATGGCGAGATCCAAGGCTGCACTCGCCGGGCGCCCAGGTGGTGAACGGCTTTTGGTCATCCGATCAGCAGGTGGCGCCCGAACACGCGCTCGAAGGCCTCGCCGTCCCCGTAGCGCTCGACGCTCCAGCGCGGCAGCGTCAGGTCGCCGCCGGCCTCCAGGTGCAGGTCGACGCCGTGCCCGTTGGCGCGCAGGCGAGCCTCGGAGACCGACTGGTCGCGCCCTCGCTCCAGATGCTCGGCGAGGCGCAGGATGACCGCGCAGCGGTCGAGCAGCGCTTCGTCGCCGTCGTGGGCCAGCGGCTCGATGTCGCCGAGCTTGGGAATCCCCTTGCGGTGATAGCGGCTGATCTGGGCGACCAGGGCCCGCTCACGCGGGTCGAACCCCGGCAGCTCGGCGCTCTCGATCAGGTAGCGCGAGTGCTTGTGGTGGTCGTCGTAGGAGATCGTCATGCCGACGTCGTGGAGCATCGAGGCGGCCCACAGGAGCTCGCGCTCGCCCTCCTCAGGCGTGAACAGACCTCCGTCGACGAGCGAATCGAACATCCCAAGCGCCAGCCGGGCCACGTGCTCGACGTGGGTCATGTCGGACTCGTACTGGATGGCCAGGTTGCGAACCCCGGCGGCGCGCACGTCGGGCACGAGCGGCTCGGCGCCGGCCAGCAGCGTGCGAGCGAGAAACACTCCCTCGCGCAGGCCCGCCTCGGTGGCCTCGATCCCGGCAAAACCGCCGAGCTCGAGGACGGTCTCGAGCACGAGCGCCGCGGCCAGGATGATGTCGCCGCGTCCGGGCTTGATCCCGGGGACCGTGCCCCGCTCGCTGCTGGGCAGGGCGGCAAGCACCCCCACGAGCTCATGCAGGGCAGCGGGCTCGATCACGAATCCCTGGACTCCGAGGTCCAGTCCGCTGCCCGAGCTCTCGGCGGCGGCCGCCAGGTTGCGCACCGCTCCGCCGAGGCCGACCAGCCGCCTGCCCGAAGATCCCAGCCAGTCGACCTCGGACAGCGTCTGCGTCGCGTACTCGCGCACGCGCGCCAGCTCCTTCTTCTTGGCCGGGCCACCGCCGGTCAGCCACTGCTCGGTCACGCGGACCGCCCCCAGTCCGAACGACACCATCTCCCGCGCTCGCCGGCCGGCGACGTGGATCAGCTGGAGGCTGCCGCCGCCGAGATCCAGCACCACCCCGTCGGTGAGCGTCGTCGTGTTGACGGCGGCCACGTAACCGAAGCGGGCCTCGTCGTGAGCCGAGAGGGTCTCGATCGCAAGCCCGGTCGCCTGCTGGGCGTCGGCGAGGAAATGGGCTCCGTTGGCGGCGTCGCGGATCGCGCTGGTGGCGACCACGTGGACGTCGTCGGGCGCGATCCGGTTGGCCCGGCAGAAGCGGGCAAACACGCCGAGCGTCTCCATGCCGCGCTTCATCGCGGCCTCGCCGAGCCGCCCCGACGCGCCCAGGCCGGCGCCGATGCGGACCGTCTCGTAGAGCTCGTCGGTGAGCTTCCACCAGGACACCGACCCAGCCGCCCCGTAGGCGAACACCACCAGCCGCCAGGAGTTGGAGCCCAGGTCCACCACCGCGACCTGCCGGTGGGTCTGGCCTGACTGCCCGGCGGCCCGGGTCGATCGCCAGCTCACAGCTGCATCATGCGATGTCCGGCGGACGGCTCGGCGGCGCCCGCACCGGGTTCTGGGAGAAGATCGATCAGGAGGGTCGCAAAGCCGAAGCTGCGGGCCCCGATGCCGGCGCCGGTGTGAGGGTTGTAGTACTCGCGGTAGCCGTGGCGCTGCACCGCCTGCTCCAGCGACCCGCCGATCCGCCGCGCCGCCTCGCCGTAGCCCAATTCGCGCAGAGCGGGCACGAGCAGCCAGGCGGTGTTCATCCACGCCGGCCCGCGCCAGCAGCGCCAGAGCGCAAACCCGGATCGACAACGAGGGCTCCTCAAGCGCCACCGACGGGATCCCGTACGCCGCCCGGTAGCGGCGCTCGTCGAGCAGATGCTCCTCGACCAGTCGCCGGCGTACCGGCTCGGGCAGCGCCCGCAGCGCCAACGGCGCCAGCGAGGACCAGGTGGAGACCCGCACCGGCCGCTCGCCGCGACCGGCGAGATCGAAGAACAGCCCGGTGGACTCGTCATAGCAGCGCTCCATGAGCGCGCGCTCGGTCTGCTCGGCTCGCCGCGCGTAGATATCGCCGTGCTCTGCGTCCAGTCGCGCCAGCGCCCGCAGCCCGAGCGCGTAGCAGACGTTGACGAGCACATCCTCGGTGTGCTCCTCGTAGCGCTGCGCGATCGCGTGGGCGTCGTAGCCCAGGCGGCGGTAGCGCTCCACCAGCCACCAGTAGCCGGGACTGTCGTGGCGCATCCATCCGAACACGCGGTCGTACTTGGGAGAGTCGTCGAGCCCCGATTCGTCGGGGTAGATGATCGTCAGCAGGCCGTCGCCGTCGACGTCGCGCTCGCGGGCCAGCCAGTCGTAGTGCAGCCGCAACTGGGGCAGGCCCTCGGCCGCGAAGCCGGGCTCGTCGATGCAGGCGCCGTCCACCAGCTCCCAGGCGAGGGTGAGCAGTTGGGTCTGCATGGTCGCGGTCGCCGAGGCGCCGAACACCGTATGGGTCCCGTAGAAGGGAGCCCGCCGCCAGTACGCGGGACGGTCCTAGAAGGCGGTGTTATGACAACCGGACCCTCGGCGCCGACGAGGTGTGAAGCATCGCGCGTGGGTATCAGTCGATGACGGGCTGCTCTTTCAGACCGTCAACCAGTCATCGGAGCCATGGCTGAAGCTCGCAGCCTCCGAGGTGCACGAGGCGACTCGCCTGATCGATGCCGGGAAGCTGTCGGAGGCGGCGCGGCTGCGGCGGGCGGTGTCGCGTGCCGGAGAAACCGGCACGCGACACCCATTCTGATCGCTCAGCCCACGATCGGGAAGAACGCTACCCGTGTGAGGAAGTCACGCAGGAGAATCCGCCAGACATACCACTCGTGTCCGCCGTTGACGAAGTCCGGCAGGACCTCGCCGCCTGCCGACTGAACGCCGGCCAGATCGGTCAGCGCCAGGGCGTGGATCGGGTCCTGCCAGCCGCCTCCCACCAGCACGCCCACCCGTTTGATGGCCGCCATCTGAGCCGGCGTCAACGTCGTGATGGTGGCCGGCGCCGGGCTCATCAGCGCGAAGTAGCCGAACTCGCTGGTGTAGTTAGTCAGCAGCGTTCCCGCGAGGTCCCCGCCGCAGGACAGCCCGCCGAAGGCTCGCTGCGATGGCTGACTGGAGACGTCGTAGTGCGACTGGACATACGGGATGACGGCGGTGACCAGGTTCTGGTCATAGTCGGTCTCCCAGCTGCTGGTGCCGCAGCCGGCGCCGAAGCCGTTGAAGTTGGTCATGACGACGACCATGGGCTGGATCTCACCGGTGTCGATGAGGTTGTCCAGGATGTTGCCTGCGACGCCCTGGGTGCTCCAATCGACCTCGTTGCCGCCTCCGCCGTGACTGAGATATAGGGTGGGGTACGGCGTGGACCGGTTCGGGTCATAGCCCGGCGGCGTATAGATGGCGAGGTAGTTCTGCCCCTTCGGGCTCGTTGAGAGCGGGGAGGTGTACGTGGCGTCGGTGAGCGAGCCGTGGTCGCGGGTCGGCGCCTGCCACCAGTAGTTCACAGTGTGAAAGCGACGGTCCGATGGGACGAAGACCTGGCTGGTCGGCTCCGTCGACCCCGCCGTGACGCCGTGACGGACGTTCCACGGCGGGTTGCTGGGATCGGCGATCTCCGTGCACCCGGTTTGGGTGGAGCTGGTGCAGTTGACGAAGAAGCCGTAGTTGAAGACGCCGGACGGCAGCGGCGTGGTGTATGACCAGACGCCGGTACGCGGGTCCTTGGTCATGTTCGACACCGGCCAGTTGGCCGCAAGCGAATTCGGGTACGCGATCGGGAAGTCCCCCGGTGACCACTGCGACGGAAGCAGACCCTGACTGCTCGTCGTGGTCGTCTGCCCGGGACTGGAGAAGTACCACTCCCCCTTGATCTGCACGCTCGTTGCGGTCGGGTCCCGGAAGCGGAACCTGACCACGTAGCCGGTGGGCGGCCGGTTGGTCCGGATCACCTCAGGGGAGAAGCGGTTGGACCGGCCGACACTCGAAGACGCCGAGACGTCGGAGCCGTTGCCGTGCCGCCGCGAGTGCTGACGGGCGGGCACGAACCGGTGCGACGACGGACGGGCACGCGCGGCGACGGCCGCAGACGTCATCAGCAGGGCTGCACACACCGCCGCCACAGCAGCGACGATGGCCCGCTGAATGCTGCTCACTGAAACCTCCCTTTGTTCGGTGGGCGCACCAGGCGCCAGCGCGTGGTGTCACCCGTCCCGTGACTTTTCGCGCCGTCTGCGCACATGGCCGATGGCCTCACGCGGCGGTCGCGAACCTCCGATAGTCGCTCGTCCCCGAAATGCTCGAGCAAAAGCGCCTCCCTCTGCCTCGGCCACGATACTGGCCAGGTCGGCCAAAATCATACGAGTACGCCGGTGCCTGCGTCAAGGACTTCCCGGTGCGGCGGCGCCGCCGCGGGATTAGCGACTAGAGCCCCGAGTCGAGCTCAGCTTGACCGCTCTAGGAGCCCCGATCGCTACGAACCGATCTGAACCGCCGCCGTGAGGGCCGCTGCGTCTTGGCAAACCCCTGGGTGAACGGGCCCTCGGCGCCAGCAAGGTGTAGAGCGCCGCGGGTGGATATCAGTGACGGGAGATGACGCGAGCGAGCGTGAGCGCCGTGCGCGAAAGGCGTCGGAGGGCGGCCACCAGCTGTCTTGATTGGTGGGGGCCTGGACTTCGGCGAGAGCGGCGTCGAAGCTCTCTTGGGCGGTGGTTGCGTTGGATGGGTTGGCGGTCGACCTCGCGGCGATGAACGCCTCTAGATCGCCGGCGCGGATGCGCACGCGCCGGGGGCCGATTCTCATCCCGGTCAGCGCCCCGCTGTCCATCCAGTTGCGCACGGTCTGCGGATTGACCTTGAGCCGCTCGGCAACCTCAAAAACGGCGAGAAACTCATCGGCGCTGTCTGACGCCACTTGAGTCTAACTGAGCCGACCGGATGTGGTGAGGTGACGTGGAGCCTCTAGGTCCGCTGGCGGTGGTGGTGCTGGTGGCGGGCGAGCGCATCGGTCTGCAGCCGGTCGATCCGCTGGTGCTCGGCGGCGAGCTCATCGGCAGCGTGGTGCACGTAGCGGCTGGTCGTCTCCGGGCTGGCGTGACCCATGATGCGCTGCAGCCCCGACAGTTCGGCGCCAGGCGCGGTCATGTAGAGCCGGCCGAACGTGTGCCGGAGGGTGTGGGGATGCGCCTGATGCTCGGGCACGCCGGCGGCGAGCATGATCGGCCGCACGATCCGAATGACCGCGGTGGTCGATAAGGGGCCGCCGGCATCGGGGAATGACCCATTCCGGCGCTGGGTGCCGAGGCGCGGAAACAGCAGCGGGTCTTGGGTGAGCTCGGGGATGTGGTCGCGCTGCGCTCGCCACGCCGCGAGGCTGTCGGCGACCTCGCGATACAACGGCACGGGCCGGACCTTGCGGGCCTTGGCGAGCACCCGCAGATACACCGAGCCGCCCTGGTTATCGGACCGCCCCGGATCAAACGGGTCAGCGGGCAGCACCCGGACCTCGTGCGACCGCAGCCCAGCGCCGCCGAGGGTCTGGATCAGCGCGAGGTCTCGGACCGCCGCCGGCGCTGACGCGCGGCCGCGGCTCGAGGAGGCGAGGCGGGCGCGGGCGACGGTCAGCACCCGCTCCCAGGTGCGGCGGTCAAGCCCCTCGCGCACGGTGGTGTGGCCGGTGACGGTCGGGATCTCGATCATCAAGATCACGGTCGCGTCTAGGCGGCCGAGTTGGTGCAGATACCGCGCCAGCTTGCGTAGCGCGGCGCGCTCCTTTTTGACTGTCGCTGGCGAGCAGCGGG
Organism: uncultured Solirubrobacteraceae bacterium; assembly: GCA_963830595.1. Classification (GTDB taxonomy): domain Bacteria; phylum Actinomycetota; class Thermoleophilia; order Solirubrobacterales; family Solirubrobacteraceae; genus Palsa-465. Next base: position 272,052 of record CAWHMQ010000008.1, read on the forward strand.
CCTCCAGCTCGTCTAGGTAGAGAACCAGCGCCTCGCTGGTAAACGCCTCAACCGACGCCTCTGTCACGCCGTTATGGTCGGCGAGCCAGCTGGCGAACCGGTCATAGATCCCCTGGTAGGTGCGCTGGGTCTCAGGGCTCTTGCGCATCAAGACCCGCGCCCCGCGCTGCGCCTCGACCGCCAGCACTCCCTCTCCCCCGCCGCCCTGATCAGCGATCGCGATCGCGGTGCTCATGAGCTCACCGGCAACGCCAGCTGCTCCGGCGGCGCCACCAACCGGCTCCTCTCCTTCCCCGGCGCCTGACCGCCGGCGGCCGGCCTTGCGCCAATGGCCGACGATCTGATTGGCGGTCGCGTGCCGCCACCCCGCCCCCCGCGACAGCGGGGTGAAATGGACTGTCCGGTCGCGGATATCCAGCACCTCGCCGTAGACAACGCGACCGCCGATCGACGCCTTCACAATGTCCCCGATTGCGATCCCCTCGATCCTCACCACGCGCCTTCCTAGCCCGGAGCAGCCAGTTTGGCGGACGGTCCCTGACCGGGTAACCTACGTCCGGCTATGGCGAGCGCCGCGGACCTCCGCGGCGCTCCCTTCTAAGAGCGCAGGGCGCCCCCGAGCCGGGCTCGGGGCTGACTTCCGACCCGGGGGCTGGACGCGATGCGCCCGTGCTGCTATCGCATCAGCCGGCCGACCACGACCAGCAGCCCGATCAACAGCGCTATGACGAGCGTTGCGGAATCCGCAGCGCTCCCTTCTGCTCCGGGCAGACCCGGTACCCCGGGGCCAGTCAGCCCCGGACCAGCCACCGGGCAACGAAGGACACCACGCCATCCCCCCATGATCCCGGCCCCCCGGACAGCAACCGGTCAGAGAACCCTGTTTCTCACTCCCGTTCCCGAGCCGGCTCTGGGGGCCACCGGCCAGGCGCTTCTACGCTCTTCGCATGGACAGCGACTCAAACCTGCGACTTGCACTGGCCGCCTACGTGGCCCGGGTGAGGAACGACGTAGAGGCATTGGGTCTGTCTATCCCCGCACAGCAGCTAGGCGGAGGAGGTTGGCAGCCCGTATCACGCGACCTCTTTCACTACGACGCAAGTGCTAGCGAAGTAGCCCTGAGCTTTGGGGACTTGCCAGGATGATCAACGTCGATAGCGTCCCATACGCTCAACGTCCACTGATGCCGAGCGGCACCTGACTTCGCGGCGCGATGACGCGCGGAGCGCGACCCCAGCCAGAGAAGTCGGCGGTCTGGCGGTGGGTACCCGAGGCGGTCACCTCGCTCAGCGGCAGCGCTTCGGATGCCGTCACGGTGAGCGTGGCGCGGATCTCGCCGCCGTTGGCGCCGACGGAGGTCCAGCGCAGGAGCCACACCGGACGGCCGCCCTCGCGCGCGTTCGCGACGGTCACTGCGTCGGCGGCGGTCGGCAGGATGCTCGCCGGCAGCGCCGCGATCGTGTTCTCGGTCGCCAGGTCCTTGTATTCGTTGCTGCCGGCGGGGATCCGCAGCCACCGCGCCGCCCGGCGCGCCTGGACGGCGGGAAGGCCGAGCAGGCGGGTCAGCCCGGCGGCGTTGCCAGATATATAGGCCGCGGCGGGCGTCACCCGGATCGACGCGGTGGCCGTGCCCTCATGCACCATCTCCATGCCGGTGCGGGAGCCGACGTCGGCGCTGATGCCCTCGGCGGCCCGCTGGCCGCTCCCCTCCTCCCCGGTGATGGTGATCTGCACGCCGCCTTGGCTCAGGATCGCCTTGCGGGTGGAGGCGACGGTTGCTGCCGCCACGGGGCTGGCAGAGGGTGTCGACGACGCCGTCCCCGATCCGGAGATGGGGAGCCCCCAGCCGCGCAGGATCCCGTCGAGCATGACGCGAGCGTTGAGCGGACCCTGAATCGCCGTGGACGCGTACGTGTAGATGGTGTTGGCGACCTGGGTCGCCTCTTTGACGGCGGTCTGCCGGCCGTAGCTGAAGAAGAAGAACACCAATGGAGCGCAGGCGAGGACGCGGCCGGTCTCCACGTTCGCCGACGAGGCCTGACCGGGCCGTGAGCAGGCCTCGAGCACGCGGGTGCGTGACTCTGTGGTGTAGCTGACGTCCTGGGTGGAGTAGTGCGCCACCGCCGGATGATCGCGGTACAGCTGCCCGATCGCGTTCTGGACTGAGCTCAGAGACGCGCCGGTGGGATCGACCCGCAGCGACGCGGTCTTCGCGTCAGACGCCGACGACGTGGAGGCGGGCGTACTCGATCCGCATCCAGCTAGCACGCCCGTGAGCAGTACCACCAGCAGCAGCGCGCACGGGGCGCACCGGTTCACAGACCGCAGCGCCCGACCGTCGCGCCCTTCACCCGATTGCCGGACTGGCTCAGTCGCTCCCCGGGCGAGCAGACGAGGTCGCCGGCGATCGTCGTGCGCCTGAGCATGTTCGCCGTCGCGGCGTTGCCCTTGAACACCAGGTTGCCGCCGATCGTGTCGGCTCCGCACAGCCCAATGTTCCACGGGGAGGAGGCCGAGCTGCCCCTGATGACGAGGTTGCCGCCGATCTTCGAGTTGCACACGACGTTGGTGTCCGAGCTGAGTGGGTCGTTGGCGCCGCCGGCGCCCCTCACCTCGAGGTCGCCGCCGATGGTGGAGCCCGCGATCCGCAGGCCGTCGCCCCTGAAGCGGACGCTACCGGCCACTGAGGAGTCGATCATGTCGCACCAGTCGCCGCTCGGCACGACCACGTCGCCGCGGACGAGGACCGCGCTGAGCTGCTCGTCATCGCAGGTCATATTGCCCTGGCCAGCGATGAAGACCATGGTGTGAAGCGGCAGGCTGGCAGCCGAGTCGGCGTCACCGGCGTAGATCGTCCGCGCGCCGGCGGCGATATGCCAGCGCTGGTCCGTCCCCGACCAATACTGCAGCGCGCGCGGCCCCACCGTCATATGGACGACCTGGGACTGGCCAGGGGCCAGCGTGACCCGGTCGAACTGGACGAGCTGGCGCACCGCGAACTGGATGCCGGCCGGCGCCGAGCTCGGCGGCCCGAGGTAGACCTGCGGGATGGCGGCGCCGGCGACCGAACCGCGGTTGGTCACCCGCAGCGTGACCGTCAGCCCGCCGTCGGCGGTCGATGCGGCGCGCAGGCCGGAGTAGGCAAAGCGGGTGTAGGACAGGCCCCAGCCGAAGGGGAAGTTCGGGGTGATGCCCTCCTTGTCGAAGAACCGGTAGCCGTTGTAGATGCCCTCGGTCTCGTCGGTGGTGCCGTTGGGGCCGTTGTTGAGCCGCTCCGGGTGCGGACCGGTCGTGTCGCCGGGGTACAGCGGTTTGGTCTCGTAGTAGCCCCAGATCGTGTCGGTCGCGTTCGCCGGCCAGGTGATATCGGTGTGCCCGCTGGGATCGGCGCGGCCGAGCAGCAGCCGAGCCGTCGAGGTGCCCCCCTCCTCGCCGGAGAACCACATCTCGAGCACCGATTTCACCTGGCCGAGCCACGGGGTGAGGATGGGATTGGTGGTGTTGAGCACGACGACCGTGTTCGGGTTCGCCGCCGACACGGCGTCGATGAGCGCGGTGCTCTGGGGGCTCAGCGACTCCGGCGCCGAGATCGTCGTCGACCCGTAGGGGTTCGGGATCGACGTCGTCGCGCCCTGGTCGTTGAGGAACACGATCGCGAGCTTCTTGCCCTTGGCGGCGGTCGCCGCGTCGGCAATGTCGCCGTTGGCCCGCGAGTAGGCGAAGCGGAAGCTCGCCGGGCTCGTCGTCGTGTTGTCAAACGTGATCGTGACCTGGTGGTAGCTGCCGCCGGTCAGCGCGCCTGCGGAGTACTGCTCGTTCGTCAGCCCCGCCTCGGTCTCGCCGAAGTTGGTCGGCGTGCCCTGGATGGCGGCGCTGTGGGCTCCGGTCACGCCGTTTCCGTAAACGTCGGTGGGCGTGGTTAGCGTCTCATTGGTGCCGTCGAACGAGAACGTCACGTCGCCGGTGGCGACGGACGGGCTGAACTGGAAGCGGAACGTGTAGGTGTCGGTCGTGGGCACGTACACGTAGCCGGTCCAGGTGTAGCTGCCGGGCGCCAAGGGTGCGTTGCCCGAGACGGTCGTGAAGTCCAGCATCGAGTCGCTGGTCGGCGAGCCGGGTCCGGTCGTGCGCTCCAGGCCGCCGGTCACCGACGTGTTCGACGTCGACAGTGCGGAACTGGGCACCGTCTCACCCGACGGCGAGTTGGCCGGGATGTACGTGAACGCGCCGGGGTCGCCGCTGAAGTTCCCCAGCTGTTGGAGTGGGTTGATCGCGTCACGGTCGGCGAATCCGACCGACGCCTCCCCGGTCGGATCGGCGATCGTGTACTCGGCGCCCGGGCCGGTGACGAGAACCCCGCCGTGGAGGTCGGACCTCGTGATCGGAAGCGCGCCGCCGGAGTTCTTGAGCAAGACCGCGCCCTCCTCAGACATCCGCTCCGCGACGGCCGCATCGCCGTCCTTGGTGCCGAGGTCCGATGTCGGCGATGCCCCGCTGGTCGGACCGGTGGGCAACGGCGCGTTGCCGGAACGATCGCCGTTGATCCCGCCGGGGTTGGTGCAGGCCGTGGCGGCGGGGGATTGGTCGCAGCCGAGCATGCCAAAGCGCTGCTCCTGGTAGAGGATTCGGGCCAGCGACTGGTTGAACACCGACAGGGGTACCGAGCCGTTGGCCACCGCCTCGGCGAGCGTGCACCCGGTGGTCGGACAGCCGGCGCCGGGGATGCCGGCGACGTGGACGGCGCCCGGGGTCGCGCACGACTCGGCGTTGCCGCTGGCGTCGGCGCAGGTGTCGCCGGTGGGGTCGTACGCCGACGGCGGGCCGAAGAACCCGCCCGAGGAGGACGTGCTCAGCGTGTTGCTGTCGCTGAAGTAGCCGTTGGCGGTGGGCTGCTCCTGATCCTCGCCTTGGAAGATCGCGGCCGTGCTGTGGGTGGCGGGATAGTCCGAGCCCACCATCGCGTTGGATCCCCACAGGTCGCGCAGCGCGTAGGAGAGCGTCAGCGGCTGCTCGCAGGAGTAGTGGGACTCGTCCAGCGGCCAGGTGCGCAGGCTCGCGTCCTGGCTCGGCGAGCCGTACGGGCTCAGCGGCGCCGTCGGGTCGAGCACCGGAGCGCTTGCCGGCAACGTCGTCGCCGTGTCCTGCCAGATCTGATACGAGCACATCGTCGCCGCCGCCCGGCCGTTGACGAACCCGGCCTCATAGGGGGTGAGATAGATCTCGTGCAGCGCCTGATCAGAGATCTCGGTGTTCGTCGACGAATTCTGGCCGTTGTAGACGGCGAAGTGCTTCATCTGCGACATCGTCCCGACGCTCTGGACACCGTTGATCTGCGAGGACACCATCTGACCGCTGAGATACGGGTCCTCGCCGGTGGTCGTCAGGTTCCGGCCCCAGTTGGGCAGCCGGTCGATATCGGTCTGGGGGCCGAACAGGCCGGTGACCATCAGCTCGCGGCTCTCCTTGCCCTCGGTCTGGCCCCAGACATTGCCGAGGTTGCGGTCAAACGAGGACGCCAGGTTCATCAGCGTCGTCGGGCCCGTCGTCTTCTCGGCGTTGGGGCCCGAGAAGGTGTTGACGCCTTGCGCGTCAGTCCAGCACATCGGCATGATCGACGGGTCAGTCCCGCTCGGCGCCGCGGTCGGCCCGACGTTGTTGCATGTTGTATTGGTCCCGCCGTGCAGCAGGATGCTGGCGTTGGCAATCTGCGCCTCGGTGGGCGGGCTGCTCGGCTCCAGCTGGGCGATGAGGTTGAGCACCGCCGGCGTATACGGCGCCTGGGCCGACACTGACGGAGAACTCTTCTGGCCAGGGATCTGGACCGGCAGCGAGTACGGCACGTTCGCGGGCGCCGTCGCGGCCGACCGGGCGTCACTGGTCGCGCTGATCAGAAAGACCGAAAGCAGCGCTGCGAAGAGAACGGCGAAACCCGCTCGAGTCAGGTGCCTCATGTCAGCCTCTCCTTCCACCCGCGCCGCCGCGACGGTGAAATCCTGGACGACCGGTCCCTTCCAACATGGCCTTCCTATTCCTCACCGACCCGCGAGTCAACAGCCGTCGGGCACAAAGTCTCAAACGCGCCAGAAACTGCACAAAAATCGGTCGAGTTGCTGTGCAACCGAAAGCCGGTGCTTCGCGATGCTCACTCCTGCCGAACCCGCAAGCGTGACGTAACCGCGGTCCCAAGCCGTCTCGCCCCGCCGCTGCTGTTTGGCACGGCGATTGCTCGCCGGCGGCGGTGGAGGAACGGGCCGCCGCCTCTGGCTACTCCTTACTTGTGCAGGGCCCCCGCGTCAAGCGCAGGGTCCGGGGTTGTCGGGATATAACGTCGGCGGATCGGGGAGGCGCGGGCGCGGTTGATGGTGCGGGTCATGTGCGCGCGGGCGCCCAGCCTTACTTCGGTCCACGACCCTCGGGTTGGCTCGGGGGCCGGCGACATGATGTTTGATGGGGTGATCCCGCTGGGGGAAGCGTTGCGGCCGCTCAGTCTTTGGAGGCCGTCCACGCGAACGTGGCGGCAGGAGCATGCCGGGAGCCGGCCGCGGCGCATCTGGGTGACGAAGGGCTTGGCGCGCACCAGGAAGGTCATGCGGGTGCCAGTGCCTCCTCGCCGAGCTCGCGCAGGGTGTGGTAGCTGCGTTTGAGCAGCTTGCGCGACACCGCCACGCAGGCGCGGTTGTGCCCCAGTCGATCGGCCGTCTCGCGGTAGTAGTCGCGGTCGGGGCTTGTCTGCCGGCAAGCTGACTGAGCGGCCTCATAGAGAGCCCAGCGCAGCGCCGGTGGACCCTGGCGCGAGAGATGACCAGGCGCGCGGCGCTGGTCTGACTGATGCACGGTGATGTCGATCCCGGCGTAGCGGACCGCCTGCCGAGACGAGCAGAACCTGGTGCAGTCACCGAGCTCGGCGAGGATCGTGACCGCCACCAGTGGCCCGATCCCGTAGTGCGCCATCAGCGCCTTGCAGCCACCCTGTCGGCGGGCGTACGCCTGCAGATCCTTGTCGAGCGGCGCCAGTTGGCAGTCCAGCGCGTCGATCATCGCCAGCGCGACCGTGACCTGCTCGCGCGCGGCGCCAGACAGCGGCTGCGCGGCCAGCCAGTCGCACCCGTCGCCGACCATCAACCCGCTGCGCCGCGGGCAGCCGTGGTGATACAGCGTCGCCTGCATTCGCTGCTGCCACTCACCCCGCTGCTCAGACAGCTCGTGGCGCAGCCTGACCCGGGCGCGCAGATCCAAGATGTGCTCGGGCGGGATCCACGACTCCGGCAGACGCTTGACCATCAACAACTCGCGCAGATGCCTGGCATCCGCCCGGTCGCCCTTCGCGCGCTTCTTCGGGCCCTTGAGCCCCGCCGTCTCCGCCGGCTCGGCCAGATGAACCCCGGCGCCGATCCGCTGCAGTTCCTCGACCACGAACCGCCAGCCCGTCGTCGCCTCCAGCGCCACCTCCAGCTCCCGACCACCAAAGCGCGACAAGAACTTCCGTACCGCCGCGCGATCCGCAGGCGCCACGCGCGCACGCTGAACCTCGCCGGTCTCGGTATCGATCCACTCGCCGGTGATCTGCGCTCGATGCTGGTCAAGTCCCATTACGATGCTCACAAGGGGCCTCCTCAAGCTCCACGGTTTGAACGCCTGCGCGGACACACTCCGCGCTTGAGCTGAGGAGGTCCCTACACGTCTGGTCGGACAGACTGCTCATGACATCTTTGTCGCCCGCGCGGGACTGTCGGCGAAGCTTCTGCTCTTCGCGGGGTGCGGCAGCTGGAGCCGGTCGGAGAGATGCCGCGCGTCAGGTAAGGAAGTGTCGCCCGGAAAGACGACAATGGACGCGCTGGTCGGCGGGAGCGGGTGCCCACCTGGTCGACCGGTCTGCTACTGCAACCCCAGCGGCTCGCCAGGCTCCGCCCGGGCTGCCTGAGCGCTCGCCCCAGCCCAGCGCAGGGTTGTTTTCAAGGTGTCGGCAGGATCCGGTAGCCGAACCGGCGCGCTGCCTCGCGCTCGATGTCTGCCGGAATTGTGCTGGTCGTGGTCTGGGCCGAGGTCGCGTATGTCGTGGGTGCTTTGGCGTTGGCGAACAGCGCGAGACCGTAGAGCTGCTGGGCGGGATCGTGGCGCACCAGGTAGCGGATGCCGGCAAACCCCGAGTGCACGGCGGCGATCGCAAACGCCTGGCTGGCGGCGTAGTCCTCGTCAGCGCCTAACGATGCGGTCACCCCGAAGGCCAGCCCTCTCCGCGAGGTCAGATCCGCCAGCCGCAGCGCCCGGCCGATCCGTACCGTGGTCATCACTCGTCCCTGGAGTTCGGCGTCGGCGAGCAGCAGCCGCCGGCGAAACACTTCTACCCACGCGCCGAGCGGCTGCTCGGCCAGATAGCAGGCGCCCTGACCGGTCCCTACGGGATCAAACCGGCCCGAACCGTCGGCAGAGAACCACCATGGCGGCCGGTCGGCGCGATGGATGCGATAGATGTCGCGGTCGGCTTTGAGCGTGCGCCGCGGAAAGCGGCGATCCAGCGTCACTGCGCTAGCCGACCGCGATCCTGCTCGGCGATGCGCAGCACTCGCGCCGGGTCTCGGCCCTGTCGCGCCCACTGCGCCGGGGAGAAGCCATCAAGCGCCGCGTCAGCGGCGACGCACCATGCCGCCGCTGTCCACTCGCTCAGCGCCCCCTCCGCGACCTTCCAAAAGGCCTCGACGATCACCGCTACTGGATGACCGTCTAGAAACTGAAAAGCGGGAAAGCGCCGCCGGCCGCTGCTATCTCGCAAGCCGATCAGCCGACGGCCGCGCTGCAGCTCATCGACTCGCTGACGCGAAACCCCACCTAACAGTTCCCGGACCTCGGAGCTGTCGAGCAGCGGGCCGAGCTCTCCCTCCCACACCTGCCCGGCGACCGCGACCAGCGCCGCTCGCCGGGCGGTGTCGGGATCCAGTTCCCTCTCCCCCATCACCTCGCCCACCGTCTCAGCAAACGCGACCAGCGCCGCCTCAGAGCCGCCCGTGCGCTCCGCCAGCGCGCGGACCGTCAGCTCGGACCGCTCACCGTGCGTCGGCGATGAAGCGTCTCGCAACGCGGCTCGCGCTCGCTCCAGAGCGCCGGCGGCCTCGTCGAGCTCCCGCAGCGGATCTCCGATCTTCTTGCTGTCCTTGACAGCCATGCGGACTATCATACGCCTTCGGCGACCGTGACGCAGGGTTGTCAAGGGTAGCGGTCCGCGAGCGCGGCCGTTTCGCCTCTCCTTTTTGCAGCTGTCGATGCCAGCGACGATGATTGCGCGATGCGACGTGAACTTGGCGGCGTGACCGTCCGCGTGGGAGCCGACCTCGAGCGCTGTGAGACGAGCATTGACTCCGCCGGCGGCTACGTGGTGGTCGTGGAGTCGGTGCTGGTGGTCTACCAGCTGCTGGTGGTCTCCACCTATCTCGCTGAGCTTCATGGCCGCACGGCGGTGTCCCAGCTGCTGGTGATCGGATCGGCGCCGGCGGAGTTCTCGCAGCGGATGGTCGAGCGGATGGCGGGACAGACGCACGCTCGCGCGTGCTTGCTCGAGCACGTGGCGGGGGTGCAGCGCGCCGTCAGCCAGGTTGAGCAGCGTCCGGTGAGCGTCATGGTTAGCGACGCGGCTCTGGCGAGCGCCGCGGGGGTGTGGCGCGGTGTGGATCGCTCTCCGGCCACCTAAGAGCCTGTCGCCTGCCAGCCTGGGGCCGGTAGCCCCCAGCGTTCGGCATGGCGCCAGGCGACGCGGTAGCGCCCATCGCTGTCTCCGGGATGCTGGCCGTCAACCAGCCGCTGATCGCGGACCGTCAAGCGCTCGCGCTCCTGACTGGGCGTACAGGCGCTGGCCCGCTGCGCGGTGTGGCGGATGGTCGCTGTCGAGGAGCTCTGCGGCGATCAGCAGCAGCGGTCGCTGCGCGGTGCGGAAGCTAAATCGCAAGCCGGCCTCTTCGACCAGGCCTTGCAGCTGTTGGCGGCGGCGGGCCCGGGCGGCGGCGCGGGCGCCATGCTCTGCACGGGTGAGATGGGCGTAGGCGCTCATCTGCTTGGTCAGTTCGTTGAAGCGCTGCACGTCATAGGCCATCCCGTGTTCGGAGCCTTCTGATCGCCTGACTTGGGTGCTGAGAAAGCGGGCGAACCCCGCGATCGGGGCGGCCGGCCAGCCGGGAGGACGCGCTGGCGCGCACCGGGCGTAGCGGGCGAGTGCGCGGTCAAGCCGCGGGCCGTGGTGGTCTTTGTCCTCGCGCCACAGCGCCAGGCGCCGCGCGCCCGCAGCCGCCATCACCGGACCATGAGCTGCCGTTGCCCAACCTTCGATCAGTCGGCCTCGAGGGCAGCAGCTCTCGGTTGGCCAATCCGCGAGTGCCGTCACCCGCCGCTGGATCGCTATCGCCAACCGCTGCCATTCCTGATCACAGCGCGAGAACCGTATCGCGCTCACTTCGCGATAGATCAGCCATCGGGTCTCCTCCCCCGCTGCGGGCGTTCCGGTCTCGGTGCTGTCGTTGTTGGTGGCAACTCCTACGAACCTTGGAATCGCGGATTCGCGCGCGCTCGGTTGTCTTCTATGAAGCGCTTCATTAACTGATGTCGCGAGCCGGCGCGGGCGGCGGCGCGATCGGTCAGCCACTCCCGGATCTCCCGCGCGGGCGTAGGAGCGCGGCTCGACGTCGTGAATGGCCACCGCCAGAGCAGCGGTGCGGTCGCGGCCGCGACTCAAGCGGCCGCGGGGCTCGGGAGCCCCAGCAGGCGCCGCAGATCAGCCAGCTCCTCGTCGAGCACGCGGTCCCAGGCGTGCTGGGCGACCAGGGCGCGGGCCCGCGCGGGGGCCGGCACGCACCGCCGGGCGCGCTCGATTGCGGCCAGCAGGTCTCGGCTGTGGCCGGCGCGAAACGTCTGCACGAGGCCGGTCAGCACGGTGGCCGACGGCGTCGTGTCGGCGGTCACCACCGGGGTGCCGCAGGCCGCGGCCTCCAGAGCGGCCAGCCCGAAGGTCTCGTGGGCGCCGGGAAGCACCGTGCAGCGCGCGCTCGCGAACCGGCATGCGAGCTGCTCACGGTCGGAGATGTAGGGCGCGAACTGCACTCGCCCGTCGAGTCCCAGCTGGCGGACGCGCTCGCGCAGGGACCTGCCCATGGGCCCGGTGCCGACCAGGTGAAGCGGCCATGGGGTGGGGGCGGCCGCGGTGGCTTCCAGCAGCTCACGCAGCCCCTTCTCCTCCGCGCTGGCCCGGGCACTCACGACCTCACAGGTGCAACCTCCCTGGCACAAAGCTCGTGATCGTTCGGCCAACTTCCTGTGACCAGGATGTGAATGCGGTCCTACCGGTTCCCCCACGGACTCGGGTCGCGCCCGTGGCTGAGGGGGGTTTGGGAGTACTGCCGTCAGACGTGAGTTAGGCCCAAACACCCCCGGCGCGCACTCACCGCGCCGGTCGTCAAGCTGGCCGAGCCTCAGGTGGCGCGGGTGGCGGTCGCGCGCGGCCGGGCCGGGGCGGGGGCGCCGGCCTCGGGGGGCGCCAGGTACCGAATCACGGCGCCGATCAGCAGCAGCGTCATGATCACGGCGCTGGAGGCGCACTCCTCGCACACGGCGTGGATCGAGAACAGCTCCCGGTAGGTCAGGTAGGCGCTGAAGCCAAAGCCGATCAGCGTCAGGCCGAGCGTGGCCAGGCGGGTCTCCTCGCTGTCGGGAGCCACCAGGCTGATCAGGACCCCGACGTACCCGATCAGGCCGATCAGCGCCACCGGCACGCCCGCGAGCTTCGACCACTCGGAGGTCTGCACCTTGACGCAGGCCTGGCCGGCGGTGCAGGCGGGCTTGATGCCCGAGTAGTGGACGTAGGTCAGATAGGCGGCCACCCCCAGGCCGATGACGGCCAGGACGAGCATCACGCGCCGCAGCGTCACGGTCACGAAACCGACTTGATCGCTTCTTGCAGCCCCGCGTACGTGAGCGCGCCCCGGATCGGCTGGGTCTGACCCTTGGGGCCCTTGAAGATGAGCGAAGGAGTGCTGTTGAGGCCGAGGCTCGAAGCCGCCGCCTCGTCGTTGGTGACCTGCTTGGTGAAATTGGGGGACTGCCGGTCCGAGCTCCAGGTGGCGAAGTTGAGGCCGGTGACCTGGCGGGCGATGCCATCGAGGTAGCTGGTGGTCACGTAGTTGGTGTCCTCGGTGCCCTGCTCGTGGTAGAAGACCAGGATGTAGTTCCAGGCCAGCTTCTGCGCGCCGGCGGCGTAGGCGGCGGCCTGCTGGGTCGGGAAGATCCCGGGGTTGGGGCCGTTGCTGGTGGCGGTGGACAGCGAGCGGTAGACGATCTGGACCTTTCCGGCCCGGACCTCGTTGGAGATCAGCTGCTGCTCGGGTCCCAAGGCGAACGCCCTGCAGATCGGGCACTGCAGGTCACCGAACTCGGTCATCGTCACGTGGGCGGTCGGCGAGCCGAGCCGGACTCCGCTCTGGGGGATCCCGGTCAGGGTGGAGTTGACGGTCGCGGCGGCGGTGCGAGCCGACTGGCTGCCGGGCGCGGGCGCCTTGGAGCTGCCGCCGCTGGAGACGGCGATCGCCACCGCGATCACCGCCGCGGCGCCGAGCACGAGGCCGGCCAGCATCCGCAGGCGCCGGTCGCGCCGTGCCTTCTCGGTGCGGACCCGCTCCTGCTCGAGCCGCCGCTCCCGGGCTGCTTGCTTTTGCTGTGTGCGAGACGCCATCCGGATAATTGTCGGGCGCGCGAGAAGAAGGCGCCGCCGATATGAGAATAGCGTCGGCCCGCTTAGGAGAGCCTCAAGGACAGCGATGGCTTTCCTCAGCGTGGCTTGCCGGCGAAGGCCCGCTGTTTGCATGTAAAGATCCTGTGACCGGGCGGCGAGCGACCACCGGGGAGCCCGGCGGGTGCATTAGAGTGCGGGCCATGTCGGCTGACCGCAGCGAACCGCTGCAGGTCGCAGCCTCAACCCAGCATGCGCCCGAACAGGCTCAGGCTGGCCGTGCTCGACCGCGATACAGGTTTCATGCAGGTCCTGTCAAGGCGCCTGGACGCGCTCGGCTGCGAGTACCGCCAGCTGGCGGCGCCGATGGGTCCCGAGGGCCTGGTGGCGATGCGGCTGAACGCGCTGGTGGTCGACCTGGCGGTGCTGGGGCCCGGCGGCTGGGGCTATCTGGAGCAGGTGTGCGCTCGCCTGCCCGGGATGGCGGTGGTCGTGTGCACCGGCCCCTCGTCGGTCGCCCAGCGGGTGCGCGGCCTGCGCCTGGGCGCGGACGCGTGGGTGACCAAGCCCTGCCATGCCGAGGAGCTGATCTGCGTGATCGAGGCCACGGTGCGCCGCCACCGGCGGACGGAGATGCCGGCGATCGAGGAGACCGCCGACTTCGGCGAGATCACGATCCGTCCCGACCTCTACCAGGCCTACGTCAACGCGGCCAGCCTGGAGCTCACGGCGCGGGAGTTCGAGATCCTGCACCTGCTGTCGGGATCGGATCGGGTGCTGCGCCGCGAGGAGATCTACGAGCGCGTCTGGGGCTACGCGATGGCCCACGGGGATCGCTCGGTCGACGTGTTCGTTCGCAAGTTGCGCCAGAAGCTGCGCGCCGGGTCTCCCCGGTGGAGCTACATCCACACCCACTTCGGGGTCGGGTACCGATTCGCGCCGGAGCGCGAGGGCGACGGCGGCCGATCCTGAGCTGGGCGTGGTCGCGGTCGAGGACGGCGACATCTTCGATCCCGCGTTGGCGCCCTGAGGGCGCACAGCGGACCGCCGCCCCTGAGGACGCATACCGGATGAGCGTGGGCCGGGCCGCCCGTTCACAGCTCCTTCACATCTTCGTCACGAGGCGGTAACTCCTGCGAGGCTGCGCTCGATCAGCATCTCGCCCAGATGCGCAACGCGACCACGACGCGCCACGAGGTGCTGGAAGTCGGCCCCCTCCAGATCATGCCCGACGAGCATCTGGCGCGCGCCGACGGCCACGCCCTGATGCTCTCGATCCGAGAGCTGCGCCTGCTCACCGAGCTGGCGCGGCGGAGCCGACCGGATCGTCGCCCGCGAGGAGCTGTTCCGGCTCGTCTGGGGGCGGGAGATGCGGGCGCGCGACCGCTCGGTGGACGTCTACGTACGCAAGCTGCGCGTCAAGCTCGACGCCGCGCTGCCGGGCTGGTGCTTCATCCACACCCATTTCGGATTCGGCTACCGGCTGGCCGCCGAGGCCAGAGAGCCCAACCGAGAGTTCACAACTCAATAACACCCGCGAGCGCCCCTGGCGCCGAGACTCTTGCCTTCAATGAACAAGGAGAACAAAGTGCTTACACGTCGTATCAGTGCGATAGCGGTGACGCTGGCCGCCTCGCTCGGAGTCGCCGCCTGCGGCTCGAGCTCCAGCAGAGCAGCACCGGTTCAGGCGGTGCCGCCGCTCCATCGAGCTCAGCCTCCGGCGCCGACCAAGGTCAACGCGACCCTCGACGGCGCCGGCTCCACGCTGGCCGCCCCGATCTACCAGCAGTGGGCCAACACGCTGAAGTCCAATGGCCTCACCGTCAACTTCAACCCGGTCGGATCGGGAGCCGGCCAGACCGACCTCGAGTCCGCAACGGTCGCGTTCGCCGGGAGCGACCCGTCGCTCAAGCCGGCGCAGTTCAAGGCGATGAAGGGACCGGTGCTCCAGTTCCCGGTCGCCGCGGGCGCGATCACCGTGTCGTACAACCTGCCGGGCGTCAAGAGCGGTCTGAAGCTCACGGGTCCGATCATCGCCGACATCTTCAGCGGCAAGATCACCAAGTGGAACGACCCGGCGATCAAGGCGCTCAACCCGGGCCAGAACCTCCCCAGCACCTCGATCACGATCATCCACCGCTCGGACTCCTCGGGCACCACCGAGGGGTTCACGACCTACCTGTCAGACGTCAGCCCGACGTGGAAGTCGTCGATCGGCGAGGGCAAGGACGTCAAGTGGCCGGTGGGCACGGGCGCGGCGAAGAACTCCGGCGTCGCGGCCGCCGTCAAGCAGACACCGGGCGCGGTCGGCTACGTCGAGCAGGCCTACGCGCTCGAGAACGGCTTCACGTTCGCCTCGGTCAAGAACTCGGCCGGGTCGTATGTCCTGCCGGCGATCCCCAACTCGTCCAACGCCTTCCTGGGGATCAAGATCCCGGCCGACCTGGGGATATCGACGATCAACTCGACCAACGCGGGCGCGTACCCGATCGTCTCACAGACGTTCCTGGACGCCTACAAGGACCCCTGCAAGGACGGCGGCCTGAGCTCGACCACCGCCAAGGGCCTGTACGCGTTCTTGACCTACGCGTTCGGCGACGGCCAGAAGACGCTGGGCTCGGGTAGCAACCAGCTGCCCTACGCGCCGCTGCCCGCCGCGCTGGTCGCCAAGGACCAGGCGCAGCTGAAGACGATGTCCTGCAAGGGATCACCGCTCTCCTGTAGGAGCGACGTTGTCGGCAAGCACCACCACGGTTGGCGGCGAGCGCTCGGTCTTCGGGCGTTCGCCGCTCAGCCGGCTGCCCGACCGGGGCATGGCCGGGGGGCTGACCGCGCTTGCGGTTCTCATCCTGGCCCTGATCGTCTATTTCTTCATCCGCCTGATCGGGGAGTCGGGCTCGACCTTCAGCACCTTCGGGC
The DNA here is from genome assembly GCA_963830595.1 of uncultured Solirubrobacteraceae bacterium. GTDB lineage: Bacteria > Actinomycetota > Thermoleophilia > Solirubrobacterales > Solirubrobacteraceae > Palsa-465. The sequence continues at coordinate 287,674 of CAWHMQ010000008.1, forward strand.
TGTCGTTCATCTTCGGCAACGACTGGGACGTCAGCCGCAACATCTACCACGGGGCGCCGCTGGTCGTGGGCACGCTGATCACGTCGGCGATCGCGCTCCTGCTCGGCGTTCCGGTGGCGGTCGCGACCGGTCTGTACCTCACCGAGCTGTGCCCGCGCCGGCTGCGCGGCCCGCTGTCGATGCTGGTCGACCTGCTGGCCGCCGTCCCGTCGGTCGTCTACGGGTTGTGGGGCGTGTTCTTCCTGGCCCCCACGCTGCTTCCGGCCTCGAAGTGGTTCGCGAACACGTTCTCGTTCATCCCCTGGATCGGCGGCGGCGCCGACTCGGCCACGCCGACCAACTACTTCATCGCCAGCCTCGTGCTGGCGATCATGATCCTCCCGATCGTCTCCGCGATCTCCCGGGAGGTGCTGGCCACCGTCCCGGCCGAGAACAAGGAGGCGGCGCTGGCGCTGGGGGCGACCCGCTGGGAGATGATCCGGATGGCGGTGCTCCCCTACGCCCGCTCGGGGATCGTCGGCGGCGCGATGCTCGGGCTCGGCCGCGCGCTGGGCGAGACGATCGCGATCGTGCTGCTGATCGGCGATGCGCCGGTGATCGGAAAGCACCTGTTCAGCCAGGGCTACAGCCTGGCGGCGGTGATCGCCAACGAATTCGGCGAGGCCACCGGGATTCATCGTTCCGCCCTGTTCGCGGCCGGTCTGGTGCTGTTCGTGCTGACGCTGGTCGTCAACATCGTCGCCCGCGCCTACGTGGCTCGCGGCTCCCGCGGCTCGCGCTCCGCGGGTGCCGGCGCCGCCGGGGTGGGGACCGTGTCCGCGGCTGCGACCGCCGCGGGGAACATCCAATGAGCGCCCTCTCGCTGCCCGAGGTGAGCGCCCGGCGCCGCCGCTCCGACCGGATCATGCGGGGGGTGCTGCTCGCTGCCACTCTCCTGGCCCTGGTCCCGCTCGTGCTGGTCATCTACTACCTGCTCAAGAAGGGCCTGGGCTCGATCAACGGAGCCTTCTTCACCCAGGACCCGACCGGGAGCTTCTTCGGCGGCGTGGGCGGGGTACGCAGCGCGATCCTCGGCTCGATAGAGATCGTGGCGCTGGCCACGGTGATCTCGGTACCGATCGGGATCGCGGTCGCGCTGTACCTGACCGAGTACGGAAAGGACTCCTGGTTCGCCAACCTGGTGCGTTACTTCGTCGACGTGATGACGGGCGTCCCCTCGATCGTGTTCGGCCTGTTCATCTACATCACGCTCGTGCTGGGACACGTGGGCGGCAACTTCACCGCCTGGAAGGGATCCATCGCGCTGGCACTGCTGATGCTTCCGATCGTGACCCGGTCGGCCGAGGTCGTGCTCCTGCTCGTGCCGGCCAGCTTGCGCGAAGCCGCGCTGGCGCTCGGGGCGCCACGTTGGCGGGTGATCTTCAGGGTCGTCCTGCCGACCGCCGCGAGCGGTCTCGTGACGGGATCGTTGCTCGCGGTCGCGCGCGGCATGGGCGAGACGGCTCCGCTTCTGTTCACGGCGGCCGGGGCGGCCGGGCTGACCTTCGGCCTCGGCCAGCAGATGAACGCGCTGCCGCTGCAGATCTACAACGACATCCTGTCACCGCGGGCGTCCGTCGTGTCACAGGCCTGGGCCGCCGGGCTGGTCCTGGTGGTCATGGTCCTGATCCTGAACATCGTCGCGCGAGCGGTCTCGCGCCGGAGCCGCATGACATGATCCGACCAGACACCACGAGCAAGGAACCGAGTCAGATGACAGCCGCCCGGGACCAGTCCGAGCAAGCAACGCAAGCGCCTGACGCCTTGAGGACGACCGAGGCTCGTCGCGGCCACGGGGTCAAGGTGCGGGGTCTGAACGCCTACTACGGCGAGCAGCACGCCGTGAAGGGAATCGACGTCGACTTCCCCGCCAACGAGGTGACCGCGATCATCGGGCCGTCGGGGAGCGGGAAGTCGACCGTGATTCGCTGCATCAACCGGATGCACGAGGAGATCCCCGGGGCCCGCGCCGAGGGCAACGTGACCCTCGAGGACGTCGACGTCTACAGCTCCGGCGTCGACGTCACCGCGGTCCGGCGGGTGATCGGGATGGTCTTCCAGAAGCCCAACCCGTTTCCGACCATGTCGATCTACGACAACGTGGCCGCCGGGCTACGGCTGACCGGGACCAAGAGCGCCAACCTGCGCGACACCGTGCACGGCACGCTGCGCGCGGTGGGGCTGTGGGATGAGGTCAAGGACCGCCTGCGCGAGCCCGGCACGGGCCTGTCCGGAGGCCAGCAGCAGCGGCTGTGCATCGCGCGCACGGTCGCGGTCTCCCCCGAGGTGATCCTGATGGACGAGCCCTGCTCGGCGCTGGACCCGATCGCCACCCTGAGGGTGGAGGAGCTGATCGACGAGCTCAAGCAGCGCTACACGATCGTGATCGTCACCCACAACATGCAGCAGGCCTCCCGGGTCGCGGACTCGACGGTGTTCATGCTCGATGGCGAGGTGATCGAGCACGCGCCCACCGACGAGCTGTTCACCCGGCCCAAGGACGAGCGGACCGAGCGCTACGTGACCGGAAAGTTCGGCTGATGAAAGAGACCAGACATCAGTTCCGCGAGGACCTGCGGGAGCTCGAGAACCAGGCGCTCGGGGGCCTCGACCTCGTGACCAGCCAGCTGGACCGGGCGCTGGAGTCGGTCAGCTACCAGGACATCGAGCTCGCCGGGATGGTGGTCGTCGACGACGATCGGATCGACGGGCGCTACCTGGAGGTGCATCAGGGGATCCTGTCGCTTCTGGCCCGTCAGTCCCCGGTGGCCGGCGACCTGCGAGTCGTCGCCGCGCTGCTGCACGTGATCCGCTGCATCGAGCGGATGGGCGACCAGTGCGTCAACATCGCCAAGCTCGTGCCGCTGTCGGGCCACGAGTCGCCGAAGGACAAGGACATCCTCGACGCGGTGGAGCGGATGGGACAGCTGGCGCGTTCCCAGGTCTCGCAGGCCAAGGAGGCGCTGGGCTCGCGCAACGTCGATCTGGCGCGTGACCTGGCCCGCCAGGACGAGGAGATCAACCGGCTCAACCGGGAGATCTTCCGCCGCGCCGTCGACGTCGGCGACGACCTGGACCTGCGTGAGTGGGCCATGTACATGATCCTGGTGGCGCGCTGTCTGGAGCGGATCGGCGACAACACCGTCGACATCGCCGAGCAGGTCGTGTTCGTGGTCACCGGCCTGTTTCGCGAGTTCGATCCCACGAGTTCGCCCGAGACCATCCGAGCGCCGTAGAGCCCGCCACACCGGCGCCGCTCGTATAGCCCGCCACACCCCCGGCGCCAGCGGGCGCCGCCGCCGCAAAGCCGCAGCACACCGCCGTTGAGGCCGGGCCCCTCGAGGCGGGCAAAGTTTGGCCACGGGGCCAATGACCGGCACCCGGGGCCGACCTAAGTTGTGCGCCATGAGAACGCGTCCGCCCCAGATCGTGGCGTTCGGTGGCGGCGGGTTCTCCACCGAGTGGGGCAACCCGCTGCTGGACGAGCACGCGCTGTCGCTGACCGGGTGCGAGCGCCCGAAGGTGTGCTTCCTGCCCACCGCCAGCGGCGACGCCGACCACTACGTGGTGCGCTTCTACCGCGCCTTCCCGGCGTCCCGGTGCGAGCCCTCGCACATCTCGCTGTTTCGGCGTGAGACCGGCGTGGGCGATCCGCGAGCCCACCTGCTGGCCCAGGACCTCGTCTACGTGGGCGGGGGCAGCCTGGTGTCGCTGATCGGAACCTGGCGCGCCCACGGGCTCGACGAGGCGCTGCACGAGGCGTGGCGGGCCGGGGTCGTGCTGTGTGGTGGCTCGGCGGGCTCGCTGTGCTGGTTCTCGCAGGCCGTCTCGTGCTTTCACGAAGGGCCGGCCCGGCGGCTGGAGGGACTCGGCTTCCTGCCCTGGTCAAATGCGGTGCACTACAGCGACGAGCCGGGGCGGCGATCCGCTTTCCTGACGGCGGTGGCGGCCGGCATGGCGCCCGGGTACGGCGTCGGCGATGCGGCGGCGCTGCACTTCGTCGGTACCGACCTCGCCGAGGCCGTGAGCTCGCGCCCGGGGGCTCGCGCCTGCTACGTGGCCGCCGACGGGGCCGGGGGGGCCGGCGAACGAGACCTGCCGGTGCGCTATCTCGCCGAGCCGGCCATCGACGCCAGCCGGGCGCTCGCCGCGTGACCCGCGGACCCCGGCGGACATGCGCGGAGCTCGTGACTGCGCCATCCTGGCGAGCTGTGCCCGCGCCAGACGGTGACGACCCGCGCCGGATCCTCGCGATGGGGGGCGGCGGCTTCACGATGCAGGAGCGCAGCCCGGCCCTGGATCGGCTGGTATTGACGCTGACCGGCGCGGCGGTGCCCAAGGTCTGCTTCCTACCCACCGCCAGCGGCGACCCTCGTGAGCAGACGACCCGCTTTTACGAGCGCTTCTCGGCCTGGCCGTGCGAACCGACGGTCCTGTCGCTGTTTCATCTGGGCAGAGATCGGATCGATCCGCGTCAGCATCTGCTGGCCCAGGACGCGATCTATGTGGGCGGGGGGTCGATGCGCAACATGCTCGCGGTGTGGCGTGAGCATGCCGTCGAAGAGGCGATGCGGGCGGCGTGGGAGCGGGGGATCCTGCTCGCCGGGCTGAGCGCCGGCGCGATGTGCTGGTTTGAAGGCGGGATCACGGTGAGCGGCGGCGCACCTCGGCCGGCGGCCGGCCTGGGGCTGATCGACGGCAGCATGTCGGTTCACGCCGACAGCGAGCCCGAGCGCCTGCCCGTCTACCGCGCGGCGATCGCCAGTGGGGCGCTGCCCCCCGGCTACGCCGTGGACGACGGGGTCGCGCTGCTGTTCTGCGGCCGCCGCCTGAGCCGCTGCGTGAGCTCGCGGCCGGGCGCTCAGGCGATCAGGATCCGGAGCGACGGGGCCGGCGCCACCAGCGTGCAGGCGCTGGCCGTGAGGCCGCTCCCGGGCGCTCGCCGGATGGACGCGATGCCGCGCGCCGAGGGTCTGGACGACTCCGAGCTCGACGGCGTGTCTGAGCTGCGGGCGCTGCGGGCCGGCCGCCGGCGGTGGGATTAGCCAGGCGCGGCGGCGCCGGGACCCGACGGCGGTGGGTGCGCGCGGCCCGGCGGGCGCGCACGGCACGGCGCCTGAGCGCGATCAGCGTGCTCGCCACCAGGACCGCGGCGACCGCGAGCGCCCCCACGATCACCGTGCTGGATCCCGCGCTGTTCGAGCTGCCGGAGCTGCCGGCGTCCGGCGCGACGGCACCGGCCGAGATCCTGTGGCCCGAGGCAGAGGCCATCCGGGAGAGCGCGGTGATCGCGGCCTGGGCCAGCTGGTTGCTCGCCCTGCCCGCGGGCTTGGGCAGGCCCGTGACCGCCCGGGCCACCGCGGGCGTGGTCCCCTGCACGCCGTAGCCGGCCGCCATGACCACGAGCAGCGGCTGGGGTCCCTGGAAGCTGATCTCACGGTCCAGGAAGTTCGCGTAGGTCTGCGGCTTGCCGAACAGGCTCGTTATCACCCCCAGGTCGGTCGGAGAGGCGATCAGGGCCACCTTGACGGGGAAGCCGGCCCGGTGGGCGGCCGCCGCCCGCGCGTTCAGGCTTCGTTGCAGCGAGGCCGTCACCGGCGGGGTGTAGGGATAGAAGACGTTCTCCCCGAGCAGGACATCGCTGGCCGGGTCGCCGTCGGCGCGGGCGCCGACCGGACACAGGAGCCCGAGCGCAGCGACGGGGGCGAGCAGGCACGCGACCGCCACGATCCAGGCCTGAGCGGAGCGGCGCGCCATCGCCGACATTATGCTCAGCGGCCTTGCCCTCACAGAGATCCAAACGATCGCGAAAGCGCCGCAACCCCGGCAGCGCTCCACGCGCCGTGGCCTCGACTCGGCGCGAGCTGCACGCCGAGCGACGAGCGACCGCCGACCGCCGGCGCCAGCGAGCGAATCGTCAGCTGGGACGCGAGGGCGAGCGGCCACCCGGCCCCTTCGGCGGACTGCCGATCTCGGAGCTCGCGATCCTGCTCGGCTTCATCGCTCTCGTCGTCGGCTTCATCCGGGGGGGAGGGCCGGCGCTGATCGTGGGCATCGGGGTCTGCGCCCTCGGGGTGCTCGAGATCACCGCTCGGGAGCACTTCTCCGGCTACCGCTCCCACACCGTCCTGCTGGCGGCCATACCCGCGCTCGCGGCCGGGACCGGGCTGATCTTGCTGCTCGGAGATCCCAAGCAGCGGGGACTGCTGCTGGTGGTGGCCGTGCCGGTCTTCGGGATCCTGTTCTGGGTGCTCAGGCGACGGTTTCAGACAGCCCGCCAGGCACGGGTGGCGCGGGTGGCGCGTCCGCCCAGCTCCTGAGTCAGCGCGTGTGCACCGGCTCGGGACCCACCGGGGCCGGTGCGGTCTCGGTCTCGGTCTCCGCGGAGGGCTCTGCGGCCACGCCGGGCAGATGCAGCGTGAAGATCGCGCCGCCGTCCTGCGCGTTGGCCGCCGAGGCGCTGCCGCCATGCTGCTCGGTGACCTGGCGCACGATGGCCAGGCCGAGACCGCTGCCCTGACGACCCCGTGAATTGGTCCCCCGGAAGAAGCGATCGAACACATAGGGCAGATCCTGGGGGGCGACGCCGGGGCCGTGATCGCGGACCCGCACGCCATCGGTTCCCACCTCGATCTCGACGGTGCCGTCCGGCGGGGAGTGGCGCGCCGCGTTGTCGAGCAGGTTGTTGATGGCGCGTCCCAGGCGCTCGGGCACCCCATCGAGGACGACGGGCGCCAGACGGGGCTCGAACCTGATGCCCGGATCGTTGCGGCGCGCCCGCGCGATCGACTCGGCAGCCACCCGGTCGAGGCGGACGTACTCGGTCGCGGGGCCCGGCTGATCGCCGCGAGCCAGCTCGATCAGGTCGTTGACGAGCGCGCTGAGCTCCTCGCTCTGCTCGACCACATCGGCCAGCAGACGGTCACGGTCCTCGGGGTCGAGCTCGCCGCCCGCCAGCAGCACCTCGATGTTGGTGCGCAGGCTCGTGATCGGCGTGCGCAGCTCGTGCGACGCATCGGCCACCAGCTGGCGCTGGGCGCGCACGGACTCGTCGAGCTCGGCGCGCGAGCCCTCCAGGCGGTCGAGCATCGTGTTGAAGCGGATCGCCAGGCCGCCCACCTCGTCGTCGGCGTGGACCCGGATGCGGCCGGTGAGGTCATCGGTCTCGCCGATGTGCTGGGCGGCCTGAGCCACCTCGCCCAGCGGCGCGAGCACCCGCCGGGCCGCGAACCGTCCCAGCACGGCGGCCAGCGCGATGCCGCCGAAGAACAGCACGACGAGGACCAGGCGCAGGTTGGAGAGAATCGAGTCGACGCCGTTGAGCGGGCGGGCCAGCTGGACGGCGGCGTTCTCGACGGTGCCATCGGTCAACTCCACCTGACCGATCGAAAACGTGAGCACCCGGAGATGGTTGGCTCCCACCTGGACGTCGCTCAGATACGGGCTCCCGTTGCCGGCGGCGATCGACTGGGTGCGCGCACTCACCGGCAGCGAGACGCCCTGTCCGGATCCCGGTACGGACACGGTCGTCCCGTTCGCGAGCACGACCTGCGAGTACGGAGCCGGTCCGCCGGCGCTGGCGGGGATCCCCGGAAGCTGCTGCTGCAGGGCGTGGAGGCCGACATTCTGGACGGCCTGCGCCTGGGCGTTGAGCGCCCCGTCGACCTGGTCGCGCAATTGGCTGCGAACCACCATGTAGCTGACCACCACGGCGATCAGGACGGCGATGGCGACGGAGGCGGCGGCGATCAGCGTGAGGCGCTTGCGCAGGGACACGGTGCCGGCCGGACTCAGTCTCGCAGCACGTAGCCGATGCCGCGCACGGTGTGCAGCAGTCGGGACTCGCCTCCGGCCTCGGTCTTGCGGCGCAGGTAGCCCATGTAGACGCCAAGCGCGTTGGAGGTGGGACCGAAGTCGTAGCCCCAGACGTTCTCGAAGATCGTGGATCGGGTCAGCACCTGCCGGGGGTGGCGCATGAACAGCTCCAAGAGTAGGAACTCTGTGCGCGAAAGCTCGATCAGGCGATCAGCGCGATGGACCTCGTGGGCGACCGGGTCGAGCACCAGATCGGCGTAGCGCAGCGTCTCCGCGTCGCCATCGCTGTCGCCGGTGCGTCGTAGCAGCGCCCGCAGCCGGGCCTGGAGCTCGCGCAGCGCAAATGGCTTGACCAGGTAGTCGTCGGCGCCCACGTCGAGCCCCTCCACGCGGTCGTCGATCGCGTCCCGCGCGGTCAGCATCAGCACCGGGGTCCGATCGCCCGCCTTGCGCAGCCGGCGACACACCTCGAGCCCGTCGAGCTTGGGCATCAGGATGTCGAGGATGACGGCATCGGCGGGGGTGGTCGCCAGCACGTCGAGCGCCTCCTCGCCGTCGGCGGCCATCGCGACCTCGTAGTCCTCGAGCCTCAGGGCACGCTCGAGCGCCCGCCGGACCGCGGGCTCGTCGTCGACCACCAGTACACGCGCCATGTCCGCAATGATCGCGCGTGGGCGTAAAAGTTGGCGAAGAAGGTCTGATCGACGGCGGGCGATCGCCCTTGGCGGTGCAATGGCTGCAACACCGGCGCCAGCCGGCGACGCTGCCGACCGTCAGTCCGACGATCATCGGCGCTGCCCGGAGCGCCTGACCGGGATCCAGTCAGCGGCGCCCTCGCCGGTCAGCGCCACGAGCAGCGGCGCGTGATCGGAGGGCTTTGAGCCCTTGCGGTAGTCGCGGTCGATCCCGCATTCGCGCAGCCGGCTCACCAGGTCCCGGCTGATCAGCGCGAGGTCGATGCGCAGCCCGAGGCCCTTGTGGAAGTTGCCCGCCCGGTAGTCCCACCAGGTGTACTGGACCTCATCGGGGTGAAGCTCGCGATAGGCGTCCACCATTCCCTGATCCAGGATCGTCGCCAGCCGGCCGCGCTCCTGAGGGGTGACATGGGTCGAGGCCTGAAACGCGGCCGGGTCATACACGTCGCGGTCGGCGGGGGCGATGTTCATGTCGCCCGCGACCACCAACGACCCGCCGCTCAGCGCCCCTACCCGGCGCGCGAACGTGTCCAGGAACGCGAGCTTGCGCGGAAACTCGGGACTGTCGGGGGAGCGGCCGTTGGGGACGTACACGCTCGCGCACCGAATGCCGTCCACGGTCGCCTCGCACCAGCGCGCCTCCCCGGGCACCGGGTCGGCGGGCAGCCCGAGCACCGGGTCGGCGAGCTCGAGCCCGGAGCGCGCCAGCAGCGCCACGCCCGACCACTGCCCGGCCGAGTTGTGGATCGCGCCGTAGCCCGCCTGGGCCAGCTCTTCGGACGGAAAGCCGTCAGGCGTGCACTTGGTCTCCTGCAGGAAGGCCACATCGGGGCGGTGCTCGGCGAGCAGCTCGAGCACCCGGGGGAGCCGGACGCGGAGCGAGTTGACGTTCCAGGTGACGATCCGCAAGAAACCGCAATCATGGACGGTTGAGAGCGACCATGCCTCCCGACAAGCTCCATCCCTACCGCGCCAAGCGTGACTTTCAGACCACGCCGGAGCCCTCCGGGGCCAGCGATCGGACGCCCGGCACGGCGCGGTTCGTGGTCCAGGAGCATCACGCCACCCGCCTGCACTGGGATCTGCGGCTCGAGCGCGACGGCGTCCTGGCCTCGTGGGCGATCCCCAACGGCATCCCGCCGGATCCGGCCGACAACCGGCTGGCCGTCCACACCGAGGACCATCCGCTGCAGTACCTCGATTTCCACGGAGAGATCCCAGCCGGTGAGTACGGGGCGGGAACGATGACGATCTGGGACCAGGGGACCTTCGACACTCACGAGTGGACCGACAGGAAGGTCGAGATCACGTTTCACGGCGAGCACTTGACCGGACGCTACGGGTTGTTCCCGATCGGACACGGCGCCGGGGAGAGGGGATCGGATTCCCAGGACTGGATGATCCACCGCATGGACCCGGCCGCCGATCCCGAGCGCGAGCCGATGCCCGAGCGGCTGCTTCCGATGCTGGCGGACGCCGGGCAGCTTCCGTCAGATGAGTCCAGGTGGTCGTTCGAGGTCAAGTGGGATGGGGTCCGGGCGATCGCGTACCTGAAGCCGGGGCGCCTGCGCCTGGAGAGCCGCAACCTCAACGAGATCACCGACACCTACCCCGAGGTGCGTGGCATCCTGCTGCAGACCGGGATGCGCGACGCCGTCCTCGATGGGGAGATCGTCGCCTTCGACGAGTCCGGCCGCCCGAGCTTCGAGCGCCTGCAGCGCCGGATGCACGTCGCCTCCGCGAGCGCCATCCGCCGCCTGGCCAAGAGCACCCCCGTCGTGTACGCGATCTTCGACCTCCTCTATCTCGACGGACGTTCGCTGATGGGCCTGCCCTACGAGCAGCGGCGAGCCCGGCTGGAGGAGCTCGGCTTGGCGGGCCCGGCGTGGCGCGCACCCGCCGCCCACCCAGGCCGCGGTCAGCGACTGCTGGAGGCGACGGCGGCTCAGGGGCTCGAGGGCGTGGTGGCCAAGCGACTTGACTCCCGGTACGAGCCCGGCCGGCGCACCGGCGCCTGGATCAAGGTCAAGCACACGCTGCGCCAGGAGCTGGTGATCGGCGGCTGGCTGCCGGGCGAGGGACGCCGCCGCGATCGCATCGGCGCCCTGCTGATGGGGCGCTGGGAAGATGCGGGGAACGAGCGGGCGCTGCACTTCGCCGGCCGGGTGGGGACCGGCTTCACCGAGCGCACGCTGTCGGAGCTGGGAGGGCTGCTGGGGCCGCTGCAGCGCGACAGCAATCCCTTCCACCGGCCGCCCAAGCTTCCGGGTAACGCCGTGTTCGTGGCGCCCGCGCTGGTGGCCGAGATCGAGTTCCGGGAGTGGACCGGGGAGGGCGTCATGCGGGCGCCGTCGTTCAAGGGACTGCGCGACGACAAGCCCGGCGAGGAGGTGGTGCTCGAGTCCGGGCCGGTCGCGATCGCGGGCCCGGCGCCGGACTCCGGCGCGGAGCCGGATGCCGGGCACGGTGATCCAGCTTCCCCTGAGGTCCTGTTCGACGAGGTGGAGAGGCTGCCCGATGGTTCGCTGGCGGTCGTGGCCGACGGGCGGCGGCTGAAGATCTCCAACTGGGACAAGGTCCTGTTCGGGGCGACCGGCTTCACGAAGGGCGACCTGATCGCCTATTACGCGCGCGTGGCGCCCGCGCTGCTGCCCCACCTGCACGACCGGCCGCTGACGCTCAAGCGCTATCCCAACGGCGTCGACGCGCCCTACTTCTATGAGAAGCAGTCTCCTTCGCACCGGCCCGAGTGGATCGAGACGGTTCGCATCAACGGGGTCGACTACACGCTCTGCCAGGACCGCCCGGCGCTGATCTGGCTGGCCAATCTGGCCGACATCGAGCTGCACACGTCGCTGTCGCTGGCGGCGCACCCGGAGCGGCCGACGATGCTGGTGTTCGACCTCGATCCCGGCTCCCCGGCCTCGATCGTGCAGTGCGCCGAGGTCGCGCTCGTGCTGCGCGGCCTGTTCGGCCAGCTCGGGCTCGAGAGCGTCGTCAAGAGCTCGGGCTCCAAGGGGATGCAGATGTACGTCCCGCTCAACGGATCGGAGGGCTACGAGCGGACCAAGCCGTTCGCGCGCCAGATCGCCGAGCTGCTCGAGCAGCGCCTGCCCGAGCTCGTGGTCTCGCGGATGACCCGTCGGCTGCGCGCCGGCAAGGTGCTCGTCGATTGGAGCCAGAACGACGACCACAAGACGACCGTCAACGTGTACTCGGTGCGGGCCCGCGAGCGGCCAACGGTGTCGGCCCCGGTCAGCTGGGAGGAGGTACAGCAGTGCCGCGATGCGGGTGATCCAGAACTGCTGAGCTTCGAGACCGACGAGGTGCTCGAGCGAGTGGCTCGGGAGGGCGACCGGTTCGCGATGCTCCTGTCGGTCAGACAGGAGCTGCCGCGCCATTAGGATGGGGGCCGCGATGGACCAGATCCAACTCCGCAACCGACTGCTCGTGGCCACCGGAATGTGGAAGGAGGCGACCGGCGAGCCGCTGCCGCGGCTGGCTCCGGGCGACCCCGAGGATCAGATCCAGAGCTTCGAGCTGCAGCTCGTCGACCGCCTCTGGGAGAGCGCCACCCCGGAGAACGCGCGTGAGATCGCCGATCGCACCTGGGATCTCGTGCACGACCGCGCCGACAACGATCCCGTCAAGCAACGGGTGGTTGAGTGCCACGAGGCGCTGGCGCGGATCACGCGGCTCGGGGACTGAATCCGGCTGAAGCGCTGCCCGTTGCCGTGCCGCGCTCTCTAACGGCCCGGCTGCGCAGGCCGTTGCGCTGTGCGCGCAAGCACGGCAACCGGCAGCGCCCCAGCCGTCCGCTTCCCGCCCGTCCGCGGAAGCATGGCGATCGGTCGCGGCCTTTCGCCGCCCGCCCGGGCCAAACACAGCCGATCCTCCGCGTCGCGGCCGCCGGCGCGTCGATGCCCGCACGGGCGGCACCGGCGCCAGCCCGAAGAAAATCTCGCAGGCCGGACGAGGTTTTCTGCGATCTGGTCGTAGAGGCGACATCCGGAAGAAATCGGGCCGGGGAGCGCGAATTTTCTGCGTTGGCGCGCGCCCGGACGGGAACCGGGTCGGGCGCCGCCCGGGCGGGGACGGGTCAGGACGCGACCGGAGGGGCGTCCTGGGCCTGGGCCTGGGGGTCGTGCTCCAGGCCCGCGGCCTCGTAGGCCGCGTCCTGATCGAGCGTCTCGTGGGTGAGCAGGGCCGCCACCAGCGACTCGAGGTTGGCGCGGTGACCGCCCAGCGTCTCGGTGGCCTCCTCGTGGGCGGTCTCGACGATCCTGCGCACCTCCTCGTCGACGACCAGCTGCGTGTGCTGGGAGGTCTCGCTGGCGCCGGGCAGCAGCGGACCCTGGCCATCGGCGGGCAGGACCGAGATCGGGCCGATGGCCGGGCTCATGCCCCAGCGCCCGACCATGTGGCGGGCGATCCGCGTCAGCTGCTGGATGTCTGACTCGGCGCCGGTCGTGAGATCGCCGAACACGACCTCCTCGGCGACCCGGCCGCCGAGCGCCACCTTGATCTGGGCGAGCAGGCCGCGCTCGTCGAAATTGAAGCGGTCGGCGTCGGGAGCCGAGAACGTGACCCCCAGCGCCTGGCCGCGGGGGATGATCGACACCTTGCGAACGGGATCGGCTCCCGGCGTCAGCATCCCCATGATCGCGTGGCCGGCTTCGTGGTAGGCGGTCCGGCGGCGGTCCTCGTCGGACATCAGCACCTTGCGGGCGGCTCCGAGCACGATCCGCTCCAGCGCGTCGCTGATGTCCTGGCGCGCCACCTTGTCATGGCCGCGCTTGGCGGCCAGCAGGGCGGCCTCGTTGGCCACGTTGGCCAGATCGGCACCGACCATGCCCGGCGTCGACGCGGCGATCGCGCCCAGGTCGACGTCCTCGGCGAGCGGAACCGAGCGCGTGTGCACGCGGAGGATGGCCTCCCGGCCGGCGCGGTCCGGAGGCGACACGACCACGCGCCGGTCGAACCGGCCCGGGCGCAGCAGGGCGGGGTCCAGGACCTCGGGACGGTTGGTGGCGCCCAGCACGATCACGCTCTCCCGCGGCGAGAAGCCGTCCATCTCGGTGAGGATCTGGTTGAGCGTCTGCTCGCGCTCGTCGTGGCCGCCTGACAGGTTGGGTCCCCCGGCGGCGCGCGAGCGGCCGATGGCATCCAGCTCGTCGATGAAGATGATCGCCGGAGCGGCCTCCTTGGCCTGGTGAAAGAGGTCACGCACGCGTGAGGCGCCCACGCCGACGATCATCTCGACGAACTCGGAGGCCGACATCTGAAAGAAGGGCACCGAGGCCTGGCCGGCGACCGCCCGCGCCAGCAGCGTCTTGCCGGTGCCGGGCGGCCCGCTGAGCAGCACCCCGCGCGGGATCCTGGCTCCCAGCTTCAGGTACTTGTCGGGACTCTTGAGGAAGTCGACGATCTCGGTCAGCTCCTCCTTGGCCTCGTCGATCCCCGCCACGTCGGCGAAGGTCACCTGCTGATCGGAGGCCTCCACCCGGCGGGCCCGGGAGCGCCCGAACGACATCAGGCCGCCCGCTCCGCCGCCGCCCGTGGCCGCGCGCCGGGCGACGAACACGAACAGCGCGACCAGCAGCAGCGTGGGCCCGAAGCCGAAGATCAGGCTCTCGAGCACGCCCGGGCCGCTGCTGGGAGCCTCGGCGTCGATCGTGACCCCGTGGCCCTGGAGCTGCTGCGAGAGCTCGGCGCCGTTGGCGAACGACGGCACCTGGGTCGAGAAGTTGGTCGACGCCCGCGCGCTGGTGTCCGATGCCGGGTACCTGATCGCCGACTTGAAGGTGCCGGAGATGGCGTCGCCCTTGGAGGAGATGTCCCGGACGTTGCCGTCCTTGACCTGGGCCAGGAAGGTCGGGCTGTAGGGAATGCGGATCGGCGAGTTGGGGGTCAGCGCCTGCGAGGAGATCCAGAGGTTGAGCGCCAGCAGGCCAACCACGACGGCCGCGATCCACCAGCGCGCCCGGGAGGGACTCGGGGGCTGGGGAGGGCGAGGGACGCCGCGCCCGTCGGGCGCCGGGGTCACCCGCCAGCCCGGGTTGCCGGGGCCGGGCGGGCGGGCGGGCCCGCGGGACCGGGGTATGCGGCGAGCGGGAGGGTCGGCCATACCGTAGATTGTGGCAAGGCCAACCGGAGAGAATGCGAAGACCGGCGCGCGCGGGAAGGTCGTCAGATGGCGTCGAGCATCGACCTGAACATGTCGGCGCCGTGCACGGCCGCGCCCAGGACGCCCGCCTGGTCGGCGAGCCAGCGGTCTGAGGTCACGACGCGGACCAGCCCCGGCTGGGGCTCCTGGCGCAAGCGCCGGACGATCTCGTCGTCGGCGGCGTCGCGCCGGGGTCGCGGGGCGTGGGCGATCTCGATCACGGTGGAGCGAATCGGCGGCCGGGGTGGCCGCTCGAAAACCACCACCACATCCTCGCCCTCGGCTGCGGCCCACCGCTCCAGGAGGTCGACGAGCCGCAGCATGGCGCCGTCGCGATCGCGCCACCACCCGTCCGGCCGCGTGCCGATCACGTTCATGCCGTCCACGTACCAGCGCATGAGCCCTCAGGCGTCGGCCCCGGGTGGCCGGCGGTCGCGCTTGCGTTCGGCTTGCCGGCGCTTGGCGGTCAGGCGCCGGTTGACCGCAGCCCGGGTGGGTCGCGTGGCCTGGCGCGGCCGCGCCACCTTGAGCGCGGAGCCGAGCCGCTGCGCCAACCGCTGGAGCGCCAGCTCACGGTTGCGCGACTGGCTGCGCGCGTCCTGGGCGACGGCCACCACCCGCGGCCCCAGCCGGGCCACGATCCGTCGCTTCTGCTCGTCGGTCAGCGACCCCGAGGAGGTCACCTCGAAGCTGGCCTCGATCCGGGAGGCGGTCTTGTTGGCGTGCTGGCCGCCCGGGCCCGAGGAACGAGACGCCCGGACCTCCACTTCGTGCAGCGGGATCGCGGTGCTCCCACGGATGGGCATCGGGTCTTCCACGGACTCAGAGACTGTCTCAAAAGACTCGCCCGCGTCTTGGCGGGCGCCAACCTGGATCATGACCTGTGTCCGGCTCGTGAACATGACCCACCCGCCCGTTGCCCGGGCGGGGACGATGCCGGCCGCCGTGCTACCTTCCCGGCCGATAAGGCCGCGCGCACTGCGGGCGGCGAACATGCAGGTGCAGGCCTCGGGTGGGAAGACCTCCGCGGTAGCAGCACTTCAAGCACGGAGGGGAGACTCCCATGGCAACCGGAACGGTCAAGTGGTTCAGCGACGAGAAGGGCTTTGGGTTCATCACGCCCGACGAGGGCAGTCGCGACCTGTTCGTCCACCACTCGAGCATCCAGTCCGAGGGCTACCGGTCACTCGCTGAGGGCGCCAAGGTGTCCTACGAGGAGGAGGCCGGGCCCAAGGGCCCCAAGGCCGTCAACGTCCAGAAGATCTAGTTCGACCGGGCTGGCAGCCCGGAAGCTCCGGCACCGCGACACCGACCCCGCCGGTCGATGGCCGACTGGGTGACGATCTCCTCGCTGGCGACCGCCGGCGGCACCCTGGTGCTGGCGGTCGCCACCTTCAGCTCGGTCAGGTCGGCGAACCGCTCGGCTCGCGTGGCCGAGCAGTCGCTGCTGGTCGGTATGCGGCCCGTCCTCATCCCGTCCCGCGAGGAGGACCCCGTGGAGCGGATCCGGTTCGGCGATCAGTACCTGCTCAACGTGCCCGGGCACGGTGGCGCGATCGAGGAGGACAACGGCAACATCTACATGGCGCTCGCGCTGCGCAACGGCGGCACGGGGCTGGCGGTCCTGCATGGCTGGCGAGCGTCACCCCGGCGGCCGGGGATCAACTCCAACGGCTCAGCCCGGGACGAGCAGGCACCGGACCTCTCGGAGTTTCGCCGCCAGCAGCTTGACCTGTACATCCCGGCCGGCGATACCGGCTACTGGCAGGGGGCCCTGCGGGACCCCGAGGAGGCCGGTTACGCGGGCGTTCAGAAGGCGGTGCGAGGCGAGAAGCAGCTTCAGGTCGATCTGCTCTACGGCGACCACGAGGGCGGGCAGCGCACGATCGCCCGCTTCCTCGTCTCGGATTGGCCCGACGTGCCGGGGGAACGCGCCTCCGTGCTCCGGTACTGGAACGTGGACGGGGAGAGTCCCCGCTAGTCCCGCTCGCCGTCTTCGGGCTCGTCCTGTCCTGCGCCGGGGACGTCTGGAGTGTCCTCTCCGGAGGCCTCGGTGTCGGGCTCCTCGCCGCGCCCGGCGTCCTCGGGGTTGACATCGTCCCCGGGCTCGTCACGCTCGACGTCCTCGTGGCGCGGCGGGGCTCCCGGCACGCTCTCGTCGGCTCGCTTGCGCTCCCAGTCCTGCTTTACGTCGCCGATCTCCTGCTCGAGGTCCGCGCTCTTGTCCTGGAGCTCGTCGGCCTGGCCCTGCAGCTCGTCGGCCAGCTTCTCGGGGTTCTCGCTTTCGGTCATCGACCACAGGTTCACCGCTTCTGGGCCGCGGCAAACCGGCCCGACCTCGGCGCTGTCTAGAATCGACAGGAGAGGAGGGTTGGCAGGCGATGCACATACCGAGACGGGGGTGGCGGGGGAGATGACCAAGACAGTCGAGGAGCGCGACCGGGTCATCATCCGGTTCGCGGGCGACTCGGGCGATGGCATGCAGCTGGCGGGGAGCCGCTTCACCGACGCCACTGCGATGGTGGGCAACGACCTGGCCACGCTGCCCAACTTCCCGGCCGAGATCCGCGCCCCGGCGGGCACGCTGGCCGGCGTGTCGGCCTTCCAGATCCATTTCGCATCCAGCGACATCCTGACGCCGGGCGATCACCCTGATGTGCTGGTCGCGATGAACCCGGCGGCCCTGAAGACAAACAGCGCAGAGCTTCATCGCGGCGCCACGATCATCGTCAACGAGGACGCCTTCACCAAGCGCAACCTCGAGAAGGCCGGGTACTCCGCCGATCCGCTGAAGGACGGCTCGCTGGCTGCCTACCGCGTCCACCGGATCCCGATGAGCACGCTGACCACCCGCGCCGTCGAGGCGATCGAAGGCGTCTCCACCCGTGAGGCCAGTCGGGCCAAGAACCTGTTCGCCCTCGGCGTGCTGTCCTGGCTCTACGGGCGGCCCACGGACGTGACCGAGCGCTGGATCGAGCGCAAGTTCGCGCGTGACCCGGCCGTGGCCCAGGCCAACCTGGCGGCCTTCAACGCCGGCTGGTCGTTCGGCGAGACCACCGAGCTGCTCGATGTTCAGTACCGGGTCGCCGCCGCCACCGACGTGCCCCCTGGCACGTATCGCAACGTCAACGGGACCACCGCGCTGTCGCTGGGACTGGTCGCGGCCAGCGTCCGCAGCGGCCTGCCGCTGCTGCTGGCCAGCTATCCGATCACGCCGGCCTCGGAGCTCCTGCACGCCCTCTCGCGCCACGCCAGCATCGGCGTCTCCACGATCCAGGCCGAGGACGAGATCGCGGCCGCCGGAATGGCGCTGGGCGCGTCCTTCGGAGGCCGGCTCGGGGTCACCGCCACCAGTGGGCCGGGAATGGATCTCAAGGCCGAGACGATCGGGCTGGCCGTGATGCTCGAGCTGCCGCTGATCGTGATCGACGTGCAGCGCGCCGGCCCGTCCACCGGGATGCCCACCAAGACCGAGCAGTCCGACCTGCTGATGGCGCTCTACGGACGCCACGGCGAATCTCCGCTCCCGGTGCTGGCTCCCAGCACGTCTGGAGGCTGCTTCGAGGCTGCCTTCGAGGCGGCCCGGATCGCGATCCGCTATCGAACTCCGGTGATCCTGCTGTCCGACACCTTCCTGTCGTCCTCCTCGGAGCCGTGGCTGGTTCCCGACGTGGCCTCACTGCCCGAGATCGACCCCGGCTTCGCCACCCCGCCACTCAACGGCGACAGCTTTGCTCCCTACAGCCGCGACGAGCGTCTCGCCCGGCCGTGGGCAATCCCGGGCACGCTCGGTCTCCAGCACCGGATCGGCGGCCTGGAGAAGTCAGACGGCTCGGGCAACATCTCCTATGACGCCGCCAACCACGAGCGCATGACCGAGCTGCGGGCGGCCAAGGTCGCGGGCATCGCCGACGAGCTGCCGCCCCTGGTGGTCGACATCGAACCGGACCCCGCCCATCCCACCAACCTGCTCGTGCTCGGCTGGGGGTCCACCGAGGGCTCGATCCGGGCCGGTGTACGCCGGGCGCGCGAAGCCGGTCACCGGGTGGCATGCGCCCACCTGCGCCATCTCAACCCACTGCCCCGCAACACCGGAGACGTGCTGCGCTCCTTCGAGCGCGTCCTGGTACCGGAGCTCAACACCGGGCAGCTGGCAATGCTCCTGCGCTCCCGCTTCCTGATCGACGTCGAGTCATTCTGCAAGGTCCAGGGTCAGCCACTGTTTGCAGAAGAGGTGTGCGAGCAGATCGGAGAGCGCCAATGAGCTCCACCTTGAGCAAGGCCGACTTCCAGTCCGATCAGGAGACACGCTGGTGCCCGGGGTGCGGGGACTACGCGGTGCTCTCGGCCGTGCAGCAGTTCATGCCGGAGCTGGGCATCCCACCCGAGCGGATCGTGTTCATCACCGGGATCGGCTGCGCGGGGCGGTTTGCCTACTACATGGACACCTACGGGATGCACGGCATCCACGGCCGGGCTCCGGCCCTGGCCACGGGTCTGGCGAGCGCGCGCGACGATCTCTCGATCTGGGTCGTGACCGGCGACGGGGACTCGCTGTCGATCGGCGGCAACCACCTGATCCACGCGCTCCGGCGCAACGTCCCGGTCAAGATCCTGCTCTTCAACAATCAGATCTACGGGCTCACCAAGGGCCAGGCCTCGCCGACCTCCGAGCTCGGCAAGATCACGAAGTCGACACCCTTCGGCGTCGCCGATCATCCTTTCAACCCGGTCGCGCTGGCGCTCGGCGCCGAGGCGACCTTCGTCGCGCGGACGATCGACCGGGATCGCCACCACCTGACCGAGGTGCTGCGGGCGGCCGCCACGCACGAGGGGGCGGCGCTGGTCGAGATCTACCAGAACTGCCCGGTGTTCAACGACGGCGCATTCGCTGCGCTCACCGACAAGGACGCCCGCGACGTCAATCAGATCCGTCTGCGGACGGGAGAGCAGATCAGGTTCGGCGCGGACATGGAGCGGGGCGTGGTGCGCGACGCCGACGGCTGCCTGGCGATCGTCGAGGTCTCGGAGGCCGGCGAGGAGAAGCTCCTGGTCCACGACCCGGCGCGAGTCGATCCCGGGCTTGCCTTCTCGCTGGCCAAGCTGGCCGAGACGCCGGCGGGACCAACTCCGATCGGGATCTTCCGGGACGTCGAGCGTCCTGTCTACCGCCAGCGCGCCGACACCGGAGCGGCCACCGAGGAGCAGCTGTCTGATCTGCTGATGGCGGGCGACACCTGGACCGTCGCCTGACGGCCGCAGGCCTCTAGGGGTCGGCGACGGAGCCCCCGTCGGGCTCCAGCGGCAGGCCGGCCGCCTCCCAGGCGAGCAGTCCGCCCGCCAGGTTGTGAGCTTCGAACCCGGCCTCGCTGAAGGCCTCGGTGGCCATTGCCGAGCGGGCGCCGCTGCGGCAGTAGAAGACCACCGGTCGCGACGGGTCCAGTGTCTGGGCCTCCTGCGGCAGCGACCCGAGCTCGATCAGGCGGTCGCCGGAAATCCGCCCGGCCTCGTGCTCGTGGGATTGGCGCACGTCGATCAGCTGCACCGCTTCGCGCTCGAGGAGCTCGGAGACCTGGCTCGGGCTGTAATCAGAGGCCATGGGCATCAGGCTAGCGGCAGCGATAGCCCCCGCAGGTCTCCATAACGATCGGATTTCCTCCCCTGGGCTCCATAACGCGACGACGTGACAGCAATCTTGCCGTTGTTGTACTGTCTCCGCCCAATAATCACCCAGCCGAATCATCGAGGCGCCAAGAGCCGAGATGATCGGGGAACCCGATTGGGGATCTTCCCGGACCCCATGGGGCGAATCGCCGGAGCACCGGCGTAGCGCGACTCTTTCAGCGCGAGCCCGTCAGCTAACCCCGTAGGCAGCCGAAAGAGAAGGGTTAGGTCTGTGCCTCAAGTTCGTCTGGCAGTCTGCGCGCGCATGGTCGGGTTCGCCTTCGCAGCTGCCCTCCTACTCGCCGTCCCAGCGCTCGCAGGCACCACCCCCACTGGCGGAAGCGGCCTAGGCTCCTCCCCGGCCAAGGCCAAGGCCAAGGCCAAGAAGAGCAAGAAGAAGAGCGCCAGCAAGAAGAACGCCGTCAGCGCTGATCCGACCGCCATACTGAGCTCGGATCCGGTCCTCGCCCCGGTCAAGCAGGATGGCGGCTCTCAGCACCTTGGCGAGCGCATGCTCAAGCAGGGGATGCACGGCCACGACGTGCGCGTCCTCCAGAGCTACCTGACGCTCGCCGGCTTTCCGGCCACCGTCGACGGCGACTTCGGCCCGGGGACGAAGGCCAGCGTCGTGGCGTTCGAGAAGGCCAGCGCGCTGACGGCCAACGGAGTCTTGACCTACGCCCAGTCACGGGTGCTGCGGGGCGCGGTTGCCAAGGCGATGGCCTCCGGACCACCCGTGAACAAGGTCAGTGCGGTCACCAACAGCGGCCCGGTCGGCAAGACCACGATCAACTCCAACGGGACCGCGACCGCTCCCGCGGGCGCGCCGGTGATCGTCCAGAAGGTGGTCGCCGCCGCCAATCAGATCATCGACAAGCCCTACATCTACGCGGGCGGGCACGCGAGCTGGAACGCTCCGGGCTATGACTGCTCGGGCTCGGTCAGCTACGCGCTGCACGGCGGGGGCCTGCTGTCCTCGCCTGAGGACTCGACCGGTCTCGAGTCCTACGGGAGCCCGGGACCCGGCAAGTGGATCACGATCTACGCCGACTCGGCGCACACCTTCATCGTGGTCGCCGGCCGGGCCTTTGACACCGCCGACTTCGGCGGCCCCAACATCCCCGCTGGCACCGGGCCGCGCTGGCGCTCGAACCCCACCGGCAACCTCGCCGACGGGGGCGATTACATCGTGCGCCATCCGGCTGGGCTGTAGCCAGACCGCTGGCGAGACAGCGTCGCGGACACCCGCCCGGCCGGCTCGGCCGGGCGGCCGCGGCCACCCCCTGACGAGCACTGAGCGTGGTCTAGGATCCAGCTCAGGATGTCCGCGCTGTCCGAGCTCTACACGGTCCCCCAGGAGTACCTCGACTTCCGGGACACGATCCGTGAGATCGCCCAGCAACGGATCGCGCCGCGCGCCGCCGAGATCGACGAGCAGGCCGACTACCCCCATGACCTGCGCGCGCTGCTCGCCGAGCACGACATCCTCGGCCTCCCGTTCGAGACCGAGCACGGCGGCACCGGCACCGGCACGCTGATGCTCAACATCGCGGTCGAGGAGATCGCCAAGGCGTGCGCCTCCACAGCGCTGATCTTGATGATCCAGGAGCTGGGCACGCTGCCGATCAAGCTGTTCGGGTCAGACGAGCTCAAGGACCGGTTCCTGCCGCGGTGCGCGTCCGGGGAATGGTCACCGGCCTTCGCCCTGTCGGAGCCCGAGGCCGGCTCGGATCCCGGCGGGATGATCACGCGCGCGGGCCGCGACGGTGACGAGTGGGTGATCGACGGGACCAAGAACTGGATCACCAACCTCGGGATCGCCGACTTCTACATCTGCTTCGCCGTCACCGATCGCGACGCCGGCCATTCGCGGGGCATCACCGCGTTCGTGGTCGAGGCCGATCGGCCCGGCTTCAGCGTCGGCAAGCTCGAGCACAAGCTCGGGATCCGCGGCTCCCCGACCGGGCAGCCGATCTTCGACAGTGTTCGCGTGCCGCAGGAGAACGTCATCGGGGAGGTCAACCGCGGTTTCCAGGTGGCGATGGGCACGCTTGATCGCTCCCGCCTGGGCGTCGCCGCGCAGGCGCTCGGGATCGCTCAGGGAGCCACGGACTACGCCGTGGGCTATGCGCGCGAGCGTAAGCAGTTCGGCCAGCCGATCAACTCGTTTCAGGCGATCCAGTTCAAGCTTGCCGACATGGAGACCCAGTGCGCCGCCGGCCGCGAGCTGCTCTATCAGGCGTGCGCCAAGGTCGACCGCGGGGACCCCGAGCTCGGCAAGTACTCGGCGATGGCCAAGCTGTTCTGCTCGGACGTCGCGATGAGCGTGACCGTCGAGGCCGTGCAGGTGCTCGGCGGCTACGGATACGTCAAGGAGTATCCGGTGGAGCGCATGCTGCGAGACGCCAAGATCACCCAGATCTACGAGGGCACGAACGAGATCCAGCGTCTCGTGATCGCCCGCACCCTGAGGTAGGCGTGTCAGGTAGACAGCCGACGACGCGACGGATCCTGCTGAGCGCCGTGGCCTCGCTGACGGTGGGGCTGGGAGCGGTGAGCCTGCTCACCGGATTCAGCGGGTCGTTTCCGCTGCGGCTGCTCCAGGGCGTGGCCGTGTTCGCCGCGGGCGCGGTGATCCTGGGCGGCGTCGTCGTGCTGGCGCTCGTGAATCTCGCGGGCTGGCGCGATCCTGAGTCCGAGGAGGAGTTCGAGGCGCTCGTCCAGCGAACCGAGCGGCTGGCCGCCGAGGAATACGATCCCGCCCTCCCCGACGGCACCGACGAGCTCGACGGCTTCGATCAGGGCGACGACGTTCATGCCGTCGACGGCGGGTACGGCTCCGACGACTACGAGCCCGATGAGCGAACGAGCGAGGATGAGGCGTTCCGCGCGGTGGTTCGCGCGGCGATCGACGATCTTCCGCTCGAGTTCCACCACGCGCTGGAGCACGTGGCGATCGTCATCTCCGACGGGGGTCGCGACCGCCGGGCCTACGGGCTCTACCAGGGCGACACCGTTGCTCGGGACTTCTTCCACGACCGCATCGTCATCTTCCGTGACACGCTGCTGCGAGATTTCGGGCACGATCCCGAGCTGCTCACGTCGCAGGTCACGCGCACCGTGCGCCACGAGCTCGCCCACCATCTGGGCTGGGACGAGAAGGGGGTTCGCGGCCTCGGGCTGTGAGCTCCCGCTGAAGTGACGCCATCCTGAGTCGCCAACAAGGAGAAGCCAGATGCCGGAAGCCGTAATCGTCGACGCCATCCGCACGCCGATCGGTCGTGCGGGCAAGGGCTCGCTGAAGAGCGTCCGCGCCGATGAGCTGGCGGCGCTGCCGATCCGGACGCTGATCGAGCGCAACCCCGAGGTCGACTTCGCTCAGACCACCGATGTGCTGATGGGCGCCGCCTCCGGCGTCGGCGAGCAGGGCTACAACGTCGGGCGCAACGCGGCCCTCCTGGCCGGCCTGGACCACCACGTCCCAGGCTGCACCGTGAACCGCTTCTGTGCCTCCTCGCTGATGACGATCCGGATGGCGTCGCACGCGATCCGGGCAGGCGAGGGCGACCAGTACATCGCCGCCGGGGTGGAGGCCGTGTCCCGGGCGGGACTGGGCGCCGGGATGATGGAGGACGCCAAGAACCACGCCCTCGATGGCTCCGAGGGATCGCTCTACGACGTCTACATCCCGATGGGCATGACCGCCGAGAACGTCGCCGACCGCTGCCAGGTCACGCGTGAGCAGCAGGACGAGTGGGCGGTCATCTCCCAGAGCCGGGCCGTCCAGGCGCGGGACTCGGGCCACTTCGATGCGGAGATCGTCCCGGTCACGGTGCCCGCGCACGCCGACACCGACCAGGAGGGGAACGAGATGGAGGTTCCCGAGACGATCGTCTCCAAGGACGACGGTCCACGGGCGGGGACCACCATGGAGGTGCTCGCCAAGCTCAAGCCGGCGTTCAGGCCCGACGGGACGGTGACCGCCGGCAACTCGTGTCCGCTCAACGACGGCGCCGCCGCCGTGCTGGTCATGTCCGACGAGAAGGCGAGCCGTCTGGGCCTGAAGCCGCTGGCGCGCATCATCGCCTCGACGGTGGCCGCGATCCGTCCCGAGATCATGGGCCTGGGCCCGATCCCGGCGATCAGATCGCTGCTGCAGGAGACCGGCATGTCGATCGACGACGTCGACATCGTCGAGATCAACGAAGCGTTCGCCGCCCAGATCGTCCCCTGTCGCGAGGAGCTGGGGATTCCCGAGGAGAAGCTCAATCCGTTCGGCGGCGCGATCGCGCTCGGGCACCCGTTCGGGATGACCGGCGCCCGGATCATGACCACGCTGATCAACGGCCTGCGGACGATCGACGGCCGCTACGGGATCGAGTCGATGTGCGTGGCCGGCGGGATGGGCCAGGCGATGCTGATCGAGCGGCTGTAAGGGCCGGGCGGCCGGCTCACGCGACCGCGCCTTGGCTGGGGGGGCCAGGGGTAGCTGGCGGGCCGCGGCTAGTCAGCCAGCCGCGACAGCGAGATCCCGAACAGCCCGTCGGGGTCGGTGAACCACCGCTCGAGCACCAGCCCGGCGGCCGTCAGATCGCCCTCGACGCGCTCCCGGGTGAACTTGGCGCTGATCTCGGTGCGCAGCTCCTCGCCGGCCGCGAACTCGACGCGCAGGTCGAGGTCGCCGATCAGCACCGAGCAGGGCCGGCGGGCTCGCAGCCGCATCTCGACCCACTCGTTGCGCCGGTCGAAGAAGGCCACGTGCTCGAATTGCCCGGGGATGAAGTCGGCGTCGAGCTCACGATTGACGACGTGCAGCAGGTTGCGGTTGAACTCGGCGGTGAGCCCCGCGGAGTCGTTGTAGGCCGCCTCGATGACCCGCGTGTCCTTGACCAGGTCGGTGCCGAGCACCAGCCGGTCCTGGGGACGCAGCAGGCCGGCGATCTTGCCGAGCACGGTGCGCCGGGTGCCGGGGGGGAAGTTGCCGATCGTGCCGCCGAGCAGCGCTACCAGTCGCGGCGCGTCCCCGCCCGGCGGGACATGCTCCAGGTGGCGTTCGAAGTCGCCGACCACGCCGTGGACCTCGAGGCCCTCGTAGTCGAGCACCAGCCGGCGCGCGGCCTCCTGGACCACGCTTTCGGACACGTCAAGCGGGAGGTAGCGGCGCAGCGTGCCCGTGTCCCGCATCGCGTCGAGCAGCACGCGTGCCTTGTCGGAGGCGCCGGCTCCCAGCTCGACGAGCTCGCCGGCCCCCGTGGCGGCCACTATCTCGTCACCGCGGTCGCGGAGGATCGAGAGCTCGGTCCGCGTGGGGTAGTACTCGGGCAGCTCGCAGATCTGCTCGAACAGCTCAGAGCCGCGAGCATCGTAGAAGTGCTTGGGGGCAAGCTCCTTGAACGGACGGGTCAGCCCGTCCAGCACGTCGTTGGCCAGCGAGCGCTCGTCATCCTCCGACAGCCACGAATCCACCCGGGCCTCGGCCTGTCCAGACCGGCTCACAGGTCCCTCGCGATCCGCAGGCCGGAGAAGATCTGGCGGCGCTCCGGGTAGTCCCAGTTGCGAAACGTCGCCGTGGCGACAAGCGGGCGTGTCGCCCAGGAGCCGCCCCGCAGCACCCGGTAATCGGTGCCGAAGAACACCTCGGAGTACTCGCGGTAGGGGAAGGCGGCGAAGCCCGGATAGCCCCCGAACTCGCTTGCCGTCCACTCCCAGACGTCACCGAGCATGCCCAGGCAGCCGCACGGCGAGGCCCCCGCCGGGAAGGAGCCCGCGGCCGCCGGGCCGCCCGCCAGCTGGTCGAGGTTGGCGTGCACCCCAGCCAGTGGGGGCTTCTCCCCCCAGGGATGCGACAGCGCTTGACCCGTCTCCTGGTCCCAGGTCGCCGCCTTCTCCCACTCGGCTTCGGTCGGGAGGCGGCCGGCGTGCGCACGGGCGAAGGCGTCGGCCTCGAACCAGGAGATGTGGACGACCGGCCGATCCGGGTCCAGTGGCTGCAATCCGTCGACTCGCCACTCGGCGCCGTGGTCGGCCGTCCAACCCGCTGGTCGCGTGATGTCGTAGTCCTCCTTCCACGACCAACCCTCGTCGGACCACCATTCGCGCCGCTCGTAACCACCTCCCTCCACGAAAGTCAGGTAGCTGGCGTTGGTGATCGGCGTTGCACCGATCAGATAGCCACGCACGTCGGTGCGGTGCCGGGGACGCTCGTTGTCGTAGGCAAAGCCGTCGGCCGAGGCGCCGATCGTGCACTTCCCGCCAGGGATCTCGACCATCTCGAGGCCGGTGAAGGCGGGCGCTGGACGGTCCGGCGCGGGCCGGTGGGGATCGGGGAGCCGGTAGCCCTCCAGCTGCGCCAGCTGCAGGGTTTGGAGCATCGTCTCGTTGTGCTGTTGCTCGTGGCGGAGCACCAGCTCGGCGATCACGCCGTCGCCGACGCCCGAGCGGGCGATCACCTCCAGCGAGCGGACCCGGACCTCATCCAGGTAGGTCCGAGCCTCGGCCGGGCCCAGGAAGGGAAGGTCGCCGCGCCCGGCGCGTGGTGTTTCGAAGGCATCGTAGACCTCGGCCAGGCCCTCGCGCAGCAGCGGAACCCCTCCGAACCGATGTACGAGCCACAGGTCCTCGAAAGCGGCGATGTGCCCGAGATCCCAGACCAAGGGGCTCATCAGCGTCGAATGGACGCGTTCGAGATCCTCGTCGGAGACCGAGGCCACCAGGGCCAGCGTCCGGCGGCGGGTCTCGCCCAGGGCCGCAACTGCCGCCCCGTCGCCGGCAACCTGCGTGACGGTCGTAGACCCTGCCTGCGAGCCGTGCATTCCGCAATTGTCGCAGAGCCCGCGTGACCAAAACGTGAACTCGGCGCGGGCCGGCGCAGGACGGCGCCACGTCCGGGTCGGCGCCGTCAGACCGGTCGCGGCAGCTCGCTCGCACGACCCGCAAACCGGTTAGGCTGCGGCCGGGGATGAGCAGCTCGACACCCAGCTCCAAGCCCGACCGCAACCTCGCCCTCGAGCTGGTGCGCGTGACCGAGTCGGCCGCGCTGGCCGCCGCCCGGATGATCGGCCGGGGCGACAAGGAGGGCGCCGACCAGGCCGCGGTGGATGCCATGCGGATGGTGCTCGACTCGGTTTCGATGGACGGGGTGGTGGTGATCGGCGAGGGCGAAAAGGATGAGGCGCCGATGCTCTACAACGGAGAGCAGATCGGCGACGGACACCCGCCAGAAGTCGATATCGCCGTCGATCCCCTGGAGGGGACCCGCCTGACGGCGCTCGGGATGCCCAACGCCCTGGCCGTGATCGCGCTCTCGGAGCGCGGTTCGATGTTCGATCCCGGTCCCTGCGTGTACATGGAGAAGATCGCGGGCGGTCCCGAGATCGCGGACCTGCTCGACCTCGACCGGCCGCTGGCCCAGACGCTCGGGCTGATCGCGGAGCGCAAGCGTCGCGACATCCGCGACGTGATGGTCGTGATGCTCGATCGCGATCGCCATCGGGACGCCATGGCGCAGGTGCGCGACGCCGGGGCCCGGGTCAGGCTGATCACCGACGGCGACGTCGCGGCCTCGTTGCTGGCCGTGAGCGAGAACACCGCCGTCGACCTGCTGTGGGGGATCGGGGGGACGCCCGAGGGGGTGATCTCGGCGGCGGCGATCAAGTGCATCGGCGGCCAGCTGCTGGGACGTCTCTGGCCTCGTGACGACGACGAGCGTGCGGCCGCCCGGGCCGCCGGCTACGAGCTGGAGCGGGTCCTGACCTGCGATGACCTGGTCCGGGGCGAGGATGCCTTCTTCTCGGCCACCGGCGTCACCGACGGGGATGTGCTGCAGGGGGTGCGCTACCAGGGCGATCGCGGGGCCAGCACGGAATCGCTGGTCATGCGCTCGCGGTCGGGAACCGTGCGCCGGATCTCGGCTCGCCACGATCGCGCCAAGATGCGCGCGATGGGCATCACGTCCTACGGCTGACGCGCTCCGGAGAGGCGGCCCACTTCGGAGGTGGCGAGGTCGAGCTTGGCCAGCGAGCGCAGGAAGGCATGCGTGACCAGCACGTGGACGACCGACTGGGTCATCTCGTAGACGGGCGTGCTGAACCCGACCGCGATCGAGGGATAGAAATTGGCCACCTCGACCTCGATCAGCAACCGGGAGCGCCCGTCGGGCCGCTCGGGCCCGCGCGTGACGTCGAGCGCGAGAAAGCCAGAGCCCCGGCCGCCGCGGGCTACCAGGAGGCCGTCGCGGATCTGCCAGCGCACCGAGCGGTGGTCGCCGTCCAGGATGTACGTGGGCGCTTCGAAGCGCAGCAGCGGGGGCAGCGGCGGGCCCAGCAGCACGACCGAGCGACTGTCGGAGCTGTAGACGACCTTGATCAGGCCTAGGGTGACGCGAGAGAGAAAGCGCCAGTAGGTCCGAGCCAGGTTCTCGAGGTTGGCGGGGGTCCAGATCCGCTCCAGCTCGGCATGGTCCATGGTCAGCTGCGCCGACTGCCGCGAGCGCACGGCGCCGTCCTTCGCGATCACCGTCGACTTGCGAGGTGAGACGATCACGGCGTGGGCGGGCAGGCTCCGCCGGCGCCGGCGCCGCGCGACGGCCACCGCCGAGGCGAGTGCGGCCAGGAACGCCAGAGGAGCGATCACGAGGTGATTGTGCCCCGTCTCGCAGGGCGGTAGACCGCCGGTGTGCTCAGCGGGCGAGGGCCCGCAGGACAACCTCGGTCCCAGCCGCCAGCTCGCCGTCGCCGGCGGGGATCATCGCCAGCGCATCCGCCCCGAGCAGCGAGGTCAGGATGTGCGAGCCCTGGGCGCCGGTGGGCAGCGCGACCGGACCGCCGGCGCCCGGCTGGAGGCGGACCCGGATCGCCTGCTCTCGAACCGGGTTGCGGAGCACGTCGGCTCCCAGGACGGCGCCCGGCCAGGGCGGAGCGGGCGCCGGCGCTCCCTGCTGGGCGGCCAGCGCGGGCGCCACGAACAGCGAGAAGGTGACCACCGCCGAGACCGGGTTGCCGGGCAGCCCGAACACGAGCTCGCGGTCCTCGCGGGTGCCGAACCAGGTCGGCTTGCCGGGCTGCAGCGCGACGCTCCAGAAGATCTCGTCGACGCCGAGCGCCTCGAGCGCCGGCTTGACGTGGTCATGGGGACCGACCGACACGCCGCCGGAGATGATCACCACGTCGGAGTCCGCCAGCGCCGCCGCGATCCCCTCCTCGGTGGCGTCCCGGTCGTCGGGCAGTCGCCGGGCGGGTGCCGTGCGCGCCCCGGCCCCGCGCGCCAGTCCGGTCAGCATGGGCGCGTTGGAGTTGTGGATCTCGCCCGGCCCCAGAGGCTCGCCGGGGGCCCGCAGCTCGTCGCCGGTGCAGAGCACCGTCACCCGGGGCCGGCGCGCGACCGTGAGCTCGGCCGCCCCCGCCGCCACGGCGGCGCCGACGTCGACGGCCCCCAGTCGGGTCCCGGCGCTCAGGATCGCGGTCCCGGCGCGCATGTCCTCGCCGGCGCCCCGGATGTGCTCGCCTGGCGGGATCGCGGCCTGGAGCTCGATCTCGATCTCGCCTCGCGCGCTGACCTGCTTCGGGGGGCTGACCTGCTTCGGGGGGCGGACCTGCTTCGGGGGGCGGACCTGCTTCGGGGGGCGGACCTGCTCCGGGGGGCGGACCTGCTCCGGGGGGCTGACCTGCTCCTGCGGTATCACCGCGGTGGCACCTTCGGGCACCGCGCCGCCGGTGGAGATCCGGACCGCCTCGCCCTCGCCGACTCGGCGGCCCGATGGGGTGCCGGCGCGCGACTCGCCGACCACCGCCAGCCGGCGCCCCGCTTCACCCGCGAGGATCGCGTAACCGTCCATCGCCGAGCAGGGAAAGGGCGGGACGTCGCCGGAGGCGCGCACGTCCTCGGCGAGCACGCGTCCGATCCCCCGCTCGATCCCGATCCTCTCGGACCCCAGGGGCCGAACCGTCTCGAGCACGAGCTCGAGTCCGCGGGCCACGGAGATCATGGGCTGGGGGGGACGCGTGGACGTGCGTTGGAGCATATGCCGGTTGTTTGACTGACTCAGACCGGGAGAACGTTCACCGGCAGGACGGCGCCGGACCGTGGGGCAGGCGCTCGTCGTGACCGAGCCGGTGGCTCGGGGCCTGGCCGGAGGCTAGGGGCCGGGAAGCGAGACGGCGCCGATGCTGCCGACGCCCACCCCGGTGAACTCGAGCGCCTTGGCGGTCGCCTGGGTCAGATCCCAACTGGCGTGGTTGGCGTAGGGACCTCGGTCGATCACGGGGACGATCATGGTTCGACCGCCGAAGTAGAGAGCCACCTGGGTGCCGCACTTGAGCGTGCGGCTGGCGACGCCGATCGTGGTCGGCTCGAGCCTCTCGCCGCAAGCGGTCCTGGAGCCGTAGTCGCCGGGTCCATACCAGCTGGCGATCGAGCTGAGATACACGGTGACGGTCATCGACGGGGTCGCCGATGCCGCCTGCGCGGCTTCCGGAGCCGAGACCACGCCCCGGATCGCGAACCGGCCGATGTGGTTGGTCTGCCAGGCGGCCTGGAAAGTGCCGTTAGAGCCGACCGTCGCGGTCGCCGTCGGAGCCCAGTGCCAGCCGGTCTGGTGGCCCGAGCGCTCGATCTCGATCGTCTTGCCGGCGTCGCTCGAGGGCGCCGTGCCGGAGAACTCCAGGCCCTTGCTGAGCATCGTGGAAGCCCGGGCCCGCAGCGTGATGCCGTTGCCGTTGGTGCTCACCGTCGTATTCCCGTTCTGCGTGCCCAGCGCTCGGGCGCTCGCGGTCGGCGGGGTTGACCGAGCGCTCGGGGCCGGCGCGACGGGTGTCAGCCCGCTGCCTCCGGAGGAGGCCCAGCCGCTGGCGGGCAACGCCAGGGCTCCGCACAGCAGAGTGATCACGGCATAGGCAGTCCGGCGTCGGTTCACGATCGGCTTGGTCCTCCTGGGGTTCGTGCCTACGAGGTGAGCTGACGGGCTCGCGCCTGACTGGCGCTACGGTCCTTTGCGGGACCGATTCGCCCCGGCGGGTCCGAAGACCCGCGAGTGGTTCCCCCGTCGATCCCCCACTGAGGAGGAACCGTTCGGCTGGTGGCGCGGCAGTATATGAAACCGAGCGGCCCGAGGCTGGGCGACCGCTCGCAGGGTTCAGATCAGGGGCGAGGAAGCCACGAGAGCGCCCCCCGCAGGGCTCGGGCGCTCACCTGAAGCCCGATCTCGGCCAGCTCCGCGGCGGCTCCGAGCGCCGTTTCCCACGGCCCGTAGACGGTCTGGGGAGCGCCCAGAGGGGCGGCGGTGGCTCGACGGCCGGCGCGCGCCTGGGTGCGGGGGCGGGAGCGCGCTTGGGTGCGGAGGCCGGAGCGCGCTTGGGTGCGGGGGCCGGAGCGCGCCTGCGCTTGGGAGCCGCCTCGGCGGCGCGCGCCGACGCCTTGGAGGTCGCCCTGGCCGCGCGCGCGGACGCCTTGGAGGTCGTCTTGGCCGCGCGCGCCGGCGGCTTGGGGGTCGCCTTGGCCGCGCGCGGGCCGGGCTTGGAGGCTCGCTTGACCGCGCGCGGGCTGGGCGCGGAGGCTCGCTCAATCGCAGCCACCTTCGCGCCGGGCCGTTTGCTCGAGGCGGCCTCGGCGCCGGCCGGCGGGGTCGCCGGGGCATCCGCCACCGCTTCGACTCGGGCCCGCTTGTCGCTGCGCCGGTGCGGGCGCGTCCGAGGCAGCGAGTCCAGGACTCCGGGTGGCCGCTCGTCGTTCATGCTCACATCTTCGCGCACCGCGGCTAAATTCGGTCGCAACCTAGAAACGCGAGGCGCTGTTGTACGTATAGACCGTGTAGGCGTTCGCGTGAAACGCGGAGCTCGGTGCCTGGGTAGCGCCCTGGCGGGTGCGGGTATCCGAGCTTGTGATGCCGAATTCGTACTTATACTCTGTATCTATGTTTGAGTAGCGGGCGTGCGCTCTGCGCGAGCGGGCTCCAGGACGTTTGTACTCAGCGCCGGCGCCCTTGTGCCGCCGCCAACGACGGAAACGGAATCAGATGTCTGTAGCGGAATTGCAGGAACTCGAAGAGATCAAGGGCCTCGTCAACCGCGGCCAGCAGCTGGGCGTCCTCACCTACTCCGAGATCGCCGGCGCCGTGTCCGAGCTGGATCTGGACGAGGCTGACGTCGAGGAGCTGCACGGCTTCCTCGAGCGGGCCGAGATCGAGCTGGTCGAGGAGGTCGATCCGGCGCAGGCAGCCGCCGAGGTGGAACGCGCGCCGGACAAGCGGGGCCGGCGCAAGGCCAAGACGGCGCTCGACCTCAAACCGGACATGACCACGGATTCGCTGCAACTGTTCCTCAAGGACATCGGCAAGGTGCGCCTGCTCACCGCCCAGGAGGAAGTCGACCTGGCCAAGCGGATCGAGCGCGGGGATCTCGACGCCAAGCAGAAGATGGTCGAGTCCAACCTCCGCCTGGTCGTCTCGATCGCCAAGAACTACCGCAACCAGGGCCTGCCCTTCCTTGACCTGATCCAGGAGGGGACCCTTGGCCTGGTACGCGCGGCCGAGAAGTTCGACTACCGCAAGGGCTTCAAGTTCTCCACCTACGCGACGTGGTGGATCCGCCAGGCGATCGCCCGGGCGTTGGCCGACAAGGCCCGCACGATCCGGATCCCGGTTCACGTGGTCGAGAAGCTCAACAAGATCGGACGCGCCGAGCGCAAGCTGGTCACCGAGCTGGGCCGGGAGCCGACCGCCGAGGAGATCGCCGAAGTGACGGGGATCGAGCCCGAGGAGGTCGAGTCGATCAAGCGCTCCGCCCAGGCTCCGGTCTCGCTCGAGAAGCCGGTCGGCGACGAGGAGGAGTCCGAGTTCGGTCAGTTCATCGCCGACGAACGCGCCGAGTCGCCCTATGAGCGGGCAGCCGAGATCCTGACCAAGGAGGCCCTGCGCGAGGCGCTTGAGAACCTCAGCTACCGGGAGCGGCGCGTGCTCGAGCTCCGCTACGGGCTGGGCGGCGAGCACCCCCGCACGCTGGACGAGGTCGGGCGGACGTTCAACGTCACGCGGGAGCGGATCCGCCAGATCGAGAACCAGTCGCTCAAGAAGCTGCAGTCGCTGGCCGAAGCGCAGAAGCTGCGCGACGTCGCCTGAGCTCCGCCCTCTGATCGGGCGCGCGCTCCAGAAGGAGCGGTTCGGGCGGCTGAGCAACATCTGAACGGATCGCTGGACGGTTGCGCAACGATCTTGCGTTGCATAGCCGTGCCCGGCGGGTAGGGTGCCAGCCACGGCCTTTGTCGGGGGGGTCAGTGTCCAACTTCCAGCGGAGGTCGTCCATGCGGTTGAGGAGCAGGGTTCTTGTCGCTGCGGTCGCGAGCGTGTCGCTGCTCGCCGCCGTGCCATTGCTGTCGGGGTCGGCGTCGGCGTCGGGCCAGTCGGCCACCGAGCGCGTGATCGTCGTCTACAAGAACCAGGATCCGGGCCAGCCGGCCACCAGGGCCCTGCTCCCCAAGCGCGCGAGCGCGTTTCGCGCCACCCAGGCGCCGGTCGTGTCGCAGCTGTCGGCCTCCGGCGGGCGAAGCATCCACTCCTACAAGGTGTTCGACGCCACGGCGGCGACCGTATCGCCCGACGAGGTGACGAAGCTCAAGTCAAACCCGGCGGTCAGTGCGGTCGTCCCCGACCAGGTCATCCATCTCGCGCCGCTGGACGCGACGAGCGGCACCGGCGGTGGCGGCGGCTCCCCCGCCGGGGCGGCCAACGCGTGCGCGGCGCCGGGCAAGGTCCAGCTCGACCCCCAGGCGCTCGAGACCATCCATGCCGACTCCGAGCGGCCGGGCGCGAAGACCGCCCGCTCGCTCGGCTTTGACGGCAGCGGCGTCACCGTCGGCTTCATCGCCGACGGGCTGGACATCAACAACCCTGACTTCATCCGGGCAAACGGGCAGCACGTGTTCGTCGACTACAAGGACTTCAGCGGCGAAGGCACGGGCGTGCCCACCGGCGGCGAGGAGGCGTTCGGGGACGCAAGCTCGATCGCCGCCCAGGGCCGTGAGGTCTACAACGTCGCGGGCTTCGGGCCGCACGCCGCCACGACGCCGTGCAACATCCGCGTCGAAGGAGTGGCCCCGGGCGCCAGCCTGGTCGGGCTCGACATCTTCGGTGCCGAGGACGCCGGCTTCAACTCGAGCTTCCTGAACGCGATCGACTACGCGGTCACCGTCGACCACGTCAACGTCCTCAACGAGTCGCTGGGCAACAACTACTACCCCGACGATCAGGCGAGCCTCGATCTGATCAAGCGGGCCAACGACGCGGCGGTCGCCGCCGGAACCACGGTCACCGTGTCCAGCGGCGACGCCGGCGTCACGAGCACGATCGGGACCCCGAGCACCGACCCGGACGTGATCTCCGCCGGTGCCACCACGACGTACCGGATCGATCTTCAAACCGGCTACGGCGGAGCCCAGTTCCCCGGCATCAGGGGCTATCTGAGCAACGACATCAGCTCGTTCAGCTCCGGGGGCTTCGAGCAGGACGGCCGGACGATCGACGTGGTCGCACCCGGCGAGCTCAACTGGGCGCTGTGCTCGACCGACACCTCCATGTACTCCGAGTGCACGAGCTACGGCGGCAAGCCCTCGCCGGTGATCGCGTTCGGAGGCACCAGCGAGTCGGCGCCCCTGACGGCCGGCGTGGCGGCGCTGGTGATCCAGGCTTACCACAAGACCCACGGCACCAACCCGACGCCTCAGCAGGTCAAGCAGATCATCGCCAGCACCAGCGACGACATCCGCTCGCCCGCAGACCAGCAGGGCGCCGGCCTGGTCGATGCCTATAAGGCCGCGCTCGCGGCCGAATCCTACAAGGCGCCCGCACGCGGGCCGAAGCCCGTGGGGAGCACTCTGCTCAAGAGCGCCACCCAGCTCAACGCGGTCGATCAGCCGGGCACGCCGGAGACGCTGACCGACACGATCACTAACAACGGCGCCTCGACGCAGAAGGTCTCGGTCTCCTCACGCGCGCTCGGCGCCTACCAGACGATCAAGACCGACACGGTGACGCTGAGCGACGCCTCGAGCCCCAAGACCACCGACTGGACCGGGACGACCGCCAACTACGAGCCGATCACCTTCCAGGTGCCGGCCGGACGGGATCGGCTGAACGCGTCGATCGCGTTCCAGAACGCGTCGGCGACCGACCTCAACGCCCGGGTCCGTCTCACCCTCGTCGACCCGAGCGGCGATCTCGCCGCCTACTCGGTGCCCCAGGGCGACGGCAACTACGGCAACGTCCAGGTGACCGACCCCAAGCCGGGAACCTGGACCGCCTACGTGTGGAGCCGGGTCTCGACCGCGGGCGGCACCACCGGACCGGTGAAGTTCGGCGCCGCCGTGGCCAACTACACGACGTTTGGTCACGTCAGCCCGCAGACGCTGACCCTGGCCGCGGGGCAGTCGGCGCCCGTGCAGCTGAGCGTCTCGACGCCCTCGATCCCCGGCGACGCCGCGGGCTCGATCGTGCTGAGCAGCGACCGCGGCGCGCGCTTCGGCCGTCAGACGACGATTCCGGTCACCCTCCGGAGCCTGATCCCGAGCGGACGCGGGTCCTTTGACCAGACCCTGACCGGTGGCAACGGACGTGCGTTCTTCACCGGGCAGACGTTCTACTACCAGCTCGACGTCCATGCCGGAATGCCGGAGCTCAACGCGGCGGTCAAGCTCGCCGACAATCCCGACAACCCGTTCTCGGCGTTCCTGGTGAGCCCGAGCGGGGAGGCGGTCGCCTTCGCAGCCAACGAGCTCTCGAGCGGGACGTCGTTCACCAACGTGATGGGTGCGCAGCTGCACGTGCTCGCGCCCGCGCCGGGAGCCTGGACTCTGATCGTCGTGTTCGCGCCCCAGGTGTCCGGGACCGCGCTGACCGAGCCGTTCACGGTCAGCACCGACGAGAGCCAGGTGCCAGCTTCGGCGACCGGGGTCCCGAACTCCCCGGGCGTCAAGCTGGCCGCCGGGACGGCGAGCACCTATCAAGTGAGGATCACCAACACCGGTCCGGCGCCTGAGAGCTACTTCCTCGACGCCCGCCTGCCTCAGAGCACGCAGCTGACGCTGGCGGCTCAGAACAGCCCGGATACGACGGTGCCGCTCAACGACACCAAGAACGTGCCGCTGTATCTCATACCGACCGACACGACGGCGTTCACCGAGACCGCGAGCACGACCGGGAGCACGCCGATCGAGTTCGATTCGGGGACGATGGCCGGCGATCCGGACATCGGGTCCACGGTGGGCAGCTCGGTGGTCGGATCGCTGACCGCCAGCCCGATCGCCCAGGGCCTCTGGGACATCGCCCCCGATGTCGTCGGGGCCTACGGCGCCACCGGCGCGCCCACCGAGCCGGTGACCACGACCATGACCACGACCTCGGAGGCGTTCGATCCCACGGTGAGCTCGCCGACCGGTGACCTGTGGCTTGCGAGCACGGATCCGGCGGCGCTGCAGAGCCTGTCGCCCGTGATCGCGGGGCCCGGCCAGACGGCCACGATCCCGGTGACGATCACGCCCCAGGGGACGCCGGGCACCAAGGTCAGCGGCACCCTGTACATCGACGACACCAGCAACATCCTGTTCCAGAACGAGTACGCGCCCAACGGCAGTCAGATCGTGGCGATTCCCTACAGCTACACCGTGAAGTAGCTGGGCGGAGCCGGGCGTCCCACCCCGGACGTCCGGCGGGCCGGGCGTCCCCGCCCGGAGACGCTCGGCCCCATCGCTTCAGTTCGTGAAGTCTTGCGCTAGAATCGGTGGTCCGATGGCTTCCGGTAGTTCATGCCCGGTCTGCCGCACGGCGGAGATCGTGTGCGGCAAGTGGACCTTGCTGGTGATTCGTGACCTCGCCGACGGGCGGTCGCGGTTCTGTGAGCTCGAGCGCTCGCTGGCCGGCATCAGCCCGCGCACCTTGTCCCTGCGCCTGCGTGCGCTCGAGGAAGCGGGGATCGTCGCCCGCCAGACCTTCCCGGAGGTGCCGCCGCGGGTCGAGTACGGCCTCACCGACAAGGGCAGGGCGCTGGTGCCGCTGATCGAGGACATGCGCGCCTACGGCCGCGAGTGGCTGGGCGCCGATTGCGACCAGGAGCTCGCCGAGAGCGAGCTCGCCGGCGCCGCCGTGCGTGAGCCGGCCGTCGCGGCCGCCTGACCTCCCGCCGGTCGCCTTCCAAAAGCCAGAGGCGAGGCTGCAAGCGTCGCGCCGCCGGAAGGATCCCGCGTCGCGGCGAAGAACTTCGCCGGGCGTGCGCAACGCCGGTCTGCACCGCCTGCTCGAGGACTTCACGGTCGACGCCAGTCGCCGGCTGGGTGCCGTGGCCGCCCAGGGCGAGGAGGTGCCGTTCGAGGTGACCGAGGAACGCGGCGCCGGGCGCGTCCCGCTGTACTGCTACCGGCCCCTGACGAGCGCGTTCATCCAGGCGCGCCTGCCGTTGCTCGCCACGATGCCCAGCCACGAACCCGCGGTGAGGGCGCTGGACGGACTGGAGTCCGTCGAGGCCTACCTGACCGAGCATGGCAGCACCGGCAAGGTCCCCGCCGATCGCCGGGGACGCAGCCAGGCGGCGCTGGGCGTGTTCCTGGAGTCGGTGTTCGCCGAGCGCACCGAGTTCGGCTTTGAACCGGCCCACTTCGAGGCCGCCTACGCCGACCTCGAGCGATCGCTGTACGAGGGCCGGTGCACATCGACCGTGGTGGCGCCCATCCTGGGGGTGGCCCTGGATCCGGGGACCACGGAACTTGGCCTGGGAGACGGCGTTTCGCTGATCCGCGGCGACGCGCTGACCGACGCGCCCGCCGAGGCGGTCTGGGGCGAGGCCGAGGAGCCCAACGTCCTGGCACTGCTGGCCATCGACCAGGAACGCTCGGACCGTCCGCCGGTGGCCCTGGCCCGGGCTCGGTTTCGGCGGATCCTGAGCGCGCTGCGCCTGTTCGAGCGCGGCGGCTACGCGCTCGGCCCGGTGGCGTGGACGAGAACCGCGGCGGGCAGCTGGCGCTGGGTCCCGATCGGAGCCAGCGGCCGTCCGCGCCGCCTGACCCTCGTCCCGTCCGCCCAGGAGGAGGAGCTGCGGGCCTTCTACCGGCTCGTCTCCCGGCGGCTTCCGGGCGCCGGAGAGCTCGCCTGGGCGCTGTCACGCTTCGAGATGGGCTGCGAGCGCCTGGCGCCATTCGAGGCCCTGACCGACTATCTCCTGGCGCTCCGGGCCCTGCTCGAGCCCGAGGGACCCGCCAGCGGTCGTCTGGCCCAGCGGCTGGCCGTGATCTGCGCCGGGCCCGAGGACCGCGCCGGGCTGGCCGAGCGCACCGCCCGCGCGATCTCGCTGGAAAGGGGCCTGATCACTGGAGTGGCCGCCGCGAACACCGGAGTCGACAGCCTCGTCGACGAGCTCGCCGAGCATCTGCGAGCGATCCTCCGCGACGCCCTGTGCGGCCACCTGGACGCCGATCTGCGCTGCGTCGCCGATGAGCTGCTGGCCGAGGCGGCCGGTGTGGCGGTCGGGTAGCCGAGCGGGGCGCCACGATCGCCGCGCGGTCGCTAGGCTGGTCGTAGACCGCTCCCTACTCGGTCTTCTTCGAAGGCCGGGAGTGTTCTGCCCGCCAGGCACGACACAGTAAGTCCTGGGGCTCGTAAGTAGTCAGGGGGAGCGCGATCCGCAGCGGCGAGCGGGCCTGAGGCCCGCTCGCCGTTCTGCGTCCGGCGCCGACCCGGACTGCCGATGCGAGGCACGAACCGCGTCCGGCGCCGATGCGGGGCGCGAAACGCGCATATGTGGGACGTTTCTCGCCCCGCGTGGCGACGAGAGTCGCGCCGGTGCGCGGCCGACGCTAGGCTCCAGCACCGTGAGCCAGGATCCGCTGATCTGCGTGGTGGAGATCCCCAAGGGGAGTCGGAACAAGTACGAGTACGACCCGGAGCTGGGCGCGATCAAGCTCGAGCGGTTCGTCTCGGCGTCGGTCGTCTATCCAACCGATTACGGCTTCATCCCCGGAACCTGCGGGCTCGACGGCGACGAGCTCGACGTGCTGGTCTGCGTGTCGGAGCCCACTTTCCCGGGCTGCAACGTCGAGGTGCGGCCGATCGGCCTGTTTCAGATGTCAGATGAGAACGGCCAGGACAACAAGGTGGTGTGCGTTCCCCTGAACGATCCCAACTGGAACGTGTACCAGCACGTCGAGGACCTGCCGCGCCAGCAGCGCGAGGAGATCTGGCACTTCTTCACCGTCTACAAGGACCTCGACCCCGATCGTGAATCCGAGCCGACCGGGTGGGCGGATCGCGACGCCGCGGTCAAGGAGATCGACGAGGCGCGCAAGCGCCATCGAGACGGCCGCGCACTGACCTGACCGACCGTCTCGACCGGCGCCTGGGGCCGGACGTTCGATGGTCGGCTGGTGCTCGAGCGATGAGGCTCGCTCCTGACCGCGGCGCCGCCGCTGATGACGGTTCAGCGATCGTCGTGGAGCTGACATTGGTCTGCGTACCCCGGTGCCTGGCGTGAGCTCGCGATTCGGGGGTCACAGACTGAGCAAGACAGGTTTCGCTCCGCTCTGAGCGTCTTCGTGCTCGCGCGGCTGCTGGGCCTGGGGCGGCGGCTTGCTCGTCGGCGCAAAGCGGACTGCTCGCCGTGGTCGGGTTTGTGCTGATTGGACTTCGGCATGATCGAACTGGGGCAGGCGGGTGCGATCGGGATCGGATACCTGGATCGGCCCACGACGACGACGAGTCCGACCGGACCTAGCGCGAAGCGACCGTCCACCCGCTCACGACCCGCGCGGCTCTCCTCCAGATCGCGACAACCCGCCGGGGATCTCCTTCGTCGACGGTCGAGACGACACGGAGGAGAGAGCGGACGCGTTGCGCCAGGCGTGCTGTTTCGCCCAGCTGTAGGTCGCGAAGTGAGTCCCGGTCGGCATCTTCGGCGCTGACCACCCAGGTCATCACAAAGTGCCCGATGCAGAGATCGCCCCGAGGCCGACTGGTTTGGGCAGTTTCGTCCTTCCCCGTGAGCTCATCCATCAAGCGGTGTGCGCAGCCCACGAGGTGCTGATCCCGACTCAGGCACAGCGGGCACTCGGCGGTCTGGAGCCATGCGTCTTGCTCGAGTTGGGCCAAATCGGCGACCAGAGCGTCCAGCACCGGCAGATAGAGGCCGAGCGCTTCGCCGACCGAGCGCTGGCTGACGTGCAGCTCTCGCTCGAGCTTCTCGGTGTGGTGAAAGCAGAAGCCGCGGGCTCGCACGAATTCCGAGATCGTGCGGGACGGGTCATCGAGCTCCCCACAAAACCGCCTCAGGTAGTCGGCTTCGAATTCGTCGACCGCCAGGCACAGCGGACAAATACCGGTCGCGGCGGCTTGAGCCAGCCACGGAGGCCGTGATCCTGCCTGCATCAGACACCTCCACGCGCGATGGATGATCAGAACACGTAGAGGCCATCAGCGGCTCGGCCGCGGTCAGGAGCGAGCCTCATCGCTCGCCAATGATGCTAGTGGAGCGCCGGGGCGAGCCCGGCGGCCGGCGCGATGCAGAACGCGCGCCCATGACCATGGCCGGTCATCTCCGATGAGGCGTTGCGCTATCTTGCTGTGCCGATCAGATGGAGTCCTGATGCAGGGGTTCGCTGGGCGCGTTTCGGCAACCCTTCAAACCGCCCGCTGAAAAAGGGCTGATGGCTCCTTTCGCGAAATCGACGCTGTCAGCGAAAGCGAAAGGAGCATCCAAGCCCCGTGCCGATCCTTCCCGACTGGGCTATTCAGGTCCTGCAGGTCGTCACGATCCTGGCTCTCGCTCCGTTGGTCACCGGGATCATCGCGCGAGCGGAGGCGATCGTCCAGCAGCGTCAGGGACCGCGTGTGCTGCAGCCGTACTACGACATCGTCAAGCTGCTGCGCAAGGAGACGGTGCTGCCGGGGCCCGCCGGGCCGGTGTTTCGTGCCGCGCCGTATGTCAGCTTCGCTGGCTACGCCACGATTCCGCTGCTGATTCCGGCGCTCACGATCTTCCCGCTGCCGCTGGGCTATATAGCCGACTTCTTCGGCGTCGGGCTCATCTTTGCGCTGACCAGCTTCTCGATCTCGCTCGCCGCCGTCGATAGCGGTAGCCCGTACGCCCAGCTCGGATCCAGTCGGCTTCGCTCGTTTGGGGCGTTCAACGAGCCCACGGTGATCTTCGTGACGTTCGTGCTCGCGCTGACCACCCACACCGACCTTCCCTACGCATTCGGCGCGACGTTGCGCTCCGGGGCGGCCGAGGTGCTGCGCCCCAGCCACCTGCTCATCATCGCGGCCTTCTTCATGCTCGTGCTCAACGAGACCGGTCGAATCCCGATCGAGAACCACGGCTCGACGCTCGAGTTCGGGCAGATCGAGGAGGGGCGGATCACCGAGCACTCAGGACCGGGACTGGCCTTCCTCCGCTGGGGGTCCAGCGTCAAGCAGCTGCTCTTCTACACGATCTTCATGAATGTGCTCGTGGTTCCCTGGGGGTTGGCGAGCAGCGGACGGCTCGACGTGGTCGCCCTGGCGATCGTGTTGTTGTTCGCCAAGGCCCTGGTGGTCGGCGCCGCGGTGGTGGTGATCGAGTCGAGCTTCGCGAAGCTGCGGCTCTACAAGATCCCGGAGTTCACGGTGGCGAGCTTCATGTTCGCGGTCCTGGCGGTTGTGATCTTCCTGTTCGAGCCGTCGTTCGGCGATCAGGAGCTGAGCGTGTTCGGCGCTATCGCGACGATCGCCGCGGTCGTCGTGCTGCTGCTGGAGTTCGGGATGCTGCGCTCGCAGGACGTGTGGGAGCAGCTTCGCCTTTACGCCCTCGGGTCGGCGGTGGTCGCCGCGCTGGCGGTCGGGACGGCGGCCACGGGTCACGGCAGCAGCGAGCTCTACGTGCTTGGCGCGGTGACGATCGCGCTCAAGGCATTGCTCTTCCCGCTGGGCATCAGGTTCGTGCTGCGCCGTCTGGAGGCAGGGGCGCGGGTTCCATCGGTGATCGGGGTGCCCAGCGCGATCCTGATCGCGATCGGCCTGTGTGCGTTCTCGTTCATCGCGCTTCGTCCCGTTCACATCGGCGCTGAGGCAACCCTGCCGTTGTCTGCCTTGCCGGTCGCGGTGGGCGGGGTGCTCGTGGCCTTCGTGTTGATGGTGCTGCGGCCCTATGCGCCGTCGCAGCTGCTGGGCTTTCTGGTGCTCGAGAACGCGGTCTCGGTGGCGAGCCTCGTGATCGCTCCGGGGCTGCCGATCATCCTCGCGCTGCTGCTCCTCTTCGACGTGCTCGTCGGGGTCCTCGTGTTCGTGGTGCTGGTCCAGTATCTGGCCATCGAGCGGACCGCGGTCCGGACCGACGTGCTCAATCGGCTGACGGGATGACCTGGTCTCTGTACGCGCTGCTGGCGGTACCGCTGGTGGCGGTGCTGTTGACGTTGCTTGGCGGTTGGCGACTGGCGCGCGCGGCGACGCTGGTCGCGGGGGTGATCTCACTCGGGCTGGCGATCGCGATCGCGATCACGGTCGAGCACGGTCGCGTACTGACCGGCGCCGGCGGCTGGCTGCGCCTGGACTCCCTGGGCGCGGTGTTCCTGCTCACGACGGGACTCCTGTACGCGATCGCGGGGGTGTTCTCGATCGGCTATCTCGCGGCCGATCAGCGCCACTCGGACTTCCCGGCGTTCGCCAAGCGCTACTTCGCCTACATGAACCTGTTCGGATGGAGCATGCTGCTGGTGCCGCTGGCGGCCGACTTCGGCACCCTGTGGGTTGCGGTGGAGCTGACGACGATCATCTCAGCTCTGCTGGTCGCAATCGATCGCACGGACGCCGCCCTGGAGGCGTCGTGGAAGTACATCCTGATCGCGTCCAGCGGTCTCGGAATCGCGCTGCTGTCGATCATCGTGCTCTACGCGACGGGCACGCACGCCCTGGGTGCCGACTACGTCCCGCGGTTTCAGCGCTTCCTGACGCACGCCGGGGGTCTGTCGCGCGACGCCGTCGCCTTGGCGTTTGTGCTGTCGGTGGTGGGCTTTGGCACCAAGGTCGGGTTCGTCCCGATGCACACCTGGTTGCCGGACGCTCACAGCGAGGCCCCGGCGCCGGTCTCCGCGCTGTTGTCTGGCTCCCTGCTGGCGGCGGCGTTCTACGCGATCCTGCGCTTCTTCCAGGTCACGGTCGCCTCGGGGCAGCGGTCGTTTGCCGAGCATGTCCTGATCGTCTTCGGTGTGATCTCTCTGGTCGCGGCGAGCTTCTTCGTCATCCGCCAGGGGAACTACAAGCGGCTGCTCGCGTACTCGTCGATCGAGCACATGGGGATCATTGCCCTGGGCATCGGCTTCGGCGCGCCGCTGGCGGTGGCGGGAGCGCTGCTTCACGTAGTCACGCACGCCAGCGCCAAGGGGCTGGCGTTCTT
This sequence comes from uncultured Solirubrobacteraceae bacterium, assembly GCA_963830595.1. Taxonomy (GTDB): domain Bacteria; phylum Actinomycetota; class Thermoleophilia; order Solirubrobacterales; family Solirubrobacteraceae; genus Palsa-465. The sequence continues at coordinate 331,443 of CAWHMQ010000008.1, forward strand.
CGGTGCCGGCTCTCTCCTCCGGGGCTATGACACCAAGGAGGTGGACGGCGTCACCGACGCGGGCCGGGCGATGCCGTGGACCGGTCCCATGTTCCTGGCTGCGGCGTTGGCGCTGTCCGGGCTGCCCCTGTCCGGGGTGTTCCGCAGCGAGTTTCAAATCGTCGCCGGCGGCTTTGCCAGACCTCAGTACGTCGGGGTCGCGCTGCTTCTGGTGTTCGTGAACCTGGCGTTCTTCGGAGTCATCTGGCATGCCGCCCGGATGGTCCTGGGCCGGGCTCCTGAGCCGAGCCCGGATGCTCCGCGGGCGGGGGAGCGTGGACCGTGGATGGTCGCCGGGATGCTGGGCTGCCTGTTCGTATCGGTTGCCCTGGGGGTGCATCTGCCCGGAGACTTGGCAACCTTGCTGCACAACGCCGGAGCCCGACTGGCGGTGCCGGGATGACCAGCCTGACGCGCCGGCCCAGTGCCGTCACGAATGGGCTGCCCGAGCATCTGGGGGGGCGGGGAGAACCGGCTCCCCCGGGAGAGGTCCGTCTGAAGATAACGGCGCTGGCCTTTGAGCGGGCCGCCCGCATGCTCAGGGACGCGGGAGCGCGGTTCGTGACGATCTTCCTGGCCGACACGCCCGAGCCGTCGCTCGTCGGGGCATTCGCGCTACGGGGGGCCCTGATCGTGCTGCGCGCCCCGACGGGCGGCGCCGATCCGGTCAGCTACGGGTCGCTGGGCGGGTGGTGGCCGGCGGCGCGATGGGCCGAACAGGAGCTGGTCGAGCGCCACGGCGTGCGAGCGGTGGGCGCTCGCTATGAGCGGCGCTTGACCGAGCCTGACGCCGATCTCCTCGAGCGTCGCGTGCAAGGCCTGGATGCGTTCTCGATCCCTTACGGACCCGTTCGCTCCGGGATCTTTGAGGCGATCCAGTTTCAGATCGAGACCGGTGGCGAGAACGTGCCACGGATTCAGACCCGTCCGTTCTTCAAGCACCGGGGGATGGAGGCACGTTTCGTGGGTCTGTCTCCGGATCGCGCGGCGCACGTCGCCGAGCGGGTGGCCGGGATCGCCTCGGTGGCCTATGCGTGCGCGTTCTCCCAGGCGGTGGAGCGCGCGCTGGGAGTCCAACCGTCGCCCAATGCCGAGCGGTGGCGCGCCGTGCACGCCGAGCTCGAGCGGATCGCCTGTCACCTCGATGTCGTCGCCAAGGAGGCCGAGACGACCGCACTCTACGTCGGCCAGGCGCGCTTTCAGATCCTCAAGGAGCAGGTGACTCGTCTGCGGGCTGCCCTGACCGGTAGCCGATTTGGACGCGGGGTGGTGGTTCCCGGTGGAATCCGCTTTGAGGGCGCGCTGAGCCTGGATGACCTGGGTCGCGCCCTCAACACGCTGGAGCGCGACCTCACACGGGACCGTCGCCTGTTCCTGGGAACCTCCTCGATGACCGACCGGCTGATCGGCTCCGGGCAGCTCCCGCGCCGGCTCGTGGAGGAGTATGGCGCCGTAGGGCCGCTGGCACGCGGATCGGGGCTTTCCACCGACGCGCGCCACGAGCGGCCCTACGGTGACTACCGTCGGCTGGGGCTGCAGGTGGTGACCCACCGGGAGGGCGACGCCATGGCTCGGGTGAACGTCCGCTTCGGTGAGCTGTTCGAGTCGCTGCGGATCCTGCGCCAGGCGATCGACCACCTGCGCCGAGGCGACGGGGATCCTCATGCCCCACTGCCTGCCGGCACGGGCGCCGCGTTCGGGTGGGCGGAGGCCCCGCAGGGCGAGCTGGTGGTGTGGGTCGAGATCCGCGCCGGCCTGGTGCATCGCGTCCATCTCGCCTCTCCCTCGCTTCGCAATTGGGCGCTGTTTGATCATGCCTTTCCAAAGGACGTGCTGACCGACTTCGCGTTCATCGAGCACAGCTTCGGGCTGACCCCGGCGGGAGCCGATCGCTGATGCTGGAATGGATTTTCCGCGGACTTGGCCTGGATAGGATCACCACCCGATATCCGCGCGGGCCGGAAGCGGCCCCCGACCCGTATCGCGGCCGCGTGAGGGTGCGCAACCCCGACCACGCGCCGCGGGAGCTCGCCGCCCTGTGTCCCACCGCCGCGATCGCGGTGGACCGCGAGGGCCGCGTGTCGCTGGATCGCGGGCGCTGCATCCTGTGCGGGGAGTGCGTGCGCGCCGCCCCCGAGCGCTTTGCCTTCGAGGCGCAATATGAGACGGCCCGTCGCTCACGGTCGGCGCTATGGGTCGGTTTCGACGACGACCGAGAGAGCCCGCCGGGTCGCGAAACCCTGGGCGAGCGGGCCCCGGCGCTGCGCCGGTCCATACACATCCGGCACATCGACTGCGGATCCGACGGCGCCGAGGAGTGGGAGATCCAGGCGCTTTGGAACCCGTTCTATGACATTCAGCGTCTCGGCTTCTTCCTGACGGCAGCTCCCAGGCATGCGGACGTGCTGCTGGTCACCGGTGGCGTCACCGACCCCATGCGCGCACCCCTGGAACGGACCTGGCAGGTGATGCCGGGGCCAAAGGCACTGGTGGCGGTGGGCACCGACGCCTGCTCGGGGGGCCTGGCCGGCGACGGCGGCCTGGTCGCCGGCGGCGTGGACCAGGTACTTCCGGTCGATGTGTACGTGCCCGGATCGCCGCCTGCCCCGATCGCGATCATGCACGGGCTGCTGCTCGCCGTCGGGCTGCTGGGCGCGGGGGAGAGGGCGGCGTGACGGTCGTGTTCGCCGTGGCCATGGGCGCGTTGGTGCTGGCGGCGCCGCTGGCTCTGTGGCGGGCGCGCCCCGCGGCCCTGTGCTCGGCGGCGGGTTGCCTGCTGCTCGTGGTCGTGGGGCTAGACGCGGCCCTGGGCGGAGCCCGGCCGGTGCTGGACCTGGGGGCCTGGCTGGGCTTCGGGCACAGCGCGCTGCGCGCCGACGGGCTGGCGGGCATCTTCCTGGCGCTCACGGGACTGACCGGGGCGGCGGTCGCGCTGGCTTACGCCGCCTCGCCGATCGGCCGAGGCTTGACCTGCCTGGCCGGGACGCTGCTGCTGTTCGTCGCCGTGGCGATTGGCGCTGACAACGCCTTTCTGTTCTTCCTGGCCTGGGAGGCGCTGACGGTCTGCGTGTATCTGATCGCGAGCTGGGGTGCAACCCGTGACGACCTGCTCGCCGGTTATCTGACGGGCGGGCTGGCCAAGATCGGGGGCGCTGCCCTGCTTGCCGCGTTCGGTCTGCTCTATGCCCATACCCATAGCTTCGCTTTGCAGGCGTGGGTGCATGCGTCCCTGTCCGCGGGCACCCGCGGACTGCTGTTCGCGCTGTTCTTGACCTGTTTTGCCACCAAGATCGGCGTTCTGCCGCTGCAGGGCGGGCTGCCGGCGGGATATGGGGCCGCCCCCCGGCTCGGCGCGGCGTCTCTGTCGGTGGCCCTGTGCGCGGGCTTCTACGGACTGTGGCGCTTTGAATTCGCGGTGCTCGGACCGGGGCCGGTGTGGTGCGGTGATGCCCTGCTGATCCTGGGAGGACTGACGGCGTTGGCGGGAGTCCTGTACGCGCTCACCCAGGACGACCTGCGGCGCTTCCTGGGCTACTCGACGATCGAGCACGCGGGGATCGTCCTGGTGGGTCTCGGTGTCGCGCTGCTGGGACAGTCCGCGCGCATGCCGGTACTGGAGGCCGCTGGCCTGCTGGCGGCCACGCTTCACGTCATCGCGCACAATCTCGCCAAGACGCTGGCCCTGATCACGGTGGACCGCGTCGATAGAGCCTCCGGTCAGCGCACGCTCGATCCGCTGGGCGGGCTCGGGCGCTATCTGCCGATCAGCGCGTTGGCGCTGGGGCTCTCGTCGCTCACCCTGGCGGCCATCCCGCCACTGGGCGGCTTCGTCAGCGAGTGGTTCACGTTTGAGGCGCTCTTGCAGGGCTTTCGGATGCCGACGCTGCTCTCGCGGCTGCTCTGTGCATTGGCGGCTGCCGCGCTCGCCCTCACCGCGGGCCTGGGTCTGCTGGCGTTCGCCAAGTTCTACAGCGCGATCTTCCTCGGTCAGGCCCGCACCCGCTTGGGAGCGCTGCGTGAGCCTTCCCGGTGGCCGGGCGGGTTGATCGGACTGGGCGTCATCCTGCTGGGGCTGGGAGCCGCGGCGCCGTGGGAGATCCGCGCCATCGGTTCGGGCCTGCGCGGACTGGTGGGCTTTGATCTGGCGAGCACCACGATCAGCCATCCCCTGGTTCTCACCCCGGTGTTCAAGGGCTTCTCGGTCCTGGCGCCGACGTGGCTGAGCATTGTGCTTCCGGCCTACGCGGGACTGGCGCTCGTGGTGGTGTGGGCAATGCGCGGCCGAGCCGTGCGCTCACAGCCGGTCCGGCGCGCTCCGGTGTGGGTGACCGGCAGCGGAGCCGAGCTGCCGGCTGTCCAATATCGGCCGTCTGCCTACTCCAACCCCATGCGGGTGATCCTGCGGGGGCCGCTTGGCTACCGCACTCGGATGATCAGCCACGATCAGGACGCGCTGGACCGCGGTGAGCCGTCTGTGTTGACTCTTGACACCAAGGTCGTCCTGGCTGTCGATCGGTTCTTATACGCCCCGGCCGCGGCTCTGGTGCTCCGGGTCGCGGGCCGTGTGCGCAGGATCCAATCGGGTCGCCTCTCGCTGTATCTGCTCTACATCTTGGTCGCTTTGATCCTGGCCCTGTCCCTCGTCCCCATCCTGCGCTGAAATGTTCCAACGAATCCTGCTCGCCTGGGACGGCTCGGAGGTGGCGCTGCGCGCCTTTGACGTCGCCATCGACCTGACTCGGCGATATGAGGCCGAGCTGGTCGCGGTATCGGTCGCCTACTCGCCCGCGCACGCCGAGACAGGCGCTGACCGCGCGGAATCCACCGACGCCGCTCACCGCTACCTCCAGAGCACGTTCGATGAGGTCAAGGACCGTGCCGAGCGCGCCGGCGTCGAGATCGATCATCAGATCGTGGAGGGCGAGACACCGGCGCGAGCCCTGCTCGACTACGTTCACGAGCACGGCTTCGATCTGATCGTCTCCGGGCATCATCACGAGCGCCGTGCCGGTCGGCTCCTGCTCACCGGCATCACCCAGCACCTGCTCGCGGGCGCTCCGGTGCCGATGCTGGTAGTGAGCGACGAGGCCCTGTGATCCACCGCCGCTCGGGCGTCGGGCGCCCCACGTCGATCGACTATCTTGGATTCGTGCTCGATGAGCTGTGCAATGCGCCGGACAGGCGCGAGGCGCTCGCGGTGCTCGAAGATGCCTATCGGACGCGTCTGAGGCGTTCGGGGAGGAGCGCTACGCATCCGGTCGCGGTGGCGGAGCTGCTGCTCGCCGACGGGCAGCCGGCGTCGGTCGTGCTGACGGGCCTGCTCCACGACGTGCTCGAAGACACCGATGCCACCGCCGATGAGCTGCGCGACCGGTTCGGGCCACGAATCTCCGGTTCGGTACAAGCCCTCACCCAGGACGCGTCGATCGGCAGCTACAAGGACCGCAAGGCCAACCTGCGCCAGCAGATCCTGGCGGGGGGCCCGGAGGTCGCGACGGTGACGCTCGCGGACAAGCTCGCCAAGCTGCGCGAGCGTGACATGCGGCCACCCGATCGCAAGCTCGCGCATTACCGGGCGACGCTGGAGGAGGTCGAGCGGCGATACGGGCCCAGCCGCCTGAGCCGGCAGCTGCGCGAGCAGCTGGCGCGCTGGGAAGACACGTAGGCTGCCGGAACCTATGACCGGTTGACGTCCCGCAGCCCCGCTGCGGTCGCACCGACGTTCTTTCCGAAGACTCTCCGATAGGAGTCCTCGCCGTAGCTGGTCGGCAGCGGCTTGCCTTCGCCAAGCTTGAACGGGCGCGCGCCGTCGGCGCCGCGCTCGGCACGCAGGAAGAGTGCGGTGTCGGTCTCCTTGTTGTAGAAGCTGTTCGCGAGGTCGAACATGTGCGTGACGAACAGCACCTTGATCCCCTCCTCGAGCAGCGCGCCTACGACCTGACGGGCGATCTGCGATCCCTCGCGCTGATTCGTCGCCGCGAACGACTCGTTGCACAGCAGCAGGCAGTTCGGTGTGATGCGATCGGCGATCTCGCTCATCCGAGCGAGCTCCTCGTCGAGCTTTCCGCTCTCCATGGTCTCATCCTCCTCACGCTTGAAGTGGGTGAAGAGCCCATCGCAGACGTTCGCGCGATGCGACTCGGCCGCGACGAACATCCCGCACTGCATCATGAGCTGCGCCAGCCCTGCGCTGCGCAGGAACGTCGATTTGCCGCCTTGGTTGGCGCCAGTGATCATCACCAGGGACTTGCGATCCGCATCGACGTCGTTGCCGACCACGCGCTGCTTCACCGTCAACGTCAGGCACACCTCGTAGAGGCCCGTGGCCGAGAGCGCGAGGTCGCCGCGCGGCAGCGGGACCGGCAGGCAGCTGGGTTCGCCCTTCTCGGCGAGCCGCTCGTTCAGGTTCAGGCAGGCGACGTAGAACCCGATCTCGATCCGCAGCATCACGAAGAAGCTGAGCACGTGGTCAAGCGATCGGGCGAGCGCATTCGCGACCGCGTTGACGCCCCTGTCCTCCAGCTCTCCCAGTGCCCTGAATCCGCTCTCGTCGCGTTCGGGGATCGTGAAGCCATAGCCCGAGCGGTCAAACACGCGCCGAAGCAGGCCCTGATCGCGGGGCTGGCGGAGCAGGTATCCCGTGCCGCGGTTGCCCGCCCCGAGCTGTGCGCTCAGCAGCATCCCGCCCTTGAACTTGAGCGCCTTGAGCTGATCTTCGACCAACTCGAAGTAACCCTCGTCGAGCTCGTCGACAAGCATCGCGAAGAACCGTGTGAAGCCGGGTGCCTGGAAGCTCGCGGCGTCTTCTTCGGCTATCTCTCGCAGGCGTCGGAGGAATCCCACGAGCAGCTCCATCTTCTGCACCGAGGTGCCCAGGATGCGCCGCGATGAGTCGTGGGACAGCCCTCCCCATACGCTCTTCTCGGCTTGGAGCGCCTCACCGGCGAGCACATAGATCTCGCGCACGACCGAGGCGTTCTCGAGGCAGTCGGTCAGGACCTGCTGGCGGTAGACGATCTCCTCGGGGTCTCGCATGCTCAACAGCAGCGCCCGCTTTGAGACCTCGAACAGCAGCGAATCGCCCGCCGCCATCGCGGACCACAGCGTGTTCAGCTCCAGGTCCTGGGTCACGGCCTGCTCGTTGGCGGGCAGCGCGCCTTCGAGCTGGAAGTCGCTGTCTCGGTGCATCAAAAAGGCCTTCATCGTGCGATCCGCCTCCCCAGCGTCTCGTACGTGAGTCCGTACTTCTCGGCGATCGCCGCCGCGTAGGCGAGGCCGTCGGCGTCCTTGCGCATGACCTTGTAGGTCCGCACCGCCGGATCCTCGGGCACCACCGTGCTCATCATGCTGACCGTGCTCTCGGCCATCGAGGCGAGCTCGTCAACGAACGTCACGAACACGCACAGCACGTCGAGCTCGATGATCTGCCTCATCACCTCCGTGCCGACCACCAGCGCGTCACGCAGGGTCGTCGAGCCGAAGCTCTCGTTCATGATCAGCAGGCTGGCGCTGGTCGCCTGCTCGAGGATCTCGTGGATCCGGAACAGCTCGTCCTCGAACTTGCCGCGCAGCGTCTCGATGTCTTCCTCGCGCTCGAAATGGGTGAATATCTGGTCAGGCAGGAACAGCCGAACGTCGGAGCCGGGCACCGGCAGGCCGAGGCTGGCGAGGTAGTGCAGCTGGCCGAACATCCGCGCGAACGTCGTCTTGCCTCCGTTGTTGGGGCCGCTCACGACGAGGACTCGCTCGGCCCCGGTGAGGTGGAAGTCGTTGCCCACGACCGGCGCGTCCCCGCCGAGTAGCTTCCTCGCCAGCGCGAGGTCGAACGTCTCGCTGGCGTGCTCATCCTTGGAGCGAGCCGACACGCGGGGATGGGAAAACACGAGGTCCTTGGCCTTCAGTGGCTCGGTGTACTCGATGTAGGCGAGGTAGAACTGGACCTCGCGGTCGAACCGGCCAATCGTTTCATCCCAGTAACGCTGATGACGAGCGCAGTAGTCGTCGAGCTTCGAGAAGGTCTCAGGATGCAGCTTGGCCACGAGGTCGAGGATCTGCGCCTCGACGTGGTTGAGCTCGGCGTGCTCACGGAACCTGACGCGATAGTCCTTGACCGCTCCCCGCTTGAACTTCGCGAAGGTCTGCTCGACTTCCTCGCTCATGTCCGGCTCGGCCTCGTAGCGGTTCACCCTGACGTGATTGCCCTTGATGTGAACCGCGTATCTGATGGCGGCGAGATCGTCCTTTCGCTCCGTGGTCTCAGCGACGAGCGAGGTGAACTCGTCGGACTGGGTGTAGCTGATCAGGTACTCGCGCAGGCCTAGGAAGCCGCGCGAGTGCAGCTCCACCGCCGTCAGCTGTTGCACCAGCGACCCGACGGCGGCGCAATACCCCGCGACCGCCTCCAGCAGCCAGCGCTGCTTCTGACGTCCGGAGTGGAGCTTCTCCATCAGCGCGAGACGCTCGCGCATCCGGTGCATGCCCTGTGCGAACTCGCGCGCGACCTCGAGCACGGCCTCCTGCTCGAGGTCACGCAGCACGTGATGGCGATAGCGGACGGCCTCGACGTCGTGCAGCGGACGGTAGAAGAACGGGGCGAGCTCATACTCCTCGCGACCGGCGACGAGCCCGCCGAGGATCTGATCGAGGTGCAAGTCGCTGAAGAAGGGGGGCTCCTGGGAACCTTCGGTGCTGTCCACGTCGCCGTCGAACATGATGCTTCGAAACGACATCGCCCACTCACCTCCGAAGGGGCGAACGTGGCCGGCTCGCGCGCACTGCGCGCGAGCCGAGAATCGACAACAACAGCGGGTCAAGCCCGCGACGATCACGAAGGGACATAGCTTCCACCGGTCTTCATTCGGTAGAAGCCATCAGCCGCGCTGGCGGTTCAGGCGGGCTTCATCGCCGCATCGAAGTATATCGCCCGCGGATCGCTGCCGGCTACGACGCTGCAGGCTACGACGATCCGCCGCGGCGATATGCTAGGGCGCGGCGATGAAGCCCGCCGTTGAGCGTGCCCTTCCGGTGCTGATGGGTTCCCCGGTCGGCCGGCGCGTCGGCAGCACCGACGGGAAAGCCATGCTTCAGACGCAGAGATCGAGGCGATGGGCGCGGGCGGCGATCGCGGCGGTCGGATTGACCGCGGCGACCACGATTGTCGCGAGCGCGGGCAGGGCGCCGTTGCCCCGCTCCACGCCGGTCAACGCCGCCTCGGCGCGCGCCCCCGTCGCGGCGCTGTCCGTGCTGTTCGTGGGCGCCGGGGTGTTGGCCCTCGCGGCACTGGTGACACTGAGCTGGGCGGGGCGTCGACGCAAGGCGCGCGACGAGCCCGAGCTGGTCCCAGAGCCGCTGCCGATCCATTGGATCTGGAAGCTGCTGGCGATCTTGTTGCCGGTCGGGCTGGGCGTGGCTCTGGTCGCTGCCGCGTTGCTGGGTGTGAAGACGGTCGATCACGCTCCTGCGCCCGGCGGGGTCGAGGGCGAGGGCGGAGGACTCGGGCGAGCGCCCATCACTCCAGCCGTGCCCAAGGGTCCGAGCAGCACGTTCAGCCTGCCCTCCTGGGTTCCCTGGACGGTGCTCGTGATCGTGCTTGTGGCGATCGTGTTCGGGGGCCTGCTGCTGGCGCGCCGGCGAGTCAGCCCGGCCGATGAGCCGTCCGAGCGCAAGGCTGCCCGCGAGGCGGTAGAAGCCGCGATCGGCGCCCTTGACGCGTCCACCGATCCGCGCAGCGCTGTGATCGCGGCGTACGGCGCGATGCAGCGCACGCTGGCCGCGCATGGTGTCGCGAGGTCACGGGCGGAGGCGCCACGCGAGTATTTGCGACGGGTGCTGGAGGTTATGAGCGGGAGCGATCGCGACGCGAGAACCTTGACCGGCCTGTTCGAGGAGGCGCGCTTCAGCAAGCATCCGATCCCGGAGCACGTGCGCGAGCTTGCACTGTCCGCGCTGAGCTCGATGCGCGCCCGCCTGCGTATGGGAGGGGCCGGATGACGTTGCTCGTGGAGATCGCTCTGGTCGCGGTCGCGGCCGTCGGGGTTGTGCTGTGCCTGGCGCTGCTGCCCGAGGCCGCGTCGCCGCGGAGGCGCCGGGCCGCGGCGCGGCAACCTTCGCGACCTGAGCAGCTGGTCCGGCTCGAGCGGCTGGTCAGCAGGGCGGGGACAAGCGCCCTCCAGGTCCACGCGTATCTGCGCCCGCTGCTCGCCGAGATCGCTGCGCGGCGACTCGGTGCCCACGGTCAGACGCTCGAGCGGATGCCCGAGGCCGTAGGGCGAGGGGTTCTCGGCGATCGTCTGTGGGAGATCGTTCGCCCGGACCGCCCATTTCCGCAGGACAGGCACGGTCCCGGCGTCTCGTCGCACGACTTGGGCGAGATGCTCGAGGTGCTGGAGCGATTGTGAGCGGGTCACCCTCACCCCGGGTGGCTGGTCTGCTCGCCCTGGCGGGCGCCGGGCTGGTGGCCGGCCTTGCCACCGGGCGAGCGGAGCTTGCCGTGCTCGCCGCGCCGTTCCTGCTGTTCCTCGGCGTCGGCTTGGCCGTGGCTCAGGAGCCCCGCGTGGAGGCCGAGATCGAGCTCGAGCGAGATCGGCTGCTCGAGGGTGAGCAGGCTCGGGTGACGGTCACGCTGTGCAACCAGGGCGTTGACGGCGTCGAGCTCGAGCTGGAGCTCGCGCGAACCGCCCAGATCGAGCTTGACCCGGGCGGGCCGGTGATGGTGGCGCTGGCGGCCGGCGACGCGATCGGGCTCGAGTTCGCAGTCTTTCCGCGGCGCTGGGGAGCGCATGCGATCGGTCCGCTGGTAGTGCGAGGGTGGGATCGGCTGGGCGTGATGACGTGGACGTGGCAACTCGGGCGCCGGCTGACGTTGCGCGCATTCCCGGGTGAGCAGCGGCTGCGGGAGCTCGTTGCACCGCTGCGTACCCAACCCTTCCTGGGTGTGCACGTCGCGCGGGCGCGCGGAGAGGGCATCGAGTTCGCCGACATTCGCCCGTTTTCTGTTGGCGACCGGGTGCGGCGGGTCAACTGGCGGGCGACCGCACGGCGCGGCGCGCTGTACGTGACCGAGCGCCACCCCGAGCACGCGAGCGACGTCGTTCTGTTGCTCGACACGTTCGCGCAGGCGCAGGACGACGCGGGCGGGACGCTCGATGCGGCGGTTCGCGCCGCCGCGTCGCTGGCCAGGATGCACCTCGCTCGCCGTGACCGCGTCGGGCTGGTGGACTTCGGCGGCACCCTGCACTGGCTCGAGCCGGCATTCGGCACGACCCAGCTGTACCGGATCATCGACGCTCTGCTCGCGAGCGAGATCGCGTTCAGCTACGCGTGGCGGGCGGTCGAGAGCATCCCTCGCCGTGTTCTCCCCTCTGGAGCGCTGATCCTGGCGATCACGCCGCTGCTCGACGAGCGCTCGATCGGCTTGGTCACAGAGCTTCGCAGGCGAGGCGCTGACCTGACCGTGATCGAGGTGTCTCCCCTCGCGCACACGCTTCCCGGCACGACGGTTTCCGATGCCCTCGGCTACCGACTCTGGAGGCTAGAGCGAGAGGCGATGCGTGGCCGCCTTCAGGCGCTGGGGATCGGCGTCGCGACGTGGGAGGAGGACGACACGCTCGGACCGGCGTTGGAGGGGGTGAACGCATTCAGGCGCTCCGCCCGGCACGCCCTGCAAGCCTGACCACCGCCACCGGCGCGGTCGCGATCGCCACCGCGCTCGGAGCGCTCGTCGCCACGGAGGCCGGCGCATCGAGCGAGCTGGCATGGGTCGGGACCGGTGTGGCGGGGCTGCTGGTCGCGCTCGGACCGGCCGCGCGGTCCACGGCGCCTGTGCACTCTGCCGTGGCGCTGCTGGGCGCGATGCTGTTGCTACGTCAGGACGCCCGGCTCGGGCTGGCCCCAGTGTACGGCGCCGGTCTGTTGCTGGTCGCTGAGCTCGGGGCGCGATCGATCGAGTTGGGGACGCTCAAGAGCCTCGGTCCGGGCGTGATCAGCGCTCGGGCCGCGGCCGTGCTCGCCGTCTCGGCGTTGGGCGCCTGCGCAGCCGCCGTCGTTGCCAGCGCGGTCACCGTGGCACCGGGGCGCTCGGTGGCTCTCACGGCGGTCGGTGCGCTCGCGGCGGTGACGACGCTCGCGGCGATCGTGCGGCTTGCCCGCCGCCGGCGCCGGGCCAACGCAGGCCCCGACGCTCCGGACGGGGCTCGTGTCGGGCAACTCCGCGACGGCGACCGCGATGGCTCGTCGGTCTAGCTCAGGGCGCTGCCTGGGCGTGTACGGCCGGCTGCCGGTCACGGTGCGTTCGTCGGCTCGCGATCGGCCTGATCGGCGTGGGAGGTGGTTGTCGTTCGTTTGCGGACGATCAGGATGAGCGGGATCGCCGCGAGCTCGGAGACCGCGGCGAACACGACCACGACGCCGAGCGAGACGCCGAACAGGGCGCCGATCGCAGTGCTCCCGAGGAACCACGCGATGCCGTACCCGCCGGTGAACAGCCCGTATGCGGAGGCGCGACGGCTCGGCGAGACCATCGGTGCGACGGCGGCGGGAATGATCGACTCGTGCACCCCCATGCCGAGGCCCCACAAGCACACGCCTACGAGGCTCGCCCAAAAGCCGCCCAGGAACGCCAAGGGTGCGTACACGGCCGTGATCACTGTCAGGGGAACGAGCATGCCGATGCCGTGGCGGTCGAACAGGCGCCCGAACACGAGCGACCCGGTGCCGCTGACCGCCATCGCGGCGGTATAGAAGATCGGGATCAGTGCAGCGTGCACTGTTCCCGCCCGCTGGAAGTGGTAGGCCATGATCGGGAAGTCCGCGAACCCGGCGGCCACCAGCACCGCCCCCCCAAGGTAGATCCAGAACACCCTGGGTAGGCCCTCGGTGCTGACCTGAGCGGGTCCGGCCTCGAGGTCCTGGGGCCGCGGGTACAGCAGCCGGGCGACGGCCAGCAGTGAGAGCATGATCGCGGCCGGGACCGCGAGCGCGGCGAACGCGGTCTTGTAGTCGTGATGGCTGACGGCCAGGATCAGCGCGATGAGCAGCGGGCCGAACATCGCCCCGAACTGATCCAGCGCCTCGTGCACCCCGAACCCCCAGCCGTAGCCCATCTCCTTGGCCGCGTGCGAGAGCATCGCATCGCGCGGAGGGTTGCGGATCGCCTTGCCGATCCGCTCGAGGATGATCAGCAGTGCCGCCACCTGCCAGCTGCCCGCGAGCGCGAGCAGGGGCACGACCGACATCTGCAGGATGTAGCCGCCGATCGTGATCGGCCAGTACAGCCCGGTCCGGTCGGCGCTCCGCCCCGAGAACAAGCGCAAGCCGTATCCCACGAGCTCGCCGAAGCCGGTGATCATGCTGATCGCCAGCGCGCCGGCGCCCAGCAGGCCCAAATACTGGCCGATGATGCTCCGCGACCCCTCGTAGGTGAAGTCGGCGAAGAAGCTCATCACGCCGACCATCAGCACGAACTTGACCGCGGGCGACAGCCGTGAGAATCGCGTCCTCATCATGCGCCCCGGCGGCGGGAAGGATCTGCCCCGCTACGGACGGAGCGTAGCCGACAGCGCCTTTGGCTCCAGCAGCAGATCGAGCGCATCGGCGGACGACCTGCAGACCACGTCCGCGGCTCCCAGGGCCGCGAAGCTGGCCCCCTCAGGACCGATCACCGCAATCCCGAGCACGGCCGCCTCGAGCATGAGCACGTCGTTTGCGCCATTCCCGATCACCGCGCAGCGCTCGCGCCCGAGCCGATCCAGCTCCCGCAGCTTGTCGGCGCCGTTGCCCGCCCTGATCGAGTCGGCCCGGAGCTGGTCGGCGATGGACTCGAGCGTCCCGAACGTGTCGGCGGACACCAGGTGAACTGTGAGCCTGTCTCGCAGCTCGGCTACCCGGGCCTGGACACCGGCCGTCAGCTCGCCCCGATTGGTGAGGGTGCCGTTGACGTCGAGCAGCAGATGCTCCAGCTGGAGCTCGGGACGGCCAGCAATCGCGACCGTGAGCGTCATCTCATCGACTGTCGAGAATCTGGCGTGCGCGTGTGCCCATTGCCTCGCTCATGGTGAGGGCGACCGCAGCCGTTGGCTGGCGCGTCGCCTTCATCGGGGTTGCTCGGGCTGGGCCGCGGACCGGGCGGGGGGAGGCCAGCCGGCTGTCAGGAAGATGGCTCGGAGCCAAGAGTCGCGCTCTGGGCCCTTCGGCTCGTGGCGGTACTTGTCGTCGTGCTTGCGCACGTGTTCGGTGAGCTCGCAGAGAAGCGACCGCGCGGCCTTGCGCTGCACTGCCAGCAGCAGCTCGCGGTCCTCGCGCGTCGGCGCCAGGCCCCATGCGAGCTTGAAGTGCCCGAAGCACAAGCCCGGCGAGGCCTGGAACTTATCGCGGTGACCGGGACTCGTGGCCAACATGTCGAGCAGGAACACCGCGTTGTTGTGAACGTAGTCGTCGCGATCGGCGCACGCCGGACACAACGCCGGGGTGAATGCCGCATCCGGCGTCAGCGTGTCCAGATCCTCGACGATGCCTCGAAACGTGTCGGCGAACGTGGTGCTGATGCTCAGGGTGCTCTTCATGTTCTCCACGTCGATCTGCCGGAGCATCTCGACGTGCTCGGAGCAGAGTCCATACGCCCGGCGAACCTCCTCGATCGCCGTCATATCGTTGCTGCGCTCGTCGTAGAAATGCCAGATCCATTCCCGGTCAGCCTTGTGCGCGACCCGGCACAGCGGGCACATGCCGCTGCTCAACCCCTGTCGCAGCCAGCTCGTCACCGCGCCCGCCGGCGAGCGACGCTCAACCGCGCGCTTGCGGTCAAATCGCGAACCTTCGGCACCTTCGCCGGCTCGTGTTCGAAGGCGAAGCTTCATCGTCCGACCTCCAAGTCTCTATTGCTTTCGCTGCCGCTGGGTGATGAGGGTGCGGATTCGGCCCCCGGCACCGGGACCGACCCGAGGCACTCCTGCACCACGTCCTCGGCCTGGACCCGCTGCACCCACAGCTCGGGCCGCAACGCCAGGCGATGCGCCAAAGCGGGCACCGCAATCGCCTTGATGTCATCCGGAACCACGAAGTCGCGGCCGTCGAGCCCGGCCTTGACGCGCGCGAGCTTCATCACCGCGAGTGTGCCACGAGGGCTGGCGCCGACCTGGACGCTCGGGCTCTCGCGCGTCGCGCCAACGAGCGCCACGATGTAGCGGCCGATGCTCTCCGAGACGTGTACGTCCTCTACCGCGCGCTGCATCGCAACCAAGTCGCCGCGGTCCACGACCGGTGTCAGCTCGGCTTCGTCGTCCCGGCGCTCCAAGCGGCGCTCGAGGATCTCCCATTCGGCGTCCGCGGTCGGGTACCCGACGCGCATTCGGACCAGGAAGCGGTCGAGCTGGGCTTCCGGGAGCGGGTAGGTGCCCTCGTACTCGATCGGGTTCTGGGTGGCCAGCACCAGAAATGGCCGCTCCAGCGGTCGGGTGCGCTCGTCGGTCGTGACCTGTCGCTCCTGCATCGCCTCGAGCAGCGCCGCCTGGGTCTTGGGCGGGGCGCGGTTGATTTCATCCGCGAGCAGGACGTTGGTGAACACCGGGCCGGGCCGGAACTCGAACTCAGCCGTCCGCTGGTTGAAGATCGAGGCCCCGGTTACATCGGACGGCATCAGGTCCGGGGTGAACTGCACTCGCGAGAAGCGCGTCCCGGTCACGGTTGCGAACGATCGCGCGATGAGGGTCTTCGCGAGACCAGGGTAGTCCTCGATCAACACGTGACCATCCGCCATCAGCGCGCAAAGCGCCAGCTCGAGCGCCGGCCGCTTGCCGACAACCGAACGCTCTACCTCGTCCAGGATGCGATCCGCGCGAACGGCAACCTCCTCCAGACTGAGTTGCTCAGACGTGCCGGGCATGGTTGCTCCACGGCAACTGAGTCAGGGCCTTGTCGTGCGCGGTGATCACCTCCTGGTTGCCATGGCAGCGCCCGAATGGGTGAGCCGTAGAAGCCATCAGCGCCAGGAGGCGCGATCCAGGGCGAGCTTCATCGCCACGGCGAAGTCTAACGCCCTGCCGGTTCTCTTCAGTCCTCCAGCGACCACGACGGAGCTCGCGGCGGATTAGAGCGGTAGCCTCCCGGCCATGGCAGACTGCATCTTCTGTGCCATCGCCGCCGGTGAGGCGCCCGCGACGGTCGTTGACGAGGACGCCGACACGGTTGCCTTCATGGACGTCAACCCGTGGCAGCCCGGCCATGCGCTGGTCGTGCCGCGTCGGCACTACCCGAACCTGCTCGAGATCGATCCTGACGATCTCACCAAGACCTATGCCGCAGCCAGGCGGCTGGCCGGGCGCATGAAGGACCGCCTGGGCGCGGATGGAGTTGTGCTCTGGAACTCGTGCGGTGAGGCGGCCGGCCAAGTCGTCATGCACTTCCACGTCCACGTGATTCCGACCAGGGGAGAGACCCCCCCGTTGACCGGACGATTGGATTCTGCCGCCGATGAGGCCGGCATCGCGACCGCCGCAGCCGCGCTCCGCGGCGGGGCCTAACCACCCCGCTACGCCCGAAAGCGCACGCCGATCCGCTCGGCGATCGTCTCCGGCGCAAGGTCGACGGCGCCCTCCCAGTGCAGGCGCTCCAGGAACGTCGAGTCCGAGCGGTAGAACGCCCTGAGGTTCGAGCGGCAGGCGATCCGGAGGTTCAGCGGGTAGCCGGCTGTCGCCGGCGGCGCTCCGTAGACAGCGAGGTTGAAGCTCTGAAACCCCATCTCCGCGTACGCGTGAAGCGCCAGCGTCAGCCCGTGCGCCAGCTCGGCGATGAGGTCCTCGTCGAGCTCCACAGGTGAGGAGACGGCCGGCACGAACGCCCGCAGCTCCGCGGGTGCGATCGGCGCGAAGCTCACGAGCCACTCGACGCGACCGCTACCGCCGAGATATCGCTCGCCGATGTTGCGCTCTGCCTCCAGGTACGCCTCGAACTTATCGGCCGGCACTTCGGCGAGCATCCGCTGGAGCGTCGTCGGCTGGGAGTCGACGATTCCCTGCAGGTGGGGATGGAAGAGCGAGCTGCCCGAGGGGAGCATGTGGTTGGCGTTGATCGATGCCCATCGTGACTGTGGGTCGGTCGCCATCACGGCTTTCGCGTACGCGACTTGCGTGCAGAGGTTGTCGGCGACGAGCCCCTCGGTCATGTCCTCGAGGGGGAGATAGTGGAGCCGTGGCGAGTACACGGAGACGCAGCTGTTCGAGGAGTACGCGTGAAGGTTCGGAAACAGAACGGCTTGGCCGTTGGCGATGCGGCCGTCGGGGTGGATCGCCGGTGGGAGCTTCGGGGTGAGGGCGTCGATCAGCTCAGGACAGAAGGGACACCGCTGCTGACTTGCGCGCGCGAACGCTGCCAGGTCGAAGTCGTTGGCGGGCATCAAGCCGCGCTCGGGCAGGATGCGAGAGCTGTGGCCCGTGAGCGGGTCGATTCGCACGTCGATCGAGGTGCGGATGAGGTTGCCCGTGCCGGGCTCGAGCATCTCGGCGGTCAGGAGCTGACGTCGGAGTTCCATGGCGTGGCGTCGACGGGAGAGAACAGGGGCCTACCCCGGGAATGCTGCCACGCCAGCCGCGCTCACTTGGGTGGTCTGTAAGATCTCGGTAGGCGATGAAGCCCGCCTGAACTGCCGAGAGCGGCTGATGGCTTCTACCGCATGCGAACCGGTGGAAGCTGATCGTGTCCTCTGATCCGTCTGGGTGTGGCTCGCCGGTCTCGGCAAACGGCGCGTTCGCTGGTGTCAGGTCGCAACCAGCGGCGGGAGGCATGCGGTTTCAGAGCATCCTGTTCGAGCAGCCCGATGAAGGAGCTGGTCCGCCCCCCGAGCAGCCGGACTTCTTCGTCGACCTGAACCTGGATCAGGTGCTGAAGGCGATGACAGCCGGCCGCGAGGAGTACGAGCTGAAGCCGTTCTTCTACGCGCCGCTGCACGAGGTTTCGGCCGTGCGCTACCGGCAGGAGGTGTTGCGCGACCTCGAGAAACCTGAGCTGCTCGAGTCGATCACGAGGTTCGCGGCCACGATGCGGCGGATGCGCGAGCACCTCGAGCAGATGGAGAAGCTCCACGACAAGCTCCCCAAGCAGGCCTGGTTCGTGGACGCCGTCGAGATCTACTGCGAGGCGGTCCGCTCGCTCGCCACAGACCTGGTAGCACGGGAGGTGACCTCGCGCGGCCTGCGTGGGCTTCGCGAGTACCTGGCCGAGTACGCGGCCTCGCAGTACTTCACCTCGCTGGCTGAGGAGACGCAAGCGGTGAAAGAGGCGCTCTCGGGGATCCGGTACTCCGTCCGTATTCAGGGCGCACGGGTCACGATCAGCAAGTACGAGGGCGACGTCGACTACAGCGCGGAGGTGCAGGAGACCTTCGCGAGGTTCCAGCAGAGCGCGGCGAGAAGCTACCTGGTGAGGCTGCCCGACGATGTGGAGATGAACCACGTCGAGGCGCAGATCCTCGACCTCGTCGCCGAGCTGCACCCTGAAGCCTTCGGGCCACGCGCCGATTACTGCGCCCGCCACAGCGAGTACCTCGACGCCACCATCGCCAGGTTCGATCGGGAGGTGCAATTCTTCGTCGCCTACCTCGAGCTGGTCGAGCGCCTCAGAGAGGCCGGACTGCGCGTCTGCTACCCACACGTGTCAGCGTGCTCGAAGGCGGTCGCCGCCACCGAGACCTTCGACATCGCGCTGGCGAACAAGCTCGTGCGCGCGGACCGCGCGGTCGTGTGCAACGACTTCTATCTCGAGGGGCCGGAGCGGATGTTCGTCGTCAGCGGCCCGAACAACGGGGGCAAGACCACGTTCGCACGCACCTTCGGGCAGCTGCACCACCTGGCGAGCCTCGGCCTGCTCGTGCCGGGCCGCGAAACGCGGCTCTTCCTGCCCGATCGCATCTACACGCATTTCGAGAGGGAAGAGGACATCGAGACGCTGCGCGGCAAGTTCGAGGACGAGCTCGTCCGGGTCCATCAGATCCTCGAGGAGGCGACGTCTCGCAGCATCATCGTCATGAACGAGAGCTTTAACTCGACCACGCTGAACGATGCGCTGTTCGTCGGCACGGAGGTGATGCGGCGGATCCTCGAGCTGGCCGCGCTCGGTGTGTACGTGACCTTCGTCGACGAGATCGCCTCGCTGAGCGCGGCGACGGTCAGCATGGTCACCCAAATCGTGCCCGGGAACCCGGCGAAGCGGACGTTCAAGATCCGGCGCGAGCCGGCCGACGGGCTCGCCTACGCATCCGCGATCGCGGACAAGTACGGCCTCACCTACGAACGCCTGATGGACCGGATCGGGAGATGAAGGTTTTTCTGTTGCACCGAGACCGAGACTTCGACGTCAAGCCGGAGCTGCGGGATGCGACGTTCAGCGCGATGGTGAGCGGCAATCTGTTCGCGCTCGCCAAGGCCAGGCGTAACCGCGTACGCCAGCTGAATTCAGGCTTATCGAACGCGTCGACTAGGAGCGACGACGCGCTGGTGCAAGACCTCGAGCTGGGCACACTGTGGAACGCGATGGCGGGAGGCAACGAGTTCCTGTTCGAGATGGCCAAGCGCGCCGTGCTGTCGAGCCTCGAGGACTCCGACGCGATCGTGTACCGACAGCAGGTGCTCGCGGACTGCCTCGCTCACCCCGCGGTCGTCCGGGAGATCTACGACCTCGCGATCAAAGCGCTCGCCAGCGAACGAGAGGTCGGCGGGTTGTGGCAGGGCGCGGAGCCCGGCTACGTCCTCTACCGGTCGCTGGGGCTGCTGAAACTGTACGTCGATGTTCTAAAGCGACTGCGCCGGCTCGCCGACGAGCAGTCACATCACTTCCGTTCCGTGGGGTTCAAGCGGTTCTTCGCGATGCTTCAGGAGGAGCTCGCAGACGAATACGTGGAGACGGTCGAGCAACATCTACGCGAGCTCGAGCTCGAGCGCGGCGTGCTCGAGAGCTCCGAGCTCGCGAAGGGCGACAAGGCGCGTCGCTACCTGTTCCACAAGCCACCCGAGCACAGGCAGAGCTGGATGGACCGGCTCCCACTCGGGAACCGACCGCCGGACTTCAGCTTCGAGCTCCACCCTCGCGACGAGGCCGGCTTCCGGGCGCTGAAGGAGATAAAGGCAAGAGGCATCAACTCCGTGGCCAACGCGGTCGCCCGGTCCGCCGATCACGTCCAGAGCTTCTTCGCCATTCTCCGGCTCGAGCTCGCGTTCTATCTCGGGTGCCTCAACCTGCACCACTGGCTCGAGACCAAAGGCGAGCCAACCTGCTTCCCCGAGCCGCTCGCCGACGGGCGGCTCGCGCTCACCGCGCGGGGCGTCTACGACGTCTGCCTGACGCTTCACGTCAAGGACAGGGTCGTCGGCAATGAGGTCAACGGCGACGGCAAGTCGCTCGTCATGATCACCGGGGCCAACCAGGGCGGAAAGTCGACCCTGTTGCGCAGCCTCGGTCTCGCCCAGCTGATGATGCAGAGCGGCATGTTTGTCGGCGCGGACTCGCTGCGCGCCAGCGTCTGCGGCGGTGTGTTCACGCACTACAAGCGTGAAGAGGACGTCACGATGGAGAGCGGCAAGCTCGACGAGGAGCTGCGCAGGATGAGCGAGATCGCCGACCAGATCGCCCCCGGCGCGATCCTTCTCTGCAACGAGTCGTTCGCGTCGACCAATGAGCGAGAAGGCTCCGAGATCGCGCGCCAGGTCGTCCGCGCGATGCTCGACAAGCGGATCAGGGTCTTATTCGTCACTCACATGTACGACCTCGCCCGCAGCTTCTGCGCCCAAGGGCTCGACACGGCCCTCTTCCTCCGCGCCGAGCGCGAGTCCGACGGACGGCGCACGTTCAAGCTGCTCGAGCACGAGCCCCTTCCGACCAGCTACGGCCAAGACTCCTACCGGCGCATCTTCGGCAGCGCCGAGACAGCGCCGAGCCGCAGCGAGCATCACGTCGTGTAGACCGCGTATGCGATCAGTACCACTCATGCCAAGCTACGGCCCGTGTACCACCTGGAGCTGCGCCAATTCCCCCACGTGGCGCGGGCGTTCAACCTGCGCCGGGAGGAGCTGGACGCCCGCTTCGTGCGCCGCTGGGTGGGCGGCGAGATCATCGATCACGACGACCGGCGCTGGGCGCCCGAGCGAACCCGCCTGACCATCTACGAGGGGCCGGAGCTGCGCGTCGAGGAGATCGGCATGGGGCGCGGGTGGGGGACCGTGGTAAAGAGCTCGCAGGACGTGACCGCGACCGTGATCGCCGACGCCGAGCGGGGAGCGCAGGCGCGCCCTGAGGTCGAGGCGCTCAAGGCGGCCGTCGCGGAGGTGGCGGCCACTCCGATCACGGGTGACGACGTGGTGGCGCTCGCCGCCGCCGCCCATCCGACCTGGCGCGCCAGCGAGCAGCTCAGGCTGGCCGAGCAGGCGGTCTGGGAGATGCTGCACCAGGGGCGGCTGATCGTCGCCGCCGGCGGTGAGCCGGTGAGCCGCGAGCGCTGGCAGTCGACCTTGCTCAGCTGGAGCACCTGGGCCGAGCGCGGCGACGCGGTCGCGTTCCGGGCTCCTGCCGACTGAGTGGGTCAGGCCACGAAACGGGTCAGGCCACGACGTCGGCGATCAGCCGCTCGCGCTCGGCCGCGGACGCGAACAGGTAGCGATGCACGCGGAGCAGCCCCTCGATGTCGTGCACGTCGCCGTCGAGCTGGGGGACGAGGAGCAGCGGGCAGTCGCCCAGCTCCGTCCGCAGCCGCGTCAGGTTGCGCCGGTCGCGCCGGGCCAGCAGGTGATAGTCGGCGAAGTTCTCGGCCACACGAGCCGCCAGGTCGCCCGGCAGGTCGGCCAGCGACGCGAGCAGGTCGTCGGGCTCGGCGTCTCCCAGGAGATCGTGGTGGACCCGGTTGACGATCACGCCCGCGAACGGAAGCTCAGACTCGTCCAGGGTGCGGCGAAACCAGATCGCCTCGTCGATCGCGGATGCCTGGGCGGAGGTCACGAGCACGAACGCGGTGGTGGGCGCCGTGAGCATGCGCTGCACCTGGGCGGCCCGTTCGGAGAAGTCGTCGGTCATGTCGCCGAGGAGACCGAAGAACGTCGACAGGTCCGAGAGCAGGTCGACGCCCGTGACCCTGCGCAGAGCTCCCAGCAGCGGCGCTGCGCCGCGCCCGAGGACTCGCATCCCGACGCCGGTCGGCCGGACGAAGGCCTTGAGGGTGCTTCCTTCGAGAAACGACGTCAGCCGCCCCGGAGCGTCGAGGAAGTCGACCGCGTTGCGTGACGGTGGAGTGTCCAGGACCAGGAGATCGAAATTGCCGTCGCGGTCAAGCTCGAACAGCTTGGCCACGGCGGTGAACTCCTGCGAGCCCGAGACGGCCGTCGAGAGCTCCCGGTAGACGCGGTTCGACTTGATCTCGCGTGCCCGCTCCGGGTCGGCCGCGACCCGGTCGATCAGCTCGTCGAACGTGCGCTTGGGATCGAGCATCATCGCCCACAGCTCACCGCGGATCTCCGCTCCGGCGCCGGTCAGGCGCCCGGGCGGCACCCGGCGCGGCTCGTTCTCGAGCTCGTCGAGGCCGAGCGCGTTGGCCAGGCGCTTGGCGGGATCGATCGTGACCACGGCCACCTTGGCGCCGCGGGCGGCCATCCCCAGCGCCACCGCGGCCGAGGTCGTGGTCTTGCCCACGCCTCCCGACCCAGCGCACACGCACACCCGCTGGCCCTCGAGCAGCTCGGCGACACTCATCGCCAGGGCACCGCTTCGAGTCTCACGCCGCCACCGCTTCGAGCCTGGCCAGCCCGGACTCGAGGCCGTCGGCGAGCTGCTCGAGCTCGGCTCGCCGGACCTCCTCGCTGAACAGGCACGGCAGCTCCACGAGCTCGCTCCCGAGGCCGTCGCGCAGGCGCTGCAGCTGGTCCCGATGGGCCTGGGCCCGAGCCTGCTCGGACAGGGCGGCGTCCAACGCGGCACCGGCCAGCGGCGTCCGCGCGCGTCGGCGGGCCGCCTCCAGGCGCTTGCGTTCCCCGGGGCGGAAGCGCTCCGGGTAGCAGCCGTTGACGGCCACGGCTTCCAGCGTCAGCTCCTCCCGCGCCAGGGCGTCGCGCAGCCACAAGGTCTCGTTGACGGGCATCTCCTCGGCGGTGGAGACGGCCATGACCGCCGTGAAGTCGGGGTCGGCGATCGTGGCCGCGATCGTCCGGGCCTGGTGGGCGATCGGTCCCACGCGCGCGATCTCGGCGAAGGTCCTGGGGGTGCGCAGGATCCCGACTCCGTGTCCGGCGGCGGGCGAGTCGACGATCACCAGATCGTAGGCGTCGGCGCCGTCGGTGCGCCGCTCCAGCTGGGCCAGCTCCCAGATCTTGCCGATGCTGAGCAGCTCGCGCATGCCCGGCGTCGCCATCGCGAAGGCGCCGAACAGCCGGCTGGAGCCGAGCACCTGACCGACAGGTCCGGTCTTGACGCGCAGGTACTCCTCCATCGCGGTCTGCGGGTCGATCGAGATCGTGTACAGCCCGTCGGCGACCTGCACCTCCTCGAACGTGTCCCCGGAGCGGTCGAAGCTCTGGCGGACCCGGTCCTGGCTGGCCAGCTCGGCGACGATCACGCGCAGGCCGCGGCGGGCCGCCACCAGGCCGAGCGCGGTGGCGACCGTCGACTTGCCGACGCCCCCCTTTCCCGTGACGAAGATCAGGCGGCGCTGCAGAAGCGCGGGCACGGGACTTCAAAATACTGAGGTGGGCCGCCCGGCCGCGCGGAGGATTTCCCGCCGCGCCTGCGAATACAGGCGCGTATGAGTCCTCGAGGCATCGGAGCCCGAAGCTGATGGCCACCTGCAAGGTGATCTCGCTCGCCAACCAGAAGGGAGGCGTCGCCAAGACCACGACCACGATCAATCTCGCCGTGGCCTTCGCCGAGGAAGGGCACCGCGTCCTGTGCTGCGACATGGACCCGCAGGGCAACCTGACCATGTCGCAGGGGATCGATCCCGACACCCTCGAGAAGTCGATGTTCGACGTTCTCGTCCACCACATCTCGATGCGGGAGGTGATCCGCAAGCGGGAGATCGACATTGCCTGCGCCTCGATCGACCTGGCGGGAGCCGAGATCGCGATGTCGACGATGATCGGCCGCGAACGCTCCCTGGAGAAGGCGCTCAAGGAGGTCGCCGAGGACTACGACTTCGTGTTCATCGACACCCCGCCGAGCCTCGGCCTGCTCACGATCAACGCGCTCACGGCCTCGGACAAGGTGATCGTCCCCGTGCAGTGCGAATATCTGTCGATGCGCGGCTTGATCCAGTTGCAGAACACGCTCGCGATGATCCGGGAGAACCTCAACCCGGATGTCGACATCGAGGGAATCCTGCCGACGCTCGTCGACCTCCGCACGTTGCATGCCAAGGAGGCGATCGAGTTGCTGGAGGAGAACTTCGGCGAGCGGGTCTTCGCGTCCCGGATCCGCAAGACGGTGAGATTCGCGGAAGCCCCCGTGAAAGGCATGTCCGTGCTCAAGTACGATCCGGACGGACTGGCCGCACACGCCTACAGGCAGCTCGCCAAGGAGGTCCTCGCAAATGGCAACCGGTAAGCGCGCGAGCATGCGAGAGGGACCTCTGGCCGAGCTGTTTCGGAAGACCTCGGGCGAGACCGCCTCGGCACCCGAGGCGGCCAGCCCTCCGCCCGCACCCGAGGCGGCCAGCCCTCCGCCCGCACCCGAGGCGCACCCCGAGCCCCGGCGGCGCGCGACCCCGCATCCCTCCCTCGAGGCTGACCTTTCGAGCCCGCCGCTCGAGGACGAGGAGCGCCATGTTCCCTCACCGCAGGAGCGTCTGCGTCATGCGTTCTCCGCCGACATCCCCGAGGACGTGCTCGAGCGCCCGGCCCCTCGGGATGACGCCTACGCACGCGGCGACCGCGAGCTGGACGTGTTTCCGCCCCCGCCGAGGGTCGGCCGGCCGGTTCTGCGCGTCGTCGGAGTGGGGGGCGCCGGGGTCAACGCCATCAACCGAATGGTCGAGGCCGAGATCAACGGAGTCGAGTTTCTCGCCATCAACACCGACCTGCAGTCGCTGCAGCTCTCCGCGGCCCACGAGACGCTGCACATCGGAGACGCCGTAACCCGAGGCCTGGGCTCCGGGTCCGATCCGGATCTCGGGCGCCGGGCGGCCCACGAGGAGCACGACCGGATCAAGGGCCTTCTACGTGGCGCGGACATGGTGTTCATCGCCGCCGGGGCGGGCGGCGGCACGGGCACCGGCGCCGCCCCGATCGTCGCCCAGATCGCCCGTGAGCTCGGGGCCCTGACCGTCGGCATCGTCACCCGGCCGTTCCAGTTCGAAGGCTCGCGCCGGCGCGACCAGGCCGAGGCCGGGATCGCGGCGCTCGCCGACGAGGTCGACACTCTGATCGTGGTGCCCAACAATCGTCTGCTGTCGGTGCTCGACCGCGGCGTGTCGATGGTCGAGGCCTTCCGGGTCGCCGACGACGTGCTGCGCCAGGGGGTGCAGGGGATTTCCGACCTGGTGACGCTCCCGGGCCTGATCAACCTCGACTTCGCCGACGTGCGCACGATCATGGCCGAAGCCGGCAACGCGTTGCTGGGGATCGGCATGGGCACCGGGGAGCGGCGGGCGATCGATGCCGCCGAGCACGCGGTGGCCTCGCCACTGCTGGAGACCAGCATGGAGGGGGCGCGCTCGATCCTCCTGTCGATCACCGGCGGGCGCGACATATCGCTCTGGGAGGTCAACGAGGCCGCCAAGGCGGTCGCCGAGGCCGCTCACCCGGACGCCAACATCATCTTCGGCGCGATGGTCGATGACAAGCTCGAGGACCAGGTCTGGGTGACGGTGGTGGCGACCGGATACGGCGATCAGCGTCCGCGCCGGCGCACCGAGGAGCCGTCCGCCTCTCGTCCGCGCGGCGAAGAGTCGCGCAGCCGGCCTCTGCGTGAGCCCGCGGGCGAGCCGAGGGTGAGTCGAGGCCGCCAACCCCGGCGCGGCTCGGACTTCGACGTGCCCGAGTTCATCCCGCGCCGCTGACGGCTCGACCGGCAGCGGCCTCCGCCATCGTTCCGGCTGAGCTCGGGGTGGTCGCCGCAGGCCATCCAGTCAGCGCTGAAGCCGGGGCCGACGCGCTGCGGGCGGGCGGCAACGCGGTCGACGCCGCCCTGGGCGCGATGCTGGCCTCGTTTGCCTGTGAGCCGTTGCTGACCGGTCTCGGCGCCGGTGGCTACATGCTGGTGGTGGCGCCCGGGGAATCGCCCGCGCTGCTGGACTTCTTCGTGGAGGCCCCGGGGCGCGGCGCCGATCCCGCCCGGCGCTCGGAGCTGATCCCGGTAAGCATCTCGTTCGGCGACGCCATCCAGGTGTTCAACGTCGGCGCCGCTTCGGTGGGGACCTACGGGATGCCCGCAGGCGTCTGCGAGGCGGCGCGGCGTTACGCGCGGATGCCGCTCGAGCAGCTCGTGAAGCCGGCGGTCGCCCTGGCACGCGACGGCGTGGCGCTCACGGCTGAGCAGGCCTACATCATCGAGATCCTGGCTGGGATCGTCACCTTGACCCCTGAGTCGGCGGCGCTGTTCGCACCCGGCGGGCGATTGGTCCGAACTGGCGACCGGCTTCGCCAGCCCGAGCTCGCCGAGGCGCTCGAGCGTCTCGGTGCCGAGGGCTCAAGGCCGTTCTACGAGGGCGACATCGGCGCGGCGATCGTCGAGTGGCTCGGTCCCCGAGGGGGCACGGTCACGCGTGAGGATCTCGCGGCCTACGAGGTCGTCGACCGCCCCCCGCTCGAGGTCGCCTACCGCGCCCGCCAGGTGCTCACCAATCCGCCCCCGTCGGCGGGGGGGATCCTGCTCGCGCGCGCCCTGGCCTCGCTGGAGGCTGAGGCCGGACCGCCCTCGGTCACCCAGGTGGTCGCGGTCATGGAGGGCACCCAGCGCGAGCGCACCCCCGAGTTCCTGGCCGGCCTCGACGATCCGGCGTTCGTGGCGCGCTTTCTCGGCGGAGCCGGCGGCGGGGAGGGCTCGGGCTCCGCGAGCGGCCAGGGATCGGGATCGGCGCCCGGCAGCCACCTGGGCTCGACCACGCACATCGCCGCCCTGGACCGCGACGGCTGGGCCTGCTCGGTGACATGCTCCAATGGATCGGCGTCGGGCGTGATCGTGCCCGGGACCGGCCTGCACCTCAACAACATGCTCGGCGAGCAGGACCTCAACCCGCTTGGCTTTCACCACCATCCACCCGGGCGCCGGATGCCGAGCATGATGGCTCCGACCGTCGTGCTGCGCGATGGGAGAGCCGAGCTGGCAGTCGGCAGCGCCGGCTCGAACCGGATCCGCTCGGCGATCCTCCAGACCATAATCCGCTGCATCGACGATGGGCTGGGGGCCGAAGCGGCTGTCCGGGCTCCTCGGGTGCACTGGGAGGAGGGCATCGTCTACACCGAGCCCGGAGTCGATGTCGCGGCGCTTCAGCGGGCGGGGCGCTCGCTGGCTCCGTTTCGCGACCTCAACCTGTTCTTCGGAGGCGCGCAGGCGGTGTTCCGAGCCGGCGATGGGCGCTTCT
This sequence comes from uncultured Solirubrobacteraceae bacterium, assembly GCA_963830595.1. Classification (GTDB taxonomy): domain Bacteria; phylum Actinomycetota; class Thermoleophilia; order Solirubrobacterales; family Solirubrobacteraceae; genus Palsa-465. The sequence goes on from CAWHMQ010000008.1 coordinate 359,020, forward strand.
CAGGCGGCGGTGACCCGCGGCGCGGGGGCGCGGCAATTGTGGTCACGGACCGGTAGCGTGCGCGCCCGGCTGCGCCTGGGGGCGGCGCGCCTAGGGGCGGTGGCGCGCGTGGCCGGGGCGGCGCGCCTGGTCGCGGTGGCGGCGCTGGCCGGCGGGCTGGCCGGCTGCGGCCTGAACATCCAATCTCCCGACCTGTTCGTGCTCACCCGCACCGGCCAGGGGCCCAAGCTGACCGTGCTGGTCAACGACAGCGGCACCGTCAGCTGCAACGGGGGCAAGGCCAAGCCGATTTCCAGCGCGCTGCTGATCTCGGCTCGCGACCTGTCCGACGACCTGTCAAAGGACGCCAGCCACAAGCTCACGATCCCGGAGCGACCCGGCACCGTCTTCTACTACCGGATCAGCCTGCAGCAGGGAACCGTGTCATTCCCCGACCGCGGCGTCGCCGGGCGCAAGGAGCTCTCGGATGCCGAGCTGTTCGCCGTCCAGGCCGCCCAGCAGGTCTGCGGCCTGAGCGGCTGACGGCGACCGGACATCGATGAGGAACGGATGAGCGGTCCGGCGCGGCTGGTGACCATCCAGCGACCCGGACGGTACGCTACCCGGCTTCATGCTCGCCCTGGCCTCTCAACACCTGATCACCACCTTCCAGGCGATCGTTCTGGGGGTGATCCAGGGGGCGACCGAGCTCTTTCCGATCTCGAGCCTCGGCCATACCGTGCTGCTGCCGACGCTGTTTCGCTGGCACAACATCGTCGCCTGGCAATCCCAGCCTGAGTCGCCTTGGCTGGCTTTCATAGTCATGCTCCACGTGGGCAGCGCCGTGGGGCTGCTGATCTACTTCTGGCGCGAGTGGATCGCCCTGATCAAGGCGTTCTTCGTGACTCTCGGCAAGCGACGCATCGAGACCCCGACGGAGCGCCTGGCGTGGCTGATCGTGTTCGCGACGATTCCCGTCGGGATCCTCGGCCTGCTGCTCGAGCATGCCGTCCGGGTCGCCCTGGCCAAGCCCCTGGCGGCGGCGATCTTCCTGATCGTCAACGGGTTCATCCTGCTCGGCGCCGAGCGCTATCGCCGGCGCGCCGAGGTGCGCGAGCTCGCCCAGCGCGAGGGCGTGACCGTGGCGGGCGGGCGCCGGCTGGAGACACTGGAGTACCGGGAGGCCGGAATCATCGGCGCGTTCCAGTCGACCGCCCTGATCGCGGGCATCAGCCGGGACGGGATCGTGATGACCGCCGGACTGATCCGCGGCCTGGACAACGCCGACGCGGCCCGGTTCGGATTCCTGCTGGCCACGCCGCCCATCCTGGCCGCAGGCCTGCTCAAGATCGGCGATCTCACCGGTCCCAACGGCAACGGCGGGGTCAGGGGGGCGGCCTTCATCGCGGCCATCTTTGCGGCCGTGACCGCCGTGTTCACCGTGCATTTCCTGACCCGCTACTTCAAGCGGGGGAACCTGCGCCCGTTCGGCGTCTACTGCATCCTGTTCGGGATCTTCATGGTGCTGTTCGTGCTGATCGTCGGCACCCCGTAGTCCTCGCCGTGGTCCGGCTAGCCGAAGCGGACCTTGCCGTTGGAGCGGGCGCGCGCCTGCGCCCGGTCCACGAAGTCCAAGCGCTTGACGGCGGCCCGGAACAGCCGGGTGACCAGCCGCAGGCGGGCGGACTCTGAGCGCAGGTCCAGCAGTCCCTGCTTGGCGTCCAAGCCGAAGTCGACCGTCGCCGCCATGTCATAGGCGCTCATCTGGTCGAGCTCCTCGGCTTCGGGCTCGCGGTCGGTCGCCCGCTTGACCAGGTCGCCGTAGGCGGCGCGCGCTTCGGCGGCAAGCTCCGGACCGGGGTCCTCGCCCTGGTCGGAGACGAACTCGACCACCCCGGCCGGGTAGGGGAGATGGCCCTGGCGCTCGAGCACCCGAAACGGGCGGGTCCCCCGGGTCAGCAGGTTCACGCGGCCGTCCTCCATGCGCTCCAGGACGCGCTCGATCTCACACGCGCAGCCGACGTCACGCAAGCCGTCGTCGGCCATCCAGACGATGCCGAACTCGCGCTCTGACTCGAGGCACTCGGCCATCATCGTCTTGTAGCGCTCCTCGAAGATGTGCAGCGGGACCAGCTCGCCGGGCAGCGCCACCAGCCCCAGCGGGAAGAGCGGAAACTCCTGCTCGATCTCGTCGGCCATCGGTGAAGTCTAGGACCGGCGAAGCGCGGACCTCCCGAGCGAGAGGACCGCGGCGAGACCCACTATCCGCGCCGGGCGCTCAGCAGCAGGTTGTAGAAGACAGCCGGAGGCAGCAGGGGCTCGAGCAGCTTCTCGTCGACGCGCTTCAGGATCAGATAGCCGTGAAACGCGTACTGGCGCCAGAGCATCGGGACGTCCTCGGGCTCGGCGAACGCCTCGAGGGTGCGGTTGAACCACCCAAACCAGCTCGCCGCCAGCTCCTCGCCCCGGATCTCGATATCGAGAAAGCCGGCCCGCCGGGCGTAGCGAGTCAGGTCTGCCGGATCAAAGGCGTGGATGTCGACGAAGCGTTCGAGATCGTGATCGGCGTGATCCGACGAGCCGGGGGTCCCCGACGGCGCCCGAGCGGCACGCATCAGGCGGCGCCACACGGGCGCGACCATCACGGCGCCGCGCTTGGGAAGCGCCGCAATCCGATCCCCGACCCGCGACGGCTCACCGGCGAACACGATCCGGCCCCCCGGACGCAGCACGCGGTGAAACTCGGCGAAGGCCCGGCGCAGATTGGGAAGGTGATGGAGCACGGCGTGTCCGAGCACGAGGTCAAAGCTCGCATCGGAGAACGGCAGCGATTCGGCGTCGGCGCGCGCGGTCTTGACCTCCACCCCGAGCCGGCGGGCGTTGTCCGAGAGCGCAGTCACCATTCTCGGGGAGATATCGGTGCAGGTCGCCTCGCCGACGACGCCGGTCTGGAGGAGGTTGAGGCTGAAGTAGCCGGTGCCGGCGCCGATCTCCAGCGAGCGGTCATACCCGTCCTCGAGCTCTGGACCGAGGAGTTTGCGCAGCTTGCCCAGCACCTGGGCCTGCCCGACCGGGCCGAAATCGATTCCCCACTTGGTGTCGTAGCTCTCGGCCGCGACATCGTGATACCGGGTGTTGACCTCGCGGATGTCGTCCGCGCTGCGCAGTGCCTCCATGGCGCGGAGCAGATTACCCTGTCGGCCCGTGGCCACCGAAGCCCATGTCCAGCGTGACCAGCCGGTAGGCGTCCGGCCACTGGAACTGACCGGCGAGCGGACGCTGCCCGATGTGCCGGCCGAGAACTACTGGTATCGCCGTCACCTGGCCGTCTATGAGTGGATCGGAGCCCGGGTGATCGGGAGGCGGATCCTGGACTTGGCGTGCGGCGAGGGGTATGGCTCGGAGGTGCTCTGGCGCTCGGCGCACGCCGTGGTCGGGGTCGACGCCAATCCCGAGGCCCACGAGCACGCCCGCCGGCGCTATGGAAGGCAGTCGCTGAGCTTCGAGCGCGGGCTGGTGGAGACCTATGGCGAGCCGGGAGCCTTCGACGGGGTCGTGTTCCTGCAGACGATCGAGCACGTCCAGGACCCCGTGGCGGTGCTCGAGCACGTGCGCTCGCTGCTGGCTCCCGGCGGCGTCGCCTACGTCTCGACGCCCAACCTGCTGACGCTCGCGCCCTCCGGAGCCGCCAGATCTGACAACCCCTGGCATCTCAGGGAGTACCGCTCCCACGAGTTCGACGCGCTGTGTCGCACCGTGTTTGGCCGGGTGGAGCTGCTTGGCCTCTTTCATGCCCGCAAGCTGCGAGTCCACGACCTCGCGCTGGCCTGTGGCTGGGACGCGATTCACGCTCGTCTCGGTATCACCAAGGCGTTCTATGACCGCTTCACGCCGGCGATCTCCGCCCGCGACTTCGCGCTACGGCCCTACCGCCTGGATGGCGCGCTGGACTTCCTCGCGGTCTGCTCGTAGCCGCATCTCAGCCCCAGCGAAATGTCCGCGGCGCCTGCCGCATGCGGATCAGACGCGCCGGGATTCCGCCCACGACGGCGTTGGCGGGGACGTCGCAGGTCACCACCGAGCTCGTTCCGATGACCGAGTTGTCGCCCACGGTCACGCCGCGCAGCACGCAGGCCCCGTATCCGATCCAGACGTTGTGGCCGATCTGCACGTCGCGCTTGTAGATCCCCTGCTCGCGGATCGGCCGTTCGACCTCCACCATGCCGTGGTCGAAGTCGATCATCATCACGCGGTCGGCGATGATGCACTCGCGTCCGACCGACACCCGCTGAAACGCGGAGATCGTGCATTCCTGCCCGAACACCGTCTTGGCTCCGATCGTGAGCTGGCCCTCGTGCACCCGGACCTTGCAGCCGTGGCCGATCCACGACCACCGACCGAGCCTGACGCGGGCGTGGCGGCCGATTTCGAACTTCACCCCGGGACCCACGAAGCACAGCCCGTCGGTCTGCAGGCGACCTCGCCAGCGCAGCTTCAGCCACAGCCAGCGGACGAGCAGCACCAGGTAGCCCCCGCTGAGCATGTGGTTGGCGCGCGCGAAACGCAGCAGCGCCAGGGGCCCACCGCGAAGCGGCGGCGGGCCGCCTCGCACGGCGGCGGGCGGCGCGCTGGCGATCGCTCGCAGGCGCTCCGTGGGCTGGGCGCCGAGCGGGGTGCCACGCTGGGTGCCGGCCGAGCTCACCGGCAGATCGTACGGCTCGCGGCCCGACACCGGCCGTCTCGCGGCCCGACACCGGCCGTCTGCCCTGGCATGATGGCTGGCCGCCCGTGACCGCCGCCGACCGATCCCTCGCTCAACGTCTTCTCGACGGCGACCGGCGCGCGCTGGCACGAGCGATCACGCTGGTCGAGAACGACGATCCCGAGGGCTGGGAGCTGGTGCGCGAGGTCTATCCGGAGACGGGCAAGGCCGCCGTGATCGGCGTCACCGGGCCGCCCGGGGTCGGCAAGTCGACCCTGCTTGGAGCGCTCACCAAGCTCGAGCGGGAACGGGGCCGCTCGATCGCCGTGCTGTCGATCGACCCGTCCTCGCCGTTCACCAGGGGAGCGTTGCTCGGAGATCGGATCCGGCTCGCCGACCACTTCCTGGACCCAGGAGTGTTCATCCGCTCGATGGCCAATCGGGGAGCGCTGGGAGGCCTGAGCGAGGCCGCCTTGCAGGCGGCGCTGCTGATGGACGCCTCGGGGCGCGAGCTGGTGCTGCTCGAGACGGTCGGCGTCGGGCAGGCCGAGGTCGACATCATCGATCATGCCGACACCGTCGTGCTCGTGCTGATGCCGGGCTCCGGCGACTCGATCCAGGCGCTCAAGGCGGGCGTGATGGAGATCCCCGACATCATCGTCGTCAACAAGGCCGACCATCCGTTGACCGACACGATGATCCGCGAGATCAAGGCCGTGCTGGGGCTGGGCCCGAAGCGAGACTGGCCGGTGCCGATCCTCCGCACCGAAGCGGTGCGCGGCGACGGTGTGTCCGAGCTGGCCGACAAGCTCGACGAGCACCGCGCCTACATCGCGCAGCAGGGCACGCTGTCCGAGCGCCGCCGGCGCAACCTGCTCAACGAGGTGCTGGCGATCGCCAGCTTCCGTCTGCGCCGTGACCTCGAGGCGTCGATTCGCGACGACGACGAGGTCCGCCGGCTGCTGGACCGCGTCGTCTCCCGGGAGCTGGATCCGGCCAGCGCCGCCGCCTCGATCCTGGAGCGCGACCGCCAGGTGCGGAGCTGAGCGTCAGCCGGGGGCGCGGAGCTGAGCGTCAGCCAGGCGCGAAGCTGAGCGCCAGCTCGGTCAGCAGGCGCACGCCCCAGCCGGTCCCGCCCTTGCCCAGATAGGGCGTCGGCACGTCGTCTGAGACCGCGGCGATATCGAGGTGCGCCCACGGGAGCTCGCCGGCGAAGTGGTGCAGAAACTCCGCCGCGGTGATCGCCGACGCTTCGCGGCGCTCGGTGCGATTGGTCAGCTGGGCATAGCGTCCCTTGATCATCTCGGCGTAGTCGGCGTGCAGCGGCAGGCGCCAGACGAGCTCGCCGGTGCGCTGGGCGCACGACATGACCCGGTCGGCGAGCGCCTCGTCGTTGGCCATCAGGCCGGCATAGGTGTGGCCCAAAGCGATCGTGACCCCGCCCGTCAGGGTGGCGATGTCGACGATCGCATCACAGCCCTCCCGGCGGGCGTAGGTGATGCAATCGGCGAGCACCAGCCGGCCTTCGGCGTCGGTGTTGTTGACCTCGATCGTGGTCCCGTCGAGCGCGGTCACGATGTCCCCGGGCCTGACCGCGCTGCCGCTGATCAGGTTCTCGGTGGCTCCCACGACGGCCAGGACGCGCACCGGCGCGTCGGACTCGGCCAGGGCGGCGACGGCCTCGATCACCGCGGCCCCGCCGGCCATGTCGAACTTCATCTCGATCATCGAGGCGCTGGGCTTCAGCCACAGCCCGCCGCTGTCGAACGTGACCGCCTTGCCGATCAGCGCCAGGCGGGGCGCCGGCTCCGCGCGGGGGGAGGCGGGCTCGGGCCGCGCCGGCTCAAGCGAACGGGGCTCGTAGGTCAAGACGATCAGCCGCGGGTCCTGATCGGAGCCCTGGGCTACGGCGGCGAACCCGCCCATCCCGAGCTCGCGGATCCCGGCGCCGTCGCGCTCCGAGTAGCGCAGCGTCTCGAAGCGGTCGGCCAGCTCGGCCGCGTAGCCGGCCAGGGCGGCGGGGGTGAGGTCGTTGGGCGGCCGGTTGGCCAGGTCGCGGGCGCGGTTCTGAGCGGCCGCGATCAGCGCCGCCCACGCCACTGGGGCCGAGACATCCTCGGCGGCGGCGATGATCAGCCGATCCAGGGTGGCACGGGTCGCGTCGGGCTTGTAGCGCTCGAACCGGTAGCCGCCCAGCACGGTGCCCTGAACGAGTCCCTCCGCGATCTCCAGGGCCGCGGGCACGGGCAGCTGCCAGCACAGCGCCCGGCTCGACAGCTCCCGGGCCCGGCGCCCGACCAGCGCGGCCACCACCCGGGCGCGCTCGCCGGCAAACGCCGTCCGCGGACCCAGGCCGGCCAGGATCACCCGCCGCCCGTCGGCGTGCGCGACCGCCAGGTGCGCAAACTTGCGCTGGGCCTCGCCGGACGCGAGCAGCGCCTCGAGCTCGCCGCCCGGCGTTTCCTGGGCGACGCTCTCATCCTCGAAGACGCCGACGGCGATCGTGTCGGCGGCGGCGGCGTAGGGGTCACCGGTGATCGCCTCCACGTCCACGGCGCGCCACGTTACCAATGGGCCGGACGGGTATCTGTACCCCATTAGGATTCAGGTTCTTCGCCCCGCGACACCGGAGACGCAAACGATGCCCAAGACAGTCATCCTCTCGGCCGCCCGGACGCCGATCGGCAAGCTCGGCGGAGGTCTGGCGTCGCTTGACGCCACGGAGCTCGGCGGGACCGCGATCAAGGCGGCGCTGGACCGCGCCGAGGTGGCGCCCACCGACGTCCAGCACGTGGTCATGGGCCAGGTGCTCCAGGCCGGAGCAGGGCAGATCCCCTCCCGTCAGGCGCAGATCAAGGCCGACATCCCCCGGGATGTCTCCTCGGAGACGATCAACAAGGTGTGCGCGTCCGGCATCCGCGCCGCCGGGATCATCGACACCGCCGTCCGGGCCGGCGATCTGAAGGTGGCCGTCGGCGGCGGGATGGAGTCGATGTCCAAGGCTCCGTACATGCTCAAGCAGGCGCGCTTCGGCTTCCGGATGGGCGACGGCAAGGCGATCGACGCGATGATCAACGACGGGCTCACCAACCCGTTCTCGGGCAAGCACATGGCCCAGGAGGCCTCAGAGGTGGCGGCTGAGCTCGAGATGACGCGCGCCGACATGGATCGCTGGGCGCTGCGCTCGCATGAGCGGGCCGTCAAGGCCACCGACGAGGGCCGGCTGCCCGAGGAGATCGTGCCCGTCACCGTCAAGTCAAAGAAGGGCGACACGGTGGTCGAGGTCGACGAGGCGCCGCGGCGCGACGCCAGCCTCGAGTCGCTGGCCAAGCTGCCCCCGATCTTCCTCGAGGACGGCTCTCATACCGCCGGCAACTCCCCGGGAGTCAACGATGCCGCGGGCGCGCTCGTGCTCGCCTCCGATGACTGGGCCAAGTCCAACCGCAAGATGGCCCTGGCGACGATCGTCGCCCAGGGGGCGGTGGCCGACGATTTCGCCTACCTGGCCCGGACGCCCGCCAAGGCGGCCGAGCAGGCGCTGACCAAGGCCGGGCTGAGCGCCTCCGACATCGATCTGTGGGAGATCAACGAGGCGTTTGCCTCGGTGACCCTGAACTCGATCCGGGTGCTGGGCATCGACGAGGACAAGGTCAACGTCAACGGCGGGGCGGTCGCGCTCGGCCATCCGATCGGCGCCTCGGGAGCCCGCATCCTGGGGGCGCTCGTGTACGAGCTGCGCCGCCGCGGTGGTGGCCTGGGCTGCGCGGCGATCTGCTCGGGCGGAGGCCAGGGCGACGCCGTGATCGTCGAGGTAAATGGCGGCTGAGGCCGGCGGGGAGGCTCCGCCCGGCGACTCGGAGCCAGCGCCGGACCGGGGCGCGGTCTTCTTCGACCTGGACAAGACCCTGATGCAGGGGTCCTCGGCGTTTCAGTTCGGGCGGGCCGCGTACCGGGCGGGGCTGCTGGGCCGCCGGCAGTTGCTCTCCGACGCGGTCGCCAACCTGCAGTTCAGGCTGCGGGGGGCGACCGACGAGAGCTCGCTGGCGCTGCGCGAGCGGATCGCGGCCTCTCTGGAGGGCGTTCGGGTCATCGATCTCGAGCGGCTCGGAGCCGACGTCCTGGCCGGGATCCTGCCCCGCGTCTACCCGCAGATGCTGACGCTCGCCCACGAGCACCAGGATCAGGGCCGGCGTGCCTACATCGTGACCGCGGCCTCGCGGGAGCTGGCCGACATCCTCGCCCAGGTGCTGGCCTTCGACGGCGCGATCGGATCGGAGATCTCCGAGGTCGCAGACGGTGTCTACACGGGCCGGCCGGCGGGCGTGTTCGTGTACCGCAGCGGCAAGGCCCGGGCGATGCGAGACCTGGCGGCGCGCGACGGCATAGACCTCGAGGCCTCCTACGCCTACTCGGACTCGGAGTCCGACCTGCCGATGCTCGAGGCCGTGGGCCATCCCGTCGCGGTCAATCCCGATGCCCCGCTCGCTCGGCTGGCGCGGGAGCGGGGCTGGGCGGTGATGCGCTTCGATCGGCTGGGGCGCCGGCTCAAGGCGGCCGCCGCCCTGAGCACGGTGGCGGCGGCGGGCGGGGCCGCCAGCGTGGTGCTGGTCCGCCGGCTACGGCCGCCGCCCCGGCTGAAGCGGCTGGCCCGGCGCGTTCCCGGCTGGCTGTAGCGCCCGCGGGCGCTCGTGAGCGCTCAGCTGCCCCACCGTGCTCACTGCGGAGACCACTTAGACTCCGGCCATGGCCGCCTCCTCGGAGCGCAAGATCCGCGTCGTCGTCGCCAAACCGGGCCTCGATGGTCACGATCGGGGGGCGAAGATAATCGCGCGGGCCCTGCGCGACGCCGGGATGGAGGTGATCTACACGGGACTGCACCAGACCCCCGAGCAGATCGTCGAGACGGTGATCCAGGAAGACGCCGACGCGGTCGGGCTCTCGATCCTCTCGGGCGCGCACATGACGCTGGTGCCACGGATCATGGAGCTGCTCGCCGAGCAGGGGGTCGACGATGTGATCGTCACGGTCGGCGGGACGATCCCATCAGACGACGTGGAGGAGCTCAAGGGGCTGGGCGTGGCCGAGGTGTTCACGCCCGGGGCCTCGGCCCAGCAGGCGATCGACTTCATCCGCGGCGCCGTCCGCGCCTGAGGGCGGGTACTGATTGACTCGTCAGTCAACGGGGTAGTATGTGACCCGGCCGCTCAGGGCATCAGCTGCAGGCTGCGGAGTCCGACGCTCCGCGCAGGACTTTCGATAGGAGGCCACACTTGAAGATTTGCGTCCTGGTCAAAGAGGTTCCGGACGCCGCCGTCGAGAAGCGGATCGACCACTCGACGGGGCGCATGGACCGATCCGGAGAGAAGAACCTCAACCCCTATGACACCCACGCCATCGAAGCCGCGATGCAGATTCGTGAGGGCGGGGCGGCCCAGGTCGACGAGATCGTCGCCGTGACCATGGGCCCGGGCACGGCCACCCGAGCGCTCCAGAAGGCGGTCTCGCTGGGCGCCGACCGCTCCCTGCACCTGTCAGACGAGTCGCTGGCCGGCTCCGACGTCGCCGCCACCGGCTATGCGCTCTCAAAGGCGCTGGCGAAGGAGTCTCCGGACCTGGTGCTGCTCGGCCAGCAGTCAGACGACGGCGAGTGCTACACGATCGGCGCCGTGGTCGCCGACCACCTCAAGATGCCGTCGCTCACCCAGGTGATCAAGATGGACCTCCGCGACCAGGCTCTGACCTGCGAGCGCCAGGCCGAGTACGGCTATGACACCGTCGAGATCGCGCTGCCGGCGGTGATCTCGGTCGGGGACGCCATCAACGAGCCTCGCTACCCGTCGCTGAAGGCGATCATGGGCGCCAAGAAGAAGCCGCTGGAGACCGTCGCCGCGGCAGATATCGGGATCGAGGCCGCGCTGGTCGGAGCGGAGGGCTCGCGGGTGCAGTGTCGCGACTTCCACGACCCGCCGGCCAAGGCCGCGGGGGAGATCATCGAGGACGAGAACACCGAGGAAACGGTCGAGAAGATCGTCGCCTGGCTCGACGAAAGGAAGCTGATCTAGATGCCCGATGTGCTCACCTACGTGCTGCACTACGAGGGCGCGTTCAACAAGAACTCCTTGGGCGCGGTCTCCGAGGCCGCCGCTCGGGCCTCCGAGATCGGCGGCGAATGCCACGCGGTGGTCGTGGGCGCGCAGGACGAACTACCCACCGAGCTGTGTCAGTCGCTGGGCGCCTACGGCGCCACCAAGGTGTTTCGCGCCACCGGCCCGGAGGGACTCGCCCAGCCGGTCGTCGACGCGATGGCGAAGATCATCGAGGAGCACGGTCATTCGTACGCCATGTTCGGGGGCGGTCTGCTCGGCTTCGAGATCGGAGCCGGTCTGGCCGCGCGCAGGCAGGCCGGCGTGACGATGGAGGTCACGGCGGTTCGCGCCCAGGACGGCAAGCTGGTCGCCGAGCGCCCGATCCTGCAGGACTCCCAGATCTCGGTCTCCCACTACCGGGGCGATCTGGGGATCATCATCGGCCGGATCAACGCCTTCGAGGTCATCCAGCGAGACGGCGCCTCGGCCGAGGTGACAGACGTCGAAGTCGAGTACTCGCCGTGGTCGGATCAGGCCAAGATGGTCAAGCGCGGCGAGCAGCGAGGCGCCGACGTGGACATCGAGGGTGCCGACATCCTGGTCGCGGGCGGGCGGGGCCTGGGCAAGGCCGAGGGGTTCGAGCTGGTCGAGGATCTGGCCAAGGCCTTCGACGGCAACGCCGCGGTGGCGGCCACGCGGGCCGTGGTCGACGCCGGCTGGTATCCCTACGCCGCTCAGATCGGCCAGACCGGCAAGACCGTCTCGCCGAAGCTCTACCTGGCGGCCGGGATCTCCGGCGCGATCCAGCACAAGGTCGGGATGCAATCCTCGGAGAACATCGTCGCGATCAACAAGGACGCCAACGCCCCAATCTTCGAGTTCTCCGACCTGGGCGTGGTGGGCGACCTGAACAAGATCGTTCCCAAGCTGACCGAAGCGATCAAGACCAGGAAGGGCAGCTAAGTGGCCCCATTCGCAAATACGACGACATTCGAGCGCCCTCCGGCGGCGCCTGACTTCGTCCTCGGATGCTCGTGCAGCGCTGCTGCACGTCGCATCCTGCGTCCTCGCCAGGCATCCGCCGGAGACCACTCTCGGTGTCGCCGTACTTACGAACGGAACCACTAGCCTTGAGCAACGCCAACGGTTCGCACGCTCCCAGCGAGTTCCCGCCGCCCGTCGACTCCGTCAAGGAGTTCATCAAGCGCGGGCTCGACTCAGAGGACGAGCGGATCGACGTCGGCGTAGCGATCGTCGGCGGCGGGACCGCTGGCCTGGCATGCGCCAACCGCCTGCTCCAGCTGCTGGGGGACGACGAAGCGATGATGGAGCGCCTCGGCGAGGTGCCGGTGGCGGTGATCGAGAAGGCCAAGACCTGCGGCGGCCACAACCTGTCGGGCGCCGTCATGCGCCCGGGGCCGCTTCAGGAGCTGTTCCCCGAGTTGTCCCGGGAGGACTGGCGCCAGGAGCGCTTCGCGTTCGGCGAGGTGACCCGCGAAGCCGTCTACATGCTGCCCACGGGCAGGACCAAGCTGCGGATTCCGCCTCCGCCGCCGTTTCGCAATCACGGCAACGAGGTCGTCTCGGTGGCCGCCATGGCCCGCTATCAGGCTCGGATGGCCGAGGAGGGCGGCGCCTATATCCTGACCGAGACCTCGGCCTCGCAGCTGGTGGTGGAGGACGGCCGCGTGGTGGGCGTGCGTTCCGGCGACAAGGGCCGGGGCAGGGACGGGGAGCCGCTGGGCAACTTCGAGCCCGGCACCGACATCAAGGCCGCGGTCACGGTCCTGGCCGAGGGCTGCTGGGGCCATCTGACGGGCGCGGCGATCAAGGAGTTCGAGCTCGCCGCCGGCCGCGAGCCCCAGGTGTGGGAGCTCGGGGTCAAGGAGGTCTGGAAGGTCCCCAAGCCGCTGGATCGCATCATCCACACGATTGGCCCCTGGCCGCTGAAGCTGTCGTCCAGGTACGGTCAGATCGGCGGCACCTGGCTGTACCCGATGAAGGATGAGAAGACCGGCGACGACCTGGTTTCGATCGGCTTCGTGGTCGACCTCGAGTACGCCGACGCCACCACCTCGGCCCACGACCTGCTGCAGCAGTTCAAGCTGCATCCGCTGGTGCGAGGGATCCTGGAGGGAGGCGAGCGCGTGGCCTGGGGAGCCAAGGCGCTCCCGGGCGGCGGCTACTGGTCGATGCCCAAGCTCTCGATGCCGGGCGCGCTGCTGGTCGGTGACGCCGGTGGCATGGTCGACACGGTGGCGCTCAAGGGCGTGCACCACTGCATCAAGTCGGGCAAGCTGGCCGCGGAGGCGATCTACAGATCGCTCAAGGACGGCACCTCGCTGGAAGGCTACGAGCAGGCTGTCGAGAGCTCCTCGATCGGCCAGGAGCTCTACCAGGTACGCAACACCCGGCAGCCGTTCCAGAAGGGGTTCATCCAGGGCGGCCCGCTCGTCAACCTCGCGATCGCCACCAGGGGCAAGCTCCCGTCGGGGAGGCTGCCCTGGCACAAGAACGACCAGCAGCCGCTGTTCGTCGGCGACACCGCCGAGGCCTACCCCAAGCCGGACGGCAAGTACACCTTCGACAAGCTCTCCAGCGTCTACATCAGCGGCAACGCGACCCGGGATGACGCTCCCAACCACATCCGGATCCACCGGCGTGTTCCCCGGGAGATCGCCGAGGGCTGGCGCTGGATGTGCCCCGCCGGTGTCTACGAGATCCCCGAGGACGCTCCCCAGACGGGGGAGGTCGACGTGATCGTCAACTACACCAACTGCGTTCAGTGCGGCGCGATCACGGCCAAGGGTGGCCGCCTCACGCCGCCCGAAGGGGGCGACGGTCCCCTCTATCAGATCACCTGACGGGCGCTGGGCAGCGGCGGCTCGGCAACTTTGGCCCTCGCTGACTGTTAAGTCGAAGATGAAGCGCTTCCTCGCCATCCTCGCCGTCGCCGCGGGCACGCTGCTGACCCTCGCTCCCTCCGCGATCGCCAGCCCGGCCGCCCGGGCGCAGCTCGAGGGCTACTCGTGCCGGGACGCGCTGGATCCGCCCCACCGCTCGGTGTCGGTAAAGGCGGTCATGCGACCGCTCCCCGGGACGCGCAGGCTGGCGTTGAAGTTCGACCTGCTCGAGAAGGCCGCCGGGTCGTCGGCCTCTCAGAGCGTGGTGCGCGGGGGAAACCTGGGCGTCTGGATCTCGCCGCGCAATCCGACGCTCGGGCAGCTTGCCGGCGACGTGTGGGTGCTCAACAACTCGGTCATCAACCTCGACGCCCCGGCCAGCTACCGGTTTCGCGTCAGCTTTCGCTGGACCGGCGCCCATGGCCACGTGCTCGGGACCGCGGTCCGCTACAGCCAGCGCTGCGGGCAGCGCGAGCTGCGCCCCGACCTGCTCGTCAAGTCGATCGACGTGAGCTCGATCGCCGGCTCGCCGGCCAAGGCGCTCTACACGGCGGTGGTCGCCAATCGCGGGGCCACCGGCGCGGGCCCGTTCGAGGTGCTGTTCACGCCGGGTGACGCCTCGACGCCCAAGTCGAGCCTGGTGGGCTTTCTGGGCGCGGGCCGGAAGCTGACGGTGTCGTTCAGCGGACCTTCGTGCGATGCCGGCGATCCCCCGACCGTGACCGCCGACGCGACCGAGGAGGTCGACGACTACGATCGCGCGAACAATCAGCTGACGGCGGTCTGCCCGGCCCCGGGCACGTCGTGAGCGCTCCCGGGGACACGGTCGCACGCCGCTATCCTTGACTGCACGATGAAGACCGAGATACATCCCAATTACGTCGAAGCTCACGTGCGCTGCACGTGCGGGAACGAGTTCACAACCCGTTCCACGAAGCCCGACATCCACGTCGAGATCTGCTCCGCCTGCCACCCCTTCTACACGGGTCGCCAGAAGCTGGTCGACACGGGTGGTCGCGTGGAGCGCTTCCAGCGCCGCGTGGCCAAGGGCCGGCGCAACGCGCGCGCCGCGGTCTGATCAGCCAAGACTGCTGATGAGCCGCGGCGGGGGCGACGTGCGCGACGGACGGCCGACCGCCTCGACTGACGCCTCCGACGGACGACTGACCGCCGCGGGCGACGCCCCCCTCGGCGGCCAGGCCGTGCTGGAGGGCGTGATGATGCGCGGAATCTCGACTTGGGCCGTGGCGGTGCGCAAGCCCGCCGGGGAGCCGGCTCCTGACGGGCCGCCGCCGGGCGCGGTCGCGAGTCCGGCTGCAGAGCGCGGCGCCGGGGGCTGGGCAGGGCGAGATCGCCGTCAGCTCGTTTCCGATCATCGCGCGGTCGCGCAAGCGGCGGCTGTATCGCCTGCCGGTGATCCGGGGCGTGGTCGCCCTGATCGAGTCGCTGGGCATCGGCCTGCGGGCGCTCGGCATCTCGGCCAACGCGCAGCTGCCCGAATCCGACCAGGAGATCTCCAATGGAGCCTGGTTCGGAACCGTGTTCGTCTCGGTGGCGTTCGCGATCGGGCTGTTCTTCGTCGTGCCGGTCGGCGTCACCAGCCTGATCAAGCACCAGCTCGGCTCCTCGCTGCTGTTCTGGCTGGTGGAGGGCGTGCTGCGCACGGCGATCTTCCTCGGCTATCTCGTGCTGCTGTCCCGGATCCCGGATCTGCGGCGCGTGTTCGAGTACCACGGCGCCGAGCACAAGGTGATCTCGTGCTACGAGGCCGGCGACGACCTGACGCCTCCGCGGGCCAAGCTCTACTCGCGCCTGCACCCCCGCTGCGGAACCAGCTTTCTGCTGATCGTGATGATCATGGCGATCTTCGTGTTCGCGCCGGTCGGGCTGCCCGCCTGGTGGATCCTCGTCCTGACCCGGATCCTCGGGGTTCCGGTGATCGCGGGGCTGTCGTTCGAGGTGATCAAGTGGGCCGGTCGCAACCGCTCCCGGGGCTGGGTGCAGGCGATCATGTACCCCGGCCTGCAGCTGCAGCGGCTCACCACCCGGGAGCCCGATCTCGACGAGCTGGCGGTGTCGATCGCCGCGCTGCAGGCGGTCCTGGCGGTCGAGACTCCGGGCGAGACCTCGGCCGCCGACCTGATCGGCGTCGAAGTAGTCGCCTAGCTCATCCGGCGCTCGCGCCCGGGCGCCGTCCTTGCTCCGGGGCGCTCAGACGCCGGAGACTGCGGTCGGATTGCCACACGCGACACTAGACTCGCCTGCATGATCGACGAACTCGTCGTCCAGCTGGAGAGCCGTTTCGGCGAGCTCGAAGGCGAGCTCTCAGACCCCGATGTGATCGGCGACCGCGCCAGGTTCGAGGCCGCCAGTCGCGCCTACCGTGAGCTCGAGCCGGCCGCCCGGCTGGCGACCGAGTACCGGCGTGCCGCCGACGATCTGGAGGGGGCCCGGGAGCTGCTCGCCGAGGACGGCGAGGATCCGGAGCTGCGGGCGCTGCTCGACAGCTCACGGGAGCGGCTGTCGACGCTGGAGGAGGAGATCCGGCTGGCGATGGTCGAGCGCGACCCCAACGACGCCAAGAACGTGATCGTCGAGATCCGTCCCGGGGCGGGCGGCGACGAGGCCGCGCTTTGGGCGGGCGACCTGTACCGGATGCTCACCCGCTATGCCGAGCGGCGCGGGTTCAAGGTCGAGCCCCTGTCGATCGGCGACGGCGATTACACGTTCGCGATCAAGGGGGACGGCGCCTACTCGGTGTTCAAGTTCGAGGGCGGCACCCACCGCGTCCAGCGCGTCCCCGAGACCGAGTCCCAGGGCCGGATCCACACCTCCACGGCAACCGTCGCGGTCCTGCCGGAGGCCGAGGACGTCGACGTCCAGATCGACGACAACGATCTGCAGATCGACGTCTACCGCAGCTCGGGCCCCGGCGGCCAGTCGGTCAACACCACCGACTCGGCGGTGCGGATCACGCACAGGCCGACGGGCGTCGTCGTCTCCATGCAGGACGAGAAGTCACAGCTGCAAAACCGCGAACGCGCGATGCGCGTGCTCCGCGCCCGCCTGTACGAGCGTGCGCTCGCCGAGCAGCAGGCCGAGATCGGCGCCAGCCGGCTGGCCCAGGTGGGCACCGGGGAGCGGGCCGGGAAGATCCGCACCTACAACTACGGTGAGCGCCGGGTCAAGGACCACCGCATCAACCTGCTCGTGCACAACCTCGACGAGATCCTGCTCGGCGAGCTCGAAGAGCTCACCGACGCGCTCCAGGACGACGAGAAGCAGCGGCGCCTGGAGGAGCGCGCGGTTGGCTGAGACCGCGCTGCCGGCGGCCGGCCGCACGGTGGGCGCGGCGGCCGTGTTCGGGCGCCACGCGCTGGACGCGGCGGGGTGCGACACGCCCCGGCTCGACACCGAGCTGCTGCTGGCCGAGGTGATGCGAGTGGGCCGAGAACGGCTCGTGATCGATCGGGACGAGCCGCTGGGCGAGCCGGCTTGGGCGCGATTCGAGGCGCTGCTGGCCCGGCGGGCGGCACACGAGCCGGTGGCCTACATCCTGGGTCGCCGCGAGTTTCGCCATCTGACGCTGGCCGTCGACGCGCGGGTGCTGATCCCGCGTCCCGAGACCGAGCTGCTGGTCGAGATCGGTCTGGGGCTGGACGTGGGTGCTCGCGCGGTTGACGTCGGGACCGGGAGCGGGGCCGTGGCGCTGGCTCTCAAGCACGAACGTCCGGACCTCGATGTGACCGGGGTCGACGTGAGTGCCGATGCGCTGTCGGTGGCGCGGTCAAACGCCGCCGCTCTGGGTCTCGATGTCGCGCTTTTGCAGCAAGATCTGCTGGCTGGGGACGAGCTGTCGGTCGGCGGGGCCGCGGTGCTGGCCAACCTGCCCTACGTCGCCGCCGGCGCGACGCTCGAGCCCGAGATCGCGGACTACGAGCCCGCCGGGGCGCTGTTCGCGGGCGCCGACGGCCTGAACGCGGTCCGGCGGCTGATCGACGAGGTGGCCGGCCTGCCCGAGCGGCCGGCGCTGCTCGCCCTGGAGATCGGTCCCGAGCAGGCGGCCGAGGTGGCACGGCTGGTGGCGGCGGCCGGGTTTGCCTCGGTGGAGGTCAGGCGCGACCTGGCGGGGCTCGAGCGCGTGGTCGTGGGGTCGGTGTGATGGGGTCCCGGGCCGAGGAGGGGTCCCGGGCCGAGGCGGGGCCCCGGGCCGAGGCAGGGCCCCAGGCCGAGGCCTTCGAGCGCTGCATGCGGGTGGGCGGGATCGCCGTGTTTCCCGCCGACACCGTGTACGGGCTGGCCTGCGACGCGCGCAACCGAGCCGCCGTCGAGCGCCTGTACCAGCTCAAGCGCCGGCCGCTGGACAAGCCCTCAGCGGTCATGTTCTTCGATCGTCGGCGGGCGCTGGCGGCTCTCCCGGAGCTGGGCTCGCGCACCCGCGCGGCACTCGACCGGCTGCTCCCGGGCCCGGTGACGGTGCTGTTGCCCAATCCTCGGGGGCGCTTTGCACTGGCCTGCGGCGGCGATCCGGCGACCCTGGGATTGCGGGTGCCGGTGGTGCCGGCGCTTGCGGGGGTCACGTCACCGGTCCTTCAGTCGAGCGCCAACTCCTCGGGTGGCCGCGAGGCGCGCGCGCTGGCGCAGGTTCCCGAATCGATCCGCGCCGCCGCCGATCTGGTCGTCGACGGGGGCGAGCTCCCTGGCACGTCCTCCACGGTCGTCGACCTGCGCCGCTACGAGCGCGGCGGGGCCGACGCGGTCAGGGTGGTGCGCCAGGGGGCGCTGGGCGAGGCTGCGATCGCCGAGGCGCTCGGGCACGAGTTCCACTTCAACCCCGAGACCTACGGCGAGATGCTGCGGGCCGACTACCCGGAATTCGATGCTCTTCAGGTGCGTGTGGCCGCGGCCTGCGGCCCGGGCGCGCGGGAGATCCTGGAGCTCGGGACCGGCACCGGGGAGACTGCGCGGCGGCTGCTGGAGCGCTTCCCCGACGCCGCCCTGGTCGGGATCGACGAGAGCGCGGAGATGCTCGCGGCCGCGCGGCGGACACTCGGTCGCGCGGACGCCGAGCTCCGGGTCGCGCGGCTTCAGGACCCGCTGCCCGAAGGTCCGTTCGACGTCGTCGCCAGCGCGCTCTGCGTCCACCATCTCGACGCCGCGGAGAAGGCGGACCTGTTCCAGCGCGTCCGCACGGCGCTGCGCCCGGGCGGGCGATTCGTGCTGGCTGACGTGGTCGTCCCCGCCGATCCGGCGGACGCGCTGATACCGCTGACACCGGGTTTTGACAAGCCGAGCCCGGTGGCCGAGCAGTTGCGGTGGCTCATGGAAGCCGGGTTCGAGGCCCGCCTCGTTTGGGAAGATCGCGACGTGGCGATCATCGTCGCCGACGCGTGAGCCCTGTGGCCCGTTTCGCAAATACGACACGAACCACTTGGGCAGCAGGGGGCACCGCTAGGATTGCGCCTGATGAGCGCCGGCTTCCCGCCTGACTTCTTCGACCGCCCGCTCGCAGACGTCGATCCCGAGATCGCCGAGGTTCTGGCGCTCGAGCTGGAACGCCAGCAGCGGACGCTGGAGATGATCGCCTCCGAGAACTTCGCGCCCGTGGCCGTGCTCGAGGCGCAGGGCTCGGTGCTGTCGAACAAGTACGCCGAGGGCTACCCGGGGCGGCGCTACTACGGCGGCTGTGAGTACGTCGACATCGCCGAGCAGCTGGCGATCGACCGGGCCGTCGAGCTGTTCGGCGCCGAGCACGCCAACGTGCAACCCCACTCCGGCGCCCAGGCGAACGAAGCCGCCTATCAGGCGCTGCTCGAGCCCGGCGACGTGCTGATGGGGTTGGAGCTGGCCCACGGCGGCCATCTCACGCACGGGATGAAGATCAACTTCTCGGGTCGCCTGTACGAGATCGTCCCCTACCACGTTGATCGGGAGACGAGCCTGATCGACATGGACGAGGTGGATCGCCTGGCCCACGAGCGCCGGCCGAAGATGATCGTGGCCGGATGGTCGGCCTACCCGCGGCAGCTCGACTTCGAGGCGTTCAGGGCGATCGCCGACTCCGTCGGCGCCTACCTGCTGGTCGACATGGCTCACTTCGCCGGCCTGGTGGCCGCGGGCCTGCACCCCTCGCCGGTGCCACTGGCCGACGTGGTCACGACCACGATCCACAAGACGATCGGCGGCGGCCGCGGCGGGATGATCCTGTCCAAGCAGGAGCACGCCAAGAAGATCGACTCCGCCGTCTTTCCCGGACAGCAGGGGGGGCCGCTGGAGCACATCATCGCGGGCAAGGCGGTGGCGCTGCGGATCGCGGCCTCCGATGGCTTCCGGGAGCGCCAGGAGCGGACGCTGGCCGGCGCCCGAGCGGTCGCCGACCAGCTGCTGGCGGCCGGCGGAGGCGTCTCGGTTCTCACGGGCGGCACCGACGTCCATCTCGTGCTGGTCGATCTGCGCGATTCAGAGCTCGACGGCCGGCAGGCCGAGGATCGCCTGCACTCGATCGGCATCACCGTCAACCGCAACGCCGTGCCCTTCGATCCCCGCCCGCCCGCCGTCTCCTCGGGCCTGCGGATCGGCAGCCCGGCGCTGGCCACCCGGGGCCTGCAGGTCCCGGACTTCATCGAGGTCGGCAAGATCATCGCGGCCACGCTGAACCCCGCCGGCTCGTTCGATAGCTGCCAGGCGGAGCTGAGCGACCGGGTGGCTCGGCTCGCCGAGCGCTACCCGCTGTACGCGCAGCTGGGGGCTCCGGCGGTCGTCTAGGGCGGGCGGCCGCGGCCGGGTGCGGGGCCTGTGTGGTGGTGGTGGGCCGTGGCCGGGTGCGGGGCTGTGGTGGTGGTGGGCCGTGGCCGGGTGCGGAGCCGTGTGGTGGTGGGCCGTGGCCGCGTCCGTGGTTCGTCACGCCGCGTGACAACTTCGCATCGAGGGTGTGAAAAACCGGTTGGGTTGGGCTGCGCGGCTGATCATCGGGCGGATCCTGCGTTTTGATGGCCGCTCCCTCGGATCCCCGTGACGTTGGCAGAAAGTTTGCACCCGCCGGCGAGATTTTCCGCATCCGGGTCGTCCAGGCGACATCCGGAAGAAAATCGGAGCCGGGCGTGCAAATTTTCTGCGTCGTGCGCGCGCAGGCGACCGGAGTGCGGGCGGTCGGCGAGCTCGCCGCGAGGCAGCTCGGGCGGGTGGAGCGGTCCCAGCTCCGTAGCGCCGGGATCACCCCTGGCGCCATCCGCGGCATGGTGGCCCATGGCCTCCTGCATCCGGTATTGCCACGGGTCTACGCCGTGGGCGACCCGGAGCCGCGGCCGCTCGCACTTGAGCTGGCGGCGATGCTGCACGCCGGCCACGACGCGGTCATCAGCCATCACTCGGCGGCGGCCGTGTGGGGGTTCGTCCCCGACTTCGATCCCGAGGTTCAGGTGACCGTGATCGGCCGGAGCCTGCGACCCTGCCCGGGGCTCGAGTTCCATCGCGTGGCCGGCCTGGATCGGCGGGATGTGAGGATCCGGTACGGCCTCCCGGTCACCGCTCCGGCCCGCGCGCTCATCGATCTCGCCGCCGAGCAAGGCGACGCGACGCTGGCTCGGTCGCTGGCGGAGGCCCGGGTCGCGGGGCTCGTCACCGGCCGTGAGCTCGAGGCCGCGATGGATCGAGCTCCGCGCCGCAACGGCGTGGCCCGTTTGCGAGCGCTGCTCGCCGACGGCGTCGGCACGCCGGCGTTCACCCGCTCGGAGGCCGAACGACGTTTCCTGGCCCTGGTGGACAGGGCGCAGCTGCCGGCGCCGCGCGTCAACACCCGCCTGCACGGGTTCGAGGTCGACGCCCTCTGGCCGGCCGCCCGGCTGGTGGCGGACGTCGACGGCCACGCGTTCCACGGGCACCGGGCCGCCTTCGAGCGCGACCGCAGGCGGGACCAGGCGCTGGCGGCCGCCGGCTACCGGGTGATCCGGGTGACCTGGCGCCAGATGGAGCGCGAGCCGCTGGGGCTCGTGGCGCGAATCGCCCAGGCCCTCGCGGCACCGGGAGGGTAGGGGAGGCCGGAAGGCAGGGGAACCGGCGCCTCCGGGGCGCAGAGGAGGGTCCGCACGGGGATGAGACGCTGCATCGGGATGGGATGCCATGCTTCGTGGCGCATGCGCTACTGGGATGCCGTGCTCTCGTTCGCGGTCGCGGCGGTGATTGCCTGGGCGGTGACTCCGCTGGCGGCCAGGCTGGCCCGTCGGCTCGGCGCCGTCGACCTGCCTCGGGAGCGGGGGCTGGCCGCCCAGGAGACGCCGCTGCTCGGGGGGCTGGCGATCCTGGTCGCCGTCCTGGTGGCGGCGGCGATCTGGATGCCCGAGGTGATCCACCTGCCCCGGACCGCCCACGCCACCGGCGCGAGCGGGCGGGTCGATACCTGGGGGGTGATGGCGGGCGCCTGCCTGATCACGCTCGTGGGTGCGATCGACGATGTGCGCGAGCTGCGGCCGCTGGTCAAGCTGGCCGGGCAGATCGCAGCCGCTGTGATCGCCGTGGAGGCCGGCGCCGTGGTCACCGACGTGACCGTGCCGTTCGTGGGGGCGCTGCAGTTCCCCAACGAGGGAGGGTTCCTGACCGTGATCTGGCTGGTCGGGCTGATGAACGTCGTGAACTTCTCCGACGGGGTCGACGGGCTGGCCGCCGGCATCTGCATGATCGACGGCGTCGCGTTCTCGATCATCGCGTTCGACCTCAACGTGGGGGGCGCCGCGGTGCTGGCCGCCTTGACCGCGGGCGCAGCGCTCGGATTCCTGTTTCACAACTTCCACCCGGCGTCGGTCTTCATGGGGGATGCGGGAGCCAACTTGCTCGGCTACCTGCTGGGTGTGGCTGCCGTCACCGGATCGCTGAAGACCAACGCCGTGGTCGCCCTGGTCGTGCCCCTCGTTGTCCTGGCGATCCCGTTCCTGGACACCGGCTTCGTGGTCGCCAAGCGGCTCAAGTATGGACGCCCGCTGTGGTCCGCGGACGCCAACCACTTTCATCATCGGATGGCCCGGATCGGCTTCTCGCAGCGCAAGACCGTGGCCTACCTGTACGGCTGGACGCTGCTGCTGGCGGGGCTGGCGGTGGCCCTGCGCCTGCTCCCCTACCACGTTCACGGCCGCCACGGCCATTACGAAGCGGGGTGGCTCGCGGTCCTGATCGCCCTGGCGCTGCTCGCCCTGGCGGCCAGCGTGTATCTGGTGTTCGTGCTGGAGATCTTCAAGTTCAAGGGCCAGCGGGCAACCGAGCTGCGTACCGCGGACCCCGATACCAGCGAGCACGAGATCGAAGTCCAGGTGGAGCGTGACATCGAGACCGGCGAGTTCGAAAGGGTGCAATAGTCAGCCGATGGAGCTGTGCTGCGGCGCGCGCGCCTACGGTGGCGGCGACACCCTGATGACCGGCGGGTAGGACTCGCTGGCCGGCCTCTCCCGTACCGAGCGCGCCGGCCTGGTGGTCGTCGCGGTGCTGACCGCGGTGGCCGGGATCGCCCGCTACGTGAGCGGAGTGCCACACGTCCTCGCCTTCGTGCTCGCCGGGCTGGCGCTGGCCGGCGGGGCCTGGATCGTGTCGTTCTCGACCGAGCAGGTGGGACAGCGCTTCGGCGTCGCCGCGACCGGCTTGCTGCAGTCGACGCTCGGCAATCTGCCGGAGTTCTTCGTCGTGGTCTTCGCGCTCAACGCCGGTGAACGGGTCGTTGCCCAGACCGCGCTGCTCGGCTCGATCCTCGTGAACGCGCTGCTGGTGCTCGGGCTGGTGATCATCGCCGGAGCGAGCCGGGAGCGCGACCACGTGATGCGCTTCAGCCCGCGGCTGCCCAACGACACGGCGACGCTGATGCTGATCTCGAGCTTCATCATCGTCCTGGTCGGACTCGCCGACTCGTCGCACGACCTGGCCAGCCACCACATCAAGACGATCTCGATCGTGAGCGCGGCCGCGATCCTCGCCGTGTACGGGTTCTGGGTGCGTCAGTACCTGACCACCGATCAGGGCGTTCCCCACCAGGCGGGGCGCCGCCGCGTCTCGACAGCGACGAGCCTGACGCTGCTGCTGGCGTCCGGACTCGCCGCCGCGTTCGTGTCGGACTGGTTCGTGCACGCCCTGGAGCCGACGATCCGAACGCTGGGCATCTCCAAGGCGTTCGCCGGGCTGGTGATCGTCGCGATCGCTGGGAATGCCGTCGAGCACGCCGTCGGAGTGGTGCTGGCGGCCAAGGGGCAGTCGGAACTGGCCATCTCGGTGGTCAAGAACTCGATGGCCCAGGTGGCGGCGTTCCTGTTCCCGCTGCTCGTGCTGGTGTCGCTGCTCACCGCCACCACGCTCACCTTCGCCTTGCCGTCCGTGTTCACCGGGGCTCTGCTGGGCACCGCCGTGATCGTGTGGCAGATCACCGGTGACGGGGAGGCGACCCCGTTCGAGGGCGCGGCGCTGGTTGCGGCGTTCGTGATCCTGGCCGTCGTGGCGGCCTTCGAGTGATGCGGCGCTGCACCGACGGGCCGTGGGGACGCGGCTCTCCGCCCGGCGTGCCGTGGGGAACGCGGCCCTCCGCCGGCGTGCTGCTGGGTGACGCAGGCTCTCCGCCGACGTGCTATTCTGACGTTAACGTAAGAATCAACTTGAGCGGAGAGGGTGTTTGCTCGTGTCAGCGGTTCAGGCTCCATCGACAGGTCGGCCCCGGCGCCGGATCGGCGTCCACGCCGAGCACGACTCCTACAAATGGTGGGCGCTGTCGTGCACCAGTCTCGGAATGCTGCTGGCGACGATCAACTCGGGCACCCTGATCATCGCCCTGCCGAATCTCGAGCGCAGCCTGCACACCAGTCTGCTGGAGCTGGTCTGGGTGATTCTCGTCTACATGATCGCGTCGACGGTGCTCGTCCTGAGCGCCGGGCGCCTATCTGACCAGTTCGGGCGCAAGAAGGCCTACGTCGCCGGATTCATCCTGTTCGCGGCGGCCTCGCTGGGCGCCGGCTTCGCCGCCAACGGCACGCAGCTGATCGTGTGGCGGGTCCTGCAGGGCATCGGCGGCGCGTTCCTGTTCGCCAACTCCGCCGCGATCGTCACCGATGCGTTTCCCAAGGAGCAGCTCGGCGTGGCCATGGGGACGAACACGATGGTCGCCGCCGTCGGCCTGGTCATCGGACCGGTGCTCGGCGGCGCGCTGGTGGCGATCAGCTGGCACTGGGTGTTCTGGTTCAACGTCCCGTTCGGCCTCCTGGGCAGCTTGTGGGCATGGCAGGTGCTGCGCGAGATCAGCGGCCGCTCGGAGGATCGATCGTTCGACTACCTGGGGACGATCACGTTCCTGATCGGGCTCACCGGCCTCGTCTACGGAATCTCCAAGGGCGGAATCGAAGGCTGGGGCTCGCCGCTGGTGCTCCCCGGCCTGATCCTGGGAGCGGTGCTGCTGCCGCTGTTCGTCCTGATCGAGAGTCGCCACCAGGCGCCGATGCTCGACCTCACGATCTTCCGCAACCGGCTGTTCTCGACCGCCGCCGGCGCCGCGTTTGCCAACGGCCTGGCCCGGTTTGCGCTGATGTTCGTGTTCGTCTTCTACTTCCAGGGCGTGCAGGGCAATTCTCCGATCCTCGCGGGGGTCAAGCTCGCGCCGCTCGCGGTCGGGATGCTGATCGCCTCGCCGCTCGCGGGGATATGGGCGGATCGGCGCGGCTCGCGCACGCTCGCCGTCCTGGGCATGCTCGTGACCGCCCTCGGGCTGGCGCTGATGACCACGTTGCAGCGCGACTCGAGCTATCTCTGGCCCGGGATCTTCATGTTCATCGTCGGCATCGGCTCGGGCATGTTCAACTCCCCCAACACCGCCGCGATGATGGGCACGGTGGCCCCTCACCGCCGGGGCATCGCCGCCGGCGCGCGGGTGCTCGTGCAGAACACCGGCGCGGTCATCTCGATCGCCTTCGTGCTCGCCATCGTGACCTCGGCGGTGCCCACGCACGTCCTGTTCAGCATCTTCTCGGGGGTGGCCAACCACATCTCCACCGCGCAGTTGACGCCCTTCATCTCCAACATGCACACCGCCCTGTGGTGCCTGGCCGCAGTCTCGCTGGTCGGCGCCGGGATCTCGGCAGCCCGCCCCAAGGAGCTGGGGACGGCGGGGGCCCGGGAACAGCGGGAGCGCGCCGAGCAGGCGCAGGGGCGCGAAGCCGTCGAGCCGGCTGAGCCGGTCGAGCAGACCCAACCCCAGGCGGTCGCGTCGTGAGCGCCACCGCGGCGACCGACGGGGAGCGGACCCTGCGAATCGGCGAGCTGGCCGAGCTCACCGGCACGACCCCGCGCACGATCCGCTACTACGAGGAGATCGGGCTGCTGGGCGGAGGCGCCGAACGCTCCCAGGGCAAGCATCGCTGCTACACGCAGGCCGATGTCGAGCGCGTCCGGGAGATCATCCGGCTGCGCGACCTGCTCGGACTCTCACTGGATCAGCTGTCCCAGCTCCTCGAGGCCGAGACCGCGCGGGCCGATCTGCGCCGCGAATACGAGCACGCGCAAGCGCCCGCGGAACGCAAGCGGATCCTCGAGCAGTCGCTCGAGCACATCTCGAACCAGCTCGAGCTCGTGCGGGGACGCCAGCGCGAGCTCAGCGACCTCGCCGGCGAGCTGGAGGGCAGGCGCAAGCTCGTCCAGCAGCGGATCCGCGAGAACTCATAGCCTCAGAACCCGGGTGAGCCCGGCGGCGCTGTGGGCCGAGGGCCAGCTCTACAAGCCCAACCAGGGCGATGTGGGGGGCTCGTCGGCAAGCGCTCGACAGGGTCCGCACGCTAACCTCTCTTTAACCTGGCCCGCTCTCCTCTACCCTCTCGGTAGTGGCGCGCGGCGCACAATGGGCTGATTTCAGGCCTCGCCTGCAATCCCAGTGCCGATAGCCTACGCGGCCCCTAACCCCAGTACTCAGCTTGAGAAGAAGCGTCAGTCGCCAACATGACGAACAGCAGTCGTCCGCCCGTGACCGGCCGGGACGTCGCCGGAGCCGGAATGCTGATGCTTTCGGCCAACTTGCTGTGTGCCGCGGTGGGGGCGGCCATCGGAGCGCTGGTGGGCGCGCTGGTCCCGCTCGCGGTGGCCGGCTTTCTGATCGGCTTCTTCGTGGGGATGCGAGTTGTCGCTAAGCGCTTCAAGCACCTCTGAGTCGCCGGTGACGGCGCTCGGCTACCTGGATGTCGTGATCGTCGTGGTCGCGGCTCCGATCATGCTGCTGATCGGCGTCCCGGCCGCCGGCTACGGCATCGCGGCGGGAGCCTGGATCGGGCTGCGCGCCCTGGGGGTTGCCGTCGAGCGCTATGCGAGCGCGACAAAGGACTTCAACCGGGTAATAGGAGTACGACTCGGTTACATGCTCGGCCGGCTGTTCACACTCGCGATCGTCATCATCCTGGTCGACAAGGCCGATGGCAAGGACGCGGGCCTGACCGCGCTGGCCGTGATCGTGTTCGCGTTCACCGTGCAGCTCGTCACGTCGGCGCTCACCCGTCCGAGGGCGCGATGAGCAACACGCGCAAGCTCGTGTGGGGCATCACCGGCATCTACGTGCTCGGGATCGCGCTGCTGGTGATCATCTTCGGCTTCGGCCACAAGAACAACTCGTACCAGATCCAGAACGAGTTCAAGCTGACCAACTGGGTCAACCTCGGGGTGTTCAGCATCAACCGGGCCGTCGTGTACCTGTTCCTGGCGGCGATCGCGACGGTCGGCACGATGGTATGGATCGCGGGGCGTATGCATCAGCGCCCGAACCGGGTGCAGACGGCAGTCGAGGTGCTGTTCTCGCTGATGCGCGACAACATCACCCGCGGGAACATGGACGACTCGCTGGCCCGCAAGTGGTTTCCGTTCTGCGGCACGCTGTTCCTGTTTCTCTGGTACAGCAACTTGATCGGCTACCTTCCGCTGCCCACCAACAGCGAGGAGACGTTCAACGTGTTCGGCGTCCACGTCCCCACATTCGCGCTCTACTCGGCCACGGCGAACATCTCCGTGCCGCTGGTGCTGGCGCTCGTGGTGTTCGTCGTCTTCAACTGGGAGGGCATCCGGGTGCAGGGGCCGATCGGCTATGTCAAGAGCCTGATTCCCGCGGGGGTGCATGGGCCGATGGTGCTGCTCGTGTTCCCCCTGGAGGTGATCTCCACGTTCATGCGTCTGATCTCGTTGACCGTCCGGCTGTTCGCCAACATCCTGGCCGGGCACATGATCATCCTGTTCATGGCCGGGGCGCTGGCGGTCATCCTCGGACTCAGTTTCCTGGGCTGGTTCACGCTGCCCTTCGCAGTTCTCATCTACCTGTTCGAGCTCGGGCTCATCGCCACGCTGCAGGCCTTTATCTTCGCGACCCTCGCCGCCATCTACATCGGTGGCGCCGTGACTCATCACTAAACAACAAGGAGCTGACTCAAAGTGCTTACACACATCCTCGCGTTCGCTGCCTCCTCCTCCGGGGTGGGCGCCGGTCTCGGGATCGGGATCGGGGGCGGACTCGGTGCGGTCGGTGCCGGCGTCGGCATCGGAATCATCTTCGGCAAGGTGATCGAGTCAGTCACCCGTCAGCCCGAGATGCGCGATGAGATCACCAGCATCCAGTGGCTGGGCTTCGCGCTCACCGAAGCGACGTTCTTCTACGGGCTGGTCGCCGGCCTGCTCTCCTACGTGCTCAAGTAGATGCCTCCCGCTCTGGTTCCCGCCGCCTCCAGCGGCTCGTTTCTGATCACGCCCAACGTCGGGCTGATGGTCTGGACGCTGCTGCTGTTCGGGATCTCCCTGTACGTGCTGGCCAAACTCGTCTTCCCGCGCATCTCGGCGGCCCTGGACAAACGCCAGCACGCGATCGAGGAGTCGATCGACCACGCCGATCGGGTCCGCAAACAGGCCGACGAGCTGCTCGACGAGTACCGCGAGCGGCTCAAGGAGTCTCGTGAGCAGGCTGAGGAGATCGTGGCGCGGGCGCGCAAGAGCGCCGAGAGTCAGGAGCGCGACGCTCGGGCCGAGGGGGAGGCCAAGCGCGAGCAGATGCTCGAGCAGACCCGTCGGGATATCGAGTCGGAGACCCGGCGCGCGATCCAGGAGATCCGCTCAGAGGTGGCGGACCTGACCGTGATGGCGACCGAGAAGGTGACCCGCAAGACGCTCACCGAGGAGGATCAGCGGCGCCTGGTCGAAGATGCGCTGTCCGAGCTCGACTTCAGTGCGCTGGGCGCCGGCGAGGACGAACGCTAGTGGAGGAGATCGGCCGGGTATACGCGCGCGCGCTGTTCGAGGTCGCGACCGAGCACGATTCGCTGGACGAGATCCACGATGAGCTCGGCGCGTTTGCCGACGCGATGCACGACAACCGTGATCTGGCGGTCTTCTTCTTCTCGCCGTACTTCTCGGCGGCGGAGAAGAAGGATGGTCTGGAGCGCACCGTCGCCGGCGCCAGCCCCCATTTCACGAACTTCCTGGAGGCGCTGATCGAGCGCCACCGGATGCCCGCGATCTTCCGCATCCGGACCGAGTTCGAGGCCCTCTGGGCGGACGCCCACAGGCTGCTGCCGGTGCAGATCACCAGCGCGGTGGAGCTCGACAGGCAAACCATCGACGGTCTGGGCAAGCGGATCGGAGATCAGGTCGACCGGGAGATCGAGCTGTCCGCGGAGGTCGATCCCGACATCCTGGGAGGCGTCGTACTGCGGGTCGGCAACGTGATCCTCGACGCGTCGATCAAGAACCGATTGGAAAAACTTCGACAGCAAGTCGCCCGGGCCTAGGCACCGCGCGTCAAGGGAGCCAGCAAACAGATGGAGATCAAGCCTGACGAGATCACCTCGATCCTCAAGAACCGGATCGAGGGCATTGACGCGGAGAGCGCCGAGCTGACCGAGGTCGGCACCGTGCTGTCGGTGGGCGACGGCATCTGCCGGATCCACGGCCTGGAGAACTGCATGTCGTTCGAGATGCTGGAGTTCCCGCACGGGGTCACCGGCCTGGCGCTCAACCTCGAGTCAGACAATGTGGGCGCCGTGATGTTCGGCGAATGGGAGCAGATCGTCGAGGGCGACACGGTCAAGCGCACCGGGCGTCTGATCGAGGTCCCGGTTGGGGAGGGGCTGCTGGGGCGGATCGTCGATCCGCTCGGGCTTCCGCTGGACGGCAAGGGCGAGATCGAGACCTCCGAGACCCGTCCCACCGAGCACAAGGCGCCCGGAGTGGTGCAGCGCCAGCCGGTCACCGAGCCGATGCTCACCGGGCTGAAGGCGATCGATTCGATGATCCCCATCGGTCGCGGGCAGCGCGAGCTGATCATCGGCGATCGCCAGACCGGCAAGAGCTCGATCGCGATCGACACGATCATCAACAACCAGGACCGAGATCTGGTCTGCGTGTACGTGGCGATCGGCCAGCGCAAGGCGACGGTCGTCCAGCTGGCCGCCGTCCTCGAGGAGGCGGGAGCGCTCGAGAACACGATCATCGTGATGGCGGCGGCCGACGAATCGGCGCCGATCAAGTTCCTCGCTCCGTACGCGGGCTGCGCGATGGGCGAGCACTTCCTCTACAACGGAAAGGCCGCGCTGGTCATCTACGACGATCTGACCAAGCACGCCTACGCCTACCGGCAGATGTCGCTGCTGCTGCGCCGCCCGCCGGGGCGCGAGGCGTATCCGGGCGATGTCTTCTACCTGCACTCGCGGCTGCTGGAGCGCGCGGTCAAGCTCAACGACGATCTTGGCGGTGGATCGCTGACCGCCCTGCCGATCATCGAGACCCAGGCCGGCGATGTCTCGGCCTACATCCCCACCAACGTGATCTCGATCACCGACGGTCAGATCTTCCTGGAGCCCAAGCTCTTCTACTCGGGAGTGCGGCCGGCGATCAACGTGGGCATCTCGGTGTCCCGGGTGGGAGGCAACGCCCAGATCGCCCCGATGCGCAAGGTCGCGGGCACCCTCAAGCTCGAGCTCTCCCAGTACCGCGACCTTGAGGCCTTCTCCCAGTTCGGATCAGAGCTCGATCCCGATACGCAACGCACGCTGGCCCGCGGCGAGCGACTGGTCAAGACGCTCAACCAGCACGAGCGCCATCCGATGCCGATCGAGGAGCAGGTCGTGCAGGTGTTCGCGGCCACCAACGGCTACCTGGACCGGATCGAGGTCGACAAGGTGGAGCGCTTCTTGGCCGGCGTGTCGGACGCGGTGCGCTCAGGCGAGCCCGACCTGCTCAAGAAGATCGCCGACGGTGATTGGAGCGACGAGACCCAATCCCAGCTCGACAAGACGGTCGCCCAGTACGCCGAGGACTTCGGCTACGACCTGGACGAGGAGGGCCACCCGCTCGAGGAGGACGAGGAGCCGTCCCCGTCACGCGGCGAGCGCTCCGACCGGGACGCAGGCAGCCGGGACGGCAGCGGCGGCGATTCCGAGGAGCGGTCAGGCGACGAGAGCGGGGACCGGGCCGTCGCGGCCTAGGCACCGGACATGGCCACCTCGCAGCGCGACATTCGCAACCGCATCGGCGCGGTCAAGAACATCCAGAAGGTCACCCGGGCGATGGAGATGGTGGCCGCGGCCCGGCTGCGGCGTGCCGAGCAGCGCATCGAGGCGCTGCGCCCGTATGCCGACGCGATCCGCCGGATGACCCGTCAGGCGGCGGAGGCGGCCGGCGACATCCCGCGGCTGCCGATCCTCGTCGAGCACGCTGAGCTGCGGCGGGCGGGGTTGCTGGTGGTGGCGGGCGATCGCGGCCTGGCCGGCGCGTTCAACTCCAACGCCGTCCGCGCGGGCGTGTCGGCGGGGCGAGCGCACGGGCGCGAGGGACACACGGCCGTGTACTTCGCCTCGGGCCGGAGGCCGGCCTCGTCGCTGACCTTCCGCGGCCTGGAGGTCGCCGACAGCTGGGCCGGCTTCACCGACCGGCCGGCCTACGCGGACGCCCGGCGGATCGCCGAGCGCCTGATGGCCGCCTACATCGACGACGACGTCGACCAGGTGGAGATCTTCTACAACGGCTACATCTCGCCGCTGTCGCAGGTCGTGCGACGCGAGACGCTGCTGCCGCTGCAGAAGGCCAGCCTGCTCGAGGAGGGCGAGGACGGCGACGATGGCGAGCGCGACGACTCCGGGGATCGCTCTGACCCTGGTTCCGACCATCGGGCGCTGGTCGAATACGAGCCCGATCCCGAGGAGATCCTCAAGCGCCTGGTCCCCGACTACGTCGAGATCTCGATCTACCGGGCGCTGCTGGAATCGGCTGCGTCCGAGCTCGGGGCGCGGATGACCGCGATGCGCAACGCTTCGGATAACGCCAGCACGCTGATCGACGATTACACCTTGGAGATGAACCGAGCCCGACAGGCCGAGATCACGCAGGAGATCATGGAAGTGGTCGCCGGCGCCGAAGGTCTCGGATAAGGAGAAACCGCATGTCCGCGACCACTGAGAACGAAGCGCAGACCACCCCCGAGACCACGCAGAACATTGGCCGGATCGAGGAGATCCAGGGGGTGGTGATCGAGGCCGTGTTCCCCGACAAGCTGCCGGAGATCAACTACGCCCTCACCGTCCGCCGCCCCGAGGCCGCCAAGAGCGAGGAGGACGAGGACATCGCCGCGGGCGAGGGCAACGTCCTGGTCTTGGAGGTCCAGCAGATCCTCGGCGACGACCGGGTCCGCGCGGTGGCAATGGACACCACCGACGGGCTCGCCCGGGGGGCCGAGGTGATCGACACCGGCGGTCCGATCACCGTCCCGGTGGGCGAGGTCACGCTGGGGCGGATCTTCAACCTGCTCGGCGAGCCGATCGATCTGGGCGATTCGCTTCCCGACGATGTCGAGCGCTGGCCGATCCACCGGGAGGCGCCCGATGTCGACGCCCTGACGCCGACGACCGAGATGTTCGAGACCGGGATCAAGGTCATCGATCTGCTCGCTCCCTACGCGCAGGGCGGCAAGGTGGGGCTGTTCGGAGGTGCCGGGGTGGGCAAGACGGTGATCATCCAGGAGCTGATCCACAATCTGGCCCAGGAGCATGGCGGCCTGTCGGCATTCTGCGGCGTGGGCGAGCGCTCACGTGAGGGCAACGACCTGTGGCTGGAGATGAAGGAGTCGGGCACCCTCGACAAGACGATGCTGGTCTTCGGGCAGATGAACGAGCCGCCCGGGGCCCGGATGCGGGTCGCGCTCTCGGGCCTGACGATGGCCGAGTACTTCCGCGACCAGGAGGGTCAGGACGTGCTGCTGTTCATCGACAACATCTTCCGCTTCGTCCAGGCCGGCTCGGAGGTCTCCGCGCTGCTCGGCCGGATGCCCTCCCAGGTGGGATACCAGCCGACGCTGGAGTCCGAGATGGGTCAGCTCCAGGAGCGGATCACGTCCACCCGCAAGGGCTCGGTCACCTCCATCCAGGCCATCTACGTACCTGCTGACGATTTGACCGACCCGGCGCCGGCCTCGGTGTTCGCGCACCTCAACGCGACCACGACGCTGTCGCGGTCGATCTCCGAGAAGGGGATCTACCCCGCCGTCGACCCCCTGGATTCGACGTCCACGATCCTGAAGGCCGAGATCCTCGGTGACGAGCACTTCGAGGTGGCCAACCGGGTCAAGGAGGTGCTCCAGCGCTACCAGGACCTCCAGGACATCATCGCCATCCTCGGGATCGACGAGCTGTCAGACGAGGACCGGGTGACCGTCCAGCGCGCCCGCAAGATCGAGCGCTTCCTGTCCCAGCCGTTCTTCGTCGCCGAGCAGTTCACGGGGACGCCGGGCAAGTACGTCCCGGTGGGAGAGTCGATTCGCGGGTTCAGGGAGATCCTCGACGGCAAGCACGACGACCTCCCGGAGCGGGCGTTCTTCATGAAGGGAACGATCGACGAGGTCGTGCAGGCGGTCGGCGGCGCCCAGGACGAGGAGTCCGACTCCGGCTCCGAGGGCTCCGAAGGAGGTGAGGATTCCGAGCGCGCTGAGGATTCCGAGGGCTCTGCGGATTCCGATCGCGCCGAGGATTCCGATCGCGCTGAGGATTCCGAGGGCTCTGAAGGTTCCGATCGCTCTGAGCGCTCCGAGGGCCCTCAGGGTTCCGAGCGCTCCGACGGTCCTCAGGATTCCGAGAGCTCCGAGGGCCGGGACCGGCCGGACTCCGACGAGGCGTAGCGAGTGGCCCACGAGAAGTTCAGGGTCGAGGTCCTCACCCCTGACGGCGGGGTGTTCGACGACGAGGTGGAGATGGTGTCCACCCGGACCGCGGTGGGCTCGATCGGAATCCTCGCCCATCACCAGCCGCTGCTGGCGATGCTGGATCCCGCCGAGCTGCGCCTGTACAAGTCCGAGTCCGACGTCGTGTCGTTCGCCCAATCCGAGGGCTACCTCCAGATGACCGGCAATCACGCTCTGCTGCTGGTCGAGGAGGCCCACGAGGCCGGCGCCCTGGACGCCGGGGAGCTGCGCGAACGCGTCCAGCGCGCCGACTCAGAGCTTGACCAGGCGGGCGAGGACAGCGAGAGGCAACGCGTGGCTCAGCGAGACAAGCGCCGCTGGGAGGCGTTCCTGCGCATCGCCGAGGGCAGCTGAGCCCCGCTTAACCGGGGCATCATCCGAGTCTCCTAGCCTTCCAGCTTGCATGGTCGACGAAAGAAATCTGGCCGAGCGGCTCATCGGCTACGACACGTCGCGACCCGACGCGATCGTCGCCGCCGCAGGATTCGTCAAGGGTTGGCTCGAATCCCGGGACATCGAAGTGCGCGATCACGACCACAACGGCCTCCCGGTGCTGGTCGCCGAGGTCGGCTCCCGGCGCGCCGGTGCCCCCTGCATCGTCTGGCATGGACACCTGGATGTCGTGCCCGGCCGGCCCGAGCAGTTTCAGCCACGCGTGGAGGGCGACCGGCTGATCGGCCGCGGCGCCTACGACATGAAGGGCGGCTTGGCCGCGATGATGTGCGCGCTCAAGGACGTCTGCGACCAGGACGGGATCCAGGTGCGGCTGATCTGCGTTCCCGATGAGGAGTCCGAGGAGCTCGACTCCCGCTCCACCGACGCCGTGGTCGGAGGTGGGCTGGGCGGTGATTTTGCGATCACCGGGGAGCCCACCGACATGCACATCGGGGTCCAGGCCAAGGGGGTGCTCGTGATGCGAATCGTCGTCCACGGCCGGGCCGCCCACAGCTCGACCCCGTGGCTGGGCGACAACGCGGTGCTCAAGGCCGTCGACATGTTCAGGACGATCGAGTCGCTGCCGTTCATGCGGGAGTCCTCGGAGCTGTTCGACCGCCCGTCGATCAACCTGGGGCGCATTCAGGGGGGCGACGCGCTCAACAAGGTGCCCGACCGGTGCGAGATGGCCGTCGACGTCCGCTATCTGCCCGGTCAGGACCCGGGAGAGATCCTGGCTCAGGTGCGAGCCATCTCGGAGATCGAGGTCAAGCGCACCTTCATCCACCCGCCGGTGACCGTGTCCCGTCACAACCCCTACGTCCGGGGGCTGCGCGAGGCGGTCTCGCGGGCGATGAGCGGCGAGGTGATGAGCGTCGGGCGCGACGGGGCCTCCGACGCCGCATCGTTCATCGAGGCCGGGATTCCCGCGGTCGAGCTCGGCCCCGAGGGCGCCGGCCACCACGGCCCCGACGAATGGGTGTCGCTGGCCTCGCTGGGTCGCTACCGGCGCGCGCTCGGCGCCTTCGTCAGCGCGCTCCCCAGCCGGTTGGCGCCCGAGGACGATGCTCAGGCGGGCGGCCTGAAGGCGATCGAGGGGGGGCTGGCGTGAGGCTCATCCCGCGCACCCGGGGCGGCATGCTGTGGCGCTTCCTCCTGGCCGCGATAATGGTGATCGGCGCGACCGCGGCCACGACCGCGGTCGCCGGGCTGCTCCAGGTCAACCAGCTGGTCGACGACATCTCCGGCACGCAGGCGCTTCAGAGCAAGCAGGTCACGCTGCCCGTCCCCGGCGCTCCCCAGACGATCCTGATCATCGGATCAGACCATCGCGCCGGGGAACCTTGGAGCGCGGCCAACACCGACACGATGCTGCTGGTGCGGCTCAACGCCGCCTCGTCGACGATCAACCTGATGTCGATCCCGCGTGACCTCCAGGTGCAGATCCCCGGCTTCGGCACCGCCAAGCTGAACAGCGCCTACTCGGACGGGGGCCCGAGCCTGCTGATCAAGACGATTCGCCAGAACGTGTTCCCGAACATGAAGGTCAACCATCTCGTCGACGTCAACTTCGCCGGCTTCTCCGACCTCGTGGACGCGATCGGCTGCGTCTACTCGGACGTCGACGCTCGCTACTTCAACCAGAGCCAGCCGGCGCCGAGTCTGGACAACTACTCGAGCATCGACATCCAGCCCGGCTACCAGAAGCTGTGCGGCGATGACCAGGCCGACACGGGCGCGCTGGCCTTCGTGCGCTTCCGCCATACCGACTCAGACCTCGTGCGCAACGCCCGCCAGCAGGACTTCATCCGGTGGGCCAAGGACCAGTACGGCCTCAGCAACCTGATCACCAACCGCGACCGGCTGCTGCAGATCTTCGGCGACCACGCCCAGACCGACCCCGGCCTGCACACCACCGACGGGCTGCTCAACCTGTTCAACCTGGTCCTCAACGCCGACGGGACCACGATCAAGCAGATCAAGTTCCCGGCTCAGTTCCTGCCCTGCAACACCTCCGCAGCGCCGGGCACGCCGGCCGTGCCCTGCTATGTAATCCCCACGAGCCCGCAGGCCGAGCAGCGCGCCTTCGCCGCGTTCATGAGACGAACGCCGGCGTCGGCCGACAAGTCGAGCTCAGCCCCTGCCCCCAAGGGGGCCAAGCCCGCGCCCAATACTGCAACCGGCGGCCTGATCTCGGACATTGCAGACGGCCGCGGCCAGGCCGCACGCCTGACCCGTGTCAAGATGCCGATCTACTTCCCGCGGCTCATCAAGCCGGGGGCGGGGTCCTCCACCTACTGCTCCTCGGTGACCGGGAACTGTGACGACCCGAGCGAGGCGGCCAGCGCGTACGCCACCTCGTACCCCCGTGGATACCTGATCCGCGACCAGCACGGCGTACCCCACGCCGCCTACCGCATGACCCTGGCCCTCAATCAGCCGCTCGGCGAGTACTACGGCGTCCAGGGCACGACCTGGCTCAACCCGCCGCTTCTGGCCAAGCCGTCGGGTTTCAAGACCGTGGACGGCAAGCGGCTCGAGCTGTTCGCCGGCGGGGGCAAGCTGACCACCGTGGCCTGGCGCACGCCACAGGCCGTCTACTGGATCTCCAACACGCTGACGACCGACCTCTCGAACCAGCAGATGGTGGCGATCGCGGCGTCGCTCACCCGGGCCAGCGGCTGACCGCCGGCCGCCCCGGAGCGGCTACTCGCTACCCTCCGCCGCTGCATGGCCTCCGAACGCCACCCCATCGCCGTGATCGGCACCGGCTACGTCGGACTCGTGACCGCCGCCGGCTTCGCGGAGCTGGGCAGCGAGGTGTGGTGCGTCGACGTCGACGAGGACAAGATCGCGCGGCTGCGGGAGGGGGAGATACCGATCTACGAGCCGGGGCTGGCCGAGTCGGTGACGCGCAACCGGAGCCGCCTGCGCTTCGGGACCGATCTCGCTCCCGCGCTCGAGCACGCGCGACTGCTGTTCGTTGCCGTCGGCACCCCGCCCACCTACTCCGGCGACGCCGACCTGTCGGCGGTTCACGCCGTCGTGGGCTCGATGCCGGCCTCCGACCGTCATGCCCTGGTGATGAAGTCCACGGTGCCGGTGGGAACCGGGGCGTCGATCAAGCGCATCTTCGCCGAGCACGGCAAGGTGGACTTCGCCTACGTGTCGTGTCCGGAGTTCCTCAAGGAGGGCTCGGCGCTCTCGGACTTCCTCGAGCCCGACCGAGTCGTGATCGGAGATGACGGAAACTGGGCCGGGGACGCCGTGGCCAAGCTCTACGAGCCGCTGCACGCGCCTGTGATCCGCACCGACGTCGCCAGC
Organism: uncultured Solirubrobacteraceae bacterium; assembly: GCA_963830595.1. Lineage (GTDB taxonomy): Bacteria > Actinomycetota > Thermoleophilia > Solirubrobacterales > Solirubrobacteraceae > Palsa-465. The sequence continues at coordinate 396,649 of CAWHMQ010000008.1, forward strand.
GCCGAGATGGTCAAGCTGGCCGCCAACGCGTTCCTGGCCACCAAGATCTCGTTCATCAACGAGATCGCCAACGTGTGCGAGGAGACCGGCGCGGACGTACTGGAGGTGGCGCGCGGGATGGGCATGGACCAGCGGATCGGCCGCCACTTCCTGAAGCCCGGAATCGGATTCGGCGGAAGTTGCTTCCCAAAAGATGTGTCGGCGCTCAAGCAGCTGGCCGGCAACTCCGGCTACCACTTCCAGCTGCTGACCGCGGTCATCGAGGTAAACGAGCTCCAGAAGCGCCGCGTCGTGGGCAAGCTGCAGAAGCACCTGGGATCGCTGGTGGGCAAGAAGATCGCGCTGCTCGGGCTCGCCTTCAAGGCCAACACGGACGACATGCGCGAGGCCTCGTCGCTGGTCCTGTCCGCCCGCCTCCAGGCCGACGGCGCGAAGGTCAGCGCCTATGACCCGATCGCCGAGCAGGAGGCGCGCAAGCTGATGACCGGCGTCGAGTTCGCCGACTCGGCGCTGAACGCGGTCACCGGCGCCGACGCCTGCATCGTGGTCACCGAATGGCCGGAGTTCGCCGCGCTGGACTGGCGCGCGGTGAAGGAGCGGATGACCGGCGCGCTGGTCGTCGACGGACGTAACTTCGCCGATCGAGATGCCGTTGTCAGAGCCGGCTTCATCTACGAGGGGATCGGCCGATGAGCCATCGGCGGACGCCGCGCCGCGCCCGGTGCTCCCGGCGAGCCGCCGGCCGAGGCTGAGCTTGCAGGCGCTGATTCTCGCCGGGGGGCAGGGCACCCGCCTGAGGCCGCTGACCTCGACGATCCCCAAGCCCGTCGTCCCGCTGGTCGGCCGGCCGTTCATCTCCTACATGATCGAGTGGCTCCGCGATCACGGCATCGACGATGTGATCCTGGCCTGTGGCTTCATGGCCGGTGGCGTGCGCGCCGTGCTCGGCGACGGCGGATCGCTGGGGGTTCGGCTGCGCTACGTCGAGGAGCCGGAGCCGCTGGGCACCGGCGGCGCCCTCAAGTACGCCCAGGACCTGCTGGCCGAGCGCTTCTTCGTGCTCAACGGCGACGTCCTCACCGACATCGACCTGACCGCACAGTTGCACGAGCACGAGCGGACCGGGGCTCGGGCGACGCTGGCCCTGATCGCCGTCGAGGACCCCTCCGCCTACGGCCTGGTCCACCGCCGGGCGGACCTGTCGGTGAGCGAGTTCGTCGAGAAGCCCCGCCCGGACGAGGCCGATGCGTGTCTCGTGAACGCCGGCGCCTACGTCCTCGAGCGTGAGATCCTCGATCAGATGCCGCCGGGCGGGACCAAGGTCTCGATCGAGCGCGAGGTGTTCCCGGCCCTCGTCGGCCACGGTCTGTACGGCCACGAGGCGTCGGGCTACTGGCTGGACATCGGCACTCCCGAGCGCTATCTGCAGGCCACCTTCGAGATCTTCGAGGGCGAGGTCAGGACCGAGGTCGGACGGCAGCTGGCGGAGGCCGGCGGGATCCTGGTGGACGGCGATCGGTCCGGGATCGCCGGCGCGATGCACGCACCCGCGCTCGTGGGGCCCGATTGCCAGCTGGCCGCCGGGGCGGTGATCGGCGCGCGCACGGTGCTCGGCGGGGGCGTCAGGATCGGCGCCGGCGCGCACGTAGAGCGATCGGTGCTGCTCGACGGGACGAGCGTCGGCGCCGGAACCCGGATCAGCGGCTCGATCGTCGGGCCGGGGGTCAGGATCGGGGATCGCTGCCGAGTGCACGGCCGGGTGATGCTGGGCGAGGGCGTCGAGGTGGGGGCCGGCAATACGCTGGCGGCCGGCATGCGTATCTTCCCCGGGGTGCAGCTACCGGACGCAGCGATCGCGTTTTGACCGCCGCCGCCCAGCTCAGCGCCGACACCATCGCCTCGGTCGACACGACCGGCCAGCTGGCCGATGTCCTCGGGCTGCCCGAGCACCTGCGCGACGCTCAGTGGCGGGTCGAGTCGGCGAACCTCAGGCCCCGGGACTCGCCGGACGGGCTCGTGGTCGCCGGCATGGGCGGCTCGGGGGTCGGAGGGTCGCTGGCCGTGGCCGCGCTCGGGGACCGGGCGTCCCGGCCGCTCGTGGTGGTCCGCGACTACGCCCTTCCCGCAGGGACCACGCCGGACACGACCGTGCTCTGCTGCAGCTATTCGGGCGAGACCGAGGAGACGCTGGCGGTGTACGAGGCGGCCGGCGCCCTCGGGGCGCGGCGGATCGTGAGCACGACCGGCGGATCGCTGGCCACGGGCGCCCGCGCCGACGGCACCCCGGTGATCCCCCTCCCCGGCGGGTTTGCACCGCGAGCCGCCGTCGGCTACGCGCTGGTGGTCGCGCTCGAGGTGGCGGCGCTATCGGGGGTGGCGGAGTCGCTGCGCACCGAGATCGACGTCGCCGCCGCCCACGCCGAGGAGCTCGCCCGCCGGTGGGGACCCGACGCGCCGGAGGACTCCCTCGCCAAGTCGCTGGCGCGATCGCTGCACGGGACGGTCCCGCAGATAGCCGGAGCCGATCTCACCGCCCCGATCGCCTACCGGTGGAAGACCCAGCTGAACGAGAACGCGAAGACGCCGGCCTTCGCCGGCGAGCTGCCCGAGCTCGATCACAACGAGATCCTGGGCTGGGCCGGCGCCCCCGAGCTCGGCCGGTTCAGCGCCGTGTTCCTGGACGACCGCGACCTGCATCCCCGGGTCCGGGCCCGCATCGAGCTCACTCGCGAGCTGATCGCAGAGCAGGTCGCCTTCGCCACGCGGGTGGAGACGCTCGGCGAGTCCCGGATCCAGCGCCTGGTCTCGCTCGTCCTGCTGGGCGACCTGGTCTCCATCTACCTGGCCGTCCTGGCGGGCCGCGACCCAGCCCAGATCGACGTCCTGACCCGCCTCAAGTCTGAGCTCGCCGACCGGCTCGCTTGAGCGCGGGGGCGTGCGCCCCCCCAAACCTTGACACGTTCGTGGTAGGGTTGTCCGGCGTGCAGGCTCTGACGATCAACGAAGCATCCACAACCACCGGATGGTCGCCTCGCATGCTCCGTTACGTCGAGCAGGCCGGGCTGGTGACGCCGGCGCGGTCGGCCTCCGGCTACCGCCTGTACGGAGCGGAGCAGCTGCAACGGCTGCGCACGCTCAAGGAGCTGCTGGCGCGGTTTGAGCTCGCGCTGTCAGACGTCGCCTTCGCCGCCCGGCTGGCCGGCGAGCCGGAGCTGCGCGAGGTCGTGCAGGGCTGGCTGGCCTCGGAGGCGAGCCGCCCCGAGCACGTGCAGGCCGAGGACTGGCTGCGTTTCGAGCAGGACAAGCACGAGCGGCTGCTGGCGGCGGCCTGAGCGCCCGGCGCCGCCGGCGCGCTTCGACGGCGTCGGCCACGGGCCCTCTCACACCCATTCACGAAAGCCCTGGAGAGAACATGAGCACCACCGTCGCAAGGACTGACCACAAGGTCGCCGACCTGCAGCTGGCCGACTTCGGTCGCAAGGAGATCAGGCTGGCCGAGCACGAGATGCCGGGCCTGATGGCGACACGCCGGGAGTTTGCCGACAGTCAGCCGCTGCGGGGCGCCAAGATCACGGGCTCCTTGCACATGACCATCCAGACGGCCGTGCTGATCGAGACGCTGGCGGCATTGGGCGCCGAGGTCCGGTGGGCCAGCTGCAACATCTTCTCGACTCAGGATCATGCGGCGGCGGCGGTGGTCGTGGGCCCCGACGGGACCCCGGAGGAACCGCGCGGGATCCCGGTGTTCGCGTGGAAGGGCGAGTCCCTGGACGAGTACTGGTGGTGCACCCAGCAGGCGCTGACCTGGCCGGAGGATTCCGATTCCCACCCATCGACCCCCACCGGGCCGAACATGATCCTCGACGACGGTGGCGACGCCACGTTGCTGGTCCACCTGGGCGCCGAGTACGAGGCGGCGGGCGAGGTCCCCGACCCCGGCAGCGCCGAATCCGAGGAGATGGGCGTCATCCTGTCGCTGCTGACCGGCTCGGTGCGTGAGGACTCACAGCGGTTCACGCGCATGGCCGCCCTGATCCAGGGCGTGACCGAGGAGACCACGACGGGCGTGCATCGCCTGTATCAGTTCGCTCGCGAGGGCAAGCTGCTGTTCCCGGCGATCAACGTCAACGACTCGGTGACGAAGTCGAAGTTCGACAACAAGTACGGTTGCCGGCACTCGCTGATCGACGGGATCAACCGGGCGACCGACGTGCTGATCGGCGGCAAGGTATGCGTGGTGTGCGGCTACGGCGACGTCGGCAAGGGCTGCGCGGAGTCGCTGCGGGGGCAGGGGGCGCGTGTGATCGTGACCGAGATCGACCCCATCTGCGCGCTGCAGGCGGCGATGGACGGGTATCAGGTGGCGCGCCTGGAGGATGTCCTGGGCAGCGCCGACATCTTCGTGACCGCGACCGGCAACAAGGATGTGATCACCGCCGCGGACATGGCGCGGATGAAGCATCAGGCGATCGTGGGCAACATCGGCCACTTCGACAACGAGATCGACATGGCCGGACTGGCGGCGACCAATCAGATCAAGCGGATCAACATCAAGCCGCAGGTCGACGAGTGGGTCTTTCCCGGGGGGCGGACGATCATCGTCCTGTCCGAGGGCCGGCTGCTGAACCTGGGCAACGCGACCGGGCATCCGAGCTTCGTGATGTCCAACTCGTTCACCAACCAGGTGATGGCCCAGATGGAGCTGTTCGGCCACCGCGACCAGTACGACAAGCAGGTCTACACGCTCCCCAAGGCGCTGGACGAGAAGGTGGCCCGCCTGCACCTGGACGCGCTCGGGGTCAGGCTGACCGAGCTCACGGCCGGCCAGGCCTCGTACCTGGGCGTCCCGGTGCAGGGCCCCTACAAGCCAGACCACTACCGCTACTAGTCGCCGTCCAGGCCGCCCGCCCGGCCAGTGGCGCGAGCGTCGGTACCGCCGCACGACGTTGCGGACCTCGCCCTCGCTCCCGAGGGCCAGGCCCGGATCGAATGGGCGGCCGGCCAGATGCCGGTGCTGGCCCAGATCCGCGAGCGCTTCGCCGGCGAGCGGCCACTGGCCGGGATCCGGATCGCCGCTTGCCTGCACGTCACCGCGGAGACCGGGAACCTGGTCCGGACCCTGCGAGCGGGAGGCGCGTCGGTGGCGCTGTGCTCGGCCAACCCGCTGTCGACCCAGGACGACGTCGCGGCCGCGCTCGTGCGCGATGACGGCGTCGAGGTCAGGGCGCTGCGCGGCGAGAGCCTCGACTCCTACGTCGAGCACGTGCTGGCGCTGGTCGCCCAGCAGCCGCAGATAACGATCGACGACGGAGCCGACCTGCTGGTCACCGCCCACGCCCGCCAGGGGAACGCCCTCGAGGGCCTGATCGGCGGGACCGAGGAGACGACGACCGGACTGGTTCGCCTGCGCCGGCTCGAGGAGGAGGGCAAGCTGCGCTGCCCCGTGCTGGCGGTCAACGAGGCCCGCACCGAGCGGGCGCTCAACGATCGTCACGGCACCGGCCAGTCGGCGCTGGACGGGATCGTGCGCGCCTCCAACGTGCTGCTGGCCGGCAACACGGTCGTCGTCGTGGGCTACGGCTGGGCGGGACAGGGCATCGCCGAGCGCGCCCGCGGCGCCGGCGCGGCGGTGGTCGTGTGCGAGGTCGAGCCGCTGCGGGCGCTGGAGGCGCGGATGGCGGGCTACGAGGTCACCACGTCGTTGCAGGCCGCCGAGCGCGGAGACATCTTCATCACGGTCACGGGCTCGCGCCGGGTGCTGCGAGGGGCGCACTTCGAGCGCATGAAGGACGGCGCCCTGCTCGCCAACGCCGGCCACTTCGACGTGGAGCTCGACCTCGAGGAGCTCGGGGAATTGGCGACCGGCGAGGTGCGCAGCGTGCGTCCGCTGGTGCAGGAGTTCGTGCTCGCCGACGGGCGGCGGCTGAACCTGATCGCGCGCGGCCGCGTGGTCAACCTGGCGGCCGCCGAGGGCCATCCAGCGGCCGTGATGGACGTCTCGTTCGCGCTCCAGGCGCTGGCCGTCGAGCAGCTGGCGGCTCGGGGCGCCCAGCTCCCGGCCGGCGTGCACCCGGTGCCAGGCGCCGTGGATCGAGAGGTGGCGCGGTTGAAGCTGGCCGCTCTCGGGGTCCGGATCGACGAGCCGACCGCCGATCAGGAGCACTACCGGGAATCCTGGACCTGAGCTAGGCTCCCCGGTGACCGTGGAAGGCCAGGGACAGCTACGAGGGGGGATCGACCTCGGCGGGACCAAGATCGAGGCGATCGTGGTCGACGCCGATCAGAACGTGGTCGGCCAGGCTCGCCGGCCGACCCCCACCGAGGGCGGGCCCGAGGACGTCGCCGAGCAGATGGCCGATGCCGTCAGCGACGCGGCCAAGCAGGCCGGTGTCGAGACCGCGGCGCTGCGGGGCGTCGGGGTCGGGTCGCCCGGAGACGTCGACGAACGCGCGGGCACGGTGGCCCGAGCGGGCAACCTGCCCGGGTGGGAGGGCAGCTTCGAGCTGGGCAAGGCCCTCTCGGACAAGCTCGGGACCGAGGTCTACGTCGGAAACGACGTGCAGATGGCCACGCAGGCCGAGTTCGACCTGGGGGCCGCCAAGCAGTATGAGTCGCTGCTGGGCGTGTTCTGGGGAACCGGTGTCGGCGGGGGCCTGATCCTCGACGGCAAGCCCTGGCTGGGCCGCGGAGGGGCGGGCGAGATCGGCCACATGGTCGTCAAGCTCAACGGCGCTCAGTGCACGTGCGGGCGCCGGGGCTGCATGGAGGCCTATGCGGGACGCGGCGCCATGGAGGCCCGGGCGAGACACGAGGTCGACAAGGGAGCCAAGACCGATCTGTTCAAGCTGATGAAGCACCGCGGCCGCACCCGGCTGACCAGCGCGGTGTGGGCGCGCGCACTCGAGCACAAGGATTCCCTCGCCACCGAGCTGATCGATCGCGCGGTGGAGGCGCTGGGCGCGGGGATCGCTTCCGCGGTCAACCTGCTCGACGTCGAGGCGGTGGTGATCGGCGGTGGCCTGGGCGTGCGCTTCGGCCAGCCGATGGTCGACCGGATCATCGACGAGATGCGCCCGCACCTGTTCAACGACAGCCGGCCGCCGGCGACGCTGCTCGTCGGCCTCGGCGACCTGGGGGGCGGTCTGGGAGCGGCGCAGCTGGTCTCCCAGATGCAGCACGCGTAGTAGCCGCCGCCGCCGCGAAGCTGCTCAGCCGGGGTCAGGCGACCTCGAGGCGCTCGGCCCGCTGGGCCTCACGCTCTGACTCGCCGAGCATCCGGACGAACACCACGACGAGGGCGATCCCCATCACGATCGACTGCTCGAGCGCCATCACCAGCCCGGCCATGGACTGATCCTCGGACGGCGACAGGCCCCAGTAATGGGGGTGATGGGCGTAGAAGGGATAGATCGAGCTCGGGGCGAAGGCGAGCACGATCCCCAGCAGGCCGACCAGGAGCTTGGTGACGGTCATGTAGGCGACCGGGCCCAGGCCCCCGGTGCGCATCCGGCTGCGGATCGGCGACAGCAGATGCCACCAGTAGAGCGTCCCCGCGGCCGCGAAGCAGAGATGCTCGAAGGCATGCACGGTGCTGTTGTGAAGCGCCGCGTCGTACATCGTCGGGATGTGCCAGGCCCACATGAAGCCGACATAGGCGAAGACCGCGAACCCCGGGTGCGCGAGATAGCCGGCGCGGCGCTCCAGCGAATGCAGGCGGCGCGTGACCGGACGCAGCAGGACCTTGTTGAGCCCGAGAATGAGCAGGATCGGGACGATGTCCAGGAGCAGGATGTGCTGGATCATGTGCATGACCAGCAGCTGATCGCCCAGACCGTCGATCGGCGAGACCAGGGCGACGATCACGGTCAGCAGGCCGCCGCAAAACAGCGCCAGGCGGCCGTAGCCGGGCCGGTGCGGGGATCCGGTGGCCCGTCCTCGCCGCCAGACCAGCACGTACAGCACCCCGAGTGCGGCCACTCCGATCAGGACGCTCGGTTCAAGTGACCACTGGATCGTCGGGTCGACGCTGGGAGCCACGTGACGCATTCTGACGCCTCGACAAACCGTCGCGCCAGCAATAACCTCGGATCCCATAGTCAACGCAGGAGGTCGGTCGATGCGGATCGATGTCAAGGGCCGCAACATGCCGGTGCCAGACGAGGTCAAAGCGCACGTCGAAAAGCGCTTTCGCAAGGTGTCTCGGCAGGTCTCTGAGCTGGCGGTGCTCGAGCTGGAGCTATTTCACGAGCGCAACCCCGCGATCCCCGACTCGCAGGTCGCCGAGGCGACCCTGTACCTCAAGGGCGTGACGTTGCGGGCCCGCGACGCCTCGGGCGATCTGATCCACTCCATAAACCTGGTCTCGGACGAGCTCGCCGTCCAGGTCAAGCGCCATCGCGACAAGCGGCGCAAGCGCCGGGAGGCCCGCTCGGCGGCCACCCCGCCCCTGCCCGGAGATATCACGCCCGCGGCCTGACCAGGCCGCTACCCTAGGTTTCATGTCGTTTCTGGACCGTGCGCTTCGCATGGGCGAAGCCAAGAAGTTCAAGACCTACGAGCAGCGAGTCTCCCGGATCAACGACTTCGAGGAGGAGCTCGAGCACTACTCCGACGCCGAGCTCAGGGAGTCAGCCGACGAGCTGCGCGAGCGCGCTCGCAACGGCGAGTCGCTCGACGAGCTGCTGTATGAGTGCTTCGCGCTCGTGCGCGAAGCCGGCAAGCGCTCGATGGGCATGCGCCATTTCGATGTCCAGCTGATCGGCGGCATGGTGCTGCATGACGGCGCGATCGCCGAGATGAAGACCGGGGAGGGCAAGACGCTGACCGCCACGCTGGCCGTGGTGCTCAACTCGCTGTCGGGCCGCGGGGTCCACCTGGTCACCGTCAACGACTATCTCGCCCGGCGTGATGCGATGTGGATGAAGCCCATCTACGACATGCTCGGGGTCACGGTCGGCGTGCTCCAGAACATGCAGTCCTACGAGGACAAGCACGTCGCCTACGCCGCCGATGTGACGTACGGCACCAACTCGGAGTTCGGCTTCGACTACCTGCGCGACAACATGGCCAAGAGCCTGGAGGAGAAGTTCCAGCACGGCGGGCGCGACCGGGGTGCCGACGGCAAGATTCCCGTTCATACCTACGCGATCGTCGACGAGGTCGACAACATCCTGATCGACGAGGCGCGTACGCCGCTGATCATCTCCGGAGCGCCCGAGCAGGCCGCCGACCTGTACGCCAAGTTCGCCCGGCTGGCTCCCAAGATGAAGGACGGCAAGACCCCCGAGGGCATGGATCCTCGCACCAAGAAGGAGTTCGTCGCCGACTTCGACTACGAGTTCGAGGAGAAGCACAAGACGATCTCGATCACCGAGCAGGGGGTGGCCAAGGCCGAGCGCTTCATGGGCATCGACCACCTCTACCGGGCCGAGAACGGCCACCTCGTCAACCACCTGATCCAGGCGCTCAAGGCGCAGTCGCTGTATCACCGCGGGCACGACTACGAGGTGATCGAGGGCGAGGTCAAGATCATCGACGAGTTCACCGGGCGCATCCTCGAGGGACGGCGCTGGTCAGAGGGCCTGCACCAGGCGGTGGAGGCCAAGGAGGGGGTCCGGGTTCAGGAGGAGAACCAGACGCTGGCCACGATCACGCTGCAGAACTACTTCCGGATGTACGACAAGCTGGCCGGCATGACCGGGACCGCGCTCACCGAGGCGACCGAGTTCATGAAGATCTACGAGCTTCCGGTGGTCCAGGTCCCGACCAACGTGCCGATGGTCCGGGCCGATCGCAACGATCAGGTCTACAAGACCAAGGACGGCAAGTGGGCCGCGGTCGCCAAGGAGATCGAGGAGCGCCATTCAGCCGGACAGCCGGTGCTGGTGGGCACGATCGCCGTCGAGGTCTCCGAGATGCTCTCCCAGCATCTGACACGCAAGGGCATAACGCACACCGTGCTCAACGCCAAGCCCGAGCACGCCGCCCGCGAGGGCGCGATCATCGCCGAGGCGGGCTCGCCCGGGGCGGTCACGATCGCGACCAACATGGCCGGCCGCGGCGTCGATATCAAGCTCGGCGGCAACGCCGAGCATCTGGCGTCGCTGGAGGTGGCCAAGCTTGGCCTCGAACTCGGGATGCCCGACTACGAGGAGCACGTCGCGAAGGTCCTGCCGGAGATCGAACGGCAGATCGACGCACAGCGCCAGCAGGTGATGGAGGCCGGCGGCCTGTTCATCCTCGGCACCGAGCGCCACGAGTCGCGCCGGATCGACAATCAGCTGCGCGGCCGCTCCGGTCGCCAGGGCGATCCCGGGGAGTCGCGCTTCTTCCTGTCGGCTCAGGACGACCTGGTCCGCCTGTTCGCCGGCGAGCGGATCTACAAGATCCTGGATCGCCTGGGCAGCGTGGACGAGGAGGGCAACGAGGAGCCGATCGAGGCCGGCATGCTCTCCAAGCAGATAGAGAAAGCCCAGCGCAAGGTCGAGGAGCAGCACTTCCTGCAGCGCAAGCACACGCTGGAGTACGACGACGTGCTCAACCAGCAGCGCGAGGTGGTCTACGCCTATCGCGACGAGGTGCTGGAGGGCCGGGACATGAGCGGGGCGGCGCGTGAGGAGATCGTCGGCCTGATCGAGCGGCTCGTCGACGAATACCTGGCCGGGGACTTCGCCGAGGACTGGGACGTCGAGGGGCTGATGCGGCGCGTCGAGGAGATCTTCACTCCCTCGGACGAGCTGGCGGCGATCGACCCCGGCCACCTGGACCGCGACGACCTGACCGTCCGCCTCCAGGAGGAGGCGCTGGCCCAGTACGACCGGCGCGAGCAGGAGCTCGGCGAGGAGCTGATGCGGGGCGTGGAGCGCTACCTGCTGCTGGAGATCATCGACCAGCGCTGGCAGGAGCACCTCTACGACATGGACTACCTGCAGCAGGGCATCCATCTGCGCGGGTTCGCCCAGATCGAGCCTCTGGTCGCCTACAAGAACGAGGCCTTCGAGCTGTTCCGGGATCTGATGAACAGCGTCTGGGGCGACTTCGCCCGGTTCATCTACCACGTCGAGGTGACCGTGCAGGACGAGAACGGCGTTCCCGCCCAGCCCCAGCAGCGCCGTCCCAGCCCGGCCTCGAGCTCGGCGACCGGCGGCGGGCGCGTCAGCTACTCGGGCGGGACCGCCCAGGCGGGCGCGATGGCGATGGCCGCGGCAGCCGCCAACGGGGCGGCCGAGGACGGCCACCCAGAGGCCGAAGCCGAGCCGCTGGCCCCCGTCCAGCAACGGCGGGTCGACGAAGCCGAGCAGCTGGGGCGCAACGATCCCTGCTGGTGCGGCTCGGGCAAGAAGTTCAAGAAGTGCCACGGCGCCTAGGGCGCCGGTCGAGCCAGTTGCCGGCTAGCGCGCCGCCCGAGCCAGCGGATACCGCGGACCGCCGACCGTATGAATCCAGTTCTTGGCCAGCATGACCGCATAGGCGGGCCAGAAGGTCCCCCCGGGCGGTGCGCCGGGGACGCACTGACCGCCGCTGCCGCCCGGATCGGAGAACCACAGCAGCCCGTCGGCGCCGGCATAGCCGGTCTGCTGGGCCACGTCGTCCCGGACGCTGAGGGGCCCCAGTCCGCGTCCCGGGGGATTGCAGAGGACCTCGTTGCCGTGGCGCACCCGGTTGCGGGGGCGCAGAGGCCCTCGACCGTTCTCCGCGGTGTTGACGATGAAGCGAGATCCGCCGAGCATCGCCGAGATCTTCTGCCCGTAGCGCAGCTCCGAGCTCGTCCAGTCGAAGTGGGTCGAGTTGAGGAAGAAGCCCTGCGTGGCGGCGACGCCCGCTCCGCGCAGGTACCGTGCCTGCCGCTTCGCGGATGCCGCGTCGGCCGCGCCCCCGTCGAGGTACACCAGCACGTGGGGGTCGGCTTCGAGCACCGAGGTCGCGTACTCGAGCTCGGCGTCCCGGATCGCCAGCTGCGCCCGGGTCAGGCACGGAGCCGTGATCAACGAGTCGAGCTCCAGGAAGAAGACGACGTGATAGTTGCCGATGCCCTGCGCCACCTGGTGGATGAAGTCGTCATAGCGGGCCTGGACCGCTGGCGTGGCGGTGGAGCCACACCTGCCGTGGACCAGGCTGTAGGTGGAGAGCATCACGGTGCTTCCGGGTTGCCGGCGCTGAGTTCCCTCGAGGTAATGGGCCACCTGGCCCCCGACGTTGGCGCCCATGTTCCACATGTAGAACCGATGAGCGCCCGGCTCGCCGGCGACGTCGTTCAGCAGCCCGGCCCACTTGGGCTTGGACCGGCGGTAGCGCCTCGCGGCCACGGCCGCCGAGGACGAGGGATCGACGTAGAGCTTGGTGCCGGCGAGCAGATTCCCGTTGGCGGGATCGGGCACGCCGAGCGGATCGGCCGGGTCTCGCGCCTGGAGGGGGTCGTCGTGCAGGATCGTGATCAGCGAGTTGGTGGTCCCGATGCCGTCGGGGTAGGACCCATACAGGTAGGCGAGCGCGTGCACCGGGGTGGCGCTCATCCCCCGGTCGAGGATCGCGAGCCGAAACGTGTAGCTGCTCTGACCCGGCGCGAATGTGATGTAGGTGTTGGGGACGATGTCGAAATCGAGCCCCGGTTGGGCATCCTGGCGCTTGACGCCGTAGCCGACGTGCTCCTGACCGCTCAGATCGCCGGTGCGGTTGATCGTGATGTACAGGTATCCCTGGTCCTCGTGGGCGGCGTAGGCGGGCTGATCCAGCGACACCGTCCCGGGGCCGGCCGCCGCGCGCGCCGCGGTCGCAAACCGGCCGGTCCCGGTGAGCAAGGCCACTGCCAGCGCGCAGCCGAGAAGGAGAAGGAGCCTTGTGCGGGTCAAATCGGGGTGGAAAGCGCTGCTTTTGGCCAGGACCGCGGTCTCTCTTGCTTCGGCCGCGGAACTCGCAGGTTTGAGCCTCACGCGCTGCTGTCTGGACGCATGATCGACCAGAGGGGCGCAGAGGCCCGACGGCGCGGTCCGCGCCGCTGGGCTTCAGCCCTGCTTTTGGTAGCGGACGCGCTCGGGCGTGATCACGTACTTGCGCCGGACCTCGCCGGTTGCCCGGAACGGGTACTTGTCCTGGCCGATGTAGGTGCGGGTGAGGCGATCGATGTGATCGTCGGCGTCGTCGGTGCTGCCGGCGGCGGTGCCGCGGACCTCCACGTACTCGTACGGGTTGCTCTGGTCGTAGACCAGGGCGGTGATGTGCGGGTCGCGGTCGAGGTTGGACGGCCAGTGGCGGCCCTCGGCGCTGTTGACGGCCAGCTCACCGTTCTCCAGGCTGATCCAGGCGACCGTGTTGTGAATCGATCCGTCTTCGTTGAGGGTGGAGAGCACCGCGTGGTGCGACGCCTCGAGCAGGGCGCGCACCTCTGTGTCGTTCAGGGAAGCCATGGCCCGAAGATACCCGACCGGCCGCGGTGACAACCGCCCGGTTTGCCCCCTGGGAGGCGCGGGCAGGATAGGCCGGCATGGCGACGCGCCACCGCATCGAGCTGGAGGGTCCCGCGAGCCGGGAGTTCGACGAGGTGCTCACCCCGGACGCGCTCGAGTTCGTCGCCGAGCTACAGGGGGAGTTCGGCCGCCGCCGCCAGGACCTGCTGCGCGCGCGGTCGCAGCGGCGCGCGCGTCTTGCCGAGGGCGAGTCGCTGCATTTCCTGGCGGAGACGGCCTCGACGCGGGAGTCCGACTGGACCGTCGCGCCGGTGCCCGAGCCCCTGCGTCAACGCTGGGTCGAGATCACCGGGCCGACCGATCGCAAGCTCGTGATCAATGCGCTGAACTCCGGCGCCGATGGCTTCATGGCCGACTTCGAGGACGCCAACTCTCCCACCTGGCGCAACATGGTCACCGGCCACACCAACCTGCGTGACGCGATCGAGCGGCGGATCACCTACGAGGGCTCGGACCGCCGCCATTACGAGCTGTCCGACGATCCGGCCACGCTGCTGGTGCGTCCCCGCGGATGGCATCTGCCCGAGCGCCATCTGCTGATCGACGGCGCGCCCATGTCGGGCTCGCTGTTCGACTTCGGCATGTACTTCTTCCACTGCGCCCCGCGACTGCTCGCCCACGGCGCCGGGCCGTACTTCTACCTGCCCAAGCTGGAGTCCCACCACGAAGCGCGGCTGTGGAACGACGTCTTCTGCTTCGCTCAGGACGCCGTAGGGATGGAGCGGGGCACGATCAAGGCGACGGTGCTGATCGAGACGCTGCCGGCGGCCTTCGAGATGGACGAGATCCTGTACGAGCTGCGCGACCACTCCGCCGGCCTGAACGCCGGACGCTGGGACTACATCTTCTCGTCGATCAAGTGCTTCCCGGACCGGCCCGAGATGGTGCTCCCCGACCGTGGCGACGTGAAGATGACGGTGCCGTTCATGCATGCCTACACCGAGCTCCTGGCCGCCACCTGCCACCGGCGTGGAGCCCACGCCATGGGCGGGATGGCCGCGCTGATCCCGTCGCGGCGCGACGAGGAGGCCAACGCCCGGGCGCTGGAAGGGGTCCGCGAGGACAAGGAGCGCGAGGTCAAGCAGGGCTATGACGGCACCTGGGTGGCCCATCCCGACCTGGTGCCGACCGCGAGGAAGGTCTTCGAGCGCGGTCTGGAGGGCGCGCCCAACCAGCTCGGGCGCCGCCGCGACGTTCCCGATGCGGTGACCGCCGAGCAACTGCTCGATCTCGCGGCCACGCCGGGCGACATCACCGAGCCCGGGTTGCGCACCGATGTCAGCGTGGGCTTTCAGTACATCTCGTTCTGGCTCGGCGGGCGGGGAGCGGCGGCGATCAACTCGCTGATGGAGGACGCGGCCACGGCCGAGATCTCACGCTCGCAGATCTGGCAGTGGATCCATCACGGCGCGGCATTGCAGGACGGCCGCACGGTCACGCCGGAGCTGGTGCGCCAGATCCTCGACGAGGAGACCGCCAAGATCCGCGAAGCGGTGGGCGAGGAGACCTGGGAGGCCGGCCGGCCGCGGGAGACGCGGGAGATCTTCGAGCGCGTGGCGCTCTCGGACGATCTCCTGGAGTTCTTCACGCTAACTGCCTACGAATATCTCGATTAGCCTCTGGGTGCGGTATCTGCGTAACGCCAGGCGTTACTCAGGCACCACACGTGCGGGTCAGGGCACCATCCAGGAGAGCACCGAGGTCGACTGGAGGAGCACGAGCACCGCCAGGAGCAGCAGGAAGGCCAGGCTCCAGCCGATCACCTTGCGGAAGATGTCGCCCTCGCGGCCCCCCAGGCCCACGGCGGCGGCGCCGATGGCGAGGTTCTGGGGCGAGACCATCTTGCCGATCACCCCGCCTGAGCTGTTGGCCGCCGCCAGCAGCGTGGGGGACAGGCCCGACTGCTTGGCGGCCGCCACCTGGAGCGCGCCGAACAGCGAGTTGCTCGAGGTGTCAGAGCCCGTGACCGCGGTCCCGAACCAGCCGATGATCGGCGACAGGAACGCGAAGGCGCCGCCCGCGCCCGCCGCCCAGGTTCCGAGCGTGATCGTCATGCCCGAGAAGTTCATCACGTAGGCGATCCCCAGGACCGTGCATACGGTGACCAATGCCCACTTGAGCTTCAGCAGCGTCTCCCAATAGACCCGGAGCGCCAGCCAGGGCCGGACGCGCAGCACCAGGGCGGTGACGATGCCGGCTGCCAGCAGCGCTGTCCCGGCGGCCGTGAACCAGTTGAGCTTGAACATCTGGCTGTCCGGCGCCTTGCCACTGGCGCCGATCACGTTCAGACCGGGCCAGCTGAACTTGGTGGTCGACTTGTCCAGCGACTTCATCACCGAGGTGATGCTGATCAGGCCCAGGAAGATGATGATGATCAGGTAGGGCACGAATGCCGTCACCATCTCGCGGCGGGTCAGCGGCCGGCCCTCGTCGGCCCTGACCCGGAGCTCCAATGCCGGGTCGTCGGCGGCCGCACCGGCGATCGCCGGACGGGTGTCGGCGAGGTCAAGCGTCTCCGCCGGCGACCACACTCGCAGCAGCGCCACCAGCGCGGCGGCGGAGACCAGCGACGCGACGATGTCGGTGAGCTGGATCGAGATGTAGTTGGAGACCGCGAACTGCACCACCGCGAAGGACAGACCGGCGACCAGCGCCGCCGGCCATGCGTCCCGCAGGCCGCGGCGGCCGTCGACCATGAACACGAGCGCGAACGGCACGAGCAGGGCCAGAAACGGCGTCTGGCGTCCGACCATCTGGCCGAGGTCGTGGGCGGGGAGGCCCGAGACCTGCGCGAGGGTGGTGATCGGGATCGCGATCGCGCCGAAGGCCACGGGAGCCGTGTCGGCCACCAACGCGACGGCGGCGGCCCGGATCGGCGACAGCCCGAGGCCGACCAGCATGATGCCGCAGATCGCCACCGGGGTGCCGAAGCCGGCCAGCGCCTCCAGCAGGGCGCCGAAGCAGAAGGCGATCATCACCACCTGGACACGCTGGTCGTCGGAGACCCCGGCAAAGGCGCGTTTGAGCACCGCAAAATGCCCGCTGGCCTCCGTCATGTTGAAGATCCACAGGGCGTTGATGACGATCCACATGATCGGCCAGAAGCCGAACGCCGCGCCCTCCAAGGCGCTGTCGGCCGCCTGTCCGAACGGCATCCCATACACGGCCAGGGCGACGATGATCGCCACCGCCAACGTGATCAGCGACGCCCACTGGGCCTTCAGGCGCAGCACGCCGAGGAGCAAGAACAGCACCAGCAGCGGTATCACGGCAAAGATCGAGGTCAGTCCCAGCGAATGGGAAACCGGATCGAGCACCTGTTTGTACATGGCGAGCCTCCCTCCGTCCAAGATCAGGCGGGATGCCTGTACACGGCGTCACGTACCCGCATGCCGCGTTCGCCAAGCCGGCGACAAATCGGTTGCTAGGGTGAACCGGCATGACCACCGCTCCCACAGAGCCGCTTCCCCAGCGCCTCGCGGCAATCCGCGAGCAGCTTCGGCTGCTCTCGGACTATCTTTGACCCCGCTGAGCTGGCGCGCCGCACGAGCGCGCTCGAGCAGGAGATGGGGGAGGCCGGCTTCTGGGACGATCAGGAGCGAGCCGCCAAGGTCAGCGCCGAGCACTCGCGGGCAAGCCGCAAGCTGAGCGTGTTCGTGGCGCTCGAGCGCGACGTCGAGGATCTCGAGCCGCTGGCCGAGCTGGCCGAGGCCGACCCGGAGATCGGCGCCGAGCTCGAAGAGCAGGTGGCCGACGTCCAGGAGCGCCTGGCCGCCCTGGAGGAGGAGCGCCTGTTCTCGGGCCGCTATGACTCCGGGGACGCGCTGGTGACCGTCAACGCCGGTGCCGGAGGCACCGACGCCCAGGATTGGACCGAGATGGTCCTGCGGATGGAGATGCGGTGGGCGCAGATGCGAGGCTTCGGCGTGGAGCTGCTGGAGGTCTCACCCGGCGAGGAGGCGGGCATCAAATCGGCCACCTTCCGAGCCACCGGCGAGAACGCCTACGGCCTGTTCGGATCGGAGAAGGGCGTGCACCGGCTGGTGCGCCTGTCGCCGTTCGACTCCGCCAATCGCCGCCAGACGAGCTTTGCCGGCGTCGAGGTCTCGCCCGTGGTCGCGGAATCCGCCGATCTGCAGATCGACGACGACGACCTGCAGATCGACACCTATCGCGCCAGCGGCGCCGGCGGCCAGCACGTCAACAAGACCGATTCGGCCGTCCGGATCACGCACAGGCCCACCGGAATCGTCGTCCAGTGCCAGAACGAGCGCTCGCAGTCCTCCAACAAGGCGGAGGCGATGACGATGCTGCGCTCAAAGCTGCTGGAGCTCGAGGAGCGCAAGCGCCGCGAGGAGATCGCCCGGGAGAAAGGCGAGGCCCAGGACGTGAACTTCGGATCGCAGATCCGCTCCTACGTGCTACATCCCTACACGATGGTCAAGGACCACCGGACCGGTTACGAGATGGGCGACGTGAGCCGGGTGCTCGACGGGGACCTGGACGGGTTCACGCGGGCTTATCTGCTCAAGGCGGCACGATGAGGCGCGAGATGCCCACCGCGCCCTACCTGGACGCGATCGTCTCCTACGGGTTCCGGGGCTCGGTGCGATTCCACGTCCCCGGTCACAAGGGCGGCCCGGGAGCCGACCCGGGACTGCGCAGCGCGGTGGGCGAGCGGGCACTGGCGCTCGACATCTGCCAGGACATAGAGGGGATCGACGTCGGACCGTCGCCGACCCCCTACGAGCGGGCCGAGCAGCTCGCGGCCGCCGCCTACGGCGCCGGCCAGACATGGTTTCTGACCAACGGGGCCACCCAGGGAAACCACGCTCTCTGCCTCGCCCTGGCCAAGCCCAGCCAGCACGTCCTGGTGCAGCGCAACTCCCACGCCAGCGTCGTCGACGGGCTGGTGCTCAGCGGCGGGATCGCCAGCTTCGTGGCGCCCGAGTACGACGAGGAGCTGGGCATGGCCCACGGCGTCACCCCCGGGGCGCTGGCGCAGGCGCTGGCGCGCTCGCCCGACATCGGGGCGGCGTTCATCGTCTCGCCGACCTACTACGGGATGGCCGCCGACGTCCAGGGATGCGCCGAGGTCGCTCACGCCGCGGGCGCCGCGCTGGTGGTCGACTGCGCGTGGGGATCGCACTTCGGCTTTCATCCGGCGCTACCCGCCTCGCCGCTGGCCCAGGGTGCCGACGCCGTCCTGGCCTCGACTCACAAGATCGTGGGCAGCCTGACCCAGTCGGCGATGCTGCTGGTGGCCTCCGACGGGCTGGTCGACGCCGACGAGGTGGCGCGCTGCGTGCGGCTGGTGCGCTCCACCAGCCCCAACTCGCTGCTGCTCGCGTCGCTTGACAGCTCCCGGCGCCAGCTCGCCGTTCACGGCGAGGATCTGCTGGAGCACACGATCGCCGCCGCCGTCCGGGCGCGCCAGTCGATCGACGAGATTCCCGGCTGCACGGTGGTCGGCGAGGACATGGTCGGCCGCCCCGGGATCGCCGGCTGGGATCCCCTGCGGATCGTGATCGACGTCCGCGGCACCGGCTGCACCGGATACGAGCTGGGCGCCGAGCTGCGCGCCGGCTATGA
This sequence comes from uncultured Solirubrobacteraceae bacterium, assembly GCA_963830595.1. Lineage (GTDB taxonomy): Bacteria > Actinomycetota > Thermoleophilia > Solirubrobacterales > Solirubrobacteraceae > Palsa-465. The sequence goes on from CAWHMQ010000008.1 coordinate 415,704, forward strand.
CATCTACATCGAGCTGGCCACCCACGCCACGCTGGTGCTGGTCCTCGGGCTGCACCAGCCGGTGGAGCCGCTCGAGCGCTTCGCCCACGATTTCGCCGAGACCGTCCGGCGGATGTCGCGTCCCGGAGAGGGATCGCGGCTCGCGCTCCCGCCGGCCTCCCTGGAGCACCAGACGGTGGTTCCGATTCGCGACGCGTTCCTGGGCGAGGGGGAGGTCGTGGCCGTCGACGACGCCATCGGGCGGATCTCCTGCGAGTCGATTGCGGGATATCCGCCGGGCGTACCCACGCTGCTGCCCGGGGAGCGGGTCACCGCCGAGGTCGTGGCCTACCTGCGGGCGCTGACCGCCGCGGGGGCGCGGCTGCACGGGGCCGCCGACCCGAGCTTCGCCACGATCCGCGTGCTGGCGGACGCCCGGCGGACCCTGGAGCCCGCCGAGCGCCCCGCAGCGGCTACGGCTTGACCGAGAACGCCTGTCCGGTCAAGGCGCCGACGTACAGCGTGCCGGCGCTCTGACCCAGACCGACGATCGGTGACACGAAGCCGGTCAGGAACGGCTTGGGCTTGCCGCCGCTCACCGGCATCGAGAACACCTCGCCGGCCTTGCCCGTGGTACCGGCGAACGAGGTCATGTACAAGGTCTTGCCGATGATCGCCAGCCCCATCGGGTCAAAGTGCGGCGGCAGGAACTTGTAGGGCTTGCTGTATGTCGTGCACTTGCTCTTGATCACCCAGTTGCAGGTCGGGAACCCGTAGTTGTCGCCCTTGTGGACCTTGAGCAGGAAGTCGGGCCCGTTCTTCTGGTTGCCCTTGCCCGTGTCCTGGTTGAGGTTCGAGACAAACGGAACCTTGGAGCCGTGGGGAAAGGCGAGCTGCCACGGCTGGCGGATGCCGGTCGCGTAAACCTTCAGGCCCGTGCCGTTGGCCTTCAGCGACAGGATCTTGTACACGTACGGCGTCTTGGCCGGGCCGTGGTCATTGTGGTTAAGCAGGCCGGCGTCGACGCCCGCGTACAGGCGTCCGTCGGGACCGAAGGCGATCCCGTTGAAGCCCTGGAACTTCTTGGGCGCGGTGTAGATCGCCTGCTGCTTGGTGAACGTGGTGCCGTTCCAGCCGCTCCACTTCAACAGCTGCCACGTGGCGCTGTTGGGGCCCGTGACGAAGCCGCCGCTGACATACAGCGCTCCCCGATGCCAGGCGAGGCCGGCGACGAAGGCCGGCGACCCCGCAAGCTTGGTGGCGGTCCCGCCCTTGAGTACGAACACGCCTCCGTTGGGCGGACCGTTCTCGGCGCCGGCGTCTCCCTCGAACACGTTGTTGGCGCCCACGGCAAACGAGGTCGGCGTAATGAGGTTGGCCGCGAGCTGGGTCACCTTGTGCCCGTTGGCCGCCTTGGGCGGCGGCGGTGGCCCCTGCGCCGCCGAGGCGGTGCCGCCGACCATGGCGAACACGCCCAGAACTGCGGCTGCAGACTTGATGATGTGAGACATCAGTCCTCCTTCTGGTGTTTCGTGCTGCGTCGACGACGAGCACCCGGTCCCGTTCGCACGTTCCCCTGCGAACATGCGCAAACCTACCAGAACCTCCTCACATTGCGATCACAGGGCGCGTCTGACTCGCTCCCACGCCGGGCTATCCTCGCCAGCCAATGCCCGTCGATGATCTGGCCGATACCGTCGCCCGCGCGCTCCAGGAGGATCTCGGAACCGGCGATGTGACCACCGCGGCGACGGTGCCCGAGGACGCGCGCGCCAGGGCCGTGATCACCCAAAAGGCGCCGGGCGTGGTGTTCGGCCTCGAGGTCGCCGAGGCGGTGTTCGCCGCCCTTGACCCCGAGGTGCGCGCCCGCCGCCTGAGGCCCGAGGGGGAGTGGCGCGACGGTGGCGACGTGCTCGCCGTGGAGGGCCGGGCGCGGGCGCTTCTCTCGGCCGAGCGCACGGCGCTGAACTTCCTGGCCCGGCTGTCAGGCGTGGCCACGCAGGCGGCGCGCTACGTGCGAGCCGTGGAAGAAATTGGAGGGGCACGAATCCTCGATACCCGCAAGACCACGCCGGGGCTGCGCTCGCTGGAGAAGGCGGCGGTCCGCGCCGGGGGCGCCGTAAATCACCGCGCCGGGCTGTATGACGCGATCCTGATCAAGGAGAACCATGCCACCATGGCGGGCGGGATCGGCGAGGCCGTCGCCCGCGCCCGGGCCGCCGCACCGGAGCTCCCGCTCGAGGTCGAGTGCCGCACCCTGGGCGAGGTCTCGGAGGCCCTGGCGGCGGGCGCACCCCGGATCCTGCTTGACAACATGACCCCGAGCGGGCTGCGGGAGGCGGTGGGCGCGGTCGCCGGGCGCGCCGAGCTCGAGGCCAGCGGCGGCGTGACCCTGGAGACGGTCCGGGAGATCGCGGCCACCGGCGTAGACTTCGTCTCGGTAGGCGCGCTCACCCACAGCGCACCTGCGCTCGACCTCTCCCTGATCCTCGAGTTGATGCCATGAACCTGCCGATGCTGGGCGCCTCGGGTGCGCCCCTGATGCTGGAGAACATTCCCGAGCTGCAGGAGGAGGTCCGCGCCCTGGCCGCGCAGCGCGGAGCGATCATCCTCGCCCACAACTACCAGCTGCCCGAGATCCAGGACGTCGCCGACTACGTCGGGGACTCGCTGGGGCTCTCCCAGCGCGCGGCTGCCGCCGAGGCGGACACGATCGTCTTCTGCGGCGTGCACTTCATGGCCGAGACCGCGTCGATCCTGTGTCCCGACAAGCGCGTGCTGATCCCGGATCTCGATGCGGGCTGCTCGCTCGCGGATTCGATCACCGCCGACCAGCTGCGCGAGTGGAAGCGCCAATTCGCCCCCGTCCGCCCGATCGTCGTCATGTACGTCAACACGACCGCCGAGGTCAAGGCCGAGACCGACTACTGCTGCACCTCGGCAAACGCCGTCGAGGTCGTGCGCCACATCTACGCCGAGCACGGCGACGACGTCGAGATCCTGTTCGGGCCGGACATGTTCCTGGGCGCCTACGTGGAGAAGACGCTCGGTCGCTCGATGCACGTGTGGAGCGGGGAATGCCACGTGCACGCCGGGATCAGGCCCGGCGACATCGCCTCGGTGCGCGCTCGGCATCCAGACGCCGACTTCCTGATCCATCCCGAATGCGGGTGCTCGACCAGCGTGATGGAGTACGTCGCGGCCGGGGACATCGCCGCCGAGGGCGTGCGGATGCTCTCGACCGGCGGGATGCTTCGGTATGCCCGCGAGCGGGCGGACTCCGAGCGCGGGGGCTCGGCGATCGTCGCCACCGAGACGGGCATGCTGCACCCCCTGCGCCAGGCCGCCCCGGGCGTCGACTTCGTCGCCGCCAACGAGGCCGCGCACTGCCGCTTCATGAAGATGATCACGCTGCCCAAGCTCCGTGACGCCCTGCGCGACGGCGGGCCCGAGGTCAAGGTGGATCCGGAGATCGCCGCCGCGGCGCGGATCCCGATCGAGCGGATGGTCTCGATCGGCTCGTGACTTAGGTGCTCCCGGCCAGCTCGGCCGTGTCCTCGAACAGCAGCAGGCCGCGCTCGGTCACGGCGCGCACCGCCGGCGTGGTCACCCGCTTGCGAAGGAACTCCTTGGTCGTGTAGCAATGGACGTCGGCGGTGTCGCCCATCTCCATCCCGTCCCACAGCGAAGTCGCCTGGTAGACGCGCTCCAGCCACGGCACCCCCTCAAACGCCGCGGAGACGAGCACGACCACGTATTCGGGGCCTCGCTCGCGCTGGGGCGGCGCGCCGCGAACGTCATCCACGCGCGCCCCGCCGAGCAGCACGACCGCCAGCGGCCAGCGGTCCCCGATCCGGCTCAGGTAGCGCTGGAGCTCGTTGAGGTTCAGTGCCGCGGCTGCCTCCACGAGCGCGATTGTGCAGCCTGCACCGGCCGGTCGTCAATAACGGGCGACCGCCGCCACGAGCTTGCCCTCCAGCGCCAGGGCGACCCAGTTCTCCGGGCCGTCGACGAAGAACGCGAACGCGACCACGTGGTGACCGCGGCTGTGGCAGTAGCCGGCCAGGTTGGTGACGTCGTCAAGCGTTCCGGTCTTGGCCACGCACCGTCCCCGAGCAGCGGTCTTGGCGGCGATCGACTGCACGGTCCCGTTGACGCCGACCGTCGGCAAAGAGGCCTGGAGCTCGTCTCCGGCCGGGGTGCGCCAGATATCGCGCAGCAGCTCGACGACCTGCAGCGGAGACGAGCGATCGTCACGCGAGAGCCCCGAGCCGTCGAGGATCCTCGGGTGTAATCCGAAGCTCGATTCGATCGTCTGCGAGATCACGTGGGCGCCGGCCGAGATCGAGCCTCCCCGCCCGAAGAGCACGCCGAGCTGCTTGGTGAACAGCTCGGCGAACAGGTCGTCGGAGGGCACGTCCATCAGACGCGTCATCACCGACATCGGCGGGGAGCTCACGATCGCCAGCAGCCGGGCGCGCCGGGGCGTGGTCGCGGCCCGCCGTGAGGCGGTGACGGCCATGTGCGAGCTGCGCATCGTGAGCACCAGCTCCCGAGCCGCGAACACGGCCGGCGAATAGTGGGGCACCACGGAACCGTGGTCATAGGTCAGGGCCGACAGCTGACCGCCGAAGTCGGGAACGTCGGGGGCGTAATTGGTCATCAGGCCGCCCCGCCGGCGATCGAACAGGGATTCGTCGGCGAACACGAGCCCGGTCACGCGGCGGATTCCATAGGCCTGGAGCTGGCCGACCAGCTGGTTGGCGGTCGGCCCGTAGCCCTGCTCCCAGACCTGGTTGAAGCTCGGATCGCCGAACGTCGGATCGCCCCCGCCGCGCAGATACAGGTTGCCGTGCCAGACGCCGTCGCGAAGCGAGCCGGTGCCGAGCACCGCGGTGTGCAGGCGGGCGTCGGGACCGAGGCGCATCATCAGAGCGGTCGTCGTCCACAGCTTCTCCACCGACGCCGGGGGTCGTCCGATCGCGGGGCGCAGCGCGAACAGCTCCGCACGCGCCCCCAGGTCGTAGACGAGCGCGCCGCTGCTCGGTCCCGCCTGGCCCATCATCTTGGCGAGCGAGGCCTGGAGCGACACCTCGGCCGGGGTCGCCGGGACCCGGTGACCGCTGGTGATCAGGTTGGCAGGCTTCGGGACCGATGACGAGGTCGCTGGTCGCGGCCTCGCCGCCGACCTGGAGGCGAGCACCTTCGCGCCCGCATCGAACGAGGAATCGTGGCGGCTGGTATGGCTGAGCGAGCCGAACACCGCCAGCGTGATCGCCACCGCCGCGACCAGCACGGCCAGGCCTGCGGCGAGCCAGTGTCTCAGTCGATCTCCATCTCCTGGAGCGTGTGGGGCCCCACGACGGCCACCGACAGCTCGTCGGCGACCCCGGCGGCGACGGACCGCACCTCGTCGAAGCTGACCTGATCGAGCAGCTCGATCGCGGCGTCGGGGTCGACGTCCTCGCGGTACACGATCGTCTGCTGCGCCGCATAGCGGGCCACGGCCCCCGTGTTCTCGAACGCGATCGTCCGCGCTCCCGCCGCGTAGGCCTGCGCGCGCCTGACCTCGCCCTCCGTGGGACCCTGGTCGCGCAACTCGCTCACGATTTCCTTCATCCGCCGGTACGCGTCGACGCACTTGGCCGACTCCAGGCCGGCCGACAGCTGCAGCACCGGAACGTCGGCATACGCATGCGGAAACGCGCTGACGGAATAGGCGAGCCCGCGCTGCTCGCGGATCTCGTCGAACAGGCGCGAGCCCATCGAGCCGCCCAGGAGCGTCGAGTAGATGGCCAGCGCCGCCCGCTCCTTGGGAGCGGCCACGTCGATCGTGGGCCGGTAGGAGAGGCGCAGGTGCGACTGGTTGGAATCGCGCTCGCTGACCAGGATGCGAGGCTGCTGGGGGGGCGCGGGCTCGTAGGCGTCGGGCGCGGGCTCTGAGACAAAGCGGCCGAACAGATCCTCGAGCACCCCGTCGTCGCCCAGCGCCTCGAGATTGCCGACCACGAACGCGGCTCCGCGCTCCGGGGACCAGCGCCGGTTGCGGAAGTCCACGATCCCCTCCCGGGTGAACCGGTCTCGGATGTGTTCGGCCGGCCCGAGTACGGGACGCCCGAGCGGGTGGTCGCCGAAGGCGGCCTCGTCGATCAGGTTCTCGGCCAGGGCGGCGGGCTGATCGTTGGCGCGCGCGATCTCCTGGACGACGACGCCGCGCTCACGGTCGAGCTCCCCGGGATCGATCCGGGGGCGGGCCACGAAGTCGGTCAGCAGATCGGCGGCCTCGAGCCCACGCTGAGAGCGGGCGGTGATGTGAAACGCGACCAGGTCGTGGCTGGTGTAGGCGTTGAGCACGGCGCCGATGGACTCGGCGGCCTCATTGACGTCACGGTAGCTCGGGTACTTCTCGCCGCCCTTGAACACCAGGTGCTCGAGGAAGTGGGCCATGCCGTTCTCCTCGGGGCGCTCGGTGCGGGCCCCGGCGTCGAACGCGGCCAGGATCGTCACCGCGCGGGTCCCGTCGACGGCGATCCGGTGCAGACGCAGGCCGTTGTCCAGCGTCGAGACGGCGATCGAGGTCATCCCGGGTAACGGTACCGAGCCTGCGGGGTTGCGCGGCGCACCGGGGTCACCAACCGCCGGCGGACGCGCCTGCCGGGCGCGTTGCTCCTGCAAATCGCGTTGCAAGGGCGTCTTAGAGAGGACAGCGGTCAAGGGTGCTCGCTACGCTGCGCGCACTCTATGGCTACCTCATCGAAAATCACGCGCCGCTCGCGCAAGCGTGAGCTTGCAGCGCCCGCGGCGCGTCCCCGGCCGGCCGCTCCCCCGTCAACCGACGGCCGCCGCGTGATCGACTTCCGTGGCGTCTCCAAGCTCTACGCCGGCGACGTCGGACTCGACCAGGCGACGTTCTCGATCGACCGAGGGGAATTCGTCTTTCTCGTCGGCCCGACCGGATCGGGCAAGTCGACCGTCATGCGGCTGCTGATCAAGGAGCTCGAGCCGACCGGCGGCGTCATCCGGGTCGCCGGGCACGATCTCGACCAGATCTCGCGCAAGCGGGTCCCGTACTTCCGGCGTAACGTCGGAGTGGTCTTTCAGGACTTCAAGCTGCTGGCGAACAAGACGGTGTACGACAACGTCGCCTACGCGCTGCGGGTCCAGGGCGTCGGCCGGCGTGAGATCCGCGCCAAGGTCCCCGACATCCTGCGCCTGACCGGGCTTGCCACCAAGCTGCACAACTTCCCGGACCAGCTCTCAGGCGGTGAGCAACAGCGCGTCTCGATCGCGCGCGCGTTCGTCAACCATCCGCCGCTGCTGCTGGCCGACGAGCCCACCGGCAACCTCGATCCCGAGACCAGCATCGACATCATGCGGCTGCTGTACCGGATCAACCGCACCGGCACCACGGTGCTCGTGGCCACCCACGACCAGGCGATGGTCGACAAGATGCGCCGGCGGGTGCTGGAGCTGTTCCGCGGGCGGATCGTCCGTGACGAGGCAGCCGGGCGCTACACGCGGGACGAGAGCACGCGTGATCTGGCCCGCCGGCTGCGCGCGCCCGTGACCAGGCCGCCGGGGGTCTAGCCCGTGCGGATCGGCTTCTTCTTGCGCGAGGCGATGCGCGCGATGCGCCGCAGCGCCGCGCCGAGCTTCGCCGCGCTGGCGACCGTGTTGGTGACGATGCTGGTGCTCGGGGTGTTCATCCCGATCGTGCAGGCCACCAACGGTGCCGCCGCCAGCGTGCGCAGCCGCGTCGAGGTGGACGTGTACATGAAGACCAGCGCCACGGCCGCCGACGAGGCTCGGGTCCGGCGGGAGCTGCTGGCCGTCCCGCACGTCAAGTCGGTGCAGTTCGTCTCCAAGCAGACCGCCTACGAGCAGCAGTCCAAGGCCGATCCCGCCGCCTACCAGCTGCTGGGCTCAAACCCGCTGCCCGACACCTTCCACGTGATCCCCGACAATCCGGCCAACGTGCTGGCCGTGCACAACTCGCTGACGCCCCCAGCATCCGGCGGACAGTCCGGGGCAACGCTAGATCCCGCGATCCAGAGCGTCTCCAACAAGCGCAACGACACCAGGAAGATCCTCGAGGTCACCAACCTGGTGACGATCACGGCGGCGGCTCTGACCGTGCTGCTCACGATCGCGTCGGTCCTGCTGATCGCAAACACGATCCGCCTGTCGCTGTACTCGCGCCGGAGAGAGGTCGAGGTCATGAAGCTGGTTGGAGCCACGGATTGGTTCATCCGCTGGCCGTTCGTGATCGAGGGCATCGTGGTGGGCGCGGCCGGCGCGTTCTTGGCGATTGTGGTCCTGGGCATCACCAAGCTTGCCCTGCTGGATCCGCTGGCCAACAACTGGACCCTGATCTCGGCGCCCCAGACGATCTCGTTCGCGGCGCTGATCGCCGTGCTGATGGGCGCCGGCGTGCTCGTCTCAGCGCTCGGCTCCGGGCTCTCGCTGCGCCGCTTCCTGCGCGTCTAGGCGGCTTCGGGAGCGGGGTCCGGGGGCCGCCGGCGGTGCTCAGGCGGCTACCCTGAACAGGCTATGTACGCGCGACGGTCACGGGCCCCACGCATCGCGGCGCTCGCCGTGGCGGCGGTGGTCGCGCTCGCAGTCGGACTCTGGCTGGGGGGTCATCCCAGCTGGCTGCCGTCGCCGATCCGCAGCGCCTTCGTCTCGCAGAGCTCGAGCGACAAGCTCGTCAATCAGGTCATGGGCCTGCTCTCCAAGGATTACTACCGGAAGGTGAGCACCAACCAGCTCGTCGACCAGGGATTGACGGCGGCGGTGACCAGCCTCGACGACCCCTACTCTCACTACTACGATCCCACCGCCTACCAGGGCTTTCAGGACGAGACCAACTCGCAATTCACCGGTGTGGGCATCGACGGCGTAGCTGGGCCACAGGGGTTCCGGGTGGTCGAGGTCCACACGGGATACCCGGCGGCCGAGGCGGGACTCAGGCGCGGCGACGTGATCACCGCTGTGGACTCCCATTCGCTGGCCGGCCGCTCGAGCGATTACGCGGCCGGTCTGATAAGAGGTCGGGTTGGCACCAGGGTGACGCTCACCGTACGCCGCGGAACGCAGTCGCGGAAGCTCTCCGTCATGCGCGCCGAGATCACGGTTCCCGTGGCCACCAGCCGGATCCTCGGTTTCCACGGCGCCAAGCTCGGCTACGTGCAGCTGACGAGCTTCGCCGCCGGCGCCGGGGCGGAGGTGCGCGCCCAGGTCGACAAGCTGCTGCACGGGGGCGCGCGGGGATTGATCCTGGACCTGCGGGAGAACCCGGGCGGCCTTCTGGAGGAGGCGGTCAACACGGCCAGCATCTTCATCCCCGACGGGACGATCGTCTCCACCGACGGGCGTAGCCAGCCCCGCCAGGTGTACATGGCCAAAGGGGGTGCGATCTCCGCCAAGATCCCGATGGTCGTGCTCGTGGATCAGGGCACGGCTTCGGCGGCCGAGATCGTCACCGGCGCGCTGCAGGATCGCGGGAGAGCCAAGGTGGTGGGAACCCACACTTACGGCAAGGGCGTCTTCCAGGAGATCCAGCCGCTGCCCAACGGCGGCGCTCTGGACTTCACGGTCGGTGAGTACTTCACGCCCGACGGCCACAACCTGGGAGGCGGAGGGGTGCGCCGGGGCGCCGGGATCCGGCCGAACGTGTACGCCTTCACCAACCCCCTCTCGCACGTGGACACCGCGCTCGCCGTCGCCGAGCGGACGGTCGCCGCCGAACTGCGGTGAGCGGGCCGGTCGCCGACCCGCGCCCGAGCGCGAGGGTCGCGGTCCTCGCCCGGCAGGGCAAGTTCCTGGTCGCCGAACCGTTCTTCGGCCCCGGCCCGCGAGTCGTCGTCAGCCGAGATCGGCGCTACGACATCGGCGACCTGGTCCTCCTGGGCGCCTCCGCGCGCTCGAACGGACGAGGCTCCTCGCGGCGCCCCTCGATCGCGCGCCGGCTCGGCCGGCCCGACGTGGCCCGGGACGTGATCGGCGCGCTGATGCTCGATCGCGGCCTGCGACGAGGCTTCGACCCCGCTGTCGAGCGGGAGGCACAGGGTGAGGCGGACGCGCCGGTCGATGCCTCGGGACGGCGCGATCTCCGCGAGCTGCCCACGTTCACGATCGATCCGGTCACGGCGCGTGACTTCGACGACGCGATCTCGTCTTCGGAGGTGCAGGACGGCGGGTCGTGGCGGGTGTGGGTCCACATCGCCGACGTGTCGGCCTACGTGAAGCCCCGCGCGCTGGTCGACCGCGAGGCGTATCGGAGAGGGACCAGTGTCTATGTCCCGGGAGCGGTCGAGCCGATGCTCCCGAGCGCGCTCTCGAACCGGGCCTGCTCGCTGGTGCCCGGCGAGGATCGCCTGACGGTCACCGTCGAGATGACGATCGGGGAGCGGGGGGTGACCAGCGCCTCCATGTACCGGTCGGTGATTCGCTCCGACGAGCGCCTGGACTACGACCGGGTGGACCGGATCTTCTCGGGCGCCGAGGCCGCGGCCGAGCCCTGGGGGGAGCCGTTGGCCCTCGCCCGCGCCGCGTCGGGGGCGTTGGGGGCGCTGCGCGACGCCCGGGCGGCGCTGGTGCTGGACTCCGGCGAGCCCGAGTTTCGCTTTGACCGGGCCGGCGACGTGGTGTCGGGCGAGCTTTCGGTGCAGACCGAGTCACACCGGTTGATCGAGCACCTGATGATCGCCGCCAACGAGCAGGTCGCCGGTTTGCTCGCCGACAGGCAGATTCCCACCCTGTACCGCGTTCACGAGCGCCCCGAGGGGACTGCGGTGGAGCGGCTGATCGAGCAGCTGGCCTCGCTCGGGGTGCCAACGCCGCCGGTGCCCGATGGTCCGCTGACCCGCCAGCAGGCGACCGAGCTGGTCGGGGAGGCCTCGGCGCTGGTGGCCGCCTGGGTCAGGCGTTCCGGCCATGGCGGCCGGGCGCTGAACAGCCTCGTCCTGCGCTCGCTCAAGCAGGCCTACTACGACGAGCGCAACCTGGGTCACGCCGGGCTCGCCTCGCGGCGCTACTGCCACTTCACATCGCCGATCCGCCGCTATCCGGACCTCATCTGCCACCGTGGGCTGCTGTCGGCGATCGCCGGCGAACCCCGGCCGGAGAGCTCGTTCGTGGCCGGAGCCGGCCCCTGGACCTCGACGCGCGAGCGCGAGGCGATGACGATCGAGCGCGACGCCGATGACATCGCCCGCTGCTTCCTGCTCGAGGGCGTCATCGCGAGCGGTGACCGCGACCAGACGTTCGAGGGCGAGGTCGTGGGGCTGATCGGCGCCGGCGCCTTCTTGGCCTTCGGGGAGGGACTGCAGTTTCAGGGCATGCTGCCGGTTCGCCGGCTGCGCGGTGACTGGTGGGAGCTCAACGAGCAGGCCACGATGCTGGTCGGAACCCGCAACGGCGGGATGCTGCGCCTGGGCGACCAAGTCCGGGTGCGCGTCGGGTCCATCGATGCGCCACGGGGTAGGGTGGACCTGCTCCCGGCGCAACCGATCGGGGAGTGAACACCGATGGCCAAGACACGTAAACGCAAGGCAGCCGCGGGCGACGTCGCCACCAACCGGCAGGCCTCGTACCGCTACAACCTGCTCGAGCGCTTCGAATGCGGGATCGTGCTCACCGGCACCGAGGTCAAGTCGCTGCGCGACGGCAAGGCCCAGCTCAAGGACGCCTACGCGATCGTGCGTGACGGCGAGGTGTGGCTGATGGGCGTCTACATCCCGCCCTACGGCCCCGCATCCCGGGAGAATCACGAGTCCGAGCGGCCCCGCAAGCTCCTGCTTCACCGCCGCGAGATCGAGCGCCTAGAGGTCCGCACCCACGAGCGGGGACTCACCCTGGTGCCGACGCGGATGTACTTCTCGGGCCCCCGCTCGCGAGCCAAGGTCGAGATCGCGCTGGCCAAGGGCAAGGACCTGTACGACAAGCGCCAGTCGATCCGTACGCGGGACATGGCCCGCGACGTGCAACGAGAGTTGCGAGAAGTGGGACGCTGAGGCCCGGAGCGCAAGTAGAGTGGGTCGGCCAATCCAACCCGGGGTATCCAGACAGACATGACCATCGGCACATCGATCGTCCTGATCGCCGTCGGAGCGATCCTGAAGTGGGCGGTGACCGCCACCGTGAAGGGCTTCGATATCCAGACCGCGGGCACGGTGCTGCTCGTGGTGGGGATCATCGGGCTGATCCTGTCGGTCTTCTACACGTTCTACTGGGGACGGCGCGATGCCGCGGCCGCCCGCGATCCCCGAGACCGCTACTGACGCATCGCGGTCGGCCGAGGGTGCGTCGCCGGACCGCTGATCAGGGACGACGGTTAGCCGAGGGTGCGCGCCAGATGTGTCGCGTCCATCCCGATCACCAGCAGGGCCACGAGCGTCAGGTAGACCCCGGCCACCAGCCAGCGATCTCGTGAGGCCACGCGGTAGTAGGCCTCCTGCTGGACGCCGCCGGCGCGCCGCAGCTTCCAGCGCCGGTAGGTCTCGAACGCCGCGAACACGACGATGATCAGGATGATCGGGTTCGGGAACAGGATCGCCAGCGCGATCATCCCGGCAAAGCCCGCGAACCACATCCAGGGGGCCATCGCGGCCATCGCCCGACCGCCGTCCAGCGGCACCACCGGCAGCAGGTTGAACAAGTTCAGAAGCAGACCGGTATAGGCCAGCGCCCGCCAGAAGTCGTGGCCGGTGAGCTGCCAGACGATCAGGCAGGCCGCCGATCCGATGCTGCCCAGGATGGGTCCGGCCAGGCCGACGCGCGCCTCGGCGGCGGCGTTGTCACCGAGCGACCGGGCGCTGATCACCGCGCCCAGGAAGGGGATGAACATCGGCGCGCTGGCGCGAATTCCCTCCCGCCGCAGGGCGATCACGTGGCCCATCTCGTGGACGAGCAGGAGGATCACGAACCCGAGCGCGAAGTCAAAGCCCCAGATGGTCGCGTACGCCGCGACCGAGACCAGCATCGAGCCGGCGGTGACGAGCAGCTTGACGTTGCCCAGCAGCAGAATGACCGCCTTGATCTTCGTCAGCAGCGCGACCAGCGCCGCCCCCAGGGGAGCGATCCGGCGCTTGAAGAACGACTCCCGCGGCCGCTGGCCGGGCCAGGGCGGGGTCCGGTGGGGGCTCGGGTGCGGCTCACGGCTCGGATCCGGGCCGACGTCAACCGGACCAGACAGCTGCGAGGCGGGCGTCGGTTCGGGTACGGGCGTCGGCTCGGGTACCGGCTCGGCGATGATCGGGGTGCTTGATTCCATCTGTGCTAACTGATTCTGACAGGCCCCGATCGGCTCTTACGCAGGTCTTATCGATGCCCGCGAGGCGGTCCCGGGGCGGGCGCGAGGCGGGCCGGGTCCTATACTCTGAGGAGGCACATACTCCTCGGGGACGACAGGCTTCGACGTGGTCGGCTTCGTGGGGGTGGTTGCGAGTCGAGGTCCCGGGAGGCCTCGTAAAACACCCGGGAAAACAATAAGTGCGGACTCTCACGAGTACGCGCTCGCCGCTTAGTCACTAGCACTAAGCCGTGAGCGTCCTGGCCTCTGGCCCGCCTGCGGCGGAGTCGCCGGGATCATTCAGCAGGCTTACCCGGTGAGGCTCGCTCCAGCCGATCCGGGGACATTTTTCGGAGCTGGTCCCCCACAACCCGGCCGGCAAGGCGAGCGGGGGACGAGACCAGAGTGCCGGCTACGCTCGTAGAAGCCACCACTCACGCGACTGCGGACGCGGGTTCAATTCCCGCCGTCTCCACTGCGCAAGGAACTCGAGCCGCCCTCCACGCCACCGGGGGGCGGTCCAGCCGGACGTGCCCTGTCAGGCTGGCGCGCGAGGTCGGCGGCGCCGACAATCCCGGCCTCCCCGCCCATCACCGCTATGCGCACGTCGGCGGTCGGCCGGTGCCCCCGTGCCGTTAGGTGCTTTCGGTACGCACGCATGGTCGGCTCGCGAAGCAGGTCGCCAGCGTCCGATACGCCGCCCCCGATGACGAACACACCCGGGTCGAGGATCGCGGCCAGCTGGGCCATGCCCCGACCCAGCCATCGGCCCACCTCGTCGAAGCACTGCAGCGCCGCGACGTCGCCGGACTGGGCGGCCCGCGTGATGATGGGCCCAGTGATGCCCTCCGGCTCTCCGCCGGCGAGCCGTAGAAGCTCCCCGGCGAGGGCTGGCGACGCGATCGCTTGCTCATAGGCCTCTTGGACGAGGGCTCGCCCGCTGGCGTACTGCTCCCAGCACCCCTGCAGTCCGCAGCCGCAGCGCCGCCCGTCGGGCACGATGTTCAAGTGGCCGATCTCAGCGGCGACGCCGTAGCGCCCCCGCAGCAGTTGGCCTCCGACCACGATGCCACCGCCGATTCCGGTTCCCACGGTGAGGACGACGACATAGTCCTCGCCGCGGCCGGCGCCGAAGCGGGCCTCCGCCCAGGCGGCGGCGTTGGCGTCGTTCTCGACCACCGCGGGGAGCCCGAGGCGATGCTCGATCGACGCGCGCAGCGGCTCGTCGCGCCAGGCCAGGTTGGGGGCGAACATCACGTTGGAGCGCGCGGCGTCCACGAAGCCGGCGGCGCCCAGCCCGATCGCCGCCACCTCGTGCGCGGCGATCAGCTCGCGGACGGCGTCTGCGATAACGTCGGCGGTCCTCGTCGGATCGTCGGCCGGAGTGTCGCGTCGCGTCATGGCGATGATCGCGCCGTCCTCATCGACGACGCCGGCGGCGACCTTCGTCCCGCCGATGTCGACGCCGATCGTGAGCGTCGTGACCTGCTGGGCGCCCGCCCCGCCTTCGACGTGCGTCCCGCGCGGCGCTGAGCTGGTCATGATCTCTCCGTTCGCGCCAAGTTGCCGTCCCCGAGGAGCTGCAAGTCGACATCGTCCAGGGAGGTGACCACGAGATCCGCGTCGGCAGCCGAGAGGGCGTCGGAGTCGCCGGCGCGGGCGATCCCGAGGGCAGCCATCTCGCCCGCCTTGGCGGCCTGGATCCCGGACACGGCGTCCTCGACGACGAAGCACTCGGCGGGCGGCGCGCCGAGCTCGTGGGCTCCGGTCAGGAAGATCTCGGGATTCGGCTTGCCCTGGGCGAAGTCGCGGCCGGAGATGTCGGCATCGAAGAACTCGAGCAGGCTGAGGCCGGGACGCAGGAAGTCGTAGTCCAGCCCCTCCTGCTCGGCGAACGTATCAAGCCGGATCTGCGCCAAGAACAGGCCCGCGTTCTTGGACGAGGAGGCGGCCGCCACCGGGATGCCGAGGTCGCGCACCGCCATGATGAATCGCAGCGCATCGGGATAGGCCTCGAACTCACCCGCTTTGATGAGCGCGATCACCATGTCCTGCTTGCGCTGCGCGTAGCTGTCCACCCGGGCCTGGGCATCGGGCACCTCGAAATAATCGAGTGCGGCCAGCGCCCCGGCCATCCGCGGTTTGCCGGACATGACCTGCTGATAGACCTGTGGCGTGAAGCGCTCCGGCGACCACGTCGTCTGCGCGCGGATCTCGCTCCAATCGGACTCCATCAGCTCGCGCAGCGCCTCCCGCCACGCGCGCTCGTGTGGCGAGTCGACAAGCACGCCGTCGATGTCGAAGATCCCCCCCTGAAAGCCGTCCGGCCCGGTCATCGCTTTCCCTCCGGTTGATGTTGGTAGTGCGCGGCGCTGCTCTCCTGCAGGGCGAACGCGTGACGGTCCCCTGGGCAAAGCTCGACCACCTCATCTGCCACCCCGACCCTGATCGGCCGGCTCAAGCCCTCGGAGTCGGCTTCCACAGTCAGCTCCCCACCCTCGAGCGTCACGTGGATCGGCGTTCCGCGGAACTGCATGGAGAAGTCCAGTCCCTCCAGCCGGTCGCCCAGCCGCGGCGCGAAGTACAGGACGCCGTCGCGGATGGCGCTGCCCGCGTAGCTCCGCTGGATCAGATCGAGCGTCCCGGACATGACCCCCATGTGAATGCCCTCCTTGGTGGTCCCGCCTTGCACATCCCCGACGTCGCTTTCGAGCGCCACCATGAACCGTTCCCACGAGCTCTCCGGATCGATCGCCGCGAGCACGCCGGCGTGGGCGATGAAGCTCAGCGTGGATCCGTGAGAGGTCCGCTCGTCGTAGTAGTCGATCGTCCTGCGCGCGGTCACGGGCGTGTACTCATAGCCCAGCCGCTCGAACAGCTCGCGTAGCTCGTCCTCGGAGAACAGGAAGAACAGCAGGATGGTGTCCGCCTGCTTGGCCAGCTTGTAGCGGTCGGGATCGTCGTCCTCGGACCTGAGGATTCGGTCGAGCCGCTGGATGTTGCCGTACTTGTCGCGGTAGGCGGCCCAGTCGAGCTCCTCGAGCTTCTCATAGCCCTCGAACTGGCTGATGATCCCGCCGTCGTGGAAGGGCACGAACATCTTGCGACTCATCTCCCGCCAGGCTCCGACCTCCTCGTCGGTGAGGCCGATGCGGGCCCGCAGCGCCCGCGCGCGACTGTCCGGTAGGAGGTCGAGGACCTTGAGCACCGTTTCGCAGATCCACGCCACGAGGACGTTCGTGTAGGCGTTGTTGTTCACGCCCCCCTGCTGGTCGCCCGGGTACTTCTCGTGGAACTCGTCGGGCCCCATCACGCCGAGGATCTCGTAGCGGTCACTCTCGGTGTTGTAGTGGGCGATGGAGGCCCAGAAGCGCGCGATCTCGAGCATCATCTCGGCGCCGTAATCGCGCAGGAACTCCACGTCCGCCGTGGCCTCGTAGTAGTGCCAGATGTTGTAGAAGATCGCCGCGTTGACGTGGCGCTGGTTGTGGCTGAGGTCCGGCTCCCATCTTCCCGACAGGGGATTCAGGTGCACGACCTGGGTCTCCTCCTTGCCGTCGCTGCCGCTCTGCCACGGGAACATGGCTCCCCGGTAACCGGCTTCGCGCGCTGCCGCTCGCGCCTCACCCAGCCGGCGGTAGCGGTACATCAGCAGCTCCCGGGTGATCTCGGGCAGGCGGAAGTTGAGGAACGGGTAGACGAACAGCTCGTCCCAGAACACGTGGCCGCGATAGGCCTCGCCGTTGAGGCCGCGGGCCGGAACGCCGGCGTCATGGTCGACGGTGTGTCGCGAGCAGACCTGCAGGACATGGGAGATGTGCAGTCGCAGCAGGAGCTGCACGCGTGGCTCGTGCGGAAGTTGGAAGTCGCACCTGCGCCACAGCTCGTCCCAGGCGTCGGCGTGGCGAGCCAGGGCCTCGGCGAAATCCGAGTAGCGTGCCACCGACTTGCCGGCGTTGCCGAGCGGTTCGTTGATCGCCCGATCCCGTGAGGTGTAGAACGCGACCAGCTTCTCGACGCGCAGCGGTCTGCCCTCCTGCGCATCGAAGCTCAGGACCTGCTGGATGTAGTCCTCCATCTGATAGAGGCTGCGCTCGGCCGCGATCGCCTCGTCGCCGTCGAACACGCGCGTGCGGGCCGCCTCGGAGACGTACAACGTCGACTGCCGGGTGCGCACCTTCAGCGCGATCACCTCGGGGCCGAACGTACGCGGGGAGACGGGATCGAGGTGACGGCCTTCCAGCTGTCGGTAGCGCGCCACGTTGCCGTTAGTCACCCGGCCGTCGAGCGCGGAGACGACCTCGACGCGCCCGGACCAGTTCTCCGGCGTGATCGTCCACTCGATCGCCGCCTGGTGAGAGTGCGCCATGCTCACGAACCGGCGACTACGCAGCGTCGTCTCCCGGCCGGTCCGATCGCGGAAGCGCAGCTCGCGCACGACGATGGCGTTGCGGATGTCAAGCTCGTGGCGATAGGACAGCAGCTCGACGTTCGTGAGCCCGATCGCCTCCTCCCCCTCGATCCGCAGCTTGAGGACCAGCCAGTTCGGCAGGTTCACGAGGTCCTCGTTGGGCACGGGGCGGCCACCCAGGACCGTTGTCTCACGGTTGTAGACCCCGCACGCGTAGGTGCCCGGGTAGTGGACATCGTCGGCGTCCTCCCACTCGCAGGCGCCGCGAGTGCAGAAGTAACCGTTGCCGGTCGAGGTCAGCGCCTCCCGCAGTCCCTCCTGCCCGGGGTCGAACTCGTCGTAGGCGAGCGTGAAGTCGGGCACGGAAGTCTCCTTCGTCGTCATGGCGTCAGTGGGCTAGCACGTCGAGGAACCGTTCGACCTCGTCGATCGAGTCAAGCCGGAAGTCGGCGGCGCTCGTGCGGTTCGCGACCTCGGGGTCCTCGGGGCCTCCGACAAAGATGCCGATTCCGCGGCCGGCCAGCGCTTCGAATGCGTGCTCGTCGGTGATGTCGTCTCCGACGTAGATCGGCACGATGCCGTCGCCGTCCAGGTCGAGCGCCGTAAGCAGGTGCAGGACCGCACGACCCTTGTCCCAGTCGAGGTTGGGCTGGATCTCGTAGACCATCTTCCCCGGGGTGACCTTCAGCTCCTCGGGGTGCTCGGCCAGGAGCTGCTCGACCACCTCCCCGACCTGCGGGCGTCGCGCCGCCGGTACCAGCCGGTAATGCGCGGCGACGGACGCCCGCTTGGGCTCGACCGCCGCGCCGTCGATCGAGGAGAGGGCTTCCTGAAGCTGGGCCGTCACGCGCGCGAGCAGGTTCTCGAACCCGCTCGCGGCGTCGTGCTCGATCGTGCCCTGCTCCGGCGACCAGATGTCGAACCCGTGGCTGCCGGCCACCACGAGGTCGTGAACGCCCATCAGCTCCTGCACCACTGGCCGGTCGCGCCCGCTGACGACACACACGGTGCAGCGGGCGGCCAGACCGGACACGGCCTCGCGCATCCGCTCGGAGATGACCGCGTCCTGCGGCCGGTCGACGATCGGGGTCAGGGTCCCGTCGTAGTCCAGGAAGACCGCCGGCCGCGCGTCGCCGATCCGGCGCGCCAGCTGGTCGCCGTGCAGCGCGTGGGGCAGATCCCGGATGCTCGTGCTGCGGAGACTCATGCGAGTCGCCGCCCTAGGGCGGTCCCGCTACCCGGATGCCCTCCGGCATCTCCTCGAGCTCGACGCCCTTGGTCTCGCTGATGAAGCGCAGGACGAAGATCAGCGACAGCAGCGCCGAGAAGGCGTAGATCCCGTAGGCGACGCCCAGTCCGACGTTCTTGAGCACCGGGAAGCTGGTCGAGATCGCCCAGTTGGCGACCCACTGCGCGGCCGCGGCAACCGACAGCGCCGCGGCCCGGATCCGGTTGGGGAACTTCTCGCCCAGGATGACCCACACCACCGGGCCCCAGGACATGCCGAAGGCGAACACGAACAGGTTCGCTGAAACCAGTGCGACCGGCCCGGCCAAGCCGTTGAGGACCGGCTCGCCGTGCGCGTTCAGCGGCGCCGTCCCGAAGATGAGCGCCATCGCGCCAAGCGTCACGGTCATCCCGATCGAGCCGATGATCAGCAGCGGCCTGCGCCCCGTGCGATCGATCCGCGAGATCGCGACCAGCGTGGTGACGATGTTCACGACGCTCGTGATGACCGTGATCAAGAGCGAGTTACTCTGGCTGAAGCCGACCGCCTGCCAGAGCACGCTCGAGTAATAGAAGATCACGTTGATCCCGACGAACTGTTGGAACACCGACAGCCCGATGCCCACCCACACGATCGGCAGCAGCCCGAGCGCGGGGCCGCGCAGGTCGCGCATCGTGGGCTTGATCTCGCGGGCCATCGTCTGCTGGATCTCGCGCACCTTTCCGGGGATGTCGATATTCCCGAGCACGCGGCGCAAAACCTCGCCCGCCTCCGCGAGCCGGTTCTTGGCCACCAGATAGCGAGGGGACTCCGGGATGAAGAACGCCCCCGCGCCGTAGATCAACGCCGGAACGATCATCGCCAGGAACATCCACCGCCACGCTGGGAGGCCTAGCGCCAGGTTCCTCTCCGGGGTGCCCGCCGCCGTGGCGAGCACGTAGTCGATCAGCAGCGCGACGAAGATACCGAGCACGATCGCCAGCTGCTGCAGGGAGCCCAGCCGGCCCCGGATCCGGGCAGGCGCGATCTCGGCGATGTAGGCGGGCGCGATCACGGAGGCGACGCCGACCCCCACCCCACCGATCACACGGAACCCGATGAGTATCCCCAGCGCATTGGCGAGGGCGGTGCCCACGGCGCTGACCAGGAACAGCACCGCGGCCACGCGCATCGCCCACACGCGGCCAAACCAGTCGGCCACCCGGCCGGCGGTGACTGCGCCGAACGCCGCCCCCAACAGCGCCGAGGCGACGGCGAAACCAAGGCTCCCGGCGGCGGCGTGGAAGTGGTCGCCGATCGCCGTAACCGCTCCGTTGATCACTGCTGAGTCATAGCCGAACAGGAACCCCCCCATCGCGGCCACCGACGCCAACGTGGTCACCGCCCTGTTCGACTGCCCTGGCTCGAACCGCTCGACGGACCCCCACTCTTCCACCGGCTCGGCGACCCCCCCGGTCGACAGCGGCTGATCGGTCATGTGCGCTCTCTTCCTCGCCCGGATAAATGTAACGAATGCCACGTGGTTGTACCCGCGCTGCGCGCACCGCAATCCCATGGCGGTTTTGTGGACAATCATGATCTAACCGCGACCCCAGGAAGGAGACGACGATTGCCAGATGACCGGCGCGTGGTGGCGTTCGGCGGTGGCACCGGGCTGCCGCTGCTCCTCCGCGGCTTGCGACAGACGAGCGGTGAGCGAGTCTGCGGCGTCGTCACGGTCGCCGACGACGGCGGGTCGAGCGGCCGGCTGCGTCAGGAGCTCGGGGTCGCACCGCCCGGGGATATCCGCCGGTGCCTGGTCGCGCTCGCCGACCGGCGGGAGCTCGCCGAGGTCTTCGACTACCGGTTCGAGGGCGGCGTGGAGCTCCGCGACCACTCGGTCGGCAACATCATCATCGCGGCGCTCGCCGAGATGTCTGGCGGCTTCTGCGAGGGCGTGCAGCAGGCCGCGCGGTTCCTGCGCGTCAAGGGCAGCGTCCAGCCCGCGGCGATGGAGAGCCTCACCCTGATCCTCCATCACGCGGACGGGTCGGTCACCCGCGGCGAGTCGACCGCGCGCGAGCCCGGGCGTGCGGTCCGGCGCGTCACGATCGACCCTCCCGGCGCCGCGGCGCCGGCCGCGGTGATCCGAGCCGTTGAGCAGGCTGACGTGGTCGTCCTGAGCCCTGGGAGCGTGTTCACGAGCACCATCCCGGCGCTGCTGGGCGCCGGGGTGTCGCAGGCCCTGGCGGAGTTCGGCGGCCCGGTGATCTATGCGGCGAACATCATGACCCAGCCGGGAGAGACGGTCGGATTCACGCTCTCAGATCACCTGCGAGCGATCGCCGAGCACGTCGGACCGGTGGTCACCGACGTGCTTGTGCGCATCGAGGAGCTGCCCGCCGGCGTGCTGGCCCGTTACCGCGCCGAGGGAGGCGCCCCGGTTGAGATCGACCGCGAGCAGACCGAGCGGCTCGGGCCGCGGGTGCATGCGGCTCGTCTGCTTCCCGACCAGATCGTCGCGGAGGTACGGCACGACCCAGGGCGACTCGCGAGGGCTGTGCTCGAGATCGCGGCGGGGCGCAGAAACCCCTTTTCAGGGCCAGGGTCCTAGTGCTTGTCGCTGGCTGTCTACGATGCGTCACCTGATGGCAGGCGGTGCGACGTGCTGGCCCCTCCGTCCGGTGGCGGTGACCACGGTCACCGGTAGGCCGAGCTTGCGCGCGCGGCTGGGAAGATCGCGCTCCAGCCACCGTGACACCCCCAGTGGCAACGTCGAGATGATGACCTCCTGGTACCTGCCCGTGTCCACGGTGCGCTGCAGCGCCTCCCACGGGTCGGTTCCCTTTTCCACCATCGCCTCAAGCGGGGCGCCGGCGGCCTCCTGCAGCACGGGCAGCGCCAGCTCAAGCGTGGCTTCGGGGTCCTCACCTTCCTGGATGTCGGGCACGAGCAGATCGAACCTGAATCCCTCCTTTGCCCGACGGCCGACCTCGTTGAGCAACAGCGGCGTGGCGGCCGTACGGTGAGCGACCACAAGGATGCGCGATGGTTCTTGTGCCTGCATCGGTTCCTCCTACGTCGGGTGGCTCAGATGTTCGCGCGCACCGCGCAGAAATTCCACCTTCGTCCTGCGAGTTCGCGCTTTTGGAGCCCGTCTCGAGCCGCGAGGCCTCTCTGACCAGCCTCACACAGGCGACCGCGACACCGTTACTAACCTGCTTGGAATGCGAGTGTTCCGTGAAACCTGGCGGCGAGAGAAGCGCGAGCGTCCGGTTGCCGTGCGGTCGGCTCTCGTCGGTCTGGGCATGCTGTCGGTGGCCGGCGTCCTGTTTGGGCCTGGCCTCATCCTCCTCGCCCAGCTCCTGGCCGGGCTTGCCCTCGTGCCCCTATCTCTGGCGGCCTACCTCCGCCTCCTCCCCCCGTCGCCGTGGAGCGATGGTCCAGGCGACGGCCCCGGTCCGGGCTGGGGAGGGGACGACCGAGGCGGACGCGGGCCCTCCGGCGGCGGCGAGGGCGACACGGATTGGGATCGCTTCGAGCGCCAGTTCCGCGCCTACGTCGAAGAACGCCAACTCGCTGAAGTCTGAGAAGACCATCGCTTGCACCCCGGTGCCGGCTCAGCGGCCGCGGATCTGGCTGGTGGGCGGGAGCGGCGGTCCGACAGTGCCGTCCACGTCGGGGGTGCCATAGGTGTGGAAGGTCTCGATCGTCTTGACCCCCCAGGCCTGGCCACGCGCCCGCTCGGCCTCGGTCCACACCACGGGCTGATACGCGGGGTCGTAGATGAAATGGGTTCCGGTGGTGACCTCCACGCGGTTGCCGCCCGGCTCGTACACGTACAGGAACATGCCCTGGGCGACGGCGTGCTTGGAGGGGGCGGCCTCGATCGGCACATCGGCATCGAGCATCAGGTCGGCGGCTCGCAACAGCTCCTCGCGGGTGTCGACGAAGAACGCCACGTGATGCAGGCGGCCGCTGGCGCCGGCGTGATCGGCGACGTAGATCAGCTCGTGGGCGGCGATCGTCAGGCTCATCCAGGCGCCCGCCTCGGAGCCGTCGTCGAGCACCACCTGTTCATAGAGGCGGAAGCCGAGCTGCTCGGAAGCGAAGCGGCGATTGGCGGCGACGTCGGCGGCCAGCACGTTGACGTGGTCGAGGCGCTTGACCGCGGCGCCCCGGCCGACGTAGCGCTGGGGGACGTTCTTCAGCCGCGGGCGCAGATGCTCCGGCGCCAGGTAGCGTTCCTGCTCGTAGAACAGCTCGAACGTGTGGTCGTCGGGGTCACGGAATCGGAAGGCGGCGCCGTGGCCGTGGTCGCCCTCGATCCAGCCGTCGCCCAGACCGCTGGTCTCGATCGCCGCAACGCGGCGGTCAAGGGCCGCCGGGCCCCAGGCGCGGATCCCGAGGTGACCGAGGCCTGGCAGCTCGGACTCGGTCAGCTTCAGCCCGTAGGGCTGATACTCGCCCCAGCCCCGCAGGTACACCGACTGACCCTGTCGATGCTCCACCTCCATCCCGAACAGGTCGACGAAGAAGCGCAGGCTCTCTTCGGGGAACGGCGTCAGCAGCTCGGCGTGGTCGATGTGGGCCAGATCGGGGGGCTCGTTCATCGGTTGCTCGATCCTTGCACCCGGGATCGCAGGCCATCAAGATCATAGGAGAGCGCGCCGGACTGGAGCTTGGCGCGTTTGACCCGCTCACGCTCCTCGCGCTCCAGCGATGCCGTGAGCACCTCCTCGATGCGCTCGGCCTCGACCATCGCGCCGCCGTCGGCATCCAGCACCACGACGTCGCCCTTGCGGATCGTCGCGCCGCCCACCCGCACCGGCTCACCGATCGTGCCGGGCGCATCCTTGGCGGCGCCCTTGACCCGCGCCCACCGCGCCCAGATCGGCAGCCCCAGCTGCCGGAGCTCCTCGACGTCACGCACCGACGCATCGACCAGCATGGCGGCGGCGCCCTGCGCCTTGGCCTGGGTCGCCAGCAGATCGCCGACCAGCGCCACCGGCCGGGGCTCGGGCATCGTCACCACGATGATCTCCCCGGGGGTCACGTCTGCCATCACGGCGTGGACCATCAGGTTGTCGTCCTGGCCGCAGCGCACCGTCAGGGCCGGTCCCGCGACTCGAGAGCCGGGTACCACCTGGATCAGGTCGGCGTCGATGTACCCGCGGCGGCCGCCGGCCTCGTAGACGGTGGCCGAGCCCAAGCGGGCCAGTTCGGCGCAGCGCTCGTCGCGGGTCATAGAGCGCTCACCACCCGCGGTCACAGTGCGCCCACCACTTGGGGCGTGACCCGCTGGAACGCCTCGGCCTGGCGGATGTCCTGGTTGCCGGACGAGCGCCGGGCGTGGTTGCCGCGATGGTCGGCGCGCTCCCGGTAGTAGGTCTGCAGATAGGCCTGGGCCTGCATCTCGGCCATCGCCTTCAGCTTGGCGTCGAGCACGGCGGTGATGTCGACGAAGATCGTCGGCGTGAAGTTGCACAGCTCGGGCTGGTGGGGCTCGAACAGGAACAGCTCCGGGGGTGTGACCGTGGCGAATGCGCTCTGCACCCCCGCGCCGGCGGCCAGGCTGCGCGCGCGCGCGACGGCGGCGTGGGCGACCGGGTGGTCCGGGTTGAACGGATCGGTGTCGGTGTGGGTGATCAGCACGTCGGGGGCGAACTCCCTGATCTGGTCGGAGATCAACGCCAGAGCGGCGCCGTCGATCTCCAGCGGGTAGTCACCGAGATCCAGGCAGGCGAAGTCGGCGCCCACGGCGGCGGCGGCGCGTTCGGCCTCGCCTCGGCGAACGCGCTTGACGTCCTCGATCGACCGGGTCGGGTCCTGCTTCCACAGCTCGCCCGACTCTCCCCTCTCACCGTAGGACAGGGCGATCACCCGGGCCGTGCCCCCGGCGGCCGTGGTGACGGCGATCGCCCCCCCGGCACGCCACACGAAGTCGGCCGAGTGCGCCCCGATCACGAGTATCCGCCGTCCGGTCACCACGGCTCGGCCCCCGCCACGCGGCGCGTGTTGGCCACTGCCATCACGTGCACTTCCGCTTCGTCGAAGCCGGCCGCCAGCAGGCGGTCGACCATGATCGCCATCCCGTCCTCCACCGGCGGGTTGAACACCTGGCCCAGGTCAGTTGACAGCACCGAGCTGCGCGGGCCACAGGCGCGGATGTTTTCGATCCACTCATCCCACTTGATCTTGCCGGTGTGGGGCGTGGTCATGCATCGTTCGAGCAGCCCGCCCCGGTCAGCCAGCGCTATCTGGTCCTCCACCGACAGGCTCTGGGCGGGAAAGTCGGGGTGGGTGATCACGATGTTCGTCACGCCGGCCTCGAGCGCCGCGTCGACGACGCTGAAGATCTCATCGCGGGCCAAGTGACCCGTGGCCAGCAGCAGGCCGTGGTGGGCGACCCGCTCCAGCACGGTCCGGGTCTCCGGCAGGACGGCGCCGCCGGCATCCACGACCGGAACCGGGTCGATCTCGATCCCCTGCTCCCGCAGCTCCCGCTGAAGCTCGACCCACACTGGCACCTTGGCGCCGGCCGGGGCCTCCCGCTCGTGAGACTCGTTGACGGAGTCGACCGTCGGCAGCCACACGGTTCGCGCGCCCTCGCGCGCGGCCACCTCGACCGCCAGTGGGTTCATCCCGCCGACGGCTCGGTTGAGGACGATGGCGCCCAGCGCGTCGATCCCGGGTGCGGCGGCGCGGACCACCGCGGCCCGCTCGGCGGTGGAGGTGTAATGGGACTTGAGCACGAAGCCGTCCATTCCCAGCTTGGCGAAGCGGCGGCCCAGCGTAACGTCATCGACGATTCGCGAGACCACGTCCGGGGCGACGTGGATGTGGGTGTCATACGCGCCCCTGAGCAGGCTGCGGGCGCGCTCGGAGGGCGGTGACGTTGCTGTCTCGGCGGTCATGTGAGGGGCCGGCGCGAGGCGCGAGACCGGCTTCGGGTCAGAGCCTCGCGCCCGCCCGCCGGCCGGGCGACACGCCGCGCGCCAGCCACGCGTTGACCGCCACGAGCGAGAGCTCGGCGGTCAGGTTCAGCGCGCCGAGCACGTTGACCGTGTGCTTGAGGTTGGCGGCCTGGGATGGTGTCTCGGCGGCGGGCTCGGAGCCGGAGTCCATCGGCACGGCGCCCTCGGGCGCCTGCTGGGCAAAGCCGATGCCGCTGAGCGCGGAGGCGAGCCCGGTGACCACCACCGCGCCGACGGCCACGTCCTTGATCGTCATCACGCGGCGCCGGTTGGGGCTCGTCCACAGCGGGGCGGCCTCATCCCTGCGAGTGATCAGCCAGCCTCCGACGAGGCCGAGCAGGGCGGTCGAGTTCACGGTGCCGTAGCGCCGCCACGCGTCGTTGAGGACCTTGCCGCGCTCGCTCTTGTCGCTGACGTCGGCAAGCGCGGGGTGCATGGCCAGCCTCCCGAACAGATTGCCGCCGAGCAGGGCCGCCAGGGCCATGTCCTGAGCGAGCTGGGCCGCGAGCGGGACGAGCCGGCGCCGGGGCGGAGCCAGGGCGGCCGCCTTGGCCCGAGATCCGCGCGAGGGAAGCAGTGACACGGACGCTGCACTACCCGCACGTCGCCCGCCGGCAAACCAAAGCCCGCGAGAGAGACTTGACTTGTCATATCGATAATCGATACGCTGATTAGGCAAATCGCCGGCTCCAGGAGGTGATCGCGGTGGTGCGGTCCAGAGGGTGGGAAGGTGGCTTGAGCCTCGCCGTCGATATCGTTTGGTGGCTGTCCGTGGCCGCCGCGGGGGTCGGAGCGGCGCTGCTCGTCGTCGTGGGCACGCACGTTGCCGGCGGCGGAGCGCTGAAGCTCGACTTCTACTTCCAGCTTCCCGCCTCCGCGTACCGCATCTCTTCGGCCCGGCTGGGCGCGTCGGCAGCGACCGTGGGGATCAGCGGCGGCCAGCTGAGCTTTGCCTCACCGCGGCTCTCGTTCGTGCTCGTCTCGGCCGCCGGGTTGGCCGTAGTGGCGGGCGGATGGCTGTTCAGCCTGCATCAGCTGCGGCGATTGCTGGCCGCGCTCCGGGCGGGCGAGACGTTCGACGGCCAGAACGCGATTCGTCTGCGGCGGATCGGCCTGGCGGTGATCGTTTTCGAGCTCGGGCACGCTGTCGCCGTCTGGGGCGGCGGCCTCTACCTCCGGCATGTGCTGGTCGCTCGCGGTCTCAGCGTCCTCCCGCACTTCGGCGTCGACATACCCGTGCTCCTGTTGGGGCTCCTGCTGATCGCGCTCGCGGGCGCCTTCCGGGTCGGCGCCGAGTTGGCCGACGAGCAGGCGCTGACCGTCTGAGCGAGGCTCGTGATGTCGATCATCGTGCGCTTGGACCGCCTGCTCTACGAACGGCAGCTCAGCCTGACCGAGCTCTCCGGCCGCGTCGGCGTGACCGTGGCGAATCTGTCGATCCTGAAGACGGGCAAGGCCAGGGCGATCCGGTTCTCGACGCTCGAGGCGATCTGCCGCGAGCTGGGCTGTCAGCCCGGTGAGCTGCTCGAGTACCTCGACCCCGGGGATGATCGGGCGGCGGGGCAGTCAGGCCGAGGCCGGCCTGCGGCTCGGCGCCAGCTGGAGCCCGGCGGCTCCCTGGGCGGCGGCTGACATGGCCTCTTCGCTGTTGGAGCTCGTGATCTTCAGCCTGCCGTCGATGATCTACGTGCGCCGCCGGCGCCGCTCGGGAGATTCTCAAGAGCACGCGCTGTCCGTCGTGGGGCTCCGCTCGGGAACCCGATCGAGCTACGCCCTGGCCCTGGCGCTGGTCATTCCCGTGACCGCGCTGGCCGCGATCCTGCTGAACCTGATCCCGAGCCACGTGCTTCATGGAGGCTCGAAGAACGTCGTGGGCGCGCCCAGCAGCGCCGGGGACTACGTGGCGATCGTCGTGCTCGCGCTCGCCGAGGAGATGCTCTTCCGCGGCTTCGTGGCGGGCGTGCTGTTCAGGCGCCTCGGCTTCCGGTTGGGCAACATCTGTCAGGCGCTGATCTTTCTCGCGCCCCACATGCTGCTGTTGCTGGTCAGCGTCAGCTTGTGGCCGCTGCTCCCCTTGCAGCTGATCGCGGGCTGGCTGCTCGGCTGGCTGCGCGAGCGCTCGGACAGCATCGGCCCCTGCTGGCTCGCTCACGCCCTGACCAACCTGATTCCGGCGGTGCTGTTCGGCCTGTGAGCTCTCGCGGCTGATCAGTCGGTCGCCTTGAGCGGCACCGCCGCCTCCGGGGTGGCCACGTGAAAGCTGAAGCTCTGCTCCAGGTACAGCCGCACCACCTCCGCGTCGTGGTTCAGGTAACCGATCGAGAGGTCCTGGCCGGACTCGAACAGGAAGTCTCCGCCGCGGAGGCTGAGCACGATCGCGCCCTTCACGCCGGGCGTCCAGACGATCGGACCGCCCTCGAGGATCTTGTGGAGATGCTCGAGCAGGGGATAGCCGCCGTGCTCGGCGGTCTCGGCGACGCGCTTGTACTCTCCACCGCCCAGCGCCAGTGCGTAGGGCCCGACGATCCCGCTGTGCAGCAACTGCTGGACGGCGCTGGCCACCGGCCGGGGAAAGCGATCGGCCACGTCGCCCAGGGTCAGGCCCTGGTGCGGGGAGGCCTCGGCGATCCCGGTGATCGCGGCCTCGTCCCAGCCGTGCAGGACGGCGATGTTCTCGGCCACCGCCATCTGGTGGGCGGCCAGATCCAGCGGTGCCAGGTCCGCGTCGGCGGCCCCGCGGTCGTCATCGCGCAGCTCCGAACGGGAGATCGAGAACTCGGCACGGACCTCGACCAGCGGCAGCACCCGTCGCTGCTCACCGCTCACGCCGTCGCACGGGGCCCGGCCGACCGGCGCGACGCGACCGAGGTTGGTGGCCGAATGGTCCCAGCCATGGGGGCCTGAGAAGTCGACGAGCTTGCGCGCCCCCAGGGCGGGCGCGAGGCGCTCACGGGCCTCGTCGTCGAGCAGCTTCCAGTTGGAGTCGCTGATCGGAGCGTGGGAGCGAAGCAGGTGGGTCGTCATCACGCCGCTCCCCGCAGGCTGCCGATGCCCAGCGAGCCAGTGCCGTCGCCGCCCCCGCCGCCGCTGTCGCCCTCTTCGCCCGCCTCGGCCTCCGCCGCCTCGCCGTGCGCAACGATGTCTCCGGCCTTGAACAGCACGCCCTTGGCGATCTCGCGCCAGGTGGGCGATCGGCGCAGCAGAAACTCGAGGTCCATGCTGAAGTGCTTGAACTCCTCGTCCTGGGCGTCGCGCATCACGGCCACGGCGTCGGCATCGCTCTCGACCGCGATCCGCTGCTCGTACCAGCCGATGGCCTCGGCCTCCTCGGTCAACGACGCGCACAGCCGGGCGAAAGTCCGAGTGGCGGCCGGCAGCTCCTCCGGCGGCTCGTGATACTGGTCAAAACCCATCTCGTCTCCTGGTCGCGGTGGCTCTGGGCATAACGCTACCCGGCTGAGCCCCGGGGGGAAGCCCTGGCCTCGTGAACCGCTGTGGGATCATCGTCTGGTGGCCGTACACGAGGTCAGCCAGGCCGGGCTCGCGGAGCGGATCGCGACCGCGCCGATCGCCGCCGCCGGACTGGTGGCGGGCTTCGGGGTGGCGGTGGCCACCGGGTCACGGACGCTCGGCGGGGTGGTCCTGGCCATCTGCGGATTGGGCTGCGTCGCCGTCTGGCTCCGGCGCGACGGCCGGCGGACCGCGATCCTGCTGACGGGCGCGGGCCTGCTCGCGTTCGCGATCTCGCACGTGCTCGGGCTGGTGATCGGCTCTTGGCCCTCGGTGCTCGTGGTGGCGGCCGCCACCGCCGCGCTGTGCTGGCGGATGTCCGATTCGCGGCGCCCGGCGGCCCCGGTTCACCGCGAGCCGTGAGCTGACAGCGCACCCTTGGCGGGCATGTGTTCGCGCTCGAGGGGTCCGGACAACGGCTGGAGGAGGGCTTGCGTCAGGACAACCGGGCGGCCCGCCGGGAGAGCGCGGCCGGGCGGGGCGCGAATGTGCCTCTTAACCGGACGTCGATCGGCAACCGGCGGTTTCGACACCTGGGCTCACTAATCTCTGGACGCAGTGATGGCATACACGACCGCCGAAGGCCGCGAGAAGGTCCTGGACGACTTGGCTGTCGCGATCGAGCAGATCGCGCAGGCGCTGGCTGGTCTCGGTGAAGCCTACGAGCAGCTCGACGAGCGCACCGGCGACGCGCTGGAGTCACAGCTGTTCCGCCCGGTGCAGGGCGCATACGGGCGCGCCCAGCGAACCCACTCCGAGTTCGCCGCCCGCTCCCAATTGGCCACCCGCCACTTCGCCGCGCATTCGCCCGGCCTGCAGTCGCAGTCGGTGCGCGAGCTGATCGAGCGTGCCGGCCAGTCGGCGGAGGATGCCGACCAGGCGATCGCCGAGCTCCAGGACTCGATGCTGCCGGTCGAGGTCGGCGACCAGGAACTGCGGGCCGGCCTCTCGCAGGTCCGTGAGCTCCTGGCTCCGGTGCCGGGTCGCGCCCGGGACCTGCTGCGCACCCTGGGTCGGTAGTACCTCTGAGCACCATGAGGTTGGGGCCCGGCGATCGCCGCGGCCCCGGTTCGCGCCGTGCAGCCCGCCCCGCGCTTCTGGGTGCCCGATCGGGCGCGCCGCAGGGCCGGGCTAGACTCGCTGCGGTGAGCCCGGAAGCAGCCTTCTCAGGTGCCGAGGAACCGGTGCTGGCAGCCGTCACGCTGGGCATCGACGGCAAGGAGCACGCGCTGACGATCGACACCCGCACCTCGGTGCTGGACCTGCTGCGCGAGCAGCTGGGGCTCACCGGGGCCAAGAAGGGCTGCGATCACGGCCAGTGCGGGGCCTGCACGGTTCTGATCGACGGGCGGCGCGCCAACAGCTGTCTGGCGCTCGCGGTCGCCCACGACGGCGCGCAGATCGTGACCGTGGAGGGGCTGGAGCGCGACGGGGTGCTGTCCGACCTCCAGCAGGCGTTCCTCGATCACGACGGGCTGCAGTGCGGGTACTGCACGCCCGGGCAGATCTGCTCAGCCACCGGCATGCTGGACGAGCTGCGGGCGGGCTGGCCGAGCGCGGTCACGCCTCCCGGCGGCGAGGCCGAGCTCACCGACGAAGAGATCCGCGAGCGGATGAGCGGCAACCTGTGCCGCTGCGGGGCCTACGCCAACATCGTTCCGGCGATCGCCCAGGCCGGCGGTTGAGACCGTTTCGGTTCGAGCGCGCCGCTGACCCGGACGCGGCCGTCGCCGCGCTGGCGCAGACGGCCCAAGGCGAAGGACGGTTTCTGGGGGGCGGGACCAACCTCGTCGACCTGATGCGCCTGGGTGTCGAGTCGCCCGGGCTGCTGGTCGACGTCACCGGCGTGGGCGGGCGGGACATCACCGAGGACGGGGACGGGCTGAGGATCGCCGCCGCGGTCACCAACAGCGAGCTCGCGGCCGACGCGCGGGTCCGGGCCCGGTATCCGGCCCTCTCGCAAGCGCTCCTGCACGGCGCCTCGGGGCAGCTGCGCAACCTCGCCACGGTCGGCGGCAACCTCCTGCAGCGCACCCGCTGCGTGTACTTCCAGGACGTCTCCAAGCCTTGCAACAAACGCCAGCCGGGCTCCGGCTGCCCGGCACGCGCCGGCGAGCACCGCAACCTCGCGGTGCTCGGGCACTCCGAGCACTGCGTGGCCACGCACCCCTCGGACATGGCGGTCGCGCTGGCGGCGTTTGACGCCACCGTGGCGCTGCTGGGCCCGAGCGGCACCCGCGCGCTGCCGGTCACCGAGCTGCATCGCCTGCCCGGCGAGAGCCCGGAGCGCGACACGGTGCTCGAGCACGGCGAGCTGATCGAGTCGATCTCGCTGCCGCCCCTGGCCCTGGCCGGCAACTCGCTGTACCGCAAGGTCCGTGAGCGTCGCTCGTTCGCCTTCGCCCTGGTCTCGGTGGCGGCCGCGCTGGAGGTCTCAGACGGCGCCGTCGCCGCCGTCCGGCTGGCGCTGGGGGGTGTCGCCCACGTGCCCTGGCGGGCCCGGATCGCCGAGGCGGCGCTCCAGGGCGCCCCCGCCACGCCGGCGAGCTTCGCGGCCGCGCTGGACGCCGAGCTCGCCCCCGCCCGCCCATTGCGCGACAACGCCTACAAGCTGGCGCTGGTGCGCAACGTCGCGGTCCGCGCGCTCACCGACCTGGCGGACCAGCCGTGAGCGCGACCACCACGCGGACGGTCGGCGAGGCGCTCGGCCGCCTGGACGGACGCGCCAAGGTCACGGGCGCCGCCAGGTACGCCTACGAGCACACCCCCGACGACGTCGGCTACGCGCTGATCGTGGGCGCGGCGGTGGCCCGAGGAGAGGTCGGAGGCGTCGACGCCTCGCAAGCCCTGGCGCTCGAAGGCGTGCGGGCCGTGATCTGGGCGGGCAACGCGCCATCGCTGGCCGATGGCGCCACCGGCGAGCTGGCGGTGCTGCAGTCCCGGCGGGTCGCCTACCGGGGCCAGATCGTGTGCGTGATCGTCGCCGACAGCCTCGTGACCGCTCGTCAGGCGCAGCGGCTGGTGCAGGTCGACTACGCCCAGGAAGCCCACGACGTCCTGCTGCGCTCCGACCACCCCCGGCTCTACAAGCCCGACAAGGTCAACCCGGCCTTCGACACCGACACCGAGCGGGGCGACTTCGACGCCGCCTTGGCGGCCGCCCAGGTGACCGTGGATCAGACCTACACCACGCCCGCCGAGCACAACAACCCGATGGAGCCCCACGCCACGACCGCGGTCTGGGAGGGCGACTCGGTCACCGTGTATGACTCCAACCAGGGCTCCTGGATGGCGGGAGCCACGATCGCCCGCACGTTCGGGCTCGAGCCCGAGCAGGTGCACGTGATCTCGCAGTACGTCGGCGGCGGGTTCGGCTCCAAGGGGACACCCCGGCCGACCGTGATCGCCGCCGTGATGGCGGCCCGGGTCACGGGCCGCCCGGTCAAGCTCGCGGCCACCCGCCAGCAGATGTTCACGATCACCGGCTACCGAACCCCGACGATCCAGCGCCTGCGCCTGGGCGCCGACCCCGAGGGGCGGCTGACCGCGGTCAGCCACGAGGTCTTCGAGCAGAGCTCCACCGTGCAGGAGTTCGCCGAGCAGACGGCCACGCCCACCCGCACGATGTACGCCAGCGCCAGTCAGCGCACCTCGCATCGGCTGGTGGCCCTGGACGTGCCGACCCCGTCGTGGATGCGCGCCCCCGGCGAATGCCCGGGCATGTTCGCGCTCGAGTCGGCGATCGACGAGCTGGCGAGCGCCGGTGGCCTGGACCCCGTGGAGCTGCGGATCATCAACGAGCCCGATGTCGATCCGGAGAGCGGGCTGCCCTTCTCCAGCCGCAGCCTGGTGCAGTGCCTGCGCGAGGGGGCGGCGCGCTTTGGCTGGTCGGAGCGCGACCCCACGCCCGCGGCCCGGCGGGACGGGCGCTGGCTGTCGGGGACCGGCGTCGCCGCCTCCACCTATCCAGCCCGCCGGCGGCCGTCTCAGGCGATCGCCCGGGCGCTGCGCGCCGGCGGCTACCGGATCCAGATCGCCGCCGCCGACATCGGGACCGGGGCGCGGACGGTGCTTACGCAGATCGCCGCCGACGCGCTCGAGGTCTCGCCCGACGCGGTGACCCTCGAGATCGGCGACTCGCAGCTGCCCCAGGCGATGCTGGCCGGTGGCTCGATGGGAACCACCTCGTGGGGCTCGGCGGTCCTCGGGGCGTGCGCCCGCCTGCGCGAGCTGATCGACGACGGGATCCCGGAGGGCGGCGCCGAGGCCCACTACGACACCGCGCCGGACATCGACGCCGACGAGCAGCTGTCGCGCCACTCCTTCGGCGCTCAGTTCGTCGAGGTCCGGGTCGACGTCGACTCCGGCGAGGTGCAGGTGGCGCGGGCGCTGGGCGTGTTCGCGGCCGGCCAGATCATCAACCCGGTGACCGCGCGCTCGCAGTTCCTGGGCGGGATGACGATGGGAATCGGGATGGCGTTGCACGAGGAGAGCATCCTGGACCTCGAGTTCGGCGACTACCTCAACCACGACTTCGCCGGCTACCACATCCCCACGTTCGCCGACATCGAGGAGCTCGACGCCATCTGGGTCGACGAGCGCGACTCCCGGATCAATCCGCTGGGGGCCAAGGGCATCGGCGAGATCGGCATCGTGGGGACCGCGGCCGCCGTCGCCAACGCAGTCCATCACGCCACCGGGATACGGGCGCGCGAGCTGCCGATCGTGCCCGCCAGGCTGGTCGGCCGCCTCGCCTGATCCCAGTCCCGGCGATCGCCGTCCCGAGGGCTCCTGGGCGGACGGCCGCCAATCCGGGTAGGATCCGCTGCCACGCATGGGACCCGACTCTTCCCTTGCGGTCGCGGAGCGCGCGCCGGCGCCTCAAACCGCGACCGCTCATGATGTGCCCGCGGCCAGCCCGGCCGGCGAAGTACGACCGGTGTCGATGCCGCTGCTGGACCGCGTCGCCAGCGCGGTGGTGACCGGCGCGCCGCCGATCCTCGTCGGGCTCGGGATGTGGCTGGGCTGGAACAGCGGCCTGCTGGTCTGGCAGGACCTGGTCGTGCTGGCGATCTTCTACTGCGTGATCGGGACGGGCGTCACCGTCGGCTTTCACCGTCTGCTCACCCACCGCAGCTTCAAGTGCCACCGCCTGACGCGCGCGGCGTTCGCGGCTCTGGGCTCGGCCGCCGCCGAGGGGCCGGTGATCGACTGGGTGGCCACGCACCGCAAGCACCACCAGTTCTCCGATGACGCCGGCGACCCCCACAGCCCGCACCTCGATCACCGTCACGGCTTGCGGGGCGAGTTGTGGGGCTTCTTCC
Source organism: uncultured Solirubrobacteraceae bacterium (assembly GCA_963830595.1). Lineage (GTDB taxonomy): Bacteria > Actinomycetota > Thermoleophilia > Solirubrobacterales > Solirubrobacteraceae > Palsa-465. Next base: position 450,403 of record CAWHMQ010000008.1, read on the forward strand.
ATGCCCACATCGGCTGGGTGTTCAGCGACATGGAGGTCGCTGACGAGCAGCGGTACGCCAAGGACCTGCTCGCCGACCCGTGGATCCGCTTCGTGGACAAGACGTTCGTGCTCTGGGTCGTGCTCGGCTTGGCAGCCGCCTTTGGACTCGGAGTTGCCTTGACCGGAACCGTGACCGGCGGGCTCACCGCGCTGTTGTGGGGCGGCGCGGCGCGGATCTTCTTCGTTCATCACGCCACCTTCAGCATCAACTCTGTGTGCCACTACTTCGGCAAGCAGGAGTACGACACCGGCGACGAGTCGCGCAACGTGTTCTGGCTGGCGATCCCGACCTGGGGGGAGGCCTGGCACAACAACCATCACGCGTTTCCGACCTCCTATCGCCATGGCCTGCGCCGCTGGCAGCTCGATCCCGCGGCGGGGATCATCCGGACGCTTGAGATGACCGGGCTGGCCTGGGACGTGGTGCGCGTCGACCCAAGCCGGCGCCGGCGCAAGCTGCCCGGCGGCCAATCGGCCTAGCGGGGCCACTTAGTGGGCCCCACCGGCGAGACCCCCTAGAAGTCCGGTCGCGGTATTGGCGTTCTCGGACCCGGCACCCCTGCGCGCGCAGATCGAGTCAGCGCTCCCGCGTCGGCCGTTCGCGATCAGCTTCTGGGACGGCGCCGCCGTCGAGGCGACCGAGCCGGGCGGCCCCACGTTCAAGATCCTGGCGCCCCAGGCACTCGCCCACGTGCTCCGGGCCCCCGGTGAGCTCGGCCTCGGGAGAGCCTACGTGCTCGGTCTGATCGATGTTGATGACATCGACGGGGCGCTCCGCGTGGTCGACACCTTCGAGCCGCCGCCACTGGCACCCAGGCAGATGGCCAGGCTGGCCGCCGCCGTGGTGCGCGCCTGCGGGCTGGTCGCCCCCCCGCGGCGTCCCGCCTCCGAGCTGCGGCTGACCGGCGAGCGCCACACGATCGGTCGCGATCGCCGCGCGGTCAGCTACCACTACGACGCCGGCAACGAGTTCTTCGCACTGTTCCTCGACCCGTCGATGACCTACAGCTGCGCCTATTTCAAGGACGGCGCCACGACGCTCGCCGAGGCCCAGCAGGCCAAGCTCGGGCTCGTCTGCCGCAAGCTGGCACTCGCCGAGGGCGAGCGGGTGCTGGACGTCGGCTGCGGATGGGGGAGCTTCGCAATCCACGCCGCCCAGAACTACGGGGTCAGGGTCCTGGGGGTCACGCTTTCGGAGGAGCAGGTCAAGCTCGGGCGTCAGCGCGTCCAGGAGGCCGGTCTGGCCGACCGGGTGCAGCTGCGCCTGGCCGATTACCGGGAGCTCGCGGGCGAGCGCTTCGACGCGATCTCGAGCATCGGGATGGTCGAGCACGTGGGGGAGGAGCGGATCGACCTGTACATGCGCACGCTGGCCGGCCTGCTGGAGCCGGGGGGACGGCTGCTGAACCACGGCATCGCCAAGCTGATGGATTTCGACACGCCCGACGAGGGCCCGTTCTCGGAGCGCTTCGTGTTCCCCGACGGCGTGCCCCTGCCCCTATCGCGGATCGAGCTCGCCCTCGAGCGCACGGGGATGGTCACCCGGCACGTCGAGGGACTGCCCGAGGATTACGCCGAGACGCTGCGCCACTGGATCGCGGGCTTCGAGGAGCGCTACGACGAGGCGGTCCGGCTGGCCGGGACCGAGCGGGCTCGCGTGTGGCGCGTGTATCTGCGCGCCGCCCGCCAGGGGTTTCTCACCGGCTGGGCCTCGGTCTATCAGGTGCTGGCCGACAAGCCGGCGTAGGCCGGGCTCTCTGGGGCTGCTTAGCTGCCCGGCGCGTCTGAGGCCGGCGCGTCGGACGCCGGCGCGCCGGACTCCGGGGCGTCAGCTGCCGCTGCCGGCGGCGTCGCCGGGGCCGGCTCCGGCGTGGCCTCGGGCTGCGGCGTGGTCTCGGGTTCCGGCGCGGGCGCCCCCTCGGCGGCAGCATGCGCCCCGGCCGCTCCCAGCGCTCCGAGGACCAGCGCCAGCGCCGCCCAGCCGGGACCGTGCATGGGGCTGTCGGTAGCCGAGTCGACCGAGGGGCTGCCCGGGCCGGTCTCGGCCAGCGCAAGCGCGGCTGCGATCAGCACCAGGTTGTACTCGTAGCCCTGGTTGGTGGCCCACGGCCCGTTCTTGAGGTGGACGCGGTTGATGGCGGTGAGCATGACCGAGATCAGCACCGAGGAGGCGAGCGGCGTGGCGGCGCCGAGGACGAGCAGCGTGCCCCCGCCGGCCTCGGCGGCGCCGGCCGCGATCGCGTGGCGCTTGCCGGGGCGCAGCCCGAGGCTCTCGAAGAACTGGCCCGTGCCTTCCGGACCGTAGCCGCCGAACCAGCCGAACAGCTTCTGGGTCCCGTGGCCGATGAAGTAGCCGCCGACGACGGCGCGGAGAATGAGGCGTCCAAGTTTCATGGCGCAGAACCCTAGCAAACCGTTGCGTCCGCAACCGATTCGTACTCAGGGCATGGCCCGACCGTGCCGATCACCAGGAGTATCGTGCGCGGCGGAGAGCCAACTCAAGGAGGAGCGAATGAGCACCGTAAACGTGCGCCTGAACGTCAACGGCGTGGACCACAGCCTCGACGTCGAACCGCGTCTGCTGCTCGTCCACGCGCTCCGGGACCAGCTTGGGCTGACCGGCACCCACGTGGGCTGTGACACCTCCAACTGCGGGGCGTGCACGGTCCATCTCGACGGCGACGCGGTCAAGTCGTGCACGGTGCTTGCGGTCCAGGCCGACGGGGCCGAGGTGACGACGATCGAGGGACTGGGCACCGAGGACGATCTGCACCCCATGCAGGAGGCCTTCTGGAACAACCACGGCCTGCAGTGCGGCTACTGCACCCCGGGGATGATCATGGCCAGCACGGCGCTGCTGCGGGAGAACCCCCACCCCTCCGAGGAGGAGGTCCGCCTTGGCCTGGAGGGCAATCTGTGCCGGTGTACCGGCTACCACAACATCGTCAAGGCGGTCCTCGACGCTGCCGGCCAGAGCTCTGCGCAGGTGAGGGCGTGAGCACCACCGACCAGGCTTCGCCCGGCGGCAACGTCGGCCACGTCGGCCGCGAGCTGCGCCGCAAGGAGGATCCGCGGCTGATCACCGGCCGCGCCCGCTACATCGACGACATCGCGCTGCCCGGCACGCTGTGGGCGGCGATCGTCCGCTCGCCCGAGGCCCACGCCGAGATCGTCTCGATCGACACCTCGGCGGCGGCTGAGCGCGAGGGCGTGCATGCGGTGTTCACCGGCGAGGACCTGTCCGATCTGGGTGGCCCGCTGCCGATGGCCTGGGCGCCGCCTGGCGTCGAGGTCAACAACCCCGAGCACTGGCCGCTGGCCAAGGGCGCGGTCAAGCACGTCGGCGATCCGGTGGCCGTCGTCCTGGGTGACGACCGGTACGCGGTCTCGGACGCCGCCGAGGATGTGACCGTCGAGTACGAGACCCGGCCCGCGATCGTCGACCCCGAAGCCGCGCTGGCGGGCTCGCCGTTCGTCCACGAGGACCTGGGCACCAACAAGGTGCACGAGTGGTCGCTGGCCGGTGGCGATGTGCAAGCCGGCTTCGCCGACGCCGATGTCGTCGTGGAGCGCCGCGTGGTCAATCACCGAATCGCGGGAGCGCCGATCGAGGCGCGCGGAGTCCTGGCCGATTACCGGGCGGGGTCTCTGACGCTGTGGACCTCGACCCAGGTGCCGCACTTCGTGCGCCTGTTCATGGCGCTGCTGCTGGGCCTGACCGAGGATCACGTGCGCGTGATCGCCCCCGAGGTGGGCGGCGGCTTCGGCTCGAAGCTCCAGGTCTACGGCGAGGAGGTGCTGGCCTGCTGGTGCTCACGCAAGCTCGGGCGCCCGGTCAAGTGGATCGAGACGCGGTCGGAGAACATGTCGACCGCCCACCAGGGGCGCGACCAGATCGCCGACGTCAGGATGGGCGCCAAGCGAGACGGGACGATCACGGCCTTCCACGTCAAGATCCTGGCCGACTTCGGGGCCTACAACATGCTGCTGACTCCGCTGATCCCGTCGCTGGGCGCGTTCGTGATGGGCGGCTGCTACAAGATCCCCAACGTGCAGACCGACATCGTCGGCGTGTTCACGAACAAGGTGGCCACCGACGCCATCCGGGGGGCCGGGCGCCCCGAGGCCACCCACATGGTCGAGGTCACGCTCGACCAGCTTGCCCACGAGCTGGGGATGGATCCGCTCGAGGTCCGGCGCAGGAACTTCATCCCCAAGGACGATTTCCCGGCCGCGGTCGCCACCGGGGTCGTCTACGACTCCGGCGACTATGCCAAGACCCTGGACAGGCTCATGGAGCATGTCGACGTCGAGGCGTTCCGGCGCGAGCAGGCCGAGCTCCGAGGCCAGGGGGTGTACCGCGGAATCGGCTTCTGCACGTACACCGAGATCTGTGGACTGGCCCCCTCCCGGGTGACCGGACCGGCCGGGGTGGGGGTCCAGGCGGGACTGTGGGAGTCGGCGCTGGTTCGCGTCCACAACACCGGTGCGGTCACCGTCTACACCGGCACCTCGCCCCACGGTCAGGGTTTGGAGACGGCGATGGCTCAGATCGTCGCCGACAAGCTCGGCGTCGATCCCTCGATCGTGGAGGTGGTGCACGGCGACACGGCCATCGGACCCGAGGGACGCAACACCTACGGCTCGCGATCGCTGGCCACCGGCGGCGAGGCCGTGGCCAAGGCGACCGACAAGGTCGTCGACAAGGCCAAGGCGATCGTGGCCGCCGAGCTGGAGGCGGCGGCCGAGGACATCGAGGTGGCCGACGGCAAGTTCTCGGTCCGCGGCTCGCCTGACAAGGGCATGGCCCTGGCCGACATCGCCGGCATCGCGTACATCGGGGCGGTGCCCGAGGCCATGGAGCCCGGCCTCGAGGAGACGACCTTCTACGACCCGGAGAACTTCGTCTTCCCCTTCGGCGCCCACGCCTGCATCGTCGACGTGGACGCCGACACCGGCAAGATCAAGGTGTCGCGCTACGTCGCCGTCGACGATTGCGGCCGGGCGATCAACCCGATGCTGATCGACGGGCAGATCCACGGGGGCATCGTCTACGGGATCGGCCAGGCGCTGTACGAGCGCGTCCACTACGACGACGAGGGCCAGCTGAGCACGGGCACGTTCGTCGACTACGCCCTGCCCACGGCCGCCGAGCTGCCCGACCTCGAGACCGACCGCACCGAGACGCCCTCGCCGGTCAACTCGCTGGGGGTCAAGGGGGTCGGCGAAGCGGGCACGATCGCGGCCAGCGCCGCGGTCACCAACGCCGTCATCGACGCGCTGCGGCCGCTGGGCGTCAACTACATCAACATGCCGCTGAGCCCGATGCGGGTATGGGCGGCCATATCCGAGAGCCAGGGCGCCAGCCCGGAGGGAGGCCCGCAGTCATGATCCCGGCCGAGTTCGACTACACGGCGCCGGAGTCGCTCCAGGACGCGATCAAGGCGCTCCAGGACGGCGGCGAGGACGCCAAGCTGCTGGCCGGCGGCCATTCGCTGCTGCCGTTGATGAAGCTCCGGCTGGCCGTTCCGTCGCTGCTCGTGGATCTGCGCAAGGTCCCGGGCCTGCACGGCGTCCAGCGCCAGAACGGCGACTGGCGGATCGGCGCGCTGACACCACATCGGGCCCTCGAGCGCTCCCCGGAGCTGGGCATCGTCTCCAAGGCGGCGGCCACGATCGCCGATCCCCAGGTGCGAAACCGGGGCACGATCGGGGGGTCCCTGGCCCACGGAGACCCGGCCTCCGATCTGCCGGCGGTGATGCTGATCTGCGAGGCCGAGGTGACGCTGACTGGTTCTGATGGTCAGCGGACGGTGACCGCAGCCGATCTGTTTGAGGACTACATGACCACGTCCGTCGGCGCGGCCGAGGTGCTGACCGAGGTCCGGGTGCCGGCGCTCGAGGGCTGGGGCTCGGCCTACCACAAGTTCAACCGCCGCAGCGAGGACTGGGCGATGGTCGCGGTCAGCGCGGTGGTCAAGCAATCGGGTCAGACCTGCGAGGACGTGCGTATCGGGCTGACCAACATGGCGTCGGTGCCGCTGCGGGCGACCGCGGCCGAAGAGGCACTGCGCGGGCAGGAGCTCAGTCCCGAGAACATCGCGCGGGCAGCCGAGCAGGCCGCCGAGGGCACCAACCCGCCCTCGGACCTGAACGCCAGCTCCGAGTACAAGCGTCATCTGGCGCGGGTGCTGTGCCGGCGGGCCATCCAGGATGCGCTGGCCGCCGGATAAGATCGCTATCAGGTGACGCCCGCTGAGCTTGAGTCGGTAACCACCGCGAGCGAGGTTCTCGCGGCGCAGGACTATCTCGCAGATCGACCGCTGGCGCTGGCGGTCTTCCTGTCGGTGGTGCTCGAGCAGCCCCTGCTGCTGGAGGGAGAGGCCGGGGTCGGCAAGACCGAGGTGGCGCGGGCGCTGGCGGCGGGCCTGGGCGCCCGGCTGATCCGCCTCCAGTGCCACGAGGGAATCGACCTGCACCACGCCGTCTACGACTGGGATTACGCGCGCCAGCTCCTGGCGCTGCGCGCGGCAGAGGGCGGCGTGGACGAGGGCGAGCTGTTCGCCCGCCGCTTCCTGCTGCGTCGTCCGCTATTGGAGGCGCTGGAGGCCGATCCGGGCCGGCCGGTCGTGCTGCTGATCGACGAGATCGACCGCGCCGACGACGAGTTCGAGGCCTTCCTGCTCGAGTTCCTGTCCGATTTCGCGGTCACGATCCCCGAGCTGGGCACGATCAGCGCCCGGAGACGTCCGATCGTGGTGCTCACCTCCAACCGCACCCGTGAGCTGCACGACGCGCTCAAGCGCCGCTGCCTGTATCACTGGATCGACTACCCGACCCCCGAGCGCGAGCGGGCGATCGTCCACGCTCGGCTTCCCGACCTGCCTGAGCAGATCGCCGGGCGGGTGGTGAGCGCGGTGGCGAAGCTGCGGGAGCAGGGCGACCTGTACAAGCTGCCCGGGGTGGGGGAGACGATCGTGTGGGCCCAGGCGCTGCTCGCGCTCGGTGACGAGGCCGCACTCGAGGACACGCTCGGAGCCGCCCTCAAGGTCCACGAGGATGTCCTGCGGGTACGCGAGCGCGGAGTCCTGGAGGGTGTCTGAGCGGGCGGCCTTCGCGGCCGGCGAGGTGGGCGATCTGGGCGAGCTGGGAGAGCGCCTCGTCGGGCGGCTGGGGGAGCTGGCGGCCGCACTGCGCGAGCAAGGGATCCGGGTCGGGGTGGGCGAGCTGCTGAGCGCCACGCGGGGGCTGGAGGTCGTCGACGCCGCCTCCCGGGAGGACGCGCGGCTGGCCCTGCGCGCCGTGCTCTGCTCGCAGCGGTCCGATCTGGTCCGCTTCGAGGCTGCGTTCGCCGCCGTGTTCGGCGATGGGCGGGTGCCCGGCGCTCGCGATCCGTTTGCCGACCTGGGCGCGATCGAGCGGGCGGCCCTACCCCGCATGGGGGTTCCCGACCCGGCCGGCGCGCCGGCGCCCGGCGGCGCGGAAACGGTGCCGGCGGCCTGGAGCGACGTGGAGCTGCTGCACGACAAGGACTTCGCCCGCTTCACCGAGGCGGAGACGGCGGTGGCCCGGGAGCTGATCGCCCGGCTGGCCCGCCGCCACCCGACGCGGCTCTCGCGCCGGACCCGCCCGTCGCGACGGCGCGCCCACACCCCGGATCTGCGCCAGACCGTCCGCGCCTCGTTGCGCACGGCGGGCGAGCCCGTGCATCGCCGCTGGCGGGCTCCAAGCCGGCGCCCGCGCCAGCTCGTTCTGGTCTGCGACGTTTCTGGGTCGATGGCCCCGTACGCCCGCATGCTGCTGCAGTACCTGCACGCCTGCGTGGCGGCGCGCCGGCGCGTGGAGGCATTCGCCTTCGGCACCCGGCTGACCCGGATCACCAACGAGCTGGCTGGTCGCGATCACGACCGGGCCCTGGAGCGCGCCGCGGCGGCGGTCACCGACTTCTCCGGGGGGACCCGGATCGGCGCCGCGCTCGCCCAGCTCAACCGTATCCATGGCCGGCGCGTGGGCCGCGGCGCGGTGGTGGTGATCCTCTCCGACGGGTGGGATCGCGGTGATCCCGAGCAGCTCGACGCCGAGATGGCGCGTCTCCGGCGGGCCGCCCACCGGCTGGTGTGGCTGAACCCGCTCGCCGCCCACCCCGATTACGAGCCGCTGGCCCGCGGGATGCGGGCGGCTATCCCCCACACCGACGAGCTGCTGGCCGGCAATTCGCTGGCCTCGCTCGAGCACCTGGCTGCCATATTGGAGGAGATGTGAGCCACGAGGACCGGCAGTGGATCGAGACCTCGGAGCTGCACGGCCCGGCGTTCGCCGATCCGGTGGGGCCGGCGCCCCGGCTGATCCTGTTCGGAGCGGTCCCGGTGGCGGCGGCCCTGTGCACCCTGGCTCGGGCGACCGGCTGGCGGAGCTACCTGGTCGATCCCCGGCAGCGGTTCGCCACCCGCGAGCGCTTCCCCGACGCCGAGCGGGTGCTGACCGCGTGGCCCGACGAGGCATTTGCGGCGCTCGGGGGGATCGATGACGCGACCTCGGTCCTGGCTCTCGCCCATGACCCCGCGCTCGACGACCCGGCGCTGATCATCGCCTTGCGCTCCCCGGCCCGGTTCGTGGGGGCGATGGGATCGCGGCGATCCCAGGAGGCCCGGCGCGAGCGGCTCCGCGCCGCCGGCCTGGACGAGGACGCGCTGGCCCGGCTGGCGGGCCCCGCCGGGCTGGACCTGGGCGCTGTCAGCGTGCAGGAGACGGCGCTTTCCATCCTGGCCGAAGCGGTGGCCGCCCATCACGGCCGTGAAGGCGGACGGCTGACGACCTCCGCCTGGCGCATCCACCAGGCCTCCGCGACGTGAACGCCGGCCTGGTGCTGGCCGCGGGCGCCGGGATCCGGTTCGGAGACGAGCCGAAGCTGCTCGCGCAACTCGACGGGCGACCGCTGCTGGAGTGGGCCGTGGCGGCCCAGTGCGCCGTGGCCGCGCTGGAGCGCGTGGTCGTCGTCCTCGGGGCTCGGGCGCCCGAGGTCCGGTCTCACGTCGACTTCGGGCGTGCCGAGGTCGTGGTCTGCGACGACTGGCGCGACGGCCAGGCGGCGTCGCTTCGGCGCGGCCTGCAGGAGCTGGACGGCGCCGAGCGGGTCGTGGTCACGCTCGGTGATGCGCCGTTGATTCCCGCCTCCCTGATCGCCCGCTTCGCCGCGGAGGTGCCGGGGACGCGGGCCGTGTATCACGGGCGCCCCGGCCATCCCGTCGTACTCGGACCCGCGCACGTCGCGCAGCTGCTGTCGGCATCAGGCGAGCGGGACCGGGGTGCCCGGGACCTGCTGTGCGGCGGCCCCGTGGTCGAGGCCGGAGACCTATGCTCGGGGCGCGACGTCGACACCCCTGACGATCTGGAGGCAATCCGAGATGAAGCTAGAGCAGTCATTTGAGGTAGCGGCCCCGCTGGACCGCGTCTGGGCGGCGCTGATCGACGTCGAGCGAGTGGCTCCTTGCCTGCCCGGGGCGGCCGTCACCGGGCGCAACGACGACGGCAGCTACAACGGCACCTTCACGGTCAAGATCGGGCCCACCTCGGCGGCCTACGCCGGCAAGCTCCAGATGGAGAACGTCGACGCCGATGCCCACACGGCCACCATGCAGGCCGCGGGCACCGACAAGCGCGGCCAGGGTGGTGCCAAGGCGACGATCGTCTCCTCGGTGTCGGAGGCGGGCGAGGGCGCGACCAAGGTCGACGTTGCGACCGACTACCACATCACCGGTCGTCTGGCCCGGTTCGGGCGCGGCGGGATGATCGAGGAGATCTCCAACCGGCTGCTGGGCCAGTTCGCGAGCTCGCTGCAGGCGATGGTCGCCACAGAGCCGGCGGAGGCGAGTGCGGGTACGGGCGACGGCGCTCCTCGGGAGGAAGCCGGGGCCCCGGACGAGCCCGAGGCGATCGGCACGGCGGGGGTGCTCGGCATCGAAGCGCAGGGTCCGGAAACACCTGCGGTGGGCGACGGCGCTCCCGCCGCGCCCGCTCCTGCTGCGCCCGCTCCTGCCGCGCCCGCTCCTGCCGCGCCCGCTCCTGCCGCGCCCGCTCCCGCTGCGCCCGCTCCTGCCGCGCCCGGTGCTCCCCTGCCGGTGCCTGCGCCCGCCGGCGAGGCGCCCCCCGAGAACGAACCGGTGCAGGGGTTGTCGCTCGTCGCTTCGGCGCTGTGGACGCAGGCCAAGCGCAACCCGCTGCCGCTGCTCAGCGCCCTGGTCGGCTTCTTGCTGGCACTGCGGCTCTTTCGCCGCCGAAGCTGAGTCGCGGTGGGCGTGGCCTACGCGCGGCCGGCGGGCTCGTCGAAGCTCGCCGCCGGCTGGACCGCGATCAGTCCGGAGGGGTTGATCATCGGGTGGGTGCGGTAGTAGTGGGCGCGGATCTCGTCGAAGTCGACGGTCTCGGCGACCCCGGGCCACTGGTACAGATCACGCGCGTAGGGCCACAGGTTCTCGTACTCGATCAGCTTGCGCAGCGAGCACTTGAAGTGGATCTGGTAGACGGCGTCGAAGCGCACGAGCGTCGTGAACAGCCGCCAATCGCTCTCGACGGGCTCAGGGCCGAGCAAAAACCGTCGGTCGGCCAGCCGCGCGTCGAGCTCGTCGAGGGTGTCGAACAAGCCGGCCACCTCGCGCTCGTAGACATCCTGACGCGTGGCGAAGCCAGCCTTGTAGACGGCGTTGTTGACGGTCTCGTAGATGTTGGCGTTCAGGGCGTCGATCTCCTCGCGCAGGGGCTCGGGATAGAGCGAGACCGCATGCTCGGCCAGCGGCGCGAACACGGTGCCGAGCATCCGCAGGATGTCTGCCGACTCGTTGTTGACGATCGTGCTCCGCTGCATGTCCCAGAGCACCGGAACCGTCACCCGATCCTGGTAGCCGGGCTCGGCGGCGGCGTAGGCCTCGCTCAGGTACCGAAAGCCGTTGACCGGATCGTCGTAGCCGCCGCCGGTGAACGCCCATCCCCGGTCATCGCGCAGGGGGTTGACGAACGAGATCCCGATCGCCTGCTCCAATCCCATCAGGCGTCTGGCGATGAGGGTGCGGTGCGCCCACGGACACGCCTGGGCGACGTACAGGTGATAGCGACCGGCCTGCACCGGGAAACCGGTCGAGCCGTCGGCCGACACGAGGTTGCGAAAGCTGCTCTGCTGGCGCCGGAAGGCGCCGTCGTCGTCGACCTCCCGGCCAAGCGAGAACGCACGGGCTTGAGTGCTCATTCGTGCCAGGGTACCGACCGCCAGCTCCACGGCTCGCTGGGGCGGTGGCCGCCGGCTGCCGGCGCCTGGCAAGATGAGCACGTGAGCCGCCCGGCCGACCGACCCAGAGCCGAGCGGTGAGCCTCGGGCCCGATCGAGCCCGGCGATTCCGGGATCTGCATCGCCCGGGACGTCCGCTGCTGATCCCCAACCCCTGGGATCCGGGAGCCGCCAGACTGCTCGCCTCGCTAGGTTTCGAGGCCCTGGCCACGACCAGCAGCGGCTTCGCGGCCACCCTGGGCCGGCTGGATGGCTCGGTGACACGTGACGAGGCGCTTCGGCATGCCGCGGCGATTGTGGCCGCCACCGAACTGCCGGTCTCGGCCGACCTGGAGAACGGCTTCGCGGACTCCCCCGAGGGGGTGGCCGAGACCGCCGCCGGGGCACTCGATGCCGGGCTGGCCGGCTTCTCGATCGAGGACTACTCGGGCGACGAGGACGACCCGATCTATCAGCTCGACGTAGCGGCCGAGCGGGTCGCGGCCGCGGTCCACGTCGCCCACCGAGAGAGCGCCGGAGTGGTGGTCACGGCCCGGGCGGAGAACTACCTGCACGGCCGCCCCGATCTCGGCGACACGATCACCCGGCTGCGCGCCTACCAGGAGGCGGGGGCCGACGTCCTCTACGCCCCCGGGCTGGGAAGCGCGGAAGAGATCCGGGCGGTCATCGAAGCGGTGGACCGGCCGGTCAACGTGCTGGCGCGGCCTGGAGTGCCCGCGGTGAGCGAGCTGGCGGCGCTCGGGGTCAGCCGGATCTCGGTGGGCGGCGCGTTTGCCTTCGTGGCCCTCGACGCCGTGGTGGGAGCCGCCCGCGAGCTGCGTGACCAGGGTACGTACGGGTACGGACAAGCGGCCGCCGAGGGCGCCCGGGCGGCTCGCGAGGCCTTCGGTTGAGCGCGCGACGGGCGAGGCTTCCGTTTCGCTGGGGCAGGCCGGGCTCGCGTCCAATACGCTGACCTTGAAGCCGTGTGGGACCGGTGAGACTGGCTGTCGCACTGAGTGACGCGAGAGGAGCCGGAGTGCAAGTTCAGCTGGTGAATGGCGGGGAAGCGCGGTGAGGCGAACGCTCAGGCTGCCCGCATTCCGGGCGCTGCTGGCTGCCTACACGCTGAACGAGCTGGGGTGGAGCGTGGGCACGCTGGCGCTCACCGTGCTGGTCTACCGGCGGACGGGCAGCGCGCTCGGGGCGATGGTCTTCTTTCTGTGCTCCCAGTTCTTCCCGGCTCTGCTGACCCCGCCGCTGGTGGCCCGGATCGATCAGCGCCCGCCCGGGCGGGTGCTGCCCGCGCTGTATGGGCTCGAGGCCCTGCTGTTCGGGGCGCTGGCCTGGATGACGAGCCGATTCTCGCTCCCGGCGGTCCTGGGTCTGACCCTCGTCGACGGCGCCGTCGCGACGGCCGCGCGCGCCTTGGCCAACGCCACCCGAGCTCAGGTCCTCAAGCCCGCCGACCTCCTGCCCGAGGGAAACGCCCTGGTCAACACCGTCTTCTCCCTGTGCTTCTTCGGGGGGCCGCTGCTCGGCGGCGCCGTGGTCGCCTGGGGCGGGACCATCTCGGCACTGCTGGCCAACTGCGTGCTGTTCGCGGTCGTGGCGCTGGTGCTGTCCACCGCGTCCCTACCCGGCTCCCCGATGCACGACGGCCCCCGATCGGGTCGGCTGCGCGCGAGCCTGACCTACGCGCGCGGAGATCGCGGGCTGCTGGCCCTGCTCGCGCTGCACGGCATCGGGCTCGCCTTCTTCACGATCTCCATCCCCGTCGAGATCGTGTTCGTCTCTCGCTCGCTGCACGACGGCGCCGCGGCGTACGGAGCGCTGCTGTCAGCCTGGGGAGGCGGCGCGGTGGCCGGGAGCGCGATCTTCGCCAGGTGGCGCCGCGGCCGGCCGGCGACCCTGATCACCGCCAGCGCGGCCGCAGTCGGAGCCGGCTTTTCGCTGATGGCCGTGGCCGGCTCGCTCGGGCCCGCGCTGGTCGGGGCGGTGCTCGGGGGAATCGGCAACGGAATCGAATCGATCTCCATGCAGACGGCTATCCAGGAGCGGACCCCGGAACGCTGGATGGCCCTGATCATGAGCCTCAACGAGTCGATCACGAATCTGGCGCCCGGGCTGGGGATCCTGCTCGGGGGAGTGATCACCGCGCTGAGCTCCCCCCGGATCGGTCTCGCGGCCGCGGCCGCGGGCTCGCTCGCATTCGCGCTCCTCGCCTGGGTCACGTTGCGAGCCGCCGGCGTTGGCGGCCGGCGCGACGCTCCGGACCCCGAGGATCCCGGAGGCACTCCCGACCCACCGCGGACGCGCTCGGAGTCGCTGGTCTAGTCCGTCCACCGCAACTCGCGACCCATTAGGCTCGCCCGGTGCGCGCCGGGTGCATCGACATCGGCTCCAACACCACCCGGCTCCTGGTTGGCGAGTGGCTGGGCGATCAGCTGGTGGAGATCCATCAGGAGCGCGCGTTCACGTTGCTCGGACGGGAGCTGGCCGAGTTCGGCACCATCCGGTCGGCCAAGCGCCACGAAGTGGTCGATGTGGTGCGCGGGCAGCTCGCGCACGCCCGCGAGCATGGCGCCGTGGAGATTCGCGGAGTGGCCACTGCAGCCATCCGGGGCGCGGTCAACCGGCAGGAGCTCGTTGACGCGGTCTGCGAGGGGACCGGTCTGTCGGTCGAGATCCTGTCCGGGGAGCAGGAGGCGAGACTGGCCTTCGAGGGCGCGGCGGGAACGCTGGAGCGCAAGCCCCCCGGAGATCTCGCAGTGATCGATGTCGGAGGCGGCTCCTGCGAGCTGGTGGTCGGCGCCGTCCCAGACCGGATCCGGTGGTGGAGATCGCTGGCGCTGGGGTCGGGCGCGATCGCGGACCGGTGGCTGTGCTCGGATCCCCCCTCGGCGGAGCAGCTGATGGCGGCGCGAGCCGCGGTGGCGGGCGCGCTCGCCGACTGCCGGCCGCCTCGACCGGCCCTGGCGGTGGCCGTGGGCGGCAGCGCGACCTCGCTGGCCCGGGTTGCCGGGCCGGTGCTCGACCCCGCCGCGCTGCGCCGGGCGCTGGCCCTGCTGACGAGTGCGCCCGCGATCGAGATCGCCGGCCGGTTTCAGATCGATGTCCGCCGGGCAGCGCTCCTGCCCGCGGGCGTGCTCATCCTCGAGGCCGTCGGGACACTGGTGGGCGCGACGCTCCGGGTGGGGCGGGGCGGCATCCGCGAGGGAGTGCTGCTAGAAGCTCTCAGGCGGTGACCTCGGACCCTGCCATCCCACCACGGGAGGCGCTCGCGGGCGTCTGCGTGCGAGTGCCCACACGGGGCAACCGGCGCCTGGAGCGTCTGCTGGAAGCCGTCAACGAAGACCTCCAGCTGAAAGCCTGGTGGCACGTGTCGGCGGTCAACGCCACCCGGCGGCTGGGGATGTCGGACCATTCCTGGGTCCACATCCAGATCGTCGTCAACATCGGTCTGCGCCTGGCGCGCCTGCTGTTTCGCCGGGGCGTGACCCCGAGCGTGGTCGCCGACTACGCGATGACCGAGCGCGACGCCGAGGTGGTGGTCGCCGGCGCCTGCCTGCTGCACTGCGTCGGCATGTCGATCCACCGTGAGGACCACGAGCGCTACAGCCTGTTCCTCACCGCCGACAAGCTGGGATCGTTGCTGGCCACCGCCTACGAGGAGCCCGAGCGCTCGATCATCGCCGCCGAGACCATGCACGCGATCATCGGCCACCGGCGTAACGGCGCCCCGTTCACGATCGAGGCCGGGATCGTGCGCGTCGCCGACGCGCTGGACATGGCTCGCGGACGCTCACGGGTGCCCTTCGAGGCCGGCCAGCAGAACATCCATTCGCTCTCCGCCTACGCGATCGAGGACGTCAAGATCTCCCCGGGCGAGGACCGGGCGGTGCGGGTGGAGATCGCAATGTCAAACAGCGCCGGGATCTTCCAGGTCGACGAGCTGCTGGCCGAGAAGCTCCGCGGCTCGGGACTGGAGGAGCACGTCGAGGTGATCGCCAGGATCGAGGCCGAGCAGGAGCAGCGCCTGATCCAGGTGTTCCGGATCTGAGGGGCGGCTACCAGCCGCCGCGCCAGTCTTCATTGATCTCGCGCGCTCTGGCGGCGTCCTGGCGCGCGTGCTTGCGCTTGTCCAGCCGCCATTGGATGAGCGAGAAGATCAGGATCACCGTCGGGAAGAACGCGATCACGATGAACATCGTGCTGGTGATGACCGGATCGGAGGTCTCTCCGTACCACCCCTGTCCGGCGTCGTCGTGGGCCATCGCGGCCGGAGCAAGGGTCAGGAGGACCGTGGCGACGGTCGTCAGAGCGATCAGGACTCGGGCACGTCGCATCGCCCTACAGCGTATCCGATCTGAGGCGGCGATCTTTGCCTCTGATCAGTCCGCGGCGACGCGCCGCTGAAGGCTGGGGACGGGCACTCAGGCCGCGGCGACGGCCTCGCGGGGGGTGACGGCACGGACGGCCGAGAGCAGGGCCGGGTTGTACTCGGCCGCGCGGCTGGCGATCTCCAGGTGGTCAAGCGGGACCTCGAACACGACGGCGTCGAGGACGGCGGCCAGCTCCCGCTGCTTGACCGGCGCCACGGCCGTGTCTTCTCCGGTCAGCACGATGGCCGCCGGTACCTTGACGTCGCCCAGCCACGGCCGGGAGTCGAAGCGGCCCAGCTCACGGCCGGCCTCGGCGACGTCGCGGGGCGAGTGGCGCATCAGCTCCGAGAGCCACCAGGCGGTTCGCTCGTCCAGCCTGATTCCCGATCGTTTGAAGCCGGCAACGTAGAAGCGGCGCGGCGCGAGCTCGATCATCAGGCCGACCGCCCCCATCCACTTCCACGTCCGTCGCGTCTCCGGATCCTGGAAATGCTGGCAGGTGGCGCTGAGCACCACGCCGTTGACCACGTCGCGGTGGTCACGCGCCATCAGCTGGGCGATCGGGCCTCCCATCGAGTAACCGGCGACCGTCGCCGGCGCGGCGTCCAGCCGGCGCAGCACCGCGGCCGCGTCGGCCGCGCAGTCGGCCAGGCGAAACGGCTCCAGCGCTCGCAGGCCCCGGCCGTGACCGCGATGATCGATCGCCAGGACCCGGTATCCCGCCTGGGACAGGGCGTCGTATGCGCCGTGCCAATTGAGATCCGCGCTCACCATCCAGCCGTGCAGGAGCATGACCACCGGCCGGGTGGGGTCCGATCCGCCGGTGTCGCGCACGAAGAACTCGCCTCGGCCGGGGACGACCACGGTGCGGGCGGGCGGCAGCTCGCGAGGCGGGACCGGCGGATACGCGGGACTGCGGCGCAGCCTGGGGATGATGCGGCGCATCCCGCGGATGGTAGAGGCGTTGCCGTCGCGGCCGGCGCCGCCCCTCCTACCATCAATTCCATGGCGGTGGTGATCGCATCGGACCTGGGAAAGGACATAGCCGGGGAGCCCTTGCTGCGCGGGATCTCGTTCAAGCTCGAGCGCCGGGATCGGATGACGCTGTCGGGCCGGAACGGCGCCGGGAAGACCACCCTGCTGCGGATGCTCGCCGGCGAGGCCTCGATCGACGCCGGGGAGCTCGTCTTCGGCAAGGGGGCGAAGGTGGCCCTGCACGATCAGCGGCCACCGCGTCAGCGGTCGATGTCGCTGCGGGACTACATCCTGTCGGGTGCCCGGGAGCTGGTCGGGATCGAGCGCGAGCTTGGCGAGCTGGAGCAGGCGATGGCGACCGGCGCCCACGACGACGCGACGCTCGGCCGCTACGCCCGCGCTCAGGCGCGGCTGGAGCACGCCGGAGGCTATGACTGGCGCGAGCGCGCCCTGGCCACGGTGCACGGGCTCGGCTTCCGTGACGACTCGGATCTCGATCGCCCCCTGGACACGTTCTCCGGCGGGGAGCTCACCCGGGCCTCGCTGGCTCGGGCGCTCGCCGGCGACCCGGACCTGCTGCTGCTCGACGAGCCCACCAACCACCTGGACATCGAGTCGCTGGAGTGGCTGGAGACGCATCTGGTCGGGCTCGACGCGGCGATCGTGCTCGTCGCCCACGACCGCTGGTTCCTGGAGGCGGTCGGGACCTCGGTGCTCGAGCTCGAGGCCGGGCGCGGCAGGTTCTTCGCCGGCACCTGGCACCAGTGGCGGCGCGAGCGAGCGGCCCGGGAGCTCGCCCTGGGGCGCGCGATCGAGCGCCAGCAGGCCGAGATCGAGCGTCTGGAGCGGTTCGTGACCCGTTTTCGGGCGGGTACCCGGGCCCGTCAGGCCCAGTCACGAGTCAAGCGGCTGGCCAAGATCGACCGCTTGTCCAAGGACCCGACCGACGGGGCGGGGCTCGAGTTCAGCTTCAAGGCGCCCGAGCGCAGCGGACGGGTGGTGTTCGAGCTCGAGGACGTCGACCTGGCGGCGGGCGACAAGCAACTGCTGACCGATGCGGACCTGTGGCTCGAGCGCGGGGAGCATGTGTCGCTCGTCGGAGCCAACGGCGCCGGCAAGACGACGCTGATCGAGACGCTCGCCGGCCGCCGCGAGCTGGAGCACGGAAAGCTGCGCACCGGCCACAACGTGAAGATCGGGTTTCTCTCGCAGCACGCGGAGGAGGTCTCCGCGGGCACGGCGCGGACCGTGCTGGAGGCCGTCCAGCGCGCCACCGGGCTCACGCCCGCCAAGGCGCGGGCGCTTCTGGGACGCTTCCTGTTCTCCGGCGAGGAGGCCGAGAAGCCGCTCGACGGCCTGTCCGGCGGCGAGCGGCGCCGTCTCTCCCTGGCGATCCTCGTCCACTCCGGGGCCAACCTGCTGATCCTCGACGAGCCGACCAACCACCTGGATCTGGAGAGCCGAGAGGCGCTCGAGGCGGCGCTCAAGGCCTTCCCGGGCTCGCTGCTGCTGGTCTCGCACGACCGAGCGCTACTCGACGCGATCGGGACGCGAACGGTAGCGCTCGAGGATCAGACGCTGCACAGCTACGTCGGGGGGTGGCCCGAGTACCTGCGGGTGCGCGAGGCGCGCGCCAAGGCTCCGCGCCGGCCCGCGGGCAAGCCCTCGCAAGCCAAGTCGCCGGCGGGATCGCGGGGTGCCGGGAAGCGAAACCCGCCGGCGCGCAAAGCCGGGGACAAGGGCGAGCGCCAACTGGAGGCCGAGATCGAGGCCGCGGAGGCCAGGCTGCGCGAGCTCGAGGATCAGCTCGCCGACCCCGCGGCCTGGTCGACCGCCGAGGCGAGCGCCCGCTCCACGGCCCGCCATGATGAGGCCAGGCGAGCCGTGAGCGAGCTCTACGAGCGGTGGGAGACCGTCGCGGGATAGAGAAGCGATTCTCGCCCGCCCGGGACCGTCGGGGGGCGCCTCTACACTGATTTTTACGATGCCTCAGCCTTGGCAGGCTCCGGCGGTGCGAGTTGCGCTGATCGACGATGACAGCGGGCTGATCACGGTTCTCGAGCGGCGCCTGGCCGCGCTTCGCTGGGAGCGCGAGGTTCTCGCCTACGCGGCCGCGCCCGAGCAGCTGGCTGCCCGGAGGCTTCACGCCGTGATCGTCAATCCCGTGATCACCGGGCTCGACTACGTCGAATGGGTCGCGGCCCGGCTTCCCGGGCTGGGGATACTGGTGTGCTCGGCGCCGGCGCCGGTGGCCGAGCGGGTACGAGGCCTGCGGGCCGGGGCCGACGACTGGATCACCAAGCCGTGCCATCCCGAGGAGCTGATCGCCCGGATCCAGGCCGTGTTGCGGCGCCGCCGGGCCGGCGAGCTGCCGGTCCACGGCGACGGGATCGTCGCCGGCGAGCTCGCGATCCGTCCCGATCGCTTCGACGCCTACGCGGGGGATCGCCCCGCGTCGCTGTCGCGCAAGGAGTACGAGTTGCTGCGCCAGCTCGCCGCGGCGGGCGGGCGCGTGCTGGAGCGCGAGGACATCTACCAGCGCGTGTGGGGATACACGATGGCGCGCGGAGATCGCTCGGTGGACGTGTTCGTGCGCAAGCTGCGCCACAAGCTCGAGGTGGTGTCGCCAGGCTGGCGCTACGTCCACACCCACTTCGGCGTCGGGTACCGGTTCGCCGCTGAGAGCGTCGGCGGGCTGGATCCCGGATCCGCATCCGGAGTCGCCGAGGTCCGGCCCGCGGGCGAGCCGGCGGTCCTGCCCTCGGCCGATCTGCTCCCGCTGGGCTGAGCGAGCGGCAGCCTGCACCGGGCGAGCGGCGTACGCTTAGGGCATGAGCGTGAGCGCGAACATCCGCAACGTCCTGATCATCCTGGTGCTGGCAGCGCTCGTCGCGCTCGTGCCCGGCGGAGGGACGGTCGCCGGCGTCATCATCCAGGCGGTATCGCTGATCTTCCTGGGCGCGCTGGCGTGGGTGGCCTCGCTCATGTACAGGCAGCACCGGACCGCGCTGTACTCGCTCGGAGACCGCCGGCGGGCGGCTCTCTACGCGGCCGCCGCGACGCTGGCTCTGACCCTGACCGCGACCCATCGGCTGTGGCAGACGAGCGCCGGTTCGGTGGCCTGGCTGGTCCTCGTGGGCGTCTCGGTATACGTCGGCGTCGCCGTGGTCTGGGCGGCGCGGCGGTACTGAGGCCGCCCAGGCGGCGGACACCAGCGTCCCGCCGTCAGGGGACCGTCGACGGGGGCATCTGCAGCGGTCCGTGGCCGGCCTGCGCGTTGGCGATCGCCGCCGCCGCGTCGGCCGGCGTGAGGAAGCCGGCCGCCACTTCGGCGTTCGCCGCGGCCGTGTACTTCGAGACGTAGCTGGCCAGCGTCGGGTACAGCGTCTGGAGGGTGGGTTGACTCAGGTCGGTGAAGTACCCGGACAGCAGACAGAGACCGGCCGAGCGGGCCGAGGCATTGTTGATGCTGCCGGTGCTGAGCGCGGTCAGTGCGCTCTCGACCTCGCTCACGATCGCGGCCGGACTGAGGTCGCTCGCGCTCGTCGTCGAGAAGTTGATCGGCGAGTAGTCCTCGACCGGGACCTGAGCCTCCGGGAGCCGGATCCCACCCGTGCCAATTCCGTACCGGTCGGTATCGACGAGGTCGTACAGGCCGAAGGACACCGGTATCGTGGAGATCGGCTGAGCGTGCGGCGCCGGCACTCCGTTCGCGACCCAATTCTGCAGGTCCGCCATGGCGGCGTCCTCGACCTCGAACAGCGGCATGTTGTTGACCTGGTTGATGCCGTCGAGCGCCGTACCGGTGCCTTCGATCGGGGTGCCGAGCACGCATTGCGGTACCGGGACGCTCGGCTGCTCACGGGCGATCGTCTCCAGCTCGTAGGTCGCCTCGTGCGCATCGATGTGCGCGGCACCGGGCAGCTCCCAGGTGCGCAGATAGCTGTTGTCGGGCTGCCGGGCGGCGGCCGCATCGAGCTCGACCAGGTCGCCCTGGGTGTTGAGCTGGATGAACGGCGCCGTGTTGTCGGTGCGAATCAGGGCCGGGAAGGGGCTCGTCGAGATCAGCCCGTTCCCCAGCGGTGCCGCCGTGACCGCGCGCCCGACGGCCATGAAGCCATCGAATGCGTGCGTGAGCGGCTGAATCGCGTTCACGTAGGTGTCGATCCGGAAGGCCGACTGCGAGTCGCCGGTGGCGATCAGCCGCTTCGGCGTCAGCCCGCCGAGCAGCGTCGCGCTGTCGGCCCTCACGGCCTGCGCCGCCTGCGTGAAGATGTCGTATGACTGTCCATCGCTGCTGTCGCCGAGCGCCCCGTAACGCTGCGGGTCCCAGGACTTGAGGTCGTTCATTCCGGCCGTCTGCGCGGTCACGCCCACGTACGCGTAGCCCTGACTGAGCAGCTCGTTGTAGAGCTCGGACCAGACCGGATCCTGGTCCCCGCCGGTGGTGTCGTTGCACCACTCGAATACGACGGTGCCGTTGAACTTCGCCCGGTCCGCCGGATAGCGCACCAGCAACCGCGTGGTGTACGGCACGTTGCTCTGCGCAACAGACGCACTCCACGTGCCGTTGGACGACCAAAAGCCGTTCTGGCGGTAGACGTTCGCGCCCCCTGACATCTGAAACTCCTTCTCCACGTAGCCGAGAGCGCTCAAATTGATCGAAGGCGCGCCAGGGATCAGAGGCGTCGGCGGAACGGCGTCATACGGATAGCCGTGCTGCCCGCTTGCAGGCGGGATCGCCGTGATCGTCGGCGCACTCGCCTCGGCGCTCGCGCTCCAGATGAGCATCGACACGATGATCGCGGTCCCGATCGAGGAACCGCGGGCGCCGGTGAAGGTACGGCTTCGGTGCGTCATGACACCTCCACTACGTCGAGGAACGGGCGGCTCGACGGTGACCGCAGGGCGCGCAGGCGATGCGCCGGCGACCATCCGGCGGCTTTCCTCGGCGTGTCAGCGGACTCCATCGGCGAAATGTGTAGCACTGCCAGACCAGTTTGCGAAGGAAACTGTAGCACTGCCATACCACTCTGTGGGACTTTGTGCACCGGCGGGCGCCGAGCCTGCGGTCCGGCCCGGCGATCGGGTCTCGCCTTCCCTCGCCTGGCGACCGGGGGCTGGAACGTGCCGGTGCGAGAATCGTTGTCATGGCATCAGCCGCCCCATCGCGCCTCTACCGGGGAATGGCCCCATCCGAGCGCCGGGCTCGGAGGCGCGAGCGATTCCTCGAGGCCGGACTCGAGCTGTTCGGCACGCGCGGATACGCCGGCACCTCGATCCGCGCCGTCAGCAGCGCGGCGTCGCTCAACTCCCGCTATTTCTACGAGTCGTTCACCAGCAGAGAGGATCTTCTCTACTGCGTGTACCGGGGCATCGTTGGCGACCTTGCCGCTCGGGCAGCGCAAGCGGTTGCGCACGCGGACGGGATCGAGGACAAGGCCCGCGCGGGCCTGCGGGTGGGGTGGACGGCGCTCACCGAGGACCGCCGCAAGGCCCGGGTGGTCGCCTTGGAAGTCGTGGGTGTGAGCGACCGTCTCGAGCGTCTGCGCCGCGAGACGAGACATGCGCTCGCGGACCTGACGGTCCAGGGCGCCCTGTCCGTCGCCCCCAGCGACATCCGACTCCGCCTCGACCCGGTGCTCATCGCACGCGCCCTGATGGGTGGGGTGGTCGAGGTTCTGGCCGACTGGATCAACGGTGACGTGGACGCGTCGGTGGACGAAGTGGTCGAGCACTTCACGCAACTGTTCACGGCAGCGGCATACGCCTCAGTCGCCCCGAGCGGATCGACCTTGGGCCGGTGATCGCCTGAGGCGCCCGGTTGGCTGAGCCGCTCGTCCTTGCCCGCGACCCGTACACTGCCGCCGCCGTGAGCAAGCGCGCACGAGAGGCGATCGCCGACTGGCTGATGGTGATCGCGTCGCCGCTGCTGGTCGGATCGCTGTTTCTGACCTGGAGTCACCAGTTCTCGCCGTCGCTGCTGTCGGCTTACGGCGCGGCCGCTGTCCTGCGCGGAATTCCGCGGGATCCCGACGCGTGGCAGGTCTATTCCATCGCCGACATGCTGCTGGCCCTGGTGGCCGCGGGGCTGCTCGCCGTGGCCCTGCGCGGGGGGCGCACGGCTCGTCTCGTGGTCGCGGTGAGTGTGGCCGGGGCGCTGGCGTTCGTCGTGCACGCGCTGAGCGTCGCGCCCACGAACGGAGCCAACGTGTTCGACCCTGGCTTGGCCCGACCCGGCTACATCGCCGCTTCCGCCACGTCGGGGGCGGGGGAGGTGCTGGCGGTGGTCGCCCTGGGGCTCGGGTTCGGCGGCCTGCTGCTGTCGTTCACCGCGGACTAGCGATCATCCGCGGCCGGTAGCCAGTTCTATCCTCGAAAGCAGATGTCGATCTTCCCTGCCGACAGGCGGCGCGAGCTCCCGGACGAGCCCGGCGTGTACCTGTTTCGCGATGAGCGCGGGAAGGTGATCTACGTCGGCAAGGCCAAGTCGATCCGCAAGCGCGTCGCCTCGCACTTCTCCAATCCGAGCACGCGGGCGGGTCGCGATCTGGTGCCGATGATCGACCACGTCGAGGCGCTCGTGGTCCAGACCGAGTCCGAGGCGCTGCTGGTGGAGCAGAACTTCATCAAGCAGTACAAGCCGCGCTTCAACATCCGGTTGCGCGACGACAAGTCCTATCCCTACATCGCGATCTCTCTCGACGAGGATTTTCCCAGGGTCTACTTCACCCGGGAGCGCCACCGGCGCGACCGCGCCTACTTCGGCCCCTACAGCAACGCCAAGCGGGTGCGCTCCACGCTCGAGGTGCTCGGCAAGGTGTTCATGTTCCGCTCCTGCGACGGCCCCGAGCCGGGGCGACGCAGCGGCTCGCCGTGCCTGGACTACTACATCAAGCGCTGTGAGGCGCCGTGCGTCGGCTACGTCGACAAGGAGGGCTACCGGCGCGCGATCGACGGTGTGATCGCGTTCCTCTCGGGTCGCTACAAGGAGATCGAGCGCCACCTGGAGTACGAGATGAAGCTCGCGGCCGCCGAGCAGCGCTTCGAGGACGCGGCCCGGGAGCGCAACCGGCTGCGGGCCGTCCGCTCGCTGCTGGAGCGCCAGCGGGTCGCCCACGAGGGGGAGGGCTCGCTGGACGCGATCGCGATCGCATTGGCCGAGGGCGAGGCCAACGCCCAGGTCTTCCAGGTCCGCGACGGGGTCCTGTCCGACCGTCAGAGCTTCTACCTTGACAACACCGCGGGGGCCGAGGTCGCCGAGGTCGCCGAGGCCTTCATCCTCCAGTACTACGCCAGCGCGATGTCGGTGCCGCCGCTGGTGGTGGTCCAGCGCGAGGTTGGTCACGTGCCCGCTCTCGCGGAGGCGCTGGGAGCGCGCCGCGGGGGTACGGTGGAGATCCGCGCCGCCGAGCGGGGGGACAAGCGCCGGATCCTGGAACTGGCCGAGCGCAACGCCAGGCTCGCGATCGACCAGGAGAAGCTGCGTTCAGAGCGCCGGCGCCAGCAGCGCGTCGAAGCCCTCGACGCCCTCCAGCGAGCGCTGGGGCTCGACACCGTGCCCCTGCGGATCGAGTGCTTTGACATCTCCACCCTGATGGGGACCAACACCGTGGCCTCCATGGTCGTGTTCGAGGGCGGGGCCCCCAAGAAGTCCGACTACCGGCGCTTCAGGGTGTTCACGGTCGGCGACGGGGCGCGAGACGGCGCCGACGGCGCCGACACCTCCAGGCGCGACGGTCCCGACGATTTCGCCGCCATGGAGGAGGTGCTGGGACGGCGGATGAACCGCTGGGAGCGCCAGCGCGACGTCTCTCCCCACGACAAGGACTACGACCCCAGCTTCGCGGCGCTCCCGAACGTCGTGGTGATCGACGGCGGCAAGGGCCAGCTGGCCGCCGGACTCCGCGCCCTCCAGGGCTTCCGGGAGCGCGGCGTGACCGTGATCTCGCTGGCCAAGCGGATCGAGGAGGTGTTCATCCCGGGCCGGGCCGCCCCGCTGGTGCTCGCCCACGACACCCCCGAGCTGCAGCTGCTCCAGCGCGTCCGCGACGAGGCCCACCGCTTCGCGATCACCCACCACCGGATCCGCCGCGACCGCGCCATGACCGCGTCGGTGCTCGACGACCTGCCCGGGGTGGGCCCGGCCCGAAAGCGGGCCCTGCTGGCTCACTTCGGCTCCCCGGACGCGATCCTGGCGGCCTCGCGCGAGGAGCTCGAGTCGGTGCCCGGGGTGCCCGGGAAGCTGGCTCGCGACGTGTACCGCGAGCTGCACAAGACGGGGGTGTGAGCGCCGGTGAGCCGACGTGGATGGCAAAACGGTTCCCAGCGACCCGATTTGCCATCCACGTGGCTTGACGGCGGGCCGAGCTACTGCCCGGAGCCGCCGCCCAGTGCCGAGCCGCCGCCCAGTGCCGAGCCGCCGCCCAGTGCCGAGCCGCCGCCCAGGGCCGAGCCGCCGCCCGGGCCCTGGATCGTCAGCAACGTCGCGCTCCCTGGCGCCAGCGGCACCGTGTAGACGCCCCCGGCCGGAGCAATCGGCGTCGTGCTCGGCGCCGGGAGCGTGCCCGTGGTCGTCTCGGGGCCGAAGCCCTGGCCGCCCAGCGTCACTCCGGAGGTGGCGGTAACCGAAGCCGCCCGCAGCGCTTCGAGCGACCCGGTCGCGGAGGCGCCCGCCACCTGCCAGGAGACCGTGTGATCGCTGGCCGTGTCCTGGTTGATGGCGACCAGGCGGGTGGTCCCGTCAGCTCCGCGGGTCGCCCACAGCTTGACCGGGGAGCCGGCCCCGCCTGCCCCGCTCACCGGCAGCAGCCGGGCTCCGGGCGGGAACGCCTGGGCGAACATCTCGAGCCCGTAGTACTCGGGGTGCACGAATGCCTGCCACGTTCCGGTCGCGGTCCGGGAAGGCGTGAACAGCTCGTACGCGGAGCCCGGCAGCATGTGGAGGTTGACGCCGTCGACACCCACGGCGGCCAGGTTGAACATCGTGTCCAGCGCCCACAGCGCCGAGGCGAACGTGTCGCTGACCCCCTTGGCCCCCTCGCACGAGGCGGAGTTCATCTCGGCAACGCGGAAGGGCAGCCGGTGCTGATGGGCGACCGCGACGTAGGACTGAAGGCCCTGGGCCAGCCCGGTCGACGAGCTGTCGGCGAGCAGACTGGTGATCGACGGGAACTCGGGCGAGCGCTGGTCGGTGGTGCAGGCGCGCAGGGGATAGCGGTGGTAGGTGACCAGGCCCAGCCGGGGCTCGGAGGAGATGAAGCGTCCCAGGCCGCCCATCCAGCCCGGGTCCGAGGTGGCGGGGCCGGCGAGGGCGACTGTGGGCAGGATCCGGCTCCATTGGGTGAACTGCCTGGTGTAGTCGGTCAGGTTGTACCCGCGGCTGCGCGACCGGTAGGGGTGACCGCGGCGGTCGCGGTACCAGACGTTGGCGCCGTAGAGGTTGGGCTCGTTGCCGATCTCCAGCGCGTCGATGTACTGGCGGCCGATGCCCTGAAGCAGCGCGCGTCCCTCGGCGGCGGCGATCGCCGGGCGCCCCG
This sequence comes from uncultured Solirubrobacteraceae bacterium, assembly GCA_963830595.1. Taxonomy (GTDB): domain Bacteria; phylum Actinomycetota; class Thermoleophilia; order Solirubrobacterales; family Solirubrobacteraceae; genus Palsa-465. Next base: position 476,600 of record CAWHMQ010000008.1, read on the forward strand.
CGGCCAGGTTGATTCCCAGGATCAGCTTGGCGTGCAGGTCCGCGGCCAGCGCCTGCGTGGTCCGCAGCCAGCCATCGGTGAGCCGGTAGGAGATCCCGCCCTGGGGAATCATCCCCCGGACCGGCCACCAGCTGGCGTCGGTGCTGTCGCCGCCGATCCGGATCAGCGGCGACTGGCCGGGCGCCAGGCCCTGCAACAGCCCGAGCAGCGGGGGGTCGATGGCCAGCGGATTGCGTCCCGTGTACACGTGCAGCGCCCGGTACTCGAAGGAGACCCCGACGAAACCGGGAGCCATGGCCTGGCCGATCGGGGTCGCGGCGACCGACGCGCCGACCACGTCGGCGCGCGCGACAGCGGGTCCCGAGACGGCGACTCCCAATGCCGCCACGAGGGCGAGGCAAGCGCGGCGGCCGATCACGGCGGCCATGGTGGCACACCGCCGCTCACGGCCCGGCCACCCCTTGTCCGCCCGGCGGTGCAGACTTACAGCAGGCATGGAGGCTTCGGCGCTCACCGATCTGGTCGTGATCACCGGTTTCTCCGGAGCTGGCAAGTCGACGGCCATGGCCGTCTTCGAGGACGCCGGCTATTTCTGCGTGGACAACCTTCCGTCGGAGATGATCCGCTCGCTCGTCGAGCTGTTCATGCACGCGGGCTCCAAGGTGGCGCGCGCGGCAGTGGTGTCAGACGCCCGGGGCGGAAGCTATTTCGAAGGGCTCGCCGCGATGCTCGAAGGGCTGCGGAGCAGCGATCTGCGCCACCGGGTGCTGTTCCTGGAGGCCGACGAGGAGACGCTGCTGACTCGCTACAAGGAGACCCGGCGGCGTCATCCGCTGGCTCCCAGCGGGAGCGTCGCCGAGGGAATCGAGCGCGAGCGCGAGGTCCTGGCGTCCCTGCGTGAGCTCGCCGACGTGGTCATCGACACAAGTGACCTGACCGCGGCCATGTTGCGCCGGAAGCTGACCGACGAGCTGCTGCCCTCGAGGACCCCCGGACGCCTGGCGGTCACCTTCCAGAGCTTCGGCTTCAAATACGGCCCGAGCCGGGACGCCGACCTGCTGTTCGACGTGCGCTTCCTGCCCAACCCGCACTACGAGCCCGAGCTGCGCCCGCTGACCGGCACCGACCCCCGGGTGATCGAGTTCATCAACCGCGCCGGGGCGCTGGACACCTTCTACGACCACATGGACCCGCTGCTCGACTACCTCCTGCCCCAATACCTGCGGGAGGGCAAGGCCCACCTGGTGGTGGCGATCGGCTGCACCGGGGGCCGCCACCGCTCGGTGGCGATCGCCGAGCACCTGGCCATGCGCTACGGGGGTGACGGCGGTTACCTGGTCGACGTGCGCCATCGCGACGTCTCCGAGCCGGCGTGATCGACCACGTCGGCTTCGAGGTCTTGGATCTGGCCCGCACCGCCCGGTTCTACGACGCGGTCTTGTTCGCGCTCGGGGCGCGACGGATGCACGAGTCCGAGCAGGCGGTCGCCTACGGGACCAACGGCCCCACGATCTGGTTCGTGACTCGCGGCCGCCCTCCCGCGCCCGGCTACGGGCACCTGGCTCTGCAGGCCAGCGGCAAGGCGGCGGTCGATGCCGCGCACGCCGCCGGCCTCGGCCACGGTGGCCGCGACGACGGAGCGCCCGGTCAGCGTCCGCAGTACGGCCGCCGCTACTACGCCGCCTACCTGCTGGATCCCGACGGCCTGCGGGTGGAGGTCGTCTCCCGCAGGTAGCCCGGAACGGGGCCGAAGCCGGCCCGTGTGAATTGGGTAGCCTGTCGCGGGCCGGCGGCATGCGCTCATGGGCCGGTTTCACCTTGTCCGGCGGTCGGAAAACGAAAGGCATCGCGCATGGCGGTACGGGTCGCAATCAACGGCTTTGGCAGGATCGGTCGCAACGTGTTCCGGGCCGCCTACGAACGCGGTGCCGACATCGAGTGGCTGGCCGTCAACGATCTCGTCGATCCCGAGACGATCGCCCACCTGCTCAAGTACGACTCGAACTACGGCCCGTTCCCGGGGGAGGTGCGGGCGACCGCCGCCGGCTTCTCGGTCGACGGCAAGGAGATCCGCGTGCTCGCCGAGCGCGATCCGGCGGACCTGCCCTGGTCCGAGCTCGGAGCCGAGGTGGTGATCGAGTCCACCGGTCTGTTCACCGACCGTGAGAACGCGTCCAAGCACCTGGATGCGGGCGCGCAGAAGGTGGTCATCTCGGCTCCGGCCACCGACCCCGACGTAACCGTCGCGCTCGGCGTCAACTTCGACGACGCCTACGACCGCGATTCGCATCGGGTGATCTCCAACGCCTCTTGCACGACCAACTGCCTGGCCCCGATCGCCAAGGTGCTGCATGACACGGTCGGGATCAAGCACGGGCTGATGACGACCATTCATGCCTACACCGCCGACCAGCGCCTGCAGGACATGCCCCATAGCGACCTGCGCCGCGCCCGCGCCGCCGCCATCAACCTGATTCCCGCCTCGTCCGGCGCCGCCAAGGCGATCGGGCTGGTTATCCCCGAGCTCAACGGCAAGCTCAACGGGTTCGCGGTGCGGGCTCCCGTGCCGACCGGAAGCGTCGTCGACCTGACCGTCGAAACCGATCGCCAGACCAGCGTGGAGGAGGTCAACGCCGCGTTTCAGGCCGCCGCCCAGGATGGCCCGATGCAGGGCCTGCTGACCTATACCGAGGACCCGATCGTGTCCTCGGACATCGTCAAGAATCCCGCCTCGTCGATCGTCGACTCGGCGCTCACGTCGGTCATGGACGGAACGATGGTGAAAGTCATCTCCTGGTATGACAACGAGTGGGGCTTCTCCAACCGGGTGGTGGATCTGGTGGCCCGACTGCTGTGAGAACGCTCGCGGACCTGGGCGAGCTGGGGGGCAGGCGGGCGCTCGTCCGGGTCGACTTCAATGTCCCGCTGCAGGACGGCGCGGTGGTCGATGACACCCGGATCCGGGCCGCCCTGCCGACCATCGAGACCTTGCGCGAGCGTGGCGCCGCGCTCGTGCTCGTCTCTCACCTCGGCCGTCCCCACGACCGTGAGCCCGAGCTCTCGCTGGCGCCGGTGGCCGAGCGCCTGTCCGAGCTGATCGGCACTCAGGTGCGGCTCGCGCCCGGGGTCCGGGGCACCGAGGTCTACGAGCTCGTCGACGGTCTGGGCGACGGCGACCTGCTGCTGCTCGAGAACGTCCGCTACGAGCCCGGCGAGACCAAGAACGATCCCAAGCTGGCGGCCGATCTAGCCAGGCTCGCGGATGTCTACGTCGATGACGCCTTCGGAGCGGCCCATCGCGCCCACGCGTCGACCGTGGGCGTGGCCGAGCTGATCGGCGACCGCGCCGCGGGCCTGCTGCTGGAACGCGAGGTGACGGCCCTGTCCGGGCTGCTCGAGGATCCGCGGCGGCCGATGGTGGCGGTGCTGGGGGGGGCCAAGGTGTCGGACAAGCTCGGGGTGATCGAGTCGTTCTTGGGGGTGGCGGACACGGTGTTGATCGGCGGCGCCATGTGCTTTCCCTTCCTCAAGGCGATCGGGCACTCCGTCGGCGCGTCGCTGTGCTCAGACGACGACGTCGAGCTCGCCGGGCAGGTGCTGGAGCTCGCCTCCGGCGAAACGGCGAAGGCGACGGTCCAGCTCCCCGGCGACCTGGTGCTCGCGTCGGAGTTCTCCGCGGACGCGGTGCCCCAGCCGCTGGACGGAGTCGAGGTCCCTGACGGTCTCATGGGCCTCGACATCGGTCCCCGCACCGCCGAGGCCTACGCCGCCGTGATCTCGGGTGCCGGAACCGTGTTCTGGAACGGTCCGATGGGAGCGTTCGAGCTCGAGCCGTTCTCCGCCGGAACCCGGACGGTGGCCGACGCCGTGGCCGGCGCGTCCGGCGTGACCGTGGTCGGCGGCGGCGATTCGGCGGCGGCTCTGGTTCGCTTCGGGCTGGCGGAGCGCGTTGACCACCTCTCGACCGGAGGCGGAGCGGCGCTGGAGCTGATCGAAGGACGAAAGCTGCCCGGGGTGGAGGTGCTCCAATGAGCGAGACTGAGAATCCGGCCGTGCGGGTGCCCGTGATCGCCGGTAACTGGAAGATGTACAAGACGATCGCCGAAGCCGAGGAGTTCATCGCGGCGCTGCTGCCGCGCGTCAGCACGGCCGGCAGGGTCGAGGTCGGCATCTGCCCTCCGTTCACGGCGCTGGCGGCGATGGTCGACTCGACGCGGGGCTCCCGGGTTGCCGTCTACGCCCAGAACATGCACCAGGCGCAGGAGGGCGCCTTCACCGGCGAGGTCTCGGCCCCGATGCTCACCGAGCTCGGAGTCTCGGGAGTGGTGCTCGGCCATTCCGAGCGCCGCGAGATGTTCGGGGAGACCGACCGGGCTCTGGGCCAGAAGGTTCCGGTCGCGCTCGAGGCGGGGTTGGCGCCGATCCTGTGCGTGGGGGAGACCGAGGAGGAGCGCGAGCGCGGGGATACCGAGCGCAAGCTGCGCCACCAGGTTCAGGAGGACCTGGCCCGGATCGACACCGACCGCCTGGGAGAGATCGTGATCGCCTACGAGCCGATCTGGGCGATCGGCACCGGCCAGACCGCGACCGCCGAGCAGGCTCAGGAGGCGATTGCGTTCGTGCGCGCGCTGGTCGGCGACCGCTCACCCGAGCAGGCCCAGCGGACCCGGATCCTCTATGGCGGCAGCGTCAAGCCCGAGAACGCGGCCGAGCTCCTGGGGGCGCCCGACATCGATGGGGCGCTGGTGGGGGGCGCCAGCCTGGACGCCGAGTCCTTCGCGGCGGTCGTGGACGCCGCCGGCCGATGAGCGGCGCCGAGGGACCCGGCGCGCTGCCGGTGGCACGAGCGGCACTGATCGTGCTCGACGGGTGGGGGCTGGCTCCCGCCGGGCCGGGCAACGCGGTCTCGCTGGCCGAGACACCGGTGTTCGATCAGCTGTGGGAGCGGTATCCGACGACGACGCTGACCGCCGGCGGCGAGGCGGTGGGGCTGCCCGAGGGCCAGATGGGCAACTCGGAGGTCGGCCATCTCAACCTGGGCGCGGGGAGCATCGTGCCCCAGGATCTGACGCGGATCGACGCGGCTGCCCGCGACGGCAAGCTGGCCGACAACCGGGTCCTGCGCGAGGCGTTCACGGCGTCTGACCGGGTGCACGTGATCGGGCTGGTGTCCGACGGCGGGGTGCACTCGAGCCTCGTCCACCTCGAGGCGCTGATCGAGCTGGCGGCGTCGCTCCAGGTCCCGGATCTGGTGCTTCACGCCTTCACCGACGGTCGCGACACGCTTCCCAGGTCGGGCGCCGGCTTCCTGGACCAGGTCCAGGAGTGGATGGGGCGCAGCGGCGCCGGCCGGATCGGGTCGGTGGTGGGGCGCTACTACGCGATGGATCGGGACCGGCGCTGGGATCGCGTCAAGCTCGCCTATGACCTGCTCGTCCACGGACGCGCCGAGCAGCGGGCCGACACCGGCGCCGAGGCCGCCCGCGCCGCCTACGAGCGCGACGAGACCGACGAGTTCATCACTCCGGTGCTGGTCGGCGCGGAGGCCCGGATCCGCTCCGGTGACTCGGTGCTCGGGCTGAACTTCCGCCCCGATCGGATGCGCGAGATCACCCGCGCGCTGGCCGAGCCCGGATTCGACGAGTTCGATCGCGAAGGCGGCGTGCCGGAGGATGGCCCGGTTCACTACGCGACGATGGCCGAGTACGAGGAGGGATGGCCCTACCCGGTCGCCTTCCCGCCCCACCGTCCCGAGATCACGATCGGAGCTGTGATCGCGGCCGCGGGCGAGCGCCAGCTGCACGTCGCCGAGACCGAGAAGTACCCGCACGTGACGTACTTCTTCAACGGCGGCGACGAGCAAGCCTACGAAGGCGAGGAGCGCGAGCTCGTCCCGTCGCCCCGAGACGTCCCGACCTACGATCACAAGCCGGAGATGAGCGCCCCCGAGGCGGCCCGGGCATTCGTGGAGGCCTGGAGCTCGGAGCCGCCCAGGTTCGGGATCATCAACTTCGCCAACGCCGACATGGTCGGGCACACCGGCGTGATCGACGCCGCGGTCGAGGCGGTGGAGACCGTCGACCGGTGTCTGGGGGAGGTGGTGGAGGCGGTGCTCCAGACCGGTGGCGCCTGCCTGATCACGGCCGACCACGGCAACGCCGACCACATGCTCGAGGACGACGGCAGCCCGAACACCGCCCACTCGCTCAATCCGGTGCCGGCGGTCGTCACCGTCGCAGACCTGAAGCTGCGCGAGGAGGGCATCCTCGCCGATGTGGCGCCCACGCTCCTCGAGCTGCTGGGGATCGAGCAGCCGCCCCAGATGTCGGGCTCGTCGCTGATCGAATAATCGTTTGGCCACAGAAAACTTGACATTGCTAGACTGAGATTTCATAATGCCCGATACTGGCGATGTAAACCTTCAAAGCGAGGTGAGAGATGGCACTCATCCGTTGGGAGCCGGCACGCGAACTGGGAACCCTCCAGAGCGAGATGAACCGGCTGTTCAACACCTTCTTCGACACGCCGGCGCAGCCGCATAACGGCGGCCGGGGCTGGATCCCCGCCATGGACCTGGTCGAGACCGATTCCGACTTCGTGCTCCGCGCCGACCTTCCGGGACTCTCGGAGGACGACGTGAACATCGAGCTCGAGGACAACGTCCTGACCGTCTCAGGCGAGCGCAAGGCCGAGCACGAGGAGCGCAAGGAGGGCTATTACCGGATAGAGCGTACTTCGGGCGCCTTCCGTCGCACCCTGACGCTCCCCGAGGGAGTCGATCCGGCTTCTGTCAAGGCGAGCTTCGACCGGGGCGTGCTCGAGGTCCGAATCCCGAAGCCCGAGCAGCGCAAGCCCCGCAGGGTCGCGATCGCGGTCGGTGCCGGCCACGAGCCGCAGACGATCGAGGGCTCGGAGTCGGGCCACGCCGAGGCGTCCGAGCAGGCTGAGCAGTCCGAGCACGCTCGGCAGACCGCCTGAACAGCTCAGACGGACGCGCCGGCCCGCCGGCCGGCTCAGACGGGGTCCGGATCGCAGCGCGGCCCGGACCCCGTCCTCAGCGCATGATTCCGGTGTGCCCGAGCGAGTAGCGCCCCGGTTGGGGCCACACGCAAAGACCGTGTGGTCCGAGGCCCACCGGGATCTCCGCCCGCAGGCGGCCGGTGGTGGTGTCGATCGCGTACACGACCGCGTTGTAGCGGCCGCTCAGCCAGAGGGTATTGCCGTCGGCCGAGACGCCCCCCATGTCGGGGCTCGCCGGCTCGGGCAGCTGCCAGGTCCTGAGCACTCGCCGAGTCCTGAAGCCGACCACCGAGATCGTGCCCGCTTCGCGATTGGAGACATACATCACCCGGGCATTGCGGCTCGGGTACAGGCCATGCGCCCCGGCTCCGGTACGCAGGAACCCGGTCACCCTGAACCTCCGGGGATCGATCTCCCACAGGCCGCCGCTCTGCTGGTCGGCGACGTACAGAGTGCGTCCGTCGGGAGCGAGCTTGACGTCCTGGGGGCTGGCCAAGCCTCCGGCGAGCACGATCGTGCGGATCACCTGCTGCGTGCGCAGGTCGACCTCGATCATGCTGCCGTTGAACTCGCAGCTCGCGAATGCGTAGCGTCCATCCGCCGAGAACTCCATGTGATCCACGCCCCGGCACATCGGAACCGACAGGGAGTGCACCAGCGCCATGGTCCTGGGATTGCGGAAGTCGAGCTTCTGGAGCCGCTCGGCGACCACGATCGCGAATCGCCCGTCGGGCGTGAAGTACAGGTTGTAGGGATCTTCGACCGGGATCGGTCGCCCGGGACGCGCAGTCCGAGGGTTGATCGGGGTGAGGCTGTTTCCGAGATCGTTGTCCACGTACAGGGTCTTCAGGTTCCAGGCCGGCGTGACGTGCTGGGGCAGCGCTCCGGTGGGGAACTGCTCGACGATCCTCATCGTCCGCTGGCTGATCACGTCCACGGTGTCGCTGACGCTGTTGGGCACATAAACGAGCCCCGGATCGCCACGGACCTCCGGACTGAGATCGCCGGCGTAGTCCGCGCGGTAGACATTGGTCGTCACCCGGTCAGCCGCGCCGTCGCGGGCGGGCGGCGGAACCCGGCCGGCGGTCGTCGCCCCCGCGGATGTCGCCGGGTGCCGGTGGGCCGCCGAGCCGCAGCCCGCTGTCGCTACCGACAGAAGCGCGACCAGTGCAGCCGCGGCCGCGCGCCCGACGATGCGGGCACGGGTCCGGCAAGCCGGCACTGCGGCGGCGGCGATCAGGGCGGCAGCGGGCACGGCTCTTACCTTCCCAGCGGCGGATATCTCTGTCCTTGAGGGTTGGTGAGAACCCTCACAGCAAGACCTCAGGACCGGAGAACGACGGATAGCCTCGGCGGATCGCTTCCCTGCCCCGTATCCGTGCCGTCCTGACGCTCGGGCTGGCCGCGGTGATCGCCGGCTGTGGCGGCGCCGGACAGACGAGCTCCCACGGCTCGACCGTGTCCCGCTCTCACCGCGCCGGTGACCGCACCCGCCGGAGCCCGCCGGCGCCGGTGGCGCTCGAGTACCGGCGGCTGTACACGCTCCCGGCCCCGCTGCGCGACCCGGCGTCGGCCGCCCTGAGCGACGGGCGCTTCGCGTTGCTGGGCGGCCTCGACGGCGCCGACAGCTCCAGCGACGAGATCCAGGTGGCCGATCACCGGCGGGTTCTGCACTCCGGCTCGTTGCCCGGTGCCCAGCACGATGCCCAAGGCGCGCTGCTGGGCGAGAAGGTGTACGTCTTCGGAGGCGGCGACTTCACGCAGTACGACCACATCCTCGGTTATGACCCGGTGAGCGGCACCGTCAGCCCCGCGGGGACGCTGCCCAGCCCCGCGTCGGATGTGGCGGTGGCCGGGGACGGGAGCACCGCCTACATCGTGGGCGGCTTCGACGGCAGCTCGGCGCTGGACACGATCGTGGCCTGGAGCCCCGGAACGAGCGCCCGGGTGGTCGGGCACCTGCCCGTCGAGCTTCGTTACGCGGCCGTCTCGGTCGCCCGCGGAGGTCTGCTCATCATCGGAGGGTCGACGCCGTCCGGGGCCAGCGACGCCATCTACCGCTTCGATCTGGACACCCATCGGGTGCGCCAGATCGGAAGGCTTGCCCACGGCGTCACCCACGGAGGGGCGGCGGCGCTGGGATCGACCGTCTACCTGGTCGGAGGCCGAGGCGACCTGCTGGACTCCCAGACGACGAGGGTGTGGGGGATCGACGCGCTGACCGGACGGGTCCGGGCTGCGGGACGGCTTCCGGTGCCCACCTCCGACGCTGCCGTGATCGCCTCAGACGGCGTGATCCTCGTGGCGGGGGGCCAGTCTCCGACCGACACGCTGGCCGGCGTCGGCGAGCTCGTGGCCGCCCGCCCGTCGTCCTGACCGCTGTTCGCGCCGACGGCTCATCTCCGGTGCCCTCGCTCCACGGCCAGCACGTAATCGACCACGGCCTCCAGCTGAGTCTCCCGGAGCGGTGGCCGGACCGGCATCGCGGCGGCGAGTGACAGCAGCTGGGCGCGGCTGGCGTGGAAAGCCAGCAGGTCCCCGCCCTGCCGGCGCGGGTCGTCGGCTCCGGAGATCGTGTGGCAGGCCGAGCAGGAGCGGGCGAACAGCTCCCGGCCCGAGCTTGCCGTGTGCTGCGCACCGTCGCCGGCTCCGCAAGCGGTGAGCAGCGTCCCCGTGATGACGAGCGACGCCGCCGTGGCGCTCAACCGCAACGCCCGTGCACCACTAGAGACCGGTCTCGGCCCGGATCCGTGGCCGGTCTGGGAGTGGGCGCCAGGTCGTGAGCCATGATCGCGGCCGAGCCGCGGAAGAACGTCAGCGGCGAGACGAGCATCCGGCCGTATCGAACCGGGACCAGCTCGGGCAGCCGAGTCCGGGCCTGGCGCTCGAGCACCTCGATCGGGTCCGGCCGGTCGCCGGCGGGCTCGAAGCCCGCGTGGCCGGAGCGGGGAGCATCGCCGCGTGCCGCCTTGCCGCGGGCCGCCCGCCCGGAGGGAGAGAGAACCGACGGGTCGCTCGAGACCGACATACCCCGAGGCTCGCAGCGCTGACGCGCCGGGTCAAGCAACCGCCGCGCGGGGGCAGCCCGGCGTTAGTGTCGTCCCCCGTGTTCACGATCCGGACCCGCTGTCCCGATTCGCGCGCTCGCACCGGCACGCTTCAGCTCGCCCACGGGGAGGTCTCGACGCCGGCGTTCGTGCCGCTGGCCACCCGCGGCGCTGTCAAGACGCTCGAGCCGCGCGACGTGGAGCAGCTGGGGTACGAGATGGTGCTGGGCAACACCTTCCACCTGTTCCTGGCGCCGGGCCCCGAGCTGGTGGCCGAGCTCGGAGGGCTCAACGAGCTGATGCGGTGGTCTCGGCCGATCATCACCGACTCGGGAGGCTTTCAGGTCTTCTCGATGGGCCACGGCGGGGTGGCCGACGAGATCAAGGGCCGTCGGGGTCAGCCCGGGTCGGGCGCTGGCGCCGCCTCCAATGGGTCGATCATCGCGATCGAGGAGGAGGGGGTCAGGTTTCGGGCCTACACGGACGGAGGCGAGCGCTTCATCGGACCCGAGACCTCGATGTCGGTCCAGGCCGCGCTCGGATCCGACATTGCGCTCGCGTTCGACGAGTGCACGCCGTTTCACGTCTCCCGCGAGTACACGGCGCGCTCGATGGAGCGCACCCATCGCTGGCTGACCCGCTGCCTGGAGTGGCACGAGCGCCACGGTCCGGCAGGCCAGGCCGTCTACGGGATCGTCCAGGGCGGCGTCGAGCACGATCTGCGCGTGACGTCCGCGGCGAACGTGGCTGCGAGCCGCTGCCAGGGGATCGCCGTCGGGGGGTCTCTCGGCCAGGACAAGTCCCAGATGTACGAGGTCGTCGACTGGACGACCCAGGAGCTCGAACGACGGGCTCCCGAGCGCCCGCGCCATCTGCTGGGAATCGGCGAGATCGACGATCTGATCGCCGGCGTGCAGTACGGGATCGACAGCTTCGACTGCGCGATGCCGACTCGGCTGGGGCGCCACGGGGTGGCCCTGGTTCCGGACCGCTCTGCCCGCTGGCGCCTGGACCTGGTGAAGGCCCGGTGGCGACGCTGTCCGGATCCGATCCTGGAGGGCTGCCCGTGCCCGGCCTGCTCAGCGGGGTTCTCGCGCGCCTACCTGCACTACCTGCTGCGCGCCCACGAGCTGACGGGGCTGCGCCTGGTGACGCTGCACAACCTGAGCTTCGTCGCACGGCTGATGTCAGACCTGCGCGAGGCGATCGAGGCCGGCCGGCTGAGCGAGGTCGCGGCCGCGCTGGCCGGGGGAGCCGCCCCCGGAGCGAGCCCGGGGCCTACGAGCCCGGGGCCTACTTCGTGTACTTGTTGACCAGACCCTGGACCTGGTTGATCGCCGACTGGGCGTCGCCGGCGACGACCTTCCTGTAGTGCACGATCATGCTCGAGGTGCTGTCGGAGATGACGACCGCGGCGATCACGATCAGCGCCAGCACCGCCAGCAGCGCGAGCAGCCCGATCAGCCGCCTGAAGCCGCGACCGCCGGAAGCCCGCGGAGGCCGCCGGCGCGCCGCGGGACGGCGGGCGTAGGCGGGCTCGGGAGCCGCGCCCCGCCGCGCCGGGACCTGGCGCGGAGCCCGTGAGCGGGCCGTCGGAGGGGCCGCGACCCGGGGCGCCACGGAGGTGGCCGCGGTCTCGTCGGCGACCACGCGGGTGGCGGCGCTGGTGGCGAAGTTGGGTGAGTCCGCGCCGGGCGGCGACACTCCGCGCGCTCCGTCGCGCAGCGCCTCGGCGAGCACCATGGCGTCGGCCGGACGCGCCTCCTGATCGATCGCGAGCGCCCAGGCGACAGCTTGGGCGAGGGCGTGGGGGACCTCGGGGTTGAGCTCGTCAAGAGGCATCGGGGACTCACGCTGCTGCTTGAGGGCCAGCTCGGATAGAGAGCTTGCCTCGTAGGGCAGGCGGCCCGAGATCAGCTGATAGGTGACGACTCCCAGCGAGTAGAGGTCGGCCCGGGGGCCGGCCTCGTCCCCGCGCGCCTGCTCGGGGGACAGGTAGGCGGCCGTGCCGAGCACCGACCCGACCTGGGTGATGCTCGATTGGTCGGCAGCTCGGGCGATGCCGAAGTCCGCGAGCTTGACCACGTCGGCGTCCGAGACGAGCAGGTTGCCGGGCTTGACGTCACGGTGCACGACCCCGTTGCGATGCGCGTAGTCCAGTCCGCGACACGCCTGCGTGACCACGTTGATCGCCTGGTCGACGGTGAGATGGCCGCGGTCGCGCAGCAGCTCGGCGCACGACTCGCCGGAGACGTGCTCCATCACGATGAAGTGCTGGTGGTGGCCGGAGTCAAAGCCGAAATCGAACACCTGGACGATGTTGGGATGCACGAGCCGGGCGGCGGCCAGCGCCTCGCGCCGAAACCGGGAGACGAACGTCGGGTCGTCGGCGAGATGCTCGGCGAGCAGCTTGATCGCCACGTAGCGCTCCAGCCGGCTGTCGAAGGCCAGGTGGACAGTCGACATCCCGCCGACGCCGAGGCGGCCCTCGATCTTGTATCTGCCCGCGATCGTGGTCGTGCCCGTCATTTTCCAGTGCCGCCGTTACCCGACGTGCCGGTACCCCCGCCGCCCAGCCCGGCACCGCCATTGGAGGTAGTGGAGGTACTCGACGGGGGCGGATTGGTTGCGGTGCTCGAGCTGGGGGTGGTGGGCGCCGACGACGTGGTGGGGGTCGACGAGGTGGTGGGGGCGGTCGAAGTGGGGCTGGAGGTCGTGGTCGAGGGGCTGCTGGTCGAGGAGCTCGAGCTGGAGCTGGATGTCGGGGCGGCGGCGGCCGAGCCCGACGAGCAATCCCGGGCCGCCAGCTGCTCGACCGTGGTGACGCCCTGGCCGAGGTTCTGTAGGAGGGTCGTGTTCACGGTGGAGGGGAGGTGGCTGATCGCGTCGTTGAGCGAGGTCACGGCGCTGGCGGCCGCCCCGCAGTCATGGGAGCTGACCGCCGAGGAGACGGCGCCCAGCTGGGCGCTCAGGCTAGAGGCCTGGTCCCCTGAGAGCAGGCCGCTCGAGCCGCCACAGGCGACGGCGAACGCGGCCGCGAACCCAAGGCCGCCAGCCAGGAATGCTCGGTAGCGCAACCCCATCGGCGTCTGACTTTAGAGGCTGATGCGGTTTGCTGACGTTAGGCGGTGGCTACGTCTCAGCAAGCGCTCACTGCCCATATTGCAGGCGTTCTGCGAGCGAATCGGGCAGCCGGGCCGCCCGGATGGCCGCCACGGCCCCGGCGATGTCGTATTCGACTCGGCGATAGATGGCTCGCCAGCGGGTGGTGTCGAGCTCCAGCCAGGCGGCGCGGGGATCGCCGTCGCGCGGCTGACCCACGCTGCCGGGGTTGACCAGCCACTCGCCGACCTCGAGGTCGAGCTCCTCGTCGGCGTCTCGGGTCTCGCCGGTCGCCGAGGCGCCCGGGAAGCGCGAAAACGACAGCGCGACGTGCGAATGGCCGATCAGCGCGACCCGCTCTGCCTGCACGTCGAAGCACAGCTCCGCCTGCAGCGGCGAGAGTACGTACTCCCATACGGGGTCACGCGGGCTGGCGTGGTAGAGGGCGACATCCCGCGAATCGGCGACCGGAGCGAGGCCTTCGAGGTACTCGCGTGTCTCGGAGGTGATCCGCTTCTGGGTCCAGGTTGCGGCCACCGCGGCTCCGCGTGAGAACTGCTCGAGCGGCAGGGTGCCGCGGACCACGAGGTCGTGATTGCCGGCCAGGCAGAGCGCCGCCTGATCGCGAGCCAGATCGACGCAGACATCGGGATCGGCGCCGTAGCCGACCAGATCGCCCAGGCACCACAGCTCCCGGCAGTCGGACTCCGCGATCTCGTCCAGCACCGCCTCGAAGGCCTGCCGGTTGCCATGGATGTCGGAAACGACCGCGATCTTCATCACTACAGTCTCGCTAATGAGCCGGATTTCGCGTTTCTCGGTCCTGGGACCGACGCTGCTGGCCGTGGCCGGCGCCGAGCTGGCGCGGCGCCTGCTGACGCCGCGGACGCCGACGCTCGCGCCCGCTCGGATCGACCTGAGCACCTACTTCAGCGACGAGGAGCGCGCCCGGGGACGGGGCTTTGCCCGCCCCCAGCTGGCGCTGGGCCTGGCTCGGGGCGCCGTCGAGCTCGGGGCCCTCGCCGCCGTGGCTCGCCGTCCGCCGACCCCGCTGGGGCGGTCCTGGTCCCGTCCGGCGGCCGGCGGCGCCGCGGTGGCCGCCGGGCTGGCGCTCGGGCTCTCGATGCCGACGCTGCCCCTGCGCGCGGTCTCGCGTCGTCGCGCCCTGGCGGCGGGCCTTGACACCCAGTCGTGGGGCGGGTGGGCGGTCGACCTGGCGAAGGCAACCGTGATCCAGACCGCGTTCACGGCCGCGGCCGGAAGCGCGGTCGTGGCCGCGACACGCCGGTTCCCGCGCCTCTGGTGGCTGCCCGCGGCCGCCGGATCGGTCGGATTGGGGACGGTGCTGGCCGCTCTGGCGCCGGTCGTGCTCGACCCGATCTTCAATGACTTCGACCCGCTGCCCGACGGCCAGACTCGCTCCGACGTGCTGGCGCTGGCGCAGGCGGCCGGAGTCAAGGTCGGCGAGGTGTACTCGGTCGATGCCAGCCGGCGCACCACGGCCGCCAACGCCTACGTGACCGGCCTGGGGCCGACCAAGCGGGTGGTCCTCTACGACACGATGCTCGATCGTTACAGCCGAGACGAGGTGCGGCTCGTGGTCGCCCACGAGCTCGGCCACGTGGCCCACCGCGATGTGCCCCGCAGCGTCGCCTACGCCGCGATCGTCGCTCCCGCGGCCGCGCTGGCGATCCAGCGGGGCAGCTGGGCGCTGTCAGAGCAGCGGGGCACCCCGGGAGCGCTTCCCGCCCTGGCACTGGCCTCGGTGCTGGTCAGCGCGCCGATCGGCCTGGTCGGCAACCGCCTCTCCCGGGCCATCGAGCGCCGCGCCGACGAGTTCTCGCTTCGCCTGGCCGGGGCGCCCGAGGCGTTCATCTCGTTCGAGCGCGGGATCGCGCTGCAGAACCTCGCCGATCTGGAGCCGCCGCGCCTGATCTCCCGGCTGCTTGCCACCCACCCTCCGACCGCCGAGCGGATCGGGGCCGCGGTCGCCTTCTCGGCGGCCCACGGGAGTTAGCTCCTGCGAGGGGTTTGGGTTTTTCTGCCGCTATTTACCAGAGTTACTCCCAAACGCCCCGGACGCGGGCGTCGGTGAATTCAGGGTTCAGGCGGCCCGGAGGACGACGACGCAGTTCTGGCCCCCGAACCCGAACGCATTGGCGGCGGCGGTGGTGACCTGCGCCGGCCGCGCGTTTAGGGGCACGTAGTCCAGGTCGCACTCGGGATCCGGAGTGCGCAGGTTCGTCGTCGGCGGCAGGATGCCGTCGCGCATCGCCAGCAGGCAGACCATCGCCGACAGCGCGCCGGCGGCCCCGATCAGGTGGCCGACCATCGACTTGGGCGAGCTCGCCGGGACCTGTTGCGCGGCGTCGCCCAGGGCGATCCGGATCGCCCGGGTCTCGGCAGCGTCGTTGGCGCGGGTGGCGGTTCCGTGGGCACAGATGTAGCCGAGCTCCCCCGGGTCGACGCCGGCGCTGCGCAACCCGAGCTCCAGTGCCCGGGCGGCGTAGACGCCGGAAGCCTCGGGCGCGCTCATGTGAAACGCGTCGCAGGTCATCGCCCCGCCGGCCACGGTCCCGTAGCCGGTCGCCCCCCGGGCCCGGGCGTGGGCGGCCGACTCGACCACGAGCACGACCGCGCCCTCGGCGAACACGAACCCGTCGCGGTCGGCGTCGAACGGGCGGCTGGCCTCCTGGGGAGCGTCGTTTCGCTGCGACAGAGGGCCCATCAGCGCCAGGCCCGCGATCATCGACTCGTTGATCGCGGCGTCGGTGCCGCCGGCGATGACCACGTCGGCCTCCCCGGTCAGGATCAGGCGCCGAGCCTCGAGCACCGCGGCGGTGCCGCTGGCGCAGGCCAGCGCGCTCGCGTTCACCGGTCCGTGCACGCTGAGGTCGATGGCCACCTCGCAGGCCGCCATGTTCAGGATCGTCGAGGGGACGAAATACGGGGTGACCGCTCCCGGGCCGCGCTGCACCAGGGCGCGGATGTTGCGCTCGGTCTCCGGGGTCCCCGCGCACGCGGCGTTGATCACCACGCCGGTGCGGTCCGGGGCGTCAACGGTGTCCAGGCCGGCGTCGGCCACGGCCTCGCGGGCGGCCCCGATCGCCAGCTGGCTGAAGCGCGCCGAGCGCCGGGCCCGCTTGGGACCGAGCAGCGCCTCGGCGTCGAACCCGCTGACCTCGCCGGCGATCCGGACGGGCAGCCCGGAGGCGTCGAAGTGCTCGATCGGCCCGATTCCCGAGCGGCCCTGGACCAGCCCCCGCCAGGTCTCGGGCGCGGTGCCGGCCAGCGGCGTGATGGCGCCGATCCCGGTGACGACCGGGTCTTCGCGGGCCGCAGCGCGACTCACGGACGCCGGAGCCGGCCGTCGGCGACGTCGCGGGCCGCCTGTTCTCGCACCTGATAATGAACCTTCTTGCCGGTCGCCGTCATCGGCAGCTCGCTGACGAACCGGTAGGCCCGCGGCCGCTTGTAGGCGGCGAGCATCGGATGCCCGAGGCAGTGGGCCTCCAGGGCCTCGGCGTCGAGGTCCGGGTCGCCGGGCACAACGTAGGCGACCACGAGCTCTCCCCAGCGCTCGTCGGGCACGCCGACCACGGCGGCGTCGGCGACCCTCGGGTGCTCGGCAAGGACGGCCTCCACCTGGGTGGGGTGAATGTTCTCGCCGCCGGAGATGATCATGTCGTCCTTGCGCCCGACGATCGTCACGTATTCCTGCGCATCCCAGGTCGCGAGATCGCCGATGTACAGCCAGCCGTCGCGAAACCGCGCGGCCTCTTCGCCAGGCTGGTTGACGTAGGCATAGCCGGACTTCACCGACCGGACCACGACTTCGCCGATCTCGGCTCCGTCCTTGGCGACGTGGTCGCCGGGCTCGGCTGGGCGGTCCTCGTGGAGCGCCACCACCGCGACGTCGTCGTCGGTGCACGCCCGGCCTGCCGAGCCGGCGTGCGCGGGCAGATCCGGAGGGCGCAGAAACGTATTCCAGAACGCCTCGGTGGTCCCGTAGCCGTTGAAGATCCGGGGCGTGAGCAGCTCCTGGTAGCGCAGGCAGGCCTCGCGATCCAGGGGGGCTCCCATCGTGACGATGCCGCGCAGGCTGCTCAGGTCCCGCGGCGCCCGGCTCTGCTCGGCGGCCAGCATGGCGAGGTTGGTGGGGGCGCCGATCAGGAATGTGAGCCCGAGCTCCTGGACCCGGTCGAGTACGACGGGCGCCTCGAACTGGCGCAGCGCGACCGCCTCGGCGCCGACGTAGAGGACCGGGTTGGGGCCGCCCGAGTACAGGCCACCCCGGTGAAACCAGGGGGTCATGTTCATCGTCCGGTCCTCGGGCGTGAGCGGGAAGTGCATGATCACGTCGTGGGCCGAGAGCACGTCGACGAGCGCGTTGAGCGAGACGCCCTTCGGCATCCCCGTGGTGCCCGAGGTGTAGAGCCGGGTGGTCTCGTCGTAGACGGTGGCCTCGGGTGGCAGCCCGGGAGCCGATTCCGGAGACCCCGAGTCCAGCAGCTGCGAGAAGGACATCGCCGGCTCGGTGTGCTCGCCGGCGGCGACCACCAGCGGGGGCTGGTGCTCGGCCCTGGTGAGCGCGTCGGCGGCCGTTCCCATCACTGCCTGGTCATAGACGAAGGCGGTGGGCCGGCTGTCATCGAGCACGTAGGCCACCTCTCCGGGCGCCAGCCTGAAGTTGATCGGCGTGGCGATCGCCCCCAGGCGCTGGGCAGCCAGCCACAGGAGCACGAACTCGGCGGAGTTCAACAGGGAGAAGACGACCGCATCGCCCGCCTGCACCCCGGCGGCGGCCAAGGCGCCGGCGAGCCGGCCGGTGTCCTCCCACAGCTCCGCATAGGTCCAGCGCCGGTCCGCCGCCGGGTCGTGTACCGCGGGGCGATCCGCGAACCGGTGGCTGTTGCGCTTCACGCCGGCCAGATAGGTGAAGCGCCGCTCGAACACTGCTCTGAACGCCGCCGCGTCGTAGCGGTAGGGCGCCGGCTCGGTCACCGGGGAGCCTCGGCGGCGACCCGGGCATCGGCGGCGGTACCGAGTCGTGTGCGAACCTCGGCCAGGTGCTCGTACTGGACCAGCGGCTCGCTGCCCAGCGCCATGAACAGCACTTCCTGCACGCCGGCAGCGCGATAGGCCTCCATCCGGTCCACGACCGTGTCGATGCTACCCAGCAGCGTCCAGCGCTCGACCGGCTCGAGCCCCATCCGGTACTGCCCTCGCATGTGCGCCTCGGCCTCCCGGGCGGCCCGCCCGCGATCGTCGTCGATGCGCACGCCAATCAGCAGCGCGGTGGCCGGAGGGCGGCGGTCGTGCTCGGCGGCGAGCTCCGCCAGACGGCTCGAGCGTTCCCCGATCCGCTCCGGGCTCAGCCACATCGGCAGCCAGACGTCGCCGAAGCGGGCCGCCCGTGCCAGCGCGGGCTCCCCGCGCCCGCCGACGTAGATCGGGGGTGGGGCGGCAAGCGCCGGCGCCAGCGGGGGCACGTTCAGCGTCTGCGTGGCTCCCTGGAACTCGACCGGACGGCCGCACAGCAGGTCGCCGATCACCGCCAGGGCCTCGTCGAGGCGAGCGCCCCGTTGCTTGACCGGAACGCCGGCCGCGGCGAACTCCTCGGGGAACTCGCCGCCGACCCCGACGCCGAGAAGCAGGCGGCCGTGGGACAGGATGTCGATCGAGGTCAGCTGCTTGGCCGTCCACGCCGGCGGGCGGAGGCCGAGCAGCATGACGCTGAACCCGAGTGCGATCCGCTCGGTCACCGCCGCCGCTGCGGCCAGGCAGGTGGGCGCATCGAGCCCCGGGGCCGGACAGGCGAGATGGTCTCCGACCCAGCCCGCGGCGAAGCCGAGGTCCTCGGCCAGCCGGGCCGCGGCCAGCACCGGGGGGGCTTCACCGGTGCGCAACGGGTCAAAGCTCGGCAGCAGGATCCCGCAGCGCATGGTCAACGTGCGGCCGTGGTGCCCCGCCCCGGGCGCCGGCCGCCACTAATCCTCGTCGTCGGCTCCGCCGTACTCGTCGGTAGTCCCGCCGGCCCCGCCGGCCCCGCCGGCCCCGCCGGTCTCGCTCGCGCCGCCGGTGCCTCCGTACTCGGGAAGGTTCTTGATTCCCTCCCGGGTCTGCCACTTGGAGTAGTTGTCCTGCATGGCGTCGATCAGCTCGCGCATGAACTTGGGCGACAGGTTGATGCGGGAGACGACCACGCCGGGGATCTCCTCGTCCTCCACCTCGTGGTCCACCCGTGCGAACGTGATCGTGAACTCGTACTCGGAGTGGCTCACGTTGGCGAAATTGGAGTAGACACCGGCCATGATCTCCGGCGAGAAGTGGATGTTGATGTGGCGCTCGGGCGTGTTGGGATCGTCCATATCGACGTAGTATCTCATCGTGCGGATCATCGTCGTCGCCGTGGGCAGATTGCGCCCTCCGTTCGCCGACGACGTCCAGCACTATCAGAAGCTGCTGGCCGGCCACAGTCGGCTCGAGCTGGTTGAGGTCCGCGAAGACGAGCAGGTGGCCCGCCGGCTTCCCGAGCGGGCATTCGTCTCGCTGCTGCACCGCGAAGGCGCGCGGCCCGACTCACTGCAGTTCGCGCGGTTCCTGGAGGATCGCCGGCAGAGTGGTCGTGACCTGTGCTTCGTGATTGGCGGACCCTTCGGACTGGATCTCGACCACGTCGACCACCGCCTGTCGCTGGGAGAGATCACGCTGCCCCATCAGCTGGCCAGGGTGGTGCTGCTGGAGCAGCTCTACCGTGGCCACAAGATCCTCGCCCGTCAGCCCTATCACTACTGACGAGCATGCCGCAGCCCAGGGACCTCCATCGAACCCGGGCGCTGGATCGCATCCGTGCTCGCCGGGAGCTGCGTCTGTTCACGCGCCGGCTCGCCATCCTGCTCGGAATCCTGGCGGCGATCATCGTGCTGGGGACGATCGGTCTCTCGATCGCGGAGGGGTCATCGATCGCGTACTCGTTCTCGGAGACGCTTGACACGGTGACGACGCTGGGCTCGATCGCGAACCCCAGGGACACCGCCGGCCGTGTGATCGTCGTCGTGCTCGAGCTGGTTGGCATAGGTACGCTCTTCTACGGCCTCGCGACGGTCGCGGAGTTTTTCGTCTCCGGCCAGCTCAGCGGACTGCTCGAGGAGCGCCGCACGCAACGGATGATCGACTCCTTCTCAGACCACTACATCGTCTGCGGCTTTGGCCGCGTGGGCCGGCAGGTGGTGCGCGACCTGCGCCGCGCCGGGGTGGGGCACGTGGCCATCGATGGCGATCCGTCTCACCGCGAGGAGGCGGCGATACTGGACGTGCCCTACGTCGAGAGCTACGCCGCCGACGATGAGGTCCTGCTGGGCGCCGGCATCCAGCGGGCACGGGCGGTGATCGCGTGCGTCGACTCCGATGCCGACAACATCTTCATCGTGCTCACGGCGCGGGGTCTGCGGCCCGACATCCTGATCGTCGCCCGAGCCTCGGCCGAGGACTCCGAGAAGAAGCTGTTGCGGGCAGGCGCCGACCGGGTGATCTCCCCGTACAAGACCTCGGGCTCGGAGATGGCGCGCGTGGCCCTGCATCCACAGGTCGGCGGATTCGTCCAGGTGGCCGATTACCGGCTCGAGGAGATAGAGGTGCCCGCCTCGTGCGAGGGCGTCGGTCAGACGGTCGAGCAGGTGCGCGGCGAATCGGTGATCGTGGCCGTGCGCCGTTCCGACGGGCGCCTCGAGGCTCAGCCTCAGCCTCACTCCGTGATCGAGGCCGGCGACATGCTGGTCGCGATCGGCGTCCCCGGCTCGCTCGAGCGACTGGAGAGCCTGTTTCAGCCGGTCACGGTGCCGAGCTCGTGAGCTCGCCTCTGGCCGAGTTGCGCGCCGCGGTGCAGGCCGCGGCGATGAGCGTTCGCGATGGCGGCGGCGACGCGCCTGCGCAGACTCGGGTGGAGCGCCCCAAGCGGGCCGGACAGGGTGACTACTCGACCAACGTGGCGATGCTGCTTGCGCCGGCGATGGGCGCCCCGCCGCGAGAGATCGCCGAGCGAATCGGGGGCGCGCTGGCGCGGGGGCTCGGCCCCGAGCTCAGACACTACGAGATCGCAGGTCCGGGCTTCGTGAACCTGACGCTGTCCGACGGCTGGCACCGCCGCGCCCTGCGCTCGGTGCTCGCCGCCGGCGCGGGTTTCGGCGGCGGAGGCGCCGCCGAGCCGCAGAGGATCCTGGTCGAGTTCGTCTCGGCCAACCCGACCGGTCCACTGGTGGCCGCCAGCGGGCGGCATGCCGCCTACGGAGACGCGCTGTCGCGGATTCTCGAGCATCACGGTCACACCGTGTGGCGCGAGTACTACTTCAACGACGCCGGCTCGCAGATCCGCCTGCTCGGAGAGTCGGTGCAGGCCCGGGCCCGGGGGGAAGCGGTACCCGAAGGCGGGTACCGGGGCGACTACGTACGCGAGGTGGCGGCGTCGATCGACGGCGTGGAGTCGCTGTCGCCCGAGGCGGTGTCGGCGCGGGCCGTGGATCTCCTGCTGGCCCAGATCAAGGTCACGCTGGAGCGCTACGGCGTCCACTTCGACCGGTTCTTCAGCGAGCGTACGCTTCACGAAGGGTTGCCCAGTTATCTTGATCGGGCGCTTGAGATGGTCGATCGGGAGGGGCACACGTATCGCTCCGAGGGCGCTTTGTGGCTGCGGACGACGAGCTTCGGCGACGACAAGGATCGGGTGCTGCTGCGCTCCGACGGCGAGCCCACCTACTTCGCGGCCGATCTGGCCTACCTGCTGGAGAAACGCGACCGAGGCTTCGGCCTGCAGCTGCTGCCGGTCGGCGCCGACCACCACGGCTACGTGGCGCGGATCAAGTCCGCGTTTGCCGCGCTCGGCGGCGACCCCGAGCTGGTGGAGATGCCGATCCTGCAGTTCGTGCACCTGATCGAGGGCCGTGACCGCGCGGCGATGTCAAAGCGCCGGGGAGAATTCGTCACCCTGGACGAGCTGGTCGACGAGATCGGCGTCGACGCGACCCGGTTCTTCATGCTCCAGCGCTCCCAGGACCGGACTGTGGACCTGGATCTGCAGCTGGCCGGGCGCGAGTCCTCCGAGAACCCCGTGTACTACGTCCAGTACGCCCACGCCCGGATCGTCTCCATGGTCGCCCGTCTGGAGGCCGCCAGGGTGGCGTCGGCGCTCGCCTCGGACGCGTCTTGGGGCGAAGGCGCACTCGAGGATCCCGAGCGCGCGTTGATCAAGGCGCTGGCCGATTTTCCTGACGAGGTGGCCGAGGCGGCCGAGCGGCGGGCACCGCATCGGATCGTCGCCTACGCGCTCGCGCTCGCCCAGGCGTTCACGGCCTTCTACCGGGACTGCAAGGTCGTCGGCGCCCAGCCCGAAGCCGTCGAGTCGTTCCGGATCGCTCTCTCTCAGGCGGCGCGCCAGACGATCAAGTTGGCGCTGTGGCTGCTCGGAGTCAGCGCGCCCGACTCGATGTAGGCGGCCGCTGTTCGCTCAGACGTGGCGGGCCAGGTCCTGATCCAGGCGCTCGGAGTCGGCCGGATCGAGCCCGGGCCCCGGAGGCGGCGGATCGCCGGCTCGGTCCCGGGTTCGGCGACGCCATCGAGGCAGGGTGAACGCCAACGTGGCGAGACCGGCGATCACGACCGCTGGTGGAATCACGTAGACGAGCACGTTGAAGCCATGAGCCGGGGGAAGAGCCAGCACCGAAGGGCCGTACGAGGCCACGAGGTTGCTCTCGATCTGCTGTTTGGTCTCGCCCTGGGCAACGAGCGTGCGGATGTACTGACGCTCGGAGAAGGCCTCCGGGGACTGCGCCACGGCCAGCGACTCATGGCAGGCGACGCACATGACGTCGTTGTAGATCTGGGTGATCGAGGCGCGAGGCTTGACGGCCGCTGCTGACACCGGCGCCGACAGGACGCTCACGCCCAGCGCCAGCAGGACCGCGATGGTGCACCGGGCGCGCGAGCCGCTCACGATCGCTGCGCGAGGATCGGGGTCAGCGTCCGGGTGAGCCATTGCCGGTCGACCGGAAACCGCTGCAGGGCCTGGATCTGCCCGTTGCGGTTGATCACGAAGGTCTCGGGCACGCCGGTGGTGCCGAACGAGCGCACGAAGCTGCCGCTCACGTCGCGCAGGATCGGATAGCTGATGTGGTACTGGCGGACGAACTGCTCGGATGCGCTGGGATTGTCAAGGTAGGTCACGCCGACCAGCGTGGCATCGCGCCTGGTCAGCGCGCGCTGCTCACGTGCCAGCAGGGGAGCCTCGGCCGCGCATGGTTGACACCAGGATGCAAACACGTTCAGCACCACCACCTTGCCCCGGAAGTCGGCCAGGCTCCGAGTCACCGAGGACCCGAGCACGGGTAGCGAGAGGTGCGCGTTGGGCGCGACCGGGAACTGGCCCTTGGCCACCTGGGCATCGATCGAGGAGGTGTCGCCCTGGCTGGAGATGCCGAACGTCAGCAGGGCCAGCACGGCGGCCGCCGCGGCGACGATGACCCCGGGTAAGACGAACCGGCGCATACGCCCCGCAATGGTAATGACCGGCTGTCGCCGGAGGCTCAGCTCGAACCGCCGGAGGCCGTCAGAGGCTCAGCTCAAACCAGACGTGCGTCGTGCCTTCGTAGATGCCCCAGCCGTCGGACTCACGATCGACCATGGGCAGCCCCCAGCCGCCGGCCAGGCCCAGGTCCGGCTTGCGGCCAATCCAGCTGAAGCCGTGTCCCTCATCGATGACCTCGGCGAGCAGCCGACCGTGCCCGAGGGCTGCCCGGAGGGTGATCCTCCCCTGGCCATGTAGCACGGCATTGCTCACGAGCTCGCTGACCAGGAGCTTTGCGGTGGCGAGCTTGGCGTCGTCGACGTCTGGCCCGAGACGCCGCTCGATCCAGTCCCGGGCAGCCTTCGGAGCGCTCGCGTCAGGGGCCAGCTCGAGCTCCTCGTCACAGCGGCAGCGGCTCTCGATCAGCACATCTCCTCCGCTAAGAGCGCGAACCCGGTGGCGGCGAGCGCGCCGGCGTGGGCCGGGCGGCTCGACGGTCGCGCGCTCATCCGCGAGCGCGCGACCGACGAACTCTTCCCTCGTCCGTACCGGCCCCGACGAGGACCCCCGGCCTGACGCGCCGCCACCATCTCCGCCATGCCTGCGGAGAGGAAGGGCTGCGGTCGGGCCACGCGATTGGGCTCGCACCCAGGTGCGATCTCGCAACCCATCGCGCCGATCAAGACAGGGCCTCGGGACACCGCTTGGCGCTGGGCAGCGCTCATGTCACCCGGTCTTGAAGCAGGAATGCGAGGGGCGAGCACATCACTAAGGCGGCGATGCCGGAAGAGCACAGCTTCCTTTCAGCAGACTGCTATCGCCGCGATCCGCGGGTGGGCAGCCATCCTGTGACCGCCGCCGCGTGCTGCCAGCCACTATGTCCGATCACGCCTCTCTGGGGCGCGAAGGTCCGCAGCCAAATGTAGCTCATCAACCGGACCGGATCAACAGCGTCGCGCGCCATGGTCCAGCTACGCCGCGCGCCGTCCGGTTGTCGTTCTGAGTCTCAGGCCTGAGTCTGCCCGAAGCGGCCCGGCGCCGGCTGTCGTTGCCGAAGCCGGCGTGCTCGGTATCCTTGTGGGCCTGTGGCAGACGGCCGGCTGGAGTCGCGCAGTGGCGTGGCGGTGGCAGGCCCGGTGTGCCGTCGGTGGATGTGTCGCGCCCGTGGTGGCCCGAGACAGACTTCGGAGGTGGAGTTTGAGCGCTTTTTCAGGAGATCGTGGTGAGGTGGCCTCGGGGCTCGGTTTCGAGGCTGGATCGGGACCTGGGTCCGGATTGGGAGCGGTGGCCGGGCTGGAACCTGGGTCCGGATTAGGACCGGCGTCCGGATTGGGACCGGGGTCCGGGTCGGATCCGGAGGGGCCGGCGGGAGCCGGGGACGCCGGGCGATTGAGCGGTGGGAGTCTGCTGGCGGCGATTTCGACGAGCATCGTGCAGCTGGTGCGCGAGCATTACGGCCGGGGACCGATCAAGGCCAAGACGTACGCGCTGGATGACATCGTCGTGTGCGTGATGCGCGGCAGCGGGTTCACGCCACTCGAGAAGACGATGATGGAGAGTGGGGATCGCGATCGCGAACAGCGCGTGGTGGCGATGCGCGAGGATTTTCAGCGGTTGATGACTGAGCGTTACAAGCAGACGATCGAAGAGCTGACGGGCCGCCGGGTGCTGGCGTTTCTCAGTCAGGCGCATATCGAGCCGGATATCACGCTCGAAGTGTTCTTCGTCGACCGTCCTCTGGAGGGGTTTGGCGCTGTCGAGGTAACCGACGGGCACAAGCTCACCTCGTGAGCCGGAGGTGAATCGGTACGGCGTTCGGGCCACCGTCGGCGCCACGCCCTTGCCGGTCGATCGGGGTCACGCCCTTGCCGGTCGAGCCCTAGAATCGCTCGCAGCGCGGACGTAGCTCAGTCGGTAGAGCGTCGGCTTCCCAAGCCGAAGGTCGCGGGTTCGAGACCCGTCGTCCGCTTGAAGGAAAGGCGTGGAAGTATGGATCTTCCCGGTTGCCAGCTGGCTCCTCGCTACATCCGCAGGTGGAGCGGTGGGCGGCTCTCCAGGCCGCTCAGGTTGTCTCATCCAGGCTGTTTGGGCACGGTGCGGGGAAGCCCGAAATGGGGGAACACGCTGCTGTCGGCAAAGAAGGTGATCTCGGCGAGCTTGTCGCCGGCGAGGGTGAGCACCATCAACCCATAGGGACGCGCGATGCCGGTTTCCGGGCACGGGTAGTAGCAGCCGAACGCGGGTTGTCCGTTGGCGCGGGTCGCGACGAGCCGCAGCGGCTCCCCCTGGCGTGGCGCGGCGCGGCGGCGCAGGAAGTTCCCGATCGCCGCGCCGCCCTGGTACTGGTATGGGTAGGGCGGCATCGTCAGCCACGCGTCGTCGGTGAGCAGCGCGACGAGCCCATCGACGTCGCCGTCCTGCATCGCGGTCGCGAATCGCCCCACCACGGCGCGCTCATGCTGGGAGTGGGGTAGCGGCGCGCGTTCGCGCCCGCCGGGGGGCAGGCGGCTCTCGAGCGCGGCTCGGGCGCGCCTGAGCAGGCTGTTGACGGCGGCTGGGGTGGTGTCGAGCATCTCGGCTACCTCCGCGGCGTGGAAGCTGAGCACGTCGCGCAGGACCAGGACCGCCCGCTGCTGGGGCGCGAGGTGCTGGAGACCGGCCACGAACGCGAGGCCGATCGCCTCCTTGTGCTCGTAGCGCGCCTCGGGTCCGGGTGCGTGGTCGGCGATCGTCTCGATCAGCACGTCGGGATAGGGCTCAAGCCAGATCGGCTCGGCCATGCGGCTGGGGGTGGGCGGGTCGTTCAAGGGTTCCAGGCGTTGGGGCCGGCGGGCGGTGGCTCGCAACGCGTCGAGCGATCGGTTGGTGGCGATCCGGTACAGCCAGGTTCGGATCGACGCGCGCTCCGTGAACTGGTCAAGCCCGCGCCACGCGGCCAGCAGGGTCTCCTGGACCAGGTCCTCTGCGTCCTGGGTGGAGCCGACGATTCGGTAGCAGTGCAGTTGCAGCTCATGTCGGTAGGGCTCGGTCAGCTCGCGGAACGCGTTCTCGTTCCCTGCGCGAGCCAGCGTCAGCGCGCGTTCGGTCACGTCCGCAGCCTCGCACCCAGGTCCCTGTTCAAGGTCATCGCTTGTACAGACGTCGCGGGCGGCGCGAATTCGTCGCTCAATTTCGCGACCTCCTGACGCCTACAGAGGTGATGACGACAAAGGAGATCCAAATGACGTCCACATCAGCAAATATCAATCGCTGGCGCGCGTTCGCGCTTTTGGCGGTCTCGTACTTCATGACGGTCATCGATCTGACGATCGTCAACGTCTCGCTGCCGACGATCGGCCGCGATCTGCACTTCAGCGAAACCAGCCTGCAGTGGGTGGTGACCGCGTACGCGCTCACGTTCGGCGGCTTTTTGCTGCTCGGCGGTCGGGCCGCGGATCTGCTCGGCCGCCGCCGGATCCTGATGCTCGGGCTCTCCGTGTTCACGGCCGCGTCTCTGGCCTGCGCGCTCGCCGCCGGCGAGGCGTTCCTGATCGCAAGCCGGGCGGTTCAGGGGCTGGGCGCGGCGATCATGCTTCCCGCGGCTCTATCGATCGTGATGAACATGTTCGCCGAGGGCGCCGAGCGCA
Organism: uncultured Solirubrobacteraceae bacterium; assembly: GCA_963830595.1. Classification (GTDB taxonomy): domain Bacteria; phylum Actinomycetota; class Thermoleophilia; order Solirubrobacterales; family Solirubrobacteraceae; genus Palsa-465. The sequence goes on from CAWHMQ010000008.1 coordinate 503,953, forward strand.
ACAAGGCGCTCGGGATCTGGGGAGGTATCGCCGCAGCCGGCGCGACCGTCGGGCTGATCACCGGCGGGGTCCTCACCCGCTACGCCGGTTGGCAGTACATCTTCTATCTGAACGTCCCGATCGGAGCGGCCGCGCTGGTGCTCGCCCCGCGGATCGTCCCCGACTCCCGGCTCGCTACCACGCGCCGGCGGTTTGACGCTCTCGGCGCGATCACGGGCACGGGTGCGCTGGTGGCGCTCGTGGACGCGATCTCTCAGGCACCGCAATACGGCTGGGGCGCCACGAGAACGATCGCGGTGCTCGCGGCGTCCGGGGCGCTGCTGGCCGCGTTCCTGGTGATCGAGAACCGGATGCAGTCGCCGCTCTTGCCGCTGTCGATCTTCCGCCTGCGCACGCTCACCGGGGCGAACACAGCGGGGCTGCTGCTCGGCGGCAGCTTCTTCGGGTTCATCTTCGTCGGCACCCTGTACATGCAGCAGGTGCTGCACTACAGCGCGATCCAGACGGGGGTAGCGTGGCTTGCCACGTCGCTGACGTCGATCGCGCTCGCTGGCCTGTCGCAGCTGCTGGTCACCCGGGGCGGCGCGAAGGTCGTGATGGCGACCGGGATGACGCTGATCGGCGCGGGTGTGATCTGGGCGACCCAGGTCCCCGTCAACGGGCACTTCCTGTCAAACCTCGCCGGCCCGTTGATCGTCGCCGGCGCCGGGACCGCGTTCGCGTTCATCCCGATCTCGATCGCCGCACTTGCGGGCGTTTCGGAGCACCAGGCCGGGCTCGCGTCCGGACTCTTGAACACCGCCCAGCAGCTCGGCGGAGCGATCGGGATCGCGATCGCCTCAGGCATCGCAGCCAGTCACACCAAGACGCTGCTTCACGCCGGCAACGACGCACCCACGGCGCTCACCGGCGGCTTCCAATCCGCGTTCTGGGTGCTCGGCGTGATCGCGCTGCTCGCGCTCCCCGCGATCTTCGTGCTCATCCGCCGAGACGAGCTGACAGACGCCGCCAAGACCTCGGTCCGCGAGCGCCGTCCAGCACTGGCCGGCGCCAACTGACCCGTCGACACCAACCAAGAATCCCAACCAGCAAAGGAGACACAACCATGTCCACCTCAACGGCAAACATCACGGAAGTCCGGCACAGAGGACGTGCGGCCATCGCGGACAAGACAGTGCTGGTGACCGGCGCCAATCGAGGCCTCGGGCAAGCACTGGTCGAGGAGGCCGTGCGGAGAGGTGCGAAGCGGGTGTATGCCGCGTCGCGCCAGCCGTTCACCCACCCGGAGGAGCGCGTCAGACCGTTGGTCTTGGACGTGACGAATGCGGCGCAGATTCAGGCGGCCGCCGAGCGAGTCGAGTTGCTCGACATCCTGATCAATAACGCCGGCGTGTCGGTTCCCGATGACCTCAGCGATTCCTACTCGGCCTCGAAGGCGGCGGCGTTCTCGCTTACGCAGTCGCTACGTGCCCGCCTGGCGGGACGAGGCGTTGAGGTTCATGCGGTGCTTCCCGGCCCGATCGACACCGACATGGTCCGCGACCTTCCGATCCCAAAGACCAGGCCGCAGACGGTCGCCCAAGGCATCTTCGACGGGGTGGAGAACGGGGACGAGGACATCTTCCCCGATCCCATGTCAGCGATGATGGCCGAGGCCTGGCGCACAGGTGTAGGCAAGGAGCTCGAGCGCCAGAACGCGGCGCTCGTGCAGGTGCAGCCCGTCGCGGCATGAGCACCGGGCAAACGGCCGCTGCGGGCCCGGCAGCGCTCCCCGTGGCGACGTCCTCGACCACGCCGCGGTTGTACCAGGTCCGGCCCTCACGTTCATCGGGATCGAATCCGTAGACGAACTTCGCGCCGACAAGCGCCAACCGCTGCGTGGACGGCTTCCCGCCCTTCAATCGAGCCGGCGCGGATACTCGCCGGCAAGCTCACGGAAGGTTCGGCCTCGATCAGGCCACGGTGACAGACGCCGCGAGCGCCCGCTCGGTAATACGCTACCCACGCCGATGATCGGAGACGTTCTCTGGACCCCGCCGGCCGACCTGTGGCAGACCACCGAGATCGGCCGGCTGATGCGGTGGCTCGCCGATCGGCGTGGCCTCGAGTTCGCGTCCTACGACGAGCTCTGGCGCTGGTCCGTCGATGACCTCGAGGGATTCTGGGGAGCGATCTGGGACTTCTACGGGATCCGCGCGCACTCCCCCTACGCGCGGGTGCTCGCCGACCGCGGGATGCCGGGGGCGCGATGGTTCGAGGGGGCGCGCCTCAACTACGCCGAGCATCTGGTCGGGCTCGACGAGGACCGGGACCGGACCGCGGTGCTCGCCCAGTCCCAGACACGCCCACCGCTCGAGCTGACATTCGGCGAGCTGCGTGAGCTCGCCGGCGCAGCGAGGACCGGCCTGCAGCGACTCGGCGTCGGCCCCGGCGACCGAGTCGCCGCCTACCTGCCCAACATCCCCGAGACGCTCGTCGCGTTCATCGCCACCGCGAGCCTGGGCGCGGTCTGGGCCGCGTGCGCGCCCGAGTTCGGCGCCCGCAGCGTCGTCGACCGGTTCGCCCAGATCGAGCCTCGGGTGATGCTCGCCGTCGGGGGCTACGGATACCGCGACCGCTACGCCGACCGGCGCTCGGAGGTCGCGGCGATCCGCGCCCGGCTGCCGACGCTCGAGCACGTGATCTCGGTGCCCTACGGCGATGCGACGATTCCCGATGCGCTCGGCTGGCAGGAGCTGCTGGCCGAGCCCGCGCCGCTGGAGTTTGACCCGGTGGACTTCGAGCATCCGCTGTACGTGCTGTTCTCGTCGGGCACGACGGGGCTGCCGAAGGCGATCGTGCACGGTCATGGAGGCCAGCTGATCGAGCACCACAAGAACCAGGGGCTCGGCTGGGACCTGAAGCCGGATGGGCGGCTGCAGTGGTTCTCGACCACCGCCTGGATGATGTGGAACGCGCTCGTGTCCTCGCTCTTGCTGCGCTCCTCGATCGTGATGCTCGACGGGGACCCGGCCTGGCCGGACCTGCTGTCGCAGTGGCGGCTGGCCGAGCGAAACCGCCCAACCGTGATGGGCGTGGCTCCGCCGTACCTGATGGCGTGCCGGAAAGCCGGACTGCAGCCGGGACGGGAATGCGACCTGAGCTCGATCCGCGCGCTGTGCACTGCCGGCTCGCCGCTGCCGGCCGAGGGCTACTCCTATGTCTACGAGCAGCTCGACTCCGACGTGGTGCTGATCAACGGGTCCGGGGGCACCGACGTGTGCACCGGGATCGTGTCGGGCTCGTTCGCCCAGCCCGTGTACGAGGGTGAGATCTCCGGCCGGTGCCTGGGCGTTGACGCGCACGCGTTCGACGAGTCCGGCGCCGAGGTGATCGGCGAGCTGGGCGAGCTGGTGATCACCCAGCCGATGCCGTCGATGCCGGTCGCGCTCTGGGGTGACCCGGACGGCGAGCGCTACCGCGCCTCGTATTTCGACCGCTATCCCGGCGTCTGGCGCCAAGGGGACTGGATCAGGTTCACCGAGCGCGGCAGCTGCGTTCTCACCGGGCGCTCGGACGCGACGCTCAACCGCGGCGGCGTGCGGCTGGGGACCGGTGAGTTCTACGCGATGGTCGAGGAGCTGCCCGAGGTCGCCGATTCGCTGGTCGTGCATCTCGAGGATGCGGACGGGGGCATTGGCGAGCTGCTCTTGTTCGTCGTCGCCGCGCCCGGCACCGTGATCGACGGAGCGGTGCAGGCGCAGATCGCGGCGGCGCTGGCACGCGAGCTCTCGCCGCGCCACGTCCCCGACGCGATCATCGCCGTACCCGTGATCCCGCGGACGCTGACCGGCAAGAAGCTCGAGGCACCCGTCAAGCGGATCCTGCTCGGCGACTCGCCTGACCGGGTGGCCAGCCGCGGCTCGCTCGCCGACCCGATGGCGCTCGATGCGTTCGTGGCGCTGGCGGGTCAGCGCTCGCAGCCCGGGGCTCGATTAACATGATCTGCCCGCGAGGAGAGGTGGAACAGATGGCTGTAGTGCAGGCGCCCCGGTTCGCAGCGCCGGCGCGCCGGCGTCAGCCTGGGCACGAGCAGTGGCGAATCGGCGGCGGCGACACCGCGACCCGGCTGCGCTCGTGGTCGGAGATCCTCGCCGCGACGCACCTCGCGTTCGACATCCGCCCGACGTTTCGCAGCCCGGCCAATTTCCAGGGAGCGGTGACGCGCCGCGCGATCGGCGACGTGATGCTCGTCGATTGCGCCGCATCCCCGTTTCTCGGCAACCGCAGCCTCGCCGTGATCGCCCCGCGGCACAAAGCCGCCACCAACGAGGAGGTGGTCGGCTTCCAGTTCGTCTGCAGGGGGGTCGAGCTGGTTCGAGAGGGCGGTCGCGAGCTGGCCCTGAAGGCCGGGGACGTGGTCCTGTGGGACGGAATGGAGCCGACCGAGGTCGAGATCGTGGAGGCGTTCTACAAGCGGACGCTCCTGTTTCCCCGTGATCAGGTACTGGCTGTCTGCCCGCGGCTCGGAGACCTCAAGGCGCTGCCCTCGCTGACGGGCAGCGGCCCCGCGCGCCTGCTGGTGCGTTACATGAACGCGCTCGCGCTCGAGTTGCCCCAGCTCGAGCCGGCTGCCGGAGTGGCGGCGGCCAACGCCGCGCTGGAGCTGCTGCGAGCGGCGATCGAGCCGCATCTGCCCACCAGCCGCGCCGCCACCCGCGCGGCGGTCCGGGCCGAGATCGGGCGCTACGTGCGGACCCATCTACAGGACCCGGCGCTCGGGCCGGTCACGATCGCCCGCGCATACGCGATCTCGGTGCGGGCGCTGCACGCGCTGTTCGAGGACGTCGACGAATCCGTGGCGCGGCTCGTCCGCAACGAGCGGCTGGCGCGATGCCTGGAGGATCTGCAGCGATCCAACGGCGGCTCGGTGACCGAGATCGCGTTTCGGTGGGGATTCTGCGACGCCGCGCACTTCTCGCGCGTGTTCAAGCGCGAGTTCGGCGCGACGCCGAGCGAGGTCCGGCAGGCCGCGCGCGCCGGGGGCTCAACCCGCGACTGACCGGCGGTCGAGCACGCGCACGGCCTTGCCCTCGCTGCGCGGGACGCCGCCCGGATCCAGCACCGCCACGGCGATCCGCAACCCGGTGTGCTCGCGCAGCTCGCGCTCGATTCGCGCCCGCAGCAACTCGCGGTCGGCATCACCCGCAGGCTCGCATTCGAGCGTCAGCTCATCCATGGGACCCACTCGCTCGACGATCAGCCGGTAGTGCGGTGCAGTGCCGACGATCCCGAGCAGCACGTGCTCGACTTGCGAGGGATGGAGGTTCACGCCGCGGACGATCAGCATCTCGTCGTGGCGGCCGCGCAGTCCGGTCAGCCTGACCGTGGTGCGGCCGCACTCGCACGGCTCCTCGATCACGCGTCCGATGTCGCGCGTGCGGTAGCGGATCAGGGGCAGCGCCTGCTTGGTCAGCGTCGTGAACACGAGCTCGCCCTCGGCGCCGGCCGCGACCGGGGCGCCATCGCCGGGATCGACCACCTCGACCAGGAAGTGGTCCTCCTGCACATGCAGCCCGGCCCGCGCCGCCAGGCATTCGGCCGCCACGCCGGGACCGCACATCTCGGACAGGCCGTAGAAGTTGACCGCCGCGAGGCCGAGCGCGCGCTCGATCTCGGCGCGCAGCGGCTCGGTCCAGGGCTCGCCGCCGAACAGCCCCAACTCGAGCGGCAGCGCCAGTGTGTCGATACCGCGGTCGCGCAGCGCCTGGGCGATCACCAGCGCGTAGGACGGCGTCGCGACCAGCACCTCGGCGCCGAGGTCGTGCAGCAGCATGGCCTGGCGAGCGGTGAACCCGCCTGACACCGGGACGACGGTCGCGCCCAGCCGCTCGCCTCCCTGGTGAAAGCCGAGACCGCCGGTGAACAGCCCGTAGCCGTTGGCGTTGTGAATCGTCATCCCCGGCCGGACACCGGCCATCGTCATGCAACGGGCCATCAGCTCGGTCCAGCACTCCAGGTCGGCCCGCGTGTAGGCGACGACGGTCGGCTTGCCGTGCGTGCCGCTGGAGGCGTGCACGCGGACGAGCTCAGACCGCGGTACGGCCAGCAGCCCGAACGGATAACCGTCCCGGAGGTCGGACTTGGTCGTGAACGGGACCCGCCTGAGATCGGCGAGCGAGCGCACGTCCGCCGCCCCGGCGATCCCGGCCTGCGCCAGCCGCCGCGCGCCGACCGGCTGGCCACGCGCCACGCGGTCGACCGTCTCACGCAGGCGCTGCAGCTGGAGCGCCTGCAGCGGTCCGCGCGCAAGCGTCTCGACCGGGTCCCAGACGTGACCGTCAGTCCGTGCGCCGGGCGGCATCCCAGTGGTGCTCGAGGTTGGCGACCAGCGCCGGACTGAAATGGCAGTACGCCTGCTCACGCGCGTAGGTCGCCATGTATTCCCTGAACAAGTCCAGCGGCTCCTGGCCCACCCGCAGCGTGCGCCGGTTGGCGGCCGCGTTGATCAGTCCCGAGCCGGTCAACTGGGTGATCCGCGCGCTGATCGCCTCGTCCATGTGCCCGGTCTCGGCCACCTCGTCGACCAGCAGGTCTGCGTCGGCATCGCCGGCCGTCCATTCGCGCCCGGAGATGATCGCCTGGCGCGCCGCGCGATCGCCGACCGCCCGCGGCAGCCGGAGATTCGAGGCACCCGGGATGATCCCCTCCTTGCGCGCCGGCAGGTAGAGCCGGGAGCCGCGCACCGCGATTACGTGATCGACGACGTGCAGCAGCTGGCAGGCGCCGCCGATCGCATACCGCTCGACCGAGGCCACCCACAGCTTCTCGATCCCGCCCGCCGGGGTGACCAGGCCCCGATACAGCTTGTTGACATAGCCGAGGTCGCGCACCAGGTAGAACAGGAAGTCGATCCGTCCGCGGTACAGGTGTGTGAGGTTGATCCCGGAGCCGAAGATCCGCTCGCCGGCGTACCTCGGATGGTCCACGACCGCGCCCCGCAGCACGCCGACCTCGGTCTGGGGATCGAGCAGGATCAGGTCGACCGCGGCCTCCGTCGGTCCGAGGGTCGAGCCGTCTTCGGCGTTCAGGTGTCGCTGGTTACAGAGCTCGAGGACCGCCGCGGGACCCTGCCTGGTGACGCGCGCGCGGCCGAGGTCGACGACTCCGTTGGTCCGGAACTCGTCCAGGCGCTCGAGCGCCTCGGGGGTCGGCGCGAGCATCGACTCGACCAGGTGCCGGCCCGCTTCTGGCAGCGCCAGGACGTGCTCGACCAGCAGCCCCTGGGCGAGCTCGAGGCCGCGCTTGGCGGCCAGCGGCAGCGCTCGCTCGGACTCCATCTCGGGATGGCTGGGGACCAGCCCCGGCACCGCCGCAGCGGCATCGTTGACGAGCCACTCGACTCGGATGGGCTTCGAGCATCGGTCGGTGAGCTCATCGTAGAGCTGGCCGGTATGCACATCGAGGAATGCGACTCGGGCTTCGGTGAGCGCCGCCGACAGCTCGTGCGCCGCTGCTCGCTCGACCTCCGAGCGGCCGCGCGGTGGCGGCAGGCGCTCGCCGAGCGCGGCGCCCCGGGTGAGAAACCGGCTCAACGCCTGCGCCGCGGGCTCGAACGAGTCGAACTCCGGCGGGGCCGACAGCGCCCAGTCCTCGATCTCGCTGCGTGACAGCCCCGCTCGCTGGAGCGCATCGGTCGAAAGGTCGGTTATCGCGTGCATGCGAGTCGGATTCTTCGCGGATAGGGTGACGCAATCCTGTTAGATTCGCGGCCGGCGGAGTTAGACAGCCGGCGCGAGCGCGCGCCGGGACAACACGGTCTGATAGAGGTTCGCATCCTATGGCCAACGTGGTCGGACAGAGAGTTCGCCGTCGCGAGGATCCACGCTTTTTGACCGGCAGGGGCCGGTACGTCGACGACCTGAGGCCGGAAGGGGCTCTCCACGTCCAGTTCGTGCGCTCGTATCAGGCCCACGCGCGGATCGTCGGGATCGACGCCGCGGCGGCTCTGGCGCTGCCCGGGACACAGGTGTTCACCGCGTCCGACATCGACCTGACGGTCAATCCGCCGCCGCCGTTCGTCGAGGTCGACTCGCGCATGTTCCGGCCGTTCATCGCATCTGACCGCGCGCGGTTCGTCGGCGACATCGTCGCCGTCGTGCTCAGCGAGACGCGCGAGGGGGCGGTCGACGCCGCCGAGCTGGTCGCTGTCGAGTACGACCCGCTGCCGATCGTCACCGACCCGCGCGAGGCGGCCCGCGACGAACTGCTGCTGTACGAGGACGTCGGCACCAATACGTGCATTCACGTCCCCGCGCGGGACCCCGATCCGAACCTGTTCGACGGCTGCGACCTGGTTGTCTCGGGGTCGATCGAGAGCCAGCGTCTCGCGGCCTGCCCGATCGAGCCACGAGCGACGATCGCGGAGTTCGGCGATGACGAACGGCTGACCGTGTGGCTGTCGACACAGACGCCGCACCAGGACAAGGCGCACCTGGGGCTGATGCTCGGGCTCGAGTCCGACGCGGTCCGCGTGATCGCCCCAGACGTCGGCGGCGGCTTTGGCGGCAAGGGCCTCGATGTCGAGGACGTGATCCTCGGCTGGCTCGCGCGTGCCACCTCGCGCCCGGTGCGCTGGACCGAGACACGGAGCGAGAACCTGGTCGCGATGCATCAGGGCCGGGCGCAGCTGGTCGACTTCGAGCTCGGCGGCAGCCGGGATGGCATCGTCGAGGCGCTACGGATCAAGATCCTCCAGGACGCCGGCGCGTACCCCGGCATCGGCGCGTTCCTTGCCAACCTGACGGCGCTGATGTCAAGCGGGGTGTACGCGATCCCCAGGATCGAGATCGACGTCAGAGCGGTCGTGACCAACACGACCCCGACGGGGCCCGTCCGCGGAGCCGGCCGCCCGGAGGCGACGCAAATGCTCGAGCGGACGATCGACCTGTTCGCGTCCGAGGCCGGGCTGGATCCGATCGAGGTCCGCCGCCGCAACTTCATCTCCGCGGACGCGTTCCCGGTGACGACCGCGTCGGGCGCCCACTACGACATCGGCGATTACGAGCGCGCGCTCGATCTCGCGCTCGAGCAGGCGGGCTACGACGAGCTGCGCCGCGAACAGGCGCGGCGGCGGCGCGACGGCGAGGTGCTCCAGCTCGGGATCGGCGTCAGCACGTACGTCGAGATCACCAACGGAATCAACGAATCCGAGTTCGGGGCGATCGAGATAACCCCCGACGGCGAAGCGATCGTTCGCACCGGCTCGTTCTCGCAGGGACAGGGTCACGAGACGACCTTCGCGCAGCTCGTCGCCGAGCGGACCGGCCTGCCGGTCGAGAAGATCGCGGTCATCAAGGGCGATACCGACGCGATCACGCGGGGAACCGGCACCTACGGATCCAAGTCGACCCAGATCGGCGGCGCGGCCGCTGCCAAGGCCTCGGAGGTGCTCGTCGAGCGGGCCAAGGAGCTGGCCGCGAACGAGCTCGAAGCCAGTGCGCAGGACATGGTCCTCGACCTCGATCAGGGCCGCTTCCACGTCGCCGGAGCGCCCGAGCCCGCTCTCGCCTGGGGCGAGCTTGCCTCGCGCCTGTCCGCCGACGAGCGGCTCGCCGAGCTGAGCGCCGAGGCGGACTTCAAGCCGGCCCAGCCGACGTTCCCGTTCGGGGCGCACCTCGCGGTGGTCGAGGTCGATACCGAGACCGGGTCCGTTCACCTGCGGCGGATGATCGCCGTCGATGACGCCGGCACGATCATCAATCCGCTGGTCGCCGAAGGTCAGGTCCACGGCGGCGTCGCGGCCGGAATCGCGCAGGCCCTGTTCGAGGAGTTGCGCTACGACGAGGACGGCAACCCCCAGAATGCCAATCTCGTGACCTACTGCATGCCGGCCGCTCCCGAGCTGCCCTCGTTCGAGCTGACCGAGATGGAGACCCCGACGCCAGTCAACGAGCTGGGCGCCAAGGGGATCGGCGAGTCGGGCACGATCGGCGCCACCCCGGCCGTGCAGAGCGCGGTGATCGACGCGCTGGCGCCGTTCGGGGTCCGCCACATCGACATGCCGGTCAACGGCCAGCGAGTCTGGCAGGCGCTGCAGGACGCGCGCTAGAGATGCGCGAGCAGGTCCGCCACGTTGTCGACGACCGCGTGCGGGCGACGTGACTCCGGAACTGCCGTCAAGTCGATCGAGCCGCTGATCCCGCTGCGGACTAGAACGGTGGTCGTGCCGCCCAGGCGGCCCAACGCGACGTCCATCCCGAGGTCGTCGCCGATCACCGCCAGCTCGCGCGGCGGGACTCCGAGCCGCGCGCGCAGCGCCGCCACCGCCGCGCGCGACGGCTTGCCGAGCACGCGGGGTCGCGCCCCGGTGACCTTCGCGATCGCGGCGGTGATCATCGCGCCGCGGCTGAAGATGATCCCGTTGGCGCCCGCGTAGCCGGGCACGTAGCTGCCGGTGAACAGCGGCGCTCCGCGTAGGACGGCGCGGGCAGCCCGCTCCAGCGATGTCATCTCGACCTCGTCGAGATGCGCCACGAACACGGCGCCCGCCTCAGCGCCGGCCTGTTCGCCGTCGGCGACCAGCACCCCCGCCTCGATCATGTGGCCGCGCACGGCGTCGGAGGCGAACAGCAGCACCGGCCGGTCGGCGTGATAGCGGCGCAGGAAGCCGATCGCGCTGTCGACCGGAGTCAGGACTTCCTGCGCTGACACCGGCAGCCCGTCCTCGCGCAGGCCGTGCGCGACTGTCGCCGACGGTACGTGGCTGGCGTTGGTGAACAGAACCAGCTTGCGCCCGCCGGCGCGGATCCGCTCGAGCACCTCGACGGCGCCCGGCTGCGGGTGGCCGCGGCCGTCTGGTCCGCGGTGCAGCAGCGTCCCGTCGACGTCGAACATGAACCCGCGAACGGCGTCGAGGGCCAAGCGGTCAGCCACGGAGCCACACGAGCTCGTCGGTGCCCGACACGACCTCGACCCGGGTCAGCGAGGGGCGGCGCTCGAGCTCGGCGAGCAGGATCACCAGCGGCGAGCGCCCCGGAGCGGCGACCCGGGGCTCGGGCCCCTTCGCGCGGCCACGTGGCGACGGACCGGCGACCCGGCCACGTGGCGACGGACCGGCGACCCGGCCATGTGGCGACGGACGGTCGGCGCCGCCACGCGCCGCGATCATCGCGTCGACCTGCTGCTCGGGCATCGTCAGCCGCAGCAGCAGCTCCTCCTCGGAGATCCGCGCGCCGAAGCGCTCGCGCGCGCCCTCGAGGCTGAGCGGCTCCAGGGCGGCCAGCGCGCGCGCCCGCGGGCGCGACAGGACCCGGTCTGCGATCTCGGGATCGACCGGCGCCGGTGGCTCGCCGTAGTGCCCGAGGAAGTAGCGCACGGTCTCGTCGGATACGTTGACCCACCGTTCGCCGTCGATCGCGTTGCGAGCCGCCTGGCTGGCGATGAACTGCGACACCGGCGTGACGATGATCGGGTAGCCCATCTCGGCGCGGACGAGCGCGACCTCGTCGAGCACCGCGTCGAACAGCTCCGGCCGGCGCAACTCGTACAGCATCCGTCGCGTGGTCGTGACCATCCCCCCCGGCAGCTGGTGGCGGTAGTAGGCGGCGTCGAACTCCTGCGCGGCGCCCGCGGGCAGCCCCTTGGCGCGGGCCAGCTGATCGAAGTGCGCCGCGACGATCGCCTGGCGCTCGAGGTCAAGCGGGTGTGCGTAGCCCGACGCCTCGACGTTGCGTGCGGTGCTCAGGGCGTCGGGCTGCGAGGTGCCGCGCGCCAACGGACCCGACGCCGTGTGCAGGACCTCGAACCCGGCTCTGAGTCCCTCCATGTAGACGAGCGGCGCCAGCCCGATCGTGCAATGGCTGTGCAGCTCGACCTTGCGACCCCCGGCGGCGGCGCGCAGGCGGGGACCAAGCTCGCGGACCGCGTCGGGCGTCAGCAGGCCCCCGGGGTCCTTGAGGTACAGCCGGTCCATTTCGGCGCAGTCGCTCAGGGCGGCGGCGCGCTCGGCGTAGTACCGGTGCGTGTGCACGGCGCTGATCGAGTAGGTGAGACCGATCACGATCTCCTGCACTCCCTCGGCGCGCGCCATCGCGGCCAGCTGCTTGAGCCGAGCCGGGTCGTTGGAGGGCTCGGCGATCTGGAAGCGGCGGATCCCGTTGCGCGCCACGAGCCGGAACGAGAGCCGCATCACCTCCTCGTCGGCCGGCACCCAGGAGATGAACCGCATCCCGGTGGTGATCATCCCCAACGGCGTGTCGGGCATCGCCGCGCTGACCAGCCGGATCCGCTCCCACGGATCCTCGCGGTGAAAGCGGACCGAGACGGCCATATGCGTGCTCGAAGTGAAGTCGAGCGCGTGGTAGCCGACCCGGTCCAGCGCCGGCGCGATCGCGAGCACGTCGGGCGTGGTCAGCCCGGTTGCGCTCCACAGCGACTGGTTGCCGTCGCGCAAGGTCGTATCGACGAACTCGATTGGATGTTTCACTGCGGTCGGACCTCCCCCAATATTCATCACGGTCGCACTCGGAACATCGGCGCGCCGTACTCGACCAGCTCCCCGTCGCCCGAGCACACCTCGACAACGGTCCCGGTCACGCCTGACGGGACCGAGTTCATCATCTTCATCACCTCGATGATGCAGACGATCGTGTCTGGCTCAACCGTCGCACCGACGTCGACGAACGGAGCCGACCCCGGAGCCTCGGCGCGGTAGAAGGTGCCGAGCATCGGCGACGGGATCGTCAGCAGCTCATCGGCCGACCCGGGTTCGGGGGCGACGGCCGGCGGCTGCGCGGGGACGCCGGCGTCCCCGTCCCGTTCAACGGCCCCCGCTCCTCGCTTCTGCACGTGCAGCGAGAAGCCGTCGGTCTCGATCCGCAGCTCGTCGAGCTCGGACTCGTCGATGATCCGCAGGATCTCGCGAACGTCCTCGTTGGTGAGCGCCATCTAGGGCTCCTCGTCGGGCGCCCGCACGCCGAACGTGCCCAGCACCAGAGACAGCGCCGACTGCTGTGCTCCAGGAGCCCGCGCCGGCTTCGCCAGGCCGGTGACCGGACGCGACTGCACAACGAACACGTTGTCGGGGACCTCACCGGCGTGCGCGATCGCCCACTCGATGTCCTGATGGCCTCCGAAATGGCGCTCGATCCGGCGGGCGAGGGCGACCAGCGCAGCGAGGGCCCGGGGGTCGAGGCACGAGACCTCGCGCTGGCGCTCCGGGACGTGGGCGAGCTGCGTCCCGCGACCGCGGGGATGCGGGACGCAGCGCACCTGCTTGTCGTTGACCTGCTCGCGCACGACTTCGCCGGTCACCTTGCTGACCAGGTAGTCGTCCGGCGTGACCTCCCCGCCCACGACCGCCGGCCCAAGACCCCAGCTCGCGTTGATCGCCACCATGCTCGGGTCACCGCTGACCGGATTGCAGGTGAACATCACCCCCGAGACGGCCGCGTCGACCATCAACTGAACGGTCACCCCGATCGCCGGCGGCGCATCGTCACCGAGCGCCGCGCGGTAGCTGATCGCGGGTGGGCTGTAGAGGCTCGCCCAGCAGTCCCGGACCGCGCCGCAGACCTCGTCGGCGCCCCTCACCCAGAGGCGGGTCAGCTGCTGGCCGGCGAAGGTCGCGTCCCGGCTGTCCTCCCCGACCGCGCTGGACCGCACCGCCACCGGCGGCGAGTCCTCCCCGGCCTGCGCGGCGAGCTCGCGATAGCGCTTCGCGATCTCGACGCGGACCGGGCTGGGCAGCGGCGCCGAACGGATCGCGTCGCCGATCGCGCGCGATGCGTCGCCGATCGAGCCGACGTCATCGCGCCGCATCCTCGCGAGCGCGCGTGCGACCACGGCCTCGAGCCGGGACTCGGTCAGCAGCGCCTCCAGCGCCGACGTGCCGATCGCAAACCCGGGCGGCACCGGAATCTCCGCCCGGAGCAGCTCGCCGAGCCGCGAGCTCTTACCTCCGAACGACGGCTCGTCGGAGCTGCACAGTCGATCCAGCGGCGCGCTGTACGGCATGCCGATGGCCGGGTTCGTGTTCATTTCTGTTCGCCGAGCAGCGTCACCACCCCGGCGGAGCCGTCGACGCGGATCGTCTGGCCCGTGTGGATCTGAGACGTCGCCCGCCCGGTGCCCACGACGGCCGGCAGTCCGTACTCGCGGCATACGATCGCCGCGTGCGACATCACCCCGCCGACATCGGTGACTGTGGCCTTGAGCTTGGTGAAGATCGGCGACCAGGCCGGCGATGTGCTGCCGCAGACGAGGATCTCCCCGGGGCGAACGTCGGCGATCTCGCGCTCTGACCGCACCACCCGGGCGACGCCCTCGATCACGCCCGGCGATGCCGCGGCGCCGCTGAGCTCGCGGCCACCATCCTGCTGGCGCGCCCACTCGCGTACCCGGTCGGTGGTCACGCCCCACAGCATGATCGTCATCGGGTCGGTGATCGTCTCCGGCGTGATCCCGAGCGCGGGCGGGGGCGTCCAGCCGGCGAGCCGCTCGAGTATCTGCCTGCGCCGGGCGGCGATCGGCGGCCAGTGCTGGGGTCCCAGGGGCATTCCGCCGGTGGCCCAGCTCAGCACCAGCTCATCCAACGCCGAGGCGACCTCGTGACGCGACAGCTGGAAGACGTCCTCGCCGTCCACGAGGAATCCGTGCTCGGCGAGCAGCGCCCCGAATTCCCTCACCTTGTTCCACCACCTGGTCAAGAACCAGTAGTCGCAGAAGAACTTGTGCTCCTCGACGTAGGGGAACACGGTGCGCGACAGCGCCAGCAGATCGCCGAACGGCCCGCGGACCTGCTCGTCGAGCAGCGAGCGGTACTCGTTGGCGAGCCGCTCGCGCTCGCGCTCGATCTCCTCGGTCGGCCGCTCGATCTGCTCGCCCGCCCGGAGCGCGTTCACGTGTCCGATCAGGGCGGCGTACGGGATGCTGGGATCGTCCAGCCAGCTGCCGTAGTAGTGGTACAGACCGTCGCCGGTGGCCATGTTGAACCACGGGTCCTTGACCTGCTCGAGCTCGGCCAGCCAGCTTCGGCCGGCGTCGCTTTGCGCCAGCTCGGCGTCGATCTCGCCCGGGGATCGGCCGTCGACGAAAGCGCCGTCGATCCCGGTCTCGATCGCCAGCCTGGCCAGCCGGCGCAGCTCGGCGTCGGGCTTGAACAGCAGCACGTCGATCCCGGCGACCATCTGCGCGATGTGCTGGTCAGGGATATCCGGCAGGTTGCTCTTGCACAGCTCGGCGAACGTCGCGTACGCGCCGTAGCCGAGCAGCAGGAACTCGAAGTGGTGCTGCCACATCAGATCGCATAGCCGCAGGCAGCGACCGTAGGCGTCCAGGACCTCGTAGAAGGCCGTGTTGCGATCCTCGCCGAACGCCACCTCGTCGGGCTCGTACTCCGGCAGCTGCGGCACCTTCAGGTCGGCCAGCTCGGCGATCAGCGCCTCCATCTTCGTCCGCCACTTGCCGTACAGGTCGGCCCAGTTCTCGTAGTAGTAGCCGGCCCGTTTCTGGAAGAACCCCGCCCGTTCCGCAATCTTGGCCGGGTCCGTGACGGGGTTGCCGGAAATGTAGATGTAGCCGTTCACCGCTCGGTAATCGATCCCCATCGCCGGGGGGACGGCGAACACCCGGTTCTGCCAAGACCCGACCGCCTGGTAGGGCGAGTCGATGCAGATCACGTCGAATGCCGGCATCGGGACCGGGAAGTGCATCGAGTTCCAGAACCAGAAGCGGTTCTCGTCGGTCTCGCGGCGCCGTTCGTCGAACAGCGCGTAGTAGGGGTACATCTCCTCCCAGCCTTCGCAGCCCGGCGGGGTCTGCACCGAGTACGGGCTCGGGAACCCCCCAGGCGCGGGCTCCGGGCTGCTCATTTGACTCCCCTCGCGATCGGGTCGGCTCACGTCGTGGCCACGCCCTTCCCTTATACGGGAACGCCGCGGCGCAAGTCAATAGGCTTGCCCCTCAGCGCAGCCGGGCTTGAGCAGGGGCGCGTGATGGCGCGCTTGGTCACCGGCGCTGATCGACAAGAACGCATGCGCTGGATGGCTGGCTTGGCCATCACGGCGGCGCTAGCTTCCGAATGACTCCCGAGGTGAGAACAGGAGCGTCGATGGGCGAAATTGAGCTGCTGGACCTGTACTGGACCAGCGCCGGCCCGGCGGACGTCCACGTCGGGCGGGAGTGGAGCACGTTCGACTGGCGCGACCGGTGCGCGCAGGCCGCGCGCGTCGGCTTCCGCGGGCTGGGGCTCTGGCACGCCGACATCGACCACCAGCTGCAGACGCGGACGCTGGCCGAGATGAAGCGGATCTTCGACGACGCCGGACTGAGATACCTGGAGGTCGAGTTCCTGGCCGACTTCTTCGTCGCGCCAGGCGAGCCGGCGCGCGTCGATTCAGACCGGCGCCGCCGGCTCCTGTTCGAGACCGCGGCCACGTTCGACGCCCACCACATCAAGGTCGGAAACATCCCCGGAACGCCGTGCGAGCTCGACGAGTTGACCGAGGCGTTCGCCGAGCTGTGCGACGACGCCGCAGGCCACACCGGCGCCCGGGTCGTGTACGAGCTCATGCCGTTCGACGTAAACGTCAACACGCTTGACAGCGCACTGGCCGTAGTCGAGGGCGCCGGACGCGCTAACGGCGGCCTCGCGATCGACACCTGGCACATGGCCAAGCTCGGCATCGCCCCGCACGAGCTGCTCCGGATCCCGGATCGGTACCTGTCCTGGGTGGAGCTGTCCGACGGCCAGCTGCAGGACATGGACGACCCGGTCGAGGAGACCGTCAACCACCGGCGGCTGCCCGGCGAGGGCGAATTTGACCTGCCGGCCTACGTGGATGCCTGCCGCGAGGTCGGCTACCGCCAGCCCTGGGGCGTGGAGGTCCTGTCACAGGAGCTTCGCAGCCTCCCGATCGGGGAGCAGTTCGAACGGGCATATGAGGCGACCGTCGCGCAGTTGCGCGCCGGTATCACGTGAGGAAAGGAATTGCCTTGAGCGCGAGTGAAAGCGTTGCCAAGCTCGATCACGAGCGCCTGACCTGGATCTTTGTCCAGATGATGCGGATCCGCGAGTTCGAGGAGCGGGTCAAACGCAGCTTCGAGGAGCACCCGGGCGTGATCCGCGGACACACGCACCTGGCCGACGGCGCCGAGGCGTCGATCGTGGGATCGCTGGCCGCGATCAAGCCCGGCGACCAGCTGATGGCCACGTACCGCTGCCACGGGTATCCGCTCACGCTCGGCACCGATCCGAACGCGATCATGGCGGAGATCTACGGCCGCCGAGACGGCCTCTGCGGTGGCTACGGCGGATCGATGCACCTGATCGATCAGGAGCGCGGCTTCATGGGTACCTCGGGGATCGTCGGCCAAGGGATCCCGCAGGCGACCGGCGTCGCCTACGCCGCCCAGATACGGAGCCGGTCGGAACCGCCCCAGGTGGTGCTGTGCTTCTTCGGCGACGGGGCCTCCAAGCAGGGCGCCTTCTCGGAGTCCCTCAACATCGCCTCGCTATGGAAGCTCCCGATCGTCTACGTGATGGAGAACAACTCCTACAACGTCGTCACGCGAGTCGAGCAGGAGGACGCGAACGCCGCAGTCGGCGAGCCGCTGTCGGTCAAGGCGAAGGCATTCTCGATGCCGGGCGTGACGATCGACGGCGGCGACCCGGTCGCGGTCTACGAGGCGGTCGCGGCGGCCGTCGGCCGCGCCCGCGCGGGTCAGGGACCGACGCTCGTGGAGTCCAAGCTCTACCGGCTCTCGGCCCACGGCAACATCATCGCGCCGCCCGGCGTGCCGCTGCACTTCCCCGAGCACGAGGCGATCGAGGTGTTCGGCGCGCCCGAGGAGTACGAGGCCGCCAAGCGCGGCGACCCGGTGCCCCGCTTTCGGGCCCGCCTGGTGACCGAGGGCATCCTCGACGCGCAGCGCGCCGATGCGATCGCCGAACAGGTGCGCGCCGAGATGCAGGCCGCGGTCGAGTTCGGGCTTCAGAGCCCGTTTCCGCAGCCCCAAGCGGCCCTGGAGCACGTCTACGCATAGCGGCCGGAAGGCAAGGCACAAGACAACGCCAGGAGGCGACTGCAATGGCACGGGAGATCCCATACATCGCGGCGATCAACGAGGCGATCCACCTCGAGATGCGTCGCGACGACAGCGTCCTCTACTTCGGGCAGAACCTGGCGACGACCGAGAACGACGAGTTCCTCAAGGCGTTCGGGAACGATCGCGTACGGGTCACGCCGATCTCGGAGACGGCGGAGATCGGGATCGCGGTCGGCGCCGCGCTGGCCGGGCTGCGGCCGGTCGTCGAGCTGTACATGGCCGAGTTCATGCTGGTCGCGATGAACCAGGTCGTCAACGAGGCGCCCCGGTTTCGCTACATGAGCGGCGGCCAGGTCAAGGTGCCGCTGGTCCTGAAGGCCGGCTACGGGTTCACGGCCGGCTGGGCCGGACAGCACACGGGCTCGATCTATGGAATGTTCGTCGGCGTCCCAGGGCTCAAGGTGGCGCTGCCGGCGACGGCCGCCGATGCGAAGGGCCTGATGGCGACCGCGATCCGCGATGACAACCCGGTCTGCTTCCTTCACCACTACCTCCTGACGCTCGAGCCGGGCGAGGTGCCCGAGGGCGAATATCTGGTGCCATTCGGCGAAGCCGACGTTCGTCGAACCGGCCGCGACGTGACGATCGTCGCGACCGGCTGGATGGTAGGCAAGGCGCTCGCGGCCGCCGATGCGCTGGCCGCCGACGGGATCGAGGCCGAGGTGATCGACCCACGGACGCTTGCGCCACTCGACGTGCCGACGATCCTGGCTTCGGTCCACAAGACCGGGCACGCGGTGCTGGTCGACCAGGCGCCGCGCCACGCGGCGGCCTCGGCGGTGATAGCCGCCGAGCTGGCCGAGCACGGATTCGGATCGCTCAAGGCGCCCGTCAAGCAGGTCACTGCACACGACGTCACGGTTCCCTACAGCGAGCCGATGGAGGCGTTCGTGCTCCCGGACGAGGACAAGATCGCCGACGCCGCGCGTCAGGTGCTCGGTAACGCGCCGGTAACAGCCTGAGGTGCCGTGGAGCTGGGTCGCGACGACGCGCTCGCGCTGCTGGCGACGATGTGGCGGATCCCCTGCTTCGAGGAGCGGGTCGCGGGCCGCTGCTGCTCGAGTGCCTGACCCACCGTCGCCGAGGTCACTACGGGCGACGAGCGAACCTACCGGGATCGGCTGGCCGACGCCGAATGGCTCAAGCTCGATCCGATCGCGCGGTTTCAGACGCTGGCGCTGGAGCGCGGCTGCCTCGACGACGACGCCGCGCTGGCGCTCGAGCGAGATGCGCGATCCGAGGTCGAGCAGGCAGTCGCGTTCGCGCGCGCGAGCCCGCCCGTTGGGCGACAGGTCGCGGCCGAGCTGGTCTACGCGGCAGCCGCCTCAGATGGCGCTCAGCCGAACGGGTCACGGTAGTGGCCTGGTGGCCTCCAGCGAGTGGGCGCAGGACGAGAGTGCCGCGCGAACGGTGTGGAGTGTGTCGGCATCGAGTCCCTGCAGCATGTCGGCCTCGATGACATCCATGGAGCCGTCGCAGCGCTCGAGGATCTCCAGTCCCCGGGGGGTGACCGAAGTGCGGAGCACGCGCCGGTGGCGCGGGTCGGGTCGCCGCCGCACGAGCTGCCGTCGCTCCAGCGCCGAGATCACGAGGTTCATCGCCTGTGGCGTGACGAACGCCCAACGCGCCAGCTGCGCGCTCGACAGCCCGTCCCGTTCCCGCAGGACGCTCAGGGTGACGTACTCCGGAGTCGTGACGCCGTGGGCGTTGACTGCGTCGTCCAGTCGCGTTCGCAGACGGCGCTCCACGCGATAGATGAGATAGCTCACGCGCGGCGTCACCGGGGCTGGCGAATCAGCTGCTAACGGGCTGGCGGCGGGCGTCATCGAGGCGACAACGATACCGCGAGCCCAACCGGCAGCCCCGGCTGCTCCAAGCATGTTGACAAGCTACTTGACGCTGATATAGGCTCGCCATGAGCGAGAGAACTCGGTCGCATCGTGCACGCGGCCGCACTCACATCAAAGGAGAGCCCATGAAAGGACTGAGCGCGCACCGCGTTCGCTTGGCGCTGGCGCTGGGGTTGGCCTGCGCCTGTGCGCTGATCGCGGCCGGATCCGCTGCAGGCGCCCCGGCCTCGACCCACAACACTGGGACGCTGTCCGACGGCGGGACCTGGATCGCCGACGTGCCGGCAAGCTGGAACGGCACGCTGCTGCTCTACAGCCACGGGTACGGTCCACTGACCGCGGCCGACGCTCCGGATCCCACCACGCAGCAGACCCTGCTCGGCATGGGCTACGCGCTGGCGGGCTCGTCCTACGATCCCCATGGGTCGTGGTGGGCTCTGGGCAGCGCGGTTCGCGATCAGTTCCAAACACTCAAGACGGTCAAGCGGACCGTGCTGGACTCGACTCCACAGCACGTCTACGCGTTCGGGACGTCGATGGGAGGTCTGATCAGCGCTCTGGAGGATCAGAATTCCCACGACCGTCTGAATGGCGCGCTGACCACTTGCGGGATCGTCGCCGGTGCCAACAATCTCAACCAGTACCAGCTCGATGGCGAATATGCGCTCAGTCAGCTGCTCGCTCCGAGCGAGCACATCAAGTTGACGAACTTCACGGTCGGCCCGCCGACGTTCTCAGACAGCGCCGACAGCGCCGCCGAACTGCTGGCGGCGGCTGACGGTGCCCAGGGCACGCGCCAGGGCCGCGCTCGCCTGGCGCTGGCGATGGCCTTCTTGAACGTCTCCCCGTGGGGCGGCTCGTCGATCCCGAACATCTACGACTACGAGGGACAGGAGCAGGGCCAGTACGACGACTACTTCGTGGGAGGTGCCTCGTCGGCGATCAGCTTCATCGTCACCGCCCGCGAGCAACTCGAGGCGGCGGCCGGCGGCGAGGGCAGCGGCACCGTGGGCGTCGATTTCGCGCGGCTGCTCCATCACTCGTCCTACTACCCAGAGGTCAAGGCGCTGTACGACGAGGCTGGTCTCAGCCTCAAGAGCGACCTCGAGACGCTCACCCAGAACGCCAACCTCAGACCCGACAGGGCGGCGTACCGCTGGCTTGCTCGAACCTCGGTGCCGACCGGACGGCTTCAGGTCCCGGAGCTGGACCTGAAGACGATCTCCGATCAGCTCGTGCCCGTGCAGCAGGAGAACTACTACCACGGCCTCGTCCGCCGGGCCGGCGACAGTGCGCTGCTGCGTCAGGCATTTGTTCAAGCGCAGGGCCACTGCAACTTCACCACCGCCGACCTGGTCGCCGGCGTTCAGGCGCTCGCGACCCGCGTCACGACCGGCCGCTGGGGCGATGTCGCCACCGCAACCGCGCTCAACGCCGCCGCCGACGCACTTCCCACCAGCCTGGGCGGAGGCAATTTCCTCCCGTTCTGGCCTGACCGACTCACGGCTGGGATCTCGCCGTTCGCCAGAGAGGATGGTCGATCGCTGCCGTTCTAGAGCGGACATGTCCCGGGTTCCTTCCGAATGAGCCACCATTGGGCCGCACTGGATGCCTGCCATGGAGACCACGTTCGTGAGGGAGGTCAACGCCGCCCTGGCCCGCGCGCTGCGCGCCGATGAGCGCGTGTTCGTGCTCGGCGAGGGCGTGGCCGAGGGTGGTCCCTATCAGGCGACGGCCGGACTGGCCGCGGAGTTCGGGACCGAGCGGGTGCTCGACACGCCGATCAGCGAGGCCGCGGTCTGCGGGATGGCGATCGGCGCCGCTCAGGCGGGTCTGCTGCCGGTGGTCGAGATCATGTACATCGACTTCATCACGCTCGCGCTCGACCAGCTCGTCAACCAGGCTGCGAATCGTCGCTCTGTCGCGGCTGGTGGGCGAAGCGCTGGCCGCCGCCGACCGGCTGGCTGCCGAGGGGGGCGCCGAGAGGTGTTGAGCTCAGACCGGTGCCGGCACGGGCGCCGTCGACAGGTGCCCAGCTCAGACCGGTGCGGGCGCGGGTGCCGGAGACCGCGCGATCAACGAGCCGCCGGGCATCCGTTCGAGCACGTCGCGATTGTCGATCACGATCTCCAGATTGGTGAGCGCCAGCCAGGCGTGCTCGCGGGCGAGACTCTCGGCGCGGGTGCCCTGACGCCGCTCGATCGCCTCGATCAGATCGCTGTGCTGACGGTGGGCGATGATCAGGATGTCGCGCGACGCCGGCAGCTCGGCTTCGGCGAGCACGAACGCGCTCGGTCCCGCAAACGGAAGCGACACGATCCCGTCGAGCGCGCGCTCGAGCACCGGGCTGCGGGCGACCTTCAGGACCCGAGCGTGGAAGCTCTCGTTGAGCGCGACGTAGCGCTCGAACGATTCGTAGTCCGCTCTGTGGACGAGCTTGTGGATCGTGGCATTTGTCGCCCGCAGTGCACGCACGTCGCGTGCCGGCGCACCGCGTTCGGCGACGAACCGGGCCGCGGTGCCCTCCAGCACGCCACGCAGCTCGATCGCGTCGCGGACGTCCCCCTGGGTGAACTCGCGCACGACGTAGCCCCCTCCCGAAAGTCCGCGCAGCAGCCCTTCGTGCTCGAGCTCGGCGAGCGCGAGCCGCAGGGGGGTACGCGAAACTCCGAGCCGCTCCACCAACGGCAGCTCGGACATCCTCTCGCCGGGGACGAACGCCCCGCTGAAGATCAACTCGCGCAATTGAAGCAGCGCGCTCGTGATCTGAGTTCGATTAGCTGGCCTGGACAATTTCACCGTCGCCGGCCGGACAGCCGCCCGCCAAGCCTGGTTGCACGACTTGCCGCCTCAAGCGCGGAGCAGTCTACTCCGGGCGAAAACCTGCATGCAGAAATGCTGTCAGAAGCGCTGTCATGGGCGTCTGCAATCGATGATTGCCAGCTTGTTAGCAGAGAGTTGCATGCAGGATCACGCACAACTAGTATCCGCCGATCACGTTCCCACCTGGGGGCACCGGGTTCACACACTGCAGGAGAGGAGACAGTCGGTGAGCACCTACCACGTCGTGCCGCGGATGCGGGTCGGGATGGCCCTGCTCGCGGCAGTCACGCTGATCGCGCTGGCGGGATGCGGGAGCAGCAGCAAGAGCTCGAGTCCCACGGCGTCCGGGTCTGCGACCACCTCGGCCGCAACCAGCGCTGCGGCGCCGGTCTCGGTCAACACCTCGTCGTGCGGTTCAAAGCCCGGCGTCGCGGCGACCGGCAGCCCGATCAACATCGGAACCATCGACACCCACCAGCCGGGCACCGACTTCACCGATGGCCCGAACATGATCACGGCCTACTTCAACTGCGTCAACGCCAACGGCGGCGTCAACGGCCATCCGCTGAAGCTGTTCGTCCAGCTCGACCAGACCCAGCCGTCGCAGATCACGGCTGACGCCAAGCAGCTGATCCAGTCCGATCACGTGGTCGCGATCGACGGCGTGTTCGACCTGCTCGAGTGCACGCTCGATCAGGCCTACTGGAAGTCGCTGGGCATCTACGAGATGGACGCGGGGATCTCGCCCGAGTGCTGGTCGACTCCCAACAGCGCCGCCGTCAACATGGGCCCGCGGTACAGCTCCGACGGGGCGGTTCAGTACGCGCTCGATCAGATCCACGGCTCGAAGATCGTGTTCGTCCAGTCCAACGTCCCGGGAACCGGCTATATCGCCGCCGGTCCGGCAGCGCTGGCGAGTGCCGCGCACGTGCCGATCACCGAGCTGACCGAGAACGTACCGATCACCGACGCCAACTCGGTCGCGCTGAAGCTCGTCGACGAGGCGGGCTCCAACGGCTCCGTGATCCTCAATTTCACTCCGCCCGAGGCGCTGGTGATCCTCCAAGCCGCCCAGAAGCTCGGCATCGAGGACCGGGTCAAGTCGTGGGGCTGCTCAACGCCGTGCGATACCGACTTCCTGTCCAAGGCACTGGGGCCGAAGTGGAACCACAAGCTGTTCGTCAACTCGGAGCTGACCGATCCCGATGACCACAGCGGGGCGGAGATGCAGCTCTACAAGGCGATCCTCGCCAAGTACGGCAGCAACGTCGCCGGCGGCATCGGATCGTTCAGCCAGATGGGCTTCGTCCTGGCCAAGTTCCTCGTCGAGGCGCTGGACAAGGTCAAGGGCCCGTACACGATGGCGACCGTCAACAAGGCGATCGTGGGCATCAAGAACTACGCGTCCGAGCTGGAATGCGAGCCGTGGACGTACGGTCATCTGGCGCTGCACATCCCCAACAACACCGACTACACGGTCACGCCCGAGAATGGGAAGATGATCACGGTCCAGGGATGCACCAAGATCTCCGCGGCCGACCCGCAGATCGCCCAGTACCGAAACGCCGCGGCGGCCGCCGGAATCGGCTAGGAGGAAATCTAAAACCCCAACGACAGTAAGGTAGGCCGACCGTGCTTGCAGTGGGCGCCTTATTCCCGAGCTGGCAGGACTTCCAGCCGTTCCTCATAACCGGGCTGGCGCTCGGAGGTGTGTTCGCGCTGTCGGGCGTCGGGATGGTGGTCCTGTACCGGGCGACGGGAGTGCTGTACCTCGCGTTCGGGGCGGTCGGTGCGTTCGGCGCCCTGGTCTCGTGGCAGTTGATCCAGTCAGGCTGGAACCAGTGGCTGGCGTACGCCGTCTGCGTGGCGATCGCCGCCGTGCTGACGCTGGCCTACGGGATGGTGTTCGGCTCGGCTCTGGCCGCCCGTGAGCCGCTCGTCAAGGCGGCGGCCACGCTCGGCCTGACGCTGGTGCTGCTCGGGGTGATGGACCTCCTGTGGACCTCCAGCGGTGGCGCATCGCGCTCGGTGAGCCTGCCCACCGACAACCACGGGTTCACGATTGGGCAGATCAACGTGACCACGACCCAGGTGATCTGCTTGGCCGCCGGGATCGTGATCACGATCGGGACGGGGGCGTTCTTGAGGTACACGAAGCTCGGCACAGTGATGCGGGCGATGGCCAACGATCGCGAGATCACGGCCACGCTCGGCGTGCCGATCCGGCGCGTGGAGGCGGCCGCATGGCTGGGCTGCGGCGTGCTGGCGGGCGTCGCCGGCCTGGTGCTCGCCGACCTGGTGGCGCTCGACGCGACCACGCTCACGTTCCTGGTCATCTCGTCGCTGGCGGCCGCCCTGATCGCGCAGCTGCGTTCGATCGTGATCACATTCCTGGCGGCGCTGGTGGTCGGCGTGGTCGACGCGGCGATCCAGGCCAGTCCCAACCAGACGTTCTCGAACTTCCACGACATGGCGCCGTTCGTGCTCGCCGCAGCGGCGCTGCTGTTCGCCAACCGCAAGCGCGTGATCTCGATCTCGCGGGCGGGGATCTAGCCAAGCCGATGGCCATGGGCGTCGAGACTGCCGCACGGCCATCGGCGTCGCAGGGGTGGGAGACGCGCTTGGTCAGACCGGCCGTGATCGCAGTCCTGTTCCTGTTCGTGCTGCTGGTGCTGCCGGCGATCGTCAGCCAGTACTACGTGGACACCGGCACCCAGGTGGCGGTCTACGCGATCGTCGCCCTGGGGCTCAACCTGCTGGTGGGACGGGTGGGGATGGTCTCGCTCGGCCAGGCGGCCGTGCTGGCAATCGGAGCCTGGGTCGCGGCCAGGCTGCTGTTCGCCACCTCGCTTCCGTTCGAAGTCGTGCTGCTCGCGTCGGGCCTGATCACGATGATGCTCGGAACCGTGATCGGACTGCCGGCGCTGCGGATGAGCGGCCTGTACCTGGCGCTGATCACGCTGATGCTGGCCGGGGCGATCACAGTCGCGCTGGCGACGACCAATTTCCCCAATGGCGGCCACGGGTTCTCGGGTTACAACGGCAGCCTGCTCCATCTGCCGCCGATCCGGCGTCCGGGCGTGGCCCACTCCGACACGGGCTTCTACCGCTATTCGGTGATCTTCGCCGGGCTCGCGTTCCTGCTCGTCCTCGCGCACGTCCGCTCGCGACCGGGACGCGCCTGGGCCGCGATCCGCCAGAGCGAGTCGGCGGCGCTGGCGGCCGGGATCAACACGACGATGTACAAGATGTGGGCGTTCGCGCTCGCCTCGTTCGTCACCGGGGTGGCGGGTGCCCTGCTGGCTGGGGCCGACCGTTTCCTGTACTCGATCGATTTCGCCACCCAGGACTCGATCACGATCCTCGCAGTCGTGCTGATGGGCGGCATCTTCAGCCTATGGGGGGCGATCGTCGCAGCGCTGCTGATGCAGCTCCTGCCGGCGCTCCTGCACAACTGGGGCGTGTCTTCTGACTGGTTGCTGATTCTGTTCGGAATCGGCGTGCTTCAGGTGCTGACGACGGCCCCCGCGGGGCTCGTCGATCAGGTGCCGAGGGATCTCGCTCGGCTGGGACGCCGGATCCGCAGGCTGGCCGGGGGCGGTGGCTCCAAACCGCCTGCGCCCGCGCGATCGGCTCAGGGATCCGCCGCGGCGGCGGACCGGCCCGGCGACGCAGAGGCGGCGCGCGTCGGGGCCGACCCGGACGGCGGCGGAGGGCCGGCGAGCGTCGGGGCCGACCCGGGGGGCGGCGGAGGGGCAGCGAGCCTGGCGGCCGACCCGGAGCGGGGCGGGCCGATCCAATGATCGAGGTCTCCGATCTCACGGTTCGGTTCGGGGGCGTCACCCCGCTCGATGGCATGAGCCTGAGGTTTGAGAAGGGGACCTGCGGGCTGATCGGACCCAACGGGGCCGGCAAGACGACCTTCTTCAACGTCCTGAGCGGATTTGTCAAGCCGGCCGCCGGGACCGTGACCGCGTTCGGCGAGGACCTGCTCAACATGGCCCACTTTCGCCGCGCGCGCTGGGGAATCCGGCGCACGTTCCAGACCGAGCAGGCGATCGATCAGCTGTCGGTCTACGACAACGTCGCCCTGGCCCACGAGCACTCGAAGGCCGCGGCGGCCACGCGGCGTGCCGACGTGCTGGGAGCGATCTCGTTCGTCGGCCTCGAGGTCGACCCGCAGGCCCGGGTGGGGACGCTCGGAGCGCGGGACCGCCGGCTGGTCGAGGTCGCCCGCGCGCTGGTCGGCCATCCGCGCGTCGTGCTGCTCGACGAGCCGGCCGCGGGCCTGCCGGACGAGGAGACCGCGCACCTGGGCGACGTCATCCAGCGCATCCCCGAGCACAGCGACGCGGTCGTGATCCTCGTCGACCACGACATGAGCCTGGTCTCCTCCTGTTGCTCTGTCACCTCGGTGCTGGATTTCGGCAAGCTGATCGCCTCGGGGCGGACGGCCGAGGTGCTCCGCGACGAGAACGTAGTCCGCGCCTACCTCGGAAACGCGGAGCTCGAGTGAGCGACACGCTCAGCCTCACCGGGCTGACGGTCCAACGCGGGAACCGCGACGTCGTGCGCGACGTCTCGATCACGGTGACATCCGGTGAGGTGACGGCGCTGCTCGGTCCCAACGGTGCCGGCAAGTCCAGCATGGTGCTCGCGATCGGCGGCGTGCTGCCGCTCAAGGCCGGCTCGGTGAAGATCGGCGACCAGGAGCTGGCCGGCCGGCGCCCGGAGCAGATCCGTCGCGCCGGTTTGGCGATCGTGCCCGAGGGGCGGCGGCTGTTGCCCGCCCTCACCGTCGAGGAAAACATCCGCGTCGCCACCTACTCGCTGTCATCGGCCCAGGCCAAGGCCGGGCGCGCGCGAGCGCTCGAGCTGTTCCCCGAGCTCGAGAAGCGGCTCGGCGCCCAGGCGCGGTCGCTGTCAGGCGGTGAGCAGCAGATGGTCGTGCTGGCCCAGGCCCTGGTATCCGCGCCGCAGTTCGTGATCATCGACGAGCTGTCGCTGGGGCTCGCCCCGGTGGTGGTGCAACGTCTGATCCCGACGATCCGCGGGCTCACCGGATCGGGCATCGGCGTGCTCCTGATCGAGCAGTTCGCGACCGTCGCGCTCGGTCTGGCCAATCGCGCCTACGTGATGGAGGGCGGCCGGATGCAATATTCCGGCCACGCTCGGGAGCTGCGCGAGAACTCGGAGCTGCTGCACTCGGCGTACCTGTTGCGGGGGCGCGACAACGGCGCTTGGCCCCCCGCCGAGCGCCTCCAGACCGGGAAATGACGCGGCGCTCGGGTCGAGCGCCACGTCGGGCGGCCTGATACATGCTCGCCGCCGTCACCGAGCGGGTCGGCTCGATCAGCGTTGTGGAGCGTCCCGAGCCTCCCGAGCCCGGCCCCGGCGAGGTGCTGGTGCGCCCCGAGGCGATCGGTATCTGCGGCTCGGACTACCACTTCTTTGCCGGTGAGCTGTCCGACGCCGCCGGTGGCTCGCAGTTCCCCCGCGTTCAGGGACACGAGGTGGCCGCGAGGGTCGCGGCGCTCGGCCGTGACTGTCGACCCGGGCTCGAGGTCGGCCAGCGGGTGGCGCTGTGGCCGCTGCGCGGATGCGGCGGCTGCTACCCGTGCAGTGTCGGACGGCCCAACGCGTGCGACAAGTTCGAGCTGCTCGGGATCCATCGCGACGGCGGCCTGCAGGAGCTGTTGACGGTCGGTCAGGATCACGTGTTCGGAATCGAGTCCCCCGACGCGGCGATCGCAGCGATGGCCGAGCCGGCCTCGATCGCGGTGCGAGCCGTGCGCCGTGCCCGGATCGAGTCAGGCGAGCGGGTCGTCGTGCTCGGCGCAGGTCCGATCGGGCAATGCGTGTCACTGGTGGCGCGGGAACGCGGGGCGCAGGTGCTGATGATCGACGTCCAGCAGAGCCGGCTGGAGCTCGGCCGGGCGCTCGGCGCCGAGATCCTCCGCTGGACCAACGCCGAGGACGTCGTGGTGGGCGCCCGCGAGTGGGGTGGCCCGGGCGGACCACCGGTCGCCGTCGACGCGACCGGAGTACCGGCCGCGGTACGAGCGATGGTCGACATGGTCGCCTCGGCGGGTCGCGCGGTTCAGGTCGGGATGTCGGCCGGCGAGGTTCCATTGCGAATCGGAAGCCTGACCGAGAAGGAGCTCGACCTGCTCGGCGTCAGCTGCTGTGATGCGGACGATTTCGCGTCCGCGGTCGGGCTCGTGGAGCGCAACCGCGACTCGATCGCGGGTCTGATAAGCCACGAGTTCCCGCTGTGCAAGGCGCCTGACGCGCTGCGGTTCGCGATCGACAACCCGACCAAGGTGATGAAGGTGGTGATTCGAAATGGATGATCGATTCGACTACGTCGTGGTCGGCGCCGGCTCGGCCGGTTGCGTCCTGGCGGCCCGGCTGAGCGAGGACCCCGACACGCGCGTGGTGCTGCTCGAGGCCGGAGGCGAGGACACGCAACCGGAGATCCGCGTGCCGGCTGCGTTTCCGGCGCTGTTCAAGTCGAGCCTCGACTGGGATCTGCTTGGCGAGCCCGAGCCGGGGCTCGGCCACCGGCGCCTGTATCTGCCGCGCGGACGGATGCTCGGCGGCTGCAGCTCGATCAACGCGATGATCTACATCCGCGGAAACCGCGCCGACTATGACGGCTGGGCCGCGGCCGGCTGCGACGGCTGGAGCTACGACGAGGTGCTGCCCTACTTCAAGCGCTCGGAGGACAACGAGCGCGGCGAGGACGCCTATCACTCCGTCGGCGGCCCGATGTCGGTCTGTGACAGCCGCTCGATGCACCCGCTGGTCGACACGATGCTCGAGGCGGCCCAACAGGCCGGGCACGAGCACAACCCCGACTTCAACGGCGCCCGCCAAGAGGGCGTCGGGCGGTTCCAGCTCACCCAGCGCGACGGGCTGCGCTGCAGCACCGCCGACGCGTTCCTGCGCCCGGTGGCTGATCATCGATCCAACCTGCAGGTGATCACGCGCGCGCTCGCGGTGCGGATCCTGTTCGAGGGCGCGTCGGCCGTCGGCGTCGAGATCGCGCGCGACGGCAAGCTGGAGCAGGTTCGGGCCGAGCGCGAGGTGTTGCTCGCCGCCGGCACCTACCAGTCACCGGTGCTGATGATGCTGTCGGGCATCGGGCCCGAGGATCAGCTCAGGCCATTGGCGATCGAGATGCGCTCCGATCTGCCGGTTGGACATGGGCTGCAGGATCACTGCATGGCGCAGGTCAACTACCTGACCGACGAGCCGTCGCTGTTCGGTGCCGCCACGGCGGAGAACTTCGCATTGCTTTCAGAGGGTCGCGGACCGCTCACCTCCAACATCCCAGAGGCGGCCGGCTTCTTTCGCGCTCGCCCCGGAGTCGATTCCCCCGACGTCGAGTTTCACTTCGCGCCGTCGCTGTTCTTCGACGAGGGGCTGATGGCGCCAGGCGATCACGGGTATTGCTTCGGACCGGTGGTGATCAAGCCGACCGGCCGCGGGCGCGTGATGCTGCGCGCGCCGCTGCCGGACTCAAAGCCGCGGGTGCTGTGCAACTTCCTGACCACCGACGAGGATCGGGCCAGCATGCTCGCCGGGATGCGGATCGCCCTCGAGATCGCCGAGCAGGCGCCGCTGAAGGCGGTCGAGCGCGAGCCGTTCAGCGTTCCTGAGTCGGATTCAGACGATGATCTGATGGCGTTCGCCCGGCGCGCGGGCCAGAGCGTCTATCACCCCACCTCCACCTGCGCGATCGGATCGGTGGTCGACCCCCAGCTGCGGGTCTACGGGATCGAGGGGCTGCGGGTGGTCGACGCGTCGGTGATGCCGGAGATCACGCGCGGCAACACCAACGCGCCGGTGATCATGATCGCCGAACGGGCGGCCGACCTGATCCGGACCGGCGCCAGGATGCCGGCGCAGTCAGGGGTGGCATAGGCGCCGTTGGGCATCGGTTCCAATATGGAAGCGAGATCCGGGGGCCTCAGGCGCGACCTCCTGCGAGCCAGTCCAGTCCGCGTCGGTACAGCCCCTCCACCGCTGGACCGACCAGACCGGGCATGTCGCGCTTGACCTCGTAGCCGATCTCGGTCTGGAGATAGGCGAGGTGGCGGTAGCCGTCCGGGAATCGCGCCAGCTGCTCGGCGTCGAGCTCGAGGCGCGCCGCGGGGTCGACCGGGTCAAGGCGGTCACGCTCGTAGATCGGCTGTCGCAGCACGATCCCCCAGAGTCCGTCACGGCGCTCGAGGAAGTCATAGAAGCGGCCCGTGCAGACGACGTCGCACTGGATGCCCTGCACCTCGGCGCGCTGGCTGATCGTCATCTTGGTCTGGGCGATCGCACGGTCGCCGGTCACGTCGATCGAGCTTCCGCCCAGGAAGTGCAGGATCCTGACGCCGCGCTCAAAGCCCTCGCGGCTGACGCGGATGAAATCCGCCGCCGGCCCCTGGAACCAGGTGGCCATCATCATGCCGTCCTGGTGCCACACGGTGGCGAACCGCTCCCAATTGCCGGCGTCGCGCCAGACCACCCAGTTCTCGACCAGCTCGCGGATCAGCTGGCGATCGTGCGCGGCTGGACCCTCGACGGTCACGGCCGCGGCGGAACTCGACTGGTGGGCCGGATCGTCGGCCCGGTGGCGACGACGGTTACATCGGGCGTGCCGAAGGTGTGGAACATATCGATCGTCTTCACTGCGCCCGCGTGCCCGCGGTCCCGCTCGGCCTCGCTCGGCCTCGCTTCAGCGGACCGGCTCGCAGGCGGGATCGTAGATGAAGTGCGTGCCGGTCGTCACCTCGAGCCGGGTCACGGCGTCGAGCAGCGTCGACGAACCGGACCCGAGCGTCCCGGTGGCGCTCGTGCGAGGCCGGACGCTCGGTGCAGGGCGATGCCGCAGCTGTCCCCCCGTGCAGGGCGACCGTGCCAGGAGTGCACGCCGGCGTCACCGGCCTTGCCGGACCGCGTGATCCCGTGTATTACGGTGATCGTGCTCGTCCTCGATCAGCGCCGATCGGAGATGGTGGCAACGGTGTGCGAGATGATCGTGCCCGGCTGCGCGCGGGTCGGCGCCGAGCTGTACATCGACGCGCTGCTGGCGCGAATGCCCGACGATCCGCGCGCCGCCGTGCTGGCCGCGTTCGACGCGCTCGAGCGGCCGGCCATGGACGGCGCGCAGGCGCTCGGCGAGCACAGCCTGACACCAGACTTCCAGCTCGTCCGCGCGCTCGCGTGCGAAGCGTTCTACAGCGACTTCGTCGCCCCCGGCGCGACGGGGCCGGGCGCGTGGGAGGAGATCGACTTCAAGCCGCCGCTCGCTGCCCGCCTGGACAAGGACTGGTCATATCTCGGGGTCACGGGATGACAGACGAGCGGTTCGACGTGATCGTGGTGGGCTCGGGGGCCGGTGGCGGCGTGGTCGCCGGCGAGCTGGCCGACGCCGGGGTCGGAGTCCTGCTGCTCGAGTCCGGCCCGCACCGGACCGCCGCCGACTTCATGCGCTGGGAGGCGCGCGCCAATCACGAGCTGTGGTGGCCGCCGGCGTTCGCGGAGCCCCCGGCCGCCGACGAGCCCCCGTTGATCATCTTCCGGGGCCACTGCGTGGGCGGCACGACGACGATCAACACGAAGGTCGCGCTGCGCCCATCGACGCAGGACTACGAGAAATGGCACGCCGCCTCCGGCTTGCTGGGCGACCGCGGCCAGTCGTTCGGCGAGCCCGACCTGATTGCGCACATCGAGCGCGTCGAGCGGCGGCTCGGCGTTCGCAAGCGCAGCGACTGGCTGCAGTGCGTCAACACCGTGGTGCCGGGCTTCAGGGCGTTCGGCGCCGAGCTCGAGCCGGTGATCTCGTACACCGACTCCAACTGCATGCGCTGCGGTTCGTGTCTCCAGGGCTGTCCCACGAACGCCGGCAAGTCGACGCTCAACACCTACATCCATCCGCCCTGGGCCGAGGGCCGCCTCGAGCTCCGCGCCGGCTGCCGGGTGAGCCGCGTGGTGATCGAGGACCACGGCGACGGTCCGCAGGCCGCCGGCGTCGAGTACCTGGATCCCGACGGCGGGCACCATGCGGTTGGCGCCGGCGCCGTCGTGGCCGCCGCCGGCGCGCTCGCGACCCCGCAGCTGCTGATCCGCTCCGGCGTGCGCGAGGCGGCCGGCGGATCTGCGAGCGCTGCGCTGATCGGCCGCCACCTCGGCTTCCATCCGGCTCGCCTGGTCGAGGGCCTGTTCGACGAGGTCCAGGACGCCCACATGGTGTACCCGATCACCGCGCACTGCCTGAACTTCCAGCGCGACGAGGACGGCGGGTTCGCGGTCGAGGCGGCCACCATCCAGGACCCGATCGGCTTCGCGACCGCGCTGTGCGACGAGCGCGGGGTTCCGCTGTGGGGCGAGGAACTGTCGCGGGCGCTGCGCAGCTACCGCCACTACACCGGTCTGCTGACGATGGTCAACGACGAGAACCACGGCACCGCGTGGGTCGACGACGACGGTGGCGACCGCTACTCGTTTGCTTGGAGCGAGCGCGAGCGAGAGCGGATCGACCGCTCGCTGCAGTTCGCGCGTGACGTCCTGCTCGCCTCGGGCGCCAAACGGGTGTTCCAGACCGGCCTCCTCAGCACGCACGTCCAGGGCGGCTGCCGGATGGGCAGCGATCCGCAGCGCTCGGTGGTCGACGCCCGCGGCGAGAGCCACGACGTGCGACGGCTGTTCGTCGGCGACGGGTCAGTGGTCCCGCGGACGCTGTCGGTCAACCCGTCGCTTGCGATCATGTCGCTGGCGAGCCGGCTGGCCGAGTATCTGATCAGCGGCGAGCACGGCTACTTCGCGACGGTTGCCGCCGGGGCGGCCGCGTAGCGCGACCTTCCGGGCACCGGAGACGCGACGATCTCGTCGTATTCACCAGGCCCCGTTGTCCTGGCGGGGTCTCAGGCCAGGAAGCCGCCGTCGACGGCCAGCCCGACCCCGGTCACGTACGACGCCTTGTCGGAGCAGAGCCACGCGATCGCCGCGCCGACCTCGCTCGGCTCGCCGACGCGCTTGATCGCCTGCGGCGCCAGCAGCATGTCGATGAACTCCTCAGGGGTGGAATCCATCAGGGGGGTCCGAATCGCGTTCGGGCACACGGCGTTGACCCGCACGCCCCGGTTACCGAACTCCATCGCGGCCGTCCTGGTCATCCCGAGGATGCCGTGCTTGGTGGCGGCGTAGACGCCAAGGCCGTTGACCGCGACCAGCCCGGCGACCGACGATACGTTGACGATCGCTCCTCGGCCCCGCTCCAGCATCGGCGGAATCTGGGTTTTCATGCCGAAGAAGGTGCCCTTCAGGTTGACGTTCAGAACCTGGTCGTACTCGTCCTCCTCGACCTCTGGAAGCGGCTTTCGCAGGGCGATGCCGGCGTTGTTGACGGCGAAGTCGAGGTGTCCGTAGCGGTCCAGGACTTGCTGGACGAGCTGAGCTTGGTCGCCAAGTCTCCGGACGTCGCACGGCGCGAACGCAGCCGAGCCGCCGGCCGCCTCGACCAGGCGAACCGTGTGCTCACCGCCGTCGCGGGCCCCCGTGAGATCGGAGACCACGACCGCCGCCCCTTCGGCGGCCAGTTCCAGCGCCGTGCCCCTCCCGATACCGCCCGCCGCGCCGGTGACCAGCCCTGCTTTGCCTTCGAGAAGGCCGCTCATCGGCGCTTACCACCGGACCGTATGGTAGGTGGGTGTCAGCATCTCGCGGTCCCCCGGAGCCTCGGAAGCTGCCCCTAAGCCGTCTGTCCGCAGCCGAGATCGACCTCGACGAGCAGCGGCTCGTGCCGGTCAGCCAGGCCCGGCAGCACCTCGTCGAGGGTGGCGAGCAGCTGCTCGTGGGTCGTGACGTTGACCGCTGGGCACCCGAGGCAGCGCGCGATCCCGGCGATGTCGATCGACCCGAACGCCGGCCAGGGGCCGGGGGCGTTGCGGGCGCGCGCGAGCGCGTCCATGATCGCGTAGCGACCGTTGGCCATCACGATCAGCAGCACTCCGACCTCGTAGTGGGCAGCGCTCCAGAGCGCCTGGATCGCGTACATCGAGGAGCCGTCGCCGATCACGCCGACGACCGGGCGGCCGGGGTCTCCCATCCGCAGTCCGATCGAGCCCGCGACGCCGAACCCGAGGCTGCCGTTGCCGCACGCGACGAAGCCGCCGGGCGACCGGATCGGGATCCGCCGGTACAGCTCAGGCTGACTTGACGGCGTTTCCTCG
Source organism: uncultured Solirubrobacteraceae bacterium (assembly GCA_963830595.1). Classification (GTDB taxonomy): domain Bacteria; phylum Actinomycetota; class Thermoleophilia; order Solirubrobacterales; family Solirubrobacteraceae; genus Palsa-465. The sequence goes on from CAWHMQ010000008.1 coordinate 538,940, forward strand.
ACGAGCACCGCGTCCTGTGGCAGGCGCTGCGCGAGCGCCGCGAACACGTGCGCGGCTGTGAGCGGCGCGCCGGCGGCCGGAGGGGGTGGCGCAGCCGGACGCTGGAACGGCGCCGGCGGCTCGCGCTCACGCTGTTGGAGCTGCTCGGCCAGCACCGCGCAGGCGGTGGCCACGGGTGCGATCACCGCCAGCTCGCAGGGGCTGCGGTGGGCCTCCGCGGAATCGTCGGTCAGCACCGCGACCCGGGTGCCGTCGGCGACCATCGGACCGGGATCTTCGAACAGGTAGAGCCGGAACGCGTTCGTGCCGACCGCCACCACGAGGTCGTGCGGGGCGAGCGTCTCGCGGATCAGCTCCCGGCGCCAGGGCAGGTGGCCGGCGAACAGCGGGTGGTCCTGCGGGAAACCCACGCGGCGTGTGAACGGCTCCTGCCAGACCGGGCAGCGCAGCCGCTCGGCGACCGCCACCACCGCTTCCCAGCCTTCCCGGCCGTCGGCCCCGTGTCCGACCACGAGCGCCGGTGACGCTGCGCGGTCGATCATCTCGGCCAGCTCCCCCACATCCCCGGGCGCGACCGTGCCGGACCGCAGCGTCCGCTCGGGCCAGCCGGCCGCCAGCTCGTCGGCCGGCTGGTGCCAGTCACCCATCGGCACCACGACCAGCGCCGGGCCCCGCGCCCCCTCGGCCTCGTTGTAGGCGCGGGCGATCGCTCCGGGGACGTCCTGCGCCCGCGCCGGCATGCTCGACCAGACGGGGTAGTCGCCCGCGAGCCGCTCCAGCGAGCGACCGGTCAGGAACGGCTCGTATGCGAGCTGCCGGCGATCCTGCTGACCGACGAGCACGATCAGCGGTGCCCGGCAGTCGCGGGCGTTGACGATCGCGTTGATCGCGTTTCCAAGCCCGGCAGCCGTGTGCAGGTTGACGAGCGCCGGTCTGCCCCGCGCGATCGCCCAGCCGGTGGCCATACCGACGACCGAGCCCTCGTGCAGGCCGAGCACGAAGTGAATGTCGGGCGGCAGCCCGGCCAGAAACGGAACCTCGGTCGAGCCCGGGTTGCCGAAGATCGTGCACAGGCCGAAGCGGCGCATGACGTCGAACACGGCATCGCGCACGGTGATGGCGGCCCCTGCCGGTTCGTCTCGATCGGGCACTGCAGCCACGGCTGTGTCGTGCGCTTGGTCGATAGTGCCTTTAGTCTTAATCGGCTTCGAAGTGCTCAGCCCGCAACGCTATCACGTACGCTTTGAGAACAATCGGTCACATCGCGTACGCACCGGTGGATCGCGAGCGTTGAGCGAACCCGCCGACCTGGGGGTGCTCGAAGCGTGCCGCCTGCTGCGCGGCCGGCGACTGTCGGCGGCCGAGCTGACCGCTTCCTGCCTGCAGCGGATCGAGCAGCGCAACGGCGGGCCGCCGACGCACGACGGCGCCTCCGACGCGATCAATGCCTGGGTCCGCGTGTATCCCGAGCGGGCGCGCGACGACGCTCGCGCCGCCGACGAGCGCCTGGGCAACGACCGCGACGCGGCCCCGCTGCTGTGCGGGATCCCGATCGGACTGAAGGATCTCTACGGGGTCGCCGGACTTCCGTTGACCGCCTCGAGCCGCGTGCTGGAGGACAACCTCGCGGCCGGCGACGCCACCGCCTGGGCGCGCCTGCGTGATCGAAACATGGTGCTGCTCGGGCACACGCACACGCACGAGTTCGCGGCCGGCGGCACGACCGACCAGGTCGGCAATCCGTCGGCGCTGGACCGGGTCGCCGGCGGTTCCAGCGGCGGCAGCGCGGCAGCGCTCGCGGCGCGGATGACGCCGTCCGCGCTCGGGAGCGACACGTGCGGGTCATTGCGGATCCCATCCGCCTGCTGCGGGACCAGCGCGATCAAGCCCACACACGGCCGGATCCCGCTCGATGGAATCATCCCGTTTGCGCCGACGCTCGACCATCCGGGGCCGATGGCGCGCACGATCGCCGATTGTGCCGCGCTGCTCGCGGCCTTGACCGCCGGCGGGCCGGCCGTCGATCCGGCGGCGCCACCGCCGGCGCCGCTGGGCGAGTTGCCGTTCGCGCCGCGCGCCGGTCCCCGGCCGCTTGCGGGACTGACGATCGCGATCACGGACCGCACCGCGGAGCTCGCGATCGATCCCGTCGTCGCGGCCGGTTTCGACATGGCCCGGGTCGCTTGCGAGCGCATCGGCGCGCGGGTGATCGAGCTGCCGGCGCCCTGGAGCCTTGACTGGGACGACCTCAGCGTCGTGCTGCTCACCGAGGTGTGGGCGTATCACGCCCAGCACGCCGAGCTTCACGACCGCTACCGGCCCGCGATCGCCGAGCTCATCGAGGCGGCGGCCAACTTCACCGGCGCCGGCCCGTACCTCGCCGCGCAGCGGCGCAGGGCGCAGGGGACGGCGGCGTGGGAGCGCTGGTTCGCCGATCGCGACGTCGACCTCGTGCTGGAGCCGACGCTGCCGATCGTCCCCTACGGCCGCGGTCCGGGCTACGACCGCGGCCACGCCGGCGGCGCGGGAGATCCGATGATCGCCCTGACCGCGCTTTGGGACTTCACCGGGATGCCGGTGGCGGCGCTGCCGGTCAGCTGGGAGGTGGGAGTTTCGCTCGTCGGCCCGCGTGGTGGCGAGGCGCCGCTGACACAGGCGGCGATCGATCTGCAGGAGCATGAGCTGGACGTTCCGGCGTGGGCGCCGGCGAGCCGAGGAGCGCTCGGGACCTGATGCGCGCTCGCGCGCCGTGGTCTTCGGCCCGGGCCTGCTACAGCCGGTACAGGCGCAACGCGTTGTCACGCAGGATCATCTTCGCGCCGGCCTGGGCCGCCGCCGGCGGCAGCAGCTCCGACAGCACCTGGGCAAGCGCATCGCGCCACCAGACGGCGGCCAGCAGGTACAGCTCGGGCGTGCGGACCGCGTCGGACGCGTACAGGAGCTTGGACAGCGGCGTTAGCTCCAGCGCCTCCGCGAGCACGGCCGCGGGACGCGACACGTGCGGGATCGCCAGCGACAGGTCGAGAAACACGTTCGGATACACCGCCGCGAGCCAACCCGCCTCACGCACGAACGGGTAGCAGTGCAGGAGCACGAAGCTCGTCTCCGAGAACCGCTCGAACATCGGCTTGAGGTAACCCGGACGGGCGCGCGGAAGCAGCAGGTCCGAGTCCCCAAAGCCGGTGTGCACCTGCACCGGAAGCGGATCCCCGGCGGCCCGGTTGGCCTCCAGCGCCGCCAGCAGACGGTCGCGAGCGACGTCGGGCAGCGCATCGAGATCGAGTCCTCCCCGGTAGGCCACGATCGTCTTCAGGGCGGCAAAACCGCTCGCCCGGGCATTCGCGATGTGGGCCAGCGAGGCCTCCGGGAGGGGCTCGTCGGCGCGTGTCGCCAGCGTCTCGATCCGGAGCACCGGTCGGACCGCGCACTGCGCCAGAGACCCCATCTCCGCCGTCGTCAGCGCCTCCTCGGAGGGCGGGTAGCCCTCGTCGATCAGCAGCAGGTCCGCGCCCGCCGCCCGTAGCAGCTCGGCCGCGTACTGATCGCGGTCGCACTCGCGGCGATACTCGAGCACCTCCTGCTCCCGCGGCTCGCACCCGAACCGGGTCGCGAGCAGCTCGATCGCCCGCTGATAGGTGACCGTGGTCGCCACGTGGGGCCACTGGCGCCGGTCGCCGGCCTCGCTGAACAGGCCCCGGAATTCGTCGAGGTCGGCGGGCCCGGTCCGCAGGATGCTGTGCGCGTGGTGGTCCACGTGGCGCACGGCGGCGAGTGCTTCACGCAAGCTCAATAGCGCCAAAGGTGAGCTTGCACCACCTCTTCGGGCGATCGCTCGCGCGCCCAGGCGGCGTCGGCGCGGCGAACGGCCAAAAACGCCCCCAGCAGAGCCTCGCCGAGCGCCTCGCTCACGCGTGGGTTTGCGAGCAGTGCCTCCTCGGCCTCGTGTGGCGTCGCCGGAAGCCGAGCCACCCCCGCCCGCTGTCGCTGCTCGTCTGTCCACCCGCCGGGATCCTGCTGGATCGGCTCGCGCAGATCGAGTCCCTCCTCGATCCCGGCGATCCCGGAGGCGATCAGCGCCGCGAGCGCGAGGTAGGGATTTCCGGAAGCGTCCGATGGCTTGAGCTCCACGTTGGCGTGTCCGGTCCCCAGCAGCGCCGACGACGGCACATACCGCAGGGCTGCCTCTCGATTCTCGATCCCCCAGAACGCGTACGCACTCGCGAAGTAGCCGGGCCGCAATCGCATCAACGACGGTACGCTCGGCGCGGTCACGGCGACGATCGCCGGAAGATCGCGCAGCAATCCGGCGATGAAGCCCGCTCCTTCGGAGCCGGGCGACTGATCGCCCGCGAGCAGGTTTTGCCCGGCACGCCACACCGACGCATGCACATGGCAGCCGTTCCCGACCCCCGCCGGAGTGATCAGCGGCGCGAAGCTGACCCGCAGCCCGTGCTCCCGGGCGACCGCCCGGATGGTCTGGCGGGCCAATAGCTGGTCGTCGGCGGCGTCCATCGGATCGGCCGCCTCGAGGCTCAGCTCCACCTGCGCGAGCCCGTACTCGGCGTGCAGCTGGCCGACCGACAGCCCGTTGGCGTCGAGGTCTCGAAGCAGCCCGGCGGCGAACTCGTCGATTTCGAGGAGCGCCTGGGGGCTGTACGCGGGACCGTGATGAGCCGGCGCCGGCTCCTCGAGGTTGCGACCGACAAAGAACTCCAGCTCGTACCCGAGCTTCAGCTGCAGGCCCAGCCGCGCGGCCCGATCGACCTGCGTCTCGAGCACGCCGCGCTGGTCGTAGGGCCACCGCGAGCCGTCCGCGTCGATCTGACGGCCGGGCGCCCAGGCGAATCCCGGCTGACCGGCAAGCCGCCGGACGCGGCCCAGGACCGGCACGAGGCGAACATCCCCGGACGCGTTGGGCAGGCCCTCGTGCTCGAACGTGATCCCGTCGTGCGAGTCGAACACCGAGAACAGCGTCGAGATCCCTACGCCTCGCTCCGCCGTCTCGGCCAACCGTGGCACCGGCACCGTGCGCGACCGCGGAATCCCGTTGTTATCGGCCCAGGCGATCGTGACACCCACCACGCCAATCTGCCCGAGGGAGTTCGCCAACGACCGCGGATCGACATCGTTCATGACCGCCGCCGGCCCTCCAGCATGCCTGCGAGCACGGCCCGAACCTCCGCGGCGGCCTGCTGGCGCTCGAGGCCGGACCTCACCGGGCGGACTTCTCCATGATCAGCCAACCGCCGCCCTCGCTGTCACACCGCGAGCCTGTCCAATCCGGTTCGAGCTTGCTGCCGATCCCCTGACTCACAACAGCGCAAACTTACACGCCCCGCCAGGGTCCGCCCGCCAGCGCCCCGCCAGCGCCACGCCCAGGTCGCGAGAGCTGCAGGCGCCCGACCCCGGCTCGCGGTGCTCGAGCGCAGAGAGTTCGCATCCGCGGGCGAGATTTTCTGCATCCTGGTCCCCCAGGAGGCACCCGGAAGAAAATTGCGACCGGACGCGCAAACTTTCTGCACCAGAGCCGTGCCCTCTGCCGCCCGGGCGCAACTCGGACCGCATCAATGCCGGGAGCACCAAGCTGAGGTCGACGAGGACTTCCGTTCGCTGCCGGATTCCTGATAATCAAGGCTCATCCGTGAACGCATTTCTGATGTGGCGAGGAGAGGGCCGATGAACAGCACATCCGCGACTGGCGTGGAGATCGAGATGTGGGCCTGGCGGCCGAGCGGGGGCCGGCGCTCGAGGCACCGAGCGTCCGGTGGTCGCGGCCCGGTGCCTGATCCGGTACTCGGATGAGTATCGACCTCGGCGATCTCGTCGCCATTGACGTGCATGTGCACGCTGAGCGCAATCACGACCAGCCGCAGGATCCGGTCACGCTGGAGGTGCTGGAGGCCGCCGGCCGCTACTTCGGCGGCCACCCGCCGCAGCCCTCGGCGCAGGAGGTGGCCGAGTATTACCGCCAGCGCAAGCTGCTGGCGGTGATCTTCAACGTCGATGACGAGGCCGGGATGGGCCGCAGGCGGCTGGGCAACAGCGAGGTGCTGGAGGTCGCCCGGGCCAACCCCGACGTCCTGATCCCGTTCGGATCGGTTGATCCGCACAAGGGCAAGCTCGCCGTCCGTGAGGCCCGGGAGCTGATCGAAGCCGACGTGCGCGGGTTCAAGTTTCATCCCAACACGCAGGCCTTCTGGCCCAACGACCCGGCGTTCTTCGAGCTCTACGACGTGATCGCCCAGGCGGGGTTGATCGCGCTGTTTCACTCCGGGACGACCGGCATCGGCGCGGGCATGCCCGGTGGCGGCGGGGTCCGCCTGAAGTACTCCAATCCGATGGCCGTTGACGATGTCGCCGCGCAGTTCCCGGGGCTGGACATCATCCTCGCGCACCCGTCGTTTCCCTGGCAGGAGGAAGCGCTGGCCATCGCAGTGCACAAACCCAACGTCTACATCGACCTGTCCGGGTGGTCGCCCAAATACTTCCCGGAGATCCTGGTCCAGTACATCAACACCCGTTTGCGGGACAAGATGCTGTTCGGATCGGACTACCCGCTGATCACGCCCGATCGGTGGCTGGCCGACTTCGAGAAGCTCCCGATCCGCGATGAGGTGCGCCCGCTCGTCCTCAAGGACAACGCCGCGCGCCTGCTGAAGCTGGGAGACCGGCAGCATGCGCCGTGATCCGTTTCAGGCCGAGCACCCCGCATCGGCTGCCGCACCGTAGCCCCCCGCATCGGCTGCCGCGCCGTAGTCTCCGCGCGCCGTGGGAGCGTTCGTTCTAGGCTCCAGGAAAAGGCCGGCGCAACTATGTGGAGGTTCGATGCGCGCAGTCGGCATCATCGCCCCGGGCGGCCCGGAGGTGCTTTCAGTGATCGAGCGGCCTGTGCGCGAGCCGGGTCCCGGTGAGGTGCGGATCGCGGTGAGGTCGGCGGCGGTCAATCCGACCGACATCGGCTTCCGGACGCGGGGCGGCGGCGATCTTCCGGCGCCGTGGACCCCGGGCATGGACGCCGCCGGCACCGTTGAATTGGTCGGCGAGGGAGTTGACCGCCTGCGCGTGGGGGAGGAGGTGATGGCTGTGGTCTCACCGCGCCGCCCCGACGGTGGCGCTCAGGCTGAGCAGCTCGTGGTGCCTGAGGCGTCGGTGGTCGGGATTCCCGACGGAGCGACTCTCGAGCAGGCCTCGACGCTGCCGATGAACGGGCTCACCGCGCTGCTCGGTCTGGAGCTGCTCGGACTGCGGGCGGGCCAAACGCTGGCGGTGACAGGCGGGGCGGGTCTTCTCGCCTCTTACGTGATCGCGCTTGCCAAGGAGCAGGGTCTGCGTGTGATAGCGGACGCCAAACCCGAGGACGAGGATCTTGTGAGCTCCTTCGGTGCCAACATCGTCGTGCCCCGCGGCGGCAGCTTCGTCGATGAGGTGCGGGAGGTGGTGCCCGGAGGTGTGGACGGGCTCTACGACACGGCCCTGCTACACGACGCGGTGCTCGGCGCGGTCCGCGACGGGGGATCGATGGTGGTGGTCCGTGGCTGGAAGCCGGACCATGCTGAACGGAGCATCGTCGTCAAACAGGTGATGGTGTTTCAGACGCTGGAACGGACCGACTGGCTCGAGAAGCTGGCGCGCCTCGCCTCTGAGGGACGGATTGCACTCCGAGTGGCGCGCGAATACCCGCCCGAGCAGGTCGCGGAGGCGCAGCAGGTGATGGACGCGGGCGGTCTCCGTGGGCGGGTCGTGATCGTCTTCTGATTCGGTGCGGCCCACTAGGTCAGCGCCGTCACGAGCCGGGATAGGCGCTCTGAGCGCTCGCGGCGCGCCACCAGGGCAGCCTCGAGGTCGACGGGGACGAAGCGGGTCTTCGAGCCCGGCGCGGACTGCGCCACTGTGTCCATGTCGGCGCTGATGACCGTGGCGATCATGGCGTAGCCGCCACCCGACACCGCGTCGCGGTGCAGAACTATCGGCTCGACGCCGCCCGGAACCTGGATGGATCCGATGGGGTACGGAGAGTCCACGATGTTCGACGGGTCGCTGCCCGCGCCGAAGGGTCGCGCGCGCTTGACCAGCTCGAGCTCATCCCCCTTGTAGCGGAAGCCGACCCGGTCGGCCACCGGCGTCAGGGTCCACGCCTCCTTCAGGAACGTCTCGCGGCCCGCGTCGGTGAGTAGATGATCGTAGAGGCCCATCACGACGCGGATCTCAAGCTCGGTGCGCATCGCAGGCCGAAGCTCCTCCGGCACGGAGCGACCCGTCACCTCCGGCCCCCCCGAGCCGACGGCCAGCTCGTCGCCCGCCGCCAGCGGACGCCCCTCGTGGCCACCCAGGCTGCCGAGCGCGTAGGTGGAGCGGCTCCCCAGCTTCACCGGGACATCGATGCCACCGGCCACCGCGAGGTACATCCGCGCTCCGCTCCTGATGTGGCCGAACGTCAGCACGTCGTCGGCCTTCACCGCGAAGGAGGACCAGGTCCGCCGCGCCTCGCCGTTGACCCGGGGCTCGAGCTCGGCGCCCGTGACCGCGACCGTCCCGGACTCGGTGAACCGGAGCTCGGGGCCCATGTAGGCGCACTCGAGTCCGGCCGCCTCCGGCGGGTTGCCGACCAGGAGGTTCGCCGCGACCAGGGAGAACTGATCGAGCGCCCCCGAGGGGGGTACGCCGACGTTGTAATAGCCGATCCGCCCGCGGTCCTGGACGGTGGTAGAGAGCCCGGGCTTCACCACCTCAATCGGCACGGAGCACCTCTAACAGCCGCGTGTTGTAGGCGTCGGGATCGGAGTCAAACTCCTCCAGGTTGAACGTCACCGGCCGCTGGCGGATCGTCACATCGCCCCGCTCGGCCTGGTCGCGCAGCTCGTCGTAACGCGAACGATCGATCGGCTCGAATTTGACGATGTCGCCGGGCCGGAAGAAGCACACGAAGTCCCTGAAGTCGGGCAGCTCCTGCCCCGGGTCGTAAATCGGGAGAGGGGTGATCCCGAACATCTGGTAGCCGCCGGCGCCTCGGACGGAGTAGATGCATCCGAAGCAGCCCCCATGCCCGACGGTGAGCGGTGGAGTGTCGGTGCGCGGGCGCACGTACTTCGGCACCTGGAGCTGGCGGTCGCGAGGGACCATCTGGTACAGGAAGGGGAGCCCGGCGACGAAACCGACCATCGACGCCATCCAAGGGGCGCCCGAGTGGGCCTCGACGAACGCGTCGACGCCGTCGAAGCCGTTGATGTGGGCCGCATACTCGAGGTCGGTGGACTCGGGCTCCTGGTGGCGATCGCGGAAGCGCATGAGCGTCTCGTGCGTCCACGGGTCGTTGTAGAGAACCGGGATCTCGACGATCCGCGTCTCCAGCTCGAAGTCGCGCGCGTCTCCGACGCCGGCCTCGATCTCGCGCAGCAGAGCGTCCAGGCGTTCTGGCGCGAGAGTATCTGGATCGAAGCGCACCTGGTAGGACGCGTTGGCCGGGCAGATGTCGAGCACGCCCGCGGGCCGACGCTCCTGGAGCGCCGTGACGACGGCCATCGAGCGGAAATAGGCCTCGAGACTCATCTCTTCCGCAATCTCGACGAACAGGTGCTCGTCCGCGCCCCAGCTGTGCCGGGCGCCGGTCGCCTCGGTGCTCATGCCGGAGCGCTCCTGACCGACATCTCCTCGAGCCAAGCCTCGAGCGTTCCGGTGTGGAACTCTCCCTGGGAGAACCACGCCTCGTCGAGCAGCTCTGCGAGCAACGGGCCGGTGGTCTCCACGCCCTCCACCTCGAGCTCGCGCAGTGCACGACGAGCGCGCGCCAGGGCGGTGGCGCGATCCTGCCCCCATACGACGACCTTCCCCAGCAGTGAGTCGTAGAAAGGCGGCACCTCGCCGCCCGGCTCCATCCACGTGTCCACGCGCACCCATGGCCCCGCCGGCAGGACGACGCGGTTCAGCGGCCCCGGGCTGGGCACGAACCCGTTTGCGGGGTTCTCGGCGTTGATGCGCAGCTCAACGGCGCAACCGCGCGGCGCCACCTCGTCCTGCTGGAGGCGCAAGGGCTCGCCGGCAGCGATGCGAAGCTGCTCGGCGACCAGGTCAACGCCGGTGACAAGCTCGGTCACGGGATGCTCGACCTGGATCCTCGTGTTCATCTCGATAAAGAAGAACTCGCCGCTCTCGGCGTCGACCAGGAACTCGACCGTGCCGGCGCTGCGATAGCCGATCACCGTGCACAGGGCGAGGGCGGCGTTGCACAGACCGGCCCGCGTGCCCGGGGACAGCCGGGGCGCCGGCGTCTCCTCGAACACCTTCTGGCGCCGGCGCTGCAGCGAGCAGTCGCGCTCGTGCAGGTGGATCGCAGACTCGCCGTCAGCCAACACCTGGACCTCGATGTGACGAGCCGGCGTGACGAAGCGCTCGACGTACAGGCGCGCGTCGTCGAAGGCGCCAGTGGCCTCACGCACAGCGGTCTGGTAGCTGCCCGCCAGGTCCCGCTCCTCGTAGACGATGCGAATCCCCCGGCCGCCGCCGCCCCCTGCCGCCTTGAGCGCGACGGGATAACGGACACGGCGCGCGACGGCGATTGCCTCGTCAGCGTCGGCCACCGCTCCGTCGCTGCCGGGAATGGTGGGTACGTTCGCGTCGGCGGCTGCGCGACGTGCCCGCGCCTTGTCGCCCATCAGCGCGATGTGCTCGGGCTTGGGGCCGACGAACGCCAGGCCGGCATCCTCAACTGCGGTCGCGAAATCGGCGCGCTCGGCCAGGAAGCCGTACCCGGGATGGACCGCCTCGGCGCCGCTCTCCCGCGCGGCCCGCATGATCGCGGCGATGTCAAGGTAGGACCGGGCCGCGGGCGCAGGACCGATGTCGACCGCCGCATCCGCCATCCGCACGTGTGGCGCGGCCGCGTCGGCCTCGCTGTAGACAGCGACAGCCTCGAGTCCGAGGTCGTGGGCGGCGCGGATGATCCGGACGGCGATCTCACCACGGTTGGCGACCAGGATGCGCCTCACGCGCCATCCTCGAGCACGGCGACGGACTGACCGGCGTTGACGGAGTCCTCATTGTCGACGAGGTACTCCACGAGCGTTCCGTTCGCCTCCGCCTGGACCTCCTGGAAGTTCTTCATGATCTCGACCAGGCCGATCGTCTCTCCCGTCTCCACAGAGTCGCCCTCGTTCTTGAAGACCTCCGCGTCGGGATCCGGACGTCGGTAGAACGTCCCCGGGACCGGGGTCAGGACTTCGTGCCGGGCCATCGGTACCTCACTGTGATCGGGATGATGTGGATTCGCGCACAGCGCCGCGGGCCGCGCGGGCGAGCTCGACGGCGCCGGGCGTGTCGGAGTGGATGCAGACGCAGTCGGCGCGCATCGGGATCTCGCGACCGGACTGCGCAATCGCGATTCCCTCAGCGAGCACGCGAGCGACACGCTCGCGGACCTGCTCAGGGTCGTAGACGGCATGACGACGCGTAATGAGCAACGAGCCGTCGTCGGCGTAGTCAAGATCGGCGTAGTACTCGGCGAGGAACTCGAGCCCGCGGCCCCGGTACACCTCCTCGTGCTTGGTGCCGGCCATCCCCAGAACGGCGACGCCCAGGGTCTCCACTGCATCGGCGATGGCGTGGGCGGTCGCCTCGTCCTTGGCCGCCCGGCCGTACAGGGCGCCGTGGGGCTTGAGGTGTCCGAGCGGCATGTCCTCCGCGTCCAGGAAGGCCTTCAGCGCGCCCGCCTGGTAGAGAATCGCCGCGGTCAGCTCATCCGGGTCCATGTCAATAGCCCGGCGCCCGAAGCCCTGGAGATCGGGATAGCTCGGGTGGGCGCCCACCTTCACTCCATGTTCCTTGGCACGCCGCACCGTGTCGCGCATGACCATCGGGTCGCCGGCGTGAAATCCGCACGCCACGTTGGCCATCGAGATCAACGGCATGAGCTCTTCGTCGTCGCCGAGGCTCCAGATGCCGAACGCCTCACCCATATCGCAGTTGAGGACAACAGTCACTGAGATGACGCTCCTCTCGGTCTCACCCCGGGCGATCGATGATGAAAAGCCGAGCTCCCCTTGCGCCGGCGCGACCGCGGTGACCGCGGCCTTCGGGAAGCGTGAACCCCTCGCCCGCAACAGCCGCCAGCGGGGCGCGCTGGCGTTGCTCAAACTCATACTCGACCTCTCCCTCGAGCACGTAGCCCGAGTGCCCCTCCTCGCACCACTCCTCCCGTAGAACGCCCGGCTCGTACTCGACGATAGCCCACCGCACTCCGTTGACCACGAGCGCCCGCGAGGCGATGCCCGGCGCTTCAGACTCGAGCGCAGCGGACGCAAAGGGAACCTTCTGAGACTCGCTCATTCAGCCTGCCGATCCGCGCAGAGCCTAGCGCACGCCGCCGAGATCCGCCGTCAATGCGTGCATCGGGCGGCCGAGGGGTCGGCGACCTTCCTGTGGCTGGGGCCCAACGGCGCGTGGGACCTTCCTGTGGCTGGGGCCCAACGGCGCGTGGTACGGTCGGCCGAGCTGAGCGATGGCGACGATGACAAATCCGCAGTTCACGCGCGAGGAGGTTGGGCTGGCGCTGCGCAACCCGGGGATGCCGCTCGAGGCGTTGCGCTATCCGATTACCCCGATCGGAATGCACTACGTGCTCGTGCATTTCGACATTCCGGAGGTCGACGCCGAGAGCTATGAGCTGCGGGTCGACGGGCGCGTGCGTCAACCGCTCTCGCTCACGCTCGAGGGTCTGCGTTCGCGGCCGGAGCTCTCGCTGCCGGTGATGATGGAGTGCGCCGGCTCTGGACGCGCTCGCCTCATGCCGCGCCCGGTCTCGGCGCCGTGGCACGACGAGGCGATCGGCTGCGCCCAGTGGACCGGAACGCCGCTACGCGGAGTCCTGGAGCAGGCGGGGCTGCACGATGACGCCGTGGAGCTGCTGTTCACCGGCCACGACCGAGGGCTCGATCAGGATGTCGAGCAGGACTACCAGCGCAGCCTGCCCATCGAGGAGGCGCTGCGCGAGGACGTGCTCCTCGCCTACTCGATGAACGGCGAACCGTTGCCGGCACCGCACGGCTTCCCGCTGCGGCTGATCGTCCCCGAGTGGTACGGGATGGCGTCGGTGAAGTGGCTGCGGTCGATCACCGCGATCGCCGAGCCCTTTGAGGGTGTCCAGCAGACTGCCTTGTACCGCTATCGCCGTTCGAAGGAGGAACCGGGCTCGCCGGTCACGCGTAAGAAGCCGCGTGCGGTGATGGCCCCGCCGGGGATACCTGAGTACCTCTCGCGCGCGCGACACGTGCGCGCTGGTGTGACTCGGGTACAGGGCCGGGCGTGGTCGGGGTTTGGTGCCGTCCGGCGCGTCGAGTTCAGCGCCGACGGCGGGCGCACGTGGGCCGATGCGGGACTCCAGCAGCCGGTAGCCAAGCACGGCTGGAGCACCTGGTCGTGTCAATGGGACGCCAGCCGGCCGGGCGACTACGAGCTGTGCGTACGCGCGACGGATGTCGCCGGCAACACGCAGCCGCTTGACCCCGCCGATGCTTGGAATCAGGGCGGCTACGCGGTCAATGCGGTCCAGCGAGTCCACGTACACGTGACCTAGCAGCGCCACCTCCCGCAGCCTTGTGGGAGGGCGTTGTCATGCTGTCTCAGTGTCTCCGGTATCGCCGGCGGTGACGCCGTACATGGGTTGGAACTCCTATTACGGGGTCGGCGGGGTCTTCGACGAGCAGACGATCTTGAGCATCGCCGGAGCTCTGCTCGGTCGTGGCCTGGCTCGCGCCGGCTACAGGATCGTGTGGCTCGACTACGGCTGGGCGTCGGGGGCGCGGAGCGCGGGCGGCGAGTTGGTAGTCGACGCCGGGCAGTGGCCGCATGGCCTTCGCTGGCTGACCGACTGGCTGCACACCCGGGGATTGCTGGCCGGGATCTACACCGACGCGGGCGCTTCGGGTTGCGACGGGCAGGGGGTGGGCAGCTTCGGCCATTACCAGCAGGACGCCGATCGGTTCGCGGGCTGGGGGTTTGACGCGGTCAAGATCGACTTCTGTGGCGGCGGCCAACAGCGTCTGGACCCGGAGATCGCCTACCGCGAGTTCGCGCAGGCAGTGCGCGGCAACTCGCCAGGTCGACCCATGGTGATCAACGTGTGCAACTTCTGGCGGCCCGGACAGGTCGATGATGGTTACCCGCCGCTCGAGCGCTCCGCGTACGCCACTCATCGGTGGGCTGCGCAGATCGCCGAGAGCTGGCGCACCGACACCGACATCGGGTTTTGCCGGGATGTCGTGTTCGCGAACGTGCTGCGCAACCTCGACACGAATGCTCGCCACCCCGAGGCGGCGGGGCCCGGGCACTGGAACGATCCTGACTACATCGTGCCCGAGCTTGGTCTGAGCAGCGCTGAGGCCCAGGCGCAGCTCACGATGTGGGCGATCGTGGCCGCCCCGCTGGTGATCGGCGCCGACGTGCGCGAGCTTTCACCCCAGACGGTCGCGATGCTGAGCAACACCGAGGTCATCGCCGTCGACCAGGACCCGCTCGGGATCCAAGGCGTCCCGACCGGTCGCGATCAGGCCGCACAGGTGTGGGTCAAGCCCCTCTCTGGCGGGGAGTGCGCCGTCGCGCTGCTCAATCGCGGCCCGACCCGGCAGCACATCACGGCCCACGCCGCCGAGCTCGGGCTCGCGCGCGCCAGCGCCTTGCAGATCCGAAACCTCTGGACTCAGACGAGCAGCCAGACCGCCGGCACGATCCAGGCCGACGTGCCTCCGCACAGCGCCGCGCTGTATCGCATCACGCCCGCCCCACGGCGATGACCGACCGCGGCCACGCCGATCCGGCCGCGGCGTGGCGACCGCGGGCAGCTGGGGCAGCCGGCAGTCGAACCTGCTGGCGAGCTCGAGTTCGTCCATCGCTGTCACGTCGTCCGGGCCTCGCGGGTCATAGCGGATAGACGCTTGAACCCAACCCAGGTGACAGGAGGTGCCCGATGGCACGTATCGACGGAGTGCAGCCGGCTGACGCCGGCCTCAAGGTCAAGCTCGTCTACTGGTTCATGCGCAAGGGGACGGCCAAGATGACGGGCCGCGCGCCGGCCGCTGGTCGCTCCGGCATCGAACCGGTGCAGCTATGGGCCCGCGAGCCGAAGATGATGAGCGGCATGGGGAAGTTCCAGCAGGCCGTGCGCAAGGGCAATACCGTGGAGGAGCGGCTCAAGAACCTGATCGAGCTGAAGGGCGCGCAGATGATCGGGTGCGAGTTCTGCGTCGACCTCGGCTCCCAGATCTGTCGCAACTCGGGCTTTTCCGACGAGGAGCTGCTGGCGCTCCCGCGCTACCGCCAGAGCGACCTGTTCACCGAACACGAGAAGCTGGCGCTTGACTACGCGGTCGCGGTGATGCGGACGCCGGTTGAGGTCACCGACGAGCTGTTCGCCCGGATGCAGGAGCGCTTCAGCGACGATCAGCTCGTCGAGATCACCGCGCTGCTGACGGTCGTCAACCTCGACCGGTTCAACGCTGCCTTCGGGATCGGCTCGGCCGGGTTCAGCGACGGGATGGTCTGCGTGCCACCGGACCGGCCCGCCAACCCCGTGGTGGCGAGGATCGCCTAGAGCCTCCGGCCGCCTCTACTGGAGCTTGGTCCGCCAATAATGCGTGTCGAGGCTGCCGTTGTCGTCTGCGTCGCTCTCGCCATCGGGGTTTCGCGAATGAGAGCGGACGTAGTGCGCGGCATGCGGAAGCAGGACCCAGCCCCACACCAACAGGGCGAGGTAGGCGAACACGTTGGACAGCGAGAGCAGCACGACGGTTCCGAGCACGGCCAGCGGAAAGAACCAGGGCACCATCCACGCTCGCATGTAGCAAATGTTACGCCGCGCCGAGGCTGGAGCGAAAGGGCATAACCGCCTGACGCCAAGCGACAGGAGAGGTTCGTGTGGACGCTTGGCGTAATCTCGGCCACGTGTGCCCACTTTTGATATAGGGTGCGCCCAGGCAGAGGTCGAGGCTGGAGGTCGTGATGGGGAGGAGCGGGCGGTTCTGGATCCTGGCGGCGCTGGTGGCCGCGGTTTTCCCGGTAGTCGGCGGCATCGCGCTGGCCGCGAAGGCCACCAGGCGTCACCGCGGCTTGTCGGCGGCGCGTGTGCTGGCCGATCAGTCGGGCTCACCCGTGCGCGTGATCGTGCTGCTGCGCAACCAGAACTTCGGCCTGCCTCCGACCGCCCGGCTGATGCACGCCCGGAGCGCGACGCTGGGCGCCGAGCAGAGCCCGCTGCAGACCGCGGTGAGGTCCTCCGGGGGCAAGGTCACCCACAGCTTCCGCACGATCAACGCCTTCTCGGCGACCGTCTCCCGCGCCGAGCGGGCGCGGCTGGCGTCCAACGGAAGCGTGGCCGACGTGCTGCCCGACTCCTACGTTCCGCCTCCGGATCCGACCGGCACCGGTGCCGGCGGCTCTGCGCCGGCGACGACCTCGGCCGCTTCACCAGGCGGTGTCACCGCGCCCGATGGGCAGGCCATCTGCCCGAGCAATCCCGCCGACCCGATCGTGGCTCCCGAGGGGCTGTCGCTGATCAACGCCCCCCAGGCCCAGCAGATCGTCACCGGCGCGGGAGTGAAGGTCGCCTTCATCGCCGAGGGCATCGACGTCGACAACCCCGACTTCATCCGGCCCGACGGTACGCACGTGATCGTCGACTACCGCGACTTCACCGGTCAGGGCGTCAACGCCCCGACCAACGGCGGCGAGGCCTTCGGCGACGCATCGACGGTCGCCGCCCAGGGCCGGGTCGTCTATGACCTGTCGAAGTTCGTCAATCCCGCCCATCCGCTGCCGCCGGGTTGCAACATCGTCCTGCGCGGGGTGGCCCCGGGGGCGTCCCTGGTGGCGATGAAGGTGTTCCCCCAGTTCAACGGCACGGACTACGGCGCCTTCACCTCGACGATCATCCAGGGGATGGATTGGGCCGTCGCCGTCGATCACGTCAACGTCCTCAACGAGTCGTTCGGCGGGGCCGAGCTGCCCGACACGCTCGCGGACGTCACCAAGGACTTCAACGTGCTGGCCCAGCAGGCGGGCGTGGTGGTCACCACGTCGACCGGCGACCAGGGCACCGCCAACACGATCGGCTCGCCGGCGAGCGGCCCGGCCGGGATCTCCGCGGGTGCGACCACGCAGTTCCAGGGACTGGCTCAGACCACGCGGGGCGGATACCAGCTGAGCCCCGGCGGCTGGCTCAACGACAACATCGCGGAGTTCAGCTCGGCCGGCTTCACGCAGGGCGGCAAGACGCTCGACCTCGTCGCCCCGGGCAACGAGAGCTACGAAGCCTGCACCGCCGATCCCGCGCAGTACAGCGCCTGCGTGAACCTGGCCGGCCAGCCGTCGAACATCTCGACGTTCGGCGGCACCAGCGAGTCCGCGCCGATGACCGCCGGCGTCGCGGCGCTGGTGATCCAGGCCTACCGGCAGACCCACGGTGGGGCCACCCCGTCGCCGGAGCTGGTCAAGCAGATGATCGTCTCCAACGCCAACGACCTGAACATCCCGAGCAACGAGCAGGGGGCCGGCGAGCTGGACGCGCTCGCTGCCGTCAAGGCGGCGGAATCGATCGACCGACCGGCGAACGGGAACGGTCGTCTGGTCAGTCCCACGCAGCTCGATCTGGCCGTGCCGGCCGGAGCGCGAACCGGGTCCGACGTCACGGTGACCAATGACGGCGCCGCGCCGGAGACGATCGCAGCGCACCTGCGGACGCTCGGCGCCCGGCTGAGCGACAACCACGGCGATGTCACGCTCAACACCGCCACAGACCCGCGATATCTGGACTACAAGGGCGTCGCCCAGGCCTACACCGAGTTCAAGTTCACCGTGCCCGCGGGAGCCGATCGCCTCGACGGCGCGATCGCCTGGCCGGGGCCGACGACCACCGTCAACATGACCCTGTTCGACCCCTCGGGCCGGATGGCGGCCTACACCTATCACGCCAACGGCGAGGTCTCCGACTACTCCCACATCAGCGTCCGCAACCCCGCCCCCGGCACCTGGACGGCGGCGATCTTCACGCCCGTGACCGCTGCCTACAACGGCGCGGTGCACTACGACCTGTCGACCTCGCGGTTCGGCACGCTGGGCAGCGTGACGCCGTCGACGGTGACGCTGGCCCCCGGTCAGAGCTCATCGCTGCACGTGAGCCTCGCCGCACCGGCCACTCCCGGTGATTACAGCCGGGACCTGCAGCTCACCGGCAGCTCCGGCAAGACCACGGTCGTCCCGGTGGTGATCAGGTCCCTGGTCCCGCTGGTCGGTGGTCACGGAGCGTTCAGCGGAGCCATCACCGGCGGCAACGGCAACGGCTTCCCCGGCCGCGAGGACAGCTTCGCGTTCGACGTCCCGCGGGGTGCGCCCGCCGTGCACGTGCAGTTCACGCTTCCCAGCGACCCCAACACGCCTATTCAGGGTTTTCTCACCTCGCCCGCCGGGCAGGCCGATGCCCAGCAGTTCCCCGCGCAGAGCACCGGTGGGGTGCAGACCATGCAGCTCTACCAGCGCGACCCGTTGCCGGGCCGCTGGGTGTTCACGCTGGTGACGTCCAATCCGGTCGGCGGAACCACAACCTCCGGGCCGTTCACCGGCACGGTCTCGCTCGACGCAGCTCCGGTGTCGTCCATCGGCGTGCCCGACAGCTACCGGACCTCGATCCGGAGCGGCGGCAGCGCCGTCGCGCAAGTGCGCGTGTCCAATCCGGGAAATGCGCCGCTGAACGTGTTCATCGATCCGCGCCGAACCCACGACACGATCTACTCGCTGGTGCCGGTGACCCAGGCCACGGGCCTCGCCCTGCCGCTGTTCACGGGCGCCGCCCCGCCGGAGTTCGTGGTGCCCACCGAGAGCGACGTCCTGTTCGCCGCGGCCCAGGCCAGCGCGCCCATCACCTTCGATTGGGGCTTCAACGATCCGGATCTCGAGGCGGTGAGCCGCGGGGACACCGCTGCCGGCGTGTTCGCCGCCCCCGAGGTCACTCCCGGTCTCTGGTTCATCGCGCCATCGCTGATCGGCCCGTTCAGTGGGCCGGCAGCCGGCACGGTCAACACCGGGATGGCGGCGCGGGCCAGGGTGTTCGACACCTCGGTGACCTCGTCCACCGGCGATCAGGAGCTCGATTACATCGATCCCGGTGCGCCGGCCGCGACTCCGGTAACCGTGAATCCGGGTCAGACCGTGACGATCCCGGTCAAGTTCACGGCCGGCGCCCGCCGGGGCACCGTGGTCACCGGCGATCTGATCGTCGACGACAATATTGCGGCGGCCGCATCGGCCAACGAGATCAAGGCGATCCCCTACGAGTACCGGGTGGGCTAGGGCGCGACTCGCGGGCTCGCGGCCGGGGCCGTGGAGCCACCCAGCCGCCACCGCCCCCCGCACGGGCGTCGCCACGGGCCGCGGTCTCGGCGTTGAGCCCGGGCGACAAGGGCACGGCTCTGATGCAGAAAGTTTGCGGGTCCGGTTGTAATTTTCTTCCGCGCGCCTGCTGGGGGAACCACGATGCAGAAAATCTCGCTCGCGGGTGAAAACTTTCTGCGTTCGAGCATCCCGAGCCGGTCATCGTGCGCTCCCGGCGGCTGCGGGCCTGGCGCGCGGAACTTTATGGTTCGTGGCCGGTCTGAGAGTCGATGGGAGAGTTTTCCGTGGTTTTGCCGGGTCCGCGCGGGAGCGCGCCCAGTGGCTGTCGAGTGAAGCACGGGCCTTTGAGGCGTCGTGGTCGTTGGCGTTGATGATCGGGTTCTCGTTCATGCCGCCGAGGCGGGCGATGTGGAGGCCTTCGGGGTGCTGGTGCGTCGCCATCAGACGGCGGTGTATCGCGTCGCCTTGCGGCTGCTGGGGTCGGCGGCCGACGCCGAGGACGCCACCCAGGACGCGTTTGTGCAGGCTTGGCGGGGCCTGGGAGGCTTCCGCGGGCAGAGCGCGGTCTCGACGTGGCTGTATCGGATCGTGACCAACCGCTGTTTGAATATGCTCGCCGCCCGCCGTCCCATCGAGCCGCTCGAGTTCGAGGTCGCGTCGTCGAGCCGGGATCCGGCGCAGGTCGCCGAGCAGCACGAGCGGTTTGCCGCCGTGGCGGGTGCGGTGTCCGCGCTTCCGGCTGAGCAGCGGGCGGCGCTGGTGTTGCGCGACTTCGAGGGGTTGTCCTACGAGGAGATCGCGCATGTGCTCGGGGTGAGCATGGCGGCGGTCAAGGGCCGCATCCACCGAGCCCGGCTGACGGTGCTGAAGGAGGCTTCGACGTGGCGGTAGGGGAGTCTGGACTGTTGCTCGCCTGCGGCGTGCCGCTGGACGCGTTGGTGGATCAGATCGCCGAGCACCGGAGCCCGGCCGATGCGTCTCACCAGGCTGGGTGTCCCCACTGCCAGGCGGCCGTCGCCGCTCTGGAGGAGACATGGAAAGAGCTGAGAGGTTTCGGCGCCCAGCCAGTTGCGGCCCCGGCGGGGCTGGGCGATCAAATCATGGTGCGGCTCAGGGCACTCGCCGCGCGCCGGGGAGAAGCGGCCGTGCTGACCGGTCCGGCTGGGGAGACTCGCATCGAGAAATGGGTGCTGGGGCAGATCGCGGGACGCGCCGCGCTGACGGTGCCCGGGGTCCTGCTCGCAAGCGCGCTGAGCGTGGCAGTCGATCCCGTCGACCGCAGCCAGGTGAGGCTCAGCTTGCGTCTGGCGATCATGTTCGGCCCGGCGATCGACCCGCTCTCGGAGGCCGTGCGCGACCGGATCAGAGGTCATCTCAGCGCACAGACGGGAGTTCGCGTAGCGGGCGTGGATATCGCCGTCGAGGACGTCGTCGCCGATGCATGAGTCAGAGCAGAACTTTTTCGCCGGGTTGCCTGTCTTACCTGGTGAAGGTCGGACACAGATTGCCTTTCTGTCCGGCCCAGGATTTTGTTGACCTTGACCTGTGATTAGGAGGCTTTTCGATGGCGGATCAGATCCAGACCGAGCAGACTGCCGGCGAGCGCACCGCCGGCGAGCGCACCGCCGGCGAGCGCACCGCCGGCGAGCGCACCGGAGGCGAGCGCACCGGAGGCGAGCGCACCGGGGGCGAGCGCACCGCGGGCGCGTCTCGAGTCCCGGCGGCGCGCGATCAGGCGGAGGCATCGGCCGGCTCGGAGCGTGGCGCAACGACGATCGCTGACTCCGTGGTCACCAAGGTGGCGGGGATCGCGGCCCGCGAGGTGCCGGGCATCTACCAGCTCGGCGGCGCTGGAAGTCGCGCGCTCGGCAACGTCACCCAGCGTGTTGGGATCGGCGACATGCGCACCCAGGGCGTCACGGTGGAGGTCGGCGAGCGCCAGGCCGCCGTGGACCTGACCGTGGTGGTCGAGTACGGGGAGTCGATCCCGCAGCTCACTCAGCACGTTCGCGATCAGATCATCAAACGGGTCGAGGGGATCACCGGCCTGGAGGTCACCGAGGTCAACATCGCCGTTGACGATCTGCACTTCCCCGGCGACGACGACGAAGCCGAGCCAGGCCCCGCGCGGGTGTCTTGAGCGCGTTGCACCCAGAGAGTGCGGGCCCGGCCGGTCCCCTGCTTTCACCGCGCGTCGCGGTGGCGCGGGTCGCCGAGCAGGTGCTCGGGCATCTCCCCGGCGTGGCGCTCACCGCCGGTCCGGCCCAGCGCTGGGTGACGCCGGACGGGGCCCGGCCGATCCCCGGAGTGGTGGCCACCGCGCAAGCCGATGGCCGCTACGAGCTGGAGCTGCACCTGATCGTTGCCTGGCCGCCAGAGCCATTCGAGCGTCTCGGCGACGAGGTGCGACGGCGCATCCGGGCCGCCGCCAAGCGGAGCGGCTTGGAGACCCAGCTCGGCGAGATCGAGATCCACATCGACGGAGTCCAGGGCCCGGATGAACTCCCTCCCGCCGGCCAGGCGGCGTGATGCTGTTCCTTGCCCGTTCACTGGCCCGGCTGGTGGGGATCCTGCTGGTAGTCGCGCTCGCCCTGGCGGGCCTGGCGGCCGCGGTGTTCTCGATCCAGGGCGGGCATGGCACGCTGAGCCTGCCCGGCCTGGCCGCCGACCTGCACCTCCCGGCGCTGCGACAAGATGTCGGAGCCTTCATTCGCCGGCTAGAGGCACCCGGGCCGGTGGCGGTCGTCGCAGCGCTCGCCGGAGCCGGCGCGGTCCTGCTCGGCCTGGTGTTGCTGGCGGGCGCGTTGGCGCCGCGCCGGGAGCGGCTGGTCGTGCTCGCCCACGACGAGCAGGGTGCAATCGCCGCGCGTCGCCGTCCGCTCGGTCAGGCGGCCGCCGCGCTGGCGCAAGAGCCGGGCGGCGTGCTCGACGCCAGGGCTCGCGCCCGACCGTGGCGGCGCGGGACGGGTGGTCGAATTCGGGTGCTGGTACGGACGGATGATGCTGACGGCTCGCGCGACGGACTGGTCCAGGGGGTGGCCGGAGCGCTCGCGCCGTTGACCGATTCGCTGCCGCTGAAGGCCCAGGTCCGCGCCAAGCACGCGCAAAGCCGTGAAGACGATCTGATGGGCCGCCAGCGTCTGCGCACACGGAGTTTGCCGCTCGCGTCGCTGCTGCTGGGGCTGATAACCACGCTGGCTGCGCTGGCGCTGATCTGGTATGGGGCGATGACCGCCTTGCTGGCATTGAAGGTCAGCCCGCATACGGTCAACGGCATCTCGGCGTATCGCACGATCTACGACCACCTGGTCAGCGTGACCGCCCATGACATCACCGGGCGGGTGCGAGTCATCGTCGCGATTTCCGGGGTGGTCTGCTTCTTCGTCTTCGCAGGCCTCGCCTGGCGATCGCTGCCCCGGCCGTACCTGGCCCGGGGCGAGCTCGACATCCCGGCCGAGGGTGGGCGGGGGAGCACGGTCATCGCGCCCCGTGCGATCGAACGCGCCGCCGAGCTCGCCGCCCTCGAGCACCCGATGGTCGTCAGGGCCGCGGGGCGCTACGAGACCGAGGACCTCAACCTCGCGGTTACCGTCCGCCAGGCGGGGGAGCTGGCCCGCACACTGCCGGCGATCCGCCAGCGCGTCCGCGACGCGCAGCAAGTTCACGATCTGCCGCTGCTTCCGATCAACGTCACGCTTGTCGGATTTGACCGGTCCAATCGAAGGGAGCTCCACTAGATGACCAGCAAGCAATTCGCCGCCCTACTGGGGTTCGCGTTCGTCGCCGCCTGGATCGGCTTTGGCTTCGGCGACGCGATCCTATGTGTCGTCGGCGCCCTGGTGCTCTACCTGGCCGCGGGTGTCAGAGACGGCGAGATCGACCTCGCCGAGCTCCAAGACCGGTTCGGCGGCGGGCGCCGCTCCGATACTCCACCGGGATCGTCGCCGACGAGCGCGAGCCGACGCTCCTCCAGCCGCGCCCGCGTCCAATAGCGCCCGATCGCATGCAAACATGAACCCGATGGCATCCGAAACCTGTTTGTAGCCACCTACCCCAACCGGAAGGAGCAGGTCCAATGGCCGAAGATAAGAACGTCGACGAAGGCAAGGGCCGCATCAAGGAGGCCGCCGGCAGCTTGACCGGCGATCAGAGCCTCAAGAACGAAGGCAAGGCCGACCAGGCCAAGGCCGGGACCAAGGACAAGATCGACAAGGTGGCCGACAAGGCCAAAGACGTGGTCGATCGCGACAAGTAGCCGGATGAGCGCCGTCGCCGGCACGAGGTCGTGCTGATGGCGGCACTCTTCTCCTCGCGTCCCAGGCGAGGGTGGACGAGGTAGCCCGGAG
Source organism: uncultured Solirubrobacteraceae bacterium (assembly GCA_963830595.1). Lineage (GTDB taxonomy): Bacteria > Actinomycetota > Thermoleophilia > Solirubrobacterales > Solirubrobacteraceae > Palsa-465. The sequence continues at coordinate 562,654 of CAWHMQ010000008.1, forward strand.
AGCGAAGGGGCGGTTTCGCCCGCGGTTGCCGGCGGCCGCGCTTTCCTCGAAGTCAATCGGATAGGTTTGACTCATGATCCGACGAATGGAGCTGCCGTGAAGAAGATATTGGAGCTGTTGCTGTGCATCCTGCACCCGATCGCCGTGCTGCTCATCTGGATCAACCTCGTGACCCGCGGCGACATGGGACTGATCGCCAGGATCGCCTGGGCCATCGCCGTGATCGTCCCCTTCGTTCCCTTCCTGTACGTGCTGACCGGCAACGACTTCATCTAGAGACGGAAGCGGAGGTCAGCCCGCCGAGTCAAGCCTGGAGGACCAGTCGACGATCGTCTTCGTGAACAGCTCGGGATCGTGGCTGTGCATGGCGTGCCCCATCTCCGGCAGGTCGACCACCTCGAAGGACTTGCCGGCGCCGGTGACGAGCTCGCGGGCGCGGCTGACCTGTTGGTCGGAGACCGCGCCCATGAGGCTTCCGGTGGCGGGGTCGATCGTCCGGAAATGATGGGTGAGCAGGATGGGCGCTTTCGCGGCCGACAGCATCCGCGCGTGGTCGCAGCTTGCGCCGACCGTCCCGGTCCAGAAGGCCCGTCCCCATTCGGGGTCGTACTCCTTCATGTTCTGGGGCGGCTCGCTGGGATCGGGCGGGGCCTGATCGGATGGCCGGCCGGCAGCGATAGCCATCCGCTGCAGCGCCATCAGCACGTGTCGCGGAAGCTCTCGACCGAACGCGGCCTGCAAGCCCGCCCAGTCACCGATCGTCCATTGATCGCCGAGCCGCTTGCTCACGAGGGCGAACATCGGGCCGAGCGACTGCCGGATCGACTGTCCGCACTCCGGCGTGAGCTCGGAGGAGAACAGCGGGGGTCCTCGCAGACGCTGCCTCGCACCTGGCCGGGCTTGGCGTAAGCCGACATCCAGGCCGCGAGCACGCCACCCGACGAATTGCCGGCGACGATCGCCGGACGCCCGATGATCAGGTCGATGAACCGGACCAGGTCGTTGCCCATGTTGTCCAGCGTGTAGCGCCCGGGTGTCAGGGTCGAGCGGCCCTGACCGCGGAGGTCGATCGCGAACACCTGGAAGTGCTCGGCCAGCAGCGCCATCGCCTGCTCATAGCTCCACCACGATTGCCGGCGGGAGACGCGGCGGGCGGCCGGCGGCCGGCGCTGAGCGGCCCGCAGGCAGCGAAGCTCAGAACCGGTGGCGCGTCTGACCGAACCGCCCCTTGGCGAACGCGAGGATCTTGGTCGGTGTCACCGAGAAGACGAGCGCGGTCCCGCGGCCGTGCTGAAACGCTCCGTCACGCACCTCGTATTGCCACCGTCCGTCCCACTTGGTGGTCCAGGCGCGGGCCACGCGCTCGAGGGCTTCGTGGTCGGTGAGCCGCACTGCGTCGCCCTCGACCACGACATCCAGCCCTCCGTCCCAGCTGTTACAGCCGGTCATCAGGATCACGTGCGGATTGCCGCTCAAGTTGATCGCCTTCTGCTCGCCGGCGCCGGTGCTGAAGCTCAGAGCGTCGTCGAGCCACACCGCAACCACGGGAGTCACGTGAGGTCGACCGTCCGCCCGGACCGTGGATATCCAGAACAGCGGGGCCGTTTCCAGGACGTGACGTGTCTCATCCCATCCAACCGCAACTGCGTCCGGGTCGCTGAAGCGCGTATCGAGCCTGGTCACTGGCTCATCCATCGGACTTCGCTCGCTCATGACAGCGTGTCGGCGAGAATGCGATCGATCCGCCCCACCGTTGTCAGGTCGGCGGTGAAGCGGTTGCGCATCACCGCCACCGTGACACCGGAGTCGATGTCCGCGTAGGCCGCCGAGCCGTTCATCCCCACCATCCCGAACGTCGAGCCACGGCGTGACGGTACCCCGCCAGGACGGCCCGGGCCATAGCCGAATGCCCAGGCCGTGGGGTAGCCCATCACCTCGTCCCGTCCCGTGAACGCGACGGCCGCCATGGTCGCAAGCCGCGACGACGACACCAGCTCGACGCCATCGACGTATCCCAACAGCGCGGTGTACATGCGGGTGGCGCCCCGCGCGGTCATCGTGCCATCTGACGGTATGTCGGAGGTGAGCACGTCGGCGCGGTTGGCGTATTGCGCGTTGGGCACGATGCCGCGCGGCAGCGCCTCAGCCAGCGGCGAACCAGGTTCGGGGAGGTCCGGGGCTGGTCCTGCAGGGGGGACCGCTCGGGCAACCCGGGGCAGAAGCCGGCGGGGGACCCCGAAATGGACCTCGTCCTCGACGCCGAGCGGGGTGGTGACGAGCTCTCGCAAGAGCGTCGAGATCGTGCTCCCCGTCGCCCGTCGAATGATCTCTCCCAGCAGGAAGCCGAACGTCTTCGCGTGGTAGCCAAAGCGAGTGCCCGGCTCCCACCAGGGATCTTCGTCGGCGATGACCGAGCACATGTGATCCCAATCGCATAGGTCCTCCACCGTCGTGTCGCGGGGCAGGCCGGGGACCCCGGCGGTGTGGAGCAGCACATGGCGCAAGGTCACCCGGTCCTTTCCGCGGGACCCGAACTCAGGCCAGACGTCTGTGATTCTCATGTCGTAGTCAAGAGCCCCCCGCTCCACCAGGACGTGCGCGACCGAGGTCGCCACGCCCTTCCCGGTCGAAGCCGCGTAGAACAAGCTGTCCGGAGCGACCGCTGCTCCGGTGCGGGGATCGGCCTGGCCGCCCACGACGTCTACGACCACGCCCCCCTGCCGGGTGACCACGACCTGCAATCCGACCTCGACGCCCGAGCCGATCAGCTCGTCCACGCACGCCTGAATCTGCGCCTGAGCGCGCTCTTCGCTGGCGCCGGAGGTCGCAGGCTGCCGCCTCTCCGGGGTCGTTTCCTGGTGCCGAGAACCTGTCTGCATCACGGCTTAGACCGCTGCGGCTCTCCCAAATCATCGGTCGCCAGGCCGGAGGCACCGCCAGACACACGATAATGGCCGTGTGGGCGACCGAAACGTGCTCGGTGAGGAGCTGGAGGCTTGCGGAAGCGAGCCGCTGACCGGGTTCTATCGCGACGGATGCTGCCGGACCGGACCCGAGGACGTTGGCAGCCATTCGATCTGCGCCGTGGTGACCGCCGAGTTCCTCGCGCATCAGCGGAGCATTGGCAACGATCTGAGCACGCCGGTCCCTCGATACGCCTTCCCCGGCCTGGTGCCGGGCGACCGTTGGTGCGTGACCGCCGTGAACTGGCTGCGCGCCCATCGGGACGGCGCCCCGGCCTACGTCGTGCTCGCCTCCACCCACGAACGGGCGTTGGAGGTCGTGCCCCTCGAGCTCCTGGAGCAAAACGCCGTCGATGTCCCCGCAGACCCCGGACCGCTTGGGCTCTGATCAGCTGGTGGGGCCACTGGGTCCGGGCACTTTCTCCCACCGGTGCTCGGGTCCGTCCGGTTGCTCGCAAGCCAGCGGACGGGCTGGGGGAGGCTCGAGCCGCACCTCCCGGACCAGCCTCGGCGTCTGGAATCGATGCTCTTGCTCAGGGCCGGCGGCGTTGTAGCGATCGTCGTCCACGGATCTCCTCTCGTCGTTGCTGGGGCCGGCTATCGGGACTTCTACCCCCGAGGTCCTCGGACCAGAGTGCAAGGCGTCTGCGCGCGTACGTCCGGTCGCGGACGGAGGCGAGCGCTCAAGCCGACAGAAGGTCGGCAGAGCGCGTGCCACGACTCACGTCGGCGGCTGGGTCCCGAAGGCGTTGAGCCGCGCCGCCAGTTCGCGGCGGGAGCGCACGTTGACCTTGGCGAACACGTTGGTCAGGTGGTACTCGATCGCCTTCGTCGACAGGTAGAGCTCCTCGGCAACTTCGCGGTTGGACTTTCCGGAGGCCACGAGTCGCGCCACGACCTCCTCCCGGGCGGTCAGTCCGTAGTGGTCATCGGTGCCCTGGGCCCGAGCTCGGACCCCACACGCGGCGAGCTCGGCGTCACACCGGCCCACGAACGGCCGGGCACCAAGGCTCTCGAATCGCCGGCGAGCGGTCCGCAGCTCGGCGATCGCGCGCCTGCGACTCCCGGTCTTGTGCAGGAAGCGTCCGTGTGAGAGCTCCAGCAGAGCCTGGTAGAAGGGCGAACCGACCGTGCCGGCGACCTCCGCCCCCCGGGCAAAGGCCCGCTCGGCCAGATCCGGGCGCTCGAGTGCCCGCTCCAGCTCGCCACAAACTCGCCAGTACTCGACCCGGGTCACGTCGTCCGAGGCCCCGGCCGGAGGCGGCTCGAGCCGCTGCAGCTTGGAGGTCGCTTGCTCGAGGTCTCCGGCGCAGATCAAGGCCTCGGTTTGCATCAGACGCGGAATCCGGTGACCCAGGCCCAAGGCCCGCCCGGCGTCGGGGTGCTGGTCAAGCGGTTCCAGGGCGCTGAGCAGCAGGTCCCACTCGGTGCGAACCCAGGCGACACTGGCGCGGGCGTCGCACGCGTAGTAGATGCCAATCGGCAGCGGCGCCCTCTCGGCCGCCCGCCGAGCGCCCTCCACGTGCTCGGCCGCCGCGCGCCAGTTCCCCCGCCCGGCGTAGAGGTGGGCGGCTGCGGCGTGCGCAAACGGCAGATCCCAGGAGCGATCGAAGTCCTCGGCCAGCGAAACCGCGACCTCGGCGTGAGCCAACCCGTCATCCCAGCGTCCGAGGCGATACTCGGCCTCGGCCAGAGCGCTATAGGCGTTGGGAAGGCTACGGAGGGACACTCCGGCCCTCGACCATCCGATCACCGCCCACAGGTCCTCGGTCGCGCCGCGGAGGTCGCCCCACCAGGCCTTGAGATTGCCGCGGGTCGCCAGCAGCTCGGCCTCGAAGGGCGCGGGGTCGATCCGGGACGCCGACAGGTGCTCGAGCTCGGCGATCGCCTCGCCACCGCGACCCTCCATGGTCAGCCCCATCACGAGTGCCTGACGAGCCGTTACCTCGACGGTCGGCGAGGATCCGGAAGCCTTCATCGCGCGCCGGGCCCACTGGATCGCCTGGGCGCCGCGTGACAGGTAGCCATAGACGATCGCAAGCGATGAGGCGACGGCTCCCTCGAGCTCGGGATGGGCAGCGAAATCGGGGCGTGCCACGACCTCGAGCAGGGTCGCCTCGGCTTGGGGCAGGAGTCCCACCGAGGCTGTCAGGGCGCCGATGACGAAGCTTCTCCGCGGGCTGTCGCTGCAACGCAGGACCGCATCACGATGGCTGTTGGCCTCGCGTACCTCGCCGGCCAGCATCAGGCACTCGACCGCCAGTAGCAGGGCCAGCTCTCGCTCGGCCGGACTCCCGGCGATCCGCGAGGACCAGAGCAGGCGCTCGACGCCGGCGGTCAGACGACCGGCCGCGATCTCGGCTTCGGCTTTGATCCGCAGCTCGGCCGCGAGGTCGTCGTCGGAGCCGCCGCTGGCGGCCGCGCGGTGGGCCAGGGCGTCGGATCCCGCTGTCTGCTCTGCCCAGGACAGATGCAGCGCGCGTCTCCGGGCCGGCGACAGGTCATCGCGGACGGCTGCGCGCAGGAGCGGATGGGGGAAGGTGATCTCTTCGGGCACGGGGTCTGGCACGAGTGCCAGCAGATCGGCCGCCAGCGCCTCTTCGAGGGCGGGGATTGGATCGCTCAGTCCCGCGACCGAGGCGGCCGGCGCCAACTGGCAGCGAACCCCGGCGACCGCCGCCGAGGCGACGAGGCTCTGCGCGGGGCTCGAGACGTTGGTAAGGCGGGCCAGGACGGTGGCCGCGAATGAGCGGGGTGCGGGCAACGGCCCGGCGTGAAAGTTCAGCGTGTCGGCCGGCATCTCTGAGAGCAGCGCCTTGACGTACAAGGGATGACCGCCGGTGTGCTCGCGCAGCCGCTCGCTCGCTGCCAGGGTCAGCGGCCCGATCTGCATGGAGTCGGCGAGCTCGGTCACCTCGGCGCTGGTCAGGCCGCCGAGCGAGATTCGCCCCACCCGTTCGGTGTCCGCGACCAATCTCGGCCAGCTCGGCCCCAGGTGGTCGAGGCCCTGGGGGCGGGTCGCGATCAGCACGAGCACGCGATCTCCGTGCAGCCGCCGGAGCGTGAACAGGAGAACGGCGGCCGACGACGCGTCGATCCAGTGCGCATCGTCCACCGCGATCAGCACGGGCGCCTCGTCCTGCAGCGATCCGAGCATCCGCAGCAATTCCCCTCCGACCGAGAAGGCGGACGCCGGCGAGCCCGGCCCGATCGTCTCGGTGGGCGGCGGGCTCTCACCAATCATCGCCTGAGACGGCGGGCTCTCACCAATCATCGCCTGTGACGGCGGGCTCTCACCGATGATCGCGTGCGACGGCGGCGTCCCCGGTTTCGCCTGGCCTCGTACCAGGAGCTGGGTCACGATCCCGAACTCGAGTGTGGTCTCGGTTTCGTCGCCGCTGGCCTCGATGACGACCATGTCATCGGCCGTCGCCAGACACCGACGTACGAACGCCGTCTTGCCGATTCCCGGTTCGCCTTCGACCAGGAGGACCTGAGGCTTCCCGGAACGCGCCGCGTCAAGCGCGGCGGCTGTGACGTCCAGTTCGTCGCGCCGTCCGACGAACCGGGTGGCCAGGGTCTCTCTTAGCTCGTTGGTCACCGGTGCCCCGAGCGACCTGATTAGCAGAAGCTTGGGGGAAAGTCTAGGATCGCCACAGGGTGTCGTGCTGCGCTTGAAACTCGGCCTTCACGCTCTCGGGATCGGCGCAGGCGCCCGCCGGGAGATCATCGACGCGGTCGCGACGGCTGCCGAGCGGAGTGGCTTCTCGACGCTCTGGGCAGGCGAGCACGTGGTCATGGTCGACGAGCCCGACTCGCGGTATCCCTACTCGGCCGACGGGACGATCGCGGTGCCCGCGGCGGCCGACTGGCTGGATCCCCTGGTCGGCTTGAGCTTCGTGGCCGCCGCCACGCACCACATCCAGATAGCCACCGGGGTGCTGCTGATCGCCGAGCACAACCCGGTGGCGCTGGCCAAGCGGGTCACGAGTCTCGACGCTCTCTGCGGAGGGCGGCTGCGCCTCGGAGTCGGCGTGGGCTGGTCACGTGAGGAGTTCGCGGCGCTGGGCGTCCCATTCGCTCGGCGCGGAGCCCGGGCGGCCGAGTACGTGGCGGCGATGCGTGTGCTGTGGAGCCAGGACGTGGCCTCGTTTGAGGGGGAGTTCGTGTCGTTTGACGGGGTGCGGGTGAATCCCAAGCCGCATCGGGGACGCCGGATCCCGGTCGTGCTGGGTGGCAACAGCGATGCTGCGCTGCGCCGCGTAGCCGCCTGGGGCGACGGCTGGTATGGCTTCAACCTCTCGGGAGTCGACGCGGTACGCGAGCGCCTGGGAATCCTCGAAGCGCTGTGCCACCAGGCGGGACGCGACTTCGGCGACCTGTACCTGGCCGTCGCACTGGAGCAGGGGAGACCCGAGGACCTGCCCTCGCTGGCCGAGCTCGGCGTCAGCGAGCTGGTGCTGGTGCAGGCACCCCCGGACGACGCGCGCCTGGCCGAGGATTGGGTCGCCACGCTCGCCTCACGCTGGATTGGCGGGAGCAGCTAGCCCAGGCGCCGGGTCCGGCTCTCCGAGCGCGCTGCGGGGCGGCCGCCTCAGCGGGCGATCAACAGAATCAGGCCCGCGAGCAGCGGAGCGCCGACCGAAATGGCCAGCATCAGCCAGACCAGCCATCTCACCAGTGGGTCCTCAGGCAAGATCTTCATGACGGCTCCTCCCGATTACGCCGGCGACGCGGCAGCCGATCCACACAAGACCGGCTCACGCCGGAAAATACCGCGTGATCATGAATCTGACCGAGGAGGAGACGGTGCCGGCCAAGGACGGAATCATCATCGGCGACGATGGCGTGGCGCGATGCTGGTGGGCGACCTCCGCCCCGGAGTACCGCGCTTATCACGACACCGAGTGGGGCTTTCCGGTCGCCGACGACGTGCGCCTGTTCGAGAAGCTGAGCCTGGAGGGATTTCAGGCCGGGCTGTCGTGGCTGACGATCCTGCGCAAGCGCGAGGCGTTCAGGCGCGCTTTCGCCGGCTTCGATTTCGAGCGGGTGGCCCGGTTCGGGGACCGTGACGTGGAGCGTCTGCTCGCCGACGCGGGGATCGTGCGCCATCGCGGCAAGATCGAGGCGGTGATCAACAACGCCGCCCGGGCCATGGAGCTGGTGGCGAACGAGGGCTCCCTGACCGGCTACGTGTGGGGCTTTGCACCGCGGCCGCGCGCCGGCCTGCTCGACCACGCCGGCTTGCGGGAGCTCTCGGTCACTGACGAGTCAAAGGCCCTGGCGAGGGACCTGAAGCGTCGCGGCTGGCGATTCGTCGGGCCGACCACCGTCTATGCGTTCATGCAGGCGATGGGGCTGGTCAACGATCATCTCGACGGCTGCGACGCGGGTACCCGCGTGCGGGAGGCGCGGGACCGGTTCGCGGTCCCGTCCGCCGGGGCATAGCGAAACCGGCGCGAAACCTTACCTTTACGTAAGCTAGTGCTTTGCTAGGCTGGGGGGCTGATGAGCGTCGACGGAGCACAGGGCAACGGAGCGGCGGCCGGCCCGCAGGGTCGGCCGGATGGCGAGCGTCTGGATCACCACGGGCGCCCGGTTCCCGACCACTACAAGTGGATCGCCCTGTCCAACACCACGCTGGGCGTGCTCATCGCGACGATCAACGCCTCGATTCTGCTCATCTCGCTGCCCGCGATCTTCAAGGGCATCGACATCAATCCGCTGAAGCCCAGCAACACCAACTACCTGCTGTGGCTGATCCTCGGCTTTCTGGTGGTCACTGCGGTGCTGGTGGTCAGCCTCGGCCGGCTCGGTGACATCTACGGTCGCGCCAAGACCTACAACCTGGGCTTCGCGGTCTTCACGTTCTTCAGCATCATGCTGGCGATCACCTGGATGAAGGGCAGCTCGGGCGCGATGTGGCTGATCATCATGCGCGCCCTTCAGGGTGTCGGCGGGGCCATGCTGTTCGCCAACTCGAGCGCGATCATCACCGACGCCTTCCCGGCCAATCAGCGAGGGCTGGCCCTGGGAATCAACGGGGTGGCGGCGGTTGCCGGCTCCTCGATCGGGCTCGTGCTCGGTGGCCTGCTCGCCCCGGTGGCCTGGCGCGCGGTGTTTCTCGTGTCCGTGCCCGTCGGCGTCTTCGGCACCGTCTGGGGCTTTGCCAAGCTGCGCGACCTGTCGGAGCGCAAGCCGGCGAAGATCGACTGGTGGGGCAACGTCACGTTCGCCATCGGACTGGTGGCGATCATGGTCGGCATCACCTACGGGATCCAGCCCTACGGTCACCACACGATGGGCTGGACGAGCCCCAAGGTGGTCGCGGAGATCGGCGGCGGCGTGCTCATGCTGATCGTCTTCTGCTTCATCGAGATGCGAGTCGAGCAGCCGATGTTCCATCTCGACCTGTTCAAGGTCCGCGCCTTCTCGGCCGGCAATTTCGCCTCGCTTCTGTCGGGCATCGGGCGCGGTGGACTTCAGTTCGTGCTCATCATCTGGCTACAGGGCATTTTCCTCCCGCGCCACGGCTACAGCTTCTCCCAGACCCCGCTGTGGGCGGGCATCTACCTGCTGCCGCTCGTGGCCGGGATGCTGGTCGCCGGTCCGATCGCGGGCGCCCTCTCCGATCGCCTGGGGCCGCGGCCGTTCGCTGCCAGCGGCATGATCCTGGCCGCGCTCTCGTTCTTGCTGCTCGCCTTGCTGCCGGTGAACTTCTCCTATCCGGTCTTTGCCCTGGTGATCGTCCTCAACGGCATCGGGATGGGGATCTTCTTCTCGCCCAACCGGGCGAGCATCATGAACAGCCTGCCTCCCAACCAGCGCGGAGCCGGCGGCGGCATGGCGGCCACGTTCATGAACTCGGCGATGGTGCTCTCGATCGGCATCTTCTTCAGCCTCATGATCGTCGGCCTGTCAGGCGGGCTTCACCACGCCCTGTACACCGGCCTGCGCTCGCACGGAATCACCTCCTCGGTCGCCGCCAGGGCGGCCAATCTCCCCCCGGTGGCGACGCTGTTCGCGGCCTTCCTGGGCTACAACCCCGTCCAGACGCTGCTCGGCTCCGGCATCAGGACCGCATCGGCGCACCAACAGCAGGTCCTGTTAGGCCATACGTTCTTCCCCTCGCTCATCTCACACCCGTTCTCCAGCGCGCTGAGCTCTGCCTTCACCTTCGGGATGATCGCCTGCCTGATCGCCTGCGCGGCGTCGCTGATCCCGGGCAAGGGGGAGCCGTTCATCGCCCGCCGGCGCCGGCCCGGCGCCGAGCAGCCGTCCGAGGACCAGCCGTCCGAGGATCAGCCGGCGGCGGTGCCCGCCGGCAGGTGAGGCAATCTCCGCCCGTACGGGCGGACCGGAGCACCGATCACCCGAGCACCGGCGCGCTCGCGCGGTACAGAGCGGAACGATCGACGTCCGCAATCGACGTGTGCCCCGTCAGGCCCAGAGCGACGTCGATGTCGGTCTTCATCGACGCCAGGACGTGGCGAACGCCGGCCTCGCCGCGAGCCGCCACCGCCCACGCCCAGGGCCGCCCCAGCAGCACCGCCCGGGCGCCGAGGGCCATCATCTTGACCACATCCAGGCCGGTGCGCACGCCACCGTCCGCGAGCACCACGACCCGGTCGCCCACGGCATCGACGACGGCGGGCAGGGCGCGCGCCGTAGAGGGCACGCTGTCAAGCTGACGGCCCCCGTGGTTGGAGACGATCAGTCCGTCGACGCCCGCGTCGACCGCTCGCTGGGCATCCTCGGGATCCAGGATCCCCTTGACCACGAGCCGTCCGTTCCAGTTGTCGCGCACCCAGGCGACGTCGTCCCAGGTCACGCTCGGATCGAACTGGCGGTCGACCCAGTCGCGAAACGCCGCCGGGGAGCGCGCCCCGGGCACGACCTTCTCCAGATTGCCGAAGGTCAGCGGCTGCCCTCGCACGACGACGTCGCGGATCCACCGAGGATGGCTGACGAGATCGAGCCCGCGCAGCGTCTTGGCCCACGGCGCCGCGGCTCCGACGACCGCGTTTCGCTTGTCGCGATGGCGGGCCCCGACGACCGCGAGGTCGATCGTCAGCACCAGCACCGGCGATCCCACCGCCCGGGCGCGAGCCATCAGCTCCTCGGTAAAGCCGCGGTCGCGCATCACGTAGAGCTGAAACCACGGCGGGGCCGAGACGGCGCCCGCCACCTCCTCGATGCTGCAGACCGAGACCGTCGACTCGACGAAGGGCACGCCCCGGGACTCGGCGGCGCGGGCGGCCTGGACCTCGGCGCGAGCCGCGACCATGCCCCCGAGGCCGACCGGCCCGAGGACCACCGGCAGCGCCAGCCGCTGACCGAGGATCTCGACCGCGGTGTCGCGACGCGAGACGTCGCGCATCACCATCTGGCGCAACAGCAACCGCTCCAGATCGGCCACGTTGGCTCGCAGCGTGCTCTCCTCATACGCGCCGCCGTCGACGTAGTCGAACAGCTGGCGCGGCAGCCGGCGGCGCGCCAGCTCTCGGTAATCGAGCGCCGTCGCCGGCGCCAGGCGCATCGGACGATCAGCGCGCAGCTGCATGAAGCGAGCCTAACCTACGCCGCTCCGGGGCCGACGCTGACGTCGTCGATGGGCGAGACTTGGCCGATGCCCGCCCCCGGCGCCGCTGATCCGATCCAGGCCGTCGTCTTCGACATCGGCGGCGTGCTGCTGGACTGGAACCCGCGATACCTGTATCGCAAGCTGCTGGACGACGAGGCCGCCATCGACCACTTCCTCGACGAGGTGTGCACGCTGCAGTGGCACGATGCCCACGATCGCGGCGTACCCGTGCAGCGGTCCTGCGCGGAGCTTGCCGCCAGGCACCCCGAGCACGCCGATCTGATCCGGGCCTGGGGCCTGCGCAGCGAGGAGATGATCGGCGGAGTCATCCCGGGCACCGTGGACCTCCTGCGCGAGCTCAAGGACCAGGGGATCGCCTGCTACGCCCTGACCAACATGGAGGCCGAGACGTATCCGCTGCGGCGCGGACGCTTCGAGTTCCTGGGCTGGTTTGACGGAACCGTGGTCTCGGCATACGAGGGCATCGCCAAGCCGGACCTCGAGATCTTCGCCGTGGTGCTCGAGCGGTTCGGCCTCGACCCCGTGACGACGCTGTTCATCGACGACTCGCAGCCAAATCTCGATGCCGCGGACAGCCTGGGGATTCGGACGGTACGCTTTCGCTCCGCTCCCCAGCTGCGGCGCTCGCTCCAGGACGCGGGGGTGATGGCGCCTCGCGGTCCGGGCGTCGTCGACACCGTCTAGGAACGCCCTCCGGCCGCCACCTGCTCGAGGGCCAGCTCGACCGCCCGGGTGGTTCGCCGCACATCGCCGGTGGCCAGGAGGTCGAGCATCGCGCCCCGCAGAACCGCCAGGACGAGCGTTCGCCGGGCTCTGCCCGGGGCGGTTGCCCGCTCGCCCGGCGGTTGAGCGCGCGCCAGCAGGGCAAGCCAGTCACGGACGGTCGCCTGCGCGAATCCCGCCCACGGACCCTCGCCATCGATCAGCGAGCGACCGTAGCTGTCCACCCACAGGCGCAGCAATCCGCGGTGCTCCGGGGCGGACAGCCAGCGCCAGGTCTCGGCGCCGGCGCGGGCCAGATCGCCGTCGGAGCGATCGACGGCCGCGGGGGCCAGGTCGCCGTCGGCGGGGCCGGGCAGGCGAGACAGCAGCGCCACCTCGTCGGCTCGGGCGCGCGCCAGCAGCTCCCGGATGAGCCCGTCCTTGCTGCCGAACAGGAACAGCAGCACCCGCGGGCTCGAGCCCACCGCGGCCGCCAGCGGTCGCAGCGAGAGCCCGGAGAGGCCGTGGGCCAGGACGTAGCGATAGGAGCGCTCGAGCAGGTCGTCTCGGCGGGGCGAGCCCGCGGAAGCGTTCTCGGTCACGATGCGGTCACTACTGGTAGGCTACTGAAACGAGCGTTTCAGTGAAGGGAGAGGCGATGGACGATGGTGCCGGAACGGTCTCGATCCGGCCGCTGGGAAAGCCCGGTGACCTCGGCTGGGTGGTGATGGCGCATGGCGAGCTCTACGCCACCGAGTTTGGCTGGGACGTCGGCTTCGAGGCCCTGGTCGCCCGGATCGTCGCCGAATACGCAAGCCGGACCGATCGCGCCGTCAACGCCGCCTGGATCGCCGAACTCGATGGGCGGCGCGTGGGATGTGTCTTCTGCATGGCCTCCGAGGACTCGGGCATCGCCCTGCTGCGCATTCTGCTGGTCGACCCGGTGGCCCGCGGGCGGTCGCTGGGCTCGGCGCTGGTGCGGACCGCCGTCGACTTCGCGGCTCGCGCCGGCTACGGCCGGATCCGCCTGTGGACCAATCATCCCCTGGCCGCGGCGCGGCATATCTACCTCCAACACGGGTTTGCCCTGTTCGCCGAGGAGCCCCACCGCAGCTTTGGCGTGGAGCTCGTCGGCCAGACCTACGAGCTCGACCTCCGGGAGACGGGCTCAGGTGAAGGCCGAGATGCCGGTGAGCTCGCGACCCAGGATCAGTGACTGGATCGAGTCGGTGCCCTCGTAGGTGGCGACGATCTCCATGTCGGTGAGGTGGCGGGCGACGTGATGCTCGAGCAGGACTCCGTTGCCGCCCAGGATGTCCCGCGCCTCCGAGCAGACCAGCTTGGCGCCGCGGACGTTGCGCAGCTTGGCCAGCGAGGCCATCTCCCCGGTCATCGCTCCTGCCTCCTGAAGCTGCGCGAGGCGAAAGCAGACGAGCTGCATCACGGTGAGCTCGGCGACGATCGTCGCGAGCCTCGCCTGCACGAGCTGGAAGGCGGCGATCGGGCGGCCGAACTGAGAGCGCTCCTGGGCGTAGGCGATCGCGGCTTCCGTACAGGCGAGCGCGTGGCCGAGGCATTCCCAGGCCACCCCCGCCCGGGTCCGGTCGAGCACCCGGGTCGTGTCGTCGAAGGTGGCCGCGTGCGCGAGCTTGTGCGAGGCCGGGATCCGGACGTCGGTGAGCGTGATCTCCGCCTGCCAGACAGCGCGCTTGCCCATCTTGCCGGGGATCACGGTCGAGGGATCGAATCCGGCCGTGCCCTTCTCGACCAGGTAGCCGCCCACGTCACCGGCTTCGTCGCGCGCCCAGATCACGGTCACGTCGGCGAACGAGGCGTTGCCGATCCAGCGCTTGGCGCCGTTGAGCACGTACTCGTCGCCGACCCGCACGGCGCTGGTCTGGAGCGACACCGAATCGGACCCGTGCTCGGGCTCGGTCAGGCCGAAGGCGCCGATCTCCTCCAGCCGCGCCATCGGCGCCAGCCACCGCGCCTTCTGCTCGTCGCTGCCCAGCAGGTCGATGGCGCCCATCGCCAGACCGGAATGAACCGCGAAGAAGGTGCTCAGGCTCCCGTCGCCCCGGGCCAGCTCCCGGCCCACGACGCCCGCCGCCAGGCGCGACATGCCGGGGCATCCGTATCCCTGGATGCTGGTCCCCGTGATCCCGAGCCCGGCCAGCTTTCCGACCAGCTCGAAGGGAAACTCGGCCCGCTCCCAGTAGTCGTTGATGACCGGCAGCACATCGCGCTCGACGAAGCCCCGGACGCGGTCGCGGATCTCGCGCTCGCTCTCGGTGAGCGTCTCGTCAAGGAGGTAGTAGTCCACGCGGAGCCTGATTCTCGCATCCGGCGCAGCTACCCTCACCGTCACAGCCCCGGACCGGAGGACGACCATGGCGCAACCACCCACCCTTTACGTCTGTCACGGGGACGACGGCGGACCCCGGATACACCCCTGCCGCCGCGTGCAGGAGGCGCTGCGGGGAGCCGGGATCGAGTACGAGAAGGTGATCGCCGGTCACGGAAGTCCGTTGCCGTTTCTGCGCAGGGGGTCGCGTGAGGAGCTGCGCGGGGCCACCGGCGACACGAAGCTTCCGGCCCTCAAGCTCCCCGACGGGAGGGTGATGGTCCACTCCCGCGCGATCCTGTCCTGGGTCCGCGAGCAGAGCTGAGCTGCCGTCCGCGGCGCGGTCGTCTCGAGCCGTCATGCCCGGTCCGGAACGCCGGCGTGCAGCTCGGCGAGCCAGGCCGAGGCATGCCCGTCGCTGGGCGCCCGCCAGTCCGAGCGCGGTGACAACGAGCCTCCGGACCCCACCTTGGGGCCGTTGGGCAGGGCGGAGCGCTTGAACTGGCTGGTCTGGAAGAAACGGGTCAGGAACACCTCCAGCCAGTGCCTGATCTCGGCCAGGGAATACTCGTGGCGCCGGTCTTCGGGAATCAGGTCGGGCCACTCGCCGCGCTCCCGGGCGCCCCAGGCATGGAGCGCCAGATACGCCACCTTGCTCGGGGGATAGCCGAACCGCAGGATGTAGTAGAGGAAGAAGTCCTGAAGCTCGTACGGCCCCACCGTGCTCTCGCTGTGCTGCTCGGGACCGCCATCGTGGTCGGCGCCGGCCGGGATCAGCTCCGGGGAGATCGCGGTGCCGAGAATCGAGCGCAGCACCTCGTTGACCTCGGCGCCGAACTGATCGGCGTCGATCGACCAGCGCACCAGGAACTGGATCAGCGTCTTGGGGACCGAGGCATTGACGCTGTAGTGCGACATCTGGTCGCCGACCCCGTAGGTGGACCAGCCGAGCGCGAGCTCGCTCAGATCGCCGGTTCCGAGCACCAGGCCCTGATGGAGGTTGGCCAGGCGAAACAGGTGCGAAGTGCGCTCGCCGGCCTGCACGTTCTCGTAGGTGACGTCGTACTGGGCCTCGCCGGCGGCCGCCGGATGGCCCAGGTCACGGAGCATCTGGGTGGCCGAAGGACGGATGTCGAGCTCGGAGGCGCTCACGCCCAGGGTCCGCATGAGGGCGTGGGCGTTGCCCAGCGTGAGCTCGCCGGTGGCGAAGCCGGGCAGCGTGTAGGCGAGTACGTTGGCGCGGGGGAGACCGAGCCGGTCCAGCGCCTTGACCGCGACGATCAGCGCGTGGGTGCTGTCCAGCCCCCCGGAGACGCCGATCACGACCTTCTCTATCCCGGTCGCCAGCAGGCGGGTCTGCAGCCCCCGGACCTGGATGTTGTACACCTCCTCGCAGCGCTCGCCGCGCCTGACCGGGTCGGCCGGCACGTACGGGAAGCGCTCGACCCGCCGGTCCAGCGGGAAGCGGCCGGCGCTGGGCGCGAGCTCGAAGTCGATCCGGCGCAGGCGGCGCAGCCGGCGTCGCAGATCGTGGATCGCATCCCCGTAGCTGCTCGTGCTCATCCGGTCGGCGACGATCCGGTCGAGGTCGAGATCGGCCACGATCAGCTGCTCCTGATCGGAGAACCGCTCGGCCTCGGCCAGCAGCTCGCCGTTCTCGCAGATCAGAGCCTGTCCGTCCCAGGCGACATCGGTGGTCGATTCCCCGATCCCGGCCGCGGTGTACAGGTAGCCCGAGATCGTGCGCGCGGAGTGGCTCTCGCACAGGGTGCGTCGGTAATCGGCCTTGCCGATCGTGATGTTGCTGGCCGACAGGTTGACGAGCACCGTCGCGCCGGCCAGCGCCCCGTAGGTGCTCGGCGGGATCGGCGCCCACAGGTCCTCGCAGATCTCCACGAACAGCGTCAACGCGGGCAGGTCGCGGCAGGTGAACAGCAGGTCTGCTCCAAACGGCACCGTCTTTCCGATCAGCTCCACGTCGACGCCGACCAGGTCGCGGGCCGCCCTGAACTGGCGTTTCTCGTAGTACTCGCGGTACTCGGGCAAAAAGCTCTTGGGGACGGCCCCGAGGATCCGTCCCCGGTGCACGATGACGGCGGCGTTGTAGAGCCCCTGCTCGGCGGCCACGGGAGCTCCGGCCACGACCACGCAGTCGAGCTCTCGGCTGGCGTCCACGACCGTCGCCAGCGCGGCCGAGGTGGCGTCGAGCAGCGCGCGCTGGTGAAACAGGTCCTCGCTGGAGTAGGCCGCGAGACCCAGCTCGGGAAAGATGACCAGCGAGGCGTGCTGCTCGTGAGCGCGCCGGGCGAGCGCCACCGTCCGCGCCGCGTTGAACTCCGGATCGCCCACCCGGACCTCCGGGACCGCCGCCGCCACGCGGAGGAAGCCGTGACTGTACGGATTGCCGAACGGCGGTGCCGGTTGCTCGCTCGCGCTCATGTCGCGATTATCCCGGGAGTGAGAGCGCGGGCCGGTCGAGCCGGTGCAGCCCCCCGGTCAATGCAGGCGGACCTCGTCGAGATCGATGTCGCGCTGGACGTCGGCCAGCACCTGCGCCGAGATGCGGCGCTCGCTGCGCAGCTCTCCGATCGCGCGCCGCTGCTCGGCGATCATCTCACGGCGCAGACGTTTCACGGAGGCGTCGAGGTCACCCGTGTCGAGGTCGCCGTCGGAGCGCCGCGCCCGCGCGTCGAGACGTTGCAGGCGGAGCTGGAGCACGTCGCGCAGCCGGGTGACCGCCTCCTCGGGCACGTCTGGCTCCTCGGCCAGTTTCTCGAGCCGGGCCAGGCCGGCGTGGATGATCCGGGTCCGTGCCTCGATCTCCTCGCGGCGCAGTTGCTCGCCGCCGACGAGCCCGAGGCGCCGCATCAGTGGCTCCAGGCTCAGGCTCGGTCCGATCAGCGTGCCGATCACGACCACGTAGACGAGGAAGATCACCTCGTCGCGGGCCGGAAACGGGTGATGGGCGGCGATGATCGGAATCGACAGGGCGCCGGCCAGCGACAGCGCACCGCGCATGCCGCTGAACCCCAGCACGGTCAGCTCGGGCCCGGACAGCGGGTCGGCTCGGGACGGCGCAAGCCTCTGCAGGACCGGCCGCAGGGCTCTGAGCGCGAACATCCACAGAGCCCGGACGGCGATGACCGTCGCCACGAGAGCTACCCCGTAGGCCACGCCGAGGCCCAGATTGCTGCTCAATCCCGCGACGATGCTCCGAAGCTGGAGGCCGATGAGCAGGAACAGGACCGACTCCAGGACGAAGGTGAGCGCGTCCCAGAACGTCTCCACGCGCAGCCGGGTATCCGCCGAGCTCATCGCCTGTGCCTGGCTCCCGGCGTAGAGCCCGGTGGCGACCGCCGCCAGCACGCCCGAGCAGCCGGCCGCCGAAGCCGCCGTGTAGGGCCCGAAGGCGGCGAGCAGGCTGAGGATGATCTCCAACGAGGGCTCGTCCTGAAGGCGGCGCAGCCGGACCACCAGCCAGCCTCCGGCCAGGCCGATGGCGACGCCGCCGACGGATATCTCCAGGAACTTGAGCACGTCGTGGGCGGCCCCGGTGTCGCCTCCGGCGGCCGCCGCCACCGCCACCTGGAAGATGGCGAGCCCGGTTCCGTCGTTGACCAGCGACTCCCCCTCGAGGATGGCCAGAACCCGTTCCGGAGTGCCTAGCGCTCGCATCACCGAGCTCGCCGAGACGGGATCCGTCGGCGCCGCCAGCGCCCCCAGCGTGACCGCGGCGACCCACGGGAGGCCGGCCACCAGATGGCCGGCGACCGCCGCCGCGACGACGGTCAGCGCCACCAACCCGGTGGACAGCGTCAGGACGTGCGCGGCCTGGGCGCGTAGATCAAAGCTCGCCGCCTTGAACGCGGCGGCGTACACCAGCGGGGGCAGGAAGCCGAACAGCACCAGATGCGGTTGGAGCCGGACGACCGGGAGCCCCGGGATCAAGCCCAGGAGCAGGCCGCCCAGGACGAGGACCGGGGGATACGGGAGGCCGGCCCGCTCGGCGATCGCCCCCAGCAGCGCCACTCCGGCGAGCAGCCCGATGACGATCTCTACGTCCTGCATCGGTTACCCGGCCTGCTCGGGGACGACGCGGCCGATCGCCGCGGCGCCCGTTGCTCTGCTACGCGACGAACCCAAACGTTGCAAGGCATGCGCTACATCTTGCTGGTTCACCTGCGTCTACCTGATCTTCAACCAGCGGCATCGGTCCTGACCTCGGCTCCGTCGACGCGATCGGTGAGCGACGAGTCAGCTCCGCTCGGACGGGCCTCTTCCAGCACCGGCCACGGGAACTCCTGCTCTCTGTCATATCGGGCGGCGACGGGGCGGATCACCTCCCGCGCGAAGGTGTGCCCTTCTCGCGCAGGGCGATTTGCTCTTCGGTCAGATCAAGCGTGAAGCTCATCGGTCAGCCGGTCGGACCGTGCCGGTCTCCGGTGGCCGCCGCCGGCGGCTCGGGCCAGGGGCGCCCCGCGACCTCGAGCTCACCGACCTTCAGCGAGCCGATCTCGATCTCCCCGGCGCGCAGCCGCTTGATCACGGCGTCGGCGATAGCGAGCCGTCCGATGGCCACCGCCCCGACCGCCGAGACTGCGATCGCCAGCGGCCCCATGGCGGTCGGTCCGAACAGTCGCGCGCCGGCGACCTGGGCGCCCGTGGCGCTGGCGGAGACCACGCCCGCGGGCGGGCCCTGTCGGCGGAGCTTGCTGAGACTGGGCATGCGGCACCTCCTGGTGGTGGACGATCCAGAGACTGTCTCAAAAACCGATCTGCGGGATCGGGTCTGGATGTGACAACGTCTCTGCAGCGATGGCCGCCGAGCTTCACAGGCACGCAGTCGGGCTGACCTGGTGTGAGACCGGCGGCATGACCCGCGCCGCCCATGCCCTGCTCGACGGCGAGCGCGTGTGGCTGATCGATCCCTTCGACGAGGAGGACGCGCTGACCGCGGCGATGGAGCTCGGGCAACCCGCCGGCGTTGTGCAGCTGCTCGATCGCCATGCCCGAGATTGCGAGACGATCGCCGAGGGGCTGGGCGTGCCGCTCTCCTGCCTGCCCGGCGACGTGGTCAACTCGCCGTTTGAAGTCCGCCGGGTGGTCTGGCAGCGCTTCTGGCGCGAGGTTGCGCTGTGGTGGCCCGAGCAGGAGACGCTGATCGTCGCCGAGGCGATCGGCACCGCTCCCCTGTTCGGCCTCGGCCGGGCGGCCGGCGTGCATCCCATGTTGCGCCTGACCCCGCCGCGGGGAGCGCTCGCGGAGTACCGGCCGCAGCGGCTGCTGGTCGGGCATGGCGACCCGATCGACGGAGGCGCGAGCGCCGCCCTCCAGGAAGCGCTCGGGCGCGCCCGCAGCGATCTTCCACGCCTGCCGCTCCAGATTTCCTCGCTGCTGCTACGCGGCAGGCGATAGGGCCACCGGCGTTCAGACGGGCTGGTCGACGTGCCCCGTGAGCCGGCCACCGACCTGGAGGTGCTGCAGCGGATGGCCGCGCCGGCCGGGAAAGCGGTGCTCGACATCGGCTGCGGCTCGGGAGCCCTGGTCAGGGATCTGGCGGCCCGGGGCGCCCGGATGACCGGGCTCGAGGTCTCCGAGGAGCAGCTGGCGCAAGCGCTCGCCGCCGACGATGGCTCGGCCGCGCGCTACCTGGTGGGGGAGGCTCAACGGCTGCCGCTGGAGGATGCCTCGTTTCACCTGGTCATCTTCATGCGCTCGCTGCACCACGTCCCGATCGAGGAGCTCCAGCAGGCGCTGGGCGAGGCGCGCCGGGTGCTGGCACCCGGCGGAGCGGTGTATGTGGCCGAGCCGCTGCCGGAGGGCGATTTCTTCGCGCTCACAAGCCTGGTGGAGGACGAGCTGGAGGCTCGCCAGGCGGCGCAGAGGGCGCTGGGGGAGGCGCGCACCGTCGGGCTTCAGAGCGCCGGATCCGCGGAATACGAGGTCGCCGGCCGGTACCCCGATCTGAGCGCGTTCCGGGATCGCATCGTGGGCGCCGAGCCTGCCCGCGGCCCGGTGTTCGAGGCGCGAGAGCCCGAGCTGGCGAGGGCGTTCTCGCGGCTGGGGGAGCCCCTGGAGGGCGGAGGACGCCGCTTTGCACAGCCGATGCGCGCCGAGCTGCTGCGAAGGACCGGGGGCTGACCAGGAGCCACCGAGCCGTGGCGGCCACTCCTAGACCGGTCCGTGGTCGGGTAGCGTCTGCACCGATGAGCACCGCCGGCCCCGACCAGCGTCCCAGCAACCGGGTCCTCGTGCTGTTCGGAGCGACCGGCGATCTGGCCGCGCGCAAGCTCTTTCCGGGTTTCTTCCATCTCTACCGGGAGAGGCTGATGCCCGAGGACTTCCGGATCATCGGGTCCGGGCGCCACTCGCCGGGGACCGACGACGAGTTCCGCGAGCTGATCAACCGGGCGCTCCGGGAGCACGGCCGCGGCGAGCTCGACGAGCATTGGGTGCAGTTCGCGGCCCGGCTGAGCTTCGTGGTCTCCAGCGCGCAGGATGGCAGGGACCTCGCCGAGGCGGTGGGGGCCGCCGAGCGGGAGATCGACGCCGAGGGCGAGCGACTGGTCTACCTGTCGGTTCCCCCGGACGCGGTGCGCGACATGGTGGCGATGCTCGGTGAGACCGGGATCGCCGACCACTGCTCGCTGGTGGTCGAGAAGCCGTTCGGGCACGACCTCGAGAGCGCCCGAGAGCTCAACGCCTGCCTGCACCGGGTGCTGGCCGAGGAGTCGATCTACCGTATCGACCACTTCCTGGGCAAGGAGGCCGCCCAGAACATTCTCGTGACCCGGTTCGCCAACGGGATCCTCGAGCCGGTGTGGAATCGTGACCACATCTCCTACGTGCAGATCGATGTGCCCGAGGCGCTCGACATCCAGGGGCGCGGGAGCTTCTACGAGCAGACCGGGGCGTTTCGCGACATGGTGGTCACCCACCTGCTGCAGATCCTGGGCATCGTCGGCCTGGAGGCGCCGGCGCGGATCGACGCCGAGGCCCTGCACCTGGAACGGACCAAGCTGTTTGAGGCGGTGCGCCCGCTTGACCCCGGCCGCGTCGTGTTCGGCCAGTACGACGGCTACCGCGACGAAGCCGGCGTCGCCGACGAGTCGAACATCGAGACGTTCGCGGCCCTGGAGGTCTACGTGGATGCCTGGCGGTGGAGTGGCGTCCCGTTCTACCTGCGGACCGGCAAGTCGATGGCGGCCGAACGGCGGACGGTCACGATCGGGTTCACCGAGGCGCCGCTGCGGATGTTTCCCGGCAGCGACCCCGACAAATGCCAGCGTCCCAGCGAGCTGATCTTCGAGCTCTCAGACGATCCGCGGGTTCGGATCGAGGTGCAGGCCAAGGTCCCGGGTCCGGTGATCGACATCGGGCGGGTCGCTCTGACCGTGGATGTGGACGAGGCCTTTGGCGGAGTCGACGGCCTGGAGGCCTACGAGCGGCTGCTGCACGACGTGATGCTGCGCGACCATCTGCTGTTCACCCGCAGCGAGCAGATCGAGCGGGTCTGGGAGGTGTGCGCGCCCGTGATCGAGCATCCGCCGCCGCCCGAGGTCTACCAGCGCGGATCATGGGGGCCGCCGGCGGCCCTGGAGCTCCCGCGCTCCGGTTGGCGGCTGCCCGACGGCGACGGGGACACCGCCGGCTGACTCACCTCCTCGCTGCTGGGGGCTGCGCGCCCCCAGCTCGGCGCCCGGCTCGGCGGTCAAGCCCCGGGGCCGGGCAGCCACTGCTCCCGGAAGGAGGTATCTGTGTCATCGGGGATCCCGGCGTAGGCCTCGTCGGGATCACGGGTCTCCCGGGAGACCCCGGCTTGGTGGCGCTGGGCGAGCTCGGACTCGGCGTAAACGACGTCGTCGGTGAGCCGGGTCCCCATCGCGAGCACGGTGCAGGGGCCGTCGCCGGCGCCGACGAACACGTGCTCGGTCCAGGCGGGGCAGTGGACGAAGTCCCAAACGCGCAGGTGGCGCTCCTCGCCTTCGATCAGCAGCAGGCACTCGCCGGAGAGCACGAGAAAGTCCTCCTGCTCGTTCTCGCCGTGGTAGAAGCAAGCCGGCTGGCCCGGCTCCAGCACGCCGATGTTGATCCCGAGGCTGGGAAAGCGCGCGTTCTCGCCCTCGAAGCGGGTGTAGGCGCCGAAGTGGCCCGTCTTCCAGCGAGCTTCCCGGGCGTTGAGGACGAACCAGCCTCCCTCCGCGGGAGCCAGGCCTCCCCCGGTCGCCTGCAGTCGGGCTTCTCTGACCATGCCGGCAATTATCACGGGTCAGGCATGCCGTGGCGGCAGCCGGCCGGGACGCCCGGCCGCCCGGACCGGCCGACACTAGGATGGCTCAGGTGACGCTGCCGAGCGATCTCCTGGCCCGCCGCATGCGTCTGACCCGGCCGCTGACCCTCGACGTGGTCTGCGAGCACGACCTGCGGGCCGAGATGCGCGATGGAGTGGTGCTGCTCGCCGACCGCTGGGTGGGCCGCCAGAGCGCCGGGCGGCCCCAGCCCACCGTGCTGGTGCGCTCCCCCTACGGACGAGGACAGTTCGTGGGGCTGCTGATGGGTCGCCTGCTGGCCGAGCGTGGGCTCCAGGTCGTGATCCAGAGCGTGCGAGGCACGTTTGGCTCCGAAGGCGACTTCAACCCGTTCGACGAACGGGACGACGGCCTGTCCACACTGGCCTGGCTGCGCTCTCAGCCCTGGCACTCCGGGCCGGTCGGAACCTTCGGGCCCAGCTACCTGGGGTTCGTGCAGTGGGCGGTGGCCGGCGAGGCCGGCGACGACCTGAGGGCGATGGCGATCCAGGTGAGTGCCTCTCAGTTCCACGACCAGACCTACGCCGGGGACAGCCTGTCGCTGGAGAACATCGCGTCCTGGATGGTGATCCTCGGCGCCCAGGAGAGCCGGCTCGGCCCCCTGGCCATCGGCCGCCACCTGCGCGAGCTGGGCGCGGCGATGTCCGAGCTCCCGCTCGGCGACCTGGACTCGAGGGCGACAGGTACCGAGGTCGGCTGGTATCGCGAGGGATTCGAGCACCCCGGCCGCGACGACGCCTACTGGGTGGCCCGCGACTTCGCGGCCACGGTGCCCGAGGTGAAGGCAGCCGTTCAGTTCGTGGGGGGGTGGAACGACATCCTGCTGCCCTGGATGCTGGACGACTTCGAGGCCCTGCAGGCCGCGGGGCGGTCTCCGCAGCTGCTGATCGGCCCCTGGACGCACACCGCCCCCGGGCTGCTCGCGGCCTCGCAGCGCGACGGGATCGCGTGGATGCGCTGGCATCTGCTCGGCGACGATCGGCTGGTGCGCCAGTCGCGGGTGCGAGTGTTCGTCACCGGAGAGCGATCCGGGGGCGGCTGGCGCGATCTGACGCACTGGCCGCCGCCGGAGGTAGGGGAGCGTCGCCTGTACCCCGACGCCGACGGACGGCTCGCCGACACGGCACCCGATGCCGGCCCGACGGCCCGCGACCACTACCGGTATGACCCCTCGGACCCGACGCCGTCGCTCGGCGGCCCCGTGCTGCTCGCCCGGCACCCCGTGGTCGACAACGCGCCGCTCGAGTCCCGCGCCGATGTTCTGACCTACACCTCAGACCCGCTGCCCGAGACCCTGGAGGCGATCGGGCACGTCAGCGTCGAGCTGTGGGTGGGGGCCAGCTCGCCCTGGTTCGACCTGTTCGCCCGGGTCTGCGAGGTCGACGGAGATGGTGTCTCACGCAATGTCTGCGACGCCCTGACCAGCGTGGCCCCCGGCCGCCACGAACAGGCGCAGGACGGCTCCTGGCGAGTCGACTTTCGTCTGTGGCCGGTCGGCCATCGCTTTGCGGCCGGGCACCGGATCCGCTTGCAGGTGTCGTCGGGCGCCCATCCTCGCTACGCGCGCAACCCGGGCACCGGCGAGGCTCCGGCGACCGCCACCGCGGAGGCGATGCGACCCGTGGAGATGGAGCTTGTGCGCGACCGCGACCATCCGTCGGTGCTGGTGCTGCCGGTCATGCCGTGAGCCCTTGCGCGGAGCGCCGGTGCGTACGTGGGTGCTGCCGGCAACGTGAGCCGAGCGGTCAGCCGCCTGCCGGAGCCTTCCCGGCGGGGTGGGGGCTCGACCGGCGCCCGGCTGACCGCCGGGAACGACGGCGCCCGCCGGCGGCGGTTTCACGCGGCCCGGTCTGAGCGGACCGCTGGCTGCGCGAGTGCCCGTAACGGCCGGCGCCGGACGAGCCGGGAGCCGAGCCGAGACCGTGCTCGATCCCGAGCTGGTCGGCCATCCCGGCGAGCTCACGTCGCTCGTGGCGGCTGACGAGGGTGATCGCGACGCCCTGCCGTCCGGCGCGCCCCGTGCGGCCCACGCGGTGCACGTAGCTCTCATGGTCGCCGGGCGGGTCGAAGTTGATCACGTGTGAGATCCCCGAGATGTCGATTCCGCGGGCAGCCACGTCGGTGGCCACGAGGGTCTTCACCTTCCCGGCCTCGAAGCGAGCCAGCGCCACCTCGCGCTGACGCTGGGACTTGTTGCCGTGCATCGCCACCGCGGGGACGCCATGCGCACTCAGCCGCTTGACCAGCCGGTCAGCGCCGCGCTTGGTGCGCACGAACACGAGCGCCAGCTCGCGGTCGCGCTGCAGCTCGGAGACCAGCGCTTCGACCCGGCCATCGTCGCTGACGGCCAGGAACCGGTGCTCGACCTCGGCGGCGGCGCGCCGCTGGGTCGGGCCATGCTCATGGGTCACCGGATCAGTGGTGTAGCCACGGGCGGTGGCGCCGGCCTCGCCGTCCAGGGTCGCCGAGAAGAACAGCGTCTGGCGCGACCTCGGGCAGGCCCGCACGATCCGGTCGACGGCCGGTTTGAAGCCCATGTCGAGCATCCGGTCGGCTTCGTCGAGGATCAGCATCTGGATCGCGTCGAGCGCAAATGCGCGGCGGGCCAGGAGGTCCTCGAGCCGTCCGGGAGTGGCGACGAGAATGTGGGAGGTGGCGGCTTCACGCGCCTGCTTGACCAGGCCGGCGCCGCCGTAGACGGCCGTCACCCGAAGCGCGCGGGCATGGGCGATGGAGCGGATGTCGACCGCGATCTGAGTCGCCAGCTCCCGGGTCGGTGCGAGGATGAGCGCCGCCGGGCGGGGCCCATCGGACTGGATCCGGTCCACGAGGGGGATCCCGAACGCGAGCGTCTTGCCCGAGCCGGTGGGCGACCGGGCGAGCACGTCGCGGCCGGCCAGGATGTCGCCGATGACCAGCCGCTGAACGGCGAACGGCTCTGAAACGCTCTCCCGGGAGAGAGCCCCGACCACGGCTTTGGACACGCCGAGACCGGCGAAGGACTGCTGAGACATGTGTGAAAACTCCTTGGCGGCGCGGGGCCGCGAACGATTCGGGAGGCTATGGCTGACCCGAACCGCTGTCTGCGGGACCCAAGCGAGCTGCCTCGCGGTCGACGGTCGACCGCTGACCACGAAACTAGCAGCCCGTCGGCGCCGGCCTCGGCATCTCGCCTCCGCCGCGGGCTCGCTAGGGCCGGGGCTTGGTCACCGCCCGCACCTGGTCGCCGACCGAGATCAGGCCGTCGGCGAGGATGTCGGTGCGCAGGCCGCCCCGGTGAACGAGCTGGCGCAGCACCGGCCGGCCCGCGTACCCCTGGACCACCGTGCAGGGCTCGCACAGCCGCATGCCGCGACAGCGTACGGCCCCGATCGTGAACTCGTGGCCCACCAGGGAGTTGAGCTCGATGCCGCGGGTAACCAGGTTTCGCCGATGCTCGTCGGGGGTCAGGGGCGGATCGAAGGACTCGCAGACCTCGGCTTCGATCAGGGTCAGCGCGCTGCCCGGCACCCCGGACGGGAACGTGCCGGCGCCCGTCGTGTGACGATCGCCGTCGAGCCCGCGGTCGGCAAGCGCGCGCACGCTGGGCACCGGGCGTGCCTGCTGGCCGGCTGCGGAGGCGACCCAGATCCCCTCGATGCTCCCCACCGCGATCGGCGCCGCCGGCAGCGGCGGTCGGGCCAGCGCGATGTCACCCGCGGCCACCAGGTAACCGGCCTCGATCCACTCGCCGGCCACCGGTCCGCTTCCGGCCGGGTCCCAGACCACGCCCGAGGGCACGCCGTACATGACGACGAACCGGGTCTCGGCATCGTCGGGGGGACGGATCCGGGCCAGCCAGGGCCCCGCCCACGAGAACGATCGCGGCTCGGCCAACGGCGCGATCCCCAGGCCCAGCCCACCGAGCCAGCGTGACACCCACGTCGCCGCGGGCGTCGTCTCGGTGACCGGGAGCCCGGGCAGCTGGTCGCCCGGCAGCTCGAGGATCGTGGCCAGGCAGGCCAGGAAGCTGGCGGCCTCGATCGAGAGCCCGGGCTTCAGCTCAGAGATCGGCTTCATCCCCGTCCACACTAATGGTCCGCGTCCGCGGGTAACGTCACGCGCCGCATATGCCTGGCATTGTGGATCGGATGCAGACGGTGATCCTGAGCGGCTCTCTCTCCCGTGAGCAGGCGGCGGCGATCGGAGCCGGGGCGCGGCTCGGGCTCGATCCCGACGCCCTGGAGCGCGTGGGTGCCAACCGGCGGACGCTCGAGCGGGTCCTGGGCACGGGAACGGCCGTCTACGGGATCAGCACCGGATTTGGCGCCCTGGTCTCCAACACCGTCACCCCCGAGCTCCGGCGCCACCTCCAGGTCAATCTCCTGCGCAGCCACGCCGCGGGCACCGGCCCAGAGCTGCCGGCGGACGTGGTGCGCGCCGCGATGGCGGTCCGGCTCAACGGGCTGCTGCTGGGACACTCAGGAGTTCGTCCGGTGCTCATCGAGCACATCGCCGCATTGCTCAACGGGGGCTACGTGCCGCGCGTTCCCCGCACCGGCTCCCTGGGGGCCAGCGGCGATCTCGCCCCGAGCGCCCACGCCTTCCTGCCGCTGCTCGGCGAAGGTCAGGTCTTCGATCCCCGGGGACGGCTGGTCACCGGAAGGCAGGCGTTCGATGCCATCGGGTTGGCGCCGCTCACGCTGGAGAGCAAAGAGGGACTGGCGCTGATCAACGGCACCCACTTCATGAGCGCGATCGGAGCCCTGGTGTCGGTGCGCGTGCAGCGGCTGCTCGATGCCGTCGACGCCGTGACCGCGGTGACCCTCGACGCCCTCCGGGGCGCGCTGCCGGCGTTCGAGCCCCGCGTGCACCGGCTGCGGGCGCTCGCTGGCCAGCAGACGAGCGCCGCCAACATCAGCGCCGCCCTGCGGGGGTCGACGCGGACCGTGGGCCCGGGAGCGGCTCGCCTCCAGGACGCCTATTCCCTGCGCTGCGCCGCCCAGGTGCACGGCGCGGCTCGCGAGGGGTTCCGGTTCTTCTGCGAGCTGGTGAGCGCCGATCTCAACGCGGTCACCGACAACCCACTGGTGTTCGACGACCCCGCCGAGGTGATCTCGGCCGGGAACTTCCACGGCCAGAGCCTGGCGCTCGCCTTCGACACGCTGCGCTTGGCGCTCGCCGATCTGGGGTCGATCTCCGAGCGCCGGACGTTTCGCCTGCTGTCGCCCTCGCTCAACGGACGGCTGCCGGCCTTCCTGACCGCCGACGCGGGCACGTCCAGCGGGTACATGGTCATCCAGTACACGGCCGCGGCCCTGGTGGCCGAGCTGCGGGCGCTCGCTCACCCGGTGAGCATCGACAGCATCCCGACCTCCGACAACCAGGAGGACCACGTCTCGATGGGGATGACGGGCGCGCTGATGGCGCTGGACGCCGTGGAGCGCCTGGAGAAGGTGGTGGCGATCGAGCTGCTGTGCGCCTGTCAGGCACTCGACTGCGACCCCGGCCGGCCCGGAGCAGCGGTCGCGGCGCTGCACGGCGCCGTGCGCGAGCGGGTAGCCCCCCTGGCCCAGGACCGCGCACCCGCCGACGACCTGGTCGCCGCGCACGCCCTGGTCTGGGAGGGCGTACCGGCGGCGATCCTGGGCGCCGCGCTGGAATGAGCGCCGGCCGGTGGGCGCCGCGCTGGACTGGGCGCCGTTGAGCGCCGCGCGGGACTGGGCGCCGTTGAGCGCCGCGCTGGACTGGGCGCCAGCCGCTGGGATACTCGACCGGGATGGCCTACCCGCCGACCGCCCGTCACCTGCTGCGCGCCAAGGACCTCGCGGACGCGCGTTATTTCGAGGCACTCGGCGTCGAGGACCTGGCAGCCGCGGCCGGCCTCTCGCGAGCTCATTTCAGCCGCGAGTTCCGCCGCGCCTTCGGCGAGACGCCTCATGCCTACCTGCTGACTCGCCGGCTGGAGCGCGCGGCCGCGCTGCTGCGCTCCAGCGATCGCTCAGTGGCCGAGATCTGCTTCTCGGTGGGGCTGTGCAGCCTCGGTTCGTTCACCACCAGCTTCACGCGAACCTACGGCGTCTCGCCGACCGCGTACCGGGCCGCTTTCCCTCCCGCCGCCGACCGGGCGCTGGTCCCGGCCTGCGTCCTGCGCGCCTACGCCCGCCCGCGACGCAGCACGTTTGGAGAAGACAGGTAGACGGCGCCGGATTAGGTTTTCGGGCGTCGATACACCCGGCTTCTCAGAAGGAGCACAACAATGATCAGGATCGCCAACGCGCAGCTGTGGGTCACAGACCAGCAGGAGGCGCTCGAGTTCTACACCCAGAAGGTCGGCATGGAGGTCCGCGCCGACGTCACGCTCCCGGAGGCGGGCAACTTTCGCTGGCTCGCGGTGGCGCCGCCGAACCAGGAGGAGGTCTCGATCGTTCTGATGGCGATTCCCGGGCCACCGATGTTCGAGGCCGAGACCTCGCAGCAGATCAGGGACCTGCTGGCCAAGGGAGCCGCCGGGACGGTGTTCTTGACCACCGATGACTGCCGTGCGAGCTTTGAGGAGCTCAAGGGCCGCGGGGTCGAGTTCGTAGAGGAGCCCGAGGACCGCCCATACGGAATCGACGCCGGATTTCGCGACCCGTCGGGCAACCACATCCGCCTGACCCAGGTGCGCGAGATGAGCGCTGCCTGAGAGCGCTCCGAAGAAAGTTTGCACGCCGCGGGGAGATTTTCTGCATCTGGGTCGCCCAGGCGACGGTTGGAAGAAAATCCGCACGCGGAGCGCAGATTTTTCTGCGATCGGGCGCGCGTCCGAGACGGGACTCGGGGACGGTTGGCCAGCTCGCCGCCGCGCGGCTTGGATAGGGCGACGTCGCTTGCCCCGAACTCACAGCTTCAGCCGGCGCTCCCCGAGGCGCCGGCCACGTCCCGGGTCGCCCCCGCCGCCTCCCGGGTCGTCGCAGCCGCCTCCCGGGCCGCCCCACCCGCCTCCCGGGCGGCAGCCACGGCGGCCTGGCCGAACGAGATCCCCCCGTCGTTGGGAGGCAGCCGCGACGGGATCAGGACCCGGAGCCCGGCCGCGCGCGCGGAGGCTGCCACCAGCTCCAGCAACAAGCGGTTCTGGAACACACCGCCGCTGAGGACGGCGAGCTCGAGCCCGCGCGCGCCGGCGATCGCGACCAGCGCCTGCGTGGTGGCCCGCGCCAGGGTGGCATGGAAGCGGGCGGCGACGGTCGCGACCGGCGTCCCCGCCGCCAGCTCGGCGGCGATCGCCCGCACCGCCGGACGCGGGTCGAGGACCAGGCCCCGGCCGTGATCGGCGAGCTCGATGTCGTACTCCCCGCCGCCGGCGCTGACCGCCCTCCAGGCGGCGGCCTCCAGCGCCACGGCGGCCTGGCCCTCGTAGCTGACTTGCGGGCACAGCCCACACAGGGCCGCGACGGCGTCGAACAGCCGGCCCAGGCTCGAGGTGAGCGGTGACACGGCGGGGCTGGCGCCGATCCGGGCGATCGCGCTCCAGCGGGCCTCGTCGACGTCCCCGGCCAGACTCGGCGGCAGGGGCCGGGGCTCTCCGAAGGCCTCGCTCAGCCACGCCGCCGCCATCCTCCAGGGCTGGCGGATCGCGGCTGTCGCGCCCGGCATTCGCACCGGCCACAGCCAGCCGGCACGCTCGAACCCCGCCAGGTCGCCGACCAGCAGCTCGCCCCCCCAGACCGTGCCGTCGAGCCCGTATCCGGTGCCGTCGAAGATCGCCCCCACGGCTCGTGAGCCCTGGATCCCGTGCTCGGCCAGGCACGCGGCCAGATGGGCATGATGGTGCTGGATGCCGATCGTCGCCACCCCGTCGCGCTCGAGCGCGTAGCGGGTCGAGAGGTAGTCGGGGTGCAGGTCGTGGGCCACGACCTCCGGCGTTACCGCGAACATCCGCTCGAAGTGGCCGATGCCCTCGCGGAACGCCGTCGAGGTGGCGAAGTGCTCGAGGTCGCCGATGTGGTGGCCGACCCAGGCGCGCTCGCCCTTGGCCACGCAGAACGTGTTCTTCTGCTCGGCGCCGCAGGCCAGCAACGGCCGCGCGGCGGGCACCGGAAGGGTCAGGTGCCCCGGCACGTAGCCGCGCGAGCGCCGCAGGAACAGCCTCTGACCCTCGCCGGTCTCGGCGGGGAGAGCCCTGACCACCGAGTCGTCGGTCCGCGTCTCGATCTCCCGGTCGTGGACCAGGAACAGGTCGGCGATCGCGCCCAGTCGCTCCAGGGCGTCGCTGTCCCGGTAGGCGATCGGCTCGTCGGAGACGTTTCCGCTGGTCATGACCAGCGCCCCCGGCGCGCCTGCGCCCGCCCCCGGCGCGCCTGTGCCCGCCGCCGTGGCGAAGTCCGCGAGCAGCAGCTCGTGTAGCGGGGTGTAGGGCAGCATCACGCCCAGCTCGGGCGCGTCGGGCGCCACCGCCGGGGCCACGAGCGCCTCCGGGAGGCGGGGGGCGAGCACGATCGGTCGCGCCGGCGAGCGCAACAGGGCCGCGGATTCCTCGCCGATCATGATCAGGCGCCGGGCCTGGTCCAGATCGCGCACCATCAGCGCGAACGGCTTGTCCTCCCGGTGCTTGCGCGCCCGCAGGTCGCTCACCGCGCGAGCGTTCGTGGCGTCACACACCAGGTGATAGCCGCCCAGTCCCTTGGCGGCCACGATCGCTCCGCCCGCCAGCCGCTCGGCGATCCAGGTGATTGGGTCGTGACCGGCGGCGGAGGCGACCGGGCCGCCGCGGGCGTCGAGCACCCGCACCCGCGGCCCGCACGCCGGGCAGGCGTTGGGCTGGGCGTGAAAACGCCGGTCAAGCGGGTCCTCGTATTCCCGGCGGCATCGCGGGCACATGGCGAACGGGGCCATCGTGGTCAGCGGCCGGTCGTAGGGGACGCCGCGGACGATCGTGAACCGCGGCCCGCAGTTGGTGCAGTTGAGAAACGGATACCGGTAGCGGCGATCGGCGGGGTCGACGAGCTCGGACAGGCACTGCGCGCAGGGAGCGGTGTCCGGGGCGATCAGGACGTCGGGCAGCCCGGCGTGCGCGCTCTCACCGATCCGAAAGCCACGCTCACCGCGGGCCGCGACCGCGTCGCGGACGACCGAGTCCACGCTCGCCAGCGCAGGCGCCTCGGCGGTCAGCCGATCCAGGAAGCGCTCGACCGCGTCCGGACCGCCCTCGACCTCGAGCAGCACGCCGTGCTCATCGTTGAGCACGTAGCCGGCCAGCGCCTCCTCGTGGGCCAGCCGGTAGACGAACGGGCGAAACCCCACTCCCTGGACGGTTCCCTGGACGCGGGCCCGAGCGCGGACGCGCGACTGCGGTCGCACGGGCACGCCGGAGCCGCCCGTCACGGCCTACAGCTCCACGAGCTCGCGCAACAGGTGGTAGGCGGTGGCCTGGGCCTCCTGGATGCGCGGGATGTGCTGCGAGGGCGCGATCACGATGTGGTCGGCGAGCGCCTCGGCGGCCACGCGCCCCCCGTCGTAGCCGACCAGGGCGATCGTCACCATCTCCCGGCG
The DNA here is from genome assembly GCA_963830595.1 of uncultured Solirubrobacteraceae bacterium. GTDB lineage: Bacteria > Actinomycetota > Thermoleophilia > Solirubrobacterales > Solirubrobacteraceae > Palsa-465. Next base: position 595,090 of record CAWHMQ010000008.1, read on the forward strand.
GCGGGCCTCGCCCAGGGCGGCCAGCACGCTTGCCGAGTTGCCGCTGGTGGAGAGGGCGATCAGCGCGTCGCCGGGGCCGCCGTAGGCGATGATCTGGCGGGCGAAGATCGCCTCGGTGCCGATGTCGTTGGCGATCGCGGTGATGATCGCCGTGTCCGCGGTCAGGTCGAGCGCCGGCCGCGATGGCCATCCCCTGGTCGCCGGGCCGCCGACGAAATCGGCGACGACGTCGGTGGCGTCGGTCGCCGAGCCCCCGTTGCCGAGGGCGAGCAGGACCCCGCCGGCCTCGAAGGAGTCACGCAGGGCGCTGGCGGCCTCGGTGAGCGCCCGATCGCTCTCGAGCACGGTGCTGGCGCGCAGGCGGCCCACCTCGTCGGCCTTCATCAGCGCCGAGGCACGAACGTCGTCGAGCACCGCTCCCAGGTCGTGCTCGCGCTCGGCCAGGAACGGGTACAGGAAGCTCGACGCGCCGGCATCGTGAGACCGCCGCTCGGTACGGCCCTCGAGCAGGCCGCGGTGCTCGAAGAACACGTGCACGAGCTCCCACAGGATGTGGTAGGTGGTCTCGACCAGCTCCTGGGCCACGAACGGGTCGCCCGGCGGGGCGACCAGCTCCCACTCGGCGCCCAGGTCGGCGAACGCGATCGTCAGGCAGCCCCGGTCGCGCCCCCGGGCGATTGCCTCACGTAGGTCCTCGCCCTCTCCGAACGCGATCACGATGTCCTCGTCGCGGGCCGCCAGCCCCAGCTCGGTCGACAAATGGCCCGATTCGGCGGTCAGCCCCAGCGCCGGCAGGGCCCGCTTGCCGACGATCACCGGATGCACGAACTCCACGGCGACGTGACGGACATCCGAGCGGGCCGGAGGCGAGAGCCCGATCGCGATCAGCCGCCCACCCCGGGCAAAGCGCTCGGCCATCCGGTGACACAGGCGGGCGATCCGCTCGGCCTCGGCGGCGAAGAAGCGCTCGGCGGCGTCGTGGCGCTGCTCGAGGCGGAGCTCCAGGAGCTCGCGCACCGCCTCGGTTGCCGAGCGCACCGGGCTCATACCGACGCGACCCGCGACGCCAGCGAAGCCAGCCAGCCGCGCAGCTCGTCGATGCCCTCGCCGGTCCGGGCGCTGGTCAAGACGTGGGTGGCGTCCGGGTTGACGACCCCGATGTTGTAGATCAGCTTGTCGAGATCGAACTCGAGGTGGGGGAGGAGGTCGAGCTTGTTGATCACCACCAGCTCGCAGGCGCGGAACATGAGCGGGTACTTGAGCGGCTTGTCCTCGCCCTCGGTGATCGAGCACACCATCGCCCGCGTGTCCTCGCCGACCCGGAACTCCGCCGGGCACACCAGGTTGCCGACATTCTCGATCACGAGCAGATCGATGTCGTGCAGCGCCAGGGCGCCGATCGCCGAGCGGACCATGTTCGCGTCGAGGTGACACTCGCCGCCGAAGCCGTTGCCGGTGTTGAGCTGCGTGACCGGGATGTGGAGGCTGGCCAGGCGGTCGGCGTCGATCGACCCCTGGACGTCGCCCTCGAGCACCCCGACGCGCAGCTCGCCGTCCAGGGGTTGGGCGAGCGCTCGCTCCAGCAGCGATGTCTTGCCGGCTCCCGGGGCGCTCATCAGGTTGAGCACGGTCACGTCGTGACGGTCGAAGTCGTCGCGGTTGGCCCGCGCGATCGTGTTGTTGGCGTCCAGAGCGTCCTCGACCACCCTGATCTTCGTCCGGTGCATATCGAAGGCCCTAGTCCATCGACCTGATCTTCATGTAGCGCCGGAGCTCCGGCAGCTGCGCGGCGACCGCGGCGGCGATCCCGCCGAGCACTGCCACCACCATCACGATCTGCGCCACCGGACCTATGCGGATCTCGGTCATGATCCAGACACCTCCTGTTGTTGGGTTTGACCGTCAAGCGGGTCGCGCCGGACCGTCATTTCGAGTGCGCCGTCTCGGTGGGGCCCGCCAGGTCGGCGAGCAACGACTCGACCATCAGCACGGCCGGATCGATCGCCGCCAGAACCGGCTCGGAAAGCTGGGCGACGACGTCCTCGTCGGCCGTGCTCATGCGCGTCTGGGGCTCGCAGCCGACCACGTAGGTCCGCGGTGGCGTGCCTCCGAAGCTGCGCACGAGGCCGATCACGCTCACCGGATCCATGCCGTGAGCATCGACGGTGGCCACGGGCGCATCGTCGTCGGCCTCGACCTCGATGACGTACAGCGTGCCCGGCGCCTCGCCGCGCGGGACCGCGTCGAGCAGGACCACGGCGTCATAGCCGTCCTGCATCGCGAACGCCAGGTCCATGCCGCGGATTCCGAAGTCGACGACTTCCACGCCGTCCGGAAGCTCCCGCCGCCACAGCCGGTCGGCGACCGCCACGCCGAACCCGTCGTCGCCCAGGAAGACGTTGCCGATCCCCGCCACCAGGATCCGGGCCGGCGGCGAGTGATCACGTGCCGAGCTGTCCTGCAGTGGCTCGACCTCGGAGACCGAGAAGAAGAAGCGATGACCCGGCTGACGGGCGAAGCCGAGGTCTGCACCGGGATCGTCCTCGACCACGACGGCGAGCGTGATGTTGCCCTCCAGGTCCTGCTCGACCGCCTCCACCTGGGCAGTTCGCCCGGCGAGCACCAGGTCGAACACGTCCCCACCGGGGCGGGGCATGAGGCGTACGCGGCTGCCGGCGCGCAGGTCGGTGCCCGCAGCGGACACCGAATCCGGAGCCGGCCGCTCCAGCTCCTCCCAGTAGCCGCTCATCAGCGGGCCATCCCGAGCTCGCGGACGGTGCCGTGGAGCGCCATCATCTGCTCCGGAGAGAGCCTTTCTGTGCGCTCGAGGATCTCCCGCGCCCTCGGATCCGACGCCGCCATCTCGGCCTTCTCCTCATCGGTGAGGGTCAGGATGTTGAGGATCAGCAGCTGGTCGATCTCGCCGCCGTCGAACAGGTCACCCGGACTCTGGGGCGCCACGCGCGGGTGATCCTCGAGGATGATCGGCGACGACAGCATCGTGCTGCAGTCAGCCGGCTCGCCCACAAGCACAGGCCAGGTCCCCAGGTTCGCGCACGCCGCGGCCTCGTGCTCGAGCTCCGCGGGGGGATCGGTCGACGAGATGAATGAGCCTCCGGGAGACTGCAGCAGCGTGTGCGTTGAGCAGAACGTGTGCTCCAGGGCCCGCTGGCGATCGCCGCTGGAGAACGCGGTCAAGTTCTCGATACCGGCTGTGAGGCGCCACAGACCGGCGGTCACGGGCACGGCCCTCACCCGGAGCTCTCCGCGCAAGTCCTGCCAGCTGCGCACCAGCGCACCCGCGACCGCCCCGGACTCGTCGCCTAGCTCCTCGGTCTCGCAGCCGCCGCCGATCTCGATCGACACCACCCGCATCTCGCGCAGGGACTCCAGGTCCCACGCCGCGTGCACCTCGCGCTCCACCGCCTCCTCCCATGTCAGGTGGCGCTCGCCGGCCACCGTCAGCTCGCCCACGTCGTGAAGCTGGTCGCCGCGCCGCTCCCTGACCGTGCGGCGCACGATCTGCAGGAAGCGCACGTCGACCGCCACCGGCGTGTCGGCGCGCCCCGACAACAGGACCTCGGTCTGCATCACGCACGGATCGTCGGGGTGGGCGGCGCTGTGAGCCGGCGGATACACGCCCCCGAACGTGAATCGCCGCTGATTCTTGAGCGCCGAGCGCCGATAGGGCCAAAGTATGTACCCCTCGTAGAGAACGGCGTCGGCGATCGCCCGGACGGGATCGGGCTTCAAGAGGACCCCCGTTCTCCAAGCAGCGAATCGATCGTCTTATCCCAGCTTTCGAAGGCGTGGCGAGCCTTGTAGGCGCACAGCCGGCCGAAGCTCTCGTCTCCCAGTCGCAGCCAGGCACTGTGGGGGAAATGGCGATCCATGGTCTGCTTCCAGACGCTCACCGGGAGCCGGTAGTCGACCTCGTTGTCCCAGGCGATCCGTGCCGTCTGCAGCGCATCTTGAGGACCGGCGAAGAACACCGAGCCGCTGAACAGGAACTCCAACGGCACGACGCCGCCCTTCAGCGCGGCGAAGTAGCGCGAGGCGGTGACCTCGAGGTCGTAGGTGCAGGGCACCAGCAGCTCGATCACCGTGGAGTCCGTGAAGGGAGGCACGACAGCGGTCGTCCGCAGCCACGGCAGGGTCCGCAGCGTGGTGCTCCAATCCTCGACCGGGCCGAACACCTCGAGCAGGCGATCCTGCGAATCGGGTTCGTAGCCCCGCTGACGCGCCGAGATCTGGATCTGGACATCGAGCAGGATGGAGCGGATGGGGTGGCCGCCGGGCGCGTCGATACGCAGCTCGAACTTCAGGGTCGGCACGGCCGCATACTCCAGGCTGTCGGATCGCTGCACGGCGAACTGCAGCTCGGGAATCAGGTCCCGAGCCGCGAGGCGCGCGTTGCCGATCGCCGGCAAGGCTAGGCCGGAGAGAGATTGGGCATGCTCGGATCGATCGGCTCGTGCGCCTTGGGGTTGATCCCGGTGGAGCGGGCCGCGCTCGATGTGCCGTCGGGGTTGTGGCCGGTCATCTTGTCGTAGCTGCCCTTGGCGTTGCCCTGCATGATCCCAGGGGTGTGTGCCGGCAGGTCTGGCGCCACGTCGGCGTTGCCGAGATTGATATTGGGCACGTCTAGCTCCTCTCAGGGGTGGGTTGGAAGCTCCGGAGGCTCCCCGGAGCGGGTCTGCGCGCCTGCGCGCCCAAGCGCTCGAAGAAGCGGTCGATCTCCGCCCAGACCTCCTTGCCGCCGGTGAAGCCTCGCCAGCGTGTCCGGATCAGAGCGACCAGGCGGTAGCAGTCTTCGACGGGCACGAGCCAGTGGTCGCGAGCGCCCTTGGCGCGGTTGACGAGCAGGGCCTCGACATCGGGCTCCATGGTGGCCAGCACCGGATTGGCCTGCTCGACCTCCTGCCAGGTGTCGAGCTCGAGTCGCGATTCGGTCGCTCCCATCGGGCTCGGATAGAACGCGAGCACCCGGCCGGCGGTCGAGCTGTGAAAGAAGAAGGCCATGTCCACCGGGATGCGCAGCTGGGCCCATGTGACATCGTCGAGCTCGAACTCCTCCAGTGCCAGCCGGCGGTCGGGAACCAGCCGAAAATGCCCGCCGCCGGCGGCGCGGCGATCGAAGAGCAGCGAGCATGCCCGGCAGACGCACATCAGCTGCCGGCTCTCCAGGTCGACCAGGTGGCGGTGCTCACGGGGGACCGGGCCGCCGCACAGCTCGCAATGCTCGGGTTGGGCCGCGCCGGCCTCGGGGCCGCCTCGGGCCGCGAGCTGCCGGAGGCGAGGCGAGGCGAGCGTGGACGGGCGCGTGGACATGGCTCAGGCAGCCACCGGCAACGCGACCTTGACCAGTCCGTCCTCTCCCACCAGCAGGGGCACGGGCTCGAGGTGGCGCCCAGGCGCGTCCAGGCCGCGGCCGGCGCGCAGCACGTCGTAGCGGTCGCCGCATCCCGGGCACGTGAGCTCGGCGGCGCGCATCTGGGCAGCGGCCAGCGAGGCCTCACAGGCGGGACAGTCCGGCCGATAGCCGTACAGGCGGTCCGCCGCCTTCAGGAACAGGATCTCCTGACCGCCCACCCGCTTGACCACGAGCCCGCCCCCCGACAGCTCGGGCAGGCCCCCGGCCATGCTCCACGAGCCCACCGGCGGGGATGTGGGCCCGGCCACAGGAGCCGGCATAGGCGCGGGACCGCCCGCCGCTCCGAGAGCGCCCGCCGCTCCGGGAGCGCCCGCCGCTCCGGGAGCGACCTCGATCTGGAGCAGCTCCGCCTCCGGCCGCGTCGGGCCGCCCGCTTGCGTGATCACCTGCTCGATCTGGAGTAGCCCCGCGCCCGCCGCCGCCGACGCCGGCGCTGACGCCGACGCCGAGGAGTCCTCGGCGATCACCTCCTCGATCTCAGGCGCGGCCTTGTGGATCGCGTCCTCGATCGCCAGCTTCAGGGTCATCGCCGAGGAGGGACAGCCGCTGCAGCTCCCCTCCAGGCGCAGACGGACCGACGACTCCTCGACGGCCAGCAACTCGACGTCGCCGCCGTGGGACTCCAGATAGGGGCGAACCTGATCAAGCGCGGCCGTCACCCGGTCGCGCACCGGCACCGGATGCAGCCCGTGGAGCAGCAGCAGATGCGAGACCAGCTCATCGCCGGCCAGCGCGGCCGCCAGTTCCCCGTCATCGCGCTGCGCCACCTCCTCCACGATCCGCTCCAACCCGGCGCCGTAGAGCTCCAGCAACGCCTGGACCACGTCGGTCACGGCTTGGGCAGCGACCGGGTCCGTCAGCGTTTCGACCTTCTCCAGCAAACGCTCGACGTCGGCGACCAGCTCCTGGGGATCGCGCTCGCTCACGCCGCTCTTCCTAGCCGTGCTCGCCGAACATCGGCTGATGAACTCTGCGCAACGTCTTGCCCTTGCCCAGGTACATGTGCACGCCGCAGGGCAGGCACGGGTCGAAGGAGCGCACGGCGCGCATGATGTCGATGCCGCGGAAGTTCTCCTGGTCGTTCTCCTCGAAGATCGGCTGGCCCATGACCGCGTCCTCGTAGGGACCCGGAGTGCCGTAGGAATCGGTGGGACTGCCGTTCCAGGGCGTCGGCGGATAGGGATGGTAGTTGGCGATCTTGCCCTCGCGGATCACCAGATGGTGCGAGAGCACGCCCCGCACCGCCTCGTGGAAGCCGCACCCGATCGCCTCCTCAGGAACCTCGAAGTCCTCGAAGACCTTGGTTCGCCCGGCCCGCACCTCGTTGAGCGCCTGGTCGACGAAGTGCAGCGCCATCGCCGCGGAGTAGGCGACGAAGTAGATCCGCGCCCGATCGCGCTCGATCGCGTTTGACCACTGGGGGACCTTCCACTCCAGCGTCTGCTCGGGACTATTGGGCGTCTTGGGCAGGTTGATGACCACGCTCTGACCGGTGGACTTGACGAACGGAGTGTCCACCTTGCCGGCCAACGCCGTGACCCACAGCCGGGCCAGGGCGCCGCCGCCGGTGTCGAGCGCGAGGTTGTCGCCGGTGCGCTTGTCGAACCACCGGGGACTCATCACCCACGAGTAGTTGCCGCCCTCCAGGTCACGCTTCTGGGGCCGCGGGATCGTGGTCTGGTTCCAGGGGTGGCGCCTGTCGACGGGATTGCCGAGCGGATCGTGGGAGACGAACGTCTCCTCGCTGGTCCAGTCGTCGTAGTAGGAGGAGCCGAGCATGATCCGGATCCCGAGATTGATGTCGACCAGGTTGGTGGTCACGAGCTCGCCGTCGACGACCACCCCGGGGGTGACGAACATCTCGTTGCCCCAGTGGTCCATGTTCTTGTAGTCGTAGTCGACGTGGGCGGGGTTGTTGAACGCTCCCCAGCAGCCGAGCAGGACCCGCCGGCGCCCGACCTCCTCATAGCCGGGCAGCGCCTCATAGAAGAAATCGAACACGTCGTCGTTCATCGCCACCGCCTTCTTGATGAAGTCCAAGGTGCGCAGCAGCCGGCTCAGGTAGTCGGTGAACAGCGTCGGCGTCGGGATCGTGCCCACGCCGCCCGGGTACACCGTGGACGGATGAACGTGGCGTCCCTCCATCAGGCAGATCATCTCCCGCCCGATCCGGCTCATGTGCAGCGCTTCCTTGTAGGTCTCGCCGGTGAACGGGTTGTAGGAGCGCATGATGTCGCCGATCGTGCGATAGCCGTGGATCTCGGCATGCGGCGCCTCGGCGCTTTCGGCCTTTGACCACACGCTGGGATTGGTGTCCCTGACCATCTGCTCGCAGAAGTCGACGAACACCAGGTTGTCCTGGAAGATGATGTGATCGAAGATGTACTCGGCCGCCTCGCCGAGGTTGACGATCCACTCGCCCAGCGGCGGCGGCTTGACGCCGTAGGCCATCTGCTGGGCGTAGCAGGAGCAGACGGCGTGATTGTCACCGCAGATCCCGCAGATGCGGCTGGTGATGAAGTGGGCGTCGCGCGGGTCCTTGCCCTTCATGAAGACGCTGTAGCCACGAAACAGCGAGGAGGTGGCCTTGCACGACACCACCTCGCGGTTGTCGAAGTCGATCTTGGTGTAGATGCCGAGGTTGCCGACGATCCGGGTGATCGGGTCCCAGGCCATGTCGACGAGCTTGCCGGCCTCCGGCTTGACTTCTTCTCTGACTGCCATTTTGAGTCTCCTTACCTGGAAGGCCTAGTTGCCCCAGCGGGGCTTGTAGCCGGTGGTCAGCTCGGGCCGGTTGTGGCGCCACTTGGTCTCTTTGTTCATCGTCTTGTTGGTGATGCCACGGAGCTTGCGAATCGCGGGTCCGTAGACGCCGGTGACCGCCGAGGAGACCCCGCCGCCGGGAGGGGCGTCCATGAAGGGCATGAACTTGTCCGGGAAGCCCGGCATCGTGCAGCCGATGCAGATCCCGCCCACATTGGGGCAGCCGCCGATTCCGGCCATCCATCCCCGCTTGGGCACGTTGCAGTTCACGACCGGGCCCCAGCATCCGATCTTGACCTGGCACTTGGGGGAGTTGTAGTCCTTGGCGAAGTCGCCCTGCTCGTAGTAGCCGGCGCGATCGCAGCCCTCGTGCACGGTCTTTCCGAAGATCCACTGCGGGCGCAGCGCCTCGTCGAGCGGGATCGTGGGGGCCAGTCCGGCCGCCTGGTAGAGCAGCCAGGTCAGCGTCTCCATGAAGTTCTCGGGCTGCACCGGACAGCCGGGCACGTTGACGATCGGCAGTCCTCCCGCGGAGCGAAAGTCCCAGCCGAGGTAGTCGGCCAGGCCCATGCAGCCTGTCGGGTTGCCGGCCATGGCATGGATACCGCCGTAGGTCGCGCAGGTCCCGATCGCCACCACTCCCCAGGCCTTGGGAGCCAGCTGATCGATCCACCAGTTGAGCGTCAGCGGCTCTCCGGTGGCCTCATCGTTTCCGAACGAGGTCCAATAACCCTCGCCGTTGATCTTCTCGTTGGGGATCGAGCCTTCGATGACCAACACGAAGGGCTTGTCAAGCTCATCGCGGGCGGCCTGACGGAAGGGGAGAAGGAACTCCTCGCCCCCGAGCGTCGGAGACAGGACCTTGTTGTGCAGGTTGACCTTCGGAAGTCCCGGAATCGCTCCCAGCAGCACGTCCTCGATGCTCGGCTGGCCGGCCGCGGTGATCGAAACCGAGTCGCCATCGCAGCTCATGCCCTCCGAGATCCACAGGATGTGCACCTCGTCGACGCCGGAAGCCTTCTCTTCAACGGCCATGGCCCATCCCTTCAGTCGTCATCTGTTCCTCCAGCTCGAGTGCATCGACCAGGAGCTCCTCGCCGGCCACGATCTCCAGATCCAGGCTCTGGCAGTTCGAGCACTGAATTGGGAACCGGTCCATCGTCGTCTCGACTCCACAGGCGCGGCACACCCCCCGCGCCGGCACTTCCTCGATCACCAACCGCGCCCCCTCCAGGGGGGTTCCATCGCTGAGCAGCTCGAAGGCGAACACGAGCGCCGAGGGGACGACCTGGCGCAGGTGGCCCACCTTGCACTCCACGCTGCGTACCCGCCGGCCCGCCGCATGGCGGCAGGCGACCTCCACCACGGCTTCGGCCAGGGAGAGCTCGTGCATGCAAGGCCTCAGCAGATCCTCGGGAGGGGATCGCCGACCAGCTGGTCCATCACTCGTCGGCCGCCGAAGCTGGTCTGCACGAGCACCATTCCGGGAGGCTCGGCGCCCACCTCGCCGAACTCCACCGCCTCCTCGCATCCGGGAACCGAGCGCAGAGCCTGGAGCGCCTGGTCAGCCGCGTCCGCCGACACGAAGGCCACCAGCTTGCCCTCGTTGGCGATGTACATCGGATCGATGCCGAGCAGCTCTGCCGCTCCGGCCACCGCCGGGGCCACCGGGATCCGCTCCTCGCGCACCAGGATCGAGACCGAGGAGGCGCGGGCGAGCTCGTTGAGGACCGAGGCCACGCCGCCGCGCGTGGCATCGCGCAGACATCGCAGGTGCTGTCCTGAGGCCTCCAGCAGCGCTTCCACGGCGGGCCACAGTGATCGCGTGTCCGAACGCACGTCGGCGTCGAGCTCGAACTGGCCCCGGGCGAGCATGATCGCGGTGCCGTGCTCGCCGATCGGGCCCGAGAGCAGGATCTTGTCGCCGGGCCGGAGCCCGGCCGGGGCGAGGTTGGCCCTGGCATCGCGCCTGCCGATCCCGGCGGTGCAGATGTACATCTGATCGGCACTTCCGCGCTCGACGACCTTCGTGTCGCCTGTCACGACCGCCACGCCCGCCTCACGGGCGGCCGCCGCCACCGCCTCGATCTCGGCCCTGAGCACGGCGGCTTCCAGGCCCTCCTCGAGGATCACCGAGAGGCTCAGCGCGACCGGCCGGGCGCCCGCGACCGCCAGGTCGTTGACGGTTCCGTTGACCGCCAGGTCGCCGATCGAACCGCCCGGGAAGCGAAGGGGCTTGACCACGTAGGAGTCGGTGGTGAAGGCCAGACCGACGCCGTTGACGTCCACCGCGCCGGCATCGGCCAGCTGCGCGAGCACGTCGCCGCCCAGGACGGGCACGAACATGCCCTCGATCAGGCTCTGCGTTGCCTTGCCGCCCGCCCCGTGGGCCATGTTGATCTGCGTGTCGCGGAACTTGGCGCGTTTCCCGCGGGCGGTCTCGATGATCCCGAGGATCTTCTGCTCGCGCTCTGAGGCGATCGCCTGCTCGGTCATCAAACGACCGCGCGGTCGCGCGCCAGGCGCCCGAAGTTGTAGTAGGCGGCGCAGGCGCCCTCGGATGAGACCATGCAGGTGCCGATCGGACGCTCAGGCGTGCATGCGGTTCCGAACACCTTGCACTGCCATGGCTTGATCACGCCCTTGAGGACCTCGCCGCACTGGCATGCCTTGGGGTCGGCAACCCGAACGCCGGGGACGTCGAAGCGTCGCTCGGCGTCGAGCTCGGCGTAGGCCTCAGAGAGCTTCAGACCGCTGTGGGAGATGAACCCCAGTCCGCGCCACTCGAAATGGGGGCGCAGCTCGAACACCTCGGCCATCGCCTCGAGCGCTCGCAGGTTGCCCTCGTAGGGAACGACGCGCTTGTACTGGTTCTCGACCTGACAGCGCCCCTCCCGGAGCTGGCCGAGGATCATCGCGATCGCCTGCAGGATGTCCAGCGGCTCAAAACCGGCGATCACGATCGGCTTGCCGTAGTCATCGGGGATGAACTGAAACGGCCGAGCGCCGACGATCGTCGAGACGTGCCCCGGCCCGACGAAACCATCGAGCCGGAGGTCAGGCGAGTCCAGCAGTGCGCGCAGAGGGGGGACGATGGTCACGTGATTGGACATGCAGGAGAAGTTGCGCACTCCCTCCGCTCGGGCCCGCTTCAGCGTGAGCGCCGTCGAGGGGGCGGTGGTCTCGAAGCCGATCGCGAAGAACACGACCTCCCGATCGGGGTTCTGCTTGGCGATCCTCAGCGCGTCCAGCGGGGAGTACACCATCCGCACGTCGGCGCCCGCGGCCTTGGCCTCGAGCAGGCTTCCCTCCGAGCCCGGGATGCGGAGCATGTCTCCGAAGCAGGTGAAGATCACGCCGGAGGTGTGGGCAAGCGCAATCCCGTCGTCGACGCGGCCCATCGGGATCACGCACACCGGACATCCCGGACCGTGCACGAGCTCGACGTTGGCCGGCAGTAGATCGTCGATCCCGTACTTGTAGATCGAGTGCGTGTGGCCGCCGCACACCTCCATGAACTTGTAGTGGCGACCGGGGGTCACCAGCGACAGCACCTGGGCCGCCACCGCGCGTCCAAGCTCGGCGTCCCGGAACTCGTCGACGAATCTCATCTGGAATCCAGGCTGGTCGTCGCGCCGAGCCTTGCGATCGCGGTCCCCGCGTGGACGAGAAGCTGATCTCCGACGGCCACCGGATCGACCAGAGCCGTCTCCACGCTGCTTCTCCCGCCTGAGGCGTCAGCGCACAGAGCCAGCCCCCGGGCCTCGTCGAGGGCGATGATGGTCATCGGAAGTCCCTCGTCGGCGCACGTGATGCAGTGCTCGGAGACGCAGCCTGAATCGTCGCCGGAAGCCCAGGTCACTCGATCACGCTCGCCTTGAGCTCCTCGAGCTCCTGCTCGTACTCGATGCCCATGCCCTCCAGCAGCTCCCGGGTGGCCTGCGCCTCCTCCTCGTCGATGCGCGAGATGGCGAAGCCGACGTGGACCAGCACCCAGTCGCCGAGGCCGATTCCCCCGTCCTCCTCCGCCAGCAAGCCGATGTTGACGTTGCGGCGGACGCCTACCACGTCGACCTTCGCGATCTGGTTGACGGGGTCTACGATCTCCACGATCTGCCCGGGGATCGCCAGGCACATGAGCCTCTCCTTTCCGGCGGCCGCCGGTCAATACCGACGGTACGAGTCCCGGTCCGGCAGCTATACCAGTGGCGGGCGATAGCTCGCATATCACGGGTAATTCGGGTGACGGTAATCCTGGTTACCCCGATCCGGTGATCCGGTGTGCCGGACTGCGCGTATGCGTCGTATGCGGCGACGCATCGAGCCCAGGGGCATAGACTGGTCGTTCTCGTGGGGGAGATCGATCACTCGTAGCGCTCAGACGAGCAGGAAGCAGTGAGCCGCCCGGACCCGCAAGCGCCGGCGTTCGACGCGGCGCGGGCCTCGGGGCCGGTGCGCTGCCTGCTCGATCTCGACACCGATCTCGCCGACGAGCTCGAGGTCGACGTGCGCCGTGCCGCACGCGCCGCGGCGACGGCGGTCACCGTGCACGTCGATCCCGGCTGTGTCCCCGTGCAGACCTGGCTGGCCGCGAACTCGGGCGGCGTGGGGATCCTCGTCATCGACGGTGCCGTGGCGACCGACGTCAGCGTGGGCGGGCGGACGGCGGCGGAGATCATCGGGGCCGGCGACCTGATCCAGGCCGAGGACTGTGCCCACGATGAGCTGCTGGCATGGGACGTGGCCTGGAGAGCCCTGCTGCCGACGCGTTTCGCGTTGCTCGATCGGTCCTTCGCAAAGCGAGTGCGCTTCTGGCCACAGATCACCCAGGCGCTGCTGCGCCGTGCCGGGAGCCGAACCCACGACCTCAACGTGCAGCGGGCGATCGCGATCCAGCCGCGTCTCGAGGTGCGGCTCACGTTGCTGCTGTGGCACCTGGCCGCTCGGTGGGGGAAGGTGGAGCCGGGAGGAATCCGCCTGCCGCTGCCGCTGACCCACCAGCTGCTGGGACGCCTGGTCGGCGCCGAGCGGCCATCGGTGTCACACGCGCTGACCCGTCTGGCGCGCTCCGGACTCGTGACCGGTCACGGCGACGAGTGGCATCTGCACGGAAGCGTCGAGCAGCAGCTCTACGAGATGAACGAGCCGACCCGGGGCCGCGTGGAGGGTCTCGCCGTCGCGGACGGCTCGCTTCGGAGGCGCTGACCCGCGCGTGCTCCGCCGGTGCCTGCTCTACTACCGGTGAGGGCCGTGGGCTGATCCACACGGCCCGCCAGGATGCCGCGACCTACGTCTCTTCCCCCGGATTCTCTGGAACCCCGACATCATCTTCAGCGGCCGGCGCCTGGGTCTGGCCGGCTTCCTGATCATCGCCGCTTATCGCGGGCGACCCGCTTGCAGGATTGGCAGTTTGCCCGGTCTGCCCCGGGGTCTCTGACGCGTTCTCGTCGCCGGACTCGGGAGCCTGCGGACGGTCGTCACCTTCGGACATGGCCTCTTCCTTCCCTCGTGACCCGATCTCTTCAGGGCTGAGATCTACCCCTCGGGGTCTGGTGTGAAGCACGATGTGGTCGCCATCGGCCTCGCGTTCCGGCAGCCTCGATCACGACCGGTTTACTGCGTCCCGGTCTGGGGATGGCCGGCCTGGTGCGCTACCAGGCTTGGGTGCCGCCGCAGTGAGGGCAGCCGACGGAGGTCGACACCTGCGCCTCGAACACGAACCCACATTCGCAGGCATAGACCGCCTGGTCTTGAGGGCCGGCTTCACGCCGTCGTCGCGCCGGGGCTCCGGCCTGAGTTGGCCGGGGTGACTCCGAAGTGACGGGGGCCTCTGCACGCTCTGCGCGACGCCCCGGTCGCCCTTCGCGGTGGCGCCTGATCATCCCGGCGCCGGATTTGCTTATAGCGAGCACTGTCATGAGAACTAACGGCCGTGGCGGGCAATGGTTTCGCGATCAGGCCATAAAACCCTGGCCATTAACGCGAAGCTAATAGAGACGGCCCGCTCGGTGGCCTAAGAGCGCGCGGGAGGCCGGGGCAGAGACGGCGGGCGCCGGCGGGCTCCACTGCTTTGCGCTGGGGTGCCCGGGAAGGACGGTATGGGAGAATGCCTCCCGGCATGGATCCAAGCCGCAAGCGCACCATCCGCCTCACGATCGCTCTCACCGTCGCGCTGTTGCTGGTGTCGGCGCTCGTCTACACGAGCTTCTCGGCCGGCCGCGACGAGTTCACGGCCTCGCAGCTGCTGGCGCGCGCTCGGCCGGGCAAGACCTACATCCTGGCCGGCACGGTGCTCGACGGCTCGGTCCAGCGAAACGGGGCGGCCCTGCTGTTCCGCGTCCGCGATCCCAAGCTCAGGGTCTCGGTGCCGGTCCGCTACACCGGCGAGATACCCGATCCCTTCGCCGCCGGGCGGGCCGTGCTCGTGGACGTGCAGAAGACGGAAGCCTCGGACTACATTGGCCAGCCCAACTCGCTGACCACCAAGTGTCCTTCCAAGTACCAGGCGGCGTCGGGCTCATATTGATGCGAAGGACGCTCTGATGGGTAGAGCCAGCTGATGGCTGCCGCCGGCCGCGTATTGCTGATCTTCGCGCTTGCGACCTGCGTGTACGGGCTGGGCGCCTCTCTGTACGGCGCTCGGGCCGGTGGCCCGGCCTGGGTGGACTCCGGGCGCCGGGCGATGTACTCGGTGGCGGGAATGGCGGTGGTCGCGTTCGTGATCCTCGACATCGCTTTCATCAGCTCGGACTTCTCGTACAACATCGTGGCCGGCGGCTCGAGTACCACGACGCCCACCTTCTATCGCGCGGCCGCGATCTGGGCCACCCAGCAGGGCTCGCTGCTGCTGTGGGTGATGCTGCTCGCCTGCTGGTCGAGCCTGGCGCTGTTCTTGACCCGCCGGCGGGCGCGCGAGATCGCCCCCTACGCGCAGGCCGTGCTGTTCGCCCTGTGTGGCTTCTTCACCACGCTCACCGTCCTGTTCGCCAACCCGTTCGCGACCAGCTCCAATCCCCCCACCGAGGGCGCGGGCCTGGATCCGCTGCTGCGCCACACGACGATGATGGTCCACCCCCCGATGCTGTACTCGGGCTACACGCTGCTGATGGTGCCGTTCGCGTTTGCGGTGGGGGCCCTGATCAGCGGCCGGCTGAGCGCCGAGTGGATCCAGGTGACGCGGCGATTCGCGCTGGCGGCCTGGCTGTGCCTGGGCATTGGGATCCTGCTCGGAGCCAGGTGGTCCTACACCGAGCTCGGCTGGGGCGGCTACTGGGCATGGGATCCGGTGGAGAACGCAGCCTTGATGCCGTGGCTGTGCGCCACCGCCTTCATCCACTCGATCATGATCCAGGAGAAGCGGGGGATGCTGAAGGTCTGGAACGCCTCCCTGATCCTGCTCACCGGGACCCTGGCGATCGTGGGCACGTTCCTCGTGCGCTCCGGGATCCTGAGCTCCATCCACGCATTCGTGAGCGATCCCACGCTCAACATCTCGTTCGTGGCCCTGATCTCGGTGATGGTGATCGCCTCGATCGGGCTGGTGCTGTGGCGGCGGGACTCGCTGCGCACCGAGGCGCGTCTGGACTCGCTCTTGTCCCGTGAAGCGGTGTTCATGTTCCAGAACCTGGTGCTGCTCGCCCTGACCGCCGTCATCTTCTGGGTCACCTTCTTCCCGCTCATCTCCGAGGCGGTGACCGGCACCGAGGTCTCGGTGGGCCCGCCGGCGTTCCGGCCCTTCGTCGTGCCCCTGGCGCTGATCGTCGTCCTGCTGTCGGGGATCGGCCCGATCATCGCCTGGCGCCGGGTGACGCTCGCCAAGCTGCGCCGCAGCTTCGTGTTTCCGCTGGCGGTGGGAGCGGGGGTCCTGGTCGTGCTGCTGTTCGTGCCCGGGGCGACGCGGCACCTGTTCGCCTACGCGATGTTCGGGCTGGGCGCGTTCGTCGTGGCCAGCGTCGCGCAGGAGTTCTTCCGCGGGATGCGGGCCCGCCAGGCGATGACCTCCGAGCCACCGCCGGTGGCCCTGGCGCGGTTGGTGCGGCGCAACCGCCGGCGCTACGGCGGCTACATCGTCCATGCCGGGGTGGCGGTGGCGCTGATCGGGGTGGCGGCCTCGACGAGCTTTCAGCACTCGCGTACGGCGACCTTGACGCCCGGTCAGAGCGCCCGCGTGGACGGATATGACATTCGCTACGTGCGCGCCACCGCGACCGCCTCGCCCGAGAAGATCGCGCTGGGGGCGATCCTCGACGTCTCGCGCGGCGGGCGCCACGTGACCTCGCTGCAGACGACGTACGGCCTGTATCCCGCGCAGGATCCGACGCAGCCGATCGGACGCTTCTTCAACGGGTCCACCGAGAGCCGGGTGGGGCTCGACGCGGGTCTCACGCACGACATCTGGACCGTCATCGATCCCAACGTGGCGCCTCTACAGGGATTGATCAACAAGGGCGACGCGGTGCTCACGCCCGCGCTCGCCCAGGCCGAGCGCCTCCCGCCTGCCCAGCAGGCCAAGGCCCTGAGCTACCTGTATGGGCTTCGCGACCTCGCGATCCGCGCGCTCACCCGGCGGTTCATCACCCATCCCTGGGCCGCCCAGTTCCTGTTCATCGTCTCGCCGCTGGTCACCTGGCTGTGGCTCGGAGCCATCCTGGCCGCGCTGGGCGGACTGATCGCGCTGTGGCCGCTGCCGTCGGTGCGGACGCGACCGCGTCGTCCGCGGCCGACCGGCCCGCCGGAGGCTCCCACGCGCCGGCCGGCGCCGGTGCGCGAGCGCGAGCGGGAGCTGGTCTGAGAGCGTGCAGTACGTGGTCGTCCTCGTGGTCCTCGGGGTGGTCGTGTACGCGATCTCGGGCCCGCTGCGCGCCGCCCACGCCTCCCGGGAGCCCACGGGCGCCGACAGCGTGGCCGAGCTCGAGGCGGCGCGTGACGCCAAGTACCGCGAGATCCGCGACGCCGAGCTCGACCTGAGGACCGGAAAGCTGTCTGACCCCGACTACGAGGCGATCGACGGGACGCTGCGGGCGGACGCGATCGAGATCCTGCGCCGGCTGGATCGCGCCCAGACCCGCTGACCCACTACCATCATCGCGATGGCGGGGATTCTCGATGTCGTACAGGTGCTCATATCCGTGGGCCTGATCTTCCTCATCCTCATGCACTCGGGCAAGGACTCGGGGCTCTCGGGCGCGTTTGGCGTCGGCACCGGAGCCGGGCCGCTGGGCGGGGGCTCGCTGGTGGAGCAGAACCTCAACCGGTGGACGATCCTGTTTGCGGTCCTGTTCGTGATCAACACGATCGTGCTGATCAAGATCGGCTGAGCTTTCAGCGCTTCGTCGGGGACGTCCGCCCACCGTTCAGGCTGAGCGTCGTAGGCTGATCAGCCGCACCTCGATATCGAGGTCCAGCTCGGCCCAGGCGTGCTCGGCGGTCACAGCCGCGCTCCGAGGCGACGTGCCGGCGCGAGGCATGACCGGTCGCCAAGCGACAGTCCCTTGGTCACCCCCTCGGGGTAAAGCGCGGCCGCTGCCAGCGCGTCCACGTCGGGCTCGGCGAACAGCAGCGCCAACAGCGCGGACGCGTCGATCGCGGCGATCAACCGGAGCCGCGGTCGGCGTCGCGATTCTCGGCGGCTGCCTGCTGATGACGGTCGTCCCGCAGCTCTGCCGCCACCGAACGCTTGGACGTGCCTGCTGAGCCGATCAGAGCTCGTGCGGCCGCACGACGACTCTCCAGGCGTCTGCGGCTGCAAGTTTCGCTGCAGCGATCCCCTGAAAAGCCCCGCTGACCGGCCGCTTGGTAGCGTCGCCGCCGGCCGCGAGGCGAAGGTTCGAGCGTCGCGCTCGGTCCAGCTGCCGGCGCCGCCAACCAGCCAGCCCGCATGTTCAAAGCTCGCGTCATCGCATCCGTCTGCCTGCTGTGCGCCGCGGCCGCGGCCGGGTCTACGGACTCCAGCTCGGCGGACCTCATCGGCCGCTACGAGGCGGGACAGCAGCAGGCTGCCCAGCTGCGCGCTCGCGTCCAGTCCCAGACCGGCCGCATCGAGGGCTTCGAGGGTTCGATCGGCGCGCTGGAGATGAGATTGACCGCAATCCAGCAGAGCGTGAGCGTGCAGGAGCAGCTGCTCGGCGCCGTGTCGGATCAGCTCACCGCGGCTCGCACCAGGCTTCGCGACCTGCGCGCCACCTACGCCGCCGACCGGCAGGCGCTGGCCGGCCAGCTGCGCGCCGATTACGAGACCCCTCCGCCCACGGTCGTCAACGTGGTCGTCGACTCCGGCGGGTTCGACGCCCTGGTCACCGGGCTGCGCAACCTGACCGCGGTCGAGCGCGCCAACGTGGCCACTACCAAGGCGGTCGCCGCCGCGCGTGACGCCGTCGCCACCGAATCGGTCCGCCTGGCCAGGGTGCAGGCCCGGCGGCGCCGGGCCACCACGGCGGTCCTCGTGGAGCGTGACACGGTGGTCCAGCTGCGCGTCTCGATCGTCGATCGTGAGCTGTTGGCGGAGCGGGCGCGCTCGGCCGACAGGAGCCGGTTGACCGCGCTTCACCGGACGCTCGTGCGCGAGGCCAACGTCCTCGACGCCCAGGCGGCCCGTGCCGACACGTTGTCGTCGGGGGGAGCAGTCGCGCCCCCCGGCGGCTGCATGAACGCCCCGTTCGTAGCCCACGGCGGGGAATACGGGTTCTTTCCCGCGCCCGGCGCCAACTACACCGTCAACCAGGAGCCGGTCATCGCCGCCCGCCTGGATGCGCTGGGCAGGGCGCTACAGCT
Source organism: uncultured Solirubrobacteraceae bacterium (assembly GCA_963830595.1). Classification (GTDB taxonomy): domain Bacteria; phylum Actinomycetota; class Thermoleophilia; order Solirubrobacterales; family Solirubrobacteraceae; genus Palsa-465. The sequence continues at coordinate 614,057 of CAWHMQ010000008.1, forward strand.
GCACCTGATCGGAGTCTCGGGCTACCGCACCCCGCAGCACTCGGTCGAGGTCGGCGGCTTCGCCGACGACCCGCACACGCGCGGCGAGGCCTCCGACACCCCGGGTGTGGAGGGCGTCCCCGAGGCCACGCTGCAGCAGTTCTGCCTCACCCGCCCCTTCCCGGGACCGCGTGAGGCCGATCACATCCAGGAGTCCTAGGCGCAGGCGGCGAGCCGTTGTTCGCAGAGCGCCAGGATGGGCGCTGTGCGAGCAGTCTAAAAGGACTATCGTGCCGCAGGGTTGAAGTCAGAGCGAACCCAGGTCGCGATCATCGGAGCCGGGCCGGCCGGGCTGCTGCTCGGCCAGCTGCTGGCGCGCGAGGGGATCGACTCGGTGATCCTCGAGGCCCGCAGCCGCGAGCACGTCGAGGGCCGAATCCGAGCCGGGGTGCTCGAGCAGGGAACCATCGAGGTGCTCCGCGAGGCCGGCGTCGGCGAGCGCATGGACCGGGAGGGGCTGCTGCACGGCGGCATCTACCTGTGCTTCGACGGGATCCGCCACCACATTCCGATGCGCGAGCTGACCGGCGGGCGCTCGGTGATGATCTACGGCCAGACCGAGGTGGTCAAGGACCTCGTCGCCGCGAGACTCGCGGTGGGCGCGCCACTGCGCTTCGAATGCGGCGAGGTGTCCCTGGACGGGCTGGATCGCGACCAGCCGGTGGTTCGCTACACCCATCAGGGGTCCGACCACGAGCTCACCTGCGACCTGGTCGCCGGGTGCGACGGGTTTCACGGGGTCTGCCGAACGTGCATGCCCGACAACGTGCTCGAGATCTGGCAGCGCGATTACCCGTTTGCCTGGCTGGGGATCCTCGCCGAGGTGCCGCCCTCGACCGACGAGCTCATCTATGCCCACAGCGAGCGAGGGTTCGCGCTGCACAGCATGCGCTCGCCGACGCTCAGCCGCCTCTACATCCAGGTCGGCCCCGAGGAGAGAATCGACGACTGGTCAGACGCGCGCATCTGGGAGGAGCTGCACGCCCGGCTGGCCAGCGAGGGCTGGGAGCTGACCGAGGGCCCGGTGCTGGAGAAGTCGATCACCCCGATGCGCAGCTTCGTCGCGGCGCCGATGCGCTTCCGGTCGCTGCTGCTCGCCGGCGACGCCGCCCACATCGTGCCCCCGACGGGCGCCAAGGGGCTCAACCTGGCGGTGGCCGACGTCACCGTGCTCGCCGGGACGCTGGTGGAGCGGCTGCGCTCGGGCTCGGAGACGGGGCTGGTGGAGTACTCGGATCGATGCCTGGCCCGCGTGTGGCGAGCCCAGCACTTCTCCTGGTGGATGACGACCATGCTGCACACCGACCCGCAGTCAGACGCCTACGGGCTGGCGCTGCAGCGCTCCCAGCTGGAGTACGTGGTCAGGTCACGGGCGGCGGCCACCTCGCTGGCCGAGAACTATGTGGGCCTGCCGCTGGGATGGACCGCGCCCGGCCCCGTCGACAGCGATGGCCGATGGCTGAGCTGACCACCCTGCGCGAGGCGATCGCCGAGCTGGTCAACGACGGCGACGCGGTCGCGATCGAGGGCTTCACCCACCTGATCCCGTTCGCCGCCGGTCACGAGATCCTGCGTCAGGGCCGCGGTGAGCTGGAGCTGATCAGGATGACGCCGGACATCCTGTATGACCAGATGATCGGCATGGGGGCGGTCCGCAAGCTCGTGTTCTCCTACGGCGGCAATCCGGGGGTCGGGTCGCTGCACCGGTTTCGCGACGCCGTCGAGCACGGCTGGCCGCGGCCCCTCGAGCTCGCGGAGCACAGCCACGCCGGCATGGCCAATCGCTACGCGGCGGGTGCGGCGCACCTGCCCTTCGGGGTCATGCGCGGCTACGCCGGCACCGATCTGGTCCCGCTCGCCGGCGTGGCTCCGATCGCCTGCCCGTTCACCGGGGAGGTGCTGACCGCGGTGCCGGCGCTGGCGCCCGACGTGGCGATCGTCCACGCCCAGGAGGCCGACCGCGAGGGCAATGTGCAGCTGTGGGGGATCCCCGGGGTGCAGAAGGAGGCGGTGCTGGCCGCCGACCGGGCGCTGGTCACGGTGGAGCGGGTCGTGGACGCGCTGGAGCCTCGCCCGGGCGGGGTGGTGATCCCGGGCTGGGTGATCGACGCGGTCGCCGAGGCACCAGGGGGATCGCGCCCCTCCTACAGCCTCGGCATCACCGATCGTGACAACGACTTCTACCGGCTCTGGGATAAGCTCAGCCGCGACCGAGATGAATTCGGAGCGTGGATGCGCGAGCATGTCCTGCGGGAGGACGGCCGGTGAGCCAGGCAACAGCAGGCGAGGTGCAGACGGTCGTCGCCGCCCGGCGTCTCGAGCACGCCGCCTCGGTGTTCATCGGCGTCGGCCGGCCCAGCACGGCGGCGATCCTGGCGCGCATGGTCCACAATCCCGCGCTGGTGCTCGTCTACGAGTCGGGCACGATCGGCGCCAAGCCGACCCGCATTCCGCTGTCGATCGGTGACGGGGAGCTGGCGCAGACCGCCGACGCGGTCGTGTCGGTCCCCGAGATGTTCAACTACTGGATCGGCGCCGGACGCGTCCAGGTGGCCTTCCTGGGGGCGGCCCAGGTGGATCGCCATGGCAACCTGAACTCCACGGTGATCGGCGAATACGCGCACCCCAAGACGAGGCTGCCTGGCGCGGGCGGCGCCCCCGAGATCGCCGCCAGCTGTCAGGAGGTGGTGATCATCGTCCCGCACTCGCCGCGCACGTTCGTGGAGCGGCTGGACTTCCGGACCACGGTCGGCTTCGGCGACGGCCCTGGTGACCGCCGCCGGCTGGGCTTTCGCGGCCGGGGCCCGACCGCGGTTGTGACCGACCTGGGGGTCCTGGAGCCCGACGAGCAGACCGCCGAGCTGACGCTGACCCAGCTGCACCCCGGAGTGAAGGTCGAGCAGGTTCGCGAGGCCACGGGCTGGGACCTGAACGTGGCCGCCGAGCCGAGCTCGACCCCGCCGCCCACCGATGAGGAGCTGTCGGCCTTGAGGGAGCTGCTGCACCGATGACCGCCTCGCGGCCGGCAGACCAGGGCCTGGGGGCCGATCAGGCGACGACCCGGATCTACGCTCCCGTGGTCGACACGCCCGACAGCTACCTGCGCGAGGCCGCCGACGCCCACCCGCCGCTCGACTACCCGCCCTACAAGTCGACCCGGCTGCGCCATCCCAGGCAGCCCCTGGTCTACCTGCCGCACACGCTCACCGAGATCACCGGACCGGCGCTGGACGATGTCAGGCCCGTCTCCCCGGACGACGCCGACCTGTGCGCCCAGCACGAGGGGGATCCGATCGGTGAGCGGATCACGGTCTCGGGGCGCGTGCTGGACACCGAGGGAAAGCCGCTTCGCGACACCCTGGTCGAGATCTGGCAGGCCAACTCGGCCGGTCGCTACCGCCACCGCCTGGACAACTGGCCCGCGCCGCTTGATCCCAACTTCTCAGGGGCCGGGAGGTGCGTCACCGACGACCAGGGTCGCTACCGCTTCCTGACGATCAAGCCCGGCGCCTACCCGTGGGGCAACCACTACAACGCCTGGCGGCCGGCCCACATCCACTTCTCGCTGATGGGCCGGGCGTTCGCGCAGCGCCTGGTGACGCAGATGTACTTTCCGGGCGACCCCTTCTTCCCGTATGACCCGATCTTCAACTCCGTGGCCGACGAGCGCGCGCGTGAGCGGATGATCTCCCGATTCTCGATCCACGCAACCCGGCCCGACTGGGCGCCCGCCTACGAATTCGACATCTATCTCCGGGGGCCCGGGGCGACGCCGTTTCAGGAGGCGCATTGATCTTCGCCACCACCCCCTCGCAGACGGTCGGTCCCTACTTCGCGATCGGCCTGCCGTGGCCCGAGGGGCCACACGCGGTGGCCGAGGGCACGGCCGGGGCGATCCGGATCGCCGGCACGGTGTACGACGGCGCCGGCGTCCCGGTGCCCGACCATCTGATCGAGACCTGGCAGGCCGACCCCGACGGGCGGTTCGCCGACCTGCACGGTCACGGCGGCGTCTCGGAGCTGGAGGGCTTTCGCGGCTTTGCCCGCTGCGGTGCCGAGTACGGGGACGGAAGCTTCGAGATCGTCACCGTCAAGCCCGGCCGGATCGCCGGGGCGGGCGAGATGGGCACGCTGCAGGCGCCGCACATCGATGTGACCGTGTTCGCCCGCGGGATGCTAAACCGGTGCGTGACCCGGATCTACTTCGGCGACGAGCCCCAGGCCAACGCCGAGGACCCGGTGCTGGCCACCGTTCCGCCACCCCGGCGCGACACCCTCATCGCGCAGCGAGACGACGCCGCCTACCGATTCGACATCCGCCTGCAGGGGCCGGGCGAGACCGTCTTCTTTGCCGTCTGAGGACTCGCTGTTCGGCGGCATCTACGCCCGCGGCCCGGTCGCCGCGGAGGTCTCGGACGAAGCCTGGCTGGCGGCCATGCTCGAGGTCGAGGCGGCGCTCGCCGGGGCGGTGGCGGCCGAGGGACTGATTCCGGCGGCGGCCGCAGCGCAGATCGCCGCCGCCTGCCGCCCGGAGGAGTTCGACCTGGCGGCGATCGGTCACGAGGGCGCGAACCACGCCAGCCCGGTGGTCGCGGTGGTCGGCGCGCTGCGCGCCGCCGTGGCGGAGCCGGTGCGCGAGTACGTTCACCTCGGGGCCACCAGCCAGGATGTGCTGGACACGGCGCTGATGCTGATCGCGCGCCGGGCGCTGACCGCGCTGCTGGACGACGCCCGCGCCGCCGCGCGGGCCGCCGCCGAGCTGGCCGATCGCCATCGCGCCACGCCGATGATCGGGCGGACGCTGCTCCAGCAGGCGCTGCCGGTCTCGTTCGGTCTGCGGGCCGCGGGCTGGCTGGTGGGGATCGACGCCACCCGGAGCCGGCTGGCCGCGATCCGGAACTCCGAGCTGGCCGTGCAGATGGGCGGTCCCGTCGGCGCGCGCGCCCCCGAGGTGGCGGCCAGGGTGGCCGCCGAGCTGGGCTTGGCCGAGCCGATCATGCCCTGGCAGGCGATCCGGGTGCGGCCCGCAGAGCTGGCGGTGGCGCTGGGCACGCACGCCGGGGCGCTGGGCAAGCTGGCGCGCGACGTCACGCTGCTGGCCCAGCAGGAGGTGGGGGAGGCCACGGAGGGCGCGGACGGGAGCCGGGGCGGGTCGAGCGCGATGGCCCACAAGCGCAACCCGGTCGCCGCCGTGTCGGTGCTGGCCTGCGTCAAGCGGGTGCCCGGGCTGGCGGCGACCGCCCTGTCCACGATGGAGCAGGAGCACGAGCGGGCCGCGGGGGCCTGGCAGGCCGAGTGGGGGGTGCACTCAGAGCTCCTGACGCTGGTCGGATCGGCCACCGCGTGGGCCCGCGACCTGCTGGAGGGGCTGCGCCCGGACCCCGAGCGGATGCTCGAGAACCTGACCCGGTCGGCCGCGGTCTCGGAGCCCGGGTCCTCCCAGCCCCAGCCGCCACCGGGAGCCGGAGAGCTGATCGACCGGGCGCTCGTCGCCCATCGCGCGCTCGAGGCCGGGTCCTCGCCGCCGTGACCGTGGCGCTTGAACACCGGATCGACGGGCTCGCCGACGGTCCCGCCCTGCTGATGAGCGGCTCGTTGGGGACGACGCTCGAGATGTGGGAGCCGCAGCTGCCCCTGCTCAGCGACGTCGCCCGCCTGGTCCGCTTCGAGCATCGGGGCCATGGCGGATCGCCCGCGCCGCCCGGGCCGTACTCGATCGACGAGCTCGGCGCCGATGTCCTGGCGCTGATGGATGCCCTGGAGCTCGAGCGCGCCTCCTACTGCGGACTGTCGATCGGGGGCATGGTCGGGCAGTGGCTCGCGATCAACGCCCCGGCGCGGATCCACCGGCTGATCCTGATCTGCACCTCGGCCCATCTCCCGCCCCAGCGCGCGTGGCACGAGCGGGCCGCCGCCGTACGTGAGGCCGGGAGCGCCGAGCCGATCGCCGACACCGTGGTGGCCCGCTGGTTCACGCCCGGCTTCGCCAGGCGCTCCCCCGAGATCGTCGCCCGCCACCGGCGGATGCTGGTCGGCACCCAGGCCGAAGGCTATGCGGGCTGCTGTGAGGCGATCGCTGCGCTTGACCTGCGCCCGGGCTTGGCGCGCATCACCGCCCCGACACTGGTGATCACGGGGGCGGAGGATCCCTCGACGCCTCCCGAGCACGGGCGGGCGATCGCCGACGCGGTCCCGGGGGCGAGGCTCGAACTGCTCGATCCCGCCGCGCACCTGGCCAGCGTGGAACGGGCCACCGAGGTCAGCGGGCTGATCGCCGGGCACCTGAACCCACCTGGAGGAGGAGCATGAGCGACCCGATCTACGACGCCGGGATGAAGGTCCGCCGGGAGGTGCTCGGAGACGCGCACGTGGACCGGGCGGTGCAGCGCACCACCGGGTTCACCGAACCGTTTCAGGAGTTCATCACCCGCTCGGCGTGGGGGAGCGTGTGGACCCGGGAGCAGCTTGACCGGCGCACCCGCAGCGCCATCACGCTGTCCGTGCTGACCGCGCTTGGACGCGAGCACGAGCTCGAGATGCACGTCCGGGCCGCGCTTCGCAACGGGTTGAGCGCGGCTGAGATCGGCGAGGTGCTGCTGCACACGGCCGTGTACGCCGGCGTGCCGGCGGCCAACGCCGCGTTTGCGATCGCCCAGCGGGTGATCGAGGCCGAACCGCAAACGGGCGGGTCCCCATGAGAACCCGCCCGATGCCGGTCGGTCTGCGCCCAGCGCCCCGCGACCCCCTGCGCCCCCCGGGGACCTGCGCGCCCCCTGCACCCCTACCGGCCCACCGGCCGGCCGGGAAGCTTGTCCGCTACTTGATGAAGTGCGTCTTGGCGACGGCTGACAGCACCTTCGAGGCCGTCCAGGGGACGTCCAGCGGCGTCGGCGCGATCGCCTTGCCGGTGAGCACCCCGAACGCTCCGGAGTGGCGTGCCTCGACGGTCACGATCTCGGCGGCCGCGATCAGGTACGCGGGGGTCTTGATGTTCCCCGCCTGACCGAGATAGGCATGCACGCCGGTGTTCTCGAGGGCGTACCCGGTGGCCAGGAACTCGGCCTCGCTGCTGGTGGCCTTGCCGAAGTCGAACTTCGGCTTCGGGACGGCCTTGCTCCCCAGCGCCGACTTGAGGAACTTCACGTGGTAGTTCTCGTCCTTGGCGACGGTCTCGAGCAGAGCCCGAGCTGCCCGTGACTTGACCACGCGCCGGCGGTTGACCTCGTTGTAATACGAGCTCTCGAGGTACTCGAGCGTCAGCGCGTAGTTGAGGATGCCGATGTCGCCCGTGCCAAACGACGACGGCGGGGCGCCCGCCGCCAGCGCGGTGCCCGGGATGAGCGCGCTCAGGATGGCACCGCCACTGACGGCGGCGCCGCCGGCGATAGCGCCCTTGCGCAGGAAGCTCAGGCGGGTGTCGCCGGACACCTCGTCGGCGGCTTCGCGGATCGCTCCGTCGGTATCGACGGATTCCAGATTGAGATGGGCCATGTGGAACTGCTCCTTTCGGGTTCCCTGGATCGGGTGCGCCCCGGATGGACGAATGGGGCGCTCGAAAGGTCCTGCGGCTGCGGTGAACAAACGGTTTACTGGATCGTCAGATAACTGACAACAGGGCTCAGCCGGTGGCGGCGATCGCCCCGCGGACGGCGGCGCGCTCCTTGACCGCCCACAGCGGCTTGGCCAGCAGCAGCTGCACGTCGCAGATCCTGCGCTCGGCGAAGCCGCCCTCGCAGTAGGCGAGATACAGCGTCCACAGCCGCTGGAAGCGCTCGTCGTAGCCCCGGCGGGCCAGATCTGCGGCACCGGCCAGGAAGTTGTCGCGCCACCGGCGCAGCGTCTGCACGTAGCTGGCGGTGATGTCCTCCAGGCCGACCGCCTGCAGATCGGTACGCCGCGCCAGGTTGCGCATGATCACCTCCATCGACGGCAGGCAGCCGCCGGGAAAGATGTACTCCTTCATGAACGACCTGGACGCCTTCTCGACCTCGTAGGCGCGGTCGTCGATCGTGATCGCCTGCAACAGCATCGCGCCCTGGGGCGTGAGCAGCTCCGAGCACTTGGAAAGGAAGGTGCCGAGGTGCTGCCAGCCGACGGCTTCGATCATCTCGATCGAGACCAGCTTGTCGAAGTTTCCCCTCAGGTCCCGATAATCGCGCATCACGACCTTCACCTTGTCGCTCAGCCCGGCCTGGCGCACGCGCTGGAGCGCGTAGTCGTGCTGCTCCGTGGAGATCGTCGTGGTGGTCACCTGACAGCCGCGGGTCGCGGCGGCATGGATCGCAAACCCGCCCCAGCCCGTGCCGACCTCCAGCACGTGGTCGTCGGGGCTGAGCTCGAGGCGCTCGCAGACGCGCTCCAGCTTGGCGATCGCGGCCTCCTCCAGCGTCATCCCCTCACGCGCAAACAGCGCGCACGAGTACATCATCGTCGGACCCAGCATCTGCTCGAACAGGTCGTTGCCGAGGTCGTAGTGCGCCGCGATGTCACGGCGGCTGCGCCGTCGCGTGTTGCGGCGCAGCAGCGACCGGACGCGCTGCCCCGGCGTCCACAGGGGCGCAGTGACCGACCGAACGCGGTCGATCAGCACGGCGTTGCGCGCCGCCAGCCTGATCACCGCTACCAGGTCAGGCGAGTCCCACATCCCCTGGGCGTAGGACTCGCCGAGGCCCCGGCTGCCGTGCATGAGCATGCGCCAGAAGTCCGGGTCGTGCAGCTCGAGGGTGGCGGTGGGGGGACCTGAGCCGTAGGTTCGGCGCCGGGTCCCCTCGACGATCGTGAGGCTGCCGACGCGGATCCGGCCCAGCAGCATCGAAGCCAGCAGCCGCCAGGCGCGAGGCTCCGAGGTGCTCATCGCGCCGCTGGCTGCGGGTGCGCGTGCACGCGGGCTCCGGCCAGCTTGAGGCCGACAGCGTGGCCGTAGATCAGCGCCAGCACCCGCATCGTCGACGACGGCGTTCGCGCGATCATCCGGTTGACATACGCCGGGGTGAGCTCGCGCCGCTCCATCGCGAGCGTCGCCTCAAAGGCGAGAGCGCCCGCCCGCCGGCTCTCGATGTAGACCGACAGCGTGGCCGCGGGGCGCTGTGGCGCGCGCCACGTAGCGGTGGTCCATCCCCATGAACGGGGACACGTGAAGCTCCTTGGCGAAACTGCCGCCGACCACGGTCGAGTCGCCCCCACGGTCGGCCAGCAGATAGGAGTGACGCTCACCCCAGGGGGTGTTGGTGACCTCTGCCAGGACCCCCTCGACGCGCTCGCCATCGCCGCCGAAGCAGTAGTAGAAGCTGACCGGGTTGAAGCACAGGCCGAACGAGCTCAGCTGGGTCAGCAGGCGGATCGGGCCGCCGGGCCGCTGGCCGCGAGGGCGGCCACGCGATCGCGGACCGCCTCGTCCAACGGCATCGACGGATCGCCGAGGTAGTGCGCGCGCCGAAAGCGCAGGGGTCCGGGCCGGGACTTGACCAGCCGCCCGCCGAGCAGCGTCGGCAGCTCGGCGAGGTCCAGGTAGACGAGCTCCAGGCGGTGCTCGAACTGCTTGCGGGGCTCGGCCCGCCGGTGGCGGATCGTGCCCGCGTAGATGCAGCTGGCGCTCACGGCCGGGCGCTCACAGTCTGGCTCCGAAGCGGTCGGCCACGCGCTGCGCGCTGACCACGCCATCCTCGTGAAAGCCCCATCCCCAGTAGGCGCCGCAGAAATGAGTCCGGTTGGCGCCGTTGATCTCCTCGAAGCGGCGCTGGGCCTTGACGCCATCGGCGGTGTAGACCGGGTGGGCGTAGGCGATCTTGCGGATCACGTGGCGCGGATCGATCTCGCTTGTGCGGTTCAGGGTCACGCAGAATTCCCGCTCGGCGTTCAGCGACTGCAGCCGGTTCATATGGTAGGTGACCGTCGTCTGGGCCCCCGGCCGATCGAGCAGGTGGTAGTTCCAGCTGGCCCAGGCCCGCTGGCGGCGGGGCAGCAGCCGCAGGTCGGTGTGCAGCACCGCCTCGTTGGCCTGGTAGGGAATTGCCCGGAGCACCTCGTGCTCGCGGTCGCTGGCGTCGCGCAGGAGCGCCAGCGCCTGATCGGAGTGCGTGGCCAGCACCACCTCGTCAAAGCTCTGTGCCTCGGCGCCGCGGGGGGTGACGAGCACGTGGTCGGCGTGCCGGTTGATCGCCGTCACCGGGGTGCCCAGCGCGATCCGGCCCGCGAACTGCCGCGTGAGGGCCTCCACGTACCGCGCCGACCCCCCCCGGACCGTGCGCCAGCGGGGCCGGTCACGCAGCGAGAGCATGCCGTGATTATCGAAGAACTCGACCAGGAACCGGGCCGGGAAGCTCCACATCTGGCGGGGATCGGCGGACCACACCGCCGAGGCCTGGGGGACGATCAGCCGCTCGATGAACGGCCGCGAGAAGCGCTGCTGCTCGAGCCACTGGCCCAGCGACGGGCCGTCCCCGTCGCGCCCGAGCAGCTCCTTTGCCGACCGGTTGAAGCGGGCCATATCGGCGATCATGCGGTGGAACCAGGGCGTGACCAGATGCGCGCGCTTGGCGAACAGGCCGTTGGGGGAGCCCCCGGTGTACTCGAAGTCCCCGCGCCCGTCGCTGACGCTGAAGGTCATCGACGACGGCTGCCAGCTCACTCCCAAGCGGTCGAGCAGACGCTCGAAGTTGGGGTAGTTGCGGTCGTTGAAGACGATGAAGCCGGTGTCGACCTGGTGCGTCTCATTGGGCGTGTCGACCCGGATCGTGTTCGTGTGACCGCCCGCGTAGTCGTTGGCCTCGAACACGGTGACCTCATGCTCCCGCGCGAGCAGATGGGCCACCACCAGGCCAGACACTCCCGCGCCCACGATCGCGATCCGCATCTCGGTGGCGCTTCTACAGTTCTTCGTCGGGTTCAGTCGAGGCGGCCGCGGTGGCCGAGCGCCGGCGAGCCCGGCTCTCGGACAGGCTCGCGATCAGCACGCTGGTCTCGAACAGCAGGTACAGAGGGAGCGTCTCGAGCAGCATCGTGATCGCGTCACCGGGGAGGATCGCGGCCACCAGGCAGCAGGCCAGCACGGCCCAGCGCCGGTTGCGGCGCAGCTGGCGGGGAGTGATCAGGCCGGCGCGGGTGACCGCGAATATCGCCACCGGGACCTGGAACAGGAGGCCCATGGCCAGCAAGATCGTGGCCGCGAACTTGTAGTACTGATTCGCCTGGACGAGCACGTTGAACTCGCTGCTGTTGAAGTTCTGGAAGAAGTGCAGCGACGCCGGAAGCACGACCTCGTAGCCGAATCCCACGCCGACCGCGAACAACACCGGGATCGCGAACGTGATCGGCAGCATGTGCCGTCGCTGCTCCGGGGAGAAGGCGGGCATGAGGAAGCCGTAGGACTGGAGCAGCAGGACCGGCAGCGACAGGATCAGGGCGAAGATCAGCGTCACCGTGAGCGTGCTCGTGAACGGCTCGCCGATCCCGAGGGTCACGGGGCGATTGCCCTGCGGCGCCGCCGACAGGCTCTTGACGTCCTTGCCGAGGCTCTGCTGGACTTGCGCCAGCGACGACTTGGCGGCCGGTGACTGCGACTGGCGGCGCAGCACGCCGGCGACGGTGTCCAGCTGCTTGGCGACGTCGCGAGCGCTCAGCTGGACCGAGTAGGTGGCCCCGAGGGGGCCGTGGCCGGCGCGCACCTGCTGCTGGGTGTTGTGCGCCAGCGGCGCGTTGACCAGCTTCAGGATCTCGTGGTTCTGCCAGAAGCAGAAGCCAAACGCGACCGCGACCGCGACCAGCGAGACGATCAGCCTCGCTCTGAGCTCCTCCAGGTGATCCACGACTCCCATGCGGGCTTCGTGGCTCACCGGGCGGAGGGCGGCGGGCGCGAACGCGCCTGGCATCTGCATGGCCAGCGTCCTTGCTTCTCGGGAGAGGGTTTTCCGAAGCTAGGCGGCCGAGCCGACCCGAGGGCGCTCTTCGCTGTGCTCCGGGGTGAGCGGCGCGGCCACCGGGTCCGGCGTGGCCTGGGTCAGCGCATCGACACGCGCCGGGGTAGGGTCGGCGTCGGCGTCGTGCGGGGTCATGGCGCTGTGCGACGGCTCGCCGGTGAGCGAGTCCTTGAAGCCGCGCAGGCCCTCGCCCATCGACTTGCCCATCTCGGGCAGGCGCTTGGCCCCGAAGATCAGCAACAGCACGATGAGCACAAAGGCGATGTGAATTGGATTGTCGAGTCCCAACATTCGATGCTCCGATCGATAGGTTTCGCTGGCTGGTCCTTCATACGGATCGGCGGCGAGCTTGGATCACCATTTTTGCCCGTGGGCGCAGCGACGAGCATTCCACTACCCGGTTGAGCGCGACGTTCAACCCATCAGGCAGAGAAGTTCGGGCGGGCGCAGGTCAGCCTGCGCTGACCAGGATGATCGCCGCGACTGACGCGAGCAGTCCGGTGGCTTGCACGCGGGTCCAGCGTTCGGCCAAAAAGGCGCGGGCCAGCACTACGGTCGCGGCCGGGTACAGCGAGGTGAGGACGGCGACGATGGCGAGCTCTCCGCGGCCGGTGGCCGCCAGGAAGAGCAGGTTCGCGATCCCGCTGAGCACGCCGGCGCCCAGCGTGAGCGCGACTGCTGACCGCGGTGGATTTGCCCGGGCGCTCAGGCCGCGGTAGGCGAACGGGGCGATCAGCAGCAGAGCGAGCAGCTGGCCGGGAATCAGGGGCCACGCGCCGGCGTGCGTGCCGGCGCGATCCAGCGCGATGAAGAGCAGCGCAAATCCCAGGCCGGCGAGCACTCCGTAGAGGACCCCGGCACGAGCGGCACTGCGAGCCTCGGCTTCAGGCTGCCAGGAGATCAATCCGATCGCGGGGATCGCGATCGCGATGCCCGCCTCCGCCTCCAGGGTCAGATGGTTCCCGAGAGCCACCCCGACGATGACCGGGATGACGGCGGTCAGCACCGCCGAGAGGGTGGCGACGACGCTCATGCGGGCGACTGACAGGCCGTGATAGAGAGACAGCGTGCCCAGCGCGGTCCCCAGCCCGCTGACCGCGCCCCAGGCGAGCACGCTTGTGCTCGGGCCGGCACCGGGAAACAGGACCACCGCAGCCGCCGCCGTCAACAGCGTGAGCGTCTGCACCGCTCCGGTGACGGGCCCGGACGCGAACTGGCGGCTGGCCAGTCCGGCGGCGAAGTCAGACGTGCCATAGGCCCCGGCGGCCAGGAGACCCAGCACGATCGCGATCATGACGATCCTGACGACGGTCCGAGCGCCACCGCCAGCTCCGGACCCAGACCGGTCCACTGAATCGACACTGCAGCCGATGGTAGAGGCGAACCGTCGGCCGAGCCCTTCGACTGTGCGCCGGGCGAGGCGCTACTTGGCCGCGAGCACGTCTGCGGGGAGGATCTCAGGCGGCGAGACCAGCAGGTCGTCGGCATGGGCCATCAGCGCGGCGGCGATCTCACCGTTGACGTGTGCCTGGCGGTCCTCCTCGTTGCCGAACGTATCGAAGATCCAGAACGTGGTCGTGGCGGTCCGTGCCGCATACCAGTCGACCGTTCCGGGTTCGGCCTGCGCGAGCGGCAACGCGCTGCGCAGCAGCTCGGCCACCTCCTCGGCCTTGTCCGGCTTCGCCTCGATCCGGGCGACAAACGCCAGGGGCGTGCTCATGGCGCGTCTCCTCGATTTGAGATGGTGGGGATCAGTCGCTGATTCCTACGCAATGGTCGCGCCGCCGGATCACTTCCACGACCGAGATCGCCATCCCTGTCTGTAGAACGGCGGTCGAATGACAGCGAGGCTCTGGCAGCGGACGACGTTCGCTTGACCAGGCGCCTGGCAGCTACGGATCGCGCCGCCCAATCCGCGCAAGTCAGGGGCAGCTGCGGTTCTGTCCCGCGCCGCGGTTCTGCAATCTCGTCCGGCGACTCCTACGGCTCGGGCCGCCCTCAGGTCAAGCTGGCCTGGATCACCGGGGAGTGGGTGGGCACCAGGCTGCCACCGGCGGGCTCGGGGGTGACCATCACCTTGGAGACCCCTCGCAGGCTGCCGGGCACCTCGACGTCTCCGTCGCCCTGGGCGGTGACGCTGAACAGGGCGTTCGTGGGCGCGGGCGGCCGGTCAGGCTTCACGAGCCAGACCTCGTAGATCTGGCCGGCCGGCGGGGGCGAGAAGCGGCGCACTACGAGCTGGCCCTGGTCGCCACGCACCCGCAGCTGGGCGGCCCCCTGGCCGGTGACCTGAGCGTCGATGACTCGCGTGGACGGGCTCGAAGACGATGTCAGCGCCACCCCGGCGATCACGCACGCAGCCACCACCAGCGCCGACCCCAGGGCCAGCGCCGGCCTGGGAACCAGCCAGTCGCCCAGCCGGAAGCGGCGGCGGCGAGCCGGCTCCTGCTTCGCTCGGGGCTTGGGTTCGGTCTCGACGGCTCGCATCACCCGGCGCCGGAGACCCGGGGGCACGGGCTGCGGGGGAACGCTCATCGGCAGGGCGTCGACCACGCCTTCGAACGCGGCCAGCTCGTCCCGGCAGACGGCGCACGACTCGAGGTGGCGACGGAAGGCCTCTACTTCTTCGGCATCGAGCGCGCCCAGCGCATAGGCCGCGACATCAGCGCCGCAGCCCTCGTGGTCAACGGTCCGATTCTCGTCGCTCATGGTCTCATCTCTGTCATAGCATGGCCCCCGAACGGTCCGTCGAGGGCGACGCGCAACTTCGTCAAGCCCAGCCGCATGCGGCCTTTCACGGTGCCCGCCGGGAGCTTGAGCATGGTGGCGATCTGGCTGTGGCTGAAGCCGCCGAAGTAGGCCAGCTCGATCACCTGGCGCTGATCGGCGGGCAGCTCCTGCAGGGCGCTGCGCACGTGCTCGGCCTCGTCGCGGCGCTGGACCTCGGCCTCGGTGTTCTCGGGGGCCGGCATGCGCTCGGCGGCGCCTTCGTCTGAGACGTCGCGACCGGTGCGCACCACCTCGCGCCGGAAGGCGTCGATGGCGCGGTTGTGGACGACGCCGAGCACCCACGAGCGCACGCTCCCCCGGGCCCGGTCGTAACGAGCGCCGCTGCGCCACAGCGACAGGAACGCCTCCTGGACGACGTCCTCGGCCATCCCCCGGCGCCCGCACATCCGGTAGGCCAACGAGAACGCCGCGCTCGCGTGACGATCGAAGATCACCTCGAACGCCTGCGCCTCGCCGTCGTGGACCAGCTGCATCAGGTCCTCGTCGGCAAGCGTGAGCAGCTCGGGTTGTGAACGGCGGAGGCTGAGTGGCGATTTGAACACGCGTGCGGCCTAGGGGTAGTTGATCAGGTCGGGATCGTGGACGCGCGGCCCACGCGGGAGGAGCGCTCCCGGGGCCGCGCGCGCAGGTGCGATGGGCTCGGCTACTTCTTGATCAGCGGCCCGGCCTTGGCGAGAACCTGCTTCATGGACAGCGGCTTGTCGAATGCGCCGTTGGGCGTTATCGGCATGCCGGTGAGGACCGCGATGGATGCGGCGTGGCGCGCCTCGATCTGCACGATCGACCCGGCCGCGGCCAGCAGCATCTTGTTCTGCAGCGCCGGACCGGCGCCGTTGTAGGCCCCGACGCCGGTGTTCTCCAGCAGGTAGGCGAGCTTGAGGAAGCCGGCCTGGTTGTGGACTGGAAAGTCGAACATCGGCTTCTTGACGGGCGTGCCGCCGGACGCCGTGATCGCCTTGGTGAGCGCGGCCACGTGCTCGGACTCCTCGTCGCCGAACGAGCCGGCGAGCGCCTTGGCCTGCCCGCTGAGCCCGACTGACTTGCCCTTGACCTTGTAGAAGTCGGTCTCCAGATACTCGAGCGTGAGCGCGAAGTTGAGGATGTCCAGGTCCGAGCTGGCAGCAAGCGCGTTGCTCACGAACGGAGCTACCGCTCCGGCGCCGTAGACGGCGCCGGCGGCGAGCGCTCCGCGCAGGATGAAGCTGGCGCGGTTGATGCCGTGCACCTCCACGGCGCCCAGCTCGGGGCTTGCAGGGTCAGGAGTTCTCATGGTTTCGTGGTTCCTCTCTAAGACGGGATCGGGTCTAGGCGATGAATGGCTTGACGGCCGCCAGCACCGTGGACATGCTCGCCGGCTTGGCGAATGCGCCGTCGGGCGTGGGGCTCTTCTTGAGCAGCAGGTTGATCGTCGCCGCGTGGCGCGCCTCGATCGTGTGGATCGCCAGCGCGGCGGCCAGGATCTCCTTGCTCTGGATGTTGGCGGCCTGCCCCAGGTAGGCGGCAGCGCCGAGGTTCTCGACGGTGCCCGCGAGCATCGTCACCTGCGCGGCGCTCTTGATCGGGAACTTGCCGGTCGGCCGGGCGGCCGGGGTGCCAAGGCTCGACGCGACCTTGTGCAGCGCGAGCACGTGCTGAGCCTCCTCGGCGCCGAAGCTCTTGAGCACCGCCAGGTCCTTGCCGTGGAACAGGCCGCTCTTGATCACCTTGGCGTAGAACTGCGACTCCAGGTACTCGAGCGTCAGCGCGTAGTTGACGATCGCCAGGTCACCCGAGCTCGAGTCGGCGCTGCTGGTGGTGGTGCTGGAGCTGGGGGCCGCCGCGCTGGACGTGGCGGCCTTCGAGCTCGACGAGCTCGACGAGCTGCCGCAGGCGGCGATGAAGGCCGCAAGCCCGGTCGCGGCCGCGCCGGCGCCCATCCGCTTGCCGGCCATCTTGAGAAATCGCTTGCGCTCGACGTCGTCGCGTGCGAGCTGCTCCACGGCGCCCGTGGTCTGCCGGTCGCCATCGTTGGTGATCTCGGTCATCGAGTTCTCCGTTTCTGGGTCCGGATCGATCTGAGACGTGCGCCCGGATACAGAGGCTTCTACGGGGAACGCCGAAAAACAGATCACTGGGAGCGGCCACCCGCGCCGGCCGGCGCGGTGGCGCTGAGCTCAGGAGGCCGCCGGAGGCGTGACCACGGCCACCGAGGCTGAGACGGCGTCGACGGGCCCGGAGACGCCGACCTCCTGGAGCGCGAGCAGCTCGCCCGGGGGCTCACCGGTCAGCAGCCAGCCCTCCTTGACGGGCGTCACCAGCTCCTGCCTGGCCAGCTCGGTCAGGGCGCTGGTGACCGTCGGGCGCCGCGCGGCCACCAGATCGGCGAGCACCGTATGGGTCAAGCGCAACGGCAGGATCACCCCGTCGCTGCGAACCCGTCCCCAGCGGTCGGCGAGGTGCCAGAGCAGCATGCGCAGTCGCACGTTGACGCGGGCCTGATGGACGATCGTCATGTTGATCGCCAGGTTGCGCGCGCGCTCGAGCGCTCGGGCCACGAGCCGGCCGGTGAGCTCCGGGTAGGCGGCGAGGCGCCGGGCGGCGCCCTCGTCCAGAAGCGCCAGCCGGGCGGGCTCGAGCACCCTCCATCCGGTGGTCATGGTCAGCGTCGGAAATGCATCCTCACCCTGCCAGGGACGCAGCAGGTCCCCTTCCCCCAGCAGCTCCGAGCCCGAGCGCCCGTCGATTCCGACTCGGCGGATCAGCAGGCCTTCCAGGACGAGCAGCCCTACCCCTCTCTGCAGTGCCGGAGCCTCGAGCGGGCTCCAGCGTCCGCGGGCGGCGCGGGCGACACCGACGATGCACTCCTGGACTGCCCGGGGGCGCCGAGCGGGATCGATCGCCGAGAGGAGCTCGGGATCCTCACGCAGGAGCTGGCAGACGGTCATCGCCATGGTCGGCCGCTGAACACGCCTGGGAGTATGCGGCACGGCGCCGGACGGCAAATCAGTCAGGGGGCTGACCGCCGGTGCGCCAGGGCCCCCTGGCGCGTCAGCCTCGACCGTAGGCTCGAAGTGTGACGAGGATCAGACACGTCTGGGGAAATACCCTGCAGCACCGGTTTCAGCGTTCCCTGCTGAGCGGACGCGGGGCGCTGAGCCTGCTGGCGATCGTGACCGGAGCGGGCGCCGGCTTGGGAGCGGTCGTGTTCCGCTACCTGATCCGCACGTTCACCGAGCTGTTCAGCGGTCACAAGGACTACAGCGCAGCCGGGCACGCCGTCAATCCCGATTTGCCCGGGCTCGGGATCTGGTTCGTGGTCCTGGTGCCCATCGTCGGGGGCCTGATCTACGGTCCGCTGGTCAACCGCTTCGCGCCCGAGGCGCGGGGCCACGGCGTACCCGAGGTGATGCTCGCGGTCAGGCGCATGGGCGGTCGGATGCGACCGCAGGTTCCGATCGTCAAGTCCCTGGCCTCGGCTCTGTGCATCGGCTCCGGCGGCTCGGTGGGGCGCGAGGGGCCGATCGTGCAGATCGGCTCTGCCCTGGGCTCGGTCCTCGGTCAGTGGGTCAAGGTCCCCGAGAGCCAGCTGCGGCTACTGGTGGCGTGCGGCGCCGCCGGCGGCATATCCGCCACCTTCAACGCACCGATCGCGGGCGTTTTCTTCGCTTTGGAGCTGATCCTGCGCAATTTCGAGACGGGTTCGTTCGGGATGGTCGTGCTCAGCTCGGTGACCGCCGACGCGATCGGCCGGGCGGCGTTCGGGAGCGGCTCCTTCCTGCACCTTCCGCACTTCACGTTCACCTCTCCCTCCGAGCTGGTGCTCTACGCGCTGCTCGGAGCGCTCGCGACCCTCGTCGGCCTGACCTTCGTGCGCGTCCTCTACCGCGGCGAGGACATCGCGGACCGCATCTGGGGCAGCCTGGGTTGGTCGGAATCCCTGCGTCCCGGCGTCGGCGGGATCCTGCTCGGGCTGCTCCTGCTGGCGGTCCCCGAGATGTACGGGGTCGGCTACCCGGTGCTGACGAAGGGCGTGTCGGGCCAGTACGTCCTGCTTGTCCTGCTGGGACTCATGGTCGCCAAGATCCTGGCCACCAGCCTGACCATGTGGATCGGCGGCTCGGGCGGCGTGTTCGCGCCGTCGCTGTTCATCGGAGCCATGTTGGGCACCGCCTATGGCGACGTCGTGCACGCGCTCCTGCCCCACGTGGCTCGGGCCGCCGGGGCCTACGGGCTGGTCGGGATGGGCGCGGTGTTCGCCGCCGCCGCGCGCGCACCGATGACCGCCGTGGTGATCATCTTCGAGCTGACCGGCAACTACCAGATAATCCTGCCGCTGATGTTCGCGATCGTGGTGGCCACCGGGCTGAGCAACGCGATCACGCGTGACAACATCTACACCCTCAAGCTGCGCCGCCGCGGGATCGACGTGGACGCCCCGCCGCCCCGCCTGATGGCTCAGATCACGGTCGCCGACGCCATGGTCAGCGCGCCCGCCTGGCTGGATCCCGAGACGCCGGTGGACGAGATCGTCGATCGGTTCGCCGCCGACCGGCTGGACTCACTGCCGGTGGTCGACGGCGACGGACGGCTGCTGGGGGTGGTCGCGGCCGTCGACATCGAGCGCGACATCAGCGCCAACTCGGGCGCGCCTCAGGTGGCGGGCAGCTTGATGCGCGAGCCTCCGACCGTCCACGCCGGCGACTCGCTCGAGGACGCGGTCATCGCGCTGGGCGCCACCGACGACGAGGGGCTGCCCGTCCTGGACGAGTCAGACGACCGGCTGATCGGCTGGCTCACCCACCGGGATCTCCTGCACGCCTATCGCCACCGCGTGAACGGGAATGGGAGCGGGCCGCCAGCGCGTAGAATCGCGCTCGCTGTCGAGGGAGCAGACAAAGAACAGGAGAGCGATGACCGAGTCCTACGCCCGGGGTGAATCCTCGGTCGCCTTGCTCGAGGAGACGATCGGCGCCAACCTGGAGCGGGCGGTGAGCGAGCACGGCGATCGCGAGGCACTGGTCTCGTGCGCGCAGGAGGTTCGCTATACGTACGCAGAGCTGGGCGCGGCCGTCGACGAGCTGGCTCGCGCGCTGATCTCGGCCGGCTTGGTCAAGGGCGATCGCCTGGGGATCTGGAGCCCGAACTGCGCCGAATGGACGCTGGTCCAGTACGCGAGCGCCAAGCTCGGCGTGATCCTGGTCAACGTCAATCCGGCCTACCGGACCTCCGAGCTCGAGTATGCCCTCGGCCAGTCGGGCTGCCGGATGCTGATCGCGGCGCCCGCGTTTCGGACCTCGGACTACCGCGCGATGGTGGCGGAGGTCAAAGACCGGCTGCCCGAGCTCGAACGGGTCGTGTTCCTCGGCGGCGATGAGTGGGACGAGCTTCTCTCGGGCGCAACCGGCGTGCCGGGCGAGGAGCTCGCGGTCAGAGAGCGTCAGCTCGACCGCGACGAGCCGATCAACATCCAGTACACCAGCGGCACCACCGGCTTTCCCAAGGGGGCCACGCTGACGCACCGCAACATCCTCAACAACGGGTTCTTCGTCGGCGAGCTGTGCCACTACACGCCTGAGGACCGGGTCTGCATCCCGGTGCCCTTCTACCACTGCTTCGGCATGGTGATGGGCAATCTCGCCTGCACCTCACACGCCGCCACAATGGTCATCCCCGCCCCCGCGTTCGATCCCGAGGCCAGCCTGGCGGCGTGTGCGCGGGAGCGCTGCAGCTCGCTCTACGGGGTGCCGACGATGTTCATCGCCGAGCTGGACCACCCCAGGTTCGCGCAGTTCGATCTCCGCTCGCTGCGCACCGGCATCATGGCCGGCTCCCCCTGCCCGGCCGAGGTGATGCGACGGGTGATCGAGCTCATGCACATGCGCGAGGTGGCGATCGCTTACGGCATGACCGAAACGTCTCCGGTCTCGACGCAGACGAGGTTCGACGACCCGATCCCCAAGCGAGTGGGCACGGTGGGACGCGTGCATCCGCACGTGGAGGTCAAGATCATCGATCCGGGCAGTGGCGCGACCGTGGGCCGCGACTCCTCCGGAGAGCTGTGCACGCGCGGCTACAGCGTGATGACCGGATACTGGAAGGACCAGGAACGGACCGCCGAGGCGATCGACGAGGACGGCTGGATGCACACCGGCGATCTGGCCACGATGGACGAGGACGGATACGTGAGCATCGTCGGGCGGAGCAAGGACATGGTGATCCGCGGCGGCGAGAACGTGTATCCCCGGGAGGTGGAAGAGTTCCTCTACGCACACCCCGACATCGCCGACGTCCAGGTGGTGGGAGTCCCGGACCAGCGCTACGGCGAGGAGCTGATGGCCTGGGTGATACCGCGGGGCGGAGCCTCGCTGGACTCCGAGGCGATACGCCGGTTCTGCCAGGACCGGATTGCCCACTACAAGATCCCGCGGTACGTGAGGCTCGTCGACGAGTTTCCGATGACCGTCACCGGCAAGGTCCAGAAGTTCAAGCTCCGCGAGCGGGCGATCGACGAGCTCCGCGCGTCGGCCCCGGCGCAGACGGCTTGATCTGCTGCGTCCTGCGATCCACGTGCAGCGCAGCTGGGCGTCGGATCCGCCAGTGGCAGCCGCAGGAGCGGCCGGCGTGACGGACGGTCTCGCGCTCGCCCTGGCGCTGGTCGTGTTGGCGGTGACGCTCGGGGTGGCGGTGGCCCGGCCGCCCTACCTGTCGGAGGCGCTCGCCGCCTGCGCGGGAGCCGTGCTGCTGATCATCGTCGGCGCGGTCGGGCCTTCGGCGGCGGGCTCCGCCCTGCGTGATCTCGGGCCAACGGTGGGGTTTCTGGCCGCCATGCTGCTCATCGCCGACGGCTGTCGGCGCGACGGCCTGTTCGACGCGATGGGCGCGGTCATGGCCCGCGGCGCCCGAGGCAGCCCGCAGCGGCTGCTGGCGTTCGTGTTCGTGATCGCCGCCGCGATCACGGCCGTGCTCAGTCTCGATGCGACGATCGTGCTGCTCACGCCGGTCGTGTTCGCGACGGCGGCGCGGATGCGCACGAGCGCCAAGCCCCACGTCTACGCCTGCTCGCACCTGGCCAACTCGGCGTCGCTGCTGTTGCCCGTTTCCAATCTCACCAACTTGTTGGCCTTTCACGCCAGCAGGTTGTCGTTCGTGCGCTTTGCCGCCCTGATGGTGCTTCCGACGATCGCCGTGCTCGGCGTCGAGTGGGCTGTGTTCCGGCGCTTCTTCGCGGTCGATCTCGAACGCCCGCGCCATGCGGGGGCGCCGCCGGCCCGCCCGGAGCTGCCGCGCCTGGCGGTCACGGTGCTCGCGCTCACGCTGGCCGGGTTCGCGCTGAGCTCGGTGCTGGGGATCGCGCCGGTCTGGTTTGCCGCCGCGGGCGCCGCGGCGATGACCGTCCCGGCGCTCGTCCGCCGAGCGGCTACCCCGGTGGCGCTCGTGCGCGCGGTGCAGCCCGGCTTTCTCATCTTCGTGCTGGGGCTCGGGGTGATCGTGCAGGCGGCAAGCGGCAACGGACTGGACACCGCGGTGCGCGCCGTGCTCCCCACGGGCGGCTCGCTGCCCGACCTGCTCGCGATCGCCGCGCTGAGCGCCATCCTGGCGAACCTCGTCAACAACCTACCGGCGACGCTGATGCTCGTCCCGGTGGCGGCGGGCGCCGGCACCGGGCCCGTCCTGGCCACGCTGATCGGTGTAAACGTGGGCCCCAACCTCACCTATGTCGGATCGCTGGCCACGTTGCTGTGGCGCCGGGTCCTGCACGCCGAGGACACCGACGTCGAACTCGGCGAGTTCCTGCGCCTGGGCGTATTGACCGTCCCCGCGGGGCTGGTCGCGGCGACCGTGCTCCTCTGGTTAGCTCTACAGGTCTAAGCGCTCCCCACCAAGCAGGCAGAGATGCGCGCGCTCGTCTGGATCATCGATGACACCTGGGAGGCCACCGTCGCGCAAGCCGTGGCGTTTCTCCCCAGCGACGCCGAGGTCACGCTGCTGCACGTGGCGAGCACCGAGGCGGAGACCGTCGCCGGCGCGGCGCGGTTCGGCCTGCTTGGCCGCCACCCCCGCCCACACCCGGCCCCGGAACCGCTGCGAGTGACCTCCGATCAAGCCGCCCAGCAGTTGCTCGCCGAGGCGCGGGCGAGGCTGGGGCGCCCGGTCGCACTCGAGGCGCGCCGCGGGCGCGTCGAGCACGAGGTCGTGGCCGCCGCCGACTCGATGGACATCCTCGTGCTCGCCCGCGACGGCGACCGCAGCCGGCTCGGACCTCGCAGCCTGGGACCGGCGGCGCGCTTCGTGGTCGATCACGCCCCGTGCCCAGTGCTGCTGATCTGGCCCGACATCGCGCCCGCGCTCACGACGATCCCGCCGCCCCCACCTCCGAGGGACCGTTCACACTAACAAGCCGGGCGAGGACGCAGAAGCGGCCGCGCACCAGCGCTGCGCAAGGCGACGAGGACGAAGTATTCGCAGCTCATCGGGGACCCAGTCGCTGTGGATCGCTGCGTGCTCAGCAGGCCGGGCGGGCGACCGGACCGACGCTCGACTGGCAGGCGACGGGGTGCTTGGGTGGGGTGACAATCCGGACGCTGGAGCGCGAGACGTTGTTGGCCAGCGTCCGGTCGGCCGTCGCGCTGCCGACCGCGGCCAGGTTGACGAACGGCGTCTGTGTGGTTTCCGGGATCAGCTGCACCGTGACGGACACGGTGGCGCCGGCCTCGATGTTCCCGAGCTGGCAGATGATCAGCCTTCCGGTGTGGCACTGTCCGGTCGAGGGGTGGACGTAGACGACCTTCGCATCTCCGCGCGGCTGGTCTGCGAGCACGACGTGGGCGGCGGCGTCGGGCCCGCGATTGTGAACGATGATCCGGTAGGTGACCGCGTCGCCCTTGACCACGACCGGGCTCAACGCTCGCTTGATCACCGACAGATCGGCAGTGGTGTACGCCGGTGCGGGCGGGGTGACTGGGCTGGGTGGTGACGGAGGGCTTGGCGGCGACGGTGGCGTTGGCGGCGATGGCGGCGTTGGCTTCGGTGGCCTCGGCGGCGGAATGGGATGACGATGGAAGGTGTCGGTATAGACACAGCGCATCCTGGGATGCGCCGGCGTCAAGCGCACCTCGATGACACCTCGGTTGAACGGCACCAGCTGACCATTGCACTCCACCGATTGCACCGTCCACTGCCTCGGGTTCTCGCGGGGCGGGGCCTGCTCAGCGACCAGGTAGAGTCCCAGCGGCAGATGGGCGGTCGAGTCGGCGGAGCTGTTGGGCTTGGCGCCGGCCGGAATGCCCTGCTTGGTGGTCGTCGCCTGCTGGTGGTACTGCTGCACGTGGATTCCCGCGCGGCCGGCGACCAGGAAGTTGACGGTCCCCGTCTTCCCATCGGTGATCTTGGCCAGCGAGATCGCCCCGGCCGGGATGAACACATTGCCGAATACGCAGGTGCTCGTCTTGCTGCTGCTCACCGTGACGTGAGCCGGCTGGCCGGCCTTCTGTCGAACGCCATCGCAGGTGGCGCTGACGGCCTTCCACCGCCCGGCGTTGGTGCGTGGCATGTGCTCGGTGACCGTGTAGTCGCCGGGGCGGAGGTTGGCCAGCGACGGCTTAGCCGCCGCGGGCACGCCAACGTCCGTGGTGGTCGCCACCGCGTGACGGGAAGCGCCGCCGCCGCCGGGTGCGACCGTGTAGCCGAACTGGCCGACCCCGCCGCGCGTGATCTTGTCGATTGTCAGGCCACCCCGTGGCGGCACGTAGGTGTTGGTGTAGACGCAGGTCTCGTGCTCGGTGGCGGCGAGCGTGATCGAGACCGAACTGCCACTGACGGTTGCGGTGCTCGACCCGGCCCCTCCGGATGCCGTCTTGGCCGTGCAGTCGACCGAGGTCAGGCGGTAGTTGTCGACCGGGTCCTCATGGACGTCCCAGGTCTGGCCGCCGGCGCGGTAGAAGTCCTCGGACTGGCCGTTGGAGAGGCTGAAGCCGTCGGGGTTGTAAGAGATCGAGCCGTTGAAGTGAAACGCCGGATTCTCGCCAGCGGGGGCGCCAACCACGCGCTTCTGGATCGTGATCGTCCCCGACGTCGGCGGCGGGACGACGTAGAACGCGTAGCAGAAGACGTGCGTCACCCCGGCCGGGAAGTAGATGTACTCGATGTTGTCGCCTTGGACCGCGTCGGTCGCGCACCGAAGCGCCGCGAACCCATATTGAGGGCCGGGGTACTTCTGCGCCAGCACCGGGTCATCGGGCGTGCCGCCCTGCACCCACAGGTTCAACGTGGTGCTCGCCTGCTGGCGCTCCTCGTCGGTGAGCTCGATCGTGGTCGCGCCGGCGAGCGACTGTCCGGGGATCGCCTGGTGAAACTGATCGTACAGCGGCGTCGAGTCCTGGGTGACGATCGGCGTGTCAAACGGATCGGTGACGGCTGACATCGAGCCCCACGGTCCGTCGATCCCGGTCCGCGTCGCGTGACCGAGCGTGAACTGCCAACCGGGCAGCGGGCTGCACGCGTCCTCGGGCGGGCTGTCCTCGACCCTCGGATCGACCATCGTCTCGCCGTTGGTGTTATAGGGCGAGTCCGGGCCGAGGTTCTCGAGGCTCTCCTGGCTGTCGGTGCGCGACTTGTTGGCGAAGACATCGCTGTAGGAGGGGCACGACCGCGCTGCGAACGTCACGTAGTAGCCAGATCCGGCGGCGCGCGCCGAGCCCGGCGCCGCCGCCAGCAGAGCAGCCGCCACGACCATGGCCACGAGCGCTCCCGGCAGCAGCCGCACACGTTTCACGGCCGCGCCGAGCATCCAGGGCATCTTCATCGCAGCCGATGATGGCCGACCCGGTGGGCGCCGTCAATGCGAGCGACACCGCAATCACCCCTCGTGGTCACCCGGCGCAGTCATCCGCACGCGACCACAACCTGAACGCGCGTCCACGGGCGATGCAGCCGCCGAGCGAGCCAGCGCGGGGCGCATCACCCTCTTGGGGTGATGCGCCCTCACCCGGCCCGGTGAGAGCCTGGCGCCCATGTTCGTACGACGGCGTCCGCTTTTGCGCGGAGCGATGATCGGGGGTGCCGGGGTCGTCGCCGGCCGCAACGCGGCTCGCCGGACCCAGTACGAGCAGGATCAGGAGGCGCGGATCGCGCAGCTCGAGAGCCAGCCGGCCCCGCCCCAGGCGGCTGCACCGCCCGCCGGCCAGACCGACCTCGTGTCGAAGCTGAAGGAGCTCCAGACGCTCCAGCAGCAGGGCGTCCTGTCGGCCGACGAGTTCGACGCGGCCAAGAAGAAGCTGCTGGAGAGCTGACGCGATGGCGATCGGACCCGTCCAGCTGCTCGTCCTCGGGTTCGACGAGCCGAACTTCCAGGGCGAGGCACTCGCCCAGCTTCGGCGCCTGGGCGAGAGCGGCGTCGTGCGCCTCGTCGATCTCCTCGTCGTGCGCAAGGACGAGGACGGGAACATCGAGCGCCTGCGGCACACCGATCTCGACGCCGGGGAGCTCGCTGAGCTCGGCGCCACCGTGGGCGCGCTGATCGGCCTGGGCGCGGGCGGCGAGGAGGCGGACGAGGTCGGAGCGATCCTCGGCGCGGCCGGAATCGGCGAGGGCGACGGCCCGGCGCTGCGCGAAGAGGACTTCTGGTATGTCGACGACGCGATCCCTCCAGGCTCGGCGGCGGCGGTCGCGCTGCTGGAGCACCGATGGGCGATCGAGCTGCGTGACGCGGTCCGCGGCGCCGGCGGGACGCTGCTCGCCGATGCGTGGGTCCACCCGGCCGATCTCGTCGCGATCGGGCTGCTCGCCGCCGAGGAAGTCGCCGCGTATTGAGGCGTGACCTGCGGCGCGGCTCGGGCGCCGCACCGCCGCTCACCCGCGATCGCCGTCGCGAGCGGCCTCGACCGCGGCCCGGATCGTCCCGTGGAATCGGTCGGTCCCGATCGTATCCGCCACGCCGCTGACGTGCAGCCGATCCAGAACCGGCTGCTTGATCCGCGCAACGCGCGTGCGCACGCCCTCGTCCTCGAGCTCCTCGACGAGCTCCAGGAGCGCGTCGCTGCCGGCGGAATCGACGTGCGCGATCGCCTCGGCGTCGAGCACGAGGCAGCGTGGCGGCGTCGGTGAGCCGCGCAGGGCCTCCCGCACGCGCCCCTTGAAATAGCTGGCGTTGGCGAAGAACAGCCGGTCGTCGAGCCGGTAGACGACGACCCCCGGCGTCACCCGGGCGTCGCGATGCGCGGCGACATCGGCCCAGCGGTCCAGCGATGGCACCCACCCCAGCACGGCATCGTGCGGGCGGGCGCTGCGCCGAACGACATCGACGATCGACAACCCAACGGCAAACGCGATCGCTGGCAACAGGCCGGTCACGATGACGCCGGCGGTCGTCACCGCAGCGATCGTCAGCTCGACGTGATCGGTCTCCCACAGCCCCCGCCAGGCGGCGGGGTCGACGAGGCCCACCGCGGCGCTGACGATCACCGCTCCGAGCACCGCCGACGGAAGCTTGGCGATCGGGCCGGTGAGGAACAGCAACACGAGCGCCACGATCGCCGCCGCGAGGAATCCCGCGATCTGGCTGCGTGCGCCCATCGACTGGTTGACTGCGGTGCGCGAGCCGCTGCCGCCGACCACGATCCCGCGCGTGAACCCGGCGGCCACGTTCGCCGCCCCGAGCGCGATCAGCTCCTGGTCGACCCGGATGTGCCCCCCGGCGGCCCCGGCGAACGATCTCGCGGTGAGAATGCCGTCTGCGAAGCACACCAGGAACAGCGCCACGGCCGAGGGAGCGAGCGTGACGATGTTCTTGACCGGCGGCGTCGGCACGTGCAGCGAGGGAAGTCCGGGCGGGATCGTGCCGACCACTGCGACGCCGTGATGGGCGAGGCCGAGCGCGGCGGAGGCGATGATCCCGACGATCACGACGATCAGCGCCGCGGGGATGCGCGGCCGCAAGAACCGCAGGGTGAGCAGAATAGCCAGGGCCGGGCCCGACACCGCCAGGGTCGCCCCGCTTGCTTCCCCGAGGTGCTGCACGAGCTGGGCGAGCTGCGGGATCGGGTCGCTGGCCTTGATCGAGACGCCGGTCAGCTTGCCGAGCTGGCCGATCACCAGCACGACGGCGACGCCGTGCATGTACCCGATCAGCACCGGCTGCGAGAAGTAGTCGGCCAACCAACCGAGCCGCAGCAGGCGCGCGATGAAGAAGCATGCGCCGACGAGCAGCGCGAGCATCGCCGCCAGCTCGGCCGCCTTCCCGCTGCCAGCCGCGGCGAGCGGCAGGATGGCCGCGGCGACGAGCGCCGACAGCGATCCCTCGGGCCCGACGATCAGCTGCCGGGACGAGCCCAGCAGCGCGTACGCCACCGTCGGCAGCAGCAGAGCGTACAGGCCCGCGATCGGCGTGACGCCCGCCAGCTCCGCATACGCCATCGCCGAGGGGATGGCGAGAGCGGCGACGGTGGCGGCGGCGAGCACGTCTCGCCGGAAGGTCGGAAACCGGTACCCCGGCAGCGCCTCCGAGACGGGCACCGCGCGATGCAGCAGGGGACGCCGGCGCGCCCCCGGAAAGGGTGATGTCTCCCCGTAGACCCGCTTGTCGTCCGGGGTTTCCTCGCGGGTCACTCGCGCGCGAGCGCGGCGAACGCCTCCCTCTCGAGGTCGAGATACCGATCGGCGCCGACGCTCACCTCGACCTTTCTGATCGTGCCGCCGGCGAACTCGCCGGGCGCCCTGTAGATGTGGCTCACCGCATTGCCGGAGGCGCGGTCCACGCACAGGCCGTCGCCGCACAGCGGGGACGTCCCGGGCGTGTATGTCAGCCCCTTGTCCGCCAGACGCTGAGCCGTCGGCATCCGGATCCGCCCGCCGAGCGGCTCCCACGCGCCCAGGCCGGAGTCGTCGTAGAGCACGATCAGGATGTTGGGCGGGCCCTCGGGCGCGCTCGGCGGCGTGTACGACGACCAGCCCGTGGTCGAGTCCCGGACGTCCAGCTCGATGTGTCCCTTGGATTCCTTGGCCATGGCGCCACCATCCCAGCGCCCCGGGTGAGGTCGGATCACCCCGACCGGGTGAACCGCCCGCGCCCCTCGGCGGTCGGGGGCCGTGGCGCCTGCGCTCATCGCCCGGATCTAGGGGATCTTCCCCACCGGGTGCAGCTCGCCGCCCACGCGGTTGACGTCGACCGGCGTCCCGGCTGGGAGCTTGCCCTTCAGATCGCTGAGCAGCTCGGCGTCGTTCGATCCGTTGCCGTTGCCCTCGACCAGCACCACCAGCGTGCTGCCGTCAAAGCGCGTCGTGATCGCGCGCTCGCCGTGCCGGCGCGCCCACGTCGAGGCCACGGTCTGGGCGCTGGCTTGCCAGTTGGAGAGCTCGACGGTGCGGTACGTGGCGACGCCGAGCGCCGCGACGACGGCCGCGGTGGCGAGCCCCAGCACGGCATACACCGGTCGCGGCCGGAAGGATCGGTCGCGGCGCCACTCGCGCGCCCATCCCAGCGCGGTGTACAGCGCCACCCCGACGACGATCATGGCGAGGACGTTGGTGGCGAACAGCAGAAACGCGCCCAACGCGTCGTCCCAGTCACCGCTGGCGATCGTCACGCCCACCACGCACAACGGCGGGACCAGCGAGATCGCGATCGCCACGCCGGGCAGGATGTCCCCGATGTCGCGCCGCGCGATCGCGAACGCGCCGGCAAGGCCGGTGGCGGTTGCGGCGGCGAGGTCGATCAGCGTCGGCGAGGCGCGCGCCGCGATCTGCGAGTTGTCGGCCAGCGGCTTGAGCTCGGGCAGGATCAGGGCGATCAGAGCGCTGAGACCGACGACGACCAGAGCCGAGGCGACGACCGTGCCCGCCGACAGCAGCAGCGCGCGCAGCTCGCCGTAGGCGATGGCAACCGCCGCCCCCTGGATCGGGATGGACAGGGGAGCGACGATCATGGCACCGATCACCGTCGGGGTCGAGTCTCCGACCACCCCGGCGGTCGCGATGCCCGTGGCGAGGATCAGCAGGAGCCAGAACCGGCTCTGCTTGGCGCCGACGTCGCCCGTGAACAGGTAGACGGCTTCGCGGATCTCGTCCGGCGTCCGCGCCTCGCCCGCGATTCGCTCACCGATGTGGGCGGGCATGATGGCGATCGACCGCGACAACGCTCATGACTGCAGCGTCCACGCGCGCGGGGTGATCGTGCTTCACCCGCCGTGGGTGATGAGCGCTCACCCACCGCGACCATAGTGTCGAACCGCGCATGGAGCATCTCCTCGTACCCGGACTCATCTCCACGAGCGTGCACTGGGGCGGCTTTCGGTGGACCGGGAACTTCACCGCGGTCGACCTGGTCGCCGCGACGACGAACGCGCTGAACGGGGCGCTGCTGGCGAGACGGCCGGATCACTACAAGCAGTTCACCGCGGTCGGCATTGTGCTGATGGCCGTCCTGGGCGGCATCGGCGGCGGGGTGACCCGCGATCTGCTGGCGGGCCAGCAGCCTGCCGCGCTCAAGAACCCGGCCTACCTGACGCTGTGCCTGGCCGCCGGCATCGTCGGCTACGCCGTCGCCTATGACAGCGGGCAGCTGTTTCGCGAGGGCCTGTTTCAGTTCATGACGACGTTCTCGCTGCCGTGGTATGCGATCGTCGGAGCGCAGAAGGGCGTGGAGGTCGGCTATCCGGTGTGGGGCTGCCTGCTGCTCGCGGTCGCCGGACCGACGGCCGGCCGGTACTACATCGACATCACGAGCGGGGTGACCCCGAAGCAGTTCATCCGAGGCGAGTGGTTCGTCGGCACGGCGCTGCTCGTCGGGCTCGCCTGGATCCTGGTGTATTCGGCGACCAAGGACACCTGGCTTGCCGCCGGAGTCGGCTTCGTCGTCGGCTATGGCTTTCGCAGCTTGGCGATGTTTCGCGGCTGGGAGGAACCGCTGGCCTCAGAGCCGGAGGGCGTCGTCATGCACGACGACCGACGGCCGTTGCTCGGCCGCAAGCTCAAGGGCAAGTCCAAGCAGGAGTTGCGCGATCTCGGCTTGACCGTCGAGGACGGGTCATCGCGCCTGAGCGACGACTGAGCCAACTGCGGCCACCGTCATCCATGCCGCGGCGGCGGCGAGGACCGTGGCGGGTACGGCGTCGAGCGCGTGCGTACCCACCAGCAGCGCCCCGAACAGGATCGACGTCAGCAGCAGGCGGGTCTGTGACGCCATGCCCGCCGCGGCGCCGACCGCGACCGCGAGGGTCGGCGAGACGCCGAACCACACCACCGGCAGCGTGGCCACGCCGATGCCGAGGAAGACCGCGGGGAAGATCGCTCCGCCGCGGAAGCCGCAGGCCAGGCTCACGATGTACGCCGCCGCCTTGGCGACCAGCAACACGAGCACCGCGCCCGTGGATGTCTCGGTGATCAGCGCGGGAATCGACGCCTGCCCGGAGAAGAGGACGTCCTCGGAGTCGGCGCCCAGGCCCCGCGCGACGAGCGCGATCACGCCCACCGCCAAGCCGCCACCGAGCAGCAGCACCGGCATGGCAACCCGGCGGGCCCCGTCTTTCGCTGCCTGGGTTGCGATCCGGTGGATGGCCGTGATGACGAGCGCGGTGACCACGCCGACCGCCACGCCGACGAAGAGGTCGTAGATGTGCGTGCCCTGATAGGCCGGAAGGTGCGGCACGATCAGTCCCGGGGCATTGAGGCCGCCCCAGTTGCCCAAGCCGATGAAGATGACGTAGCCGATGCCGGCGGCGACAAACCCCGGCAGCAGGTCGGGGATCAGTGACACGCCGAGGCCGACGCCGGACTCGACCATCATCACGCCGCCGACGATCGGGCCCTCGAACAGGGCCGAGACCGCGGCAAACGAACCGGCGTTGGACAACAGCGGGCGAACTTTCTCGCTGACGCCGACGAGCCTGGCGACGCCCAGTCCGACGACGGACCCGAGTGCGATCACCGGTCCCTCGGGTCCCAGCACGGCACCGAACGGAAGCGTTCCCAGTGCCGCGAGCACGACGCCGGGCGCGTACGCCAGCGGGGTCGGCTTCGTGCTCAGCCCGAGGAGCGGCGGGTGACCCCCGTCCCCGGGCAACAGCCGGCGCGCCCCCACGACGATCGTGGCGCCGATCACCGGCAGCCCGAGGACGAGGTACCACGGCGGCGAGGAGTACCCCAGCGCGTGCGGCAGATCCGTCCACAGCCAATGCTCGAGGTCGTGGACGAGCCCGAGGAACAGTGCGGCGGCGAATGCCGCCGGGATGCCGAGCGCCGCGCCGATCACCACCAAGCGCTCGTAGCCGGCCGCCGGCGCTTGCTCGTCCCCGGCCACCGCCGGCGCTTGCTCGCCCCCGGCCACCGTCGGCGCTTGGTCGCCCCCGGCCCTCGCCGGCGCTTGGTCGCGCTCGCTCACCTGCGGAGGATGCAGCGAAACCCGATGCGCGAGGTCGAGCTGACGATCGCTTCGGACTGGCGGGCGGGCTGGTAGCGCAGGCAGTAGCTGGGGGGGCGCGGGTGCGAGCCGCCCTTGATCACCTGGCGGGGGATCGTCTCGCCGGGACCGCGGGCGTCCGCCTCGCCGACGGTCCGTGGATCGCGTGGGGCGCAGAACGTGCCCGCCGGCTCGCCGCTGCGACGGGCCGCGAAGCCGGCGTGACCGGGCGCAACCCAGTCCGAGGCCCCCTCCCGCACGTCGCCCGTCATATCGCACAGCCGCTATTGGGATAGCACCGCTTCGAGCCCATCCGGAACTCTCCGCCGGGAACGCGTAGCAGGTTGCGCTGCGGCGGACGAAGCAGGGTCACGCCCATCAGGTCATGCTCGAACCCCCGGGGGTGAGAGGGAATCACCCGTGCGGGGTGATTGCCGCCCACCCCGCGGGTTGACAGCCTCCCCGTCGTGCCCAGTGCACTTCAGACGACCGCGGCGTGGAGCTGGCGTCTGCTGGTCGTGATCGCCCTCGTGATGGTGGTAACGCTCGGCTTCTGGGTGCTGCGCGTGGTGACGATGCCGGTGCTCGTGGCCAGTCTGATGGCCACGCAGCTGCTCCCGGTTACGCTATGGCTGACCAGACGTGGCCTGCCCCGGGGACTGTCGGTCCTGGTGGTGATGGTGGCACTCGTCGCCGTGCTCGCGTTTGTGGCGATCGTGAT
This sequence comes from uncultured Solirubrobacteraceae bacterium, assembly GCA_963830595.1. Taxonomy (GTDB): domain Bacteria; phylum Actinomycetota; class Thermoleophilia; order Solirubrobacterales; family Solirubrobacteraceae; genus Palsa-465. Next base: position 646,890 of record CAWHMQ010000008.1, read on the forward strand.
CGTCGGCTCGCTGGTCAGCCAACTCGATGAGATCGGCCATCTCGTGTCCAAGGCGGCCGATCAGACGACCGGCTGGCTGGTGAGCCACCAGGGGCCGCTGGCGCTCGACGGCACGAAGGTCTCCGATCTCGGCAAGCAAGCCGGGCCGGCGCTGGCCCATGCGGCCGGCGCGCTGTTCGGCGGCGTCGTCAGCGGCGCGTCCATATTCGCGCAGCTGATCGCGGGCGGCGGCCTAACGCTCGCCTTCCTGATCTACATCCTCGGTGACGGGAGCGCGTCGGGGCATGGCTAGTCGACCGGGCTGGAGCGGCGCGGCGCCCTCAGATGGCGCGGCTCGCGACGGCGGGCTGGGCCACACTCGGAGCCTACGCGCGCGGCGTCACGATCGTGGCCACGTTCGACGCCGTGTTCATCGGCGGCGGGCTGATCGCGCTCAACGTGCCGATCGCCGGCTCGCTGACCGCGATGGTCTTTCTCGCGGCGTTCATCCCGATCGCCGGCGCGTGGGTCTCCGGCGTCGTGTGCGTGGCGGTGGCGCTGGCCGGCAACGGGCTGGCCACGGCGGTGGCGGTGACGGCGATCGTGCTCGTCGTCCAGCAGGTCGAGAGCATCGCGCTCGACCCGATCGTGTACCGCCGGCAGGTCGACCTGCATCCGATCGTCACCCTGGCGGCGGTAACCGCCGGGGCCGTGCTCGCCGGTGTGATCGGCGCGTTGATCGCCGTTCCGATCGTGGCGCTGATCTGGGCAGTCGTGCGCGAGCACCGCCGCATCGTGGCGCCGGACAGGGACGACCCCCCAGGATGAACGACGGCCGCTGCTCGCCGGTGTGTCTGCGCGAGTAGGCCACGAGCACCGCCAGCGCGCGCGACGATGCGCCCGCGGCAAGCAGGGAGCCGCCGGCGAATGCGAACGCCGACGCCGAGTGTCCTGAGCCTCCTGCAGGTGGGCTTGCCGGTCAAGCCTGCGCGCCGACATGTGGCCGGCGAGGTCGGCGGGGCTGACCGGAGCAGCACCGCGCCGACGCCGATCCGCTCAGACGCCTCGCCGGTCCAGGCCGAGGCCGGACCGTCGCTCGACGCTGGCTGGCTCTAGTCCGCGCGCCGTGCTGTGGCCAGCTCACCCGCTGGGGGTGAGGGCGGATCACCCGCCGAGCCGATATTGATGCAACTCCGCCGTCGCGGCGGGATTTTGCTGGATCACGAAGCCTTGTGCGCGGCCCGATGCGCTCGGGTGTTCTGAGAGAAAGGAAGCAGACATGGCTGACCGGCCGAACATTATTTTGCTGATGTCGGATGATGTGGGCTGGGGAGACCTGGGTTGCTACGGCGGCGGCGAAAATCGTGGGGCTCCGACGCCGAACCTGGATCGTCTCGCGGCCGAGGGATTGCAGTTCATGTCGTTCTACGGACAGCCGAGCTGCACGCCTGGTCGCGCCGCGGCGTTGACCGGTCGCCTGCCGGTTCGCAGCGGGATGACCACCGTGGCCTTCCCTGGCCAGGGGGGCGGTTTGCCGGCCGGTGAGTGGACCCTGGCCAGCATACTCAAGAAGGCTGACTATGACACGTGTCACATCGGAAAGTGGCATCTCGGCGAGTCTGATGACGCGATGCCGACGGCGCACGGGTTCGACGAGATGTACAACACCACGCTTTATCACCTCAATGCTTACACCTATACCGATCGTGCGTTTAACCCGGACTTCCCGTTCGATAACCCCGAGACGATGAAGATGTGGGGCAACGTGATCGGTGCTGTCGAGGGTAAGGCCGGCGAGAAGTGGCGCGAGGTCGAAAAGCTCGATTCGGAGAAGATTCCGTTCATCGATGAGAAGTCGGTCAAGCTCGCCACTGACTACCTGGACGATCATGCGGAAGCCGATCATCCGTTCTTTCTCTATTTGAATACCGCCAAGCTGCACCAGCCCAACCTGCCGCACCCGGATTTCGAGGGCAAGTCGATGGCCAAGTCGAAGTTCCTTGACTCGTTGGTCGAGCTTGACCATCGGGTTGGCGTTGTGGTGGACAAGATTCGCGAGCCGGGATCGCGGAGAACACGTTGATCTTCTGGACCACCGACAACGGCGCTTGGCAGGACGTCTACCCTGACAGCGGGTATACGCCCTATCGGGGAACGAAGGGAACCGACTACGAGGGCGGCAGTCGGGTCCCGGCGATCGCCTGGTGGCCGGGTACGATCGAGCCCGGCCGACGCAACTCGGAGATCGCCGGGTCGCTTGACTTCATGGCTACCTTCGCCAACCTCGCCGGCTTGGATCTGCCGACCGAAGATCGCGAGGGAAAGGCGACCGTGTTTGACAGCTGCGACCAGACGGCGCTGCTCAGAGGCGAGGGAACGTCCACGCGGGATCACTGGTTCTACATGACCGAGACCGAGCTCATTCCGGGGGCGGTCCGACTCGGGAAGTGGAAGGCCGTCTGGGACGTCCGCGACGGGTGGAAAGGCGCGGCGAAGTACTCTGCAATCGTACCCGAGCTGTTCGACCTGTGGCAGGACCCGCAGGAGCGCTACGACATCTTCATGACGAGCTTTGCGGAGAAGACCTGGCAGTTGCCACAGATGGCCGAGAGGCTGCTGAGCCTGTTGCCGACCTATCAGAAGTACCCCAACCGTCCGCTGCAGTCTGCCGGAATCAGCTACGCCATGTTCGAGATCGAGGACGCGGAGGTCCAGGAACAAATGCAGAAGATGTTGCATGGTCTCTCCTCCACCGGCTAGCGTCCGTCACCCCCGAAGAGGAGGAGCTATGAGCACGCCGCTGCCGTCGTGGCGTCCCGGCGCGACCCGGGACGCCATCCTGACGTTCCTTGCTGATCTCGACCACGTGCCGGTCGATGATCGCGTCGCCTACATCGACAACGACGGCACGATGTGGTGTGAGAAGCCGACCTACGTGCAGTTCGACTTCTTTGTCGATGCCCTCCGGCAGCGCGCGGGCGTCGATCCATCGCTGCGCAAACGCCCGGAGTTCGCCGCCGTCCTCGACGGTGACATGGCGGCGGTGGGTGAGATCGGTCTGGCCAAGGTCAGCGGTGCGCTCGCCGCGCTGTTCGACCAGCAGACGCCGGCCGAGTTCGACGCAGCGGTGGACGATTTCCTGAACCGGTATCGGCATCCGACATTGGGCACCGGCCTGGAGGGGGTGATCTACCGGCCGATGCTGGAGCTGCTTGACGAGCTGCGCGCCCGTGACTTCACGATCGGCATCGTCACAGCTGGCGGTACCGAATTCGTCCGCCGAGTCAGCAAGCGCCGTTACTCGGTCGAGCCGGGGATGGTCGTCGGAACGCTGATCGGCTACACGTTCGATCGCGACGACGGCGGCAAGCCAGTCGTGCGCCGTACGACCGCTGGGATCGGCAGCGCCAACGAGGGCGGCGCCAAGATCGAGCACATCCAATCTCAGATCGGCCGGCCGCCGATCCTCGCCGTCGGCAACTCCGGCGGCGACCGCGAGCTGCTCGAATGGGCCCAAGCCAACCGCCGTCACGGTCTCGCGATCCTCATCAACCACGACGACGACCAGCGCGAGTTCTCCTATGAGGGCACCGCCGCCACGTTCCAGGAGGATGAGCCGATCACCACGATCGGCGAGCGGCTCGGTTGGGTGATCGTCAGCATGAAAGAGGACTGGCAGGCGATCTTCGCGAGCCCCTGAGGCCGGTCGCCGCGCCCATGAGGTGGTGACATGACCAGCTGCTGTGTGCCAGGCCGTGAGCCGGGCGAGACAGGCTCCTCCGGCCCACGACCAGAACCTTCACCGCCCAGCACCCGGGCCACGATCTCGACCGCCCGCGTCCCAGGCGGCGGCTTTGGCAGCTCAGCCGGCAACGTCGGCTTCCGCGTCGCGCTCGACGGCGACACCTGAAAGGCGCTCGTCGTGCTCCTGCGCTACTCACCCGGACACCGCGGTCGGTGGCCGGAGCACCAACTTGCTCGAGACCGAGTATCCACGCCGCCGATGTGCCCGACAAGCCACCCGCTCGCCGATTCGCCCGTCGGGGTGATCTTCGGTCACCGGGCCGGCTGAATCGTGGGACTGTGATGACTGCGGCACAGGCACCCGAGGCCGTCGCGTCGAGACGATGGCCGCCACGGCGCATCGCTGCCGATGTGCTGCTGGCGCTCGCCACCGTGCTCGCGGTGGCGGGAATCTTCGCCATCTGGGCCGACCGCCAGCTCCTGAACCCCGACGGCTGGTCCGCCACGAGCACCGAGCTGTTGCAGAACGACGCGGTGCGGTCGGCCGCCGCCGGCTACCTCGTCGACCAGCTGTACAACAACGTCGACGTCTCGGCGGAGATCGGCAAGCGTCTCCCGCCCGCGCTGCAGGGGCTGGCGGGGCCCGCCGCCGGGGCGCTGCAGAACGCCGCGGTGCAGGGAACCGACCTGGCGCTGGCGCGCCCCCGGGTGCAAGACGCGTGGGCGGCCGCCAACCGGACCGACCAGGCGCTGGTGGCAATCGTGAACGGGGGCGGACGCGGGGTCTCGATCAATGGCGGCGCGGTCACGCTGAACCTGCGGACGATCCTCGAGGAGGTGGTGTCGCGGCTGGGCCTGCCGGCGGACGTCGGCGCCAAGCTCCCGGATTCCGCGGCGCACCTGACCGTGATGCGCTCCGACCAGCTGGGTTTGGTGCAGACCGCGGGACGTGCGCTGCGCGGCCTGGCGCTGGCGGCGTACATCGTCGTGCCGCTGCTGTATCTGGCGGTCCTGCTCCTGGCCCGGCGGCGCCGGGGCGACCAGGCCGGCCACCACCCCGGAGCCGCCGATAGACAGCAACGCCGTGCTGCTGGTGCGCGCACTGCTCGTCCGGGAAGTCACCAACTCGCTGGTCAGGGACGCCTCGGTCCGCCCGGCGGCTCACGCCACCGTCTCGATCGCGACCTCGGTGCTGGCCACGATCGCCGGCGCGGTGATCCTGATCGCCGCGGTGATGATCGTCGGCGCGTTGCTTGCCGGCCCGGCCCGTCCGGCGGTGGAGGCGCGGCGCTGGATGGCGCCGTTCATGCGCGCGTGGCCGGCCGCCGTGTTCGCGATTGCGGCAGCCATCCTGCTGCTGATCTTCATCTGGCAGCCGATTCCCGCCACCGGGGAGCCGATCGGCATGCTGGTGTTCGGGGCGCTCGCCGCGGCTGGGGTCGAGGCTCTGCGCCGCCAGACGATCAGGGAGTTCCCGGCGACGGGAAGCGGATGACGGCCGCGCCGTCCGTCAGCTGGTCAGGATCGAGATACCGTCGCCGATCAGCTTGGCGCCGAGCACGAGCAGCAGCACCGCCATGATCGCGGCGTTGTGGGCTCCCAGCCAGTCCTTGAGGCCCGCCAGCAGCTTTGCCGAGCGCTCCCCGAGCGCGAAGTAGATGCCGACGGGCGCGGCCACGCCGAGCGACGCGAAGATGATGAACACCGCCAGCGCGACGGCCTGCTCGCCGCCGCCGATCCCGGTCTGCGCGATGGCCGCCCCCGCGCCGATCGTCAGCAACCCGTTCTTGGGGTTGACGGCGGCCAGCGCCGCGCCCATCGCGGTCGCCCGGCCCGCGCTGAAGCGGTCGATCGTCCGCATCCACTTGCGCAGCTGTGGCTGATCATCTCCGCTCGGCCGTGATCGCCACTGCCGTGACGAGAACAGCAGCAGCAGGGCGCCGAGCACCAGCTTGAGCACGCCCACCCATGTCGCCGGCCCCTTGTCGGTGGAGGCGCTCGCGCCGCTGGAGATCAGCAGCACCACGGCCCCCAAGACCGCCAGCCCGCCGACCCACCCCGCCAGGAACGCAGGACCGTTGGCCCGCGCCTGCGGGTGATCTCACCCGGCGCGGGTGATGAAGCCTCACCCCGCTGACCGCGAGCGTGTGGGAGATGCGATTGCTGCCGAGCTGGGTCTCGTCGTATCGCTCGGCCTGGCTGCGCCCCGACATCGTCGCCGGAGTGGTGGTGTGGAGCGTCGTCACCCCGCAGTGCGTCGCCTACGCCCAGATCGCCGGGCTGCCCCCGGAGACGGGCCTGATGGCCGCGCCGCCGGCGATGTTCGGCTACGCGCTGCTCGGCGGCTCGCGCTCGCTGATCGTCAGCGCCACCACCGCCACCTCGGCCGTCTCGGCGGCCACGATCGGGGTTATGGCCCACGGCGACACCGCGCGCTTCGCCGCGCTGTCGGCGGCGCTGGCGCTGGTCACCGCGGCGGTGCTGGTCGTCGCCGGACTGCTGCGCCTGGGCGCGGTCTCCGACCTGGTGTCAAAGCCGGTGCTGACCGGCTTCCTGTTCGGGCTGGGGTTGACGATTACCCTCGGCCAGCTGCCCGCGGTGTTGGGCGTGGCCGCGGGCAGCGGGGACTTCATCCCGCGGCTGCGCAGCCTCATCGATCATCTCGGCTCCACGCACCTGCAGACGCTGGCCGTCGGCGCGGCCAGCATCGCCGCGCTGGCCGCGCTCAAGCGGCTGACCCCTCGATTGCCGGGGACGCTGCTCGTGCTCGCCGCCGCCATCGCGGGCTCGGCGCTGCTGCACCTCAGCGCTCACCGCGTCGCTGTCGTCGGCAAGCTGCCGACGGCGCTGCCCGACCCGAGCTGGCCGGGCGTCGGCGCGCACGACTTCGTCGCGCTGGTGCCGACCGCGTTCGGCGTGATGCTGCTCACCACCGAGGCGGTCGGTGTCGCCCGGGCGCTCGCCTCCCACCAGCGCTACTCGATCGATCCCAATCGGGAGCTGGCCGGGATCGGCCTGGCCAACGGCCTCGCCGGCCTCGGCGGAGGCTTCGTGCAGTCCGGCGGCGCCAGCCAGACGGCCGCGGCGGACACCGCCGGCGGGCGCAGCCAGCTCACCGCGGTGATCGCGGCGGGACTCATCCTGTTGACCGGGGCATTCCTGTCCCCGGTGTTCAAGAACCTGCCCGAGGCGACGCTGTCGGCGATCGTGATCGTCGCGGTCGCGGGCTTCCTGCGCGTCGACGAGCTCCGGCGGTTCGCCCGCATCCGCCGCAGCGCGCTGTTGTTCGGCGTCCTGGCGCTGCTCGCGGTGCTCGTGCTCGGCGTCCTGCCCGGCCTGATCGTGACCGCCGTGCTGTCGCTGACCCGGGTGATCGCGGTCCTGAGCCGCCCTGGCATCGCCGGCCAGGCGCGCGATCCGGCCACCGGAGCGTGGGGCACGGCCACCCGCCACCCCGACTGGCGGCCGCCCCCCGGGATCCTCGTGGCCGAGATCGGCTCGCCGCTGTTCTACGCCAACAGCGTCTACGTCAAAGAGCAAGTCCTGCGGCTGGCGTCGTCACCGGCAACGCCTCCGCGGGGGGTCGTGCTCGACCTTGCTCAGTCCACCGACCTCGACCTGGAGTCGCTGGACGTGATCGGCGAGCTGGCCGACGAGCTGGGCGCCCGTCCCACGCCCCTCGTGCTGGCCAACGTGCACGCGCCCGCGCTGGAGATCCTGCGCCGCGGCGGCATCCTCGACCGAGTGCCCGTCGCGCCGTCGCTGGACGCCGCGGTGGCCGGTCTCGCCGAGCAGCCGACGGTCGCTTCGTAGGGGCTGCATCACCCGCGTCGGGTGAAGTGATCTCACCCCTCACGGTGGGATCGTGAGCCGACCTTGTATGCGAGCTATGAGATCCGGATCAAGGGTAAGGTCGGCCGCAGCCTGCTCGCGTCGTTCGAGAACATGGATTCCACGATCCGACCGGCCGAGACCGTGCTCAGGGGCCCGGTCGCCGATCAGGCGCAGCTGCACGGGCTCCTGGAGCGGATCCAGCTCCTCGGCCTGGAGCTGATCGAGATCCGGCAGGTGGCGGGCGAGCCCGGTTCCGGCCCGAGACGCTGACGGCGGACTGAGTTCCCGCGGCTGACCCCGGACGCGACACTTCGGCGATCGCGGCGGTCGCGATGATCCCGTTGGTCGTGAGCCTGGTCGTCGCGGTGATCTCCGGCGTCCGACGACGTCCATTGACGGACGCTTCTAGCTCCCTCGTCAAGCCTGGCGATCTCTCACCATGTTTGCGTTTGGTTAAGGTGTGCTAAGAGTCCGTTAAGTCTATAGTTGGCGACCGTGCAGGCTCCGTCACCTATCACCGCAGACCGAGGGAGTTCGATTTGGCAGGCCCAGCGGCGCCAGTGAACATAATGGTCCCCGCGATGACCGCGTCCCGCGCTCGAGCACCCATGGCCGTCGTCTCCCGGCATCCCCCGCCGAGCGTGGCGTCCCCGGTGCTACGGCCGAAGTTGTTCGCGCGCCTGGATGCCGGAGTCGACGGGACGCTGACGGTTCTGACCGGCGCTCCCGGCTCGGGCAAAACGCAGCTGCTGACCACCTGGCTGGACGCGCGTTCTAAGCCCGGCCCGGTGGTGTGGATGTCGCTCGAGTTCGCCGAGGGACACCCGGTTCGCTTCTGGAGCGAGTTCGCCGAGCTCGTGGGCGCCGCCGCCGGGCGCCCCCTGTCCGACCTGCCCGGCGCGGCGGAGCCGGGGTTCGAAGCTGCCCTCGCGCGGGCCTGCGAAGAGCTGTCGGCGCCCGTCGTGGTCGTGCTCGACAGCTTCGAGCAGCTGCGCTCGCGGAGGATCACCGAGAGCCTCGACCGGTTCCTGCGCACCGCGAGCACGCGACTGCACCTCGTCATCGCCAGCCGTCGGGATCCCGGCCTGTCGTTACAGCGCCTGCGTCTCGCCGGACAGCTCACCGATCTGCGCTCCGCCGACCTGGCGTTCACCTGTGAGCAGGCGCGCGAGCTGTTCGAGCTCGCCGGGGCCCGGCTCAACGACGACCAGGTGCGGACCCTGTGGCGGCGCACCGAGGGGTGGGTGGCGGGCCTCAGGCTCGCCGCGCTCTCGCTGGTCGGCCGACCGGACCCAGAACAGTTTGTCCAGGACTTCGCCGGGGACGAGCGCACGGTCGGCGATTACCTCGTCGAGGAGGTGCTTCACCAGCAGCCGGTCGCCGTGCGGGAGTTCATGCTGCGCACGAGCGTCGTCGACGAACTCGAGCCCGAGCTGGCCAACGCGCTTACGGGGGGTGACGACGGCGCTCAGACCCTGTCGCTGCTGGAGCGCGCCAACGCCTTCGTGACGCCGCTCGACGACCGTCGCCAGCGCTACCGCTACCAGGCCATGCTTCTCGAGCTTCTGCGCAGCCAGCTGAGCTATCAGATGCCCGATGCGTTCGCGCTCCAGCACCGTCGCGCCGCGCGCTGGTACGCCGCGCACGGCCGCCCTGCCGACGCGGTCCGGCACGCCGTCGCGGCCGGGGACGATGTCGCGACCGCCGAGATGCTCGGCAGCCACTGGCTCACGTTCATCGTCCATGGCCACGGCGGACGACTGGCCGAGTGGATCGACCGCCTTTCCGAGCAGGCGGTCGTCGCCAGCCCCGAGGTTGCGGTGGCCGCCGCCGGGGCGGCCCTGTCGGCCGACGATCTGGAGAGGGCCGCGGGGTATCTCGCGCTTGCGGACCGCGCGCCCCGTGTCGTTGCCCCAAAGCGGCGCGCGCGGTACGCTCTCTCGCGCGCAACGGCGGCGATGCTCGAGGCACGCGCCCGAGGCGACTACGGCGCCGCGCGAAGCGCCGCCCGCGAGGTCCTGGCAGGGCACGGGCGGCTCGATCTCCCAGACGAGATGCGAGCGGTGGCTTTCCTCCACCTCGGCGTGGCGGAGTGCTGGAGCATGGCGCCCAGCGGCCCGCTCCAGCTCGAGCGGGCGCTCGAGCTGGCACGCCGGGCCTCGTACGGGCTCGTCGTCGTCGACTGCCTCAGCCAGCTGGCGCTTTTCGCGGTATTGGGCGGCGGGCTCACCGATGGGCTCGGCCTCGGCAACACAGCCGTCTCGGTCGCCATCGACAAACGCTGCGACGAGCATCCCGTGGTCGCGGCCGCCCACCTGGCGCTGGCCATCGCCCAGCTCAACCGCGCCGACCTCGCCGGCGCAGACGAGCAGCTGCGCCGCGCCGAGTGCGCCATCGAGCCCGACCGCGGACGCGTGAACCGGTGCCTGGTCGACCTGTTTCGGGCACAGCTGACCGCGCAGGCCGACCCGGGCGAGGCGACCACGCTGGCGCGCGTCGCCGCCCAGAAGTGCGCTCGCTGGCAGCTGCCGCCGATCCTGGCGGCGAGCGCGGCGTTCTTCGAAGCCGTGTTCGCCGCGCGGAGCGGCCAGGCGGAGCGTGCGCAGGCGGCCTGGAGCCGTGACGGGCTGGCACGCACGGCCCCCGTGGAGCACGCCATCGTGGTGGGGCGGTTGGCGCTGGCCGCCGGCCAGCCGGTCGAGGCCTTGCGAAGGCTGGACTCCGAGCAGGTCCGTGGCGCGCGCGCCCTGCACCCCTGCACCCGGATCGAGGCGGTGGCGCTGTCGGCCGTGTGCAAGCACCAGCTGCACGACGACGTCGGCGCACTCACCCTCGTCGAGCAGGCGCTCGAGCTCGCCCAGCCCGAGGACTACCGGCTGCCGCTGCTGAACGTCGGCTCGCCACTGCGAGACCTGCTCAAGCGACGCATCCGGGCGGGCACGTCGCATCGCGCCCTCGCCGGCGAGCTGATCGACGCTCTCGACGGAAGGGGGGGCGAAGTCTGTTCGACGGTGGTCGATGCGCTGAGCAAACGCGAGGAGGCCGTGCTGCGCTACCTGCCGACGGTGATGTCCAAGGCCGAGATCGCCTCAGAGTTGGCCGTCTCGGTCAACACCGTCAAGACCCACACAAAGAACATCTATCGCAAGCTGGACGTCGGCACGCGCACCGATGCCGTCCGCCGCGCCCGGGCCCAGAACCTCCTGTAGCCCGGACGGTCGACCCTTCGGCCGCCGCCGCAGCGTGGGTTGGACGACGACCATGTCGCCGAGCTCCAGCTCGCGGGCCCTCTGCAGCTTCGCGGCGTTGGCGGCCACCTCCTGGGCGTGCCCAGGTCGTCGCAGCCGATCGCGATCAATTCGGTCATGATTCCCTCCGGATATTCGGTTTGCGAAGCCCCGGGGTGGGCGGCGATGCCACCTGGATCCCTGACGGTTGACGCTGGCGGGGTGACCGCGAGTCACCCGGCCGGGGTGATTGCGCCGTCCGTCACGTTCCGGGCGGTGTCACACGCGGGTAGCGATCTCCCTCCCGGGTTTCACCGTACAGCGCCAGGCCATGGATGATCCAGATGCTGAGCGCGAACACGGCCAGCGACCAGAACGGGTAGGCGGGGATGTCCAGGAGCGCGCCGATCGCGGTCAGGCCTGCGGCGACCAGCGCGAACCACCTCCCGAACAACCCACCGCTCCACAGGGAGATCGACGCCAGGATCTCCAGGATCCCCAGGATCAGCGACACCCACCCCCAGGTCTTCAGATCAGAGAACACGTAATGGGCGTTGGCGGTGAAGAAGCTCGAGTTGGAGATCGCCGCGATCCCGTAGATGATGTTGAGCACGCCGCCGATGATCAGCAGCACGGCGGCGAACATCGTTCTTCCCAGGCCTTTCACTTCACTCATGTCGAGACCTCCTCTTTAGGTGCGGTCGCGAGCTAGCCTCCGCAGTGACAATGGGCGAAGGATCGGCCCGCGAGGGGTGAATCCGCCTCATCCGCAGCGGGTGATCCCGCAATGAGGTGCGTCACCCAATCGTCGGCCCCCCCGTCACCCCGGCATGGTTCGAGGATCGCCCTCAGGAGAAGGATGTTTCCTGGCCGGCGCAGCGCTCAGACGAGCCGGAGCATCCGGGCACGCCGGACCGCATCGATCCGCGTGCCGACCCCGAGCTTACGGTAGATGCTCTTGGTGTGTGTCTTGACGGTGTTGACGGACACGAACAGCTCGGAGGCGATCTCAGCCTTCGACATGACCGTCGGCAGGTAGCGCAGTACCGCCTCCTCCCGTTCGCTGAGCGGATCGAGCAGCAGCAGCGGTCGCTGGGACGCGCCGGCCGGCCCGCCGCTGTCGAGCTCCTCGATCAGCTCGCCGGCAAGGCCTCGATAAGCCGTGCCCGCCCGGATGCAGCGCTTGAGCAGCTCCCGCAGTGGCGAGCCGACGGCAAGCAGCGGCAGCCGGTAGTGCTCGGGTTGGGCGAGCGCCAGCGCCTCCTCGACGAGCGCCAGGGCCTTGGCGTCGTCGTTGAGCTGGTGCCGGCAGATCGCGGCCAACGCGGTCGCCTCGATCCGGGTGGCGGGATGCAGCGCGGTGGCGCTGCACGTCTCGTCTGATTGCAGTTGCTCCAGCGCCTGCATCGGCTGGCTGTCGACGAGGTGCAGCCGCGCCATGACGACCGCGTGCTCCACCGGGGCGCGCCGCGCCAGGTCGCCGCGACTGACCGCGGCGCGCGCCCGCTTGAGCTGGCCGGCGTCCGCAGCCAGGATGGCTTCGTTGAAGGCCGCCATCGTGGCCACGCGCGCCGGCAGGCACAGCCGCTCACACTCCTGCGCGACGGCGTATGCGATTCGGATCCCCTCGATCGGGTCCGCGCGGGCGATCAATTGAGCGCGGACGAGGTCGATCAGGGAGTGCGTGACCGGAGCGGGTCCGGGCGGCCCGACCCGCAGCGCGCGCTCCAGCTGCTCGCCGGCGCCGTCGAAGTCACCGCGGTGAAGGCGGACGATCGCCATCGCCAGATACGCGGGCGCCGCCACCGGCTGCTCGTCGAGGCCGTGGCCGATCGCGGCCGAGGGCACGCTGGAGCTCACGTACGCGGCGTCGCGCAGCGACCCACCCAACGCGTGAAACAGCGCCAGCTGCGCCAGGCAGTCGACGACGACGTAGTCGCAGAAGGCACGACGGGCGAGCTCCAGGGCCTCCTCGAGCCGCTCGATGCCGGCGCGGTCCGCCTCCCAGAACTCCGCGACCCCGAGGGTGACCTGCGCCACCGCGTAGATGTCGTCAGGAAGGTCGGAGTGCTGACGGCCGGCGAGCACCTTGCGCGCCGCGTGCCGGGTGGCCGCATGGTCACCCACGAGACGCGCGCGGAGCATGCTCACGACCGCGCGGGAGAGGGCAAACCGCGCGCGGCGCTGGGCGGTCACCGCTGGGACGCGCGCGTCGGCAAGCGCCAGGTAGCCGTCGGCTCGCTCCAGGTCACCGGCCGACAGGGCCGCTCCCGCCCCCGCCACCGCGAGCTCCGCGTTGCCGGCGACCGCGTCCTGGCCCAGCCCCTCGATCCAGCTGTCGAGCTCCTCGCCCCGCCCGCGGCCGATGAGGGTGAGCCACCGCTCGGAGAGCAGCTCGGCCGCGGCCTGATCGTCCCCGGCGGCCATCGCGTGACGCACGGCGCTCGCCGGACGATCACGCCCCGAATACCAGCGGGCGGCACGGCGGTGCTCGATCGCAACGACGTCCGGCATCCGGTAGGTGAGCTGGCTGCGCAGCAGCTCCAGGAACATCGAGTGATACCGGTAACGCTGCCGGCGATCGTCGAGCGGCACCAGGAATGCGTTGGACCGCTCCAGCATCGCGAGCGCCTCGCCGCCGTCGTCGGATCCGGTCAACGCGTTGACGAGATCGGGCTCGAGCTCGTCCACGATGCTCGTGCGCAGCATGAACTGGCGGACGGCGGCCGGCTGCTGATGCAGCACCTCCTCCATCAGGTAGTCGGCAACCGTGCGCTCATCGCCGGCGAAGCCGCGAACGAACGCGTCGGGATCGGGGTGCGCCGACAGCGACAGTGCGGCGAGCCGCAGTCCGCCAACCCAACCCTCCGTACGTTCGTGCAGCTTGGCAACCTGGTCGTCGTGGAGCTGCACGCCTGCGAGCGTAAACAGCTCGTGCGCCTGCTCGACTGTGAACGCCAGGTCAGGCGAACGCAGCTCGAACATCTCTCCGGCCAGTCGCAGCCGCTGCAGCGACAGACCGGGGTCACGGCGGCTGGCAATGACGACGCACACCTTGGTCTGCGGCATCTGCAGGAAGCGGTCGAGGCCCTCGATGATCCGCCACGAGCGCAGCTGCTCGAAGTCGTCGAGCACGACGACGGTTCTCGTGGGCAAGTCCTCGCACGCCGCCGCCAGTGCCGCCTCGAAGTCCGAGCGGCCGGGTTGGGGCCAGCCGCTCAGCGAGCGGTCGCCGGCGCTGCCGACGAGCTCGGCGAACTCTGTCCAGAACCGCACCAGATGCCCGTCGGACAGCTGGAGTGACATCCACGCCGCCGGACGCAGAGCGGGCCGGCCGGCCAGCCACGTCGTCAACAGCACCGTCTTGCCGGAGCCCGGCGCGCCGGTCAGGAGCACCAGACGCCCGTCGAGACCCTCCTCGAGGCGAGCGAACAGGTCGGGACGCTGCACGACGCCGGGTGGCTCCGGCGGCGACCGCCGCAGGGCGGCTCGCCGAGCTGCGCCCTCGGCGATCGCAGTCATCTCGGTCCCGGCTCGGACTTGTTCTGTGGGCTGGGCACGCTGAATGTTTCAAACCCCCGGTTTCGGTTGACGCCCCGGCGTTCTCGTCACTGGCTGCCAGTATAAGTTCGTGATGGACGCCGCCCGTGTCTGTCGAGAGAGGAATGTTGAGCGATTCCCCGGCTCGGCGAAGGATTGACAGGTTCAGCCGGTTCGCATGTCGAGCGGCGGTGGCTGTCGCTGATCGAGGCCGCGCACCACAATGTGCTGCCGTTCGCGGCCGTCCGAGGAAGCGGTTCAACGCCGAGCTCGTCGGCCGTCTGCCGCTGATCACCGGGACCACCGAGCTGCTGTACTTCGGCATGACGCAGCGGTCCCCGCGGACCTGCACCAGATCACGATGACCAGGCAGTGATACCACCTCATCAGGAGCCAGGCGCGAGCGCCGGCGTACGGGCGATCGACGGCGACTGGGTGATCGCCAGCAAGCTGGCGGTGCCACGCGTGCAGGTGCCGATCGTCGGCCGCCCCCGCGTGGATGCCCGGCTGGACGAGGCCGCGCAAGGAGCGGTCGGGCTCGTGTGCGCGCCGGCGGGCTACGGCAAGACGGTCGCCGTGTCGTCGTGGCTGAAGGCTCGCCGCCGCGACGCAGCATGGGTGACAGTCGACGCCGGCGACGACGACCCCGCCCGGCTGTGGACGCACGTCGCCGCCGCGGTGGCCCGCGTCCGGGCCGGAGCTGGCGACGACGCGCTCGCGTTGCTGCGCGGGATCGTGCCGCGGGTGCGGGAGGGGACCGCGGCGCTCGCGACAAAGCTCGCCGACGACGACGAGCCGCTGGTGATCGTGCTCGATGACGTCCACCTGATAGGCGACGCGCGCTGCCTGCGCTCCATCGACTACGCAATCGCGATCCTGCCCGCGCACGTTTCGGTGATCGCGGTGTCGCGCACGCCGACGCAGATCGGCCCCAGCGGCGCGCCGGTCAACCTTGGTCCCGCGGAGCTCGCCTTCACCGCTGAGGAGGCGCGCGGGCTGTTCGCGCCCGCCTCCCCCGCCAGCGACGTCGCGCAGCTCACGCGGCGGACCGAGGGCTGGGCGGCTGGGCTGCGGCTGGCGTCGCTGTGGCTGGCGCAGCAGGATGATCCGGTGTCTGCGGCGGCGCGCTTCGCCGGCGATCACCGTTGGGTCGCGGACTACCTCGCCGAGCAGGTGATCGACGGGCTCGACATCGATGCCCGGCAGTTCCTCGTCCGCACCTCGCCGCTCTCCCGGCTGTCCGCTGAGCTGTGCAACACCGTGCTTGACCGAGTCGACTCTCAGCAGGTGCTGGAACGGCTGCGCGCCTCCGGTCTGCTCATCTCCGCGCTCGACGATGAGCAGAGGTGGTTCCGCTACCACGATCTGTTCCGCGAGGCGCTCCGCGCCCAGTTCGACGCGCAACCGCACCCCGTCCGGGCTCTCGTCAGCCAGCGGGCCGGAGCGTGGCTCGAAGCCCACGGCTGGGTCGAGGAGGCAATCGAGCAGGCGCTCATCGTGGGCGCCCACGACCGCGCGGCGCTCGTCGCCGAACGCCACCATCTCGAGCTCATCCGTGCCGGGCGGGCGGCGACGCTCGCCCGCTGGATCGACCGCCTCCCCGACACCACGTTGGCGACGCGGCCGCGGATCGTCGTCGCCCGGCTCGCCGTCGCCGCGGGCGACGACATCTCCGCTGCGGACAGCGAGCGGTTGCTCGTCGCGACGCGCGAGGCGCGCAACCGCCATCCGGAGCGGTGGCGCGCACACGACGAAACCGTGCTGGAAGTGCTGGAGGGACAGTTCATCGACGACGACCTGGGGGCGGCGGTGGCACACGAGCGCCGAGGGCTCCAGGCCGCCCGCGCGGGCGCCGCCGAGCTGGTCGTGCCCGCGCTGGGCTACTTCGCCTTCATCGCGTTTCTCGCCGGCGACGAACTCGAGGCCGAACGCTGCGCCGCGGCGGCGATCGCCGAACCGGCGACCGGCGACCGGCCGGTCGGCCGCGCGCTCGCCGCAGCGACACTGGCGCTGCTTGCCACCCAGCGCGGCGAGGTGACCGAGGCGCGCTCGCTCGCCGACACCGCGCTGGCGACCGGCAGCGCCGCGGGATTGCTCGACACGTTCACAGGAAGCCGACTGCTGATGGCCGACGGAGCGACCGCACTCGCCGAGGGACGCCTCGCGCACGCCGAGGACACGATCGAGCGCGCGCTCCGCTTCAACACCGTCAACCGGGGCGCCACCCGCGCGTGGATGCTGATCGTGCTGGCTGATGTGCTCACCCAACGCGACCGGCGCGCCCGCGCCCACAGCCTGCACCGTCGAGCGCGCGTGTTGCTGACCGCCTGCTCGGACGCCGGTCGGGTGACGGCGCTAGCCGATGCGGTGCAACGGCGGCTGCAGGGCGCCGACCAGCGGTTGGTCACCAGGGGAGGGTGATGGACCGTCCGCCGCCGCGGCCGGCGTCGCGTAGGCGCTCATCGGGAAGGGCCGGCGCGCAGGCCGGGCGTCAGGGTCGCGATGGTCGCCAACGAGAGAGTCCAGCCGGCGAGGATCAGGATCGTGGCCTCCGACCCCGTCTGCTGGAACGCGAGTCCGATCGCCAGCGGTCCCAGCCAGCCGAGCGACATGGCGAGTGCGGTCCCCGCGGCCTGCACGCGCCCCTGGAGATGATCGGGGGTCGCCGCCACCCGGGAGCCCGAGACGAGAGAGTTGGTGACCGGCGTGGCGAACTCCGCGGCGCCGACGAGCAGCCCGATCAGGATCGCGCTGTGCGCCGGCAGCAGGGCCAGGACCACGGCCACGAGAAACCAGTTCTCGGTCAGGATCACGGTCCGCGCGGTCATCATCCGCCGAAGCGGGGCGGCGAGGAGCGCCCCCAGCAGCCCGCCCAGGCCGACGATCGCGAACATGATCCCGACCCCGGCCGAGGAGGCCCCGTGCTGCTTGGCCAGGAGAATCGCGAGCAGATAGAGCCCCGTGAACACTGGGTTGCCCATCGCGAACAGCGCCGCGGTGATCCGGAAGAACGGATGTCGCCACAACCAGGCGAAGCCGTCGAGCATCTCCCGGAGCCTCGCGGGAGGCCTGCCGGCGGAGGGGGCCTGAAAGTTCGCGCGCGTCAGCGAGATCGCGGTCATCGAGCACAGAAATGACGCGGTGTCGGCGACGAACGGGAGCGACCTGGCCACCGCGAACAAGACCCCTCCGAGCGGCGGACCTACGATGGCGGCCGCGAACGTGCGTGCCTCGTTTTGCGCGACCGCGTCCTGCACCTGCGCAGCGGGCACGACCTGGCGAAGCGCTCCGCGCTCGCAGATGTAGGAGGTGATGAATAGGGTGCCGTCGAGGAACGCGACCGCGATGATCTGTCCGTAGGGCGGTCGCCCGAGCACGAGCATCGCGACGATGCTGGCCGCCCCCAGCATGCGGATCGCGTCGCAGGCGATCATCAACCGCTTGCGGTCAAGGCGGTCGGCGAGCGCTCCGGCGGGCAGAGCGAACAGGGCGGGAGGCAACCATTTCGCCATGCCGACCACTCCGGCCTTGGCCGGCGATCCGGTCAGGGCGAGGATGAGCAGGGGATAGGCAACCGCTGAGGTCTGGGATCCCAGCTCCGAGAGGACCTCGCCGCCCCAGAGGAGCATGTAATCGCGATTGCGAACCAGCGGCCAGCGGCGCATGCCTGCTCAGCGAAGCCGGTAGAGGTCCTCTCCGGCGTCGGCTACGACCAGCGTGTCCGGGTCGGCCGCCCAGGCATCGAGGTCGATGCTCGCCGGGTCGACGTAGTCCAGGTTGATCGAGCGCGTGGTCGCCTCGGGGATGCCGGTCGCCAGCGTCACGGTCACGCGATCGCGTTCACCCTGGATCTCGTCCCAGGTGCCGGCACCGCGCAGGTGCGTGCTGTGGGCCAGGTCAGCCCAGTGGTAGCCCTTGAACCGTTCCCACTGCCCCAGGAAGTAGTCCCGGCAGTGGTAGCCGATCTGCGCGATCGCCGGGTGGGTGGCGCTCACCTCGCGAATGTGGGGTGCGTAGAGCACCACCTGACCGCCGTCGGCCACGATCGGCTCGACCTTGTAGAAGCCCTTCGCGCCCGTCCACATGTCGTCGTAGCGGGCCGGGATCAGTGACAGCACCCGGGGGACGGGAGCGTCCAGGTAGCGGATGTGCGCCTCGGCCGACACCTGCGCCGCCGCGTCCCACGCCGCGATCGGCTCGCCGAAGGTCATGGCATGCAGGCGCGGAGCGTGAGACTCGGTGACCACGCACAGCGCCCGGCGTTCGCCCGGCACCATCGCCGCGGCCTCCTCGATCAGCGCCCGCACCGCGGTGATGCCCCGGGTCCCGATGATCTCAGCACTGGTGAGCAGCGCGCCCAGCCAATGCGAGACGTCGATCAGCTCGCGGCCTGAGACGCCGGGGAAGAGATACTTGTTGCCGCCCGAGAAGCCGACGACCTCGTGCGGGAACACCGGGCCGACGATCAGTGTGAGATCGTGCTCGACCACGGCCCGGTTGATCCGAACCTCCACCGCATGGTCGAGCATCCCCTCCGACAGCTCCGCGATCCGGGTGGCGCCGATAGTCCCCAGGTCCACGAACGTGGCCGGGTCCCACCAGGCGTGGTTGAGCACCGCCATCGACGCGTAGCGCTCGTTGCAGGCGCCCGGTCTGTAGCCCAGGTGGGCGGCGAGCGCGGCCTCGCTCATCGCCGCGTGCGTCCCGAGCGCGACGAGTGCCGTGAGGCGGCTGACCCGGCCGTGAAGCGCTCCGTGGATCGCCGACATCAGCAGGGGCAGGGGCACGCTGCGGGTCCCGTCGGGAACGAGCACGCAGACGCTGGCGCCGTCGAGGTCGATCGTCTCCAGCTGCTCGGTCACGAACCCGCGGACCCGGTCCTCGGGGAGCGTCTCCGCCGGGCCGCCGATGCGAGCCACGTCTGCCGAGGTGACGGGTTCTCTGAGCACGGTCAACGGGCGCCGTCCAGCGCGGGTGACGCGACGCTTGCCCGGCCGCGTCCCCGGAGCCACTATACGACCGTGGCCGCCGCCGATTCCCGCCCCGAGCCGTGAGGGCACAACGGCTGTCGCGGGGCGGCTCGGGAGACCGGTCGCGCGGCGTACCGGCGCCGGTGCGGCTCCTGCATCTCGGGCTCGGCAACTTCTTCCGCGCTCATCAGGCCTCGTATACCGCGCACGCCTCCGATGCCGCCCGGTGGGGGATCGCCGGCTTCTCCGGGCGAGCCGGCACCCGGCTGGTCGACGACCTGAACCGGCAGCAGGGGCTGTACACGTTGATCACGCGGGCTGCCGACGCCGACCGCTTCGAGGTGCTGGGCAGCCTGTCCCGGGCGCATCCGGGAGCCGATCATGAAGCCTGGCTGGGCTATTTCGCCGACCCCAGCCTGGCCGCCGTGACCGTCACGGTCACCGAGGCCGGGTATGTCCGGGGAGCTGACGGCGGGCTCGACGCCGGCCGTCCCGAGGTGCGGGCCGACGTTGCGTCCCTGCGCCGCGACTGGACCTCGCCCGTCCGCACCGCGCCGGCGCGGCTGCTGGCCGGGATCTGGGCCCGGGGCCGCGCCGACGCAGGACCGATTGCGCTCGTGCCCTGCGACAACCTGGCGGGCAACGGCGCCATCCTGGAACGCGTCCTGCGGGATCTGGCCGAGCGCGTCGAGCCGGGCCTGGCTGCCCGGCTGGCCGAGTCGGCGGCCGTCGTCACCACGATGGTCGACCGGATCACGCCGCGGACGACGCCCCAGGACGTCGAGGCGGTGCGTGAGGCGACCGGCGCCGAGGACCGCTGCCCGGTGGTGACCGAGCCGTTTGCGGAATGGGTGCTCAGCGGCCGGTTTCCGGCCGGGCGACCACGCTGGGAGGAGGCGGGGGCGACGTTCACCGAAGACGTGACGCCGTACGAGCAGCGCAAGCTGTGGCTGCTCAACGGAGCCCATTCGCTGCTCGCCTACACGGGATCGGTCCGGGGGCACGAGACGGTGGCCGAGGCGGTGGCCGATCCGTCCTGCCGGCAGGGGCTCGAGCAGTGGTGGTCGGAGGCCACCCGCCACCTCGACCCGGCTGGGGTGGCGGCATATCGCGCCGCGTTGCTAGACCGCTTCGCCAATGCGCGGATGCGCCACCGCCTCGACCAGATCGCCGCCGACGGCTCGCAGAAGCTGCCGATCCGCATCTTGCCGGTGCTGCGCGCCGAGCGGATGGCCGGTCGCGACGTCCCGGGGGCCACCGGTGTCCTCGCCGGATGGGTGTGTCACCTGCGCGGGTTTGGCGCGGCGGTCACCGATGTCCGCGCCGAGGAGATGCGGTCGCTCGCCGCCGGACAGCTCGATCAGGCGGTCCCGCGACTCCTGGACGCGCTTGACCCGGCGCTCGGCGACGATCGTGACGTGGCCGGCGCCGTCGTGGAGCAGTGCTGGGAGCTCTGCGGGACGCGGGCTCGGGCCCGCGCCCGGTCAGGCTGGCGGCGCGCCGCCGGCGGCTAACGCCCCAGCCAGCGCGCGGGGTTCTCGACGAACACCGTCTCGAAGACGGCATCGTCCATCACCCCCTGATCGCGCAGCCAGGGGAGCACCTCTTCGAACACGAGCGTCATCGACCAGTTGCGGACCATTCCCGAGGACTCGATCTGGGCGCGGGCCTGTTCGGGAAACCAGTCGATCGTCGCGCAGAAGTCCTGGGAGATCGTCAGCCGCTGCGCCTGGCCGCGCCGGAGCAGCTCGGCGGTGACCGCGTTGCGCTGGTCGATCGGCTGATACATCTCCAGCCCGTAGCGGTCGAGGCCGACGTAGACGCCGCGGTCGAGCAACCGCTGCACGTACTCGACGTCGGGGCTGTCGCCGCAATGGGCGATCTGGATCTTCTCGGGCGCGACGCCCTCCTCGAGGAAGATCTCCACCTGGCGCGGCCCGGTGTTCTGTGCCGGCATCGAATGCGCCATGATCGGGGCGCCCGTCTGCAGGCTGGCGCGGGCGCAGGCTCGATGGATCTTCTCCACGTTCTCGGTGACGCCGGCCGCGTCCGCCGCGCACTTGAGGAAGGCGGCCTTGATCTCGGTGCCCTGGACACCGCGTTCGATGTCGTCGACGAAGTGCGCGGCGATCATGTCGGCGTCGCGGTTCTCGAAGTAATGCGGCAGGAAGTCATAGCTGTAGATGCCGGTGCAGGCAACGATGTTCACCCCGGTCTGATCGCCCACCCGCTTCATGAACCGAACGTCGCGCCCGCCGAACATCGCCGTCGGATCGACGATCGAGCGGACGCCGTGGCCCTTGGCGGCGTTGACCGCCTGGAGCGCCGCGTCGAGCTCGGCCTGCTCGTCATAGCGCCCCGGCCAGTTCTCGGCCACCGCCTCGTCCCGGAAGCGGACGTGCTCGTGGGCCAGGGTCATGCCGAGCTCACGCGCATCGATGTTGCCGTTGGTGGTCTCGATGGTGCTCATCGCAGGGCCTCCCCCCAGACGATCTCTTCGCGCAGCTGCTTCTTGAGCACCTTGCCGCCGGGATTGCGGGGGAGCGGCTCGGTCCGCAAGGCCACGTACTGGGGCACCTTGAAGTCGGCGATCAGCCCGCGCGCGTGGGCGATCACCGCGTCCATGTCGAGCTCGTCCCCCGCGCCCACGATCACCGCTCCCACCTTCTCTCCCATCATCTCGTCGGGCACCGGCAGCACCGCCACCTCCGAGATCCCCGGCGCTCCGGCCAGCGCCGACTCGACCTCGATGCAGTAGACGTTCTCACCGCCCCGGTTGATCATGTCCTTGACCCGATCGACGATGTAGAGCAGGCCGTCGTCGTCGATGCGCCCCAGGTCTCCGGTGTGCAGCCAGCCGTCGACGAACGTCTCGGCGGTCGCCTCGGGCTTGCGCCAGTAGCCCTGCACGACGTTCTCGCCGCGGACCAGCAGCTCGCCGACTCCGGTGTCCGGGTCCGGATCGCTGATCGAGATATCGACGACGGGCATCGCGAAACCGACCGAGTCCGCGTGCTCGGTCGCCTCCTCGTGCGGCAGATACGACGTGAGCGACGAGGTCTCGGTGAGCCCGAAGCCGTTTCCGACCCGCGCGCCCGGGAACGCCTCGACGATCTTGTGCACCGCGGAGGCGGCGATCGGTGCCCCGCCGTAGGACACCCACCGCACATGGCTGAGGTCGACCTCGGCAAACAGCGGATGACGGGTCAGAGCGTGGTAGATCGCCGGCACCGAGGTGAGCATCTGGATCCCTTCCTCGCTCACCGTGCGCAGAAAGCCCTCCAGGTCAAGCGGGTTGGAGAGGATGAAGACCCGGGCGCCGAGCTCGTTGGCGACCAGCAGCTGGCTGTTGCACCCGGTCACGTGAAACAGGGGTACGTTGATCAGCGTCGCCAGCGAGGGACCCTCGGACTTGTCGACCCCGATGCAACGAAACGCGTTCTCGGTGTTGGCCAGGAAGTTGGCGTGCGAGGTCATCGCGCCCTTGGGGAATCCCGTGGTGCCGCTCGTGTAGAAGATCGCCGCCAGGTCCTCGGGCGTCAGATCCTCGACCACCACCGGCTCGCCATCGGGCAGGGGCGCGCCGGGCTCGAACACGTGCTCCGAGCCCGAGTCCGATACGACGTACTCGACCTCGGGCTCCGTGAACCGGGTGTTGACCGGGACCGCGACCACCCCGGCGAGCTGGGCTCCCCAGAACGCCAGCACCCAGTCGAGGCCGTTCGGCAAGCGGATCGCGGCTCGATCCCCGCGCTGCAGGCCGGCGGCTCTCAGCCCCCCGGCGACGCGGGCGGCTCGATCCCACAGCTGGCCGAACGTCACCCGTTCGCCCCCCACCTCGGCGACCGACTGCGCATCGGGGTCGCGCTCGGCGCTCGCCCTCAGCATGTGGACCAGCGAGGCGGGGCGATCCCGGTACCGCGCGATGCCGTCCGCTCCGCGCTCTACGCCACGCTCGTCGAAGGGGTTGCGACCCCGGGCCGCCGGTTGCACCGCCTGCACTGACATATCGCGCTCTCCTCTCGCCGCGGGTGTTGCCCGATGCACCCTATCGAGCGGTCCGTGTCGCCGCTTCTGACCGCACCAGCGGCCAGCCGGCGCCCGGAGAGTCCGAGAGCCAGAGCTCCGGGTTGCGTTACCGGTCCCGGCGGGCGGGTAGCCGGTTCGCAAACCGCGATTCGAGGAGTCTGGTAAATGGATTCGACTCAGGAACGGCCCCTGGCGCTGGTGACGGGAGCGTCCAGCGGCATCGGCTTCGAGCTGGCCAAGCAGTTTGCTCAGAATGGATTCGATCTCATCGTCGCGGCCGAGGATGCTGCGATCATGACCGCGGGCGCCGAGCTGCAGGGCGCCGGTGCGCAGGTCGACACGGTCCAGGTCGACCTGGCGACGGCGGACGGTGTCCAGGAGCTGCGCCGTCACGTGCTGCAAGCGCCGCGGCCGCTGGAGGTGGCGGCTCTGAATGCAGGCATCGGAGCCGGAGGCGCGTTCGCCACCGACACCGAGCTCGAGCAGGAGCTCAGGATCGTCGACCTCAACGTTCGCTCGACGGTCCAGCTGGCCAAGTACGTGGTGCAGGACATGGTCGGCCGTGGTCACGGCCGGATCCTGTTCACGTCGTCGATCGCCTCGACGATGCCTGGAGCGTTTCAGGCCGTGTACAACGCCTCGAAATCATTCGTGCAGTCCTTCGCTCTGGCGCTGCGCAACGAGCTCAAGGACACTGGCGTGACTGTCACGGCGCTGATGCCGGGGCCCACTGACACCGAGTTCTTCGAGCGGGCCGACATGCTCGACACCAAGGTCGGAAGCGGCGATCAGGATGATCCGGCGGACGTGGCTCGCGACGGCTTCGAGGCGCTGATGGACGGCGACGAGCGCGTCGTCTCGCACTCGCTGAAGACCAAGGCCCAGGGCATCGGGAGCCGAGTGCTTCCCGACAGCGTGAAGGCCGAGATGCATCGCAAGCAGGCCGAGCCGGGCTCGGCGTGAGGCTTATCCGCGAGGTGGTTCCGACGTAGATGACGGGCGCGTTCCCGCCCGCAGCCAGGCTTGGAACTCGCCGAGCATTCCGCCGGGATCGTCCGGCCTCGCGCCCCTGCGCGCGTACGTCCTGGTGATTGCCCGCCTGCTGGCGCTCAAGCTCACCCGACTGCTGCCGATATGACGCCCGAGTCATGTTGAGTCTACGTATGCAGGTGAGGGCCGAGCGCGCCGGTGAGCTCGCTCAGGCGCTCACGAGGACCGGGGGGGTGCACCGTCTGGCCAGCGCCCCCGCGGAGGCCTCACCTGGACAAGTCGTGCTGTTCGGGGACGTCACTCCCACGGCCGCGGACGAGGCCGTAACCGTGCTCGAGAAGTTCGATATAGCTTCGGAGGACTACGTGATTGCCCGCCTGGAGGTGGTCGCACCCAGTCAAACCTCGCATGATCGTGCAGGCGCCGGGGCGGGCTTCGCCTGGATCGAGGTGCTAGGAGACGCGTGGGCGAACTCCCGCCCGCTGGCGCGCTACCTGGTGTTGATTCTCGCCGCCGGAGTGATCGCCGCCCTGGGCGTGATCACCGCCAACGGAATTCTGATCGTCGGCGCGATGGCCGTCAGCCCCGACCTGTTGCCGATATCCGCCGTCTGCGTCGGGATCGTGGCACGACGGCCGAGGCTCGCCCGCCGGGCGTTTCTGACGCTCGTCGTCGGGCTTGCGCTCGTCACCGTGGTCGCCGCGATCGTAGCTTCACTGCTCGATCTGACCGGCATCCTTCCCGGGAACTACCAAATCGGGCAGGGAGGCCTGGGGAACCTGGCGCGGACCGACTACTCGACCGTCCTGGTCGCGCTGGCCGCCGGCGTGGCGGCGATGCTGGCCTTCGAAACCCGCGCCAGCGCCGCCGTCGGGGTCGCGATCTCCGTGACCACGATCCCGGCCTCCGCCTACCTCGGGGTCGCAATCGGCGTGGGCGAGAAGGGCGCCGGCGCTGTCCTGGTCCTCGTGGTCAACGTCTTGTTGTTGATCATCTCCGGCAGCCTCACGCTTGCCGCACAGCGGCGGATGGCCCTCCGAGGCTAGGCTTCCTCGGCGCCGCCGACGCCCGAGGTGAGCGCCAACCGGTAAAGCGGGCTGAGGACAGGAGCCGACTCCGTGGGCCAGGTGTTCGTCTTGTCGCTGACATCAGCGCTGAACCCGACGTTGATCGCGGCGACGACGCTGATGATGCTGCTGTCGAACGCGAAGAAGCTGATGTTCGGCTATCTGCTCGGCGCGCTGGTCACGAGCATCACATTGGGGCTCGTGATCGTGTTCGCGCTCGAGGGCTCAGGCGCGGTCAGCACCACCAAGAAGACTCTCAATCCGGCGGTCGACATCGCGCTCGGGGCGCTCGGGCTCATCGTCGCGATCGTTCTCCGCACCCAGCGAGACAAGCGCGTCCTCGAGCGGCGGCGCGCCCGCAAGGGCCCCAAGCAGGACAAGAAGCCGCCGAGATGGCAGCAGATCTTGAGCCAGGGCTCAGCCCGCAGCAGCTTTGTCGCCGGAGCGGTGCTGACTCTCCCGGGCGCCTCCTATCTCGCCGGACTCGATCGGCTGGGCAAACAGGATGCCTCGACGATCATCACCGTGCTGGTTGTGATCGCGTTCAATCTGATCATGCTGTTGCTGCTCGAGATCCCCCTGCTCGGCTACGTCGTCTCCCCTCAGGAGACGCCTCGCCGGGTCGAGCAGGCCAAGGCCTGGGTGGCCGGTCACGGACGCAGGCTCGCGGTCATCGGCTCGGCCACGGTGGGGGGCCTGCTGATCCTGAAGGGCATCATCGGACTGCTGCACTGACGGCGGTCCCCAGGAAGCTCGGAACATGTCAGCTCGCGGCCCGCTTCCACCAGCCTGAACCAGGGCTGTGCGATGACCAAGCATCGGTTGAACTGGTCCTGGCCTGACGCGGCGCGATGTGCCATCTGCACGCTGCCGGCGGCGCAGGTCAGGCCGGCTCGCTGAGCCTCATCGTGCTCATCGGGTCGGTCTTCTCGTGTGTCGTGTCATGCTGTGGCCCGAGCATCAGGCCCAGGCGGGACACAGGCATCGCAACTCCTGTCCAAGGCGATCGCTCGGCAATATGGTGTCCCGCTCGGCGTCGCCGCTGCCGGGCTCGGCGGCGATCAGCATCGCGATTCACACCGACCATCGTGTTCACCACCTTCGTCGTGCCAAAGGCGATGGCCCACCTCAGAAGGTGAGCCCCGCCGGGCGGGGCCTCCCAGTGCGCCCGAGAGGACTCGAACCTCCACGGACCATTCAGTCCACAAGGCCCTCAACCTTGCGCGTCTACCAATTCCGCCACAGGCGCGTGGGCGGCGAGTATAGCCGTGGACTGCCGTCGCTTCGGCGCCTGGCGCTTGAGTCCGTCCGTGGGCCGCGCTAGATTCACGAACACATGTTCGACGGCGGCCTCCAGGGTCAGCCTGACCAAGGGAGTACGTGCCATGGACCTGACCAAGCGACAGCAAGAGATCTTCGACTTCATCAAGCGCTACTCCGCCAAGTACGGGTATCCGCCGACGGTGCGCGACATCGGCAAGGCGGTCGGCTTGGCGTCATCGTCGACCGTGCATGCCCATCTGGCGAACCTGGAGCGCATCGGACTGCTGCGCCGCGATCCCACCAAGCCGCGGGCGATCGAGCTGCTCGATCGGGCCGCCGCGGGCATGATCGGCCTGGTCCGACCCGGCCTGCCGGTGGTCGGTCATGTCGCCGCCGGGCAGCCGGTTCTCGCCGAGGAGAACATCGAGGAGTACATCCAGACGCCATCGTTCGCCGGCGGCGAGGACGGGGAGTATCTGCTGCGCGTCCGGGGCGAGTCGATGAAGGACGTCGGCATCCTCGAGGGCGACCTGGTGGTCGTGCGCCCGCAGGAGGTCGCCAACGACGGGGACATCGTGGTCGCGCTCGTGGGCGAGGAGGCGACCGTGAAGCGGTTCTTTCAGGAGTCCGACCACGTTCGCCTCCAGCCGGAGAATGCCGCCATGGAGCCGATTCGCAGCCGGGACGTGCGCCTGCTCGGTCGGGTGGTCGGCCTGATGAGGAACATCTCGTGAGCGCGGTCGCGTTGCAAGGAGCGAGCGCCGTCGCGCTGCAACGGGCCGCCGGGCGCTGTCCCGAGCAGGCCACGCCTTCCCTGCTTGACGATTTGGGCGGCGAGCCCACCCTGGACGCGCTGATCGCCGGGGTGTGGGAGGGGCTCGCCGCTCATCGAGCCGTCGCCTGCCCCGTGTGCGGGGGCGAATTGGGGCCGCACTACGGAGCCCACGCGCTTCCGATCGGCGGACGATGTCGGAGTTGCGAATCCAGTCTGGCCTGAGCCGGCTCGGCGGAGGGACCACGCCGCGTGCCGGTCGCGAGCGGCGGCGGATGGATCGGGGGCGTCACGGCGCTATGCTCGCTGGCGCAGGCTGAGCAGTCGCGGAGGTTGATGCCTTCGAGGAAAGTCCGGACATCACAGGGCAAGGTGGTCGGTAACGCCGACCCGGGGAAACCCGCGGGAAAGTGCCACAGAAAAGACACCGCCTAAGCCTGGAGCCGCTGCAGAGCCCCAGGCCGGTAAGGGTGAAATGGTGCGGTAAGAGCGCACCGGCGTCGCGGTGACGCGGCGGCCCGGTAAACCCCACCCGATGCTAGGCCAAGCAGGACCGTTTGCAGGTGACCCGCCAAGGTCCGGGTAGGCCGCTCAGATGGATGACTGCTCTCGACAAGATCCGGCTTACAGGCCTGCTACGGAGAAGCCCCGCCCCGGCGGGGCTTCTCTATTTCTGGTGCGACGGCTGGAGCGCCCGGCGTCCTCAACTGTGTAGGCTGCCGCGGCGGCCGGAACCGCACAGAGGAGGATGGGGCCAGCGACCCGACCTCGCCGTGGTACTCGAACCTGACCCGTCTGTACTCGCAGGGACGCTGGGTCAGCCTGCCCTACACCGCGCCCGAGCTCGCTCGGGACCACCCCGAGGCACCGCTCGCCCTGAGAGCGCCGTGAGCTGACAGCGATCGCCGGATCTTCACGCGCCGCTGAACCGCGGCTCGCGCTTGCCCATGAAGGCGAGCACGCCCTCGCTGAAGTCCTGGGACTCGGCACGCTGCTGCTGGAGCTCGGCCTCGAGATCGAGCAGCTCGGCGAAGCCCGCGTAGGCACGGTGGTTGATCGAGCGCTTGATCGCGGCGTAGGAGCCCGGAGGCCCGGCGGCGAGCCGGCCGGCGAGCGCCGTGACCGTGTCGCGCAGCCGATCGTCGTCTGCGACCTGATTGACCAGACCCCAATCCAGCGCCTGCTCGGCGCCGACGCGATCGCCGAGGTAGGCCATCTGAAACGCCCGGGCGTGACCGACGCGAGCCGGCAGCGTGTGGGAGGCGCCTCCGTCGAGCCCGAGGCCGATGTTGACGAAGGCCAGCAGGAAGTAGGCCGAACGCGCGGCGACGACCAGGTCGCAGGCCAGCGCCAGCGAGCAGCCGATCCCCACCGCGGGCCCGTTGACGGCGGCGACGATCGGCTTGGGGATCGTTCGCACGCGCAGGATGAGCGGGTTGTAGACCTCGCGCAGCGGGGTTTGCACGTCGGGAGCGCCGTGGGCGTTGGGTTCGTGGCCGGCCCGCAGGTCGGCCCCCGAAGAGAAGGCGCGACCGGCGCCGGTGAGCACGATCGCCCTCACCTCCGGGTCACCCGCCGCGTCGTCCAGCGCCTGGGTGAGCTCCTCGCCGAGCTGACGCGTCCAGGCGTTGAGCGCCTGCGGGCGGTTCAGCTCCAGCCACGTGACCGCCCCCGAACGCCGGCTCGTGATCGTCTCGAGCTTCAGCGCGCTCATCGCCGGGCGACAATAGCGCGCCGACACGCCTGGCCGCGGGGATCGATGCGTGCCCTGACATCCCCGCGGCTGAGGCGAGGAGCGAAGATGCCGACCGCTACGGGTTCGGGGGCGGGCGGCCGACGCTAGGCGGCGGGCAGGGTCTCGCCGGAGTAGAGCTTGTGCACGGTCACGCTGCCGGGCGGCGCGGCCTTGAGGCACAGCTCGCAGAGCACGCACTCGTCGAGGTGGGACTCGACGATCTGCACGCCGTCGCCGGTGGCCGCGAAGATGTCAACCGGGCAGACGTCGGCAAGCTTGCGGGCCAGCTCGGGGTCGTGGGCGACCGAGGCGCCGATCGTGATGTCGATGAAAGTGCCGGGCATGGCTGGCGCACCCTCCGGGTACGCTACAGGCGCTCCTTGACCAGCGCCGGGATCTCCTCGATCCGCTCGGCCACGGTGATCCCCGCCGAGGCCAGGCGGGCGATCTTCTCGGTGGCCGTGTCCTCCCGGCCCTCGACGATCGTGCCCGCGTGGCCGAAGCTCATGCCGGGCATCTCGTCCATGAAGCGGCCCGCCATGAAGGCGACGATCGGCAGGCGCGAGTCGTTGTCGGACACCCAGGTGGCCAGCTCGGCCTCCATCCGGCCGCCGGGCTCGGTGTAGATCACGATCGCCTCGGTCTCTGAGTCGGCCTCGAACAGGGGCATCAGCTCGGCGTAGCTGGAGCCGATGATCGCGTCACCGCCGATCGAGACCGCCGTCGACACGCCCAGGCCCCCGGCGCTCAGCGTCGAGGACATCTCGGTGGTCATCCCGCCCGAGCGAGAGATCACGCCGACCGGGCCACGGTGATAGGACTTGGCGGCGTCCTTGGCCGGACCGCCGATCCCGCCCATCTTGATCACGTCGGGGACGATGATCCCGAGGCAGTTGGGGCCGATGATCCGGGCGCTGCGCTCGGAGGCCAGCTCGACCATCTCGGCGACGTCGCGGCGCGGGATCCGCTCGGTGACGATCACCACGAGCCGGACGTCGTTGGCGAGCGCCTCGAGCACCGCGTCCTTGGTGAACGCCGGGGGGACGGTGACGACCGAGCCGTCGATCGGCGCGCCGTGGTGCGCGACCGCCTGGGCGACGGTGTCGAACACGGGCACGCCATGGACGTCACGTCCCAGCCGGCCCGGGGTCACGCCGCCGACGATCTTCGCGCCCGCGCCGTAGTCCAGGCACTCGCGAGTCAAGTTGACCGCCTCCCGGCCCGTGATCCCCTGGACGATGAAGGTCGTGTTGGCGTCGACGAGGATCGACATCAGACCGCTGCCGCCCCCTGGATGCGCTCCACCGCGCGCCGGGCGGCCTCGTTCAGCGACACCGATCGGTCGGCGTAGGGAACGCCGTAGCGCTCGAGGATCTTGAAGCCCTCCTCCTCCCAGGCGCCCGGGATGCGGAAGATGGCGATCTTCTCGGCGGGGTCGTAGCCGAGCTCCAGGCAGGCCTTGATCACCCCGCGGGCGACGATGTCCACGCGGGTGTTGGAGACGATCGACATCATCACCGCGATCTTGTCCACGCCGGGCTTTTGCAGCACCAGCTTGGCCAGGCCGGACGCTTTGCTGACCGAGGGGTTTCCGCCGATCTCGCAGTAGTTGGCGGGGTCGCCCCCGTGGGCGCGCACGGCGTCGAACAGGGTCAGCGAGCCGCCGCCGGCGCCGATCACCAGCCCCAGGTCGCCGTCGAACTCGGTCACGTTGCCGGCCACGCCCCGGTGGTCCTGAGCGTCGACCTGCTCGCCGGCGAGCTCGAACGGGGTCGCCTCGCGCGCCTGGCGGGTCTCCTCGTCACCGACGCCGAGCTCGTGCAGCAGCGGCTTCTGGCGCGGCCGGGCCTCGTTCTCCATGTCCATGTGAGCGTCGAGCGCCACGAACGAGCCGTCCTGGAGCTCGCCCAGCGGGTTGATCTCGGCAAGCGTCATGTCGTAGGTGAGAAACAGGCGGGCCAGGCGCGCCAGGACCGGGGTGAGGCGGTTCAGCGCCGAGCCGGTGATGCCCAGTGACGCGATCACCTGCTTGGCCTGCCAGTCCGAGAACGGCGTCCGGGTGGAGAAGTGGCCGCGCGCGACGTGATCGGGGTGCTCCTGCGCAACCTGCTCGATGTCGATCCCGCCCATGTCCGAGAACAGCATCACCGGGCGCTTGCGCGTCCCGTCCCAGACGACGCCGGCGTAGTACTCGTGCTTGACGGGGGCGCGGTCGTCGACCAGCACGCCGCGCGGCATGTGGCCGTTGATCTCGAGGTTGAGGACGTGCTCCGCGCGGGCTCCGGCTTCCTCCGGCGTATCGGCGAACTGGACCCCGCCGGCCTTCATCCGGCCTCCGGTCAGCACCTGTGACTTGATCACCACCGGTCCGGCGATCTGCTCGGCGGCCCGGCGCGCTTCGTCAGCGGACTTCACGAACGCATGGCGGGTCACCGGGATGCCGGCCTTGGCCACGATCGCGCGCGACTCGTACTCGAAGAAACGCATGGCGGCGGGGGAGCCTAGCGAGCTTGGGGCCGGTCGCGCGCCGTGGCGCCACCCGCGCCCGGTATGCAACGGCACGACGGCCACCCAAAGCTTCTAAACAAAACACGTCCAGTTAGTTGAGTAGCTTGTATCATCGCAAAGCCAATCGACAAACTCGTATTTGGTCTGAGAGGAATTCATGTCCCATCGATTTGATCTGTCGCGGCTCCGCGGGGTGCTTGCGCTGCGCGGCGCCGCCGGCGCCGCCGCGCTGGCGCTGTCGGGCTGCGGCGGCTCGTCGGACGCCGCCACCAGCGCGGCCGGCTCGGGCGGCTCGGCGAACGCCGCCGCCAAGACCCAGCTGGCGCTGGTGGCCTACTCGACGCCCAAGCACGCCTACGACGCGCTGACCGCGGCCTTTCAGAAGACCTCGGCGGGATCCGGGGTCGGGTTCGGAGAGTCGTTCGGCGCCTCGGGTTCGCAATCGCGGGCGGTCGCGTCCGGCCAGCCCGCCGACATCGTGGCCTTCTCGACCACGCCCGACATGACCCGTCTGGTCAAGGCCAGCATCGTCTCCTCGGATTGGGACGCAGACCCCGAGAAGGGCTTCAGCAGCAACTCCGTCGTGGTGATGGTGGTTCGCAAGGGCAATCCCAAGCACATCACCGGCTGGGATGACCTCATCAAGCCGGGCATCGACGTGATCACGCCCAACCCCTCGACCTCGGGGAGCGCGCGCTGGAACGTGCTCGCCGGCTACGGAGCCGAGTTGAAGGAGGGCAAGTCGCCCGCCCAGGCGCTCGCGTACGTGAAGACGCTGCTGACCAAGAACACCAGCGTCCAGCCTTCGAGCGCGGCGTCGGCGCTGCAGACGTTCACCAGCGGCAAGGGTGACGTGTTGCTCGACTATGAATCAGACGCGCTGGCGGCGCAGAAGGCCGGCGACGCGATCCAGATCGTCTATCCCAGGCAGACGATCCTGATCCAGACCCCGATCGCGGTCACGGCCAAGACCTCGCACGCCGCGCAGGCGAAGGGGTTCCTGGCCTTCCAGTGGTCGCCCGCGGGTCAGAGGATCTGGGCGCAGGAGGGCTATCGCCCGGTGCTGGCGTCGGTGGCCAGCCAGTTCAAGAGCAAGTTCCCGACGCCGCCGCAGCTGTTCACGATCGACTTCCTGGGCGGCTGGACAAAGGTAAAGAGCAAGTTCTTCGATCCCTCCACGGGGTCGATCAACAAGATCGAGCAGGCGGCGGGGGTGCCCACTGCCTCCAGCTAGCTCATACGCCGCCCCGGCCGCGCCCGGCCAGGGCGCGAGCCGGCCCCGGGCCCGGTCGTGGACCGCGCGCCGGGGCGGGCTCGGCCTGGGAGTGTCGATGCTGTGGATGAGCGTGATCGTCCTGATTCCGCTCGCCGCGGTCGTGGCCAAGGCGGTAGCCCAGAGCCCGTCCAGCTTCTGGCAGTCGGTCACCAACCCGCTCACGCTCAAGGCCCTGGCGATCACGCTCGTGGCCTCGCTGTTGACCGCGGTCGTCGGCGCGGTCATGGGCACGGTCGTGGCCTGGGTGCTGGTGCGCGACGAGTTTCCGGGCAAGCGCGTGATCAACGCGCTCATCGATCTGCCGTTCGCCCTGCCGACGATCGTCGCCGGGCTGACCCTGATCGCCCTCTACGGTCCCGACAGCCCGTTCGGCCTCCATCTGGCCTACACACGGGGGGTCGTGCTCGTGGCGCTGATGTTCGTCACGCTGCCGTTCGTGGTGCGCTCGGTGCAGCCGGTGCTGCTCGAACTCAACCAAGAGGTCGAGGAGGCGGCCGCGTCCTTGGGCGCCAGCAACGCCACGATCTTCCGCCGCGTGATTCTGCCGGCGCTGCGCCCGGCGATCTTCTCCGGGGCGGCGCTGGCCTTCGCGCGTTCGGTGGGGGAGATCGGGTCGCTTCTGCTGATCGTCGGCAAGGTTCAGATCGCGAGCATCGTCATCTTCGACGACATCGAGAACGACGCCCCGCATGCCGCCGCCTCGCTGTCGCTGGTGCTGATCGTGCTCTCGCTGATCGTGCTCGTGGTCATGCGCAAGCTGGGAGGCCGGGTTGCTCATTAGCCGCCGGGCTCGCTGGTCGCTGCGCGCGGTCGCCCTGCTCTACCTGCTGCTGCTGCTGTTGCTGCCGGTGGCCGTGGTGTTCGTCAAGACCTTCGAGCACGGGTTCGGCGTGGCCTGGACGTGGATGACGACGCCGGCGGCGATCAGCGCCCTGTGGCTGTCGCTGGTGATGGCGATCATCGCGGTGCCCCTGAACACGATCTTCGGGATCGGAGCCGCGCTCGTGCTCGTACGCAGACGCGGGCGATTGGCCGCCCTGCTGGACGCCATGATCGACCTGCCGTTCCTGGTCTCGCCGGTGATCGTGGGGCTCGCTCTGACGCTCGTCTACGGCGAGACCGGCTGGTTTGGGAGCTGGTTCTCCGATCACGGCATCAGGATCATCTTCGCGGTCCCGGGCATGGCGCTGGCCACGATCTTCGTGTCGCTGCCGTTCGTGGTGCGCGAGGTCTCGCCCGTGCTGGCCGAGATCGGAGATGAGCAGGAGCAGGCCGCGGCCACCCTCGGCGCCTCGTCGTGGCAGGCGTTCTGGCGGATCACCCTGCCCTCGATCCGCTGGGGCGTCGCCTACGGCGTGATCCTGTCCACGGCCCGCGCCCTGGGGGAGATCGGAGCCGTGCTCGTCGTCTCCTCGCTGGTCGCCGGGTCCACGCTCACCCTGCCGCTGCTCGTCTACCAGCGTGACTCGCAGATCGGCTCGGGCTCGATCACCGGCGCGTATGCGGCCGCCACCGAGCTCGCGGTGATCTCGCTCGTCGTGCTGCTGGCGATGACCGTTTTCTCACCCAGGAGGCATGCGCCCAGATGAGGATCGACATCCAGGACATCTCCAAGCGCTTCGGGGACTTCACGGCGCTCGACGCGGTCTCCCTGGAGGTCCCGGAGGGGTCGCTGACCGCGCTGCTGGGCCCCAGCGGATCCGGGAAATCGACGCTCTTGCGGATCATCGCCGGGCTGGAGGCGCCAGACCGGGGGACCGTGAGTATCGACGGGGAGGACGTCTCGACGGTGCGTCCCCAGCAGCGGGGGATCGGCTTCGTGTTTCAGCACTACGCGGCGTTCACGCACATGAGCGTGCGCGAGAACGTCGCCTTCGGGCTGCGGATCCGCAAGCGGCCCAAGGCCGAGGTTCGGGCCCGGGTCGACGAGCTGCTGGAGCTCGTCGGGTTGATGAAGTGGTCCGAGCAGCGACCCTCCCAGCTGTCCGGCGGTCAGCGCCAGCGCATGGCCCTGGCCCGGGCGCTCGCGGTCGCGCCCAAGGTCCTGCTCCTGGACGAGCCGTTCGGGGCGCTGGATGCGGTGGTGCGGGCCGAGCTGCGCGCCTGGCTGCGGCGGCTGCACGACGAGAAGGGGACCACCACGGTGCTGGTCACCCATGATCAGGAGGAGGCGATGGAGGTGGCTGACCGGATCGCGGTCATGAGCGCGGGCGCGATCGAGCAGGTGGGGACCCCACGGGAG
Source organism: uncultured Solirubrobacteraceae bacterium (assembly GCA_963830595.1). GTDB lineage: Bacteria > Actinomycetota > Thermoleophilia > Solirubrobacterales > Solirubrobacteraceae > Palsa-465. The sequence goes on from CAWHMQ010000008.1 coordinate 682,066, forward strand.
GTCTACGACCGGCCGGCCACCGAGTTCGTGATGGGCTTCGTGGGCCCGGTCAGCCGCCTGGGCGGGCAGCTGGTGCGCCCGCACGACTTCACGGTCTCGCTCACGCGCCAGGACGACGCGATCGAGGCCGAGGTGCGCCGCGTGCTGCATCTGGGCTTCGAGGTCCGCCTCGAGCTCTCGCTCCCCGACGGCTCGGACGCCCGGGCCCAGCTCACCCGCTCCCAGGCCGAGGAGCTGAAGCTCGGCGACGGCGACATCGTCTACGTGCGCCCGCCGGACGGGGTGGCCGTCGAGCCGGCGCTGCGCGGAGAAGTCAGCCGCCGGCCAGGCTCGGCTGCAGTGGGCGGCGGTGGCGTCTCGGCCGTCTCGGCCGTCTCGGCCCCCGGGCCGCGCTAGCCGCCGCGGCGTGCGCCCTGAGCAGCGCGACGATCTCCAGGGTGGCAAAGAACGGGTCGGCGATGACCGTGGCGCCATCGATGGAGAGCGCGGCCCGGAGCTCGCCGTCGACCTCGGCCAGCAGCAGCCGCCCTCGCGGGAGGCGATCGGCGCTGTCGAGCGCCGCCAGCCGGTGGACCGCGCCCATGTCGTCGGCGTAGGCCGGGCGAATCATGATCTGGGCATCCAGGCTGGTCATCGCACCACCCAATGTGACGGCCGTCGGACATAAAAGCAAATAGGGGTTTGCTGGAGGGGGTATAACTTGTGGTAATGCTTGACACCCGGCGCCTGAAGGTCCTGTGTGAGGTGGCGCGGCTCGGATCGTTCTCGGCGGCGGCCGCCGAGCTCGGCTACACGCAGCCGGCGATCTCGCGTCAGATCGCCACTCTGGAGGCCGAGGTTGCAACGGCGCTCGTGCGCCGAGTTCCCGCCGGCGCGGTGCTCACCGATGCCGGGCGCCTGCTGGCCGACCGCGCGGAGGTGATCCTGGCGCGCCTGGCCGATGCCGAGGTCGAGGTGCGGGCGCTGTCGGGCCTGGAGGGAGGCACGCTCCGGCTCGCCACCTTTGCCTCGGCGGCGGCGTCGATCGTGCCGCTGGCGGTGGCTCGGTATCGGGAGCGCTACCCGGCGGTGGAGCTCGACATCGCGATGCTCGACCCGGGCGAGTCGGTGCCCCGCCTGCGCGCCGGCGAGTTCGATCTCGTCCTCTCGCACGATTCTCCGGGCGACCCGGCATCCAGGCCGGCGGCCGGCCGGGGCGCCTTCGACCTCGAGATCGTGGCCCTGTTCGACGATCCGATGTACGTCGCGATGGCGCCCGATCACCGGCTGGCGGGCGCACCGAGCCTGGCGCTCGCCGATTTCGCGCAGGATCCCTGGATGCTGGCCCTGAGCGCCACCTGCCCGGACGCCCGGCTGTTCCTGCGCTCCTGTCACGCCGCCGGCTTCGAGCCGCGAATCGCGTTTCAGAACGACGACTACTCCGCGATCCTCGGGTTCGTCGCCGCCGGCGTGGGGGTGGCGCTGATCCCCGACATGGTCACTCGCGGGGTGCGCGACGACGTGGTCATCCGGGACCTGGATCCGGCTCCGCCGGCGCGGCCCATTCACGCCGTGCTCCCGGGCGGCTACCGGTCAGCGGCGGCTGCCGCGATGGTGAGCGTGCTCGGGGAGGTCAGCGCCGAGTGGGTGGCCGACCGCCGACCGGTGGCTCGGCCGGTGCCTCGGCCGGTGGCTCGGCCATCGGCCACCGCGCCGGCGGTCGGCGCGCCGGCGGTCAGCGCGTGACCCAGGCTCCCGGGTCCTCGGTCAGCTTGTCGACCGAGCGGGGGATCTTGTCGGCGGCGATGTCGGCGATCGTCACCTGCTCGACGACGCGGCGCAGATTGGCGCGCACGGCGATCCATACCCGGGGCAGCGCGCTGGCCGCGCCGGCGTAGCTGGCGTCCTCCGGCGGACCGCCGCGAACGCTGGCCAGGGGGCCCTCCACGGCCCGGATCACGTCGGCGACCGTGATCTGGTCAGGCGGCCTGGCGATCCTGAAGCCGCCCTCGGCCCCCCGGTGGCTGCGCACCAGACCGGCGTGGCGAAGTTCGCCCAGGATGTTCTCCAGGAAGTTCAGCGGGATGTCCTGCGCGGTGGCGATCCGCTCGGCCTTGACCGGCCTCTCGTCGTTGGCCGCCGCCAGCTCCACCACCGCCCGAACGGCATAGTCGGCTTTGGCGGAGATCCGCATCGCAGGCCAGGCTACGCCGACGCCGGTTGCCAGCCGTACGCCTCGGCCAGCTGGGGGTCCTTGTCGGCCAGCAGCTCGGCGAGCTCGACCATCACCTTGCACTGCTTCCAGGTCGCATCGTCCTGCATCTTGCCGTCGATCATGTGCACGCCCCGGCCATCCGGGATCGCCTCCAGCACCTTGCGGGCGAACCGCACCTCCTCGGGCGGTGGGCTGAACACCCGCTTGGCGATCTCGATCTGCACCGGGTGAAGCGACCAGGCGCCCACGCAGCCCAGCAGGAAGGCCGCGCGAAACTGGGCCTCGCAGCCCTGGACGTCCTTGATGTCGCCGTAGGGCCCGTAGAAGGGGAGGATCCCCGCCGAGGTGCAGGCGTCGACCATGCGAGCGATCGAGTAGTGCCAGGGATCCTGCTGGGCGGTGAGCCGGGGGGCGGTCGGATCGTCGGGGTCGGGATCGTTGATCACCAGGTAGCCGGGATGGCCGCCGCCGACCCGGGTGGTCTTCATCCGGCGAGACGCCGCCAGGTCGGCCGGCCCCAGGCTCATGCCCTGCATCCGCGGGCTGGCGGTGGCGATCTCCTCCAGGTTGACGACGCCCAGGCTGGTCTCGAGCAGCGCGTGGATCAGGATCGGGCGCTGCACGCCCGCCCGAGCCTCGAGCTGGGCGAGCAGCCGGTCGACGTAGTGGATGTCCCAGGGACCCTCGACCTTGGGCACCATGATCACCTCGAGCACGTCCCCGATCTCGGTGACCAGCGTGGTCAGCTCGTTGAGCACCCAGGGCGATTCCAGCGCGTTGACCCGCGTCCACAGGGCGGTGCCGCCGAGATCGACCTCCCGGCCGAACTTGACCAGGCCCGCGAGCGCCATGTCCTTGCGTTCGACCGCGACGGCGTCCTCGAGGTTGCCGAGCAGGATGTCCGACTGGGCGGCGAGGGCGGGCAGCTTGGCCGCCATCTTCTCGTTGCTCGGATCAAAGAAGTGGATCATCCGCGAGGGCTTGAAGGGAATTTCGAGGATCGGCGCCGGCGCGCCGATGGCGAGCGGCTTTCCGAAGTCGCGGGGGTTTCGCACGTCTGATCTCCTGGTCGGGTTTGCCGACAACGCTATCGGCAGGGGGACTTGTGGGTTATCGCCGGCGGCCCCGCGGCGCCGCCGGGAGCCGAGATCCCGATCCGGATGGCATCCTCAACAGACCCAGTCTTTCGACAGACCACCAGGAGCCTGATCAATGCCCGAGACCGAAGCCGCCCCGATGGAGACCGACCAGGCGGCCCGTGAAGCCAGCGGCGCGCACCCCTACGGCCGCTACCTGGAGGAGTTCGAGGTGGGGGCCGTCTACAAGCACTGGCCCGCCAAGACGGTGACCGAGGCCGACGACCACCTGTTCTGCCTGATCACCATGAACCATCATCCGCTGCACATCAACGACGTCTACGCCCACCAGTCCCAGCAGGGACGCAACGTGGTCGTGGGACCGCTGGTCTACTCGCTGGCCCTGGGCATGAGCGTGTCCGACGTCAGCGGCAAGGCGATCGCCAACCTGGCGACCGAGGAGCTCAGTCATCCCGCGCCGGTGTTCCACGGCGACACCTTGTTCGTCGAGTCCGAGGTGCTGGAGGTCAAGCCGTCGCGCACCAAGGGCGACCGTGGCACCGTCCGCGTGCACACCCGCGTGCGCAACCAGGACGGCGTGCTGGTGGCCGAGTTCAAGCGCCTGGTGCTGGTGCCGCGCAAAGAGCCGGTTAGCGGAGCATAGGCTCGTTCGTTAGCCGAGCACAGGCGCGTTTGTAAGCACCTGGCTTCTCGCGCGGGTAGGCTGTGAACGCCACCGACCCACAGTCAAGGAGTGCCCCGAGACATGGCCAATACCGCACCGACGCACCAAGGGACTACCGAACACGCCGGTTTGCAGGCGTGGGTAGACGAAATCGCGGCTCTCACCCAGCCCGATGACATCCACTGGTGCGATGGTTCGGCGGAGGAGTACGACCAGCTGGCGCAGACGCTGATCGACGCGGGCACGTTCGAGCGCCTCTCGGACGTCAAGCGGCCGAACTCCTACCTGGCGCTCTCGGACCCGGCCGACGTGGCGCGGGTCGAGGACCGGACGTTCATCTGCTCGGAGCGCGAGAGCGACGCCGGTCCCAACAACAACTGGCGCGAGCCCGCCGAGATGCGCTCGGTGCTCGACGGCCTGTTCAAAGGCTCGATGCGGGGACGCACGATGTACGTGGTCCCGTTCTCGATGGGACCGCTGGGGTCACCGATCTCCTACATCGGGGTGCAGCTGACCGATTCGGCCTATGTGGTGGAGTCGATGCGGATCATGACCCGTATGGGCCAGCCCGCGCTCGACGTCCTGGGGGCCGAGGGCGATTACGTGCCCTGCGTGCACTCGGTCGGCATGCCGCTGGACTCAGATCCGCCCACCCAGGACGTGCCCTGGCCGTGCAACTCCGACAACAAGTACATCGTCCACTATCCGGAGACGCGGGAGATCTGGTCGTTTGGCTCGGGCTACGGCGGCAACGCGCTGCTGGGCAAGAAGTGCTTCGCGCTGCGGATCGCCTCGGTGATGGCGCGTGACGAGGGCTGGCTGGCCGAGCACATGCTGATCCTCAAGCTGACCTCGCCCGAGGAAGAGGTGAAGTACATCGCCGGGGCGTTCCCGAGCGCCTGCGGCAAGACGAACCTGTCGATGATGATCCCGACCCTGCCCGGCTGGAAGGTGGAGACGATCGGCGACGACATCGCGTGGATGAAGTTCGGCGACGACGGCCAGCTGTACGCGGTCAATCCCGAGCTGGGCTTCTTCGGCGTCGCCCCGGGCACGGGAGCGCGCACCAATCCCAACGCGGTCGAGATGGTCAGCCGGAATGCGATCTTCACCAACTGCGCCAAGACCGACGACGGCGACATCTGGTGGGAGGGGCTGACCGGGGAGGCGCCCGCCCACGCGATCGACTGGCACGGCGAGGATTGGACGCCCGATTGCGAAGCCACCGCGGCCCACCCCAACGCGCGCTTCACCGTGCCCTGCGCCCAGTGTCCGTCGATCGCCGACGAGTGGGAGGACCCCAAGGGGGTGCCGATCTCGGCGATCATGGTCGGGGGGCGGCGGGCCACGGTCGTGCCGCTCGTCCACGAGGCCCGCGATTGGGAGCACGGGACCTTCCTGGCCTCGATCATGTCCTCGGAGACGACCATCGCCCAGGCCGGTGAGGTCGGCAAGCTGCGCTTCGACCCGATGGCGATGCTGCCCTTCTGCGGCTACCACATGGGTGACTACTTCGCCCATTGGCTCGAGGTCGCCGACAAGGCGGACCCGCCCGCCCAGATGCCACGGGTCTTCTACGTCAACTGGTTCCGCAAGGACGAGGACGGCAAATTCATGTGGCCCGGCTTCGGCGAGAACTCCCGCGTGCTCGCCTGGATCTTCCGGCGGCTGACCGGCCAGGCGGATGCGGTCGAGACGGCGATCGGGCTGGTGCCGCCCGTCGGCGCGGGCGGGATCGACACCGACAGCCTCGATGTCAGCGAGGAGACGATGGCCAAGCTGCTCGAGGTCGACCACGAGGGCTGGGTGGCAGCGCTGCCCCAGATCAAGGACCACTATGCCCGGTTCGGGGAGCGGCTCCCGGCCGCGCTGGCGGCCCAGCTCGAGGGCCTGGAAGAGCGTCTGAGAGCCTGAATTCTTAGTCTGCTCGTGTAGTTCGCCGCGTAATCTGGGGGCATGGCGCTGGGCTTCATACCGTCGGACGCCGCGATGCTCGCCCTGCAGGCCGGCGTCGTGGCGGCGCCGCGGCGCCCGCCGGAGATTCCATGGATCCAGAAGCTCTCGGGCCCCGCCTGGGCGCTGATCCCGATCGCGTCGATCGTGGGCGTTATATTCGCCATCCGCTACACGTCGAGCACGGCCACCGGGCTGACCTGGCTGGCGCTGATCGCGATTCCGCTGCTCGCCGCCGCGGCGCTGGGCTGGGCCTGCCGGGGGTCGCGGCCCTGGCTGGCGCTGCTCGCGGTGCCGTTGTTCGTGCTGGCCTGGGCGTCGCGGACGACGCTGATCGGCGAGGGCGCCGCCTCGCTGCTCTCGGCGCTCAGCTGCGTGACCCTCGGGGTGCTGCTCGGAGCCGTCACGCCCCCCCGGTGGCTCAAGTTCGGGATCATCGCGATGGCGGGCGCCGACGCGTGGCTGGTCGCGTCTGACTTGCTGCAAGCGCCCAACAACTCGCTGATCACCGCCGCCCCGCTTCCGGGCAGCGGCCTTCCCCAGCTGCAGTCAGAGCTGTTCGGGAGCGTCTCGCTGGGTTATGGCGACCTGTTCGTGGCCGGGCTGCTCGGGGCCGTGCTGGCCCGAGAGGGGCGGCGGCAATGGCCGATGGCTCTGCTCACGCTGGTGATCGCGGGACTGTTCGACCTGCTGTTCTTCGTCTTGAACGAGCTGCCGGCGACGGTTCCGGTGGCGCTGGCGTTGATCACGGGGGAGGCGTGGCGGCGTCGGTCGCGTTCGCGGGCGCGGGCTCCGGCCGGGGCCGGGGGTGGGGCTGCGCAATCCGGTCTGGCCCGGACCGGCCCCGCGTCGGCTGCGGTCACGCCTGCGCCGGCTGCGGTCACGCCTGCGCCGGCTCCGGTCACGCCTGCGCCGGCTCCCGTCTCCGGGGGCTGGTGGCTGCGGCTCCCGGGGCTCCGGCCCCGTCGCAGCCCCTGAGTCTTCCGGGCTGCCGGGCGCCGCACCAGCCCCGCGGGCGGGACGCTCTCGCTAGATCGCTCCCTCCTAACGCATCTGCGGGTGCACTCTTGAACCAGAATGCACACCGGGAAGCGTTAGTCAGTTAGTCGGAGCCGACGTGGATCGCACAAGACCCGGGTCTGAGCGCCGGTGAGGCGACGCGGATGGCAAAACGGTTTCCAGGGACCCGAATTGCCATCCACGTGGCATGGTGCCGCGCCGAGCTACAGCCCGGAGTCGCCGCCCTCGCCCGAGCCGCCGCCGGACCCGGACGACCAACGCATCCAGGTGAGCAATCTGACTCCAGCGCTCACGGAGATGCGTGTGCGGGGATCGCTTTAGTCAGTGCTGGTCGTCGCCGGTCGAGGCCGGCGGCCGTGATTCCTCGGCCAGCGAGGTGATCGCCAACGTGCCGCGCGCGGCTTCCTCGAGCACCTCGGTGGCCTCCTCGGCCGAGCGGGAGTAGAGCTCCACCAGGAGGTGCACGACGATCCGGTCCTCGTCGTGCTTGTGAAACCGCACGTGGGTGAAGAACTCCCGGGTGCCGTGGTCGCCGAAGGCGGCATAGGAGAGGGCGTCGCCGGCCTCGGGACCCGAGCAGGTCTCGACGTCGTCGGCTTCCACGGTAACCGTGCACGAGGCCACCCACGGAGTCCCCGCGATCATCCGCTCCCAGCGGTCCTCGATCGGCTCGACGCGGCCGTTGTGAAAGCCCAGATGCGGCTGATCGTGCATGCATTCCAGGCACTGCACGACCGCTTCCTGCATCTCGTCGACGACCTCGCCGCGCTCGCCGCTCTCGGGGTCGATCCGGTGAATCCCCTCGTAATGGACCTGCACTTCGAGATTTTGAGACCAGCAGCGGTAGCACCGCAACCAGCTGCGAACCTCGGTGGAGCCCTCCATCGCCATGATTCTAGGACGGAAAACGCGGCGCCTACGCTCCCCCCGGCCCAGGCCCCTGGATCCGGCCCCCGGGCGGCGTCTCTAGCCGAACGTGAAGTCGTAGGCGCTGACGCCCGGAGGGATCTGGATCGTGAGCGTGTGCTGCTCGTCTGCGGAGAGCGAGACCAGCGAGTAGAGCCGCTGGCCGCGCACGGTGACGACCCCGGCGGGGCCGACGTCGGCGCCGGCGTCCGCGGCGGAGATCGGATGGCCGTCGAGCAGGACCCGGACCGTCCGGGGCTGGTTGCCGGCAGAGGTGAGCACCAGATAGACGTGCTGGGCGTCGAAGCGGCCGGTGATCGAGGCGCGAGACGACGTTGGGGTGGCCGACTCCGAGGAGACGTCCCACGTCCCCTGCAGGCCGAACTCGTCCAGCTGGGGGTTGCTCACCCCGGGATAGAACTGCACGCCGGCTCGCAGGGGCTGCGCGAAGTCCTGGGCGCGCTGGGAGTCCAAGTAGGTCTCAGGGGTGTCAAGCCCGCTCGAGGGCATGATCGCGTGGGCGGTCATCGGCGGGGGCAGATGCCGGGCGCCCGCCTCGTAGAGCAGCTCGCGCACCGACGCCTCGTCCTGCCTGTAGTCGCCTTCGCCGAACTGGGTGTGGCGGATCTGGCCGCCCGCGTCGATCAGGTACTCGGCCGGCCAGTACTCGTTCTGGTAGGCGTCCCAGGTGCCGTAGCGGTTGTCCTGGACCACCGGGTAGCGCAGGCTGTCGCTGGCGATCGCCTGCTGGACGTTGCCGGCGCTCTGCTCGAACGTGAACTCCGGCGTCTCCACGCCCACGATCTCGAGGCCATAGCGGTGGTAGGTGGCGTACAGCCCCTTGAGGAAGGGGAGGGTGCGGATGCAGTTGATGCACGTGTAGGTCCAGAAGTCGACCAGCACGACGTGGCCCCGGAGCTCGGCCAGGGTCAAGGGGCGGTCACCCGGGGTGTTGAACCAGCGCTGGTTGTCGGTGAACGGGGGCGCGGCCCCCAGACGCGGCAGCGACGGCGTCTTGACGCCGGGGATGGAGACGCCGACGCGCTGGGCCACCGGAACCGCCGAAGCCTGGGCCTGGCGGACCGCGAAGCGCGAGCGCGGCCGCAGCGAGGCCAGCCGGTTCTGGACGGCGCTGGAGTTCTCCAGCGAGCGGGTCGGATCGACCAGGATCGCGGGCAGGCTCGTGTCCTTGGCCAGCGCCTCCTCGAAGCGGACATCGAGATTGGTGGCCATGGCGACGCCGGTCACCAGCAGCACGACGCCCAGTGTCCGCTCCACGACGTGCCCGCGGACCCGCCGGCGCACGCGCTCGAGCACCGCCCGTCCGCCCAGCGCATAGACGAGCATGACCGCGCTCAGCCCCGCCGCGTAGGCCAGGGCCACGGCCACGACCCGGACCGAGGCCGACCCGGTGGCGCTGACCGACGTCACCGCGGCCAGGATCGGCCCCGCGCACGGGGCGCACACGAAGCCCAGGGCTCCGCCAACCGCGACCCCCGACCAGAAGCCATCGCCGCGCGTCCGGGGACCGAAGCGGCCCAGCCGCGACAGCGGCGCCTGCACCCGCTCGGCGAGCTCCGGAACCAGGAGCACGACGCCGAAGCCCAGCAGGACCACGATCGCCAGCGCGCGGGCGGCCCCGCTGGCCAGGCCGATCCCCCGTACCAGCTGGGCGAGGGCCACGATCGCGATCGTGAACGTGACCGCCAGCCCGAGCACGATCCCCAGCGGCCGTCGCCGCCCGCCGGCTGCGCCCGCCGACAACAGCGCCGGGAGCACCGGCAGCACGCACGGCGTGATCGCGGTCCCGGCGCCGGCGATCAGCGCGAACAGCATCAACAGAAGCATCGGCACCTCAGATGATGCTCGATCGAGATTGCGATCCGATGAACAAGCTGGGCGCTGGGTTTCTGGGCCGGAAAGTGGCGGTCGGGTGGTGGGTGGTAGGTGGTATCTTCGGCTGCGATGAAGAAGACGAGCATCTACATCGAGGGCGACGTCGATCTGGCTCTGGCCCGCCGTGCTGCCGAGCAGGGAACGACCAAGGCCGAAGTCATTCGTGAGGCGCTCAGAGCGGCTGCCGCCGGCTCGCTGAGAGTGAAGCCGCGCGCGCGAGGGGTGTTCGAGGGGCCGAGAGATCTCGCTGCCAACGTCGACCGGCATCTGACGGCGTCTGGCTTCGGCGAGCAGTGATCGTCGTCGACACATCGGTCATCTTGGCGTACATGAACTCGGCGGATGACCACCACGCCGAGGTCAGCAGGTGGCTCGGCGGCGAACCAGACGAGCTCGTGACAACCCCGCTGGTAATCGCCGAGGCAGACCACCTGGTCGCCACACGGGGCGGACCTTCCGCCGCCAGCGCGCTGCGCGCGGACCTCACCGCCGGCGCATACCTGGTCGACTGGTGGCCGAGCGCAGTCACGGCGGCCGTGAGGGTTGCTGAGCGCTACGCCGACAACCGCCTGGGGCTCACCGACGCCTCGCTCGTGGTGCTCGCCGAGCGCGTCGCCACGACCGACATCGCGACCCTTGACGAACGCCACTTCGGGGCCGTCCGTCCCCTGGCTGGCGGCGACGCGTTTCGCCTGCTGCCACAGGATGCCTGAACGCCGGGCTCACGCGAGACCCGAGGCGGGTGCTCAGCAGGAGCTCACCGCTGGTCTCGCGATGGATTCTCCTGCCGCGGCGATCAGCCGCCGATGGCTGACATGCTGCGCGCCGGCTGGATGAAGCCCGGCTCGCCGACATGGTGCTTGAGCTCCTTGCGCCACACGGCGGCGCGGATGATCTCGCTCAGCTGGGCGTCGTCGGCGCCGTCGCGCAGCGGGGCGCGCAGGTCGGTCTCGTTCAGTGAGAACAGGCAGGTTCGCAGGCGGCCGTCGGCGGTCAGGCGGACCCGGTTGCAGTCGGCGCAGAAGGGCTCGGAGACCGGGTTGATGAACCCGACCTTGCCGCGCCCATCGGCGAACCGGTAGATCCGGGCGGTGGCGCTGGGCTCGCGGGGCTCGGCCTCGAGCGGGTAGACGGCGTCGATCGCGGCGCGGATCTCGGCCCCGGTCAGAACCTGATCGGAAGTCCAGGCACGGTCGGCGTCGAGTGGCATGAACTCGATGAAGCGGACCTCATACGGGGTGCTGCGGGCCAGCCGGGCGAACGGCAGCACCTCCTCCTCGGTGAAGCCGCGCATGCCCACGGCGTTGATCTTGATCGGATGCGCCTCGGGGAAGCCGGACAGGACCTCCAGCCCGCGGAGAACCTGAGGAAGCGCGTCACGCCGGGTCAGCTCGTAGAAGCGATCGCGCTGCAACGAGTCCACCGACACGTTGAAGCGATCGATGCCCGCTCTGACCAGACGCTCGGCGTCCCGTTCCAACAGGAAGCCGTTCGTGGTGACCGATAGCTCCCGGACCGCGTCGATCTCGGCCAGCATGGCGGCAAGGACGGGAAAGTCACGCCGGACGAGCGGCTCGCCGCCGGTCAGGCGCACGTCGCCCACGCCCATCGACGCGAACACCCCCACCAGGCGCGTGATCTCCTCGAAGCTGAGGATCTCGGCGCGCTCCAGCCAGGGCAGGCCCTCGGCGGGCATGCAGTACTGGCAGCGGAAGTTGCAGCGATCGGTGACCGACACGCGCAGATCGCCGATCAGTCGTCCGTGTCCGTCGCGCAGCGGCTCTCGAACCGACACTGGATCCATACCTACAGGCTACCGTTGCCGCCATGCGCCCAGCCCGCGTGCTCGCGCTCCTAGGCACTGCCTATGCACTGGCGGGATGTGGTGCCAGCGCCTCGGATCGGGTGCAGGCCAAGGTGCAGCAGTTCGCCCATGCGGTGGCCCAAAGGGACGCGCCGACGCTCTGCCAGCAGGTGCTGGCGCCCGCGCTCGTGGCCCATCTGACGGCCGCCAACATAAGCTGCCGGCAGGCGATGCAGACCTTCGTGCAGAGCGTCCAGGATCCGACGCTGCGCGTCTCCAAGGTGCAGGTCAGCGGCAAGACGGCCTCGGTGGTGGTGGTGACGGGCGCCCGCGGCCAGCCTTCCTCACGGGAAGCGCTCCAGCTGGCGGACACGGCGCACGGCTGGCGTCTGGCATCGCTGGCCTCCCCGCGGTAGTCCGCTCGCCAACTCAAGCCAGCTCTCCGACCAGCAGCCCGAACGCCACCATGTCCTGCTGGCCCTCGGTAGCCCGCATGTAGGAGCGCAGCACCGCCTCACGTCTGAAACCGGCGCGCTCGGCCACCAGCTGGGAAGCCGGGTTTCCGGTCGCGGCCAGGAGGTCGATCCGCTCGAGCCCGAGCGAGGCAAAGCCCCAGGCGCAGATGAGCTTGACCGCGCGGGTGGCGTGTCCCTGGCCGCGCGCCTCGCGGGCCAGCCAGTATCCGACCTCCCCGCGGGCGTGCGTCCAGGCAAAGCGCATCAGCGAAATCGATCCCACCAGCCGCCCGTCGCCGGCGGCCACGATCGCGAACGGCGCCGTCAGCCCCGCGAACGTCGCGTCGTAACGCTGGCGCAGGTAGGCCCGGGCCTCGGTCTGGCCATAGCGCGCGGGCACGCGCGTCCAGCGCACGATCTCGGGATCCTGGCAGGCCGCGACGAGCTCGTCGACATCGGCGTCTCGCCACGCCCGCAACGCGGTCGGTCCGTCGATCAGCGGCTCGGCCGGCAGCACGATCCGTCCCGCCGCGTTCTCGCTCACGCCCGCGCCCCGCTCCCGCCCGCTCGCTCCCGCAGCAGCCGAGCCAGGCCCGCCACGTCCAGCCCCGGAGGCTGCTCTGAGAGCCACCGCTCGGCCTCACGCCGGCCGCCCAGCGCTCGCAGTCCCCGGTCCCCGTACTCGGCGACGAAATCCGCCAGCGCGTGCATGCGCCGGCTGCGCACCCGCCGCGCCCCGAGGTCAAGGCCGTCCCGGTGGGCGTCGAGCGCGGCCACGAGCTCCTCGATTCCCGAGGGCGGCGGAACCGACGAGACGGCCAGGACCGCGGTCGGCGGCGAGCCCAGCGCGCCCAGTGCCAGCCGGAGATCCTCGAGCGTGCGGGCGGCCACCTGCCCGAGATCGGACTTGGTGACGACGAGCACGTCGGGGATCTCCATGATCCCGGACTTCAGGAACTGCAGGACGTCGCCCGACCCCGGCTGGATGACCACGGCGACGGCGTCGGCGACATCGGCCACCTCGGTCTCTGACTGGCCGACTCCGACGGTCTCGATCACCACCACGTCGAAGGCGACCGCCAGGGCGCTGGTCGCCGCCCGCGTGGCGGGAGCCAGGCCGCCAAGCCGGCCCCCGGCGGCGGTGGAGCGGATGAACACGGCGCCATCGGAGGGGTCACGCTCGATCCGCGCCCGGTCGCCGAGCAGCGATCCTCCGGAGCGACGCGAGCTCGGGTCGACGGCCAGGACCGCGACCGAGCGCTCCAGGGCTCGCCAGCGAGCCACCAGCCGCGAGAGAAGCGAGGATTTCCCGACCCCAGGCGGCCCGGTGAGACCCACGATCTGGGCGCCAGCCTCGTGGCCGAGGGCGGCGGGGGAGACCTCGGCCAGCAGCCTCTCGGTCTCTCTCCGAGCTTGGTCGCCCCGGTTCTCGACGAGGTTGAGCACGGCCGCCGCGGCGCTCAGGTCGCCGTCTCGCAGACGCGCCCCCAGCTCCTGGCCTTCGCCCGGCCCGACGCTCAAGCCGGTGCGGCCGTGTCGACGCCCTCGGGCTTGCCGCCCGCTCGGCGTCCGGCTTCGCTTACACGGGCGGCGCCCGGGTCATCCAGCCGCTGCGCGACGAGCGCGATGATGTCGTGCATCATCCGGTTGAGGTCCCAGTCCTTCGGGGTGTAGACGGCGGCCACGCCGGCTTCCCGCAGGGCGGCGGCGTCGCTGTCGGGGATGATCCCGCCGACGACCACGGGCACGTCCCCGACGCCGGCGTCGGCCAGCGCGGCGAGCACGGAGGGGATCAGCTCGGCGTGCGATCCCGAGAGGATCGAGAGCCCGATCACATGGACTCCCTCCTGGGCCGCCGAACTGGCGATCTGCGACGGGGTGAGCCGGATCCCCTCGTAGATGACGTCCATCCCGGCATCCCGGGCGCGCACGGCGATCTGCTCGGCTCCGTTGGAATGACCGTCCAGGCCGGGCTTTCCGACCAGGAACTTCAGCCGCCGGCCCAGCGAGTCGGAGACCTGCTCCACCGCGTCGCGCAGCTCCGCGAGGTCCTCGCCGGCGACCGCCGCCGCCTCGCCGACTCCGGTCGGGGCCCGGTACTCGCCGAACACCTCACGCAGCGTGTGCGCCCACTCCCCGGTGGTCGCGCCGGCGCGCGCGGCCGCGATCGTCGCCGGCATGATGTTCTCGGCGTCGTCGCCGGCCACCCGTGCGAGCTCCCGGAGGGCCGCCGTGACGGCTGTCTGGTCACGCTCGGAGCGCCAACGCCCCAGCGCCGCGCGCTGCCGGGCCTCGACGCGAGGGTCCACCACCAGGATGCCTCCGTCGGCGTCGGCGGTCAGCGGCGAGGGCTCGGTGCTGGTGAAGCGGTTCATACCTACCACCGTGAGCTCGCCGGACTCGATGCGCCGCCAGCGCCGGCGATGAGACTCGACGAGCGCGGACTTCATGTAGCCGACGGCGTCGACCGCGCCACCGAGCTCGGATACCCGCGCCATCTCGGCGCGCGCCCCGTCGATCAGGTCGGAGACGAGCTCCTCCATCACCCGGGAGCCTTCGAAGATGTCCGGGTACTCGAGCAGGTCGGTCTCGTAGGCGAGGATCTGCTGCAGGCGCAGCGACCACTGCTGATCCCAGGACCGGGGCAGGCCGAGCGCCTCATTCCAGGCGGGGAGCTGGACGGCGCGCGCCCGGGCGCTGCGTCCGAGGGTGACCGCGAGCGCCTCCAGCGCGATCCGGTAGACGTTGTTCTCGGGCTGGGCCTCGGTCAGCCCGAGCGAGTTGACCTGCACCCCGTAGCGAAAGCGCCGGTGCTTATCGCTCTGAACGGCGTAGCGGTCGCGGCCCAGCTCGTCCCAGAGCTCGGCCATCGCGCGCAGCTTGGCGTGCTCCTCGATGAACCGGACGCCGGCGTTGACGAAGAACGAGATCCGGCCGAAGACGTCGCCCATCAGCTCCTCGGGGACCCGCTGCTGGACCGCGTCGAGCACGGCGATCGCATTGCTCATCGCGTAGGCGATCTCCTGAACGGGGCTGGCGCCGGCCTCCTGGAGGTGATAGGAGCAGATGTTGATCGGGTTCCACCTGGGGACGTGCTCGACCGTGTAGGCGATCGTGTCCGCAATCAGGCGCATGCTCGGTGCGGGCGGGAACGAATAGGTGCCCCGGCTCAGGTACTCCTTGAGGATGTCGTTCTGGGTGGTTCCCTGCAGGTCGGACTCGGCCACGCCCTGCTCCTCGGCGGCCACGATGTAGAGCGCGAGCAGCCAGGCGGCGGTGGCGTTGATCGTCATCGAGGTGTTCATCTGGCCCAGCGGGATTCCGGCCAGCAGCGTGCGCATATCGCCCTCGTGGGCGATCGAGACCCCGACCTTGCCCACCTCTCCCCGCGCGAGCTCGTGGTCAGGGTCATAGCCGGTCTGGGTGGGCAGATCGAACGCGATCGAGAGCCCGGTCTGGCCTTTCTCCAGGTTGCGCCGGTACAGCTCGTTCGAGCGCTGGGCGTCGGAGTGACCCGCGTACGTGCGCATCATCCATGGCCGGTCGCGCTCGGGCAGGCGGGGCGGGGGCGTCTGCGCCATCGCCGGCCATTGTATGACCGGACCCGCCCAGCCTCGACCGCAACACGTGCCACAATGCCCGTAGATCACCTATGCCAGATCAGAGCTCCGCCGCCAGCGAGCACGCGATCATCCAGGAGATCACAGGGCCTCTGAAGCACCTGCCCGACGATCCGGTCGCGCTCGTCCACGCCGAATTTCCGACCGCGATGCGCGGATACGATCGTGCGGCGGTCGACAGCTATATGCGGCAGATGAGTCAGCTGGTTGCCGAGCTGCAAGCCACCCGGTCGCCGGAGGCGGCGGTGCGCAGGGCGCTCGAGCGGGTCGGCGAGCAGATCTCGGGGATCCTCCAGCGAGCCCACGAGACCGCCGAGCAGATCACCGCCCAGTCGCGCCGAGAAGCCGAGGATCGCCTCGAGCAGGCGCGCGTGGAAGCCGCCCAGATCGCCGGGACGGCCGAGCAGCGGGTCAAGGAGCTCGACGGCGACACCGACCGCATCTGGCTCGAGCGCCAGCGGATCGTCGCCGACGCCGAGGACCTCGCCGGGCAGCTGGTGGCCCTGGCCAAGTCGGCCACGGAGCGCTTCCCCGACGACGAAGAGCCCGAGGAGCCGGCGGACCAGTCGGAGCCCTACGACGGGGACAACATCCCGACGGTAGCCGGGCCTCCGACGTTCATGGACGACTCGGCGGCCGAGGATGACGAGGCAGAACAAGCCCCCCCAGACCGTGCCGGTGCGGATCAGCCCCGGGCAGATCGAGAGGCGCCGTCCCCCTACGCAGCCGGGACGGAGGCTGCGGAAGCGACTCCGTACGCGGATGCCGGCGACGAGGAGGAGGACTTCTTCGACGAGGACGAGCCCGAGACGGCGTTCGACGATGTCGAGAAGACCGTCGCCTTCCATCCGCTGACCCCGAGTGAGCGCGACGCCGGCTCGGCGGGCGACGCGGGCGCCGAGAGCCATACGGGAGCTGAGGACGATGCGAGCTCGGAGAGTGCCCCGGGCGCTGAGGGGGACACGGGCGCTGAGGGGGACATGGACGCCGAGGGTGAGGCGGGCTCTGAGCCCGGCGCAAGGGGCGAGGCCCCGAGGCGGCCGGCCCCGCCCTTGCCCCCGGAAGCCGATCGTCCCGGGGCCGGTCCTCCGCCCGAGGGCGAGTCCACGGCGATCATCCCGCCCGCGTCCCAGGCCGCCAACCGCCGCCGGCGTTTCTAGTGGGCCGGCGAGCCCGATGCGTGGCCGCTCCGGGCGGCCCCCAATCGCCATGCGAGTGATCGATCTCATGCACCTCGGCCGGGCGCGGGTGATCGGAACCTGGCAGGTCGACGACGTGTTGATCGACTGCGGGCCGGGCTCCTGCCTCCCGGTTCTCCTGGAGGAACTCGGGGACTACCGGCCCCGGGCGCTGCTGCTGACCCACGTGCATCTCGACCACGCCGGCGCGGCCGGAGCGCTGGTGGGGCGCTGGCCCGGGCTGCAGGTCTACGTGCACGAGCGGGGCGCGCGCCACATGGCCGACCCGACCCGCCTGTACGAGAGCGCCCGCCGGCTCTATGGGGACGACATGGAGCGCCTGTGGGGCGAGATGGCGCCCGTGCCGGAGTCCAACCTCAACGTGATCAGCGGCGGCGAGCGGATCCACGATGGACGCTTTCAGGTCGCCTACACGCCCGGCCACGCCTCCCACCACGTCTCCTACCTGCACGATGGCACGGCCTTTGTCGGCGACGTGGGAGGAGTCAGGATCACGCCGGCGACGATGACCGTCCCTCCGACGCCGCCCCCCGACATCGACGTAGAGGCCTGGCACGAGTCGCTGGCCCGAGTGGCCGCCTGGAGACCGGAGCGCCTGGCGATGACCCATTTCGGCGCCAGCGAGGACGTCGAGGGCCAGCTGGCCGAGCTGGGCGGTCGACTCGACGCATGGGCGCAGCTGGCTCGTGACAGCGATCAGGATGGATTCATCTCCGAGGTCCACGATCAGATCGCCCGGGACGGGGGGGACGAGCTGGCCCTTGCCTACCAGCAGGCAGCGCCGGCCGAGCAGCTCTACGCCGGTCTGGCCCGCTACTGGGCGAAGCGCTCGGGAGGCTGAGGGCGGCGGGCCGGCTTTTGGTCTGAGTTGGGGCCCACCGGGCGTCGGCGACGGGTATGCTGAAAGCGATGTCAGTGACGGTCGAGCTGCCCCGCACCGGCTTTCCCGGCGGTGGCCTCGGAGGCCCTTGGCGGGTGGTGGTCCTCAACGACGACCACAACACCTTCGATCACGTGGCCGAGACGCTTGCCCGGGTGGTCCCCGGAGTGACCCTCGCGGATGGCTACCGGATCGCGGACACGATCCACAACAACGGCTGCGCGATCGTCTGGAGCGGTCCCCGGGAGGACGCCGAGAGCTACTGGGAGCAGCTCGATGACGCGGGCCTGACCATGGGCCCCCTGGAAGCCGGCTAGCGAGCTCGCTACGCCTGGTTTGCCGACTGGGAGCGCAGACCGGCCGCGGGGACCGGGCTGATCAGCTTGGCCGCCTGACGGTCGGGACTGACCCGTACCACGTTCCAGACGACGCCCAGCTTCTCGAGCAGCGTGATGACCAGCCCGGTGGGATCGGCCAGGCGCTCTGACAGGCGCAACCCGTGAAAGGCGGAGGTCGGGAACGCGTGGTGGTTGTGATGCCAGGCCTCGCCCATCGACAGCGGCGCCAGCCAGAAGACGTTGCGCGACTCGTCCTCGACGTCGAAGCGCTTGGAGCCGAAGAAGTGGCAGATCGAGTTGATCGACCAGGTCACGTGGTGCAGGAGGAAGACTCGCACGAAACCGCCCCAGAGCAACGCCGTCAGTGCGGTCCCGAGCCCTCCGCCGACGATCCAGCCGAGCGCGAACGGGATCGCCATGCCGAGCACGGCCCAGACCCAGAAGAGCTTGTCGACGACACGAAGGACCCGGTCCTTGACCAGATCAGGGGCGAACCGATTTCGGTCGGCGGTCCCCACGGACTCGAACAGCCATCCCACATGGGCATGCCAGAGGCCCTTGACCGCGCCCACGAAGCCCGGCCCGCTCAGGTGCGGCGAGTGGGGATCGCCGTCCTGATCGGTGAAGGCGTGATGCTTGCGGTGATCGGCCACCCAGGTGATGACCGACCCCTCGACCGCCATCGAGCCCATGACCGCGACGATCGCGCGGAACGCCCGGGACGACTCGAAGGCCCGGTGGGTGAACATCCGGTGATAGCCGAGCGTCACCCCGAGGCACGTGATCACGTACAGGCCAACGAGCAGGCCCAGCTCCAGGGGACCGATCGCGCGGTTCCAGAGCAGGACGATCGCCACCACCAACCCGATCAGCGGCAGTGGGACGCCTATGAGATTGACGACCTTGTGAGTGCGGCTCATCACCGGGCACAGCATACGTGCCGAGCACGCAATTTTCTCCTATCGTGGGCACGACAACGGCGCGCAAACTTATGCGAGAGCTATGACAGATGTCCATCAGCCGTGGCACGACCTCCCGCCTGGGATCGTCAGGGTGCTGCGCCCGGCGCTCGACGACGTCGCCAACGAGATGATCCAGGCGGTCGGGACCGTGCCCGCCTACGCACGTCCGCTCGAGGGTCCGTTCGGCGATGGCATCCGAGAAGGGGTCCAGGAGGCCCTGCGCCACTTCCTGGCCGAGATCGAGGCCGGAGGGGCGGTGAAGCAGCGCGACGTCTACCGAACCCTGGGGCGTGGGGAGATGCGGGCCGGGCGCAGCCTGGAGTCGCTCCTGGCCGCCTACCGGGTCGGGGCCCGGGTGGCCTGGCGACGATTCGCCGACACCGGCGTGCGAGCCGGGCTCGAGCCCGACACCCTGTATCTGCTGGCCGAATCGATCTTCGCCTATATCGACGCCTTGTCGGCCGAGTCCGCGGAGGGCTACGCGCTCGAGCAGTCTGCGGCCGCCAGCGAGGCCGAGCTCCGTCGCCGCCGCCTGGTGCGGATGCTGATCCGAGAGGCGCCCGCGGACCCGGACGCGGTCCGAGCCGCGGCCGCCGATGCCGGATGGTCGCTGCCCCGGACCCTGGCAGCGCTCGCGATCAGCGGCGAGCACGGTGACTCGGCCGCCTCCCGACTGCCGATCGGATCGATCAGCGAGGCCATCGGCGAGCTCACCTGCGCCCTGGTCGCCGACCCCGACGGGCCCGGCCAGCGAGCCGCCATCGAGCGTGCGGTGGTGGGGACGGGTAGCCGGGCCGGGCTCGGCACCACCGTCGACTGGACCCAGGCATGGGTCAGCTTCTCCCGGGCGCGGGCGGCACTCGAGCTCGCCGACGCCGACGCCACGGTCGTGGCGGCGCGTGAGAACGCTGGGGAGCTGCTGCTACGCGGCGACCCCCGCCTGGTCGCGGAGCTCGCGGCCGACCGGTTGGCGCCCCTGGCCGGTCTCTCCCCAGGATCGCGGCAGCGGCTCTCGGAGACGCTCCGGGTCTGGCTGGCCGAGCAGGGACGCCTGGGACACGTGGCCCGGCGCCTGTCGATACACCCGCAGACCGCCCGCTACCGGCTCGGGCGGCTACGCGAGCTGTTCGGCGAGACGCTCGACGACCCCGACGGCCGCTTCTGGCTCGAGCTGGCGCTGCGGGCCGTCCCCGTCGAGCCCGACGGCTGAGAGACACTCGCACGGCAGCGATGCGGTCGGGACGAGATCGAAAGCTTGCGCGAGGCCACCCTGGAGACCGCGGAATCGCGTTTCTGCGGCGTCAGAACTTACTGATGCCGTTCCCGATGAGGGCGACGCCGATGACCACCAGCAGCACCGCCATCACCGTGATGTTGTTGGCTTCGAGCCACGAGTTCGTCGACTCAAGCCACGGCTGCACCCGGTCCCCGAGCCCGTAGAAGAGGATGACCGGCACGACCACAGTGGAGACTGCTGCCGCCACGAACACCGCCGCGGCAATCACCTTCACGCCGGATGAGGCCGACGCGCCGGAGATAGCGAGGCCGCCGCCCACGATCAGCAGCAGGCTCTTCGGATTACCTTCTGGAGAGCAGCCTGCCTCGACGAGCCGCTTCGATCTAAGCGTCCGACGCGTTGTCGGGCCCAGAAAGAGGGCCGAGCACGTTTCGTTGTAGCGGCGAGAAAGCCGGGCTGTCGTGGCGCGCACACGCAGACCCGCATCGGCCAGGGCAACACCAAGACGGTCGTGAAGGTCAAGCGTCGCCGGACCTGCGAGGTGCCGATTTACTGGCGGTGGTCTCTGAGCCCGCTGGGATCCCCGCCATGCCCTCCGAGCACAGCTCCCAAGAAGACACACGCACCCAAGATGACCACGTAGCCGACAGCGGACTGGAGCAGGCCAGAAACCAAGACGAGGCCAAGCCCGGTCAGCCAGGTCAGGATCAGCCACCGCCATTTGGATCGAACGGCATGGCGGTCGGCGCGCGCGCCCAGTCCGCCGTGAAACTGGGCTCTGCCTGACCCAGCAGGGCTCACGAGGGGGATGATTGCACCCAGATCCTGGTACGGCAAGAGCTGCTCGCGCGAAGCCGCCCCGGGGATTCTCGCTGAGGATGGAGTCGCCCGCGGCAAAAACGCGACTCGGAGCGCAGCTGCGTCGCTGACGCGGGTGCTTGCTCAGACGGCGGTGTGACTGGCCGGCAGCTCGGGCTCTGGCGCGGGCGCGGGCTCCGGAGCGGGCGCCGGCACCTCGGGGCCGAGCGACCCGGCGGCGATTTCATCCGCCCAGGCATAGCCGATCGGAACCTGGTAACGACCCATGTTGCGGGCTCGGAACTCGATCATCTCGGGACCGTCCCAGTACCGGTACCAGTCGGACTTGCGCGAAAACCAGGCCATCTGCGTGATTCGGTAACGATCATCGTTGTTGACGTGCACCGCGTATTGGGTGGCGCCGTAGCGCAGCGCCAGCGGCGCGACCGCGGCTACCTCGGCGGAGAAGGACTCCTGGCGCAGCACCGTCGCGTACCACTGGACCCAGACGAGATCCGCCATGTCAGGCTCCGACCTCGGCGCGGATGGCTCCCGGACCCTCGGCGGTCCGGCCCTGCCCTTCCTCGGTGGCGCCGACCAGGATCGCGATCTTGCCCAGGTGGCGGTTGTCGCGCAGCAGCTGGTGAGCCTCGGCGACGCCCTCGAAGCCCATCGTCTGCCACAGCACGGGCCTGACCTTCGACTCCTCGATCAGCTCGTTGGCCTTGTTGGCCTGCCACGCATTGGCGAAGTGCGAGCCCACGATCTCCTTCTGGCGCATCCACAGATAGCGGACGTCGAAATCCAGCTGGTATCCCGATGTGGCACCGCAGATCACGACCTTGCCGAACGGCTTGACCACGAGCACCGAGGTCGGGAACGTGGCCTTGCCGACATGTTCGAAGACGATGTCCGGAGGACCGCCGAGCACCTGCTCGACCGCCTTGCCGAACCGGCGCGACTCCCTGAACCGGGCCCGCTCCTCGTCGGCGGTCTCCCCGCCCCGACGCATCATCCCGTCGAACCCGACCCGGTTGATGTAGCCGACGGCGCCGAGCTGCTCGATCAGCTGACCCTTCTCGTCGCTGGACACCACGCCGACCGCGTCGGCGCCGCTGAGGGCGCACAGCTGTGTGGCGAACACGCCGAGCCCCCCGGCGGCTCCCCAGATCAGGACCCGGTGGCCGGCCTGCAAGCCGCAGCGGTCGATCAGCATCCGGTAGGCGGTGAAGTAGGTGAGTCCGTAGGCGGCCGCCTCCTCCCAGGCGAGGTGCTTGGGCTTGGGCAGCAGCTGCTGGGCCTGAACCTTGCAGAACTGGGCGAACGATCCCCAGCTGGTCTCATAGCCCCAGATCTGCTGGCTGGGGGCGGCCAGCGGGTCCAGGCCGTGAACCTCGGGATCCTCGTAGGAGGCCTGGTTGCAGTGGACGACGACCTCGTCGCCCGGCTGCCAGCGGGTCACGCCCTGGCCGACCTTCCAGACGATCCCAGAGGCATCCGAGCCGCCGATGTGGTGATCCTCGTTGGGGTGATAGCGGAACACCGAGACGGGTTCTCCGAGCGCCGCCCACACGTTGTTGAAGTTCACGCCCGCGGCCATCACGCGCACGATCACCTCGAAGGCGTCGGGCTCGGGGACCTCGATCTCCTCGAGCCGGAAGGCGTCCACCGGCTCGCCAAAGCGCTCCTCGCGAATCACCCAGGCGGCCATCGTGGGTGGGAGCTCGCCGGGCTCGGTATCAACGTTTGCGACTTGGCTCAGATCGACGGCCACTCGGTGGCACCCTTCTGATCGGGGTCGAGGGTCGCCCGGATCCTAGCCGGTAGCCCAGCGTCCCGGCCCCGCCCGGCCAGGGTGAGGTAGGTCACACTTAGTGGCCCCCGCCATAGAGACGGTCGCATTCGAGCGGCGCCAGGAGACGCCTGGCGGCGTCCTCGGAGGCTCGTGCGGCGCTGCACGTCGCCTCCTGCGTCCTGGCCATGCATTCTCCTGGCACCACTCTCGGTGCGACCGTACCTACGGCAAAGACCACTTAGGGCTGCAGCAGCTGGTCGTCGCCGCTGGGGCGCGCTCGCCCCACGTGCACCGAGGCGGGACGGATCGGCGACGGCCGGGACAGCGCGGCCTCGGTGTGACCCCGGGGGGCGGTGGCGATCGTGTAGTCGCCGGGCTTGAAGTCGACCGAGACCTGAGTCGTACCCTGCGGATTGATCGGGGCCGTGCTGGCCAGGGGCTGTGAGTTGCCCGAGGCAGAGATGGCCAGCGACTCGGCGTAGCTGGCCTGGTTGGTCACGACGAACACGACTGGCCCGGCGCCGACCGAGGCGGGGGCCACGGACACGCGTGAATCGTTGACGTAGACCGCCAGGTTGACGGCGCTCGGCGGCGTGGGAGTGGTCGGAGAGCCGCCGCCCGCTGACCCGCAGGCGGAAACAGCCAGCACGCTGGCCCCCAGAATTCCGATCGTCCTGATGCCCATTCTCGGCCGGCTCTCCTCTCCGGCCCGCACCCGCCGACCGCACCGGTGCGCCGGAAGGGGCCGCCCACGAACCCTATCCGACCAGGATCGGTCTCCTAGGGGAAGACCCACTCGTCGGTCACGCCGGCGTGACCCACGCGGCGGCGCGACGCCGGTGCAACTCAGGCAGTGGGGTCCCGGCGGCGCGACTCACGCGGCGGCGCTGAGCTCCTCCCGGCGGCGCTGAAGGCGATCCAGCTCGACCTGAAGCTCGCTCCAGGACTCGGGCTCGAGTCGCTCGTACTCCTCGCCGGTCAACTCGCGCAGCCGGTTGCGGTAGACGCTCCAGGCCTGACGGGTGTCGGTCTCCAGCTCGCGCAGACTTTCGATATTGGGGGCGACGGCAGTCAATTTGGCACGGCTCCTTCCCTAGAGGAACACCGGCGATGCTACCCCTCCGGACGGTCGGCACGAGCTGGTCTGCAACCAACGGTGCACGCCATCCGGGCCGGGGCGTATCACCGGGGGCATGCGGCTGCACTCTCAGGCGATCGCCACCGCCGAGTTCATGGTCGTCGATACCGAGACCAACGGCCTGGCCGGTGACGCCTGCGAGCTCACCGAGGTAGGGGCGGTACTGGTCGGTGGGGGCGAGCTTCACGATCGCTGGAGCTCGCTGGTGCGGACGAGCGCGCCCCTGAGGCGTGGCATCCAGCGCTTCACCGGGATCTCGCAGGCGATGGTCGACGGAGCGCCCCGGCTCGAGTCCGTGCTGCCCGAGCTCGGCGAACGCCTCCGCGGCCGGGTGATGGTGGCCCACAACGCGCCCTTCGATGTGCGCGTGCTGCGGCAGGCGTTCACGCGGATCGGGCTCATGTGGCCCGATCCGGCGGTCCTGTGCACCGCGGCGCTGGCCCGGACGCTGCTGCCGTTGCAGCGCCGGCGCGGGTTGGGCGTGCTGGCCGATGCGCTGGGGATCGAGGTCCCGCTGGCTCATCGGGCGCTGGCAGATGCCGAGACCTGCGCCCGCGTGCTCTGCGCCTTGTTCCCGCGCCTATGCGCACACGCGGCCACCGTGGCCGACGCGCTGGCGCTGCTGTCTCCTCGCCGCCGCGGCCGAGCCGGGGCCCGCGGCGCGGGGCGCCGAGTCGCGGCGGACAGCCGAGCCGCGGCGGACGGCCGAGCCGCTGGGGCGCGCCGGGCTGGCGTTGATCCGGCGGCCCTCCCGGCGCCGGAATTCGCCAACCTGCCGCGCGACCCGGGCGTGTATCTGTTTCGCGACCGATCCGGGCGGGTGCTCTATGTCGGCAAGTCGCTATCGATCCGCAACCGCGCCCGGGCCCACTTCGCGCCGTCCTCCCCAGCCGCCGCCTGGACCGCGCACGCCGAGATCGTCGATTACCGCACCACCGGCTCGGAGCTGGGCGCGCTGGTGCTGGAGAACCGGCTGATCAAGGAGCACAAGCCGCCGGGCAACCGGCGCCTGGCGCGCCGCGACGATCGGCTCGTTTACATCCGCTGCCGCCTCGACATCGCCTATCCGATCCTCGAGGTGGCGGTCGACCCGGCGGCGGGACACGCGGTGACGATCGGTCCGGTGCGAGGCCGGCGGCTGGCCACGGAGCTCGTCGAGCAGCTGGACTCGCTGTTCGGCCTGCGCCACTGCGGCCGGAAGCTGCCCCGCCGCGAGCACCCGTCGGCCTATGGGCAGATGGGCCGCTGTCTGTCCCCGTGCCTGGGCGATCTGGACCCCAACCTGTATCGACGCCGCCTCGACGAGGTCCTGCGGCTGTTCGTCGCCGGCGAGGGCGGCCAGCCTTTACTCGAGCACGTCTACGGCCAGATGCGAGCGGCGGCCGCGCAGCAGCAGTTCGAGCGGGCGTCGGCGCTGCGCCGCCGCGCTGGACGGCTGGCGACGATTCTCGCCCGTCTGGACGGCGTGCTCGAGGCCACGCATGCCCGGCCCCGGCTCGTGCTGGCGCGCCACCCCAGTGAGGCTCACCTGGAGGGGTTCTGGCTGGCCGGCGGGCGCCTGGTGGACTGGGGGCCGGTGGGGTCAGACCCCGACGAGCTGCGGGCGCGGACCGAAGCGGCGCTGATCCGCGGCGGCCGAGCCGGCGAGCTCGGCGCCCACGTCCCGCCCGACGAGGTCGACGAGGTCAGGATCATCGGCAGCTGGCTGGCCTCGCACCCGGACGCGGCGTGCCTGTCGCTGGCACCTGCGCCCGACCGGGCGTCCCTGTGCCGGTTCGCGGAGCGGGCTCGCCTTCAGCCTGAGACGCCGGCCGGCGGGTCAGCGCTCGAACGGGAGCTCGACCACGACTCCCTTGATCCCGTCTGAGCCGACCGACACCTCTGACCCGGGTGGCGCCTCGCGGCGGACCAGCGCGAGCGCGATCGACCCGAGCGAGGGAGATTCGGCGACGCTGGCCAGTCGTCCCACGACGCGGTCCCCGAGCGTGACCTCCGCTCCCTGAGGCGCCGGCTCTGAGAGGCGCAGGCCACGCAACTCGCGGTTGGGCTTGCCGCGGTAATACAGACGCGCGACCGTCTCCTGTCCCACGTAGCACCCCTTGGTGAACGAGACCGCACGAGCATTGAGACCGGCTTCCTGAGGGATCACGGTGTCGTCGAGGTCGATCCCGTACCGGGGGCGCCCGCGCTCGATTCGCACGCACTCGGCTACCGCCTCCGACACGGGCCGCGCCCCGCGCTCCCGGAGCGCCTCGCTCAGCGCATCGGTGTCGGCGGCGTCGCAGAACAGGTCGACGCCCAGGTCCGTGCGCACGGCCCGCGCGGGCACCGAGTCGATCTGCGCGGCGACGGAGGCGTTCTCCTCGGCGGGCAGGTCCTCGAGTCCGGCCAGCTCCCCGGATCGGGGTCCCAACAGCGACAGCAGACCCATCTGGACCGTGCGCTTGTGCAGCTGTACGTCGTAGCCGATCGAGAAGCGGCGGATCATGTTGAAGAGGTCCTGGAGGGCGACCCGCTCGGTGTCCAGCCACAGCTCCTCGCCGGTGTCAAGGACCCGGAGATCGCCGAGC
Organism: uncultured Solirubrobacteraceae bacterium; assembly: GCA_963830595.1. Taxonomy (GTDB): domain Bacteria; phylum Actinomycetota; class Thermoleophilia; order Solirubrobacterales; family Solirubrobacteraceae; genus Palsa-465. The sequence continues at coordinate 708,592 of CAWHMQ010000008.1, forward strand.
ATCTTGCCCTTCGGACTCAGGAAGGCCGCGTAGCAGCCCCGACCGGCGGCCAGTGCCTCGACGTCGTTGGACACCTGCCCCTGGAGGAAGCGCTTGGCGCCGGCGCCGGTCAGCGCCAGCTTGCCCCGCTCGGAGCGATCGAGCACGCCGCAGGCTTCGATGATCGCCTGGTACTCCGAGGCTGAAACATCAAGCGAGGCCACAAGCCTGAGGATAGGACCCGTCGTCCGCCGGCTCGAGCCCTACCTGGTCGCGTGTTCCTGATCGTCAACCAGCTGGCCGGCTGACCACAGTACGCTTCCGGCGAGATGTCGCTCGCCCAGACCTTCGACGAGATCGTCGCCTCCCTGCCCGACGACTGGACCGACCTCGAGCTCGATCTGCGGATCTTCGACGAGACTCGCTACGTGGATGCGGCGATCATCCTGGTCACCTGCAACGCCCAGCCCTACTCCAAGTACGACTGGCACTGGCGGCTGGTGATCGCTCATCGCTTTGGGCACGGAGCCTCGGTGCCCGCGGTCCAGCTGTCGCTGAAGCTGCTCGACGATGGCAGCATGGACGGAGAGCTGGCGCTGCGCGAGGTCCGCACCGGCCGCGCAGAGGTAATGCAGATGTGGGGCCGGACCGAATCGGTGCGCCAGGAGTTCAGGCGCCTGCGGGCGCAGTAGCCCGTGGCGCGCGTCGTCGCGTTGGTTCCCGACCTTCTGTTCGGCTCAAACGTGATCGGCGCCCTGCAGGCGGGCGGGCACGATCCGGTGCTCGTCGGCCGGACCGACGAGCTGGAGGGTGCCCTGGCCGGCGCCGACGTGCTGGTCGTGGACCTGACCGATGACGTGCCGGCGCGGATCGAGGCGACTCGCGCCGCGCTGTCCGGTCAGCCCGCCGGCCGGCCGCGGACGCTGGCCTTCTTCTCGCACGTCGAGACCGACGTTCGGGCGCGGGCCCAGGCGGCCGGGTTCGATCTGGTGGTGCCGCGGTCGCGGATGGCCCGGGCGACGGCCGACCTGATCGCCGAGCTGATGGGCTGATCGGCGCACGGGACACCATCAGCCGCGTGGCGCGAACCGCGTGTCGAACATCGTCGTCACGTCGGGCGTCGCCGAGACGATCCCGAAACGCTTCTCCCACCGGGCCCAGGCCCGCAGCCGAGCCTCGTCGAAGATCCCGAAGCGCCCTCCGGGCCCGGTGAAGGCGGGCATCAGCGCGGCGAGCTCGGAGAAGACCAGCTGACGATCCAGCCCCGGCACCTGGGACTCGAGCTCCTGCTGGGCCGACGCCGGGTCAGCCAGCGCGGCATCGTAGCCACGCACCAGCACGTTCACCACGGCGCGCGTGAACGCGGGCCGGGCGCGAACCTCGGCCGCGGAGGCGCCCAGGATGAGCTCGGGGTAGGAAGGGGCGCCGTAGTCGTCGACGCGAAAGATCCGAAGGCCGGGGCGGCGCTGGCTCAGGGTGACGCCCTCGTCGTTCCAGAACGCGGTGGCGGCGGCGACTCGTCCGGCCAGGAGGTCGCTGACCGCGTCGAAGCCGATCGTGATCGTCTTCACATTCGCCGGGTGACCGCCGCTGCCGGCGACCACCGAGCGCAGCACCGCGGTATCGCTGGGGTCACCGGTGATGCCCACCAGCCGTCCGTCCAGCTGGCGCGGAGTGTGAATCCCGGGCTGGGCGATCACGGCCGCCAAGGGCCGCTGCACGATCGGCAGCAGGCCCACGAGGTCGGCGCCGTGCTCGCGGGCGATCGCCAGGTCGTGGATGTCGAGCAGCGCGAAGTCGACCCGACCGGCCTCCAGCAGCTTGATCGCGTCCGTCGAGGCCGACGGCACGATCACGTGCAGGCGGATCCCGGCGGCGGTGTCATAACCGCGGGCCAGCGCCGCGTAGATGCCCACGTGCACGGCGTTGGGGGTGAAGTCGAGCACCAGCGACGCCCCGGCCGGGGAGGGGGCAGCCCGGCCGCCCGGCGTGCTGGAGCCGCAGCCCGCCACCAGCGCGGCGACCAGAGCCGCGGCAACGAGGATTCCGCGTCGCATCCGGCGCCCAATATAGGAGTCCGCCCACCCCGCCTAGAATCCGCGTCGAGCATGCGACGCCGCGTCACGTTCAGCCGGAACCTCACGCTCTCGCTGTCGCGGACGTGTCGCTGCTATTGCAAGTACTGCGCGTTCGCCACCCACCAGCCGCATCTGTACGCACCCGGGGAGGTGGAGGAGATCCTCGACCGGGCGGCCGGGCGCCACCGGGTCAAGGAGCTGCTGGTGCTCACCGGGGAGCGCCCCGAGCACAACCCGGGCGTGGCCGCCGCGCTGGCCGAATACGGGCACGCGGATTTCACGGGCTACGTGGCCTGGGTGTGCGAGCGGGCGCTCGAGCGCGGCCTGCTTCCGCACACCAACCTCGGGGTCCTGAGCGCGGAGGACCTGGCGCGGCTGCGCGAGGTCACCGCCTCGCAGGGGCTGATGCTCGAATCCGTCTCCGAGCGGTTGATGGAGACCGTGCACGCCGGCTCGCCGACCAAGCATCCAGCGCACCGGATCGCCACGATCGCGGCCGCGGGAGAGCTAAAGATCCCGTTCACGAGCGGGATCCTGGTGGGGATCGGCGAGACCGAGGAGGAGCGGATGGCCTCGCTGGCCCAGCTGGCGGCGCTGCACGCGGAGCACGGTCACTTGCAGGAGGTGATTCTGCAGAATTTCGTTCCCCATCAGAGCTACTACGGGCGCGAGCCGGCCCAGATCGCCGACGCCGCCGCCCAGGCGTACTGGCGTACCGGGGTCGCCCAGGGACCGCAGCCGGCACCGAACGCGAAGCATCTCGTGGCGCCCAGGTGGGCCTGCCCGGTCAGCGTTGACGACATGAAGCGGCTGATCGCGGAGGTCCGGCGCCTGATGCCCGGCGTCGGCATCCAGGTTCCGCCCAACCTGTCGGATTGGTGGGGCGAGCTGGTGCGAGCGGGGGCCACCGATCTGGGCGGGTTGAGCGCCAACGGCGATCACATCTCGCCTGAGCATCCGTTCCCGTCCCCGACCCAGGTCCGCAAGCGGCTGGCCGCCGACGGCTACGCGCTGTCCGAGCGCCTGTGCGTCTACCCGGAGTACATCGATCCCGAGTGGATCTCCGAGCCCGTGCTCGATGTGATCACGAGCCGCTACTGGTCGTTCATCCCCCGGCGCGGCAGCGGGCGAAGCGGCGGAGAAGCGGTACCCGACGACGCGGCGCCCCGGGCGATCGAGAAGGCACGCGACGGCATCCGGCTGAGCGCTCAGGAGCTGACGGCGCTGTTTTCCGAACGGCGTCCTGAGGTTGTGGAGGACATGCGGGCCGCCGCCGACGAGCTGCGCGCGCGGCTGGCCGGGGACACGGTGACGTTCGTCGTCAACCGCAACATCAACGTCTCCAACGTGTGCATCGTGGGCTGCGCGTTCTGCGGCTTTGGCCAGTCAAAGCGATCCCCCGACGCCTACGAGCACTCGGAGGCTGAGTTCGCGCACCGGGTGGGGGAGGCGCTCGAGGCCGGAGCGACCGAGATCTGCATCCAGTCGGGAATCCATCCCGACTGGGGCCTGGAGGACTACCTGCACTGGCTGCGCTTTGCCAAGCAGCTGGCGCCCGAGCTGCACCTGCACGCCTACTCGCCGATGGAGGTCGCGCACATGTGCGACGTCTCGGGGCTGGCGCCGCGGGAGGTTTTCTCGCGCCTGCGAGACGCCGGGCTGGGGTCGACGCCGGGCACCGCCGCCGAGGTCCTGCACGACGGCGTGCGCGAGCGCATTTCCCCGAACAAGCTGCCGGTGGCCCGCTGGGTGCAGATCATCGAGGCCTCGCACGCCGAGGGGATCCGCTCCACGGTCACCGTCATGTTCGGCCACATCGAGGAGCCCTCCGAGCTCGCCGAGCACATGCGGGTGGTCCGCGATCTGCAGGAGCGCACCGGCGGCTTCACCGAGTTCGTGCCGCTGTCGTTCATCCCGTTCCAGACGTTGCTGGGACGCGCGCACGGGGTGGAGGAGATCAGCCGGGAGGAGAACCTCAAGCACACCGCCGCGTTTCGGCTGGCCCTGGGCGAGACGGTGCCAAACGTCCAGGCCAGCTGGGTCAAGATGGGCCTGGACACGGCGACCGAAGCGCTGCGCTGGGGCGTCAACGATCTGGGCGGGACGCTGATGGAGGAATCGATCTCCCGGATGGCCGGCAGCTATCACGGGGTGCGCCTGGAGCCCGAGGATCTGATCGGCGCCGCCCACCGCGCCGGGCGACCCGCCGCCGAGCGCACGACGCTGTATGAGATCCGGCGCCGCTATGCGCCAGCGCCGCTGGCTGCGTGAACCGGAGCCCCCGTGAACCGGCTACCCGGGGAACGGGGAACGGGAGGTGGTGACCGGGTGAGCGTCGAGCGCCCGCCGTCCCTGTTTGCCGGCGTCGAGCCCCTGGAGGTGTTCGTCGAGCTGCTGGCCGAGCTCGATACCGACACCTCCTCGACCGACTTCTACGACCGCATCTGCGAGGCCATCTGCCGGCTGACCACGATGCGCCGGGCGGCGATCTTCATGGCCGATGCGGCTCGGCGGCGCGTGCAGGTGGTGGGTGCGCATGGAACCTCGTTTCGGCAGCTGATGACGCTTGCGCCGACGCCCACGCTGCTCTCGACCCCGATCGCGCAGCGGGCGCTGGTCGAGGACGAGGTGGTGGTCGTCGACGAGGACATCGAGGACCAGGTCCCGCCGGAGTACGCGGAGCTGTTCGGCATCACCACGCTGGTGTGCACGCCGCTGAGCGCCGCCGGGCGCGCCTACGGCGTGATCTGCGCGGATCGGGGTGGAGGGCGGTTCGAGCTCAACGACGGCGAGCGTCACCTGCTGTGGACGCTGGGCAAGACCGCGGCCCTGGTCGCGACTGCGCGTAACGCCACCCGCCAGCAGGAGCGAAACCGGCGCTTGGCAGAGCGGCTGGAGCTCGCCCGCGAGATCCACGAGCGCGTCATGCAGCGCCTGTTCGGGGTGACGTTGGCGCTGAGCGCCTCCAAGCCGCTCGATCCCACCGAGCGGGACCGCTGCCGGGTGGAGATGCAGGAGGCGCTGTCGGACCTGCGCAGCGCGCTCGAGCGCCCCCAGGCGCCCGTCGTGCACGAGACGGGGACGACGCTCGCGCTGGAGCTGGCGCACGTCATCCAGGCCCCGGGCCCGAAAGTCCGAGTCGATTGGCCCGAGGGCGTGACGGTCGCGCCCGAGGTAGAACCACTCGCCCAGTCGGTGCTCGCCGAGGCCCTGCGCAACATCGCCAAGCACGCCCGGCCCGACCTGGTGGAGGTCTCGGTGGCCAGCGACGAGGACACGTTCAGCCTGGAGATCCGCAACGACGGCGTCGCCGCCGGGGCCCGGGGGGCGGGCATGGGTCTGCGGCTGGCGGCCTTCGAGGCCCTGCAGCAGGGCGGCGTGGTGGAGTTCGGAGCGCCCGAGCCGGATCGGTGGCGGGTCCGGCTGGTCGTACCCAGGTCAGGCGCCCAGTCGTGAGCGAGCTGCCCTCGCGGCGGCTGCGCGTCCTCGTCGTCGACGACCACGATGTCGTGCACTGGGGGTTCCGGGTGCTGTTGGGGGAGCAGCCCTGGGTGGCCCGTTGCCTGGCCGCCCGCACCGGCGCCGAGGCGCTGGCGCTGCTGTCCAGGCTACGGCCCGACGTCGCGCTCGTCGACCTGTTCCTGGCCGGCGAGTCCGGCGCCGACGTGTGCGCGTCGATCCGCAAGGCCTCGCCCTCGACCCGGGTGCTGCTGATCTCGGGCTCGGGCCGCATGTCGCCGGCGGCCGCCCGCGCCGCCGGCGCCTCGGGCTTCGTGTCCAAGGACTGGGAGGCCCGAGAGGTGGCGCGCGCGGTGCGGATGGTGGGTCTGGGGATGACGATGTTCGCGCCAACCGCCGAGCAGCCGACTCCGCTGCTCACCGAGCGCGAGCGCGAGGTGCTCGACCTGATCGCCGCCGGCTCGACCAACCGCGAGATCGCGCAGCGGCTGTATCTGTCCCCGCACACCGTCAAGGAGCACACCAGCGCGCTGTATCGCAAGCTGGAGGCGCGCAACCGTGCCGAGGCGGTGCAGCGCGCCCAGCGTATCGGGCTGCTGGGTTAGCCGAGCATCGGGTCAGCGCCGGCGCATCACCCATTCGATGGCGGGCAGCTTGAGGGCATGGGGCACGTACTGGCCGGCCAGCATCGCGGCCCTGACCGGCAGCCCGGGCACGACCACGCGCCGTCCGGCCTCGAGTCCCTTGACCCCGGCCCGCGCGGTCTCCTCGGCGGTCACCCAGGCGGGGCCGGGCATGGCGCTCTCAAACGACTGACCGCCCGCCACCTCCCAGCCCGCCGTTTCCCAGAAGTCGGTGGAGACTGGCCCGGGGGCGAGCGCCGTGACGGTCACTCCGGCGCCCCGTACCTCCTGGTGCAGCGCCTCTGAGAACGTGAGCACGTACGCCTTGGCCGCTGAATAGCCGGCGGAGTAGGGGAGGGGCTGCATTCCCGCGGTGGAGGCGACGTTGAGGATCGCTCCCCGTCCGCGGCGCACCATCCCGGGCAGGAACGCCGAGGTCAGCCCGACCGGCGCCTCGACCAGCACTCGCACCTGCTCGAGCTCGCGCTCGGGGTCAGACTGGTGAAAGGCGCCACCGGTGGCAAAGCCGGCGTTGTTGACGAGCACGCTGACCTCCAGTCCCAGCGCCTGCGCGCGAGCAGGAAGGCGCTGCCGGGACGCCGCCTTGGCCAGGTCGCATCCCAGCGTCTGCGCCCGCACCCCGTGGTCGGCGGCCAGCTCGGCGGCCAGCGCGTCCAGCCTGTCCTTGCGGCGCGCCACCAGGATCAGGCCATGGCCGCGCCGGGCCAGCTCACGCGCGATCGCGGCGCCGATCCCGGCCGAGGCGCCGGTCACCAGCGCCGCCGTGTCAGAAGTGGGTCTGGGAAGGCTCACGTCGACTCAGCCGTGAGCCTACTTCCTTGGTGTCCGCGCCGGGCGTCGCGCACCGTTTCATAAGTGGATCGCGACCCTCCGGTCGGGCTCCCCCCGAACGGGGGGATCTGGCTCCCGGCCCTGTATCGGCGCCCGGTGCCCGGCGTAGGTTGAACGGTATGAGCGCCATTCCGACCACCGCGATCCTGTTTCCCGGTCAGGGCAGCCAGACCCCGGAGATGCGCGAGCTCGTCGCCCGGGTGCGCCCCGAGCTGCTGGAGCTGGTCACCGAGGTCGTGGGCGAGGATCCGTTCCTGCGCGCCGACGAGGGCACGAACTTCGCCCAGCCGGCGATCTTCTGCGCCAGCCTGGCGGGCTGGGCGGCGATGGGCAGCCCGAGCGCCGAGCTGATGGCTGGTCATTCGCTCGGGGAGCTGGGGGCGCTGGTGGCCGCCGGCGCACTGAAGGAGCGCGAGGGGCTCGAGCTGGTCGTCCTGCGGGGGCGGCTGATGCACGAGTCGGGTCTGCGCGCGGGGGACGGCAGCATGATCGCCGTGCTCGGCGCCGGCGCATCCGAGCACGCCCCGGAGCTCGCCGACGCCCACCGGCTCGTGGTCGCCAACGACAACTCGCCCCAGCAGGTCGTGCTCTCGGGACCACGCGCCAGCCTTCCGGGCGCGATCGAGCACGCCGAGGAGCTTGGGCTGCGGGCGATGGAGCTGGACGTCACCGGGGCGTTTCACTCTCCGATGATGGCCTCGGCGGTTCCCGAGTTCACCGAGGCCCTGGCCCGCACGAGCTTCTCCACGCCTACCCCGACGGTCGTCTCCGCGGTCACGGCGGCGCCCTTCGAGGATCCCCGCCGCGAGCTCGCCGCTGCCCTGACGATGCCGGTGCGCTGGCGGGAAACCATGATCGCGCTGCACGAGCTCGGCGCCCAGCGCTTCGTCGACGTCGGGCCGGGCCGCGTGCTCAGCGGCCTTGCCAAGCGCACCCTCCGGGGGGTGGAGCTGGTCAATGCCTGACAGGATCGAGCCTCGGACCGACGGCTGCGCGCTCGTCACCGGAGCGTCTCGCGGTATCGGCGCCGCGATCGCCCGCGGGCTGGCCCGCGACGGATGGGCGGTCGGCGTCAACTATCGCTCCGACGCGGCCGGCGCCGCGGCGGTCGTGCAGGCGATCGAGGCCGACGGGGGCCGGGGGCTCGCCGTCGCCGGCGACGTCGTCGACCCCGCGACCCCCGACCAGCTGTTCGGGACGCTGGAATCCCGGTACGGATGCCCGGTGCTGGTGCTCGTCAACAATGCCGGGATCAGCGACGACGACCTGACGCCGTCGATGCGCGACGACGCCTGGGACGCGGTCATCGACACCGACCTGAGCGCCGCCTTCCGCCTCACCCGCCGGGCGCTGAGGCCGATGATGCGCGCCCGCTCCGGGCGGATCGTCAACGTCTCCTCGGTCGTCGGCTTGCGTGCCAATCCCGGTCAGGCCAACTACGCGGCCGCCAAGGCGGGACTGATCGCCCTGACCAAGACCTCGGCCGTCGAGGTCGCCCGGCGCGGGATCACGATCAACGCCGTGGCCCCGGGATGGATCGATACCGACATGACGTCCGAGGTGTCGACCGAGCTGCTTTCGCAGGTTCCCGCCCGCCGAGCGGGAACCCCGGAGGAGGTGGCGGCCTGCGTACGCTTCCTCGCGTCCGAGCACGCCGGTTATGTGACCGGGGCCGTGCTATCCGTCGACGGCGGACTGGCCGCGTAATCGATATCGAAAAGGAGCAGCACACATGTCAGTGACAACAGAGCAGGTCGAGACCCGCGTGACCGAGACCCTCGCGAGCTTCGGGCCCGACCTGAGCCAGATCACCCGGTCGGCGACCTTCGAGGAACTGGACATCGACTCGCTTGATCTCGTGGAGCTCGCCCAGGTGGTCGAGGAGGAATACGGCGTCGTCCTCAAGGGTGAGGACATGAAGGAGCTCAAGACCGTCGGTGACGCGGTCGACCTGATCGTGGAGCGGGCCGACAAGTGAGCGACTTGCCGGACAGACGCAGGGTCGTGGTCACGGGCCTGGGGGCGGTCACCCCGCTCGGCGTGGGCGCCAGCCGGCTGCACGAGCGCTGGGCCGCCGGCGAGGTCGGGATCTCCGACGGCGAGGGCGCCTCGCGGGACTTCGATCCCAGCCAGTACCTGTCGGTCAAGGAGGCCCGGCGCCTGGATCGCTTCGCCCAGTTCGCCGTGGTCGCCTCCGACGAGGCCGTCGAGCAGGCGGGCTGGGCCGAAGAGCCCCCGTATGACCCGTTGCGGGTCGGATGCGTCGTGGCGACCGGAATCGGTGGTCAGTACACGGTCGAGACCCAGCTGGGCGTTTTGCGCGAGCGCGGCGCCAAGGCGGTGTCCCCGCTGGGGATCCCGCAGTACATGCCCAACGCCGCGACCGCCGCGGTGACCATGAAGCACTCGTTGCGGGGGCAGAGCTACGGCGTCGTCTCGGCCTGTGCCAGCGGCGCTCATGCCGTCGGCTCGGCGCTGCGCATGATCCAGTACGGCGACGCCGATGCGGTCGTGTGCGGGGGCAGCGAGGCGACGCTGACCGAGTTCGCCTCCGCGTCCTTTGCGGCCATGCAGGCGCTGTCACCGACCGGGATCTCGCGTCCGTTCGATGCTCGCCGCGACGGCTTCGTGATGGGCGAGGGCGCCGGCGTGCTGGTGCTCGAGGAAGCCGAGGCGGCCGCGGCCCGGGGAGCCACGATCCTGGGCGAGGTGGCGGGCTACGGCTCGACCACCGACGCCCATCATCTGACCGCGCCCGAGCCGACCGGCGGTCCCGCTTCACGAGCGATCGAGCTCGCGCTGCGCGACGCCGGGGCTCAGTCGGCCCAGGTGGACTACATCAACGCCCATGGGACCTCGACGCCGCTCAACGACGCCGCCGAGACCAGGGCCATCAAGCTGGCTCTCGGCGAGCAGGCCAAGCGGGTGCCGGTCTCCTCCACCAAGTCGTCGATCGGCCATCTGCTCGGGGCGGCCGGAGCCGTCGAGGCGGTGGCCACGCTTCGCACCCTGATCACGGGCGTGATCGCTCCCACCCTCGGCTACGAGGTGCCCGACCCCGAGCTCGATCTCGACTACGTGCCGGGCGAGTCGCGGCCGCTGATCACCGGCAACGGGCATCCGCCGCTGGCGCTTTCCAACTCGTTTGCCTTCGGCGGCCACAACGTGACCCTGGCTCTGCGCGGAGCGCCGAAGTGAGCGCGACCGCCCGCAGTGACGAAGCGAGCGGGACGGCGCCGAGCGTCGCCGTCCCGCGCTTGTCGCCGTTGCAGCGTCTGGAGGCGCTGTGCGATCCCGGCACGGTTCGGGTGCTGCGCTCGCAGGCGCGCTCCTCCCGGCTCGGTGACCGGGCGGTGGCCGGCGATGGCGTGGTCGGAGCGACCGGCAGCGTCAACGGCCGGCCGATCGCGTGCTACGCGCAGGACGGGGCGTTCCTGGGTGGATCGCTGGGCGAGCGCCACGCCGACACGATCGTCCGGGTGCTCGGCACCGCGCAGCGGGCGCGAATTCCGGTCGTCGGCTTCGTCGAGTCCGGCGGCGCCCGGATGCAGGAGGGAACCGCGGCCCTGGCCGGCTATGGTCGGATCTTCCGCGAGGCGGTGGCCCTGACCGGGGTCGTCCCGCAGATCTCGGTGGTGTCCGGGGCCTCGGCGGGAGGCGGCGCGTACTCGCCCGCGCTCACCGACCTGATCGTGATGACCGAGGACGCGGCGATGTTCCTCACCGGTCCGGGAGTGGTGCGCGAGGCGCTGGGCGAGGAGATCGACGCCGCTGGGCTCGGAGGCCCGCACGTGCACGACCGAAACGGCGTCTGTCATCTGGTGGAGCGCGATGAGGCGAGCGCCGCCACACGGGTGCGCGAGCTGCTCGGCTACCTGCCCAGCGCGGCCGGCCAGGCGCCGCCGCGGGCCACCGTCCTGGATCCGGCGGCCGGCGACCCCGCCGCCTTCGTCCCGGCGGCTCCTCGGCGCGCCTATGACGTGCGCGACGCCTTGAGCGGGATCGTGGACCGCGATTCGATGCTCGAGCTGCACCCCCGCTGGGCGCGCAACCTGGTCACCGTGCTGGCCCGGCTCGACGGCCGGCCGGTGGGGATCGTGGCCAACCAGCCGCGCTACCTGGGAGGCGTCCTCGACGCCGAGGGCTCCGAGAAGGCGGCCCGGTTCGTGAACTTCTGCGACGCGTTCGGCCTGCCGTTGATCGCCGTGGTGGACACGCCCGGGTTCATGCCCGGCTCCCGCCAGGAACGGGCCGGGGTGATCCGGCACGGGGCCTCGCTGCTGCGAGCCTTCGCCGCCGCCCGCGTGCCCAAGCTGACCGTGGTGCTGCGCAAGTCATACGGCGGCGCCTACATCACGATGAACTCCCGTGACCTGGGGGCCGATCTCGTCCTCGCCTGGCCCGACGCCGAGCTTGGGATCATGAGCGCCCGCGCGGCGGTGGGGATCGTCAACCGGCGCGAGCTCCGGGTGGCTCCGGACGCCGAGGCCGAGCGCGAACGGCTCGCCGGCGTCTACGCCCACGATCATCTGCGCGCCGAGAGCGCCGCCGCGGAGGGATTTGTCGACGAGATCATCGAGCCCGCCCAGACACGGGATCGGCTGGCGTGGGCGCTGCGCGCGTTCGACGGCCGCGAGGACGGCCGGGCGTGATCCTGGCGGGCAAGCGCCTGCTGATCACCGGCGTCATCACCAAGGACTCGATCGCCTACCACGCCGCCGAGCAGGCCCAGAAAGAGGGCGCCAGCGTGGTCCTGACGAGCTTCGGGCGCGTGCGCCGGATGACCGAGCGCGCCGCCCAGCGGCTCCCCGAGCCCGCCGATGTGCTCGAGCTCGACGTCAACAAGCCCGCGGACCTGGACGCGCTCACCGACAGCCTGCGGGAACGGTGGGGCGGGCTCGACGGCGCGCTGCACGCGATCGCCTTCGCCCCTCCCGACGCCCTGGGCGGAGCCTTCATGACCACGCCGGCCGAGAGCGCCAAGCAGGCGTTCGAGACCAGCGCGTTCTCGCTCAAGGCGCTCGCCGGAGCGCTGGTCCCGCTGATGGAGAGCGGCTCGGGGATCGTGGGGATGGATTTCGACGCCAGCGTCGCCTGGCCGATCTACGACTGGATGGGAGTGGCCAAGGCGGCGCTGGAGTCGGTGTCGCGTTACCTGGCTCGAGATCTGGGGCCCGCCGGGGTGCGCGTCAACCTCGTCTCGGCCGGCCCGCTGGGAACCGTGGCCGCTCAGGGCATACCCGGGTTCGATCGGCTCGCCGATCTGTGGCGCCGGCAGGCGCCGCTCGGGTGGGACGTGAGCGACCCCGTGCCGGTGGCGCGCGCCATCTGCTGGCTGCTGTCGGACTACGCGCACGGGATCAGCGGCGAGATCGTCCACGTCGACGGGGGCTTTCACGCCGTCGGGGCCCCGGTCGGGTAGCCGGCCCGTTCTCTGCCGGCGATCAGCGGAACAGGTCTTCGGACTCGTCTCGCAGCAGCGGGAGCGCGCCCGGCCCGTCGGCCGTGGTCACCCAGCGCGCCGCGCCCCTGACCAGGACGGCCGGCTGCATCCCGTCTTTGGCACGGGCCAGGTCGGCGGCGCCGGCCAGCTGATCGGCGACCGCGATCCAGGTCGCCTTGAGCTCACGTCCCCGGGCGTCGGTCCGCCCGCGCCAGTCCTCCAGGGGCATCAGGCCGGCGCACCCGACCGCCACGTCGACCTGGCCGTTTCGCCAGGCACGGCCGAAGGAGTCGGTGATCAGCACGGCAGGCGCCACCCCGACCAGCTCGCGCAGGCGCGCCCGCAGGCGGCGTGCCGATCCGTCGGGGTCGGAGGGCAGCAGGATCACGGTGTCGTCGTCGGCGGAGTTGGAAGCGTCCACGCCGGCGTTCGCGCACACGAACCCGTGATGGGTGAGGGTGATCAGCACGCCGCGGGCGGCCCGCCGGACCTCGCGCGTCTCGTCGAGCACGATCTGGACGTGGCCGGGGTCCTTGCCCAGCTCGGCGGCCAGCGACCGGGCGCGCTCGCCCGGCGAGACAGCTGACAGCCGGCGGGTGCGGCCCTCGGCCTTCGAGATGAGCTTGTGGGCCACCACCAGCACATCGTCGGCGGCGAGGACCCCGGGGGGGAGCGCCGCCGCGATCAGCTCGCCCGGATCATCGCCGCGTCGAGCCTCGGGGAGACCTTCCAGGGCGACGGCGGTGAGCATGGTTCGCTACCCGCGGCTGTGTAACAGCTGGCGCAGCATGCCGCGCGTATGGGCGGCACCCCCGCGAGTGCTCTCCAGCAGCTCCTCGACGGCGGCGAGATCCTCTGGCGTGTCGATGTCGAGCGCCAGCGACGGGACCACGACCGTCTCGGCCTCCACGCCGGCGGTGACGGCGTGGCGCGTGTGGCGTGCGTGGCTGTCGGGGCCGAATGACGGCGCCAGCGCGTCGGGTGGGGTCAGCACCAGGGCGTTGGTCCCGGTGCCGTGGCGGTCGGGGACGATCAGCGCCGACCGGTCTGCCGCCGGACGGTCGATGAGCTCGTCGAGCTCGGCGGGATCGACCACGGGGCAGTCCCCGGGAACCAGCAGCACGCGCTTGGCCCCGAGCTCGATGGCCCTGGCCACGCCGCGCTGCGCAGCGTCGTTGTGGCCGTGGTCGGCGCCGTCCAGGACCATCGCCCCGTACCCACCCGCGATGCGCTGCGCGCCGTGGTCGGCGGAGACGACGAGCACCCGATCCACCCGCTTGGCCCGCCGTAGCGCGACGAGTGCGTCTGAGAACATCGATTCGGCCAGGGCGCGCCGGGGACGGGGATCGAGCTCCTGCGCCAGACGCTGCTTGGCCTCGTCAAAGCTCTTGATGGGAAGGACGGCCAGAGTGGTCATGGTTGCCCGTAACCTAGTCGGTCTCGCCGCGGCTCACTGGCTCGACAGGCGGGTGGCGCGGCTGCCGGCCAGACCGAGGGCAAAGTCAAGCGTCTGCTCGGCCACCCGGCGCCGGCCGGCGCCGACGTCCATGAGCACGTCGGTCTCCAGCGCGGCCACGTCGTCGATGCGCTCGTCCGCGACCAGGCCGTCGATCAGCCCGGCGTAGACCGCGGCGATTCCCCGGTTGCTGACCGGCTGTCGCGCCCACTGCAGGAATGCCGCGGTCGGACCCTTGATGACCGCGCCGGAGACGAGCGGGCTGACCGCCACCACGGGCGCTCGGCTGTGCCGAATGGCTTCGCGGACGCCGGGCAGAGCGAGGATCGGGCCGATCGAGATCACCGGGTTGGAGGGCCCGATTACGATCGCCCGGGCGCCGGCCAGGGCTTGCAAAACCTCGGGAGTCGGCGGCGCCGCTCGGGCGTGGCGGAAGTCGACGTCCTCGACCGGACCGGCGCCGCGCCGCTTGATCAGGAACTCCTGCACTGACCACCAGCGACCTGCCGACAGTACCCGGGTTCGCACCGGCTTGTCGCTCATGGGCAGCACGCTGGCGCTCACGCCCAGTGACGCGGAGAGGCTCGCCTGGGCCTCGGTCAGCCGGCGTCCCCGATCGAGCGCGCGCGCCCGCTCCAACCCGATTGCCAGATCGCGGTCACCCAGGTGAAACCAGACGTCGACGCCGAGCTCGCGCATCCCGTCCATGACCGCGAAGGTGTCGCCTGCCAGCCCCCAGCCGCGCTCGTCGATCCGGTCGGCCAGCCAAAAGGTCACCAGGTCGGGATCAGGGGACACGTAGGCGCCATAGATCTCGATGTCGTCGCCGGTGTTGGCGACCACCACCAGATCGCGCCCGTCCACCACGTCCAGCATCCCGCGCGCCAGCTTGGCCCCGCCCGTGCCCCCGGCCAGGAGTACGACCGGTCCGGCCCGGCTCACCGGTCGAGGCCTGTGATCTTGATTCCGGCTCTGACCTTGTTGCGCACGTTGATCGAGATCAGCAGGGGGGTCAGCTGCTCGACGATGCGCGCCATCTCCAGTGAACCGCAGTCGACGGCGCGCAGGCCCTCCACCCGCCCCACGAGCTCGGCGACCCGGGCCTTGTCCTGACGCCGGTCGCCGCACATGAGCACGTCCTCGTCGAGCCGATGGCCGAGATCGGTGAGCAGGGCGGCACTGACCGTGTGAAACGCCGATACCACCCGGACTCCGTCGGGGACCATCTCCTGAGCCTGCTGGGCGGCCGAGCCCTGCCACACGCCGAGCGTCCGCGTCGCCTTGCCGCTCACCGCCGCCGCCAATGGCACGGTGGCGTCGATCACCAGCTGATCCACGCTCAGCACCTGCTTGAGGTTGGTGAGCGTCTCCGACTGCGAGCGGAAGGGGACGCTGAGGATGACGATCTCGGCGTCGGCGACCGCGTGCTCGTTGTCCTGCGCTCCAAACGAGCCGTCCGGGACCTGCTCACGGGCGCGAGACGCCGCCTCCTGGGCACGCTTGGCGTCACGGGAGCCGATCACGATCGGGATGCCGGCGCGGCCGAGCCTCACCGCCAGACCGAATCCGAGCGCTCCCGTCCCGCCGACGATGCAGACTCGATCCGGCACAGGAACCGGCAGTCTACGTACCGCCGAGGGTTATAGTCCCCCGATCGTGCGCGGTCGGGTCCTGGGAATCGGCGTGCTGGCCTCGTTGGCGGCCGCGGTTCCGATCGCCGCCGCGTCCCCGGCCAAGCCGCAGCCGCTGACCGTCCAGAGTGCGTCGCTGGCCCAGTCCAGCCAGCAGCTGATCTGGAGGCTGCAGCTCACCTCCTCTTTCTCTCCGGCCGCGCTCAAGTCCTCCGGGCGGACGCTGTGCCTGCTGATCGAGCGCCTGGGCGGGGGGGTGGCGGGACAGCTCTGTGTGATCGGGCCCCGTCCCGGCGGCAAGGCGCCGCGGCTCACCTACCAGACGGTGACCCGCAAGGGGCCGGGAACGGCGAGCGTGATCGCCGCGACCGTCACCCGGGCGGGATCGCGGACGCTGACGGCGACGTTCCTGCCGGGCGCCTTCGCCAACAGGTACCAGTCGTTCCGCTGGCAGGTGCTCAACTCGCTGGCGCCGCCCGCCTGCACGCCCGCCACGCCCAGCCGGGCAGGATGCGTGACGCTGTTTCCGGCCACGCCGCGGCTGGCCAAGCTGCACACGCCGCAGCTGGTCGGCTGCACGGCCACCGGTCCGGCATTCGTCTTCAACGGCCCGCGCACCAAGCACGAGATCGCCCTGACCTTCGACGACGGCCCCTGGTATGACACGCCCCAGTTCCTGGACATCCTCGAGCACTACAAGGTGCCGGGTACGTTCTTCGAGATCGGCGAGCAGGTCAGCGAGTACGGGCAGGGCGGCGCCGTCGAGCGCCGGATGCTCGCCGACGGCGACATGGTCGGCGACCACACGTGGAGCCATCCCAACGTGTCGGGCGGCGGAGGTTTCGCCCGCTCTCAGATCGCTGCCGCCGCCGGGGCTATCAAGAGCGCCACGCGGGGCTTTCAGCCGTGCCTGTTCCGGGCTCCGTACGGCGCGGTCAGCGGTGCCCTGATCTCCGAGGCCCGCTCGATGGGGTTCACCACGATCCAGTGGGACGTGGACCCCACCGACTGGGCGAGGCCCGGCACTGACGTGATCTATGACCGCGTGACCTCGATGGCGCGCAACGGCTCGATCATCCTCCAGCACGACGGCGGCGGCAATCGCACCGAGACGCTCGCCGCGCTGCCGAGAGAGATCCAGACCTTCAAGCAGCGCGGCTACAAGTTCGTCACCGTCACCCAGCTGCTGGGCCAGCGCCTGATCTACCGGTAGAGACGGCCTCCGGCCCGCCCGCGGCGGCGCCGGCGTTCACGCTCGCCAGCTCGCCGTCGATCGCGTCGATCAGCATCAGCGCCAGCTCGAGGACGGCATCCATGACGCCTGGGTCGAGCGCCTCGGGAAGATCGTCGGGCTGGTGTGAACGAGGCGCCAGGTCACGGGAATCGAGGGCCCCGATCGAGATCGCGGGCAGACCGGCGGCGCGCGCCGGGAAGGCGGGAGCGACGCCTCGTCCCCGGTAGGGCCGGGCGTCGAGGCCGGTGCCCGGCCCGGCTGCGTCAGCGGCGAGCCGGCGCAGCTGTCCCAGGTAGCGGAGGGGCATCAGCGATCCGTCGCTGACCCACCAGCGTGGCTGGCCCGAGCCGCACGGGCCGATCCCGAGTACCACGGCATTGGCGGCCGTGAGCTCGGAGCGTCGCCGGCGCAGGTGCCGCGTGAGGCCGATCATCTGCCCGTCGCCCGCGCCCTGGAGGACGAGCTCCACCTGCAGGTGACGCGGAGGCGCGGCGTCCAGCGCCTGCACCAGGGCCAGCGCGACCCCCGTCCCGCTGGCGTTGTCGCCGGCGCCCGGTCCAAACTCCGCGGTGGCGAGCTCGAGCAGTAGGGCCAGCTCGAGCACCAGCGTCAGGGTCGGGATCAGCTGCAGGACGCCGATCCAGGCGCCGGTGGCCCCGGCATTGCGCAGGATCGCGACCGCGATCAGCCAGATCAACGTGATGACCAGCCACCCCACCCAGCCCGGCGTGAAGCGCCCATCGCCGGCGAGGAGGCGCCAGCGCGTGGCGGCTCGCCGCAGACCGTCGCGGAAGGCGAGCCCCTGCCGCCCGGCGTCGTAGTTGCTGGTGATGATCAACCGCACCCGCCGGACGCCCGCCGGTTCGCGGCTGACCACGTTCTGGGTCGCGTGCTCACGACTCAGCCGGCGCCCGATCGAGTATCCGGTGAGCGAGTCGGCGATCACCGATACCAGCGCGACGAGCGACAGCGCGCCGCCGAGCTTGGCGTGCGACACGCTCACCAGGCTGCCCGCGACCCCGAGCAGGGCGTGCCACGCGTGCCCCAGCGCCAGGTTGGGACGACACCAGAACGTCTCCGCCGCGGCGTCTCGACGTTCGCTTGCGATCTGATCGGAGAGCCAAGCCGCCGCGCGGCGCTCGGAGTTGGTCCCGCCGCCCCGGCGCTCGAACCCGGTGAGCCCGCTGACTAGCTCGGCTGGTCGCATCGGCTCGGGAATCGCATCGGCTCGGGATGATCCCAGGCGGCGCGGGAGACGGCCGCAGGTGGCGCCGTAGGGGCGCGCCCGGCCGTGAGCTCCCCGAAGGGTGTGCGTCGCGCCGCCGGCATTGATCGAGGAGCTGCCGGACTCGTCCTCGAGGCCTGAGTGGCTCCGGCGTGCCCGTAGACTTAGCGTCCGCGCGGCGGTGGTGGAACGGTAGACACGATGCCCTCAAAAGGCATTGTCCTTCGGGACGTGTGGGTTCGAATCCCACTCGCCGCATGAGGTCGTGTGCGGAGCTGGGTGATCGCCTGTCCGCGCCGGGCTAGGCGATGGCCTGTCCGGGACCCCGCGCGACGATCCGGCTGCCCCGCTTGTCGGCCTCTTCCCTGGTGACCTCTCGCTCGACGTTCCAGCGCTGGGCGAACCCGACCAGGGCCAGCACTATCAGGGCCAGCTCGACCGGGATCAAGATCACGGTCACGACGCCGAGCGTGTTGGCGCCCAGGCCCTTGCCGCCGAACAGCGAATGAGCGGGGCCGAAGCCGGGCTGGGTGCGCTGGAACCAGCTGGTGCCGGCCAGCCCGAGGGAGGCGATCACCGCGAAGACCAGCAGCAAGACGGCGAGCCCGGCCGCGATCGGAAGCAGGCCGCGCGTCCAGCGGAAGATGTACACGGCGAAGATCAGATAGACGACGATCCACGCGAAGGCCACCGGTTTCATGCCCTGGAGCTTGCTCCAGCCGCCGATCGTCAGGATCAGCATCAAGGCTGCCGATCCGAGCAGGATCGCCACGATGATCAGGCGCGTGACCTTGCACGCGAGCCGGTCCCGGTTGGGGTGGATCACGGCGTGGCCGGGTCTCAGGTTTCGTACGACGTCCGCCACGACCGCGAACCATACATTCCAAAACTGCGGTTCGCGGCACTGCACGCGGGCGGGGCTTGCCTCAGAATGGAGGCCGGTTCGCGGGCGTGGTGAAACGGTAGACACGCCGGCTTTAGGTGCCGGTGGGCGAAAGCCCGTGGGGGTTCGAGTCCCTCCGCCCGCATATTGATCGAACCGGCTCAATCCCGGCCCGCGAGCGGTTCGTTACGAACAACGTTCGCAGACATATCGGACGGCACCTGACGACGCCCGCGGACTGATCGGTAGCATCGCTGACCCCCACAGGGGAGTGAGATAACGGCTATTCGCGCGGTCTCCAAAACCGTGAATCCGGGTTCGAATCCCGGCTCCCCTGCTTCGTGAACTCCCACACCGTCTATCGGACCTTCAACACTTCGCAGCGCCGTGAGTTCGTCCGGATCACCGACGACGTGGCGGATGCCGTCCGGGAGGCGGCCATCGCCGAGGGGATGGCGCTGGTGTGCGCTATGCACATCACGGCGGCGGTCTGGATCAACGACGACGAGCCGGGGCTCCAGGCCGACGTGCTCGAGTGGCTGGACAAGGTCGCGCCGCCGAGCTGGCAGGAGCCCGACGGCGAAGTGGCCCGCGAGCTGCTGCCAGACCCCGGGGACTACCGCCACCATCGGGGCGGCGAGGACAACGGCGACGCTCACGTCAAGAACCTGCTCGTCCACCACCAGGTGATCGTCCCGGTCACCGAGGGCAAGCTCGACCTCGGGCCCTGGCAGCAGATCTTCTACTGCGAGTTCGATGGCCGGCGCCCCAAGCGGCTGGTGATCAAGGTCCTGGGGGAGTAGCCCTGGAGTCGTCGCGCATCTTCGCGCCCGGGTCGCTCGAGGGGCGGGTGGCGCTCGTGACCGGCGGCGGCACCAATCTCGGCAAGGCGGCCGCGCGGGAGCTGGTCCGGTGCGGAGCCCGGGTCGTGATCTCGGGCCGGCGCGCCGAGGTGCTGGAGGAGACAGCGGCAGAGCTGGGGGAGAGCTGTTCGTGGGCGGCGGGCGACGTTCGCGAGCCGAGCGGAGCCCGCGGGATCGTCACCGCAGCGATGGAGCGCCACGGACGCCTGGACCTGCTGCTCAACAACGCGGGCGGCCAGTACTTCGTTGCCGCCGAGGGAATCACCGCGAAGGGCTGGAACGCAGTCCATCGGCTGAACTTCCGCGGAACGCTGGAGATGTGCGAGGCGGCATACGAGCTGGCCATGCGAGACGCCGGGGCCGGCACGATCCTCAACGTGACCGTGTCGCCGCATCAGGGCTTTCCCGCGATGGCTCACACCGGCGCGGCGCGCTCGGCGGTCGAGGCGCTGACCACCGAGCTCGCCGTCAAGTGGGCCGCGGATGGGGTCTTCGTGATCGCGCTCGCCCTCGGCCGCCTGGCGACCGAGTCGCTGCGCAAGTACCCCGCCGAGCTGTGGCGCCGCGCCGCGGAGTCGGTGCCGCTGCAGCGCCTGGGTCGCGTCGAGGAGTACGGATGGCTGGTGGCCCTGCTGGGGACGTCGCTGGCGCGCTCGCTGTCGGGATCTGTGATCACGCTCGATGGCGCGCTTGACAACTGGACCGGTCAGTGGCCCCCGCAGGAGCTCTCTGAGGACGGCCGGATCCCCACCGAAGCGCGACGGTCCGCCGGCTAGAGCCGACGCGCCGTGAATCTCTGGCGCCGAAGTTGCCCACGCCAGAGGCCGCGGTAGCATTGGCGGCCTTGCGGGCGAAGTGTTGTGGTTGCACAAAAGCCTTCCAAGCTTTTAGGGCGGGTTCGATTCCCGTCGCCCGCTTGGCGCAGGAGTCACACGTGCCTCATCCGGTCGGCACGCGTCGGCACGCGGCGGCGCCGGTCGGCGCGTCGTAGCGGATCGCGGCGAGAGGGTTATCATCGCTTGACCACGGGGAGTGGCGCAGTCTGGTAGCGCACCCGGCTGGGGGCCGGGCGGTCGCAGGTTCAAAT
>CAWHMQ010000009.1:0-534311 GCA_963830595.1 uncultured Solirubrobacteraceae bacterium
GCGCAGTCTGGTAGCGCACCCGGCTGGGGGCCGGGCGGTCGCAGGTTCAAATCCTGTCTCCCCGATTAGAGGAAAGCCCCGCTCAGGCGGGATTTTTGTACAGCAGGACGATCTGCAGCAAAGCGCGCTGTTGTACCGTTGATGTACCGTTTCGGACGTGCTGCGGGCCACCTCGGACTGTGGGGGTGTAGTTCGTACGTCTGTCCGTGCGCGTTTCACGCGTTGCAGTTCGCACGGCAAGCTGCCTATACTCGTCCCATAGTGCCGATGATCCTCAAGCGAGTTCTCACTACATTGGAGAACATCGTCTAGAGGGCTGGTGAAGCGCCTGCCGGGCGACTCCCGTGTCGTAACACGGCGAACGGAGTAGTCGCGCCGGACCCAACCGGGCCCTGATGTAAGTCGGGGGCGCCATCTGGAACGTGCGGCAGCCAAGTCTTGTAGAGGGGCCGGGATCTTGGATCCCGGCCACCTCCCTACCAAGGAGGCTGACATGCCCGCACCCAGCAGAACCGAGGAAGCGTTCGACCTCTTGCGGTCGACGGTCGACGATCTCCACTCGACCGGGCGGCGGATCTACGCCGCCGGCCTAAAGCCCGAGCTGAAGCGACGGTCGTACGGCGGGTTCGACGAAAGGGCCATCGACGGCGGGTTCACGAGCTTCAAGCGCTTTCTTGAGGCCGCACAGTCACGCGGGATTGTCGATCTCACGCCGGCACCTGTCGGCCCTGACGTGCTCGTCACGCCTCACGGCATGGAGCCAGCCGAGATCAAGGCCACCGATACAGGAGCTTCGTCGGGTGCGCCAGCGCCTGTCGGCGCCGGACGCTTCATCAGGCGAGAGTTCTGGCGTGCGTTCATCGACTGGCGCGACGACGACGTGCGGATCTACGACCCGACCTCGGACACGGTCATGCGCTTCCCGTCGGAGCCCGTGCCGCTAGAGCCCCATGGCCAAGCCGAGAGGCGACGCCGCTGGCTCGAGGAACCGGAACGGTTCCGCCAGATAACGCCGATTGGCACTGAGCGGCAGCTCGACTGGATGCGAGCATTTGCGTCCACAGCCGACGAGCCGATGAAGACCGCGCTGGTGCTGGCGCTCGCAAACGACAAGCCGTTTCAGGCGTTTAGTGTTGCGGTCCGGGCGGACCACGGCACCAGCGCTCGGTGGCAGGCCGAGCGAGCCCGGCTCGTCGCAGCCGAAATCGCGGAATGGGCGCGAGATGGTGGGATAGAGCCCCGGATCTTCGAGCCTCCGCTGCGTACAGCGAGGGGAGAGCCTTCCTCGTCGGTGAAGTCGAGGCCGGCGTCTTCACATGACGCCGACGTCCGTCGGAAGGTCCACGCGGCTGTCGAGCGGATGCCCCTGAGCGCGTTGTACGCGCTGACCATTCCGGTCGAGTATCTGGTGGACCTCTGAGCCGCCTGGCACGCGGGCCGAGGTGGCGACGTGATTGGTGCGGCGGAACTTCTCGCCCTAGCCCGTGCGCTGGACAATGTCCAAGCGCCGAAGCCGGCTGCGGTCAAGCAGACGATCGCCGGGCTTCGGTCGCGTCGAGTGCCGAGCCACGGACCGGCACCTCGCCTTCGGTATCCCGGGAAACCTGAGGGACTCGTCGCGCTCGCCAGGGCGCTGGACGCCGCGCGTAAGCGCGACCCAGCTGAGTTCGCCATGCTCGCCGATGTCCTCCGCGATCCGCAGCGGGGATATCCAGCGATCAGCGACGATCCGTCCGTCCGCACGACCGTGCTCCTTGGCTCGTGGTCCGTCTCCGATCGTTCCGTGTTGGTCGGATTTGCGTGGGTTACCGAGTCCGTCGGCCCCGGATCCGCAAAGCCGGTCTCCGTAAGGTTCGAGATCCTGGATTTGCCCTCCGAGAACCTGGTGGAACGGTTCGAGAAGCTGTTCATTGAAATCCAGCCTGCTGCCCGGAACGGCGACCGCCACCGCGATCGTGCCCGAGCGTTGCTGTGGGTCGGAGACAGCGGGCGAGCCGGCGCATCCGGTGGGGGGTGGAAGACCGAGATCGCCGCGATCAGCGAAGCGCGCGGACTAACGCTCGAATGCTGCGAGCAGCCAACCGCATTTCAGGCGGCGCATGCCCAGCTCGCCGGATTCGCCGGGGACGCGATGGTCGTCTGGACGGCCGCCGCCGGGCCGTTCGCGACGCCCACCGCGCTACCACCTCGGTGGCGCGATCGCGCGATCTACCTACAGGAGAGTGACTTCGCGGAGTCGCTCGAAGAGCTACGCCTGTCCCTCGACGACCACACTCCCGAACAGAGCCCGTCAGTCGAGAGTTGGGACGAGTTCGACGAGCGGGCAGGTGAGCTACAGCACGCGGGGCTCGTCCTCACAGAAAGCTGCCGCGGAATGCTTCGCGGCAATGCATACCCGGACCCGGCGCGTATGTGGCACTTCACGTTGCGGCTGTCCCAGGCCGCCGACGCGTGGCGCGAGCTCGGTGGAGAGGTCGGGGATCGTCTCTCCGACTGGACCGCAGCGAATTTCGAGATCGAAGTTGCGATGCACGACGGAACGCTCGGGTCCTGGACACATTTCACCTTCGAGGGAGACCCGTACTCCCGGGAGCCCCACGTCAAGGTCGACGACTTCAAGAACCCCCGAGAGTGTGGCCGGATCTACTTCGCGGTGGATGGCAAGCGCCTGAGGTTCATCGTGGACTACATCGGCTTGCATCCATGACAACCGGTCGGTGGCTCCGTCCGACCTCTAGGGCCAGCGCGGCTACCGTACCGTGGGCATGAGCACGACAGACCGGGACAATCCGAACGGCGGCGCGCTGTTCGAGGCGGCCAACAAGCTGCGCGGCTCGGTCGAATCGGCCGAGTACAAACACCTCGTCCTCGGTCTTATCTTCCTCAAGTACATCTCGGACGCGTTCGAGCAGCGACGGCAGCAACTCGAGGTCGAGCTGTCAGATCCCTCGAGCGACAGCTACGTCGAGGATCGACGCAGCCGCGCCGAGATCCTCGAGGATCGGGACGAATACATTGCCGAGAACGTCTTCTGGGTACCGGAGGAGGCGCGGTGGCACGGCCTGCTGGCAGCGGCGTCCCAGCCGGACATCGCCCGGAGGATTGACGAAGCGCTCGCCGCGATCGAGCGCGAGAACTCAGGCCTTCGCAACGTTCTGCCTCGGATCTACGCGCGAGCGCCACTGTCGGCAGAGCTGATGGGGTCACTGGTCGAGACGATCGCGAAGATCGGCTTCGGCAAGGATCCTGGCGAGGCGCGGGACATTCTCGGACGGATCTACGAGTACTTCATCAAGGAGTTCGCCCGCTCCGAGGGTCACCGGGGCGGCGAGTTCTTCACGCCGGCGCCGGTGGCGAGATTACTGGTGGAGATGCTGGAACCGTTTGAGGGTCGTGTCTTCGATCCGGCATGCGGGTCGTGCGGTCTATTCGTGCAGTCGGCACGCTTCGTTGAGGCTCACGGCGGCCGCCCTGCGCAGATGTCGATCTACGGGCAGGAGCGAAACCAGGCGACGTGGCGGATCGGTCGGATGAACCTCGCGATTCATGGACTCTCGGGTGAGGTGAAGTACACGGAGGGCGGCTCACTGCTCGACGACGCGTTCCCGACGCTGAAGGCCGACTTCGTGATGGCCAATCCCCCCTTCAACCAGTCGGAGTGGTCGACGCCGGGAATCCTCGATAACGCCCGCTGGGCCCACGGCACGCCGCCAACCGGCAACGCGAACTATGCATGGATCCAGCACTTCCTGTTCCACCTCGCGCCTGAGGGCCGGGCGGGCTTCGTCATGGCGAACGGCTCCCTGACGACGATGACGTCGGGCGAGGGCAAGATCCGCGAAGGACTCATCCGTGCCGACGTCGTCGACTGCATCGTCGCCCTGCCAGCGCAGCTGTTCTACACGACCGGCATACCGGTCTGCCTCTGGTTCTTCGACAGGAACAAGGCGTCGGGCAGCGAACGAGACCGTCGCGGCGAGACGCTCTTCATCGACGCCCGTTCGATGGGCCGCAAGATCAGCCGGACCCAGATTGAGCTGACCGATGAGGAGATCGATCGGGTCGCATCGCGCTATCACCGCTGGCGCGGCACGGTCGAGGACGCGGACTATGCCGATGAGCCCGGGTTTTGCCGGAGCGCGACGTTGGAGGAAATCGAGGCTTCCGGGTTCGTGATCTCGCCGGGGCGGTACGTGGGTGCCCCAGAGTCGGAGGAGGACGAGATAGCGTTCGAGGAGAGGATGGCGACGCTCGTCGATCGACTTGCGGAGGAGATGGCGGAGAACGAACGGCTGGCGAGGGAGGTCCGGGCAGGTCTCTTGAGCGTCGGTTACGAAGTGTGATGATGACGTCTGACAACAGCCGATCCGCATGGCGGAAGATCGCCTTGAATGACTTGGTCGACGAACGCGGTGTCACGTACGGCGTCGTGCAGCCAGGCCAGCCACGACCAGACGGGGTGCCCATCGTGCGCGTCAACAACTTCGCGCCCACTGGGCTGCAGCTCGACGATGTGATGCGAATCGATCCCGAAATCGCCACGCGGTATACCCGCTCGCGCCTCCGCGGCGGCGAGGTCCTGATCACGCTGGTGGGATCCACGGGGCAGGTGGCGGTGGCTCCGCACGCACTGGTGGGATGGAACGTCGCCCGCGCGGTTGGGGTCGTGCCTGTGCGCGGCGACGTCTCGCCCCGTTGGGTCGCGTGGTGTCTTCAAGGCCCTGAGGCCCGAAGCTATCTCGAGGCCAGGCTGAACACCACCGTCCAGAAGACCTTGAACCTTCGTGACCTGGCGTCGCTGGTGATTCCCGTGCCGCCGCTCGACGAACTTGAAGCGATCACTGCCGTCCTCGGCGCCCTTGACGACAAGATCGAGAGCAACCGTGGGCTGGCGAGGCTGGTAGAGGAGACGGCAGCGAGGCTGTTCCGCGCGCGGTTCGTCGACTTCGTCGGGGTGGAGGAGTTCGAGGCGAGCGAGATCGGGCGGATTCCGCGTGGATGGCGCGCCGGAGCGCTGACCGACCTCGCGCGGTTCGTCAACGGCAAGGCCTTTACGAAGCACGAGAACGGTGCTGGGCGTCCAGTCCTCCGCATAAGGGAGCTGAACACTGGCGTCGATCAGGGGACGCCGCACAGCGATATCGATGCAGAGGATGACTTCATCGCGAGATTTGATGACATCTTGTTCGCCTGGTCAGGCTCGCTCGGCACGTATCGCTGGCCTGGCGAGGAGTCGTTGATCAACCAGCACATCTTCAAGGTGATCCCGACTGGCTGGCCAGCCTGGTTCGTGTTCGCGTGGATCGAGGAACACATGGAGACGTTCCGCGCCGTCGCACGCGACAAGGCGACGACCATGGGCCATATCCAGCGGCGGCATCTCGCCGAAGCGAGGCTTGCGCTTCCCGCGGGTGGAGTTGTCACCGAGGCCGACGCTGTGCTCGGACCGCTGCACCGGCAGCGTGCAGCTCTCGTCAGCGAGTCGCGAACGCTCAGGCTTGTCCGCGACGCGCTCCTCCCCAAGATCATCTCCGGCCAGATCCGGGTCCCCGCCACAAACGATCCAGATGAGGCGATCGAGCCGGCCACCGGGGCGCTTCAAGCGGCCACCCAGTGACAAGCTCGTCCGTCAGCGAGGACGCGCTGGTCGAGCAGCCGGCGCTCGCGTGGCTGTGCGATCGGCCCGGCCCGAGGTGGACGCACGTCCATGGCGCCGACCTCGCTCCCGACGCCCCGGCTCGTGAGCGGAAGCTCTGGTCGGACGTCGTTCTGGTCGAGCGACTGCGAGCGGCTGTCGCGCGCGTCAATCCCGAGCTCCCACCGGAGGCCGTCCAACTCGTCATCGACCGCGCACTCACCAGCAGCTCGCCAGTTCTGATCGAGGATCACCGCGGCTTTCACGAATTGCTGCTCTCGGGGGTCCCTGCCTCGTACGTCGACGGAGAGGGCATGGAGCGCCACGAGCGAGCCTGGCTCGTGGACTTCGAGAACATCGCGAACAACGAGTTCCTGGCCGTCAATCAGTTCACAATCATCGACGGCACGAAGAACCGGCGGCCGGACATCCTGCTGTTCCTCAACGGGCTGCCACTCGGACAGCTTGAGTTGAAGGCTCCGGGCGTGGTGGATTCGGCACAGGCTGCGGTCAATCAGGTGCGCCACTACACGGAGACGATTCGCGGCCTTTACCGCTACGTGGAGATCGTCGGCGTCTCGGACCTGCTGACCGCGCGCGTGGGCACCAGCAGCACGCCGCCTGAACACTTCGCTCAGTGGAAGTCGATGGGCGGTGACGACACGGGTCGGTCGCAACTTGAGGTGTTGATCGAGGGCGTGTTCGTGCCCGAGCGCTTTCTGGAGCTGGTCCGCGACTTCGTGCTGTTCGAGTCGGACGGGGCGCGGACGTGGAAAGTGATGGCCAAGTACCACCAGGTCCATGCCGTCGGCGCGGCGGTCGAGTCGGTCGCGGCGGCCCTGCCGCCGCAGGGGGATAAGCGTGGCGGGCTCGTCTGGCACACGCAGGGCGCCGGCAAGAGCTACACGATGGTCTTCTTCGTCAACAAGCTGCGCCGCGATCCTCGCTTCACCAATCCGACGGTCGTGGCGGTAACCGATCGGACCGATCTGGACAACCAGCTGGCAGAGACGTTCGCTCGGACGAATCTGGCGAGTGCGGTCCGGCAGGCTGAGGAGATCACCGGCGGCCCGAGCAGCCTTCACGAGTTGCTCGACGTTCCCGCCGGCGGGATCGTGTTCACGACGATCCAGAAGTTCGCGCCCGTAGGCGGGGGCGAGGAGATGTCGGTCCTCAGCGACCGCTCGAACGTGGTCGTGCTGGCTGACGAAGCGCATCGGTCGCAGTACGCGACGTTCGCCGAGAACATCACGCTGGCGCTGCCGAACGCCACCAGGATCGGGTTCACCGGGACCCCGGTGGAGAGCGCTGATCGCTCGACGCGGCTGGTTTTCGGCGACTACATCTCGATCTATCGGATGCGACAAGCGCAGGAAGACCGCGCGACCGTGCCGATCTACTACGAGTCGCGCCAGATCCCGCTGGAGATCGCCGACTCGGAGCTGCTCTCGGAGGTCGAGGAAGTGCTCGAGACCGAGGAGCAGGAGGCGGCATCGAAGCTCGTCACAGCCTGGGCGAAGCTCGAGAAGGTAGTTGGTGCACCCGACCGCTTGGCCAAGCTCGCCGACGACATCGACGAGCACTTCACCGCGCGGTGCGAGGCGCTGGCAGGGAAGGCGATGGTGGTGGCCTACTCGCGCCGGGTGGCGGCGGAGCTCGCCGTGCTGCTCCGCGAGCACTTCGGCGAGAAGGCGGTCGAGTGCGTGATCTCCGCGCAAGCGACCGATGCACCCGAGGTGTCGCGCTGGCGCCGTTCGAAGGCGGAGCTTCAGCAGGTGGCCAAGGACTTCAAGGACCCTCAGCACGAGCTACGGATCGTGGTGGTGAAGGACATGTGGCTGACCGGCTTCGACGCACCGGTGCTGCACACGCTCTACATCGACAAGCCGATGCGCGACCACGGACTGCTGCAGGCGATCGCGCGCGTCAACCGCGTGTTCGAGGACAAGCCCGGCGGGCTAGTCGTCGACTACATCGGGATCGGCGAGGATCTCCGGGCCTCGCTTCGTGCGTATGACGACGCCGACCTCGACGACCCGGTGATCCCCGCGTGGAAGGCCGTCGCGGGCCTGGGCGAGAAGTACGAGGTGATCTGCGCCATGCTCCACCCGGCCGGTTACCGGCAGGGCGAGCTCGCCCTTGTCACCGATCCGAACGGGCTGTTCCTCGACTGCTACAACCACGTGCTCGCCGACGACGAGCGCGGGCGCGAGTTCCTGGATGCCCAGGTTCAGCTTGCGAGCTGGTACGCGCTGGCGCGCACCCAACCGGCGGTGATCGAGTTGCGAGAAGAGATCGGCTTCTTCAACAAGTTGGCAGCCGAGGTACGCAAGATCACGACGCCGGATGCGCAGGCGAGTCCGGCTGCCGAGCAGGCGGTGCGTCAGTTCATGTCCGAGGGGCTCGCGGCCGGCGAGATCGTCGACGTCCTGGCGGTCGCTGACCAGGACCGCCCCGAGATCTCGGTCCTCTCGGACGAGTTCCTCGACTCGATCGCAACCAAGACCGAGCATCCAAACGTGCAGATCCGGCTGCTGGAGAAGCTGCTGAAGGGTGAGGTCCGAAGCCGCTCGCGAACCAACAAGATGCAGGCCAAGCTGTTCACCGAGCAGATCGAGGCGGTGCTGCGCCGCTACGAGCTGCGCCAGATCTCGAGCGCCGAGGTCGTCGAGCGCCTGGTCGAGATCGCGAAGAGCCTTCGTGAGGCCCGCGGGCGCCACGAGCAACTCGGACTGAGCGTCGAGGAAGCCGCGTTCTATGACGCTCTCGCTGGCGGCGGCGCCGATGGCGCACCGGACCCACAGCTCGCAACGATTGCCAGCGAGCTGGTCAAGAGCATCCGTGCTGATTTGACGGTGGACTGGGCCGACCGCGAGTCCACCGAGGCGAAAATACGCACCAAGATCAAGCGGCTCCTCCGCAAGCATGGATACGAGCCGCCGGCTATGGCGAGCGGTGGCGGTGCCGACGCGATCGGGCACTACACCCAGCTCGTGCTCGACCAGGCGAAGGCGCTCTACCGGTACTGGCCGGACGTCGAGGACCGGCTGTTCGCGTAGCGCATCGACCGCGTGGTCGACGACGGCGTCCGTGCCGTCGTCGTGACCGCGAAGCCGTCCTACTTGCCCTCACTTGCGAGCCGAATGCACTCATCGCAACGGGGCCGATTGCCCGTACCGGCAACCCTGTGCCACGACTTGATCTCCTTGCCGTAGCCGCACTCGGAGTTGTCGTGGTAGACGTTCCGATGCTTGGGCCCGTACTCCGGGCTGTTGGTGTGAAATGGCGACGTGTGAGGCACGGTCGCTCCTTGCTGTTGGCCCTCTGGACCGCCTGCTGGCACAGGGCAAAGAGATCCGAGGGATTGCAGCGACTTTGGAGGTGCGTCCGGACGGCATCCGGAGGCGCTGAAAGGATGCACGCCGTTGCTCCTGCTGTGGCGGCGGCCCGGGCTGGCACCCGGGCCCCGCGCCAGAGCCTCCGCCCGTGGATTCGGCTGTGGATGAGTGGTCCACCCCGTCCGCCCGCCCCGCCTGGGTTTGAGGTCGCGCCCGGCCGCTGACCCCGCCCCCACATCGTGTGTGACCGGGGTCAGCGGCCGGGCGCGGTTGGTTCCAAGGCGGGGCGGCCCGACGGGACTCAGGGACCCGATCAGGGCAAGCGACGGGACTCTGAGGTGTGGCGGCAATACCTCAAGGACTGGCGAGTAATCCACCCCGCAGTGAGGGCGTAGCGAATTCGGAGGGGCGGGTGCTCCCGGAGGCCATACCTGACGGAACGGCGAGTTATCCAACCTGGAGGTCGACAGTGCAGGGCCTAGCGAATTCGAAGGTGCCGGTGCTCCCGGTGGTGCATCTGGCGCAGGTAGTCGGGACGGCGGCAATGTTCGTGGTGATCGGCGTGGTGGCCGGCGCGTTGGTGATGCTCCTCATCCGGCTGCGCGGATGGGCATGGACGTGCGGGATGCCGTTGGTTCTCGCCGCCCCATTCGCGTCGGTGCTTGGATGGCAAGGCGAGGTCAGTTATGGCGCGTGCGCGGTCGTGACGGTCGGAGGGGGCATCTGGCGCCACCTGGTTGACATGCGAGCCGGAGGCGACCTGGCGGAGCTGGCACGGGACCGCGTAGGTCTGATGACGCCGATTCGACGCTGGTGCGGCTGGCGCAGACTTCGGGCCGGCCACTGGGTCACGGACGAGGGCGTCGCGATCGGCTTCTCCCGGAAGGGTGAGCTTGTCAGAGTGCCAATCGCGGGCGCCCGGTCGGTCATGGCGCTGATCGTCGGGGCGACCGGGTCGGGGAAGACGATCTTGATGCTCCTATTGGCGCTGGCCGCCATCAAGCGCGGCCAGGGGGTCATCTTCATCGATCCCAAGGGGGACGACTATGTGCGGGACCAACTCCGCGAAGCTGCGGCGCGGGCACGCGTGAACCTGCTCAACTGGGAGCCACTCGGGGACGTCGTCTACAACCCGTTCGAACGGGGATCGAACACAGAGATCGCGGACAAGCTGCTTGCGGCGGAGGTCTTCACGGAGCCGCACTACCAACGGCTCGCCCAGCGGTATCTCGGGCATCTCATTCGCGCCCTCAGACTTGCCGACGTGGATGTGACCTTGGCGACCGTCGTCGAGTACATGAACCCTGGACGGCTGGCGACCCTCACACGTCGGATGGCTCCGTCCGATGCCCGGCCGCTCATCGACTACCTCGAGACGCTCACGCCGCAGCAGGAGCGCGACCTTGCCGGCGCCCGCGACCGGCTCGCGATCCCCGCCGAGTCGGACGTCGGACCCGCGCTCGATCCAGCAACGGGTGGAGTCGAGCTCGATCTTCGCGACGCGCTCGACCGTGGCGACGTCGTCCTCTTCCGGTTCGAGGCTGATCGGCGACCGCTGGTGGCCGCGATGGTAGGGGCGGCGATCATCCAGGACCTCGTCGCGATCGACGACGAGCGGCAGCACGGTGAGCAGCGACCCGGGCTCGTCATCGTCGATGAGTACTCCGCAGTCGGCGCTCCACAGATCGGACGCCTGTTCGGCCGCGGCCGTGGCGCGCGGCTCAGCCAGGTTCTCGGCACCCAGGAGTTCGGCGAACTCGAATCGATCGACTCAAACGCGGCCGGTGGCGGCGGAAGCGTGCTCAATCAGACGGGCGGCAATCTCGAAGTCCTGCTGGCGGGACGCCAGAACATGCCGGCCTCCGCCGAGACGATCGCCGCGATCGCCGGCACCCGCGGAGCGTGGATCACCACCCAGCAGACGCACACCCCAGCAGCGGGGCTCCTCACCGGATTGGGCTCTCGCTCGAGGGGGCGCGAGTACGTGATCCATCCCGACACGATCAAGAGCCTCGACGTCGGCGAGGTAGCCGTCATCGAGCCTCGCCGTCGTCGCGCCGCTGTCGTTCGCGTTTTCCATCCCGATCAGCTCCGACGCCGGGGTGTCGAATGCTGACCGAGCGCGACATCGCCATCACCGAGTGGGTCGGACGACAGGGAGCGGTCCGCGCCGAACACGTGATGACCCGCTTCTCGACCGGGCGCACGGCGACTTACCGACGCCTGCACGAACTCATCGAGTTCGGGCTCCTCCGTCGCCAGCGTGTGCTCTACAACGACGGCGGGCTGCTGACGGCGACCGCCGACGGCCTGCGATGCGCGTGCCTCGATCGGCTCACACCGGCGCGGGTCACGCTGGCGATGGTTCCCCACATGATCGCGTCGGCCGCGCTTCGCCGCCGAACTCGAACCGCGGCTCCTCGACGCGCGGCTCCTGAGCGACCGCGAGCATCGTGCCGCCGAGAACGCCGCCGGTGAGCCGATCGCGTCGGCGATCATCGCGGCCCATCGGGACGGACACGACGCACTGCACAGGCCGGATTTCGCGCTCGTCAAGCGTGACGGCGCCGAAGTCGTCGCAGTCGAGATCGAACTCACCCTGAAAAGCCGGACGCGGATCGAGCGCATCCTCCGCGGCTATCTCCGGAATCAGAACGTGTCGGCCATCCGATATCACACGACACCGCTAATCGGAGAAGCAGTTCGCCGTGCCGCGCGAGCCGTCGGCGCCGACGACATCCTCGACGTCATGCCACTTCCTTCCGCCGTCGCCATGACGCACCGGAGCACGCCGTGAGCGACGCGATCGTCCCGCTCGACCACCAGCTGCTGACGGCCGACGAAGTCGCGGACCTACTGCGCCTCCCAGTCTCGACGATCTACGACCTGGCACGCACCGGACGCCTGCCGCATCTCAAGATCGGGCGGGCGCTGCGGTTCAGCCGGAGCGATCTCGAAGCCCACCTGGCCGAACGTTGTCGTGCGAAGCTCCACGCCCGGGTCTGAGACACGCTCGTAGCCTCCGCAGGCCCGGCCGTCAAGGGCGCCGCTTCGCGGCTCGCTTCGCTCGGCCCTGACGGGCCACCCTTGACTGCCGGTCCGCTCCGGCTATCTGGCAATGATCGGTCCGCCGGGGGCGGACCTCGCTACCTTGGGATCATGTCCGACACGCTGCGACACGACGAGCGAGACCCGGCACCTCCCGACGTTCAGTGAGGCCGCGGCGCTGATCATGACCGAGCCGTCGGAGGTCGCTCGTGCGATGACGGCGCTCGGGATCGAGCCGATTGCCCCGGACAGCGGTGAGAGCCGTCTTGCGATCGCTGACGTCTACCGGGTTGCGATCCACGTACAGCGGGCGGCGCTGGAGGAGGTCGGCGGCAGCATGCTCGACTGGGCGGAGCGTGAGCACCCGGACCAGGCGGAGGTGATCCGCGCCAAGATCGACGCGTTCTTCGCCACCTTGCCGGAACGGAAGCCGGCCGACCCGGACGAGTTCATTGCGGGCTTGAGAGCCGGGCTCCCGGCCGAAGCAGCAGAGCAGGCGATCGCGATCTACCTCGGCGCCGCAAGCAACACTGAGTAGCAGTCGCCCTGCTACGCCTCAGGATCATGCATCGGCCGCGCCCGCGCCGGGCCGCAGCACTTCTTGTACTTCCGGCCTGAGCCGCACCAGCACGGCTCGTTGCGCCCGGGCGGCCACCGGACCACAGCGCCATCGCCGGTGAGATGCATCGCGTACGCGGCGCGCGCCTCCTCGGGGTCCTCGTCATGCTCGGAACACCACGCCACGAAGTCGGCGACGATGATCGGGGCGATGGCGCGGATCGGCACGCCCTGCCTACGCATCCATTTGATGTTGCCGTCGAGACGCGCGCAGTATTCGCCGTGGGGCACGTCCGCCCAGTCCTCGGCGAGGCTGGGCCAGCGGCGGATCGCCTCCTCATACTCTCCTGACGGAAACCAGGCGAGCGACACGGCTATGTCCTCACGCGGGGCCTCGTCCACCCGAGGCGGGTCCCGAAGCACGGGCACCGAGCTCATGAACTCCATCATGCCGGCCTGTCGCCGTCGCTCCGCGCTCTCCTCGGACCGCCACTCTTCCATGAAGGGATCGACGCGCTGTTCGAGCTCGTCGAGGTCGCGATCGAGCGCGCGCAAGCTGTGCCGGCGAACGTCGGAGAGCTGGTTGATGATTCCTTCGGGGTCGTCGGTTCGCATCGCGAGTTCGATCCCCTCGCCGAGCCACGCGACGGCCAGCTCGTGCTGTCCGACCTCGTTGTAGGATAGGCCGGCGGCGTTGTAGAGCCACACATCGTCGGGCTCGGAGGCTTTCAACTCGGCCCAGATCGCGGCCGCCTGTTCCTCGCGCCCCGCGCGAAGGTGAAACTCGGCGATGTCTGATCGGGGGTCCGGGATCGAATCCCAACCGAGTTCCATCGCACGCTCGTGCAACGCGATCGCGTCGTCGTGGCGTCCCTGTCGGTCGTACTCGCGGGCGAGGTGGGCGTAGCACTCGGGCATGTAGAGATCGCCGGTGCCTGGCAGCTCAGCCAGCTCGTCGAGGATCGCCCGAGCCACGTCGAGATCGCCGTTCTTCAGAGCCCGCTCGAAGGTCATGCCGACTGAATACCGCACCGTACGGCGGAACCTCGCCGGGTTGTCGCAATTTGGGTGCGCGGATACGCCACGCCGCCGATCCCTGTGCGACTCTGGCGCCGATGACGGTTATCGAGGAGCACACCGGAGCCCCCGAGCAGATGGCGGCCGCCGCCACGGCTCCCGCCCGCTGGCTGCTGGAGATGGCGAGCGCTGACGGTGTCCCACTGACCCAGACGAACGCACTCGCCCGAGCGATCGTCCGCGAGATCGCCGAGCGCTGGCCCGACTGGTGGAACGCCGAGCTGTTCGGACCCCCGCACCGAGAGATGGACATGCCCTTGCTCGAAGAGCTGCGTGAAGGGCTGAAGCGTTGCCGGCTCGTCCGCCGGCGCGGCCGCATGCTCCTCATCACTCCGCGAGGCCGGAAACTCGCGGCGGACCCGGTTGCGCTGCTCTACGAGTTCGGGTTGGATCTCGGTGGCGGTGACGCGTTCACGGCAATGGTCGCCGGCCGAGTCGTCGAAGCGCTCGAAGAAAACGCAGCGTGCACGCGAGAGCAGCTCGTCGCGCCGGCGCATGAGGGCGCGCAATGGGGCTGGCGCGACCAGACGACAGGGCATCCGCCGAATGAACACGGCGTCTCCTGCGTCGTCGGCGACGTCCTCCGCCGCGGCAAGGCGTATGGGCTGATCGATCGCAGGCCCGATCCTGCCGAGCCCCACAGCTGGACGACGCTGATCTCGCTCAGCCCGGCCGCCAGGTTTGTGCTCGGGCGACGCCGAAGCGCTGTGACCGGCCGTACGGTGTACGTCTTCGACGCACAACTGCTCAACGTCAGCGGAGTCAGTGCGAAGATCGCTGTCGCCGGGCATGAACACCTCACCGCGCTACACGACGCGATCCAGGAGGCGTTCAACTGGGAGAACGACCACCTCTACTCGTTCCGGCTCGACGGCCAGTTCTGGGGCGACGCGGCGGCTGAGCGCGTAATCCCGGGCGGCCCGGACACCGACAGCAAGACGGCGGACGTGCCGGTCGACGAACTCCGCCTCCAGATCGGAGCAAGAATCGCGTACGTCTTCGACTACGGCGACGACTGGCGCGTGATGCTCAGCCTTCGCGAATGCGTTGACGGCTCCGATGCGATCCCGCGAGTGATCGACCAACGCGGAACCGCGCCGCCTCAGTACCCGCCGCTGGAGGACGGCTAGACGCCGCGAGCAACCTGATTGGACATATGACTATGCTGGAACGGACACATGCCTGGTCTATAATGGACTCATGACCGAGTTGGCGATCTTGGCCCGTGAGGTAG
Organism: uncultured Solirubrobacteraceae bacterium; assembly: GCA_963830595.1. Classification (GTDB taxonomy): domain Bacteria; phylum Actinomycetota; class Thermoleophilia; order Solirubrobacterales; family Solirubrobacteraceae; genus Palsa-465. The sequence continues at coordinate 14,891 of CAWHMQ010000009.1, forward strand.
GCGTGCATGAACGCACGCTACGACGCGCGGTCGCGGAAGGCAGCCTTCGTGGGGTCCGACCGTCCCCGAGGACGTTGGCGATGTCGTTGTCCGAGCGAGAGTACGTGCGACGTTCGTGGAAGCTGCTCTCGGCTCTGAGGGGAGCTTTGCGCACGGAGCACAACGTCCGGTTCGCGCTGCTGTTCGGGTCGGCAGCGAGAGGTACGGACGCGCCTGGAAGCGACATCGACGTGCTCGTGGCACTTCGTGATCCAGACCTGGAGCGGGTCGTCGAGCTGGCCACCAAGCTCACGGCGGAGACGGGGCGCCGCGTTGACGTGGTCCGCCTTGAGGCCGCAGAGAGCGAGCCATCATTCCTCGCCGACGTGATCGCGGACGGGCGAGTGCTCGTCGACCGTGAACAGCTGTGGCCACGACTTCGCAGCCGCGAGCCGAGCGCTGCGAGGAGCGGGTCGCCGGAGACAGGCGGAGCGCACTGAGGCCGCGCTCGCCGGCATTGACCGCCTGCTGGCGCGGTGACGATGCCCGATCCCGACGCCAGGCCGGTGGACAGGAAGCGCCGGCGTGTTGCGATCGAGCGTCACCTGGAGGACCTCCCGCGCCAGTACGCGGCCCTTGAGCACGCGATGGCGAGCTTCGGCACGGACTTCGACCTCCAGCAGTTCAAGGCGGCCTACAACACCTCGGAGGACATGGACGCGTACAACCGCGTGCAGGCGGTCGAGCGAGCTCTCGGGCGCGTGCAGAACTACGTGGGCGAGCTCGCAGAAGCCGGCGTCAAGCTCGCGGCTTTGCAGAGACCAGCGGATACCCATGGGTCGGCGACGCAGATCGCTTTCGAGGCCATGCGCGACGCCAAGATCATCACCGCGAGGCTCTGCAGCCGGCTGGTCCAGGCACAGAACGCGCGGACACGCATCGAGCACAGCTATGTTCAGACGCCCGCTGGCGACGTGCATCGCGCGGCGATCCTCGTGCGGGACACAGCTCGCGACTTCATCGGCTCCTACCGGGATTGGATCGAGCCGTTCCTCGCCGAACCAGAGTCCTGACGGACCACGGAGCGCGGCATCACGCGAACGCCCGATCGACGGCGTCAGCCTCCTGGTCGCTCGGCTGGTAGTGGGCGTAGATCTGCGTCGTCTTCGAGTCGGCGTGGCCCATCCAGTGCTGGAGCGTGCGCATCGGCGTGCCGGCGGCCGCCATCCGCGTCCCGAACGTGTGGCGCAGCTCGTGGAACGTGATCCGGTGGACCTCGGCTCGGTCGATCGCCTGCTTGAAGCGGCGGACGAGCTTCGAGCGGTCGAGCGGCTTGCCGGTCTCGGGATGGCAGAAGACGAGGTCGCGGTCGCGCGAGTAGACAGACCGCGAGCGCAGCTCGCGGAGCGCCACCGCGACGCGCTCAGCCATCGGGACCGACCGGCCAGAGCCGACGGACTTGGGATCGCCGAACTCGCCGCGGACGTACGGCGAGACGACCCGGACCTTCCGCGCGTCGAAGTCGACGTCGCGCCAGCGAAGCCCGAGAAGCTCGCCCTGGCGCAGCCCGGTCATCGCGGCCGTCAGGTACAGCGTCGGCTCGATCCGGCCGAACGCGTCGTCGGGGTACGACGCCGCGAGCAGCTGCTCGAGCTCGGCCTGGTCGAGGAACTGGATCCGCGTCTCGGTCTTCTTCACCGTCGGACGATCGGCGAGCTTCACCGGGTTCGTCTGGCACCAGCCCTTCCGCAGACCGAGGTCGAAGATCGAGTGCATCGTGTTGACGTGGTTGCGGATCGTCTTGACCGCCAGCGTCTTGCGCTTCGCCGCAACGTAGCGCTCGATGTCGGTCGGCCGGATCCGATCCAGGGTCTTGCCGGCGAAGAACGGAGCGATGTGGTTGCGCAGATCGGAGGCGACCGTCAGCCGGTGCGACTTGCGCCGGCCCTTCAGCTCGAGACGCTGGCAGAACTCGCGTCCGGCCTGCTCCATCGTTACCCGCTCGGCGTCCGGTGCCGCCGGTGGGCTGTCGAGCTCACGCATGCGGCGCAGCGCACGCTCAGCCTGAGCCTTCGTCAAGCCCATCGGCGCGTCCCTCGGTGCGGACGTCACCGACCTTGCGCCGCACGCGGCGGCCGTCGGGCCCGTACCAGGCGCCGATCCAGGAGCGGCCGACGATCTGCAGCGTGCCGGTCCCGTAGGCACGACGAGATGGTGCGGGCGACTGGCTCACGAACCCTCTACCGACCGGATTGGTACAAGACCGAACATGGAATCGGCGACCGCAACCAGAAGGGCCGGGTGGTCGTCGCGAGGCACGAAGGGGCGGCTCCGCGGAACCGCCCAACAAGCGCCATGTACTGTTTCGTGTTCCATTTTGACCTGATCGTACCTGATCCAGCGGACAGAGAAGGCCCGTAAATCAGCACAATCAGACCCAACGGAACCCAGTGAGTTCCGGCTGGGGGCCGGGCGGTCGCAGGTTCAAATCCTGTCTCCCCGATTCAGAGTCCGGAGGATTCCGGGAAGCGCGTGGGGGGTCAGGACGACGCACGAAGCCCGGGTCTCACTGAGGATTTACGGGGAGATCGGCCGTGGCGGCGGAACGCCTCCGAGCTGGGTTCTGGAACGCGGACCGCACACAAACCGCACACGGAACGCTGCAAAGACCGCACACGGATGCCCAGCTTCGATCGGCAGCTGCCTATCGACGTCGTGCCGAGAGCCATTAGGAGCCTTCGACCGCAGTCTCCCGAGGCTCACATCGTCGCCGGACCCAGTCAAAGCGGCTCGGCTGAGCGAAGCTCCATCGGCCTTCAAAGGCGCGTCCTCGCCTGTCGTCAGTGCTGCACGACGAACTTCTAAAAGGCAATACACCACGTGCATCAAGGATGCGGGCGCGCTGGGCGACCGAGGCAGGTCGGCGTGCTGAGCATCGGGAAGCTTGGGGCCTCGCGCGATCAGCTGCTGTATTACGAGCGGCAGGTGGCGTCCGGGATCGAGGATTATTACGCGGCCCGAGGTGAGGCAACGGGCAGGTGGATTGGCGGCGGGTGCGGCGGCCTAGGCGTCTCGGGCGAGGTCGATGGTGAGGGGTTCGCAGCCATGACGGATGGCCGGGATCCGGTGTCCGGGGATCGGCTGCGTCCCGCGCATGGACGGCAGCGGGTGGCGGCGCTGGATCTTACGTTCTCGGCGCCGAAGAGCGTTAGCGTGCTGTTCGCGGTCGGCGACGCCGAGCTGTCGAGGGCGTTGTTGGAGGCGCACGAGCGGGCCGTCGAGGCGGCACTGGCGTATGTCGAGCGGGAGGCGTGCGTGACGCGCCGTGGTCATGACGGGGAACGCCGCGTGCGGGGCGAAGGGTTCGTTGCCGCTGAGTATCGGCATCGCCTGTCGCGGACTGGGGATCCGCAGCTGCACAGCCATGTGGTGGTGGCGAACATGACGCGCGCGGAGGGCCGGTGGACGTCGTTGGAGGCGCATGGGATCTACGAGCACAAGTCGGCGGCGGGGGCGTTGTATCGGTCGGTGCTCGCGCCGAGGTGGGGGAGCGGTTGCCGGGGGTATCGTGGCGATGTGTGGGGCGAGGGCTATTTGAGATAGAGGGGGTGCCGGCGGGCGTGTTGCGGGAGTTCTCGCGCCGGCGGGTGGAGATCGAGGAGCGGGCTCGGGAGCTGACCGGTGTCGCGGTGCCAGGCTTGTCGCGCGAGCGGATGGAGGGGGATCGCGCTGGCCACGCGGCGGGCGAAGCAGTACGGCGTCGACGGGGTGCGCTGGCGCGAAGAGTCGCGGGCTCGGGCGGCGGAGCACGGGTTCGGGGAGCTGGAGCTGGCGCGGCTGTGCTTGGGCGCGGCAACGACGGCTGCGAGATCGGAGGCGGAGATCGTGGAAACGCTGGTAGAGCGGCTATCGGGGCCAGAAGGCCTGACCGCCCATCACAACACATTCTCCCGCCGCCATGTGCTGGCTGAGGCGGCGGGCGAGGTGGTCCGAGGGGCGAGGGTTGGGGAGCTTGAGAGGTTGGTAAGCGCATATCTGGAGGATGGTTCGGTGGTGGCGCTGGGGGCCGACGGGGACGAGTTGCGGTACACGACGCAAGATCTGATCGGCTGCGAGAGGGCGATCGTCGAGGTCGCGCTGCGGCGCCCTGATCAGGGGCCGGCCGTGCTTGATCAGGGGCTCTGTGGGGCCGCGCTGCGGCGGGTCGGCGCCGAGCTCAGTGCCGAACAGGCCGCGGCGGTTCTATCGGTCACGGAGAGCGGCCGCGGAGTCGATCTAATCCAGGCGCTGGCGGGAACGGGGAAGACGCGTGTCTTGGGAGCGCTGGCCGGCTGCTATCGCGCGACCGGGTATCAGGTGGTCGGGGTTGCTCCGACGGGCCGGACGGCGCGGGAGCTTTCGGAGGCGATCGGGGCGCCCGCCCACACGCTGCACGGCCTGATCGCCCAGCTGGACCGATCAGATGGTCTGCTAACGGGCGTCGTCGTGCTGTTTGATGAGGCGGCAATGGCGCCGACTCGCCAGTCCGCCTCGTTATTCAACTATGCCGAGCGGGCAGGGGCGAAGGTCATCGCGACGGGCGACGCGGGCCAGCTTCCACCGGTCCAGGCCGGCGGCTGCTTTTCAGCGGTGACCGCCGAGTCGGGTGGTGCCGCGCTCCGTCAAGTGATGCGCCAGCGTGATCCGGGCGAGCGCGCCGCGCTTGCAGCGCTGCACGACGGCGAACCCGATCAGTACCTGGCGCATAAGGAAGCTGCGAGTGAGATCTGGGTCCACGGCGCGGAGCGTGATGCGGCCGACGCTCTGCTCGCCGAGTGGAACGCAGCGAGGTTAGAGCACGGGACGGCGGATGCCGTGATGGTTGCGCGCGACAACACCACCCGTGAGCTGCTCAACGATCGGGCACGCTTGATCCTCAAGCAGGAGGCGATGCTCGCACCCGATGGTTTCGTGATCTCCCGGCGCGAGTTCTGCGTCGGGGACCGCGTGATCGCCAGGCGCAACGACCGCCGCCGCGATGTCGACAACGGAACCCGAGCGACCGTGAGTGGGATCGATCGCACAACGGGCACGCTCACGGTGGCGCCCGATTTCGGCGGCCAGCGCGAGCTCGACGCCGCTTACGCCGCCGAGCATCTTGAGCACGCCTACGCGCTCACCGGCCACGGAGCCCAGGGCGCCACCGTGGAGTGGGCCGGCGTGATTGGACGACCTGAGGACTTCAGTGGCGAATGGGCCTACACCGCGCTCTCTCGCGCCCGAGGCAGCACCAGACTGCACCTGATTGCCGAACCCACGGCGGTTCAGCGCGAACGCGATGACTATGCGCCCGTCGAACCGGCGCGGAGCCGTGAAGAGGCGCTCGACACGCTGCGTCACACGATGCGGCACCGAGAGCTCGAGCGTCTTGCAGTGGAACGCCGCGATCGGCAAGCACCAACCATCGGCCGTCCGCCGCCGGAACCCGGCTGGCGCGCGCTGGCTCACAGGCGTGCGGCTCCGGGGGCTGAAATCCGGCTCACCCGATAACAACATCGTCTGCAGTGGCACGGGCTCACCAGAGGCGGCAAGATGGGAGCGGGGCGAGCAGATCGCGCCTCGGCACGCGTGCACGAGCAACCGTATCGCGATCATCCGCGAGTCAAATCCTCCCGAGTCTCGTGTACCCAGGCGAGACAACCAGCTGCGAGTCGGGAGGCACAGACCACGTGCTGCTGTAAAAACCGGTGCCGCCGGCTCCTGCGGATGCCAAGCATCTTCCGTGACGGACGAAGCTCGCCTGCGCTAACCACGCCACCAACCCGCCGCTCATCCGACACCAGCGTCAATGACGGACGGCCCTACATTTCTGAGCATGATGAGCGATGAGATCCATCACCACGCGTCGACTGAGGACTGGGCGCGCGACATACGCGCGGTCGCTGCTCCGCCGCGCGAGGAGCACAACATCGCTCACGATGGACGCGTTCTTGACTCAAAGGAGAAGATGCTCTCCTACCTGCAGGAGATCGACGCGCTCAGACCCAAGGCCGACCAGAGCGGTTGACCCAAGACGGCCCCCCGGCCGCCTTCGACCCAGCGGCGCTGATCACGACGCTACGTCGCCACGACGTCGATTACGTCATTGTCGGTGGGCTTTCAGCCAGAGCCTACGGGGCGCAGCGCCTCACCTATGACCTGGACTGTGTGCCCGCACGGTCACCCGAGAATCTGCACGCGCTCGCCGACGCCCTGCACCAGCTCGAAGCGCGGCTGCGCATCGACCGCGTCAGTGACCAAGAGTCACGAACGTTGCCCGTCGACGTCGAGCATCTGCTCGGCACCCAGGAGGTATCGCTTTAGCAAACCGATGCCGGGGCCCCTCGATGTGCTGCGCGGTCTGCGAGATCGCGACGGGCACCTACACGACTACGAGGACCTCCACGCCCGCGCCGTCACCCAGAAGATTGGCTCAGAACAGGTTCAGCTAGTCGCCCTTGACGATCTCATCGCTTCAAAAGAATGGGCAAATCGTCCCAAGGATCGCCAGGTCCTCGACGAGCTGCGGGCTCTGCACCGACGACGCAAGCCTCTCGACGACAACTGACACACGCCGCCGCGGAAGGCCAAATTCCGGGCGACGCATCGGGAAGCTCCCGTGATCCGCCTCCCGGAGGCGACAGTGTTTACCTCCGGCAACGATCCGCCGAAAGTGCCGGATGTTCGCGAATGCACGAAGTTCCTGTTCGTCCTCAAAGGCAGCACTCTTGGCGTCGCTGCTCCATTGGCGAGAGGCTGTCGCTCAAACGATCCTGGTCAGAGGGGGCAGCGATCGCTGCGGGGCGCGAGGAGTTGCGTGTGGGGTGTTGCGGGCTGGCCCGGGGGGTCAGCTGGCGGCGAGTTGGTGGCGGTAGAGCTTGGTGAGGTTGTGGGTGCTCATCATCAACCGCCATTCGGTGCGCACGGCTAACCGGCCGCGGCGGTGAAAGCGGGTGAACCCGCGGTTGTGTTTGGTGTGACCGAAGACCGGCTCGATCGTTTCCCGTCGCTGGCGGTAGAACCCGCGGCCGTGGTCGGTGTCTAATGCGTGTCGCATCCAGTCATAGAGCCCGCCGGTCCACCCCTGCCGCGGGCCGGTGCGTTTGCCGGAGTCTGGTGGGATCAGCACCTGGAGGTGCTGATCGCAGATGACGTCGTTGATGTGCTCCTCGTTCCAGTAGCCCGCATCAGCAACCACGATCTCTGGGCGGTCAGTGACGCCGGCATGCTCGAGCTCGTGGCTCATGCTCTGAATCATCGGTCGCAGATGGGAGAAGTCGCCGGGGTCGTTAGTGATCTCCGCGGCGAGAATGATCTGCTGCTCGTTGACTACGGCTTGGGCGTTGTAGCCCTGCACGTAGTTGCGCATCCCCTTCATCAGCTGCGTGTCGGGGTCAGTCAGGTTCACGCTGCCGTCCGGCACGCTGGGTGCCTGCCATGGGTTCGGCGGGCGCCCAAACCGTCGCCCGTCCTTCATCCGCCCACCAGCCCGATAGGCCTCATAGGCCCGCATCCCGCGAGATTTCGCGGCCAGATCGCCCTCCAGGCGCGCCGCGCCGTCCCGCAGCCGCTGCTCGCGGGAGCGAGCGATCGGCGTGGCGGTCTGCCAGCGCTCGGCCTCTAACCGGCGGCGCGCTTCACGCGCCCAACCCTGACGGCCCTGCACCCGGTCGACGATCTGCTGAGCATCAAACGCGTCAGCTTCGCCCTCAGCCGTCTGCTCGTCCTGGTCGCGACCCAGCTCGCGGCGCAGCCACTCCCGACGGCCCTCCGGGGTCCGCAACGCCTCGGGCAGCTCATCACCCCGCGCGTCGCCGAACGCTTCGTCCTCGGCCGCATCGGTCGCGATCGCGTCGGCGATGATCTCCCGCGCGATCTGGTCATAGTCCAGCGACCGGTCGCGGTGCGCGTCGCCCGAGACCTTCGTGCCGTCCACCGCCACCACGGCCGAGCCGACCATCCCCGCCCGCGCGCACAGTGAAAGGACCGCCGCGAACAGGTCACACAGCGCCGTCTCGTGCCGGGCGAGAAACCGCGCGACCGTCGCGTGATCGGGCACCACGTTGCCGGTAATCACCCGGAAGGCGACATCCTGGCGACAGTGACGCTCGATCGCCCGTGAGGATCGCTCACCGACCGCGAACGAGTACAAGACCAACGCCACCATCACCGCCGGGTCATACGCCGCCCGGCCATGCCCATCCGCCCGATAGGCCGCATAGAACGCCGCGAGATCCATCCCGGCCACCGCGTCGATCACAAACCACGCCAAATGATCCTCAGGCAGCCAATCCCGCAACGACGGCGGCAACAAAAACGCCTGCTCACGATCACAATCCAGGAAGTTCTGAGGCATCCCAGGATTCAAGTAAGTCCGCCGGACAGAACTCCTTTGTGCGACAGCCTCGCGACAAACCAGAAGCCGGTCGTCATGGCCGGACAGAGGTGAGTCGTGGCCATCGCTGGCGCTACGCAGGACTCGATCTGGACGATCCTCTTGGCGGAACCGATCGCCCGCTCCGCGTAGATCGCCGCGATCGCCTGGTCGCTTGCTTGGAGATCGGGGTGTCGTGGTCCGCGACCATGGTGCTGAGGAGCGCCAGCGCCTGCGCGTCGCGGCTGCCGGGAGCGGCGCTAACCACCCACATGGTGAATCCCTCGGTACCGGTGACCGCGAACGTCCGGTAGCGGAGGCGAACCGCACCCATGGTTGGATGGTGGTAGACCGGCCCCTCGCCCAACAACCCTGGCTGGACGTCGTGGCGAGCCCAGATTTGTCGAAACTCCTCGCTCGCCGGCGACAGCTCGTCGACTAGGTTCTGGACATCGGGATCGTCGGGATGGCTGGCGACGGTGGCGCGGAAGTAGGCCACGGCTTGGGTAAGCACGAACTCGATGTCGTCGTAGCGCTTGCGGTCCTCGTGATCGAGGAACCAAGAGCGCATCAGGTTGGTGCCTGGCTCAGACAAGGGCGTCAACGCGCGGGCGAGCGCGTTTGACGCCAGCACATCCAACCGGCGGTTGTGGATGAAAGCGGGGGTGGTGGTCCAGGAGTCCAGCAGGTCCTGCAGGTCAGACGGGACACTCTCATCGCCCGCCAGGCGAGATTGCGCAGTACGGGGCGCCGGGCGGCCCAGCGAGAATAGGTGAGCGGTGGCGTCGTCGTCGAGCCTGAGCGCTTGCGCCAACGCTTCAAGCACCTGCTCTGATGGTCGGTGATCACGGCCCTGCTCAAGACGCATGTAGTAGCCGGCGCTGATGCCGGCCAGCATCGCGACCTCCTCGCGACGAAGTCCCGGCGTGCGACGCCGATCGATCCCCGGGAGCCCGACGTCTTCGGGCCTTACCCGTGCCCGCCGGGCCCGCAGGAACTGCGCCAGCTGATGGGGACGGTCCACCGGGGTACATCTTAAGGTAGACCTGACGTACCTAGCAACCGCAGGGGTCTTGCTAACTACGACGCTGCCTGTGAGGATCGTCCAGGCAGACCGGTCGGCATCCGGGTCCGTCGGGCACGTTTGCTCAGCGGTTGTGATGGTGACGCGGCTGTTGGCAGAGGTGCGCTAGGCAGGAAGGAGCGGGAGAGCAGTTGTCAGCTTTTGGGGCGGCCGCGTGGCGGCCGCAAGTCGAACGGCGGCGCGGATGCGAGCGTCGGCGCTACACCACGGGATCCGCAGCCATGCCCGAAATGGGAGCTGTAGTGGAGCTTCAGGGTTGAATCACCCGGGTTATTTATGAGAGTTCTTGACGCGTCCTCTCGGGGCGAGGGAGCTTTGGCGTCTGTGTCCGAGCGCTTGGAGGTTGTTGTGCGGAGAGTCTGCTTGGCGGCCAAGCAGCGTCGGGTGGATTGGCGGTGGCGCATGGGCCTGGTGTTGGTCGTGGTCGTGCTGGGCGTGCTGTGGCTGGCATCCTCGGCGGCGGCGGATAGTCAGTGCCCGGCCGCGAACCCGTCGGCCTTTGGACCCTGCGGTCCCACGTTCACGTTGCCGGAGTGGGGTGACGCGGGCGGGTGGAAGGGCGCGGATCAGTATTCGACGATCCAGTTCGGCCGGGTCTTGGGCAATGGCCGCGATCAGCTGATCGGCCGAAGCGCGGACGGGATCGAGATCTGGAATTTCGACACAACGCTTGGACAGTGGCGTCCGGCCGTGGACTCGCACAACAAGCCGATGATCCTGACCGGCTTTGCCGATCCACCCCAGTTGACCCAGGCGAATCCAACCTTCACTGGGACCGATTGGACCGGCTTTGGACACTTCGGCACGATCCAGGTCGCCGACGTGCTAGGCAACGGCCGCGACCAGATCATCGCCCGGGCCAATTCCGGGATCACTGTGTGGTCCTACACGCCCGGGGCCAGCGGGGCCGTCGGGACGTGGTCGCAGGTGTATAGCGGGGAGCCCTTCAGCGACGCGGACGGGTTCGGTGGTCTCGTTGGCGCCGTCGCGTCGCAGACAATCCACACCGCAGATTTGACCGGTGATGGCAAGGCCGACCTGTTCGGCGTCACTCCGTCCGGCGCCGTGCAGGCCTACGAATGGAATGGCTCTGGCTTCACCCAGCTCCCCGCGATCCCGGACAGCATCCCGCCCTTCACAAAGCAGGCGCAGGCACAGACGCTGCAGGCTTCGCCGCCGATCGACGGGCGGCAAGAGCTGTGGTGGGCCGACGCCTTCGGAATGATCGGCCTACGCTTGAACGGCGCGGGAAACGGGTGGACAGGGGTCAAGACACCCGGGTTCCCGTCGGTAGGACCGTGCGCGGTCGACGAAACCACCCCGACGCCGTGGGATTCGAGTCCGGCGTATTACAGCACGTGCCGGATGGTCAACGTCACCGCTAACCCGAGTGCCGTGCAGGTCGTCGGTCGCGGAGTTGACGGGTTGGACCTCTGGAAGCTGACCGCGCAGGGAACCTGGCAGCGGTTGGCGACCTTGACCGCCTTCTCTGACGCCAATGGCTGGAGTCAGTCCAAGTACTACGGATCGATCCAGTACGCGGATCTCAATGGGGCCCCGTCCGGTCAGCAGGAGGTGATCGCGCGCGGCCCGAACGGCGTGGTGGCCTACACGTACGACGCGGCCACCAATCAGTGGGATCAGTTGCCGTCGGCCAACATGATCAGCCTGACCGACGATCCGTGGGGCGGCGACTCTTCGTATTACTCGACTCTGCGGCTGGGGGACGCGTCGGGCGACGGGCGCCAGGACACGCTCATCGCCCGCGGGCCATACGGCATCCGCACGTGGTTCTACGGCCGGTTCGGTCACCCGGGTTGGAGCGCCTACGCATCAGCCGGATATCCCGCATTCACCGGCACCGAGGCGGCGGCCTACACGGCGCTCAACGCATTGCCCGCGATTCAGGGGTTCCTTGCCGGCGTCGGAACGATCCGTGACTACCTCGCCCAAGAGACGGCACCCACCGCGGAGAACCTCGGCAGCCTGCTGAGCGTCATCGCCCTCGCGGCCGTCTGCTCCGGCGAGCAGTCATCCCTGCCCTATCCGCAATATGCGACGTGCACGCCGCCCGCGGGTAGCGACTTCACCGCCGCGGTCTGGACCGCGGTGGTCAACGAGGTGCTCCACGAGACGTGGGAAGCCCAGCAGGTAGTCGCCTTCTATGCCGAGCTCGACAAGAACAGCCAGCAACTGTCCATCGCCCAGGGTGCAGAGCTGCCGGCGATCGCAGGCAAGCTCAACCTGTCCCAGGCTACCGGCACCCCGACCACCTGGAACGTGGCCGGCATCACGTCAGGGACACTGGGAATCGCCGCCTCGGTGACATTCGAGTTCCCCCCAGTGAGTGCCGGCCTGTGGGTGGCGGCCGAGATCGTCTCGATGCTGCCGTCCGCCTCGCCGGATCTGACGAATGACTTCAACGGGACCTACAACCAGCTTCAGAACGTGTTCGCCTCCGGGGTCACTCAGACCGCCAAGGCAGCGGTGGTCCAGAGCCAGCAGGTCCGCTCTGATCTGAACCTGCTGACACTGGTCGCGCAGCTACGCGAGCAGGGAACTTGGGCCATGGACGATACCGGGATCCAGAGCGCGAGCAACCAGGCGTTCGCGCTGTCGGTCTACAAGACCCTGATGCCGACCATGTACACGCGCTATGAGGTCACGAACTGCGATCCAAACGGCAACGGGGAGAGAGACGACCCGGAGTGTTCTGGGCCGTCTGGGGTCGGAGTGGTGGGGAACACGACAAACTTTACGGAGATCGGGGTCCCTCCGACGCTCGAAAATGGCGCCTACAGCACACCGTGCACCACCGACGACCCTGACTCTAAATGCTTCTACCAGGACCAATTGGTCAATTCCTCGATCGCAAACGCGATCTGGGGTCCCGTTCCGGCAAATTGTGACTATCAGCCGGGGAACGCCAACACGGTGTGGACGTTCGGGTGCCCCCTTGGGGTCAACCCGGCCACGAGCGTCTCTCCGAGCCTGTTCGCGACCGGGAGCTTGAAGGAGCTCTGGGACTTTCCAACATACGTCGGAGCTCCCTACGTCGACGGAGAGACACCTGTCAGCGGAGCGGCCGCTACTGCCGGAACAGGCGTAGGCAGCAGCTTGGGGCGCGCGGCCACCGTGAACCTGCGCGGGGCCTTCCGACTGGTGCGTGCAGTCGACGTCTCGCGGGCGACCGTGGTGCTCGATCGGGTGCTGTTCGATCCCCACGGCCGAAGGGAGCTCGTGCGCTCGAAGGTGGCCGGCCTCGGAGGGAGCCAGGGCGGCATCAGCTCAAGCCCGCTCGGCCCGGTGACGCTGCACCCAACTGGCCGCGGAAGCTTCCAGATGGCCGAGAGCGCGAGCGTGCGCCGACCGGCAACGGCGGCCGACGCGCCCACCGCTCCCAGCATCAAGATGGAGCTCGCGCAACGTCGCGGACGCTCCCTGGCGTTTGGATTGCAGGTCGCCGGCGTGGTGATCCCGGTACCGCCCGCGGCGTGCATCCTCGGCACTGTCGGCGTGACATCCAGGACGGTGCCGTTTCCGCTCACGTTGAAACTGACCCTTCGCGAACCGAAGCGCAAGCCGCAGACCATCTCGGTGTCCGCGCTCTTCACCTGCCGGCGCGACGCGTCCGGCGCGATCCGCGCGTTGACCGTGGTACAGCCGAAACGGCCAAAGCTCGGACCCGGCCTGTCCGTGCGCATCAGGCGTCCTGGCCATCTCACCATTGGCGAGACGGGCACGCTTACGGTGACCGTACATAACCGCGGGCCTCGCCTAGCCTACGACGTGTTCATCCGCGCTTCCCTCCCGGCCGGGCTGCGCGTCGTCAGCCACAGTGCGCGCGCGACCGTCCGACGGGGCCTGATTCTGTGGCGCGTCACCAAGCTGCGCAGCCGAAAGTCGCACATCATCCACCTCAGGGTCGTGCCGACACGTGCCGTCCGTCGATGCACGACCGTCACCGCCAACGCGGTCCTGCGCAAACAGTCCACGCGCAGAGCCTGCATCAGGGTTATCAGCGCCCGAACCCCCGCGAGAGGGCTGGGCTGACCGCCGGACACCTGAACGCGCTCGCCAAGCGGCGAACAGCGGGAACGTCGAGACTGTGCTCGCCGTTGAGATCCACGAGCCGCGCACTAGCGGCGCGGCTCGTGGGTGTGTGATCGCGGCGCGGTAATCGTGCACCCTGCGCCCAGCAAGCGGGTCATCCTGCCGCGCCTCGCCACGGCAGGCGCCGAGGCTGCGGTTACCGGCCCCTACGAGTCCGCACCCCCGAAAGCCGCCCAGGCGTTGCCGAACTGACGCCGGGGAGGGGGTTGTCAAGGCCCGGTGAGGCCGAAACCGGAAGCTACTGGTGAGGGGGAAGGCGCGGATCGCAGCCGTGCTGTGACGACGGCACGAGGGTGACGCAGCGTAGTAGATCCCGACCGGTCGACCTCCGCAACCATCGAGCCGGAATGAGAGCGCCGCCGACGCCCGTTTGCTTTGACGGCAATCGCCGAGACCTCCAGCGGCGGCGCACTGCACGCGACCGCATCGGCGACGAAAGTCTGCTCCGGCGGCGCCCGCTCCGGACAGGCGCTCTGCCACGAATGCAAACGCCGGCTTTGCCGCGACCGGCGCGATCGGAATGGCGGGATCGCTGAGCGCGTGGCGCGCGATCGGGTTTACCCAAGAGCGATCGCCCACGGAACCTGGGTCTGCTCCGAACACTCCCCAATCACGCACGAGCAGTTACGTCGTCGGCCGAGATGGCCACCTCTTGGCTTCCGCTCCAGCTTCTCCGAGCACCGAAGCAGGAGCCTCGGGCTGGTGGCTGGTGCCGCGACAAGGCGGAAGCCGACTCTTGGCGCGTCATATTGGTGACTGCGCTGCCGTTGAGGTGCGGGGGCAGACGCCGAGCGGGGATGTCCCGCAAGGCGGTGATACACCTGGCCACGGTCGTCGGAAAGCGCCGCCGCAGTCCGCCTATCGACGCCGATCGGCAATAGCGCGAAGCGCGGTAAGCATGATCATGCTCGCCATGCCACCGGCGACGGCGCCACCGAACAGGAGCGCGTTCAATTCTGCGGCTGTTTGGTGTTGTGGGAGAAGCGAGTCGTGAAAGGCGAAGACCAAGGTCCCGACGATGCATGCCAGCACCGCTGCTGACACCCCCGGCGAAAACGTGTCCGTGCGCGGCGCCACGATGCGCAGGTAGCGCCCCGCGAGCACGATGAGCGCAAAGAGCGCCCCGGCGGGGAGCGCGAAGGAGAGAAGCACGAGCGCCGGTGGATAGCCCTCAAATACGATCTTCGCCGCGACGTAAGGCAGCGCGAGTACGCTGGCAAGCAAGGCCGCGGCGACGACGGGATGGCTGCGGACGCGCGTCACCACATGAGCGTCGGCCCAGCGCACCGCGGCGCCCGCGTGGTCCCCTGAGCGCCGCAGCATGCCGGACGCGCGCAGGCCAAGGGTGATGGAGTCGGCGAGCCAATCTGGCTGCGCCGCCGGGCGTGCGACGCGGTCCACGGCATGAGTCGCGCTGCGCAGCAGCAGCCCGGCGCCCATCATCGCAAAGGTTGATGCCATCAGTGCCGCCAGCTGCCAGGTAGTCGCCGCGTCCCACGCAGTGCGGTGAAGTCCCAGGGCGACCGCGATCCATTCGCCGAGCTCGGTGACTAGACACGCTCCGACAGCCGCGGCGCAGATACGCAGCAGATCCACCAGCCGCCGGGCCGGAAGGACCGAATAGCGACGGCAGAGCTGAACGCGCAGCACCCCGGTAGCGACCAGCAGCGGCAGGACCACGAAATCGAAAGACACCAGCACGTCGTAGGGGTCGTCCTGCCAGGGCTGGCGCACGTATAACGACGGTGTCTCCTTACTGAGCCACGTCAACGCCGCGAAGATGGCGACGAGCGCCAGCGAGGTGATGATCGCCAACCCCGCGTGAAGACGCGCCCGCTCGCCGACGGCTAGTTCGCTGCTGAGCACGGCGCGATCTTGACACACCCGGGGGCTCGCTTGGCGCTGGAGAGCTCGGCCCGCTGAGCCGTTACGAGGAGAGCCGCGCCCCATCGCCTCGCACCTGTTTCCGGCCACATCGCGGATCGGCTCACCTGACGGCCCGGCCTCTCCGCTCTTCCGGCGGATGGCCGAAGCAGAAGGCCGAACATCGTGGCTGCCTGGGCGACGAAGGAGCAGTCTTGTGTTTGATCGTCAAACGGGTGCGCTTAGCTTTCGATCCGGTGGGGACGTGTCGGTCGGTTCATCGGAACACCGAGTCGGGTTTTGTGCTCACGGGGGGAGAGCGCCTTCGAGGTCGGTCTCTCGGCGCGCTTGCTGACGCGCGAGCTTGATCAGTAGGTGATGAGAGAGATCGTCGCTGCCGCGCGTGCGATCGAGCAGCTGGCCGTAGCTGCGCACAGCGATGCGCACCTGAGCCAGCGCGTATCGCAGGATCGCTTCAATATCACTGGGGTCGGGGGTGCGCACGTCGTCGAGGGGAGAGCGCTCAAGGAGGTGGGTTGGGTCGGCGGTGATCGCCGCGCCGAGTTCGGTGATGCGTTGCGCCAGTGCTCGTGCTGCTGTCAGGTGCTCGTCGGCGACTTCCTTGAGCTCGTCGCCGAGCAGAAACAGGGCCTGGCCTTTAAGGCGGGTGTCCATGGCCAGCGACCAGCACATGCCGGCCATGTGGTAGCAGTACAGCCGATCGAGTCGATCGACGATTTCGGCGAGGTTGGAGTCGCGAGCCAAGACTTCATTGGCTACCTGTCCCATCACATGTTCCTTTCGGTCGGGGGTCGTGTCGTATGGCTCGTGGTGGGTCTGCTGGCCGCCCGCTCAAGCGATCCGTGACTGAGCGAACTGGAGAACTGGGCTGTGGGCATGCTGGACTCGGGCGGCGACTCAGCTGTGTGTGACGTTGTGTTCTGGGGTCTGTCGTCCGCGCGGGTGAGAAACTCCTTCTCAGCCGAGGCAGTCTCGGCCTGGATCACGACGCGACCTCCACCAGGAGGGCATCGGTCCCAGGGCGCTGTCAGGACACTGCGGTTGGTGCTGCTCTGGCTCGGGCGGTCCGGTGCGGTGGTGATCATCTGGCTTGATTACTCGATGGCCGGTGGTGCGGGCATCAGGCGAGCGGACGGAGGGGCGCCGGGCAGTGCGAGCGCGCCCACGATCCCCAGCGCGCACACCCCGGCGGCGACGTAGCAGCCGGCGTGAAGGCCGGTCAGGAATGCGCTCTGCACGTGGGCGAGCAGGTGGTGGCGGATCGGCGCGGGCGCGCGGCGCGCGACGGCGTAGCCGGCCCCGACCGAGCTCTCGGCGGCGTTTAGAGCCGATTTGGGCAGACGGTTGGTCCCGGCGGCGAGCTTGGAGGCGTAGAGCGAGATGTAGACGCTGCCGATCACCGCGACCCCGAGTGTGCCGCCGGTTTCACGGGTGGCGTCGTTGACCGCGGAGCCGACGCCGGCCTTGGCGGGTGGCAGGACGCTCAGGATCGACTCGGTGGCGGGCGTCGAGATCGAACCGATCCCGGCTCCCATCATCAACATCTGGATCACGATGATCGTGTACGGGATCGTGGCTGAGTCCTGCGCGATCCAAGCGAAAGAGCCGGCTAGGAGCGCGAGGCCGGTGCAGACGATCACGCGGGTGCCCAGGCGGGCGGCGAGGTTGGCGCCCAGGACGGAGAAGGCGCCGAGGCTGAGCGCGACGGGCAAGATACGCACCCCGGTCGACAGGGTGCCGTAGCCGCGGATGAACTGAAAGTACTGGGTGATCAGGAAGATGAACCCAAACAGGGAGAAGAACGCCACCGTCACCGACCCGCTGGCCGCCGAGAATGCCCGCTCGGCAAACAGGCTGACGTCGAGCATCGGGTGGGGACTGTCGCGTTCGATCAGCACGAACGCGCTGCCGCTGAGGATGGTGATCGCAAAGCCGACCAGCGTCGGGGTCGAGGCCCATCCTCGGCTG
The DNA here is from genome assembly GCA_963830595.1 of uncultured Solirubrobacteraceae bacterium. GTDB lineage: Bacteria > Actinomycetota > Thermoleophilia > Solirubrobacterales > Solirubrobacteraceae > Palsa-465. The sequence continues at coordinate 32,311 of CAWHMQ010000009.1, forward strand.
GGCGCCTCGATGATCGTGTACACCAGCGATCCGATCGTGACGCTGGCCGTCAGAAGCCCCGGCCGGTCCACCGGTGGCGTGGCCGGATCGCGCGACTCGGGGACGACCAGGAACACGGCCACCGCGGCCGCCAGGGCCACCGGCACCAACGCCACGAACACGCTCGGCCAGCTGAACTCCTTCAGCAGCAGGCCGCCCAGCACCGGCCCGACCGCCACCCCCAGTCCAGACACGGCTCCCCACGCCCCCACCGCTCCGGCGCGCTCCCCGCGGTCCGGGAAGGTGTTGGTGATCACCGACAGCGTGGTCGGATAAATCAATGCGGCGAACGTGCCCATCACGAACCGCATGGCGATTAGCTGGCCGGAATTGGCGCATAGCGCGCCGACCGCGCTGGCAATGGCAAAGCCGACCAGTCCGATCAACAGTGCCGGCCGGCGGCCGTACCGGTCCCCGAGGGTGCCCGCGGCCAGCACCAGCGCCGCGAACGACAGGCTGTAGCCGTCCACGATCCACTGCAGATCGGCTGTCCCCGCACCCAGCTCGCGCGTCAGCGAGGGCAGCGCGACATTGATGATCGTCGTGTCGATGTTGATCGCAAACGCAGACAGGCAGACGGCAGCAAGAATCGCGCCGCGCTGCGGTGCTTTAGTACTCACTCGTGAAACCACTCCGGTTGACAGCGGTAACGGCGCATCTTGCCAACATTCTGCGACCACTGTCAACCACGGCCGGGGCCGGAGTGTGAGCCGTGGTTCCAAGCCCGCCCGCCGGCCGTCGATCCCTGCGCGAGCTGCTGATCGAAGCGGGCGTGGCCCTAGCGCGCGAAGGGGGACCAGACGCGCTCGTGCTCAGAGAGGCGGCACGGAGGGTCGGAGTCTCCCACAACGCCGCCTATCGCCATTTCGCCAACCGCGAGGACCTGCTGCGGGCAGTCGCAGATCGAGCCCGCGCCGAGCTCGCCCGCGCGATGCGACAGCGGCTCGCCGAGGTCGACCCGGCTGACCGCAGTCTCGAAGCGGCAAAACGCCGGCTGCACCTCGCCGGCATGGCCTACGTGCAATTCGCCACAACGCAGCCCGGGTTGTTTCGCACAGCGTTCACGGGTCCCGGACTCACGGCTAAGGGGGCCCACCATCCGCCGACGGCGAACGAAGGCGAAATCGGCCCATTTGAGTTGCTTCAGCGCCAGATCGAGGAGCTCGTCCAGGCAGCAGGGATGCCGGCGCGCGCCCGCCGCTACGCCTCGCTCGCCGCCTGGGCAGCGATGCACGGGCTCAGCACTCTCGCCCTCGACGGCCAGCTGGACGGTCTCTCCGACCCCGAGCGCGACGAAGTCGTCGATCGGCTTGTGCGCATGGTCGCCGCTGGACTGCTCGCCGACTGACGAACCGACCTCACCAACCTCAGCATGACCCAGGGCGGCACGGCTTGCCGGGCCCAGCGTTTTGACTGCTGCTCCGGGTCGGCGACCAATAAAAGCAGCAGCGGCTTCTCGTGGCTGCGTCGGCGACGAAGGAGAAGACGGCCCTCAACGCCGGGGGCTTCTGCTTTGATTTGACCCGATCGCTTTGCGGCGGACCTGCTAGCAGCCGGACCGATTCGTGCTAATCCGCGTCACCCGAGCGGTTCGCCTGGACGTGGCCTGATGCGCGCCGACTGCAAAGCGGAACAGCCCCGCACACCAGGCGCGACAGAACATTCGCCTTGCTCGCCGGAGCGGCAGTGCGACATTCAAGGAACGTCGGAGCCTTGTCCTTGGGTCAGGCGTTCGTTTGGCGTTCGGCGGCGTCGTGGCGGGCGCTCGCCTTCTGCTCCAGGGTCATCGCTCCGGGGTGGTCGACTCCGGGCCATGGCGTAAGCAGCAGCAGGAGGCGGGCGTCGGAGCGGGCGTGCACGGCGTGACGTTCGTTGGGAGCGAAGGCGACCACGAGTCCTGTCCTGCCGATCACGCTCTCTCCGACGCTGGTGGTGATCTCGACCTCCCCGTCGATCACGGTGACCCACGCGCTTTCGTGCACCTGGTGATCGTCGAAGCTCTCGCCTGCTGGGATCATGAGGGCGATTGCCCGCGCCTCGTCGGTCGAGGCGAGGATCTCGGGCGCGTGGGGTCTCAGGTCTAGATTTGTGATCGTCCAGCTGTTCATGCGATCCCCTTCTGGTTCACGGTGCCAACGGACAGTAGCCGGATCGTGACCCGGCATTGACGGCCGGTGACGGCCATGCGAGCTGCCGCGGCTGGCAGTTCTGGTCGACCTGGCACCTCGTGTCGGCGTTGTAGCTGGCCGCTAGATTGATTGTCGGTAGCCGAAGAATTCGTGGTCTTCGTTGTATCCGCCGTAGCCGCTGCCGAGTTCTGAGTAGTGCGCGACGAACTCGATCCCTTTGATCCACTTGACTTGTTTGAAGCCGAGCTCGATCTCGTTGCGCAGCCGCAGGGGTGCGCCGTGCCCGAACGACAGCGGCTGGTCGTTCATGTCGTAGGCGAGCATCGTGAGGTGGTGGCTCATGTGCTCGATCGGGTGCGCGTCGTAGTAGACGCCCTTGTCGGCGCCCTCGCCGAGGGAGTAGAACACGACCCACTTCGCCTTCGGCTCGGGCTCCACGATGGCAAGGATCGTCTGCATCGAAACGCCGCCCCATTTGGCGACGCCTGACCAGCCCTGGATGCAGAAATGCTGGGTGATCTGCTCGTGGTGCGGCAGCGCCCGCAGCTGGGCGAGGTCGAGCTCGACGGGGTTGGCGACCAGTCCGTTGATCCGCAGCCGATAGTCGGCGAAGTCGCCGTCAAACAGCGCCTTGTACTCGTCGGAGTCGGGGTACTGCCCGTTGTGCCAGAAGTACGGCGAGATATCGCCCTCGCTGTACTCGCCAGGTTTGGGGTCGACGTGTTCGAACAGGTGCTGCAAGGGTCCGACGATCGCTTGGCCGACGCGCTGCACGACGCGGGGATGGCGGATCGTGAACGGCGTTGCGGCCACCCACGCGGCGATGGCGACGGCCGTCGACGCGGCGAACACCCCAAACCCGATCCAGCTGCCGTCAGTCCGTCCCGCGTAGATGTGGTTGAGGTTGACCAGCAGCCCGGTGGTGAACACGAAGGTCACGTGGAGCACGATGAAGATCAGAAACCAGACCAGCACCAGGAAGTGCAGAGACCGCGCGGTCTGGATGCTGAACACCTTGCTGATCCGCTTGAACCGGGTCGACAGCGCGGGGGACATTCCCAGGCCGGTGATCAAAGCCAGCGGGCCGGCGATGAACACGGTCACGAAGTACGCGAGCAGCTGCAGGCCGTTGTAGGCCACCCAGCCACGGTCGGCCGGCCAGTTCAACGACAGGTACTGCACCAGCGTCGACAGCGCGTTGGGAAACACGTCCCAGTTGGTCGGCACCAGCCGCTGCCACCGGCCGGTCGCAAACAGCAGCACGTAGAACACCAGGCCGTTGAGCAGCCACAGCGCGTCGACGCTCAGATGCCACCAGCGGGCCAGGCCGATCGAGTGGCGCAGGCCGGGCAGCCCCACCTGACCGGGCAGGCTGATCGAGTCCTGCTTGGCCGTCCACAAGGGATCATCCGGGACGGGCCTTTGGATCCGAAACCAGTCCCGGCCCGGCGTGGAGTGCCGGGTCCAGTACAGCCGCGGATGATCCGACAGAATCTGGACGCCGGCGCGGATGATGAAGATCATGAAGAACAGGTTGAAGAAGTGCTGCAGATCCACCCAGGCCGGAAACCCGGCCGTCCCCGCCGGCGGCGACGCCACGTCAGTCCCCGGGTAGCGCCGGATGAAACGCTGCATAAACGCGTCACCGCGCAGACCCTTGGCGACAGCCACCAAGATGATCAACAACAGGAAGCCGATCGGCAGCAACCAGAGCAGGTTGAACCACTTGGTGCGACCCACGCGCACCCGGGGGGCGATCCCGTTGACCTGCGGAACCGAGCCCGCCCAGGTCGTCGTGTCGATCACATCCTCCCCCGGCGTCAGCTGGTATCGGTAGCTGCGCACCGTGTCCGGAGAAACCCTCGACGGGGCGGGGGCAGGCAGGTCCTCAGCACTCAGATCGGCATCTCTATCCATGCCTGAACCCTACGCCGCCAACGCGCTTCCCGACCCACCCCCGTTCAGATCGCCGTTGCCTAGAAAATGTGGTATCCAGCGCGACGAAGCGTCTGCACATAGGTCGCTTAGCGGCTAACGTCGGCGTACCGAAAGGAATGCAGACATGAACGAGGAGCCAGTCAATGACGGGGGAGAGCGCGAGGGCTTGATGGGAGCAGGCGACACCGCGGGCTCGCCGGTCGACGCCGCCATTGCCGGCATCGAGCAGGCGTCGGTTCTGGATCGCGTCGCCGATCCGATCACCGCGACGGTGCGCAGCGCGCTGCCGGCAGGTCCGCTAAAGGACGCCCTGAGCGGCACCTGGCTTGGGCATACGCTGCACCCGGTGCTGACTGATATCCCCATCGGCGCTTGGACCAGCTCGCTGCTGCTCGACGCAGTCGGCGGCCCTGACAGCCGCGCGGCGGCGGATCGCCTGATCGCGGTCGGCATCCTAGCGGCGCTGCCGACCGCCGTGACGGGCATCTCTGACTGGGGGGACACCCAACATAAGGAGCGGCGCGTCGGCTTAGTACACGCGGTGGCTAACACAACGGCGCTCGTCCTGTTCTCGGGGTCGCTGGTGGCCCGCCGCCGCGGGCGACATGCCCGCGGCGTCGCGCTCAGCCTCGCCGGCGCGGGAGCGCTGAGCATCGGGGGCTACCTCGGCGGGCATCTCACCCTTGCTCTGGGGCTGGGCGTGGACCGCACCGCGTTTGCGTCCCCGCCCGACAATTGGACTGACGCCACCCCCGAGGACGACGTCGTGGACGGTCGGCTCACCCACGCTACGGTCAATGGCGTCGACGCGGTACTCACCCGCCATCAGGGGAGGGTGGTGGCCCTGGCCGATCGCTGTACCCATCGCGGCGCGCCGCTGCATGAGGGCCAGCTGCGCGACGGCGCGATCGTCTGTCCCTGGCACCAGAGCATCTTTGCACTCGCGGACGGGTCAATCCTGCAGGGCCCGGCGACGCGGCCCGAGCCGTGCTTTGAGGCGCGGATGCGCGCCGGGCGCGTCGAGCTGCGCACGCCGAGGCAATCGCCGCCCAGCTGACCAGCGTGACCCAACTAGATTGCGGGAAGCGACACCGCGTCGTGGTGGTGGGCCGAGGCTTTGGCGGTCTGCAGGCCGTCCGCAGCTTCGCGGCGCACCGGTCGACGTAACCCTGATCGATCGTCGCAATTTCCACCTGTTTCAGCCGCTGCTCTACCAGGCCGCAACGGGCGCGCTCGCGCCCGAGGAAATAGCGGCGCCTCTGCGGGTGATCCTCAAGCGCCAGCGGAACGTCCGCGTGGTCATGGGCGACGTACGGGCGTTTGACCTGGACGCTCGCCGGATGATCGTCGACCTTCCGGAGGGCGAGCCGGACGTGAGCTTTGCGTATGACACGCTGATCGTCGCCGGCGGCTCGCGCTACTCCTACTTCGGCCACGACGAGTGGCGACAGTTCGCGCACGAGATCAAGTCGCTGGAGAGCGCCATCGCGGTCCGTCAGCGCATCTTCGCGGCGTTTGAGGCCGCCGAGGTCGAGCCAGACGCCAAGCTCCGCGAAGCTTGGCTGACGTTCGTGGTCATCGGGGGCGGCCCCACCGGAGTCGAGATGGCCGGCCAGATCGCCGAACTCGCGCACGACACATCCGGACTCGATTTCCGTTTAGCTGAGCCGGGCGAGGCTCGGATCCTGCTGATGGAGGCTTCTGACCGCCCGCTGCCCACGTTCGCATCGCGGCTATCGACCAAGGCGGCGCGGGCGCTGAAGAAGCTGGGAGTCACTCCGATGCTCCACACGACGGTCATCGACCTCGATCAACACTCGGTCACCGCTCGACGCCCTGATGGTCAGACCGAGCAGATATCCACGCGAACGATCGTCTGGTCTGCCGGGGTCGTCGCCTCCGAGCTCGCCAGCGCGCTCGCCGCCGCCGGCGGCGCGCCGCTTGACCGCGGGGGACGGGTCGCGGTAGAAGCAGACCTGACGATCCCGGGCCACCCAGAGGTGATCGCCCTCGGCGACATGGTCAGCGTGCACGACGCCGCCGGAAACGATCTCGCGCTGCCCGGGCTCGCCTCAACGGCGATGCAGCAAGGTCGCTACGCCGCCGCGTCTGTCCGTGCGCGGACTAAGGACACGCCCTCAGCGCCCTTCCGCTACGTCGACAAGGGCAACCGAGCTCGCGCGGTCGCGGACATCAAGGGCATCCAGATCAGCGGAGGGCTGGCCTGGGTGACCTGGCTCGCGGTCCACATCTTCTATCTCACCGGCCTGCAGAACCGCCTGCTCGTGCTCACGCGCTGGGCGTTCAGCTTCCTGACCCGCGGACGCGGCGCCAGACTGATCACCCACAGGCCGGCGCAGCCGCCGATTGCACCAGAGACCCGGGCGCCCCGCGGCCGCCCATGAAGAACGCCGGCAAGTGACGGGAACGGAGTAGACGGTGGCGCCATGATGCGGATGCGGCAACTCTGCCGACGCTATATCTCCCCGAGGCCCAACATGTCCAAGCACGCAAACCCCGATAACGCTATTGACATCGAATACTGGCGCAGCTTCGATCCCGAGCGGGGCTCGTTCGATCCTCCCGAGCATCCATCGCTGCGTGACCCCCAGACCAACCCCAGCGGCGTCCGTCACATTGCCGAGACGGCTCAGGACCAGCTGGTCGTCGAGGACCGACCTCGCTACCAGGCCGCGCTGAGCCGCCGCGCTCGCTTGGTTGCCGCAGCGACGAAGGCGAAACAGCGCCTGAGAGGGATGCCGGGAAACCGGGCCCTCCGGGGTGGTCCTCCCCATGCCAAGGCCTAGCCGCGGTCACAGGAGTGACATGCCGGCCGCCCAAATGCCCAGACATCCCGACGACAGCGATTTGACTTGGGAGCAGGTCTCCGCCGCGCTTGCGGCGCTGAAAGGATCCGGTGTGGCCGTGCGTGTGGTCGAGCGCAGCGACCCCGAGACGCTCCTCGCGGTCTTCAAGGGCGTCCTAGGCGGCCAGGGTCACGAAAAACACCCCGCGGCGTTTTGGGCTGTCGTTGCTCCCGGCGGACAGGAACACGCCCCAACACAGGACGCTGATCTTGACTTTCAGCGCGACCGCGACCACCAAGAGGACGCTGGCTTCTACTTGCACCGCGACCGCTTCGAGGGAGCCGTGGGCCGCGCTGGATGTACCGTGTTGGCGATCATCCAGGGATCGGTGCTGATCAACATCCGCCAGTCCCAGTCCCAGTCCCAGCTCACCACGCATCCACCTATCAGCGCGTCGTCGCCATAGAAGGCGACCCAATCGCGCTCACCGGTCATGAAAGGAGATGTCGAGATCGTGCTCGAGGCCTGACTCCCCGAGTGCTCGGTGAGCCAGCGCGCAGCTCCACCCTCGTGCAACTCGATGCGCAGACACCCAGTCGTCACGCATCGGCGCAGACTAAGCTAAGCCCACTGGATGGATGTTCGCCTGAAGCGCGCGTACGAGCCTGCGGAACCAGAGGACGGTTATCGGGTGCTGATCGACCGGCTGTGGCCACGTGGCGTCTCTCGCGCCCGGGCCAAGCTCGACGACTGGGAGAAGGAGTTGCCCCCGAGCACCGAGCTCAGGCAGTGGTTCGGGCATGAGCCAAGCCGCTTTGAGGAGTTCCGCCGACGCTACATCGAGGAGCTTAAGGCCCATCGGCCTCGGCTGGCGACACTCCGAAGCCGAGCGCGGACGGACACGCTGACGCTCGTCTACTCCGCCCACGACCCGGAGCACAACGACGCTGTCGTCCTCGCGGAGGTCTTACGACGCGGACTCCCGAGGACCGGCACGCGGCGATGAGGACCGCCAAGAACGACGGCTCCTCAAGGTCAGAGAGCGTGCCAGGGCAGTGAGGTATGCGATTGGCAGCAGACACCTTGGTAGTGACCGCGTCATCGAGAGCCTCAGACTCACTCGTGAGGGCTTCGGCTCACGATTACGGTAGCCGTGGTCCTGGCAGCCGGATGACCACGCTCAGCGCCCGAGACACATCCCGCGACCGAGGCGCCGGCCGAGCCCAGAACCAGACGTGACCTTACCGCCAGCCCGGCTGCTGCTTGCCGGAATTGCACTCGGCGAGGCCACAGCCGCTGGCTCGCCCCTCACCCTCCCAACAAGCGAGCGGGGTGACTGCCGAGTGCGCTTGCGGAGGCAAGGTCCTGACGCGGAGAGGGCCGCTGCGGTTTCCTTGACGACCGATCGTCGCCATATCCGCGGGCAGGTGCTTGCACGCTCGTTGCTAACGGTCGCGGCGATGCAGAAGCCTCAGGGGAAGTCCGCCGGGCTTCCGGATCCACGCAAACTCAGCATTCTCGATGGCGCCGTAGTCCGGTCGTGACGCTTCTGCTCCCGGTGGGATCCGGCAGCGTCAACCTCGGCGGGCAGGAACCTCGCCGATCGCAAAGCGCAGAGCGGCCAAATCGCCAGGCGGAAGATTCTACGCTATTAGCGTGGTATGCTATATCGCGTGGCGGCTCACAGGATTGAGCTCGATGAGAATCCGTTTGTCTTTGATCGGCCGCTTCCTGATTTTCGCGGCCTGGTCGGTCGTGACCGCGAACTCGCCCGTGTTCTCGATGGTCTGACGCCGGGTGGTGAGGTGCTGGTCGAGGGTCCTTACCGTCACGGCAAGACGAGCCTGGTCAATGCGGCCCTTGAGGTGTGGAGCGGGCGCGAGCGGGGGTTGGCGGTGGATGCCGATTGCTCTGGGGTGTTGACCGCGACCGACCTCGCGCGGCGTCTCGAATTCGCATTCGTAACCGCGCACGCGGAGGGAGCAGTCGAGGCGGCGCTCGTCGAGCGTCTTGAGACGCTATCGCTCAAAGGTCCCACCTCAGCCACCGCGTACTCCGCTGCCGGCGAGCCCGGGGAGCTGAGCGCGCTCCTGTCGGTCGCCAGGGACGTCTGCGGGCTCACGGGCGCGCGAGCACTCGTCTGCCTGGACGAGTTCGATGACGCGGCGATGGTCCCCGGCGTGCTCGAGACCGTGCGCGTCGCCCGCGAGTATGACGGCCACGCGGTCAGCTTCGTCTTTGCGGGACCCGAGGTCGCTGCGCTGCGCGAACTAACCGAGGCCGGGCTTCCGTGGGGTGACAGGGCAACCACCGTCGTCGTCGGGACTGTCGATCCTGAGCTGTTCGCGCACGAGATCTCAACACGGTTCGCCCGGACGGGTAAGGAGGCGGGAGAGGCGGGCGAGATCGTCGCCAAGGCCGGGGCTGGTCACCCCCAGCGCACGATCCTGCTCGCATGGCACCTGTGGGAGCTGACGCCGGCGGGCGAGCGCGCGACCGCCCGTAGCGCCCGCGCTGCGCTCACAGCTGCAATGCGCACGGCCGCACCCGAGTTTGACCTGCGCTGGCAGACCTTGCACAGCAACGAGCGGCGAATCGTCGTCGCGCTCGCGCACGACATCGCCCCTCAAGGCACCAAAGCGCAGCGTGCCACCGGCCTGGCCGGGTTTGGCGCCGCGCAACGCGCGGTCCAAGGTGTCAAGAGCTCCGGCGTCGCTCACGTCCACGGGGACCGACTACAGCTCACCGACCCACTGTTCGCCCAGTGGCTGCGACTCCGATACTCGCCGGCCACCGTCGAGCAAGATTGGCAGGCGCTCCGCATCCAACACGCGCAAAGCATTACTCGGGGGATGTAGCTTGAATACCGCCAGCGGCAGGATCCTGGGAACGGAGTCGCTTGGCGTTGACGTGATCGTCTCCAGCGGTGAACGCTACGTGTCCCGGGCTGAGCTGGCGCAGATCATGGCGGTGAGCGTGGCGACCATCGACCGCTTCGTGCGAGAGGGCATGCCCAGTGAGACCTGGGGCATGCGGGCACGCAGATTCCTTCCGTCTCGAGCGCTAGCTTGGGCGCACACCCGACCTAGGAGCGGCGCATGAGCCTTTCCAAGCTTCCCTCAGGCCGATGGCGCGCGCAGGTCTACCACCGCGGCCACAACCTTAGTGTCCCGGTCATCCTCGGGCAGGCGAAGGGCACCTCCTACCGGACCAAGGCGGAAGCCAAGGCGGCACGCGAAGAGGCGCGTAAGCGCCTGCAGCAGCGGCGGGCTGGCGTAACGGTCGCCGAGTTCGCGCAGCGATGGACGACTGATCCCCCTCTTCTCGCGACCAAAGGAGTCCACCAACCTGCACAACGCTGAACGCATCCGTGCGTTCGTCGACAGGCACGGAGATTTGCTGCTCGACCAGCTCAGCGATGAGGTGGTCGCGGAGTGGCTCGCCGGTGGTAAACGCAACGGCACGGTCCCGGCGCTGCGAGCGATGTTCAACGAACGCCCGCTCAGCGAAGGCCGGACGCCTGATCGACTTCAACCCATTCGCAGGACTCGGCATCTCGCGATCAGCCGGCAATCGTCACCGGCAGCCCCCAAGCGAGCAGGCGATGCGGTCGCTGATCGACCATGCGCGAGACCTCACGCCTCCGTCATTCGCCACCTGGCTCGAGACGGCGTGTTTCACGGGGATCCGTCCCAGCGAGCTTGATGCTTTGCAGTGGCCGCAGATCCGATGGGCCGACGGCGAGATCGACGTCACGATCCAGTGGAACGCTAAGACGCGCTCGTTCACGACGCCGAAGTAGGCCCTACACCGTCGCGCTCGTCGGACACGCCCGGGAGACGCTGCTAGGCGCCAAACGTGACGGCGACGGCGCGTTCGTGTTTTCGACGATCCGAGGTACGCACTACACGCCCAGCAGCCGCACGCATCACTGGAACCGGGTCCGCGCTGCCGCCGGCCTCGGCGATGTTCCGTTGTATCTCGCGACTCGCCATTACTTTGGCTGGTACGCGCTCAACGTGTTGGAGCTTGACTCGGCGATCATCGCTGAGCAGCTCGGCCACAAGGACGGCGGGAAGCTCGTCGAGCAGCTGTACGGTCACCCCGATCGCAAGCGCCGGCTTGCCAAGATACGCCAAGCGTTCGAGAGCGCCGACAACGTGCGCCAGCTGCGTGCGGTTGGCGGGGGCGCCGCGTGAAACCGCCCACGAATCCGCCCACGACCGCTCAACACGCCAGCAGTGGCAGCGTTGCATCCTGTCTCCCCGACTACTGAAAGTCCTAAATAGCCCTATTCGTGTGCGCCACGCATGCGGCAGGAGTGCCGAGAGGGCATCAAAAGGGCAGCAAACGTCACCTCGTTGCGCCGGAGCGGCGGCCCGACGACGGGCAATGCGCGAGCCTGCTCGCCGCAGATCAAGCCCATCAAGTGCTGCTCCTGTCTGATCGCCAGATTCCGTCAGCCGGGCGGCCGTCGGACTCAGCACGGCGCTTGCCGGCTACGCGAGCCCCCGGGCGCAACCGCCAGGGAGTGATACCGGAGGCTCTATAGCCCGTCGAGCAGGCCGCGCAGCGTCTGGGTGTAGGTGTCCAGGGCGGCGCGGCCCCGATGGGTCAGCGCCACCGAGGTGCGCGACGCGGGCCCGTTCCCGGTCTTCTCGGTAATCAGATAGTAGGCGTCCTCGAGCTTGCGCAGGTGCGTGATCAGGTTGCCGGGCGTCAGCCCGATCATGTCCTGCAGGCGGGTGAATGACAGCGCGTCGCCGTCGGGCAATGCCGCCAGCGTGGCCATGATCTGCAGTCGTGCGGGGACGTGGATCAACGGGTCAAGCGCATCAGCCGTCATGTGGCTGATCCAGACGCGTGCAGCCGCCAGGCCTGCACGGCGCTGTATCCCAGCAGCACGACGCACAAGCTCACACCGTCGCTCAGCCACACGCCGCGGGGTCCGGCGAACGCGCTCCCCGCGGCGACGAGCACGATCATGAGCGCGATACCGAGCTGGTTCCAGTCCTCCTGTACGGCCGAGCGGGCGGCCCAGAAGACGCCCAGCACGACCAGCGTCGCGGTGGCGACGTACACGCCGTAGACGATGCCGTCACTGGCGCCGGCGACGGCCAGCGCAGCCATGACCACGTAGACGGCGAGCAACGCCACCGCCAAGGCCGCTCCCTCTGCGCGCAGCCGGCGCACCGAGCGGCCACTGACACCGGCCGTGGCGTGGCGATGGGAGTAGATGACCGAGCCGATCCGGATGGCCACGAGGGCGTACAGGACGACCAGACCCGCGGGCGTCGGGCCCTTGTAGGGATGCTGTCCGCGGACCGACAGCCACACCGCGCCGAAGGCGATCAGCGCCACCGCCGCCGCGAGCAGCGATAGCTGTGGCGATCTGAAGTCCAACCCGCGTTGCGCCTCGCGCCTGGTCCGCTCCAGAAGCCTCGCGGCTTCGCGAGGATCGAGTTCGCTCTCGTCGTCGTAGGACTCGGGCTGGCCGATGTCGTGCGTCCCGTTCATCACGTTCCTCCTCGCAGTGTTTGCGGCGCAAACCATACCAAGCTTTACGGCGCAAAGTCAAGCCTTGGCTGCTCGTCCTCGCCTGAGGGCTAGACTCGCGGCGGGTTTCACTCACCATCGACGGCAAGAGACTGGATGACTGCGATTTGGCCGATGGTCTACGCCGCTGAGCAGGTCCGCCTGACCCGCGTGCCGGCCTTCCATGACGCCCAGCGGCCTCGGGGCAGTCGTCAGCTACGAACTGGCCAACAGGGCTGGTACCGACCGCGGACACGCTGGCATCCGGTTGATCCGCCCCGCCACCGGCCTCGGCAGGTCAAGACCATGATGGAGCGCGGCAACGCGCGTCCTGGGCAGCATCATGACTCGCCGGGCCTGATCGGGATTCAGCGTGCGCTTTGAGGACGCACCGAACTCGCGGGCCGATCTCGTGCCGGTGCTGTGAACGAGCGGATCCTGCGGGGACTCGCGCCCCAGGTCCTCACCGCCGTCGCCCGTCGCTACGGGCGCTTCGACCTCGCTGAGGACGCCACCCAGGAGGCGCTGATCGCCGCCGCGCAGCAGTGGCCGGCTGAGGGTGTGCCGGACAATCCGTGCGGCTGGCTGATCGCGGTCGCCACCCGCCGGTTGATCGACGCCCTGCGGGCCGAGGTGTCGCGGACCCGGCGCGAGGAGACCGTGTTCGCCCAGGAGCCTCCGGCCGGCGGCGATGTCCCCGATGAGGACGACACGCTGACGCTGCTGTTCCTCTGCTGTCACCCGGCGCTCTCGCCGCCGTCACAGCTGGCGCTGACCCTGCGGGCGGTCGGCGGCCTGACGACCGCGGAGATCGCCAGCGCCTTCCTGGTGCCCGAGGCGACGATGGCTCAGCGCATCAGCCGCGCCAAGGCGACGATCGCCGAAGCGGGTGGCCACTTTGCGCTGCCGCGCGAGGATGAGCGCGCCGCGCGCCTGCGCGTCGTGCTGCATGTGCTCTACCTGATGTTCAACGAGGGGTACACCGCGACCTCCGGCGAGCAGCTGCAGCGGCGCGAGCTGGCGCGCGAGGCGATCCGCCTGACACGGATGACGCGTGCGCTCCTGCCCGACGATGGCGAGGTCGCCGGGCTGCTGGCGCTGATGCTGCTGACCCAGTCGCGCAGCGGTGCACGCGAGAGTTCCGACGGCACGCTCATCCCGCTGGCCGAGCAGGACCGCCTCGGCTGGGATCGCCCTCTGCTGGAGGAGGGCGTTCAGCTGATCCAGGCGACGCTGTCGAGTGCTCGGCTGGGCGCCTACCAGCTGCAGGCGGCGATCGCAGCCGTCCACGCCGAGGCCACGGCGGCCGCCGACACCGACTGGCAGCAGGTCCTCAAGCTCTACGACCTGCTGCACGCGCTGGCGCCGAGCCCGGTCATCACGCTCAACCGTGCCGTCGCGGTCGCGATGGTTGACGGCCCGCGCGCCGGGCTCGCCGGCCTCGACGCCCTGGCGAGCGACCGCCGCCTCGCCGACCACCACCGCCTCGCGTCCGTCCGAGCCCATCTGCAGGAGATGGCCGGCGACACGCAGGCTGCGCTGGCCGGGTACGAGGACGCCGCCCGCCGCAGCACGAGCATCCCCGAAGAGCGCTACCTGCAGGCCCAGGCCGACAGGTTGCGCGGCGATGTCGAGAATCCTCCGCCGGCTCCGACCAAAGGGTGAACACCCCGACCCCAAGGAGCATCCAATGCGGTACATCCTGCTGATCTACCAGAACACCGAAGCCTGGAACGGCCTCTCGCAGGAGGACAGGGATGTCTTCATGCACGCGGCCGGCGACATCGTCGAGGAGTTGTCGGCGAGCGGCGAGTGGGTCGGCGGCGAGGGCCTGGCCGACGTTTCGCAGGCACGCTCTACGCACCTACGCGACGGCGTCGTCACCGTCACCGACGGGCCGTTCCTGGAGGCCAAGGAGGCGCTGGCCGGCTACTGCATCGTCGACGTCGCCACGCCGAAGCGCGCCGAGGAGATCGCGGCGCGGTGGCCAGACGCCCAGCACTGGGGCATGGAGATCCGCGCGCTGATGCACGCCGGCGGGGAGGAGGGCTGACCGGTGCTCACCCTCTATGAGCACCCGTTCGCGCTCTACTGCCAGAAGGTCCTGGTCGCGCTCCACGAGCAGGGCGTCGTCTACAACGTTCTTGAGGAGCAGCGCGACTTCGATCGCGACGAGCTGGCCGAGCTGTGGCCGCCGGCGTCGATCCCGGTGCTGCTCGACGGTGACCAGGTAATCGGGGAGACGTCGATCATCATCGAGCACGTCGCCGGCGCGGGATTGGTGCCTTCGCTGGAGGCCCGCAAGTGGGACCGTCTCTGCGACCAGTACGTCTCCGACGCCGTCCAGGCGATCGTCTCAGACACAATCTTGGAACGCTTTGACGAGCGCGCGGTCGCCCAGGCGCGCGGCCGGCTCGACATGGCCTACGGCATGCTCGAGGCGCAGCTGGCCGTCAGCGAGTTCCTCGCCGGCGACAGGTTCACGATCGCCGACTGCGCCGCCGCGCCGGGCTTGTTCTACGCCCTGGCGATCCACCCATGGGACGAGGGCGCGCACCCGCGACTGACGGGGTACTACCGCGCGCTCGCGCAGCGGCCGTCCTTCGCAAAGGTGATCGCGGACGCGCGGCCCTACCGGCACCTGTTCCCCTTGCCCTGGCCGGCTGACTTCGACCGCTACCACTAACGTCCCGGGACGGGCGCTCGGTTGGCTCACCCGCACCGACGGACGCGGCTTACGCCCCGTATCCGTGCGCGGGCGGCCTGGCGAACCAAGTGGTCGCGCTCGGCGACGTCCGTGGCCCGACGGGCGGCATCCGCGTACGCAGCGCCGGCGGCCGGCAGATCGCCGTCGAGTTCGTGCAGGTGGCCGCGGACTGCATGCCACCGGTGGCGGTCGCCGAGCACCTCGCGCAGCCGGTCGGTCTCGCGCAGACCCGCGGCGGCACCGAGCACGTGGCCCACCGCGACCGCGCGGCCCAGTACGGCGGCGGGATCCTGGTGCACCGGGTCCTCGGTGAGGGCGACCAGGTCGTCGTACCAGGCGAGGATCTGCGGCCAGTCGGTCTCCTCGGCGCTTGCCGCGTCGTCGTGCAGGGCGGCGATCGCGGCCTCGACCTGGTAGCGCCCGGGGCGCTCAACGGCCAGCGCTGACTGCAGGACGCGCACGCCCTCGGCGATCTCGCGGGTGTCCCACAGGCCGCGGTCCTGCCGGTCAAGCGTGACGATGCAACCTTCTGAGTCGAGTCGCGCCGGGAGGCGGGCGTGGTTGAGGAGCATCAGCGCGAGCAGCCCGCGCGCCTCCGGCTCCTCGGTGGCGAGGGTGAGTTGGCGGGCGAGCCGGATCGCCTCGCCGGCCAGGTCCACCCGGCCCGCGTGGCCGGCCGTGTAGACGAGGTAGAGCACGCGCAGCACGACCGCGAGGTCGCCGGGCTGGTCCAGGCGGCGGGCGGGCGGGCCTATTAGGGCGCGCTTGGCCCGGCTGATCCGCTGCGCCATCGTCGCCTCCGGCACGTAGAAGGCGTCGGCGATCTCCCGGGTGGTGAGGCCGCCGACGGCGCGCAGGGTCAGCGCCACCTGGGAGGCGGGCGCGAGGTGGGGGTGGCAGCAGCAGAAGAGCAGGAAGAGGGTGTCGTCGCCCTCCTCGGTGGCGGCGGGCCGCGGCTCGACGTACGTCGCCTCCTCGCGGCGGTGACGGGCCGCCTCGCTACGGCGGGCGTCGACGAGCCGCCGGGTCGCCACCGTCGCCAGCCACGCGCGCGGGTCGCGCGGCGGGTGCTCGGGCCACACCCGCAGCGCCTCCAGCAGCGCCTCCTGCAGCGCGTCCTCGGCGGCATCGAAGTCCTCGCCTCGCCGGACCAGCCCCGCGAGCACCCGGGGAATGAGGTCCCGCCCGAATCCGCGCAGCGCGCCTTCGTCCAGCCGTCGCGTCGGCTCGTCGATCACGCCGGATCAGTCATCCGACGGCGCCTCGGACATGACCTCCCGGACGTCGATCCACTCGTACAACGGCTTCCCGCCCGGGCCGGGCTCGGAGGAGATGTAGGCCGCGAGCTCGAGCGCGCGCTCGCGTGACTCGACGTCGATCATGTACCAGCCCGCCACGAGATCGCTGGTCTCGGGCAGCGGGCCGTCAGTGGTGACTGGCGCGGCGTCCGGGCCGCCGTAGCGCACCCAGGTGCGCGCCGGCGTGAGCGCCTGCGCGTCGACGTACTCGCCGTTCTCCTCGAGCAGCTCGCTGACGTGCTTGAGGAAGGCCATGTGCGCCTCCACGTCCTCGGGCGCCCACTGGTCCATCGGCAGGAAGGGATGGTGCGGCTCCGGGCCGCCGCGGTAATGCTTGAGTAGCAGGTACTTCGGCATCGTGGTCTCCTTGGTGTGTCGTGGGCCGTGCCTGTCGTGGCCCTTCATCTGGTGAGCGGAGCCGGTCAGCGTTTCTCGACATGGAATCACGCATCTGGCTCCTCCCTCGTCCCGAGCTCGCTGCGCTCCTCCGTCGAGATGCCGCTGTTGACCATCCGCACGGTGGTCGAGCCCTCGGACTCCGAGAAGGAGAGCTCGATCAACTGCTCGTTGGAGGGATCATCGTCGAACGTCCGCTCGATCCGCAGGATCCGCCGCCACGACGAGTACGAGCATCGCCGCGAGCCCGGAGGCCGCCGATGACGCCCTCGAGGCCGCGCGCAAGCACCCCGCAGTGGCAGCGGGGATACTGGCCACGACCGGCCTGGCGTGGTGGTGGACCGTCAAGCGGATGGCCGGGATGGACGCGGGCCCCGGGACCGGCCTGGGCAGCCTCGGCTGGTTCACGGGCTCGTGGGCGGTGATGATGGTCGCGCTGCAGAAGGCCAGGCCATGGCCCGTTGCGGCGAGGATCGCGACGGCGACGGTCCTTGCAGCGCTCGCCGCCGGCATCCTCCTGGTGCCGCACCAAGTCCCCAGCCTCGTCGTCCCGGGTCCATGGGGACGCACGCGATCAAGGCGATGAGCGGCTAGCAAACGTAGCTCCCACCCGGCGCCGAATCATCGCGGATCCCTCGTCGGTTCCGGCCTGACACCGATGTGAGTCGCACCGGTGGCTCCGTCCATCGCGAACTATCTGAGAAATAGAAAGGAGACAGCAAAATGCCCAGTCACCGGATCGCAACGCATGAGGAGTGGCTCGCGGAGAGTGCTGAGCTGCTCGAGCGCGACAAGGAGTTCACGCGGATGGGCGATGAGCTCGCCCGACAGCTGCGCCCGCGGTACGGACTACCTGATGGGTTACTACGCGATCCTTGACAGGCGCCGCCTCAAGCGCGACCGTGATGCCTAACCCATTTGCGGAGGTCGAGATGAGCAGCAGCGGCGCGGGCAGCGACTACGACGTGATCGTTTTCGGCGGTGGCGCGCCGGGCGAGCATTGCGCTGGGGCGCTGGCTGCGCGCGGATTACGCGTCGCCGTCGTTGAGCGAGAGTTGGTCGGCGGTGAGTGCTCCTACTGGGCTTGTATTCCGTCGAAGTCGCTGCTGCGTCCGGGCGAGGCCGTGCAGGGCGCGCGGGAGGCCGGAGCACGGGCCGAGGTCGATGTGCAGGCGGCACTGGACTGGCGGGACTACATGGTGTCCGACTATTCGGATGCGGGACAGGAACGATGGCTGTCGGATCGGGGCATCGCGCTCATCCGTGGCGTCGGCCGACTCGCGGGACCCGGCGTGGTCGAAGTGGACGGCACCCGGCACACTGCTGAGCACGTCGTCGTGGCGACGGGCTCGGATCCTGTCGTGCCGCCCGTCCCCGGGCTCGACGGTCTGGACGCGGTGTGGGGCACGCGGGAGGCGACGGGCATGAAGGCCGTCCCCCGCCGTCTGATCGTGCTGGGCGCCGGGTCGGCCGGTGTCGAGATCGCGCAGGTGGTGCGGCGGCTCGGTGGTGAGGCGGTGCTCGTCGAGGCCGCCGATCGGGTGATCCCTCGTGAGCCCGCCCCACTTGGCGAGGCGCTCGCCGAGGCACTGCGGCGGGACGGGATCGAGCTACGCCTCGGAGTCCGCGCGGCCGAGGCCCTGCGAGACGGGGACGACTACGTTTTGAAGCTCTCGGACGGCACCGAGGTGCGGGGTGAGCGGCTGCTCGTGGCGACCGGTCGCCGCCCCCGTGTCGAAGGGATCGGGCTCGAGACCGTCGGCGTAGAGGCCGACCCGCACGGGATCCGGGTCGACGAGTACCTGCGCGCCGGCGAGCGGATCTGGGCCATCGGTGACGTCAACGCGATCTGGCCCCTGACCCACGTCGGCGAGTACGAGGGCGACGTCGTGGCGGCGAACATCGCCGGAGAGAGCCATCCGGCGAACTACGAGGCCGTGCCGCGCGTCACCTATACCGACCCGCAGGCTGCCGCGGTCGGTTCCGCGGAGGCGCCCTACAGCACCACGACGCTCTTGTCGGAGATGCCCAAGAGCGCAACGTACACCCACGCCTACGCCGACTCGAACGGGTTCTTGACGTTGCTCAGCGACGGCGCCCGGTTGACCGGTGCCTATGCCCTTGGCGCTGAGGCCGGTGAGTGGCTGCAGCAGGCGACGCTCGCCATACGTGCCCGTGTCCCGCTGGAGGTGCTGAGCGACACCATCCAGCCGTTCCCGAGCTTCTCGGGGATCTTCGACTCGGCCTTCAAGGCGCTTGCCACCGAGATCGCCAGGATGCCGCCGCCCACGCAACCGATGCAGGCGCAGATGGCACGGCTATGACCGAGATGGTGGCGTAATCGATCCGTCTGCCGTGGGCACGGACCCGAGCCGGCCGGCCAGACCGTCGTCGCGATCGGCGGCAGTGCCGGTCTCGGATTGGAAACGGCCAGGCGTGCAGAGGGTGCTGACGTCGTCATCTCCGGCCGCGCCAGCGGCCGCCTGAAGTGGGGGCGGAGAAAGGGGCGCGTGTTACGGAATCTCCGATCATCAGAACATCGGCTGCAGACCCCGTCGCGGGCGGGGCATCAGACCCAACCAGTGGAGGTGCCAGATGGCCGAGCTCCCATCGCCCCCAGAGGGAATTGTGCTGGCCCACTTCATCGTCTCAGACGACGTCGAGCGCTCTCGGCGCTTCTACACCGAAGTGCTCGGCGGCAGGGTGGCCTTCTCCGGAGAGGTGACCTATGTCGCACTATCCAACAGCTGGATCATCATCAATGTCGGCGGAGGCCCGACCGACGACAAGCCGGCGGTCACCCTGGAGACGCCACCGGATCCCGACCGGGTCAGCAGCTTCCTCAATATCCGGGTCAAAGACATTAACGCCGTGTACGCCGAATGGAGCGCCCGGGGTGCTCAATTCCTGACGCCGCCGAAACAGCACCAGTACGAGATCCGTTGCTACATCCGCGATCCCGACGGTCATCTGATCGAAGTGGGGCAAACCACGGACCCAGAGGGGGACTGGTCGCCCGCTCACTGGCCGTCGAGTACCCCCGCCGAGGAGTCCGAGTAAATGCCGAGTCACCGGCGAAATCACCACATCCACTGTGGCCAGTCCCGGACATTAGGATCCCTACCAGCCATTTCCGGCATGGCCACTAAAGAGGCGCAGTCATCCCATGCGTTCTGATATCAAACCGGGCGGTGCGTTGCCCGGCTACTCGTCGCCAGACCACACCGGCACAGCCCGCACGCTGAGCGAGCTGCAAGGCCGCGATTCGTTGATCCTGTTACTCGCCGCGGCAACTCCGCCCTAAAGAGACCAGCAGCACCTGGAGTTGGCCGCGAACCATTCCAAGGTGGCGGTGGCCTGCACCTAGATCGCCACCATCGCCACCGACCACCATCACACCCTGCGGGAGTTCCGGGCTTCGGTCGGAGCTCGGTCAAGCTCCGAGATCATTGGGAGCTCGGAGGGTGGTTGCTGCATCCCTCCGCCGGGCCGTTGACGCGATTCATGCCTATCGGCAGGGGCGGTCGCTCGGGGTCCGCGGCGCGCGAACCGTCCAGACCTGGTCGACGACGTCTACTGGCTTCGCGATGCCGGGTCGGGCTGGTGCGAGGCATTTCGTCTTGCGGGTGAGAAGGCGTCCACCGATCTCTGGGATCAGGTGCACAGGTATGTCGAGTGCCCCGGCCAGTCGGCAAGCGGGATGCAGGTCGTTCACAAGATCGATACCAGCGATGGACAGCGACCGGCGAGACTTCCGCACGGTCGGGATCATCGCTGCGCGAACAGGAAAGAGCTGCCGAATGAACACCAAGCCCCCACGGCCACGGGCACGCATCGCCGTCCTTCAAAGGTCAGAGCCAGCCTCGCGGCGCCTCGGCAGAAGCCTGCTGACACTCGCCATCGCGCTGAGCGTCTCGGCGATCGCGATACCGATCGTCTCGGCGAGCGCCTCGTCGGGCGCGGTGAGGCATCGGCACGACTCCCGGTCCGCGCGTCGCGATGACGGCCTGGGCATCCGCCCGGGCAAGATCAAGCACGTCTGGCTGATCATCTTGGAGAACAAGTCCTACGACGCGAGCTTCACCGGGCTCAACGGCAACACGTATCTCTGGCAGACCCTGCCCAAGCAGGGAGTGCTGCTCAAGCACTACTACGGCACTGGGCACTTCAGCCTCGACAACTACATCTCTGCGGTCAGCGGCCAGGCGACGCAGCCCGACACGCAGGCGGACTGCCCGGATTACGACAGCTTCGCGGGCCAGGTCGACACGTCGGGCTCGCTGGGCAGCAACCCGGACTACGGGCAGATGGCGTCGGTGGCGGGGGCGAACGCCGCGGCTGGGTCGAACGGCTGCGTGTATCCGGCGAGCGTGCCGACCCTCTTCAACCAGCTCGATAAGGCCCACGTGAGCTGGAAGGGCTATGCGCAGGATCTCGGCAACCCCGACACGGTCAGCTCCACCCATGACGCCGGAACGCAGTACTGCGGAGCCCCGTATCCCGCGCCCGGCCCCACGGGGAGCTCCGCCTATCCCAACCCGGGCAGCGCGAACGCCACTGACCAGTACGTGCCCAAGCACTTCCCGTTCCCGTGGTTCGAATCGATCCTGCAGTCGGGCGACTGCAACGCTCAGCACATCGGGAACCTGTTCGACTCAGGCAACGGCCTCTACCACGATCTGCAGCAGGAGTCGACGACCCCGGCGTTCAGCTGGATCTCGCCTAACAACTGCAGCGATGGTCACGACGCCGTCTGCCACGGCAACAACCTGTCGGGCGGCTTCTCCAGTCCCACGACCGCAAATCCGCCCGTCAACTACACCGGCGGCCTGTACTCGGCCGACCTGTTCCTCGAGCACGTGATCCCCGAGATCGAGGCTTCGCCGGCGTTCAAGGACGGCGGATTGATCGACATCACGTTCGACGAGGCGTTTCCGCCGTTCACCTACACCGGCAACAGCTTCCGCAATTCGACCCAGGTGGCTCCGACGTTCCAGACCTCGATCCAGAACGACACGGCCGGCGAGACCCTGTACGGCCAGCCGCGCCACTACGAGCCCACCGGCCCCAACACGCCGCTGGCCAAGGACGCCAACGGCGACGAGCTGTATCCCGGTCCGGGCGACAACTCCTACGTCGACCGGCCCAGCAATTGCGTGGCGCAGACGGTGCCGGCCCAGCCGGCGGGAACCTGCCTGCTGGGCGGAGGAGGCAACATCCCCGGGCCGCGAACGGACGCCAGCGCGAGCGCCGCGGCCGGGAGCACGGCGATCGAGGACAACTCGGCCGTGGCAACCGACGTCGGACGAAGCGTGACCGGCACCGGAATCCCGGGAGGGGCGTTTGTCGGGAAGGTCATCGACACCCCGGTCACCGCGCCCGCTCCCAGCCAGAGCGGCGGATTCGTCGACGCGGGGTCGTTTGCGCTCGTGGACGGCAACGGCGCGCCGCTGGCCACCACGACTGCCGTGAGCGGGATCACCCTCGGCCCGCGCACGCCCGCCTCGGATCCCCTGTACAACGCCACCGACGCCACGAACGGCGGCGGTGACACCGGAAGCGTGCTGATCAGCCCGTACATCAAGCCAGGAAGCGTCAGCACCACCTACTACAACCACTACAGCTGGCTGCGCACGATGGAGGACCTGTTCGCGGTCGACCGCCGGTCACGGGGTCTCGACGGCCAGGGGCACATCGGCTACGCTGCGCAGCCCGGTTTGGCGCCGTTTGGACGCGATGTGTTCAACAACCCACAGGGACCGTGGGGCCGGTACGGCGCGCCCGGGGAGCCGCACCACCGTGGGCACTCGACCCGCCCTCGCCGTCGGTGATCGCAGTCGCCGGCTGGTCCTCCGGAGTCGTCGGGCTGACTGAACCGCTCAGCCCGGCGGCGGGCTGAGCGAGGTGTCCATGGCGGGTCTCGGTCGTCGCCCACTTAACCTCGTGCTCGCCGGGGTCTCGATCCTCGCCGCGGCGGCCATCGTGATCGTGTTGGTCGCGGGCGGCGGTGGATCCGGCGCGCACGCATCGCCTCTGGAGGCACACGGTTCGCAGGCACGAGCTCCGCAGGCGCACCCCTCGTCGCCGGCCAAGTACGGCGGTCTCCCGAGCTGGCTCCCCAAGCCGAAGCTGCCGGTCGACCGGATCGTCGCGGCCAGCGCCGCCCATCCCGCCCTGGCGATCCAGGGCGACACCGTGTCGGTTCACCTCGCCCGGGGCCAGACGATGGCGACGGCGGTCGGTCCTGCCGTCCCGGAGGAGGGGAGGTTCCCGGTTCCCGCCACCTCCCCGTGCAGTTTCACGGTCAGTCTCGCCGCCGGACGCGGGACCGTGCCGATCCGCCCGCAGGCGTTCACGATCCTGGACGAGCTGGGCCGTATCCACCACCCCCGCGTCACGTCGCGCAACGGAGCTCCGGTTCCGGCGCATCTGGAGCCCGGTCGGATCATCACCTTGACGGTCCGCGCCGTGCTGCCGACCGGCGGCGGCCGTCTGAGATGGGCGCCCGACGGGACGCGACCGATCGTCTCCTGGGACTTCGACGTCGAGATCGACTGAGGCGTCGAACTCCAGGCGGGTCGAGTCCCCGGTGCTGGCGCGAAGCTCGTGACCGGGTAGCGTTCCCAACCGACCTGAGCGAGCCCGCGGCGCATACGAGCCGGTGACCGAAACCCCGCAACCCATCGGCGAGGGTCGCGCCTCGCTGGAGACGGTGGCTCGGGACTGGACGCGGATCGGGATCACGGGCTTTGGCGGGCCCCCGGCGCACATCGCCCTGCTGCGCCAGCTGGTGGTGGTCCGCAGGCGCTGGATGGACGCTCGCGAGTTCGAGGATGCGAACGCCGCCTGCGGGCTGCTGCCGGGACCGGCGTCCACGCAGCTGGCCATCTTCTGCGCCTATCGGGTGGGCGGACCCGCCGGGGCGATCGTCGGTGGTCTGGGGTTCATCGTCCCGGCGGTCGTCCTGATCCTCGCGTTGTCGGTGCCGTTTCTCGGTCACTCGCCGCCGCTCTGGATCAGGGGCGCCGGTGCCGGCGCGGGAGCGGCGGTCGCCGCCGTGGCCGTCCAAGCCGCCCGCGGGCTCCTGGGCCCGAGCTTGCGGCGGGCGCGCCCCGACCGGGGTCGGACGGCGCGCTGGATCGGGTATCTGCTCGTGGGCGCCGTGGCGGCGGCGCTGACGGGCTCCTATCTGGTACTCGGGTTGCTCGCCTGCGGGCTGACCGAGGTGCTCGCCCGGCGCCGGCCGTGGCAATCGCCGGGCGGCCGTCACGGAGCGGTGGGCCTGCTCGTGCCGGCATCGGTTTCCGCCGGCGGGATCGGCGCGCTCGCCTGGACGGCGTTCAAGGTCGGCGCGCTGTCGTTCGGGGGCGGGTTCGTGATCATCCCGCTGATGCAGAGCGACGCCGTGCACGTCTATCACTGGATGACCAACTCGCAGTTCCTCAACGCCGTCGCGCTGGGACAGATCACTCCGGGCCCGGTCGTCGCGACGGTCGCCGCGGTCGGCTATGCCGCACACGGGCTCGCCGGCGGGCTGCTGGCAGCCGGGGTGGCGTTCGCACCCTCGTTCTCGTTCATCCTGCTCGGCGGCGGGCGGTTCGAGCGGCTGCGCGGCAACGACACGGCTCGGGCGTTCCTGGACGGCGCCGGTCCGGCCGCGATCGGAGCGATCCTCGGTGCGGCGATCACCCTGGCCGCCGTGCTGCGCGAGGGCTGGCAGTTCGCGCTCCTGGCGGCGGCCGCGGTCGCGCTCCTGGTCCTCAAGCGCGGGGTCGTGGAGACCCTGCTCGCCGCCGGAGCGATCGGCGTCATCGTCGCGCTCGCCGGAGCGCCGCTGCCCAACTGACAAGCCGATGCGTGGCGAAAAACGGCTCTCCCGCCATCGATGTGGTCAGAAACGGACGTGGGGCGTGCCGGCGGGTGGCCTCGGCGTCGGCGTCGGCGTCGGCGTCGGCGTCGGTCTCGGTCTCGGTCTCGACATCGACCTCGATGGTCGTCGCCCCAGGGACCGTCGCCCGCCGCCCCGGGCTCGCGGTGCGCACACGCAGAAAGTTGCCACCCGCGGGCGAGATTTTCTGCATCCTGGTCGCCTGGCAGGCATCCGGAAGAAAATCCCGACCGGACGTGCAAACTTTCTGCATCAGAGCCGCCGTGCCCGTGGGCGGCCGCCCGGGCTCAATTTGCGCCGGGTTCCCGGTCTGTCCCGAGACGGCGACGCCGGCTCGACGGGGCTGACACCGTCGGCAACCCCCGGCTCGGATATCGTCCACCCGGCAAAACCGCCTGCTCAGACCACGATCTGGCGCTCACCTTGACCATCAACGTCGGGGCCACCCCAAAACAGGACCGAAAAGCGCGTTCGGTGGGGTCTCAAACCAGCAACGCCAACTGCTGACTCTCGGCCAGCAGCGTTCCGTCCGCGGACCACAACTCGCCGCGCTCCTCGACGTGTCCTTCCTGCACCTGGTGGGTCTCGAAGCGAGTCAGGACAGGGCCGTGAACGCCTGACTCGGTGCTTCGGAGATAGACGGTGAGCTGCAGGGTCGGGACTCCGGAGGGCGCGGTGAGCCGGCCGAAGATCGCCGGCCACCACAGATCGCACAGGGCGCAGAGGCGAGCGGCGTCGAGTGGGGCGCGGTCACCGCGCAGCGCCAACCAGCCTCCGGTGACCGCGTCCGGTGATCCGGTGAACACCATCGCGCCGAAGCTCGGCCGGAGCTCGACCTGACCGAAGAGCGGCGGTCCCCCCGCGATGCTCCGGATCTCCGCCACCGCGACCGACGCCGGGGGCGGAGCCTGCGGGGGCTCACGATTCAGGCTCGCCTCCTGCGCGCGCGCCGCCGAGCAGACGAGCGTCATCTGCGCCATCAGGCGCTCCCCCTGGCGCATCCGGACATCGCACACCGCCACCCGCTTGCCACCGCGGAGGATCTCGACCCCGAGCTCGACCGATCCGTGCGCCGGGGCGTCGAGGAACTGCACCGAGACGGTCCGCGGGGCCGGCGCCGGAGATCCGAGCTCGGCTTGCGCCGCCCGGACCATGATCGCCGCCAGAACACCGCCGTTGGGCGCCGCCGGCCCATCCCAGGCGCCGTCGACGGCGGCGAGGTAACGGCCCGGGCCCACCGGCGTGACGGCGACCGCGTCCTCGAACGGAGTTCGTGGATCGGGTTCGGCGGCCATCCGTGGCCAGCCTAGACGACGGCCCGAGGCGGTTCCTCAGGGGTCGCTGAGCGAACTCACGTCAGCGGCGGGAGTCGAGCAATTGAGCGTCGGGCCCGAGAAGCTCGCCGGACTCGGGAACCTCGACCGCCCGCGCCGGAGGGCGCCGATCGCCGATCGCCAGCAGCTCGTCGATCAGGTCCAGCACCTGGGCGTGCGTCTGAGCCGTGTGGCGAGGAACCGAGCGGGCCGCGCTGGCTCCCAGCGCTTCGATGGCCAGCGGCGGCTTGCGCAGGCGCGCCATCGCGCGCGCCAGCCAATCCGGCAGCAGCCGGGCATACAGGCTGAAGAACGAGCTCGAGCTCCATTCGGCGAGCCGCTCGGCGCGCAGTCGCTGGACCTCGGCCGAGCCACGGCTGCCCACGACGAGCGCCGCGTACCGATACAGATCCTGCCTGCGGTCGTCATCGATCAGGTCGTTGTACGAGCGCAGAAAGGATCCGATCACCGGACACGTACACGCCGGGTGATCCGTGAACGGCTCGCCGGCGAGCAGCGACGCCAGCTCCATGACGCACGCGCCATCCTCGGGTGAGGAGTGCTTGCCCGGGCTCAGCCTGATCGTCTGATGGCTAGCGCGAGACATACGTACCTCCGATCGTCGTTACAGCGAGATCTTGATCGAAACGATCGCCGGCCGCCACACCGCAATCGCCGTCGTGTTCGTTGCAGGACGTCGATGCGCGGCGGCAGTGCGACGGTCTGGATCCTCGATGGATTGAAGGTCACGATCGTCGGAAACGTCGCCGGTCGGATCGGCAAGCCGCTGACCTGGGCTGAACTTGTCGGCCAGTGACATCGCGGGTTCGGCGCGACCGATTACGTGATCGGCGCCTGCTGCGGGCACGGGCGTGGGAGGAGCGATCGGTCCGCTGGTCTTCGCCCATCTGACCAAGGGCGGAAACGCAAGCCACATCGCACTCGCGTTCTTGATCGGTGGGATGCTGACAATCGCTTCGGGGATCATCTCGTTCTTTTTGGCCGTACCCGCCGAGCGCCGCAGCTTCGAGAGCATCGCCCGGCCGCTCACCGCGGTGGACGAGGACACCACGGTTGGGCCTCGCCTGGCCGCGCTGCCCTGAGCGAACACCATGTTCCGAGTCCAGTACCTGTGCAGCGACTCCGGGACCCGGGTGCGGTACAGCGCGACCGAGGTCGTCAACCCGCCGTACCCAAAAGCTACGCGCACGACATGCGCCAACCGCTGAGAACGGGGCTCCGGGGGGCGGCGAACGGGACGTGATGGATCTGAGTAACGGTATGCGATACGTAGATCCATCACGTCTGGCGGGCGGCTGGCAGAGGGTCCCGGCGGGCGGTTGGCAGAGGGTCCTGGCGGGCGGCTGGCAGGGTCCCGGCGGGCGGCTGGCAGGGGTCCCGGCGGGCGGCTGGCTGGGTCCCGGCGGGCGGCCATGGCTTCCAGGCTGTGCAGAACATGTCGGGGAGCGCGCACGCCGCGGTGGGCGGCCGACCCGTCTATCGCCAGCGACCGGCCACCGCGGGTGACGCGAGCCGGATCAGGCGGCGGTCACCGCGCGCGTGACGTGTGCCAGATCGGCGGGATCATCGTGGACTGCGTCGGCCCGGGCCTTGGCTCGGCCGGCCTTCCAGTAACGGTGCATCCGTCGCACGAACGCCTTTGGCGACTCGGCATAGACGCGCTCGCCGACGAACATGGCCTCCGCCTGGAGCTGCTGACGCCGATGGTCAAGCAGCCCGAGCAGGGCATCGAGGTCGGAGGCGACATGCTCGCCCGCCTCCACCAGCGTCTGGCGCAGGACCGCGAGATCGTGATCGTCGCCCAGCAGGTCGGCGAGGGCATGGGCGTCCTTGGTCTGCCCGCGCACGGCGGGGCCGCCGACCGGGGTCAGCAGCCGCAGCTCGTACCACAGGTCCTTGCTTCGCTTGCGCCACTCGTGCAGGTTCTCCAGGTCGGGCTGGGAGCGAGCCCGTGCGAGCGCCTTGCGGCCCTGGCGATAGGTTCGCTCCAAGCCGCCGCCGATCGCCGCCCAGCCACCGCGCCGCACATCCCATCTGGCGATCCGGCGGCGCACGGTCTCGAGCTGGCCGGCCACCTCGGCGGCCATCGACGGGTCGGTGAGCTGCTCCCGGGCAACCTGCCGATCTGCTTCGAGGGGCTCTCGAAACGAGGCGAACACGGCTTCGGGGACCTGTCCGGCATAGCGCTCGGAAAGACCGTCCAGCGTCTGCACCAGCACCTCGGAGTCACGCGTCGCCGACAGGGCCCGCCCGGCGTCGCGCAGGGCGACGTTCTCTCGGCGGCGCTGTTTGCCGCCGACGGTGCCGCGCGCCAGGCGCAGCAGCGCCCGCTCCTTCTTCAGCGCCTTGCGTGCCGAGTGGATCGCGCTCACCGGGTCGTCCTGGACGCCGGTTCGCAGGTCGTGCTCGGCCCCGTCGAGCTGCTCCTCGGCGGTGCGGACCAGCGCCTCGGCAACGCTCTCGTCGGTCTCGAATCGATACGCCATGCGGTTCCTTTCTCATCTTGCTCAGTCACTCAAACGCTACCCGGGCGCCGCGGACGACACGCGCCGCGCGGGTATCAGAGTGTTCTCATAGGATGCCGCGATGCTCGAAGCCTCCTACGACGGCGACGTGGTGGTCATCGGCGCCGGTCTGGCCGGCCTGGTGGCGACCACCGAGCTCGCGGACGCCGGCCGCAAGGTGGTCCTGCTCGACCAGGAGCCCGAGGCTTCCCTGGGGGGCCAGGCATTCTGGTCGCTGGGCGGGCTCTTCCTGGTCGACACCCCCGAGCAGCGCCGCGTCGGGGTCAAGGACTCGCTTGAGCTGGCCTGGCAGGACTGGGAGGGCAGCGCCGGCTTCGATCGTCCCGAGGACGAATGGCCGCGCCGGTGGGCGCGGGCGTACGTGGAGTTCGCCAGCGGCGAGAAGCGTGCCTGGCTGCACGCCCAGGGGATGCGCTGGCTCCCCAACCCGGGGTGGGCCGAGCGTGGTGGCTACGGGGCGCTCGGCCACGGCAACTCGGTTCCCCGCTTCCACCTGACCTGGGGCACCGGGCCCGGAGTGCTGGCTCCGTTCCTGCGCCGGCTGGCCGACGCTCGCGCGCGGGGGCTCGTCCAGGTCCTGTCCCGGCATCGGGTGGACGCGCTGACGCTCACCCGGGGAGCCGTCGATGGCGCCAGCGGGGCGATCCTCGAGCCCAACGACGCTCGGCGTGGACAGGGGAGCTCCCGGGTCGAGATGGGCGTGTTCGTGGCCCGAGCACCGTCGGTGCTGGTCACCTCAGGCGGGATCGGCGCCAACTTCGATCTCGTGCGCGCCCAGTGGCCGGAGCGACTCGGACCGCCGCCCAAGCGGCTGATCTCAGGCGTGCCCGAGCACGTCGACGGTCGGATGCTGGAGATCTCGCGCCGGGCCGGCGCGCGGATGATCGGCACCGACCGGATGTGGCACTACGTCGAGGGGATCGAGAACTGGGCGCCGATCTGGCGCCATCACGGGGTCCGAATCCTGCCCGCTCCCTCGTCGCTGTGGCTGGACGCACTCGGCCGGCGACTGCCGGTTCCGCTGTTCCCGGGCTTTGACACGCTCGGGACCCTGGCCTACATCGGGCAGACCGGCCACGACCACACCTGGTTCATCCTCACCAAGAAGATCATCGAACGCGAGTTCGCGCTCTCAGGCTCCGAGCAGAATCCCGATATCACGAGCAAGAGCGTGGCCGCCGTACTCAAGGAGCGCCTGGCGCCCGGCGTCCCCGCGCCGATCGCCGCCTTCATGCGCGACGGGCCCGACTTCGTCGTCGAGCGCGACCTGGACGCGCTGATCGACGGGATGAACCGGATCACCGATGACCCGATCCTGGATCGCGATCGCGTGCGCCGCGAGGTCATCGCCCGTGACCGGGAGATGGCCAACCCCTACGCCAAGGACTCCCAGGTCATGGCAATACGCGCCGCTCGGCGCTACCTGCCTGACCGGCTCACCCGGATCGCCGCCCCGCATCGCCTGCTCGATCCCGAGGCCGGCCCCCTGATCGCCGTCCGCCTGAGCATCCTCACCCGCAAGACCCTGGGCGGGATCCACACCGACCTGTCGGGGCGGGTCCTGGGCGAGAGGGGAGAGCCCGTGCCCGGCCTGTGGGCGGCCGGGGAGGCGGCCGGGTTCGGGGGCGGCGGAATGCACGGCTACCGGTCGCTGGAGGGCACCTTCCTCGGCGGCTGCCTGTTCTCGGGCCGGGTCGCCGGACGGGCGCTGGCCGGCTGAGTGGGGCCGGCCAACCCGGCCATTCGGCCGCCGGCCCCAAGCGGCGAGGCGCGTCCGCAGGCGGACAAGATCCGGTTTGGCGACGTCGGCCCCGGGCAGACTTACGACCGCGCAAAACCGCGCAGAGTGCCTGATCAAAGAAAGCAAGGAGCGCTGATGCCGCGATCACTCAAAGCGCCGCTGCCGGACCGCCTAGGGGACGGCTGGGCCTCCCCGCAGTCCGTCTCCCGGCTGCTCGAGTCGCTCTCGGCTCCGCGTGACCGGATGCCGCGCTGGCTGTGGAACCTGCGCGCCGGGAGGATGCAGAAGACGCTGGCGGCGACGGTGGCCGCCAGCGGCCTGCCCTTGGGGCTGGAGATGTACCTCGAGCATTACAAGGGCTCGTTCGGAGACATCTGGATGTGGAGCCCGATCGCCACCAGCCCGCTGGTCAGCGCGGCCGGGGTGGCGGCCCTGCGCTCGCCCCGGGCGGCCCGGACGGTGCTCCCCGGGGTGGGAGTGCTGTACGCGGTCAACGGCCTGATCGGCACCTACACGCACCTGCGCGGTGTGTACCGCAAGCCCGGTGGGTTCTCGGAGCCGACCTACAACCTGGTCATGGGGCCGCCCCTGCTGGCACCCGGCTCGCTCATCCTGGTGGGCGCGATCGCGATGCTGGCGGCGCTCGTGCAGCGGGAGCACTAGGTGCCGGACTTCCGCCTCGGCGACCAGCTTCCCAATCTGCGCGAGGGCGGCCGGCCGGGCGACCCCCACGAGCTGCCCCGCCAGCGGCGGGGGCGCACCCCGCAGATGCACGGCCGCTACCCCGACTACGACGTGCTCGAGCAGGCCGGCCACTGGGATGAGGTCACCCGGAAGCTGGTGCTCGAGCGGGTCGAGAACGTTCCCGCGATCCGGTTCTTCACCGCGAGGGAGGCGGCGACGCTGAGCGCCCTGTCCGACGTGCTGACGGCGCAGGACTCAGAGCCGCGCATCCCGGTCCTCAACTTCGTCGACGAGAAGTACTACAAGGGCGAGCTCGACGGCTATCAGTACGACGACATGCCCG
Source organism: uncultured Solirubrobacteraceae bacterium (assembly GCA_963830595.1). Lineage (GTDB taxonomy): Bacteria > Actinomycetota > Thermoleophilia > Solirubrobacterales > Solirubrobacteraceae > Palsa-465. Next base: position 63,675 of record CAWHMQ010000009.1, read on the forward strand.
ACGACCGCGAGGCCTGGCGGCTGGTGGCGCGCGGTCTGGACGAGGAGGCGCAGGGCAGGGCGGGGGCGGCCTCGTTCGCGGCCGCGCAGGAGCCGACGCAAACCGCGATCGTCGCGGACTTCGCGGGCGCCAAGCTGAGCGGCGGCGCCTGGGAGCAGCTCAACGTCAAGCGCGCCTTCAGCCTGGTCATGCGCGTCGTGCTCTCGTGCTTCTACTCCCATCCCTGGGCGTGGAACGAGATTGGCTTCGGCGGCCCCGCCTACCCGCGGGGCTACAGCCGGTTCGGGAGCCCCCAGCTCGAGCCCGCCGAACGCGAGACCTGGGAGGGCAGAGAGGCAGTGGACGTAGACCCCGACAGCGGCCGAGCCGAGCCTCCACCCGAGCGATGACGCTGGCCGGGAGCCTCATCAAGGGCATCAGCCGGATGCCCAAGGACAACGATTCCGCGTGGCTGCTGGATCCCCACAAACGGGGGCTGCAGAACCTGGACCGGATGGCCCGCTACTCGTCGACCGAGACCGTCGACCTGGTGGTGGTGGGCGCGGGCGCCGGCGGGATCACGCTCGCCCAGCGCCTGGCCCGGGCCGGCTGGAAGATCGTGATCCTGGAGAAGGGGCCGTTCTGGGATCCCGATCGCGACTGGGTCTCCGACGAGAAGGGCGCGGGCCCGATCTACTGGACCGACAAGCGCATCATCTCGGGCTCGGATCCGGTCGAGATGGGCAAGAACAACTCCGGCGTCGGCGTGGGGGGGACGATGACCCATTTCGCCGGCTACACCCCGCGCCTTCATCCCTCGGACTTCGAGGTTCGCACTCGCGACGGGGTCGCCGTCGACTGGCCGATCTCCTACGACGAGCTCAGGGTCTACTTCGAGCGCATCGAAAGCGAGCTGCCGGTGGCCGGCCAGGACTGGCCCTGGGGGGACCCGCACACCTATCCCCACGCTCCGCATCCCATCTCCGGCGCCGCCGCGATGGCCTGGCGGGGGGCCGAGGACTGCGGGATCGAGATGCGCGTCGGCCCGGTGTCGATCGCCAACGGGCGCTTCGGCAACCGTCCGCACTGCATCTACCGGGGCTTCTGCCTGCAGGGCTGCAAGGTCAACGCCAAGGCCAGCCCCCACATCACCCATCTGCCCGACGCGATCGAGCACGGCGTCGAGGTCCGCGCCGACTCGATGGTGGTGCGGGTGGAGGTCGATGAGAGCAGCGGGCACGCCACCGGGGTGACCTACATCGTCGGCGGACAGGAGCGCTTCCAGCCCGCTGAGGCGGTCGCGGTCTGCGGGTACGCGATCGAGACCCCGCGGCTGCTGCTGAACTCGACCAGCCGCCGCCACCCGCACGGACTGGGCAACCAGTCAGATCAGCTCGGGCGCTACGTGATGGTCCAGGGAGCCACCCAGGTGGCGGCACGCTTCCCCCAGGATCTGCGCATGTACAAGGCGCCGCCGCCCGAGGTCTCAAGCGAGCAGTTCTACGAGACCGATCCCGACCGGGGCTTCGCCCGCGGCTTCTCGATCCAGACGGTGTCGCCGCTGCCGATCGGCTGGGCCGAGCACGTCCAGGCCGAGGGGCACTGGGGACCATCTCTGCGCGAGTACATGCGTGACTACAACCACTGGTCGATCCTGGGTCTCCTGTGCGAGCTGCTGCCGGCTCCCGAGAACCGCGTCACCCTGGCCGACGAGAAGGACCAGTACGGCATGCCGGTGGCCAACTTCTCGTTCTCGCTGGGCGAGAACGACAAGCGCAACATCGCCTACGCCACCGCCAAGATCAACGAGATCTGGGAGCACGCCGGCGCCCAGGACACGCTCAAGGTCGACCGGTTCGCCCATCTGGTCGGCGGGGCGAGGATGGGCTTCAGGGCCGAGGACAGCGTCGTGGACTCGAGCCACCGGGTGTGGGACGTGCCCAACCTGTTCCTGGTCGACGGCAGCGTGCTCCCCACCCAGGGATCCGCCAACCCCGCGCTCGCGATCATGGCTCTCGCCGACCGATGCGCCGACCTGCTCAAGCGCAAGGCGACCCGCCCTTGACCACCACCGAGGGCCCGTAGATGAACGAACCCCAACCCAGGAAGTGAGCCCGTGAGCAGCGATCAACGTCCCGAAGTAGTCGTGGTGACCGGCTCGTCGGGGGGCGTGGGGCGAGCCATCGCCCACGCGTTCGGCAAGCGCGGTGCCCACGTGGCCCTGCTGGCCCGCGGCGAGAAGGGACTCGACGACGCCCGCCGCGAGGTCGAGGAGCTGGGCGGCAGGGCGCTCGTCGTCCCGACCGAGGTCGCCGATCCCGAGCAGGTCGAGGCGGCCGCCGACAAGGTCGAGTCGATCCTGGGACCGATCGACATCTGGGTGAACGACGCCATGGCCACCGTGTTCGCCAAGGTGATCGATGTCACGCCACAGGAGTTCAAGCGCGCCACCGAGGTCACCTACCTGGGAACCGTCAACGGGACGATGGCCGCGCTCAAACGGATGATCCCGCGAGACCAGGGGATGATCGTGCAGGTGGGCTCGGCACTCTCCTACCGGGGAATCCCGCTGCAGGCCGCCTACTGCGGGTCCAAGTTCGCGATCCGGGGCTTCACCGATTCGCTGCGCACCGAGCTCCGGCACGACAAGAGCAAGGTCCGGATCACGATGGTGCAGCTGCCCGGCGTCAACACGACGCAGTTCAACTGGTGTCGCTCCAAGCTGCCCGACCACCCGCAGCCGGTCCCGCCGATCTACCAGCCCGAGATTCCCGCCGAGGCCGTGTACTGGGCGGCCCACCACCGCCGGCGTGAGCTGTGGGTCGGCTACAGCACGGTTCAGGCGATCGTCGGCACCAAGCTGTCGGGCCTGGCGGGCGACATCTACCTGGCCCGGACCGGGTTCTCCGGACAGCAGGTCAAGGACATGCCCGTGCCCCCCGACCGACCCGACAACCTGTATGAGCCGGTGCCCGACAAGGCGGCCACCCACGGCATCTTCGACGACCAGGCCAAGGCCCGCAGCCCGCAGCTGTGGGCGGCCACCCATCGCTCGGTGATGGCGGGCGCGGCGCTCGCCGCCGGGGCGGCGGTCGCGGCCGGGGTCACCGCGGCGCGGCGGTGAGCGAGCCGGTGAGATCGGCAAGCGGGGTGAGGGCATGATCACGGCTCCGATCCAGGGCGTGCGGGCCACCGCCTACAAGGTGCCGACCGAAGAGCCCGAGTCGGACGGCACGCTGACCTGGGACGCCGTCACCCTGGTGGTCGCCGAGGTGCAGGCGGGCGGCCAGACGGGGATCGGCTACACGTATGCCGACAAGTCGGCCGCGGTGCTGATCGACGGCCTGCTGGGCGAGGTCCTGCAGGGGCGCGAGGCGCTGGCGGTGCCCGAGTGCTGGTGGGCGATGGTCACGGCGATTCGCAACCTCGGCTGGGAGGGGGTGAGCGCGACCGCGATCGCGGCGCTGGACATCGCGCTCTGGGATCTGAAGGCCAGGCTGCTGGACGTGTGCCTCGCCGACCTGCTCGGCCGGGCGCACGCCGCCGTGCCCGTCTACGGATCAGGAGGCCTGACCTCCTACAGCGAGCGCGAGCTCTGCGACCAGCTGTCGGCGTGGGTGGCGCAGGGGATCCCGAGGGTCAAGATGAAGATCGGGCGCGACCCGGTCTCCGACGCGCCTCGGGTGCGGGCCGTCCGGGAGGCGATCGGTCCCGAGGCCGAGCTCTACGTCGACGCCAACGGCGCCTACGCTCGCAAGCAGGCCTTGGCGATGGCGCTGGAGTTCGCCGAAAGCGGCGTCACCTGGTTTGAGGAGCCGGTCTCCTCCAACGATCTGGACGGGCTGCATCTACTGCGTGACAACGGGCCGCCGGGCATGGCGATCACCGCCGGCGAGTACGGCTATGAGCCCGTCTACTTCCGGCGGATGCTGGACGCCCGGGCGGTCGACGTCATGCAGGTCGACTGCACCCGGGCCTGCGGCATCAGCGGCCTGCAGGTGGTGGCCGCGCTGTGCACCGCCTACGAGATACCGCTGTCGGCTCACTGCGCGCCCCAGGTCCACGCCCACGCCTGCTGCGCGGTGGGGCCACTGCGCCACTGCGAGTACTTCCACACCCACGCGCGCGTGGAGCGGATGCTGTTCGACGGCGTCCTGGCTCCCGAGCGGGGAGCCCTGCGCCCAGATCCCGGGCGGCCGGGCCTCGGAATCGAGCTCAAGCGGTCCCAGGCCGCGGAATTCGAGCTGTGAGCCAGGACGACCCGGGGTCGCTGACCAGCCTCGGCGCCCCCCACGTGCTGCGCGAGTATGCGCTGCTCGCCGACGGCGAGCGGGGCGTGCTCGTCAGCCCCCGGGGCGACTACACGTGGATGTGCTTTCCCCGCTGGGACTCCGACGCCTGCTTTGCCACCTTGATCGGCGGCCAGGGCACGTATGCGGTGACGCCCGAAGCCCGGTTTGTCTGGGGTGGGTACTACGAGGACGGCCTGATCTGGCGCAGTCGCTGGATCACCGACGCGGGCGTGGTGGAGTGCCGCGAGGCGCTGGCGCTCCCGACGACACCCGGGCGGGCCGTGCTCCTGCGCCGGGTGCTGGCGCGCCGGGGCACGGCGCGCGTTCAAGTGGTGCTCGACCTGCGGACCGGGTACGGAGTCAAGCCGGCCACGCGCGTCCATCGCCAGGACGACGGCCGGTGGACGGGGCGGCTGGGAGACGCCCACTTCACCTGGATGGGCGCCGCCGACGCCCAGCCCCGGTCCGGCTCAGGCTCGGGCTCGGGGTCAGGCGGGCGCGGCGCCAAACCCCTGGAGATGGTCCTGGAGCTCGAGGAGGGGCAGGTCCACGATCTCGTGCTGGTGATCGACGAGAGCCCGGAGCCCGAGCCTCCGCCTGACCCCGACCTGGCCTGGAGCGGGACCGAGGCGGCGTGGTCGGAGCGCCTGCCCGAGCTGCATTGCGTGGTGGCCGAGCGCGACGCGCGCCACGGCTACGCGGTCCTGCAGGGACTGACCAGCTCGGGGGGCGGGATGGTCGCCGCGGCCACCATGTCGCTGCCCGAGCGGGCCCGCGAGGGGCGTAACTACGACTACCGCTACGTGTGGATCCGGGACCAGTGCTTCACCGGCCAGGCGGTGGCCAAGGCCGGGCCGATGCCGCTGCTGGACGATGCCGTGCGGTTCGTGACCGAGCGGCTGCTGCAAGACGGCGCCCAGCTGATGCCCGCCTACACGGTCACCGGGGACCCCGTTCCTGACCAGCGACCCCTCGATCTCCCCGGCTATCCGGGGGGAACCGACGTGGTCGGCAACTGGGTCAACAAGCAGTTCCAGCTCGATGCCTTCGGCGAATCGCTGCTCCTGTTCGCCTCCGCCGCCCGGTATGACCACCTGGACGCGGACGGCTGGCGGGCGGTCGAGGCGGCGACCGAGGCGATCGAGCAGCGCTGGCAGGAGCCCGACGCCGGCGTGTGGGAGCTCCAGCCCGACGCCTGGACCCACAGCCGGCTGATCTGCGCCGCCGGCCTGCGCCAGATATCGCGCCACCAGGCCAGCGAGCAGGCCGCGCGGTGGCTGGCGCTCGCCGACGCGATCGTCGCCGACACCTCCGAGCACGCCCTGTCGCCGGCCGGCCACTGGCAGCGCTCGCCCACCGACGAGCGTCTGGACGCGGCGCTGCTGCTGCCCGCGATCCGCGGCGCGATCCCCGCCGATGATCCCCGTACGCTGGCGACGCTCGAGGCGGTGGCCCACGACTTGACGCGAGACGGCTACTGCTACCGGTTCCGGCCCGACGAGCGGCCGCTCGGCCAGGCCGAGGGCGCGTTTCTGATGTGCGGCTTCGTGATGGCGCTGGCCTGGTATCAGCAGGGGGATCTGGTCAAGGCGGCGCGCTGGTTCGAGCGAAACCGGGCGGCGTGTGGCAACGCCGGCCTGATGTCGGAGGAGTTCGACGTCCGCCAGCGCCAGCTGCGCGGGAACCTTCCCCAGGCGTTCGTGCACGCCCTGCTGCTCGAGTGCGCGGTCACCGAGCCCGATGGCACCTGAGCCGGTGGAGCGCCCGCCAGCGCTAGCTCGGTGGGTGACGGCCGGGCGCGCGGGGTACGGGGCGGTGCTGCTGCTGGCTCCCCAGGGAACGCTGGCCTGGCTGTCTGGCCAGCCGTGCGATCCGACGACGATCCGCGTCGCCCGCGTGCTCGGGCTTCGAGAGCTCGCGCAGGCCGCGGTGCTGCGCTCCCATTCCGGTCGTGGCTGGCAGCTGGCGGGCGCGGGGGTGGACGCGCTGCACGGCGCTTCGATGCTGGCCGTGGCCGCCGCGGGCAAGCGCCGGTATCGCACGCTGGCGCTTGCCAACGCCCGCACCGCCGGTCTGCTCGCGCTGACCTGCCTGGTGCAGGCGCGGGGGGCGGAGCGGCTGTGGTCGTGAAGATTTCGTTCGCGTGCGGACGCCAGGTGTTTGGTGGAAGGCGTTGGCGGAAAGAGGCGGCCTACCAACTGGTTGCGAACCTGGAGGAGACGCATGGCTGAGAACGTTGCGGAATTCATGCTCAACCGCTTGGTCCAGTGGGGGATCAAGCGCGTCTACGCCTATCCGGGCGACGGCATCAACAGCTTGCTGGGCGCCTTCGAGCACGTCGACGAGCTCGAGTTCATCCAGGTCCGCCATGAGGAGATCGCGTCGTTCACGGCGTGCGCGCACGCCAAGCTGACCGGAGAGGTGGGAGTGTGCATGGCCACTTCGGGGCCCGGGGCGGTGCATCTGCTCAATGGCCTCTATGACGCCAAGCTCGACCACCAGCCGGTGGTGGCGATCATCGGCCAGCAGAAGCGGATGGCGATCGGCGGCAGCTTTCAGCAGGAGATCGACCTCGGCTCGCTGTACAAGGATGTGGCGAGCGAGTTCGTAGAGGTGTGCATGGCGCCCGAGCAGGCTCAGCACCTGATCGATCGGGCGGTGCGAATCGCGCAGGCCTCCCGTTCGGTCACGTGCGTGATCCTGCCCGACGACGTCGGCCAGAGCGAGTATGCGGCGCCCCCGCGGGCACACGGTGCGATCCTGTCCTCGACCGGCATCACCGAGCCGATGATCCGCCCCCGTGACGAGGATCTGCAACGCGCGGCCGACATTCTCAACGCCGGGGAGAAGGTGGCGATCCTGGTCGGGCAGGGCGCGCTGGGCGCCACCGACGAGGTGATCGAGACCGCCGAGCTGCTCGGCGCCGGCGTGGCCAAGGCGCTCAACGGGCGCGCCGCGGTCCCGGATGACCTGCCGTTCGTGACCGGGTCGGTCGGCCTGCTCGGCACCAAGCCGACCAACGACATGATGGAGAGCTGCGACACGCTGCTGATGGTCGGCACGAGCTTTCCCTACTCCGAGTGGCTTCCCGAGGAAGGTCAGGCCCGCGCGGTGCAGATCGACATCGACGGGCGCATGCTCGGGATCCGCTATCCGATGGAGCTGACGCTGGTCGGCGACAGCCGCGAGTCGCTGCGGGCCCTGATCCCGTTGCTCAAGCGCAAGGAGGACCGCGCCTGGCGGGAGAGCATCGAGCAGAACGTGGCCCGCTGGTGGGAGATCCTCGATGCCCAGGCCCACGAGTCAGCCCAGCCGCTGAACCCCCAGCTGCTGTTTCACGAGCTGTCCAAGCGCCTGCCCGACGGGGCGATCCTGACCAGCGATTCCGGCTCCTGCACCGACTGGTGGGCGCGTCACGTGCGGTTGCGGCGGGGCATGCAGACCGCGTTGTCGGGCAACCTGGCCTCGATGTGCCCCGCGGTCCCCTACGCGCTCGGGGCCAAGTTCGCCTATCCGGATCGACCGGTGATCGCCAGCATCGGGGACGGGGCGATGCAGATGGTCGGCAACTCGGGGCTGATCGACCTGATCCACTACTCAGACCGCTGGACCAACCCCCAGCTGGTCGTCCTGGTGTTGCACAACAACGATCTCAACCAGGTGACCTGGGAGCAGCGCGTGCTCTCCGGAGACCCCCGCAACCCGGCCACCCAGACGCTGCCCGATTTTCCCTACGCCCGGTACGCCGAGCTGATCGGCCTCAAAGGCATCCGGATCGATTCCCCTGACCAGGTCGGCGCAGCCTGGGACGAGGCCCTGAGCGCCGGGAAACCGGCGCTGATCGAAGCGATCACCGATCCCGATGTGCCGCCGCTGCCGCCTCACATCCGCTTCGAGCAGGCCGAGATGATGATGAAGGCGATCGCCGGCGGTGAGCAGGGGGTGGGGCGGATCATGGGCCAGGCGATCAAGGGCAAAGTCGACGAGTTCGTCAACCGCTAGGCCGAGCAGCGACGTCGAGGCTCAACTGCGCCGGCGCAATCGGTCCGACAGCGGGTTTTGTCAGTGCACGAACGCTCGCATTTCCCCACCGAGGGCGGAGGTAGCCCGGGAGCCCGCTGGCTACGCGGGGCCGGGTCGGCTGCCCTGCTCGTGCTGTGCCTCGGTCTCGCGGGATGCAGTGGCAAGCAGTCGATCGTCAACACCCACAGCAAGGTCGCTCACAACATCGCGCTGCTGTGGTGGTGGATGCTGGCCGTCGCCGCGATCGTGTTCTTCGGCGCCATCGCGCTGCTGGCCATCGCCTGGTGGAAGCGTGACGCCCCGGGGCTGCCGATCGTCGGCGAGCGGGAGGGCGTCGCGCAGGGCATGGTGGTGCTGTTCGGGATCGGGATCCCGTTGGTGGTCCTGGTGGCGCTGTTCGGTGTCTCCGACGTGTACCTGGTGAAGCAGACGGGTGCTCCCAACCCCAAGACCACGTCGATGACGGTCAACGTGATCGGGCATCAGTGGTGGTGGGAGGTGCGCTACGACGGGGGTCGCGCCGTGACGGCGAACGAGATCCACATCCCCGTCGACACGCGCGTCAACCTGGTCGCGACGACCGCCGACGTGATCCACAGCTTCTGGGTGCCGGCACTCAACCGCAAGATCGACATGATCCCGGGGCAGCGCAACCGGATCCTGCTCGACGCGACCTCGACGGGCGAGTATCGCGGCCAGTGCTCTCAGTTCTGCGGCTTCCAGCACGCGCACATGGCCTTCGAGGTCTTCGCCCAGAAGCCGGCGGCGTTTCGCTCGTGGCTGGCCGGCCAGGAGCGCCCGGCGGTGACCCCCACCTCGGCCCAGGCCCAGGCGGGCAAGCGCCTGTTCATGACCAGCCAGTGCGCGAGCTGTCACACGATCGCGGGGACACCCGCGCAGGGTGACATCGGGCCGGATCTCACCCATCTGGCCACCCGGACGGCCCTGGCCTCGGACGAGATCCCCAACCGGCCGGCCTGGCTGGCGTCCTGGATCCACAACCCCCAGGCGATCAAGCCCGGCGATCGGATGCCCGATCTCGGCCTCAGCGACCACGAGGTCTCCGATCTCGTCGCCTATCTGGACACCCTGAGGTAGCCGTGGCGACCGTCGTCTCACCCCGCGGGCAGCGCTACGTCGACGATCTCGACCAGATCTGGGTCGAGCGGGGCGGTGTGTTCGGGTGGCTTACGACCACCAACCACAAGCGCATCGGGATCCTCTACTTCTTCACGACGCTGGTCTTCTTCGGCGCCGGTGGCGTCGAGGCGCTGCTGATGCGCACCCAGCTGATCGGTCCCAACGGCAAGGTGCTCGGGCCCCAGGTGTACGACGAGATGTTCACGATGCACGGGATCACGATGATCTTCCTGTTCGTGATCCCGATGACCACGGGCGCCTTCGGCAACTACCTGCTCCCGCTGATGATCGGAGCCCGGGACATGGCGTTCCCCCGGCTCAACGCCCTTTCCTACTGGATCTTCCTCGGCTCCGGGATCTTCATGTACGCGTCGCTGGCACAGGGCCACGCCCCCAACGCGGGCTGGTTCGACTACGTGCCGCTCGCCTCCAAGCAGTTCGATCCCGGCAACAACATCGACTACTACGGCTACGGCCTGATCTTCAATGGCATCTCGAGCACGATCGCCTCGATCAACTTCATCGTCACGATCTTCAAGCTGCGAGCGCCCGGGATGTCGCTGAACCGGATGCCGCTGTTCTGTTTTGCATTTCTGGCCGTCGCGTTCGCGCTCCTGTTCGCGCTGCCGTCGCTCAGCGTCGCCGCCCTGTTCCTCGAGCTCGACCGACAGCTGGGCTTCCACTTCTACGACACCGCGTTCGGGGGGGCGCCGCTGCTGTGGCAGAACCTGTTCTGGATCTTCGGCCACCCCGAGGTCTACATCATCATCCTGCCCGCATTCGGAATCGCGACCGCGATCATCCCGACGTTCACCGAGCGCAAGATGGTCATGTTCCCGCTGGTGGCCCTGGCCGAGATCCTCGTCGCCTTCCTCGGCTTCGGCGTGTGGGTGCACCACATGTTCACCGTCGGCTTCGCCACCCTGACCACCGTCTACTTCGCCGCCGCCAGCATGATCATCACGATCCCGTCGGCGATCCAGCTGTTCGCGTGGATCACCACGATCATGACCGGCACCCCGAAGTACAAGACGCCGCTGCTGTTCATCATCGGCTTCATCGTCTACTTCATCATCGGCGGCCTGTCGGGAATCACGGTCGCGGCGATTCCCTTCGATCAGCAGGTGCACGACAGCTACTACATCATCGCTCACTTCCACTTCGTGATCTTCGGCGCCGCCGTGTACCCGGTCCTGGGTGGAATGTACTTCTGGTTTCCCAAGCTCACCGGCCGGATGTACAACGAGCGCGTGGGCAAGCTCAGCTTCTGGCTGACCTTCATCGGCACGTTTGTGACCTTCTTTCCGATGCACATCGTTGGCATCCTGGGGATGCCGCGGCGTAACTACACCTATCCGCCGGGCCTGGGCTGGACGCTCTGGAACTTCATCGAGTCGATCGGCTCCTACATCCTGGCGGTCGGCTTGGTCCTGATCGTCGCCAACCTGCTGTTCAGCTACTTCAGGGGCGAGCCTGCGGGGAACGATCCATGGGGCGGCGACACACTGGAGTGGTCGACCACCTCGCCGCCGCCGCCCTACAACTACGCGGTGATCCCGACCGTCAGCAGCCCGTACGCGATGTGGGACACCGAAGACCGCGAGCGTGACAACCGCCGCCTCGAAGAGGGCCAGGGCGTGCTCAGGCGCGGCCACCTGACCCCCGCCACCACCGCCCAGGACGCGGCGCCCGACGAGATCCTGGCGATGCCGCCGCACTCGATCTGGCCGCCCATCAGCGCTCTGATGCTCACCGGCGTCTTCTTCATGCTGGTGATGGCGCACTTCTGGATCGCCCTCGGCTTCGCGATCGCCGCGCTGCTGACGGTGATCGGCTGGCATCAGCACGAGGAGGGCGCGTGACCGACGCCAGCGCCGGTCGGCCACCGCGCAGCGCCCAGGCGCGCACCGCTCCAGCCGCTGCCCTGGTGGACCGTCAGCGCGTTGCCCAGCCCAACGGCTGGTGGGGCATGGCGCTGTTCCTGTGCGCCGAGGTGACGTTGTTCGGGACGATCATCGGCAGCTACTACTACCTGAACTTCGGCTCTCACCGCTGGCCGCCCGCGGGGATCAAGCCCCCCAGCATCCCCCTTCCCCTGGCCGTCACCGCCGTGCTGGTCGCCTCGACTCCGCTGCTGGTGATGGCCGAGCGCGCCGCCCGCCGGGGCCGGCGGTGGCCCGCAGTGTGGTGGATCGCGGTCGCGCTCGTGATCCAGATGGGCTTCCTGGCCGTCCAGATCCTGCTCTTCATCCAGGACTACGACAAGTTCACTCCCCAGGGCAGCGCCTACGGCTCGATCTACTTCACCCTGCTGGCCGCCCACGACGCCCACGTCCTGCTCGGACTCCTGCTGAGCGTCGGGGTGGCATGGAAGGTCACCACCCGCGGGCTGAGCAACTACTGGCTGATCGGGGTCAGGGGCCTGGCTCTCTACTGGTACGTCGTCAATGCGCTGGCCCTGGTCGTGGTGCTGGTGGTCCTCTCCCCATCCCTATGAGAACCCACCCGTCAACCCCGCTGGTCTGGTTCGGAGTCCTCGGGGGCGCCTCGGCGTGGGTGATCCAGTTCGTAGCCAACCTGTACCTCACGTGGGCTCAGTGCAACCAGCCCAGCCAACGCTGGGATCTGCCCGTGCACGAATGGCAGATCGGTCTGTCGCTGGCCGCGGTGGCGGTGGGGCTGGCCTCCACGGCGGTCTCGCTGCAGATCTTTCGCACAACCTTCGAGATCGACGAAAGCGTCGATGCCCAGGAGCGACGCGGCGATGGCAGCCCACCCCCGCTGGGACGGGTCCACTTCCTCGTCGGGATCGGCCTGATCGTCAACTTCCTGACCCTGGCGATCATCGTGCTCACCGGCATCGGAGCGCCCCTGCTGCCGGTATGTCAGCAATCATGAGCCGCCTTCGCACCTTGGTCGCGCACGTGCTGGTCGCGCTCGGCGCGCTTGTGGCGGCGAGCCTGGCCCAGGCTCAACCCCAGTCCGGGATCGTGCGCCCCACGTTCGAGCCGAGCCGGCCCAGCCTGGAGCTGGGCGCGCAGCTGTTCGCCGGCAACTGCGCGAGCTGTCACGGCATCGACGGGTCCGGGATCAAGGCGGCGCGGCCGGGGGCCGGCAACATCATGGGCGAGGGCCCGCCGCTGCGGGGCGTGGGTGCCCTGGCGCCCGACTTCTACCTGCGCAGCGGCTACATGCCGCTCAGGAACATCCACAGCGAGCCGGGTCCCGAGCCCGAGCGGGTGCTGTTCTCCGACAAGGAGATCCGCTCGCTGGTCGCCTACGTCGCCTCGCTTGGTCACGGGCCGGCGATCCCGAACCCTGATCCCGGGGCCGGCAACCTGTCTGAGGGACAGTCGCTGTTCCTGCAGCACTGCGCCGGGTGTCATCAGATCATGGCCCGGGGAGGCTTTGTCACCGGCGCCGAGGTCCCGCCGCTGCAGAACGTGCCCGCCCGCCGGATCTCCGAGGCGGTGCGCATCGGGCCCTACCTGATGCCTCGGTTCTCGACCACCCAGATCTCCAACGCGCAGCTGAACTCGATCGTCAAGTACGTGCTCAGCACCAATCACCCTGACAACCGCGGTGGCTGGAGCGTCGGCAACCTGGGTCCGATTCCCGAGGGCCTCGTCGCCTGGTGGATCGCCGCGCCGCTGCTGATCCTGACCTGCGTGGTCATCGGAAGGAGGATGCGCCGCTCATGAAGCTCTGGCAATGGCTGGTCGCCCTCTGGCTGGGCCGGCGGCAGCGGCGCGCGAACCCGCCCCCGCCATCTGAGCCGCCGTCGCGAATCGTTCCCGCGGGAACGCCCGAGCGACGAGCCGAGAACCTGGTGCTCGTGCTGCTGGGCATCGCGACCGTGTTCGCGCTCGGCTTCATCGTCGTCTACGCGACGTTCAGCTCCCACGCGCTGCCCGATCAACTGCTCGGGATCTGCCTGGGCATGTGCCTGGTGTTCATCGCGGCGGCGCTGACCGTCGTCGCCAAGCGGCTCGTGGTCACCGAGGAGGTCGAGGAGGACTACCCGGAGACGCATCCCGAGCAGCAGCAGGAGATCGTCGAGATGGTGCACGAGAGCGGGAGCCGGTTCACCCGCAAGCGCCTGCTTTTGGGGGCGGGCGCGGCCACCGGCGGCGCGCTGGGACTGGCGGCCGTGACCCCGCTGCTGTCGATCGGCCCCCTGTGGGACACCGGGCCCCTTGACCGGACGCCGTGGCATCGCGGCACCCGCGTGGTCGACGAGAACGGACACCCGTTCCTGGCCGCCGACATCGAGGAGAAGAGCTTCTACACCGGGTTTCCCGAAGGGGCCGACATGGAGGACCTCGGCTCTCCGCTGGTGATCGTCCGCCTGGACCCGAGCAAGCTGCAACTCCCCGCCGGCCGCGCCGGCTGGGCGCCGTACGGGATCGTCGCCTACTCGAAGATCTGCACCCACGCCGGCTGTGCGGTCGGGCTGTACCGCAATCCTCTGTTCGCGGCCGTCGAGCCCCAGGACGCGCTGGTCTGCCCGTGCCACTACTCGACATTCGATCCGTTCACGGGAGCATCGGTCATCTTCGGGCCCGCCGGGCGTCCGCTGCCCCAGCTGCCGCTGATGGTCGGCTCAGACGGGTTCCTGCGCGCGGCCGGCAACTTCTCGGGCCGGGTGGGACCGGGATGGTGGGCGGTCAGGCTGCGGCCGACATGAGCGATCCGCTCGCCGATCCCGTCCGCTTCATCGACGAGCGCACCGCGGCGGCGCCGCTGCTGCGCAAGAGCTTGCGCTACCTGTTTCCCGACCACTGGTCGTTCCTGCTCGGCGAGGTGGCGCTGTACGCGTTCATCCTCCTGATCGTCACCGGGACCTACCTGGCGCTGTTCTATGACCCGAGCACCGCCAAGACCGTCTACCACGGCGCCTACGCCCCGCTCGACGGCCAGGTGATGAGCGCCGCTTACAAGTCGGTCCTCGACATCTCGCTCGTGTACAAGGGGGGGCTGCTGATCCGTCAGACCCACCATTGGGCGGCGGACGTGTTCATGGTCTCGATCGTGATGCACCTGATGCGCGTGTTCTTCACCGGGGCGTTTCGCAAACCCCGGGAGCTCACCTGGATGGTCGGCCTGATCCTCCTGTTCACCGCCCTGCTGGAGGGCTATCTGGGGTACTCGCTGGTCGACGACCTGCTGTCCGGGATCGGGCTGGCGATCGGGTACGGGGTCGGCCTGTCGATCCCCGTGATCGGCGGTCCGATGGTCCTGGGGATCTTCGGAGCCTCATTCCCCGGCAACCCCCATTTCTTCTCACGCATGTACATCGCGCACGTGTTCATCATCCCGATGCTGCTGTTCACGCTGATCGGCGTTCATCTGGCGCTGATCGCCGCCCGCCATCACACCCAGTTTCGCGAGAGCCGGAAGACCACCAACCGCCGGATCGTCGGGGTCCCGCTGTTCCCGGGGCAGACCCCCCGCTCGCTGGCGCTCATGCTGTTCGTCTTCGGCATCCTGTTCCTGCTCGGCGGCCTGGTGCAGATCAACCCGATCTGGCAGTGGGGCCCGTTCGAACCCTGGCAGGCCACCAACGGCGCGCAGCCCGACTGGTACCTGGGCTGGCTGATCGGGGCGTTGCGGTTGATGCCGAGCTTCGACGTGACGGTCGGTCACTACACCCTGATCCCGAACCCGTTCTGGGGCGGGGTCGCGTTCCCGCTCGTCGTCCTCGTCGTGCTGATGGCCGTGCCGTGGGCCGAAGCGCGCCTCACCCGCGATCACGGGATCCACAACATCGCCGACCGGCCGCGTGACGCCCCGGGTCGCACCGCCTTCGGCGTGGCCTTCCTCAGCTGGGTGTTCTTGATCTTCAGCTTCGGCGCCGCCGACCGGATCTACGTCCTCTGGGGGCTCAGCTACAACACGCAGCTGTTCATCTTTCGGATCGCCATCTGGGTGATCCCGGGGGTCCTTTACGTGATCACGCGGCGCTGGTGTCGCGCCCTTCAGGCCGCCGATCGCATCGAGGAGGAGCGCGAGCATGCCGAACAGGCGATCGGCGAGCGCCGGCGGGCCGCGGCGGTGGGGGCGCGAACCCCCTCGTCCTAGTGGGCGCCGATCATGCCTGGTCCGGTAGTCGCTCATCGCACCTCACCGTCTGACGGCACGGTCGGCTGATGCTGGCGGTGGCAAGCGTCGGCTCGCTTCATCTGGCCGAGTTCGTGCCGCCGCTGATGGCGAGCGCGCTCTACATCCTGCTGTACCGCACGCGCACGCGCACGCTCGCCGGCGAGCAGCGGCCGGTGGCCTCCTGGCGCCGGGTCTCGTTCTACTGCGGGGTCTCGCTGGTGACGATCGTGCAGCTGCCGCCCTGCGACGGGCTCGCCGACAGCGTGCTCGTCGCCCACATGGTCCAGCACATCGTGATCGGCGATGTGGCCTCGCTGCTGATCGTCCTCGGCCTGACCGGCCCGGTCCTGTCGCCGCTGCTGCACACGCGCGCCTCAGGGGCGATGCGCAAGCTGTCGCACCCCCTGGTGGCGCTCTGCCTGTGGGCGGTCGATCTGTATGCCTGGCACGTGCCGCTGTTCTACCAGCTGGCCATCGAGCACGACCTCGTCCACGCACTCGAGCACGCCTGCCTGCTCTGGTTCGGGAGCATGCTGTGGCTGGCGCTGATCGGCCCGTTGCCCAAGCCGCGCTGGTTCACCGGCTGGTGGCAGCTCGGATACGTGATGCTCGTGCGCTTCCTCGGCGCCGTGCTCGCCAACGCCCTGATCTGGGCGCAGACCGTGTTCTACCCCGTCTACCGGAGCACCGACGCCGCCCGGGGGCTGAGCCCGCTGTCGGATCAGAACCTGGCCGGCGGGGTGATGATGATCGAGCAGGTGATCCTGACCACGCTGATCCTGGTCTGGTTGTTCATCCGCTACGCGCGCCAGGAGGAGGAGCGCCAGTCGCTGGTCGATTGGGCGGCGCGTGCAGGCCTGGCGCTGGATCCCGAGCGGGCCGCGCGAGCCGCCCGGTCGGGGGCCACCGCCAGGCTGCGGGAGCGCCTGTCCGAGGAGCATCAGGGCGCGGAGCGGCGCCGGGCGCCCACTCCCGTCTCCGATCCGCTCTCGCCGGGGCGACCGCAGCCGTGAGAAGGAGCGGAGGCTCTCGCCGACAGGCCGCGAGATGATTACGGGCCTCGGAGCCGGGCAGATGCTGCCGAGATGCTCACGGTGCGCGCATGAGGGTCGGCTACTTTCTCTCCAGCGAGGAATGGGGACCCCACGAGCTCGTCGCGCAGGCTCGAGCTGCTCAGGCGGCCGGGTTCGACGGGCTGTGGATCTCTGATCACTACCTGCCGTGGAACGACGCCCAGGGCCACAGCCCGTTCGTGTGGTGCACGATCGGCGCGATCGCCGCTGCGGCGCCGGGCATGAAGGTGACGACCGCGGTCACATGCCCCACAATGCGTATCCATCCCGCGATCATCGCCCAGGCGGCGGCCACCGCCACGCTGCTGCTCGACGGTCGCTTCTGTCTGGGCGTGGGCAGCGGCGAGGCGCTGAACGAGCACATCTTCGGCGATCCCTGGCCGGAGGCCGACGAGCGCCTTGAGATGCTCGAGGAGGCGATCGAGGTGATCCGGCTGCTCTGGCAGGGCGGCGTCGCCCACCATCGCGGACGCCACTACCGCCTGGAGCAGGCGCGCGTCTACGATCTGCCAGAGCCGCGGCCCCCGATCCTCGTCTCAGGCTTTGGCCCCAAGGCCGTGGGGCTGGCCGCTCGCGTCGGCGACGGCTACTGCACCGTGCAACCCGACGCCGACTCGGTCTCCGGGTTCCGCTCCCAGGGCGGTGCGGGCAAGCTCGTCCAGGGCGGGACCAAGGTGTGCTGGTCAGAGGACGAGCAGCGCGCCCGCGAGACCGCGCACCGGCTGTGGCCCAACGAGGCCTTGCCCGGTGAGCTCGCGCAGATCCTGCCCACTCCCCGCCATTTCGAGCAGGCGACGGAGCTCGTGACCGAGGACATGGTGGCCGGAGAGGTCACGTGCGGGCCCGACCTGGCGCGTCACGTGGAGGCCTTGTCGGCGTACGAGCAGGCAGGCTTCGACGAGCTCTACGTCAACCAGATCGGTCCCGAGCAGGAGGGCTTCTTCGCCGCCTATCGCGACCACGTCCTGCCCCGCTTTCACGGCTGACCGCGATGAGGGTCGTCGTCACCGGAGCCACGGGCAACGTCGGCACGAGCGTGGTCGCGGCGCTGGTGGGTGATCCGAGCGTGGACGAGGTCGTCGGGCTGGCGCGGCGCGCCCCCTCCGAGCCGCTGCCGGGCGTCGAGTTTCACCGCGGCGACGTCGCCGAGTCCGACCTGGTGTCGATCTTCCGGGGCGCGGACGCGGTCGTCCACCTGGCCTGGCTGATCCAGCCGGGCCGTGACGAGGCCGTGACCTCCCGGGTGAACCTGCTCGGCAGCCGGCGCGTGCTGCGCGCCCTGGTCGAGGCCGAGGTGGGCTCGGTGGTCTATGCCTCTTCGGTGGGCGCCTACTCGCCCGGTCCCAAAGATCGGCTGGTCGACGAGTCCTGGCCGACGGACGGGATTCCCACCTCCTTCTACTCGCGTCACAAGGCGGCGTTGGAGCGCCAGCTCGACGCCCTCGAGCGCGAGCAGCCCCAGCTGCGCGTAGTCCGCATGCGCCCGGGGCTGATCTTCAAGCGCGCGGCCGCCACGGAGATCCGGCGGCTGTTCGTCGGGCCTCTGCTGCCCCGCGCGATCCTGCGCTCCCGGCTGATCCCGGTGTCACCGGCCGTCCCGGGCCTGCGCTTCCAGGCCGTTCACTGCGACGACGTCGGCGACGCCTACCGGCGGGCCGTGGTCGGCGACGCCCGGGGGCCGTTCAACCTGGCCGCCGATCCCGTGATCGGCCCCGAGGAGCTGGCGCGGCTCCTGAGCGCCCGCCCCCTGAAGGTCTCGCCTCGGGTCCTGCGCGCCGCAGCGGTGGCGAGCTTTGCCCTCAGGCTCCAGCCCGCGGAGCCCGGCTGGCTCGACATGGCGCTCGGTGTGCCGCTGATGAGCTCGCAGCGGGCCCGCGAAGAGCTCGGCTGGACGCCCCGGCACTCGGCCACCGAGACGATCACCGAGCTGATGCGCGGGATGCGCGAAGCCGCCGACGCGCCCACGCCTCCGCTCGCGGCCGCCACGAGCGGCCCCGGCCGGGTCCGGGAGCTGCTCACGGGGATCGGGAAGCGCCCGTAGCCGCGTCTGCGTAGATCGTCACCACGCTTTCGAGCAGCAGGTGGTTGGGAACCCGGATCAGGCTTCCGTCCGCGGACTCCAGCACCGTGCTCATGGGCTCGATGCTGGTCACCCGTCCCCGGACATCCGCGAAGCCGATCTCCTGGCCCGGACGGTAATCGTTGCGCAGGTAGCGCCCGGCGCTCAGAGCCCGCGCCACCTCGCGCCCCCCGAGGCCGAAGGCCAGCCCGAAGGTGCCGACGGCTGCCGCCAGCAGGATGCCGACCAGCAGGAGCAGGACGAGCGTCGAGATCGCGATCTGGGCCGCGGCGATGATCCCGAAGATCGCCAGGATCGTGATCTGCGACAACCGGCCAAGCGGGACCGGGCTGTCCATCTGCTCGCCCAGGCGGTCGGCCCGCTCACGGGCGTAGCCGGCGACGACGACGCCGGCCAGCAGCAGGGCCGCCGCCAGCAGCAGCTTGGGCAGCTCCTGGATGCCCTTGTTCAGGGAGTCTGAGAGGAACTGCAAGCCGAGCAGGGAGAGCGCGGCGAACACCACGACGATGACCAGCGCGATCCGGACCGCCCGGCCCACGACCAGGGCCAGCGATCGGCCCAGCCCCGCGCTCTCCAGCACTCGGTTGACCCCGAAGCGGTCGGCCAGGGTATCGACGCCGACGGCCTGCAGGCTCTTGATGAGCAGCCGGGCCAGGACCCGGACGACGAGGAGACCGATGACCAGCAGGGCCAGCGCGCCGACCAGGCGGGGAAGGAAGCTGCCGAGCTCCCGGCTGGCCTGGTTGAGCAGCGTCGAGGCGGTGGCGATCACGGCCGGCCCCGGGGAGAGAACAGGATCCGGATGGCGTCCAGAGCCGCGGCAGCGACCGCGCCGAGGGCCAGCACAGGACGCCGGAGCGCGCGCTGCCACCGGGCGGTGTGCACGATGCGGGCGACGATGCCCGGGCCGGGCGAGGGAGGCGACGCGCGCAGGAGCTCCATGTGGGTGGCGAGCGCCCGCTCGGCCACGGTCGGCTCGTCGTCGGGTGCAGCGTGATCGCTCACGCCGGCAGCTCCCAGTCGTAGGTGTTGTTGCGCAGCAGGTTGATCAACTGACCGCGGGCGCGGTGCAGGCGCCCCTTGACGGTGCCGAGCGGCATCTCGAGGACGTCGGCGATCTCCTCGTAGCTCAGCCCCTCCAGGTCCCGCAGCACGAGCAGGCTGCGGTACTCGGAGCGCAGCAGGCCGAGCTTGAGCTCCAATCGCTGCTGGCGCTCGCGGCGTTCGAGCTCTGATACCGGCTGGCGGCTCGCGTCCGGATCGATCGGTTCGTCTCCCTCGCCGTCCTCGGTCCGGCGCCGACGCGCGCGCTGGAGCTCGTTGAGCGCGGCGTTCTGGGTGATCCGCAGCAGCCAGGTGCGAAACGTGGACTCGCCCCGGAACTTGCCCAGGCGATTGAAGGCCCGCAGGAAGGCATCCTGGCTGACGTCCTCGGCCTGGTCGGGTCCGACGATCCGGCTGGCCACCCTGAAGACGACATCGCGGTGGCGGTCCACGAGGTGCTCGAAGGCCCGCAGGTCGCCATCGAGGATCTGCTCGATCAGCTGCTCGTCGGCGTTGGGTATATCGGGCGCGCGGTCCCGCTCGTGCTCGAGGTTCTCTATGGCGATCAAGGTTGGTAGCCGGGGCGGGAGCAGGATCAGGCGGTCAACGCCCTCCTTACAGACCATCTTCCCCGCTCGCCGGTTACAACACGCGGCTTTCGCGTCCCGGGCGGCGAAAAGTCTTGTAACCGGATCGGCGTCGCAGCGGTCTACTTCATCACTACCGCCGGCGACTGCCGGCAGGTTGACCGTCCAGAGCCGGATCGAGCGCGGGTCAAGGACCCGCGGGATACAGGAGAGCAGCGATGACCGAGATGACGGAGGCCTACGCCTGGCAGGGCCGCAACCTGATCGACAGCGCCGGCGAGAAGATCGGCAAGATCGACGAGATCTACGAGGACGAGCGCACCGGCAAGCCGGAATGGGCGCTCGTGAACACCGGCCTGTTCGGGACCAAGTCGCATTTCGTGCCGCTCGCGGGAGCTTCGCCCCGGGGCGAGGACGTGGCCGCCAACGTGACCAAGGATCAGGTGAAGGACGCTCCGAGCCTCGACGCCGGCGGCGAGCTGTCCGAGGAAGAGGAACGTCGGCTCTTCGACCACTACGGGGTTCCGTACACCGATCAGGGATCGGTCACCTCCGAGGGCGCGCCCAGCGCCGGGACCCGACCGGGAGACGCGGGAACTCGTGACGCGGGCGGCGCGGATTACGCCGGCGCAAGCGGCGCGGCGGGCCGCGATCGCGAAGGTCGCGGAACCGGCGGTCCGGGTGAGGACGTGAGCGGTCCGAACACCGACGAGGCCATGACGCGCTCGGAGGAGGAGCTGCGGGTGGGCACCGAGCGCCGGGAGACCGGACGCGCGCGGCTGCGCAAGTACGTCGTCACCGAGCAGGTGACCCAGACGGTGCCCGTCCAGCGGGAGGAGGTCCGCCTGGAGCGTGAGCCGATCACCGATGAGAACCGCGGGCAGGCGCTCGACGGCCCCGGGATCTCCGAGGAGGAGCACGAGGTGGTGCTGCACGAGGAGCAGCCGGTGGTGGAGAAGCGCACGGTTCCCAAGGAGCGCGTGCGGCTCGACACCGACGTCGTCAGCGACGAGCAAGAGGTGTCCGAAGAGGTCCGCAAGGAGCGAATCGAAACGGACGCTCCCGAGCAGGGCGCGTCCTGAGCGCCCTCGCCAAACCGGATCCTCAAAGGAGAAACACCATGGCCGAGCAGACCGCGGAGAAGCCCACCCCCGGGATGTCGATGGAGCGCAAGAGCGAGCGGGCGGAGGGCCTGCAGACCGAGAAGGGAGCGACCTCGATCGCCGACACGGTCGTCACCAAGGTCGCCGGCGTCGCCGCCCGTGAGGTGGACGGCGTCTACCAGCTCGGCGGCGGAGCGGCCCGCGCGATGGGCTCCGTCGCCCAGCGGGTGGGCATGGGCGATCAGCGCACGCAGGGCGTCTCCGTTGAGGTGGGCGAGCGGGAGACGGCGGTCGATCTCACCGTCCTGATCGAGTACGGCGAGTCGATCCCCAGGATCGCCCAGTCCGTCCGCGACAACGTCATCCGGCGCATCGAGGGCATCACCGGCCTGTCGGTGACCGAGGTCAACGTAGCGGTCAACGACCTGCACTTCCCCGGCGACGACGAGCAGGACGAGGCGCCGACCCGCGTCCAGTAGGGGGGAGCGATCGATCCACGACAAGGGAGCTCGCATGAATCCACCCCAATACGCCGCACTGATCGGCTTTCTGTTCGTCGCCGCCTGGGCGGCCCTGGGCTTCGGCGACGCCCTGCTCTGCCTGGTCGGCGCGGCCGTCTTATACGGAGCTGCCGCGTTCTACCGCGGCGAGCTCGACCTGGCCGAGCTGCAGCAGCGCACGGTCGGCCCGAGAGGCTCCCGGAGAGCCAGGTACTGATTTCAGTCTTGTGTGGGGGCGCAGTCACACGACGCACTCGGGGCTTGAAGCGCCGGCGAGGGGGAAGCATGGCTAAAACCGCACGAACCGGCCACGACAACGAGGAGCAGGAATGGCAGCAGATCAACGCGATACCCCGGAGATGAGCGACCGCTCGGTATCCGACCTGCTCAGGCAGCTGTCGGATCAAACCGCGACCCTGGTCCGCCAGGAGCTCGAGCTCGCCAAGGCCGAGCTGACCGTCAAGGGCAAGGCGGCGGGCATCGGCGCCGGCATGTTCGGCGCGGCCGGCCTGATCGGACTGTTCGCCCTGGGAGCCCTGACCGCGGCCATCGTGCTGGCCCTGAGCCTGGCCGTGACGGGATGGCTGGCCGCGTTGATCGTGGCCGCCGTCTACGGCGCGGTCGCCGGCGGACTGGCGCTCCAGGGCAAGACCAAGGTCCAGCAGGGCGTGCCGCCGACGCCCGAGCAAACCGTTCAGACCGTCAAGGAGGATGTGGAAGTGACCCGTCAACGCGCGCAGGAGGGTCGTCGATGACCGAGCAGGAAGATCCCACCGGTCAGGCAGCAGATACCGAGACCAAGTCCCCGGAGGAGATCCGCTCAGAGATCGAGCAGACACGTGACGAGCTCGGCGACACGGTCGAGGCGCTGGCGGCCAAGACCGACGTCAAGTCCCAGGCCCAGGACCGGATCGCGGCAGCCCGGGAGACGGTGACCGGCAAGAAGGACGATTTCGTCGCCAAGGCCAGGCAGGCCACCCCGGAGTCGGCGAGCGCGGGCGCTCAGCAGCTGAGCTCCACCGTGCAGGAGAAGCCGCTGCCGTTCGCCGCCGCCGGGGCGTTTGCGGGCGGCCTGCTCATCGGCTGGCTGCTCGGGCGCGGGTAGCGGCGTGGAGGGGACCGCCCAATCGCAATCCGCCGGACCGGATCGTGATGTCGAGCAGGCCGCGCCCGACGAGCCCACCGACCTGCCTCGCCCCGCCTACGGAGGAGTGCTGAAGCGTACGTTCAAGGAATTCAACGGCGACCACCTGACCGATCTGGCGGCGGCGCTCACCTACTACGGGATCCTGGCCATCTTCCCGATGCTGATCGTGATCGTCTCAGTGCTCGGGTTGATCGGCCACTCGGTGACCCAGCCGTTGATCCAGAACCTGGGATCGGTCGCCCCGGGGCCGGCCAAGCAGATCTTCACCAGCGCGATTCACAACATCCAGTCCAAGCCGGGCACCGCCGGGGTGCTGTTCGTCGTCGGGCTGGCGGCCGCCCTGTGGTCGGCGTCGGGCTACGTCGCGGCCTTCATGCGCGCTTCCAACGTGATCTGGGACGTCAAGGAAGGGCGGCCGGCCTACAAGAAGTATCCGATCCGGCTGCTCGTGACCCTGGTCACGGTGGTGCTGTTGACGCTCAGCGCGCTCGCGGTCATCCTCACCGGCTCGCTGGCGGGCAAGGTCGGCAACCTGATCGGCGTCGGATCCTCGGCGGTGCAGATCTGGGACATCGCCAAGTGGCCGGTGATGCTCGTGTTCGTGACCGTGATCCTGTCGATCCTCTACTACGCGGGCCCCAACGTGCGCCAACCGGGCTTTCGCTGGGTGACGCCGGGCGGCGTGTTCGCGGTCGTCATGTGGATCGTGGCCTCGGCGCTGTTCGCGCTCTATGTGGCCAACTTCTCGTCCTACAACAAGACCTACGGATCGCTGGCGTCCGTGATCGTGTTCCTGGTGTGGCTGTGGATCAGCAACCTGGTGATCCTGTTCGGGGCCGAGCTGAACGCCGAGCTCGAGCGTGGGCGCCAGATCGAGGGCGGCCATCCCGCCGGGCAGGAGCCCTACCTCCCGGTTCGCGACGAGCCGAAGACGTGACGGCGGCGGTTTCAGAGTCTCTGACCAAGAAAGGGGATCAACCATGGGAAAGCTCTTGTTCCTGCCGATCAGCATGGGCAGCGGTCTGGTCGCGGGCATGCTCTCCAAGAAGCTGTTCGGTGCCATCTGGGGCGTGATCGACGACCAGGAACCGCCCCAGGCCGAGCACCGGGAGGTGGACTACGTCAAGCTGGTGGCGGCGCTGGCGATCGAGGGATTGGTGTTCTCGCTGGTCCGGGGGCTCGTCGATCACGGCTCGCGGCAGGGCTATGCCCGCCTCACCGGCTCCTGGCCCGGGGAGGAGGAGCCCGAGGACGAGTAGGACCCGAGGACGAGCAGGAGCGGACGCGAGGCTCCGGTGCCCGGCTGACGATCACACGCGTGGGGACGGCCGGCCCCGCGTGAGGGTCGCCGTCGTGAAGTTGGCGATCGTCGCTCCGGCCAGCGCGCCGGCGAGCACGTCGCCTGGGAAGTGCACGCCCGTGTGGACGCGGCTGTAGGAGATCGCCGTGGCCAGCAGGTACAGCGGCGGCGCGGCGGCGGGCAGGTCGCGGCCGGCCGCCGTCGCGAACGCCACCGCGGCGGCGGTGTGCCCCGAGGGAAACGAGCGTGAGGCCGGCATCGCCACATGGCGTTCGGAGGGGACGGCAGCGTCCGTGCGGTTGGGACGCGGCCGGCGGCCCAGCGGCTTCACGACGAGGTTCACCAGCGCAGCCGTCACCGACAGCGAGGCCACGCCGTCGAGTGCCGCCCGGCGACCACGCGCGCCTCCCGTGAGCGCCAGCACGAGGGCGGCCGTCATCGACAGGCGGGAATAGTCGGCGGCGCGCGACAGCTTCCGCATCGCGCTGTCGAGCTTCGGGCTGGGGGTGGAGGCGACGGCGTCATAGATCGCCTGATCGATGCGCTGTATCTCGGCCAGCCAGCCATCGCCGCGGCCTGGGAGCGGGGCGGAGGGTGGGGGGGTGGCGTCGGGATCGTGCATGACTGCGGGAGCGCTTTTACCAGGTCCTGCGCCCCGCGGCCTGCGACCGCCGGGACCGCTGGGATACTGATGGGCGGTGAGCACGGCGCAGCTACCCGCCAGATCCCGGGAAACCGGCGGCCCCGGGGGAATGCTCATGCTGTCCGTCCTGGCGCTGGTGGGATCATCTGGGTGGCCACTTGGGTCATTCCGGTCACGTTCATGCTCGCCATGTCGTGGGGCTGCGAGAGCCACGCCCGGGCGTTGGCCCGCCGGACGACGGTCTACTACGCCGGTGCGGAGGAGGCCGCGCGTGACCGGCGGGACCACCAGAGCCGTCGCAGGCGCTGGCTTCGCAGCGGCGGGCTCGTCCTGTCCGTGGCGGTGCCGATCGCCTTCGTGGTCATCGCCGACCACGTCCGCAACCAGACCGGCTTTAACACGCTGGCGGCGGCGGGGGCCGTGGTGGCGCTGTCTCTGGTGATCGCGGCGGCGATGATTGCCCGGCGCGTATGAGCCTCGAAGGCGGAGCGCCGCCCGGCCGCGGGCGGGGAGCGCGACCCGGGGGCCGGGGCAGGGCGCGACCGGGCCGCCGGCCCCGGGGACGGCCGTCGAGCTTCGTGCGCTTCCTCGACGCCGCGACCGATCGCTACGGACTGGTCATGATCCTGCTCCTGACCACCTATGTGCTGTCCTCGGCGCTGCCCGAGGGCGGCTGGTATGACGCGCTGTTGACGGCCGTCCAGGGGGTCACGGTGGTCGTTGCGCTGGCGGCGTCCGAGGTCGGGCTCCGGAGTCGGCGGCGAGCCGGCGTTCTGGCCGCTCTCGCCGTCGGGATCGCCGCGATCACGGCCGCGATCGGCGGGCGCAGCGCCGGCGTGACGTCGGTCATCAGCGCCGGGCTGCTGATCGGCGCACTGACGGCGATCATCGTGCGGATCGGCGGACACCGGCGCGTCTCGGCCCAGACGCTGCTGGGGGCGATGTGCGCCTACGTGCTCTTCGGCCTGATCTACACGTTCATCTATGTGGCGGTCGCCAAGCTCGGAGGCGGCACCTTGCTGTCGCCGCCCGGCCACCACTCGAGGTCTGACTACCTGTTCTTCAGCTTCACCACGCTGACCACCACCGGATACGGAAATCTGGTGCCCGTCACCGGTCTGGGCCGGGCGCTGGCGATGCTCGAGGCGCTGATGGGTCAGCTGTACCTGGTCACGGTGCTGGCGCGGCTGGTCGCGCTGTGGGTCCCGCAGCGGCGCGCCGCTCACGACCTCGGGGACGACGGATGATGGGAGGCAAGTCACCCATGCGGGGTGAAGCCGCCTCACCCCCCCCGGTGGGATCTTGGTTGGGTCGTCGTGGACGCAAGCTACGAAATTCGCATCAAGGGCCGGGTCGGCGACAGCGTGCTCACCTCCTTTGAGACCATGGACTCCGCCTTCCGGCCCGCGGAGACGGTTCTCCGCGGGACCGTGGTCGATCAGGCGCAGCTGCACGGGCTGCTGGACCAGATTCATCTGCTGGGCCTGGAGCTGATCGAGGTCCGCCAGGTGTCCGACGACGAGAGAAGCACGCGCCCGCGGGGAGCGCCACCGGATGACTGACGATCCCCGCCGGGCCGGTGACGATCCAGCTTGGCGGGACGACCCAGGGCGGATGGGTGGACCCGCGGGTCGACGACCCTGCCCCCGATGCGGCTATCCGCTGCCCGACGGCGCCGAGCACTGCCCGAACTGCGGATACTCGCTGCGCGACCGGAGCCAGCGTCAGCTCTGGCTCGCGGCGCTGCTGGCGCTGCTGGCCGGCGCCGCGGTCGCCGTCGCGGTGACGCTGGCCCTCAAGGGCACCACGAGCACCGTGACGAGCACGAGCACGACCTCGGCACCGGCGACGCAATCGGGCGCGCCAAGCCACCCGGGCACGACCGAGACGAGCACCAGCACCGAGACCACGACGACCACCGCCCCGGCGAGGACCGTGACCTCGGCGCCCAAGACGGTCACCAGCACCGCAACGACGACCGCGACGACGACCGCCACGACCACCACGACGACGACCACCACCGCCAACTCGACCGGCTGACTCCGCTCAGGTTCGGTGGCTGACATCTCCCGGCGCCGGCGGCATCTCTGCGGTCCGGGGACTGACAGCCGTCCATGACCTGACGGTTGGTCCTGGCTAACTTGGGGTAAGTCCAAGTATCCGCTCGCGCGTCCGTCCGGCGCCAGGAGCGGCGTCGACCGGCTTCAACGGCGGACGACCGTTACAGCGGTCCTCTGGCGAGCCATCGCATTTCGCATGCCTCGAAAGGAGACCCATGACTTTGAGATCGTCGGGCCGGGTGGAGAAGAGCGCCGAGGCCGCCGAGACCACGGAGCTGGCCCGGCGCTGGCGAGACGGAGGCGACCGGGCGGCGCGCGAGGAGCTGATCGAGCGGTTCCTGCCGTTGGCGCGCAAGCTCGCGCTGCGGTACACCAATCCCCACGAGCCCCTGGAGGACCTCGTCCAGGTGGCGTCCGTCGGGTTGGTGGGGGCCGTGGATCGCTTCGATCCGACCCGCGGCATCGGGTTTCCGGCGTTCGCCATCCCCACGATCCTCGGTGAGCTCAAGCGCTACTTCCGCAATACCGGCTGGTCGGCCCACGTTCCCCGTGCCGCGCAAGAGCTGGCGCTGCGCGTCGACCGGGCCTCGCGCCAGCTCACGGCCGGGTCCGGCCACGCGCCCAGCGTCCACGAGCTGGCGCAGTTCCTCGAGCTCAGCCCCGAGGACGTGCTCATCGGCCTCGAGGCCGGCGCGGCGCACTACTCGGTCTCGCTGGATGCGCCCACGCCGGGCGCGGACGCGAGCGAGCCCGAGTCCCTGGGAGACAGCGTGGGCGAGCCTGACCAGCGCTACCGCCTCGTGGAGACGACCGTGTCGCTGTCGGAGGCGGCCAGCCAGCTGCCGTACCTGGAGCGCCGGGCCCTTGCGCTGCGCCTCCAGCACGACTTCAAGCAGGCCGAGATCGCGGCGCAGCTGGGGTGCTCGCAGATGCAGGTCTCACGCCTGCTGCGGCGAGCGGCGTCCCGGCTTCGCGACGTGACCGATCCGACGGTGGACTAGCGCTACCGAGCCGGGCCATCTGGACGGTCTAGCCGGCCGTCAGCTGAGTGAGCTGCCGCAGCAGCGCGTCCATCCCGGCGATCTCGTGAAAGCGCCGCTGGCGCCCGGCACCGCCCCGGCGCTCGAGCAGCTGGGGGGCCAGTGAGAGCTCGGTCTCGCAGCGCAGCGCTGAGGCGTGGGCGCCCGCGACGTCGAGCGCCTGCTCGAGCAGCTCAGAGACCGGCCGGAGTCGTCCGTGGCGGTCGGGCAGCTCGGCTTCCACCCCGAACCTGGCCGCCCGGAAGAGCCCCTCCTCGACGATCTCCGGGGCGGTGGGCTCGGCCGCCGGCGCATCGGCCGCATGCCTGGCCAGGCAATGGGTCAGGGCCACCAGCGCCGCGGTGTCCTGCAGCGAGGCCTGGGCGTCCAGAGACCGGACCTCGACGGTCCCGAGCTTCGGGTGGGGACGCAGCTTCCACCAGAACCACGTGTAGTCAGAAACGTCAGCGGCCCGGACCAGGAGGTCGGCGAGCCCGCGGAAGTCCTCCAGGTCTCGCAGCGCTCGGGGGACTCCGGAGCGCGGCCAGGCGCGCAAGCTCACCTCCCGGGCCGAGGCCAGGCCGGTGTCGCGGCCGTGGCGATAGGGCGAGTTGGCCGCCAGCGCCTGCAGGAGCGGAAGGTGCTCGCGGAGGCCGTTGAACGCCTGGATCGCGCTCCGCGCGTCCGGCATCCCGACATGGACGTGCAAGCCTCCGATGGGGGTGACCGCGGCATCGCCGAGCAGGTACCGGATGCGTTCGTAACGCTCCTTGTCGGTGGTCTGCGCCGAGCCTTCGGCAGCCGAGGGATGCGTTCCGGATCCCAGCAATCCGGCGCCCGTCTCGATGACCGCCTGGCGCATCGCCGCCAGGGCGTCGATCGCCTCCCCGACGCGGCCGCAGACATCGGTGATCAGCTCCACCTGGCAGGCGTGCAGCTCCTGCTTGACCTCACCGGCGGTGGAGCCGACCCGCTCGAGGACAGCGGCGGCGGAGTTGACCTGGGCTCCCGTGACCGGGTCGACGAGGAACAGCTCCTCCTCGACCCCGACCGAGAAGGGCGACGAGGAGCCGAAGGCGTGCTGCGGGCCTGGCTGGGTGGCGAGCCGCTCAGCCAGTGGAGTGCTGGTCGGTGTCCCCGAGCGGGGTGTCGTCGTCGGCCGGCGCGCCGGGGAGCTTGTCCGCCGTCGGGCTGTCGGATCCGCCTTCGGCCCCGGGCTCTTCGGGTTGGTCCTCGGGCTCGTGGCC
This sequence comes from uncultured Solirubrobacteraceae bacterium, assembly GCA_963830595.1. Lineage (GTDB taxonomy): Bacteria > Actinomycetota > Thermoleophilia > Solirubrobacterales > Solirubrobacteraceae > Palsa-465. Next base: position 93,014 of record CAWHMQ010000009.1, read on the forward strand.
GCGGTCGCTGGGGCGCTCGGCCTCTGGTTGCGTGGGTGGGTTGCGCTCTTCTTCCATTTGCTCTGGGCGTGAGGTTGAGGATCGAGTGTGGTCTCGCTACCCGCCGGCCCGATGGCTAAACGATCGCGAGGCCGGGTTTGGGGCGCCGGCGCGGGGGTAGCAAGACGACGTGTGGCTTGCGTTGCCGATGTTGCTGGTCGTCCTGCTGGTACTGATAGCCGGCATCGTGGTGGGTGGCATCTACGCGATCGTGCTCGTCCCGATCGCGGTGATCATCGGCGTGTTCGGGGCCGCGTACGTCGTCTGGGCACGCTCGAAGCGGGTTGCGCCCCCCGATGAGCGCCACGCCGACGTGGATCCGCTTCCGCATTCCGGCCACAGCAACACCGCCGCCACGCCGAGCACTCCGGATCAGCTAGTCGACGCCCGGCGGTCGCAGCAGTAGCGGCAGCGTCGGCTCGCCGCGGATGCCGGCGGCCACCGGCGGAGAGCTCCAGGCCGGAGCATCGCCGCCCTGCCAGCGGTCGAGAGCGGGGCGCTGCAGCCGGGCCCGGCCGAGCGCAAACAGGTATCCGGTGAAGACCGTGCCCGCGGCGGCGATGCCGAAGGCCACCCAGACTGCGATCGAGGTTCCCTGGGCGGGGGAGTGCCCGGCGGTCATGGCCAGATGCAGCAGGATCGGGCCGATCAGGAACGCGGCGACGCCGCGGAGCAGCTCGATCAGCGCAAATATGCGCTGGATCTGCGCGGAACGCAGGGAGAAGCCGGCCATGAACAGGGCCGGGGAGACGGAGGCGCCGACGCCCAGACCGACCAGGCCCGAGCCGATCACCACCAGCAGGTGAGGCCCCGAGGCCACTCCGGTCAGCACGGCGGCACCGCCGCTGAGCACCGAGGTCCCCGCCAAGGCGAGCAGCGGGACAAAGCGCGTGCGAAACAGAGCGCCGAACAGAGCGGCGGTGAAGACGGCGCCTCCGAACTCCGGCCAGAACAGCATCGCGATGTGCTCGGGGCTGCCCTGCTTGGCAAGCGCCGTCTGGGCCAGCTCTATGACCGCCACCGAGGCCGCTCCGGCGGTCATCGCCACCAGAACGCCCGCCACCGGAAACGTCGTGCAGAGCGACCGGACGGGCATCAGCGGGCGCTTGACGAAGTACTGGTAGAGCACCAGCGTGACGATCATCCCGATGCCCGCCAGCAGCGGCAGCATCACGATCACGCTCGTGATGGAGTGCGTCTCCAGCTCGGCCGCGCCGAAGAAAGCGGCGGCACAGCCCGTGCCGGCCAGGCCCACGGCAACCCAGTCCCAGGGCGCCTGGTCGTCCTGAGGCCCCACATCCTCGAAGGTCAGCAGCACGAACAGCAGCGCCAGGCCACCAACCCCGGCCACGATCCAGAACAACGGCCGCCAGTCCCCGGCGCCGGCTTGCACTCCGCCGATCACCGGCCCGAGCGCGACGGCACCGAACACGCACATGTTCATGACCACTGCCGTCCAGGGCATGCGGGAGCTCGGCCATCCAATCACCAGCGGGGGCACTGCAGCGATCAGCATCAGGCTCGTACACAGGCCCTGGGCCACCCGCCCGGCTATGAACAGGCCGGGCGTCGGTGCCCCGGCCACCAGCACCGACCCGACGACGAACACCGAGGCATAGAGCAGGAGCATCCGGCGTCCGCGCAGATGGACCGCGAGCTGGACCGCGAGCACGGTCCCGAACGCGTACCCGGCGTTCGCCATGCCCGAAGTGAGCTGCAGCGTCTGAGTGCTCAGCCCGACGCTCTTGGCCAGGATCGGCGTCAACGGGGTGATCGCGCTGGTCAGCGCCAGATAAGGGACGAGCGCGAATACGACCAGCGCCACCGCCGCGAGATAGCTGTCAGCGAGGGGACCGCGAAACCGCATCAGCTCGGCCCCCGGCGCAGGCCGGTCGGCGCCGGGTCGGCGATCACCGTGCCCGCGGGTACCGCGCCGTTGCCTTCGGGCGTGAGAGCGGCCGGGGCCACCGCCCGCTCCATCCGCGCCTCATGCAGGCACAGGCCGACGGCGGCCAGCAGCGCCAGCGCGGCGCCGGCGGCAAGCGCCAGCCAGCCGACGGTCTGGGCATCGAAGGTCCGCGAGGAGACGACGCCCCAACCGCCGATCAGCGCCGCCGGGACATCCAGCGCCCGCTGCGCCGGGCCCCGGCCCCGGACCAGAAAGGCCAAGCCGATCACGATCACGCAAGCGGTCGCGAGCCCCAGGGCCAGCCAGCCGGTCGTCACGGGATCGAACGCGAACCGGATGAGCACCAGCAGGCCGCCGGCGACGAGCACGAACAGGTTGGAGGCAAAGCGGGACCTCACCGGCACCCGGCGTGAGTCGCATCAGGGCGGCGACCGGCGCCCTTGCTGATCTCCGGACTGCCCACCGGCTGCTAGTGGCCCGCGGACACGCCGGACGGCCCGGGCGACACCGCTTCGAGCTGCGACTCGCAGTAGCGCCAGAGCTCCGCCTTCGCCTCTTCGCTGTCCGCTGACGGCCCGAGCAGGTAATGGGTCGGCCGGGGGCGGCGGTCGTGCCAGAACCGCCCGGTGCTCTGGAGCGCCTCGGGAGCGCCGCCCAGCCAGACGATCGTGTCCGCGCCCTCCTCGGGCGTGCGAATGATCGGTCGGGTGACTTTTCTGAACACGGGCAGCCAGTTCCGCACGCCCTTGGTGTCGGCCCAGCCCGGATGCATGGCGTGCACGACCACGCCGGTCCCGTGCAGCCGCCGGGCCCACAGCTCGGTGAGCACCATCAGCTCGCGCTTGCTGCGGGCATAGAACTTCTTGGAGCCGTAGTCGGCGCGATCGGACTCCCAGTCGCCGACAGGCAGCGACTGGGCGTACATACCGCCTGAGCTGACGTTGATCACCCGGGCGCGCGCGCTGCGCTGCAGCAGATCGACCAGCCGAGCGGTGAGCGCGAACGGCGCCAGCACGTTGGTGGCGAAGGTCAGCTCGTGGCCGTCGGCGCTGCGTTCGCGCTCGTCGGGCATCACGCCGGCGTTGTTGACCAACACGTCCAATCGCGGTTCGCCGGTGGCGAAGCCGTCGGCGAACTCGACCAGCGCGGCCAGGCTGCTCAGGTCGCAGGCCACAGGCCGCACGTCACTGCCCGGCACGGCCTCGCGCACGGCTTTCACCGCCTGCTCGGCTCGCTCCTGGTTGCGGGCCAGGGCCCGAACCTCCGCGCCGAGCCGCGCAAACCCCGTGGCGGCGGCCAGCCCCAGCCCCGAGGCGGCGCCGGTCACGAGCACCACTCGGCCATCCAGCCGTGGTGGGTCCGGGGGCCAGCCAGGCAAGCGGCGACGGATCGCCAGACCGACATTGCCGTAACCGAGGGCGATGGTGCGATCCAGCGCGGTATCGACCAGGCCAGAAGTACTCACCACCGTTGGCTACCCGCGATCCGAGTGGTAAACCCGCCCGGCCGACCACGGCGGCGCGACACCGCCCGGCGTGGTATGCCTCCCGGCAAATCATCAAAGATGTCATGAGCAGTCTGTCCGACCAGACGTGTAGGGACCTCCTCAGCTCAAGCGCGGAGTGTGTCCGCGCAGGCGTTCAAACCGTGGAGCTTGAGGAGGCCCCTTGTGAGCATCGTAATGGGACTTGACCAGCATCGAGCGCAGATCACCGGCGAGTGGATCGATACCGAGACCGGCGAGGTTCAGCGTGCGCGCGTGGCGCCTGCGGATCGCGCGGCGGTACGGAAGTTCTTGTCGCGCTTTGGTGGTCGGGAGCTGGAGGTGGCGCTGGAGGCGACGACGGGCTGGCGGTTCGTGGTCGAGGAACTGCAGCGGATCGGCGCCGGGGTTCATCTGGCCGAGCCGGCGGAGACGGCGGGGCTCAGGGGCCCGAAGAAGCGCGCGAAGGGCGACCGGGCGGATGCCAGGCATCTGCGCGAGTTGTTGATGGTCAAGCGTCTGCCGGAGTCGTGGATCCCGCCCGAGCACATCTTGGATCTGCGCGCCCGGGTCAGGCTGCGCCACGAGCTGTCTGAGCAGCGGGGTGAGTGGCAGCAGCGAATGCAGGCGACGCTGTATCACCACGGCTGCCCGCGGCGCAGCGGGTTGATGGTCGGCGACGGGTGCGACTGGCTGGCCGCGCAGCCGCTGTCTGGCGCCGCGCGCGAGCAGGTCACGGTCGCGCTGGCGATGGTCGACGCGCTGGACTGCCAACTGGCGCCGCTCGACAAGGATCTGCAGGCGTACGCCCGCCGACAGGGTGGCTGCAAGGCGCTGATGGCGCACTACGGGATCGGGCCACTGGTGGCGGTCACGATCCTCGCCGAGCTCGGTGACTGCACCAGGTTCTGCTCGTCTCGGCAGGCGGTCCGCTACGCCGGGATCGACATCACCGTGCATCAGTCAGACCAGCGCCGCGCGCCTGGTCATCTCTCGCGCCAGGGTCCACCGGCGCTGCGCTGGGCTCTCTATGAGGCCGCTCAGTCAGCTTGCCGGCAGACAAGCCCCGACCGCGACTACTACCGCGAGACGGCCGATCGACTGGGGCACAACCGCGCCTGCGTGGCGGTGTCGCGCAAGCTGCTCAAACGCAGCTACCACACGCTGCGCGAGCTCGGCGAGGAGGCACTGGCACCCGCATGACCTTCCTGGTGCGCGCCAAGCCCTTCGTCACCCAGATGCGCCGCGGCCGGCTCCCGGCATGCTCCTGCCGCCACGTTCGCGTGGACGGCCTCCAAAGACTGAGCGGCCGCAACGCTTCCCCCAGCGGGATCACCCCATCAAACATCATGTCGCCGGCCCCGGAGCCAACCCGAGGGTCGTGGACCGAAGTAAGGCTGGGCGCCCGCGCGCACATGACCCGCACCATCAACCGCGCCCGCGCCTCCCCGATCCGCCGACGTTATATCCCGACAACCCCGGACCCTGCGCTTGACGCGGGGGCCCTGCACAAGTAAGGAGCGTCCGATGGCAGAGACAGACACCTACAAGATCGTCGAGCTCGCCGGCACCTCGCCGGACGGAGTCACCGAGGCGATGCGTTCCGGCGTGGAGCGCGCCTCCAAGACGCTCCGACAGGTCGACTGGGTCGAGGTCCGGAGCATCCGGGGTCACGTCGAAGACGGCGAGATCGCGCACTTCCAGGTCGAGATGAGGATTGGCTTCAAGCTGGAGGAGAGCTCTTGATAGCCATCCTCGACATCGACGGCACCCTCGTCGACACCAACTATCAGCACACGATCGCGTGGTTCAGGGCATTCGTGGGCCACGACATCGTCCTCCCGATCTGGCGCATCCACCGCCACATCGGGATGGGCGGCGATCAGGTGGTGACCGCGCTCTGCGATGAGGAGACCGAGGAGCGTCATGGCGACGCGATCCGCGAGGCGGAGGGCGAGGAATACTCGGGACTGATCGGCGAGGTGCGGACCATGGAGGGGTCTCGGGAGCTGATCGGCTCGCTCAAGGCGCGTGGCCACACCGTCGTCCTCGCCAGCTCCGCCAAGGAGGGCGAGGTCCAGCACTATCTGGATCTCCTCGACGCACGTGACCTGGCTGACGCTTGGACGACGTCGGCTGACGTCGAATCCACCAAGCCTCAGCCGGACCTCGTCCAGTCGGCGATCACCAAGATCGATGGCGACCGAGACGGCCATCAGGAGGCGGTGATGATCGGGGACACCCCCTGGGACGTGAAGGCGGCAGCGGGTGCCGAGGTCCCGACCCTGGCGGTGCTGACCGGGGGCTTCTCCGAGCAGGAGCTCTCGGAGGCCGGGGCGGTCGCGGTGTTCGAGTCGGTCGCTGACCTCTGCTCTCAGCTCGACGACACGCCCCTGGCCTGATGCCGGGCGCCGGCCCGGCGGCGGCTCCCGGCCCGGCGGCGGCTCCCGGCCCGGCGGCAGCTCCCGGCCCCAGGCCCGCCGTCCTGGGGGGTGCCGACGCTCAGTTCGTGTTCGGCTACGGGTCGCTGGTCACGCTTCCGGTGCGAGCCCGGACGCGCGGGCGCGCCCCGCCCGGCTTCGTGGCCGAGCTGCCCGGATTCAAGCGGGTGTGGGGGGTGGCGATGGACAACCGTCACGACCTTCCGGGCTACAAGTACTACACCCGTCCAGGGGGCTACCGGCCCGCCGTCTACGTCGCCTTCCTCGATCTCGCTCAGGCCGGGCCGGCGGCGGGCGGCGGCACGGATCGGTTGCAGGGCGTCTGCCTGCCGGTGGACGATCCCGCCCTGGCCGGTCTCGACGCGCGTGAACGAAACTACGAACGGGTCGACATCTCCGACCGCATACCCGCGGCCGGCGGTCGCGTGTGGGCGTACATGGGCACACCGGACGGCCGGGAGCGTCTGGCCCGAGGACGGCGACTGGGCACGGCGGTCATCGACAGGGCTTACCTGAGGGCGGTACGCGGCGCCCTGGAGGCGATGGCGGACGCCGAGCCGATGGGGGACGCCGAGCCGATGGGGGACGCCGAGCCGATGGGGGACGCCGAGTACCACGACAGGCGCGACTCATTGCATCCCGGCCGGCTGCCCGTGGTGGAGCTGGTCCGCCACGGCCTTGCGTAGCGGGAGAGCCGTGGAGCTGGTCCGCCACGGTCTTGCGTGGCGAGCCAGCCCCATTTTCCGGATGTGCTAGCCGGCGACGAGCGCGTGGCGCTTCTCGGCCACGCTTGCCAGCAGCTCCTTGAACGAGTCTGCGAACTTCTGCACTCCCTCGTCCTCGAGCACCTTGACCACGTCCTCATAGTCGACGCCGGCCTCGGCGAACCGCTCCAGGGTGCGGCGAGCCTCGTCGACCCCGGAGTCCAGGGTGCTCTGCGCCCGTCCGTGGTCCTCGAAGTCCCTGATGGTCTGCTCGGGCATCGTGTTCACCGTCTCGGGCCCGATCAGCTCCTCGACATAGATGACGTCGCGATACGCGGGGTTCTTGGTCGAGGTCGAGGCCCACAGGCAGCGCTGCGGGCTCCCGCCCGCACCGACCAGCTCGTCCCACTCCGGCCCCTGGAAGATCTCCTTGTAGCTCTGGTAGGCGAGCTTGGCGTTGGCGATCGCCAGCTTGCCCTTGAGGTCATCGTGGCCGCCGATCTCGTCCAGCCGCTTGTCGGCCTCGGTGTCCACGCGGGAGACGAAGAACGAGGCCACCGAGGCCACCTTTCTCAGGTCTCCGCCGTTGTCGCGCAGGCGCCGCAGGCCACGCAGGTACGCCTGGGCGGCGGCCCGGTGGCGCTCCAGCGAGAACAGAAGCGTCACGTTGACGGGAATCTCGGCCGCGATCGTCTCCTCGATGGCCTTCAGCCCCGGCTCGGTACCGGGAATCTTCACGAACAGGTTTTGGCGCTCGACCAACCCGTGCAGGCGCTTGGCCTCCGCACTCGTCTTGGCGGTGTCGTAGGCCAGGTTGGGGTCGACCTCGAGCGAAACCCACCCGTCACGGGTCGAATCGCCTCGGTCGAACACCGGAGCGAGAACGTCACAGGCGGCGCGTACGTCGTCGCGCGCCAGCTGGAGGAAGATCTCCTTGTCGTCGTCGGTGTCGCTCAGCAGCTCGCGCAGCTGGTCGTCGTAGGCGTCTCCCTCGGAGATCGCCGCGGCGAAGATCGTCGGGTTGGAGGTGACTCCGACCACTCCGAGGTCGACCAGCTCCCCCAGCTCACCCTCGCCGACGAATGTCCGAGACAGGTGGTCAACCCAGGGGCTCTGCCCGAACCCCGCCAAGTCATGTAGTCCCATCGTCAAGCTTCCTTTCGCTGGCTGCAGATCGCTCTCTACAGGCTACCCCGGCGTCCCAGCGATGAACGTGTCCCGGCCGTGAACGGGTCAGCCCGCGCGCGGGGGCACGGCCGGGCCGGGTACAGGGCCGCGCGCGGACGGCTACTCGGCGATCTGGGCCCGGTTGAGCGTCGTCACCTCCAATACCCCCGAGACGCCTTCGAGCGCGTCGGTGAGCGCATCCGCGCTCGGCTGGCCGCGAACCTCGAGCTCGACGGCGACCGCGGACGCTCCGTGGACCGGTCTCTGGAGCTGATGGGTGCCAACCTGGACGATCTGAAAGCCCTGTTGCGTGCATCGGGCGAGGATCTGCCTGAGCACTCCCCGCCCATCCTCGTAGATCACGCGCAGGCCGTAGCCCACGTAGCGGGAGGTGGGCAGCGCGTTCCCCAGCCACCGGTAGCCGAACACGATCACGAAGTGCATCGCGGTCGCAAACAGGGCCAGGATCGCCAACCCCGCCCCGCAGGCCATCCCGATCGCGGCCGTGACCCACACGATCGCCGCCGTGGTCAGGCCGCGCACGGCGTCGCGGCGCACGAAGATCAGCCCGCCCCCGATGAAGCCCAGGCCCGAGACGATCTGCGCCGCCACCCGGGACGGGTCCAGGACCACCTTGCTACCGAGCACGTCGCTGAAGCCGTACTTGCTGATCAGGACGATCAGCGCGGCGCCGACTCCGACGAGCGTGTGGGTGCGCAGGCCGGCCGATTTCTGGCGCCACTCCCGCTCGAGTCCGATCAGGGAGGAGAGCGCGAAGGCGAGCGCCAGCTCGCCGATCTGCTGCAGCCCCTGTCCGCTGGGCACGAACACGGTCGCCAGGTCCCTCATCGGCACGTGCATGGCGCCTATTCTCCGGGGCGCTCCGGCGGATCGCCGTGGCCACCGGCCCGCGCGGGAGCGACGGTGCCCGCTCGCTAGCCTAGTGGCTCGAGTCCGGCCAGCCAGTCAAGGGGAGTCACTCGATGGACCGCAAGTGGTGGACGTTGATCGCCGTGTGCGTGGGCACCTTCATGCTGCTGCTCGACGTGACGATCGTCAATGTCGCGCTGCCCTCGATCCAGTCCTCGCTGCACTCGAGCTTCAGCGACCTGCAATGGGTCGTGGACGCCTACGCGCTGATGCTGGCGGCGCTGCTGCTCACCACCGGCTCGCTGGCCGACCGGTTCGGCCGGCGACGGCTGTTCATGATCGGCCTGGTCATCTTCAGCATCAGCTCGCTGCTCTCGGGTCTGGCCACATCTCCGCTGTGGCTCAACCTGGCGCGCGGGGCCCAGGGGGTGGGGGGCGCCGCGATGTTCTCGACGTCGCTGGCGCTGCTGGCGGCCGCCTTCCAGGGCCGCGAGCGCGGAACCGCGTTCGGGGCGTGGGGAGCCATCACCGGGGTGGCGGTGGCGATCGGGCCGGTGATCGGAGGCGCGCTCACGAGCGGGATCTCGTGGCGCTGGATCTTCCTGGTCAACGTACCGATCGGAGTGGTCGGGTTGATCGTGTGCCTCGCCCGCGTCGACGAGTCGCGTCAGCCCAGCGCCAGCCGGCTCGACCTGATCGGCTTCGTGACCTTCACCGGCGCGTTGGCGGCGCTCGTGTACGCGCTCATCCAGGGCAACCTCAAGGGCTGGACCTCGGCCGAGATCCTGGGGTGCCTGGCCGGCTTCGTGGTCCTGCTGATCGCCTTCCTGGTCGCCGAGGTGGTACAGGGCGACCGGGCGATGTTCGATCTCAAGCTGTTTCGCAAGCCCACCTTCACCGGCGGCAACATCGCCGCCTTTTCGCTCTCCGCCGGTCTGTTCGGGCTGTTTCTCTATCTCACCCTGTACCTGCAGGATGTGCTCGGCTACTCGGCGATCCAGACCGGACTGCGGTTCCTGGTCCTCTCCGGCGGCATTCTCCTCACCTCCGGCGCGTCCGGGCGGCTCACCGCCTACGTGCCGATCCGCTTCCTGATCGCGCCCGGCCTGGCGCTGGTCGGCGTGGGGCTGCTGCTGATGCGGGGACTCAGCGCCGGCTCGGGCTGGGAGCACCTGATTCCCGGCTTCATCCTGGCGGGGATCGGCACCGGTCTGATCAATCCGCCGCTGGCCTCGACCGCGGTCGGCGTGGTGGCGCCCGAGCGGTCCGGGATGGCCTCGGGAATCAACTCGACGTTTCGCCAGGTGGGCATCGCCACCGGGATCGCCGGGCTGGGCTCGATCTTCAGCCACACCGTGCGCACGCACATCGTCTCGATGCTTGCCGGCGCGCCCCACCTAAGCGCCGGCGCGGCGCACGCGCTGGCCTCCGGGGTCGCGCAGGGCACGGGCGCCCGGGCCGGGCTGGCTCACCTGCCGCCACAGGCCCGCCAGCCGGCGATCCACGCGGTGCGGGCATCGTTCGTCGCCGGCCTCAACGAGCTGTTCTTGATCGGCGCGATCGTCAGCTTCGTGGCCGCCCTGCTGACGCTGGTGCTGATCCGCAGCCGGGACTTCGAGGCCTCGGCGGCTCGCAGCGGCGCCGGCCGCGCGCCGAAGGACCAGCCGGCGGTGGCGGCGGATGGGGGATCGCCTCGCCAATCCGAGCCCGAGAGCGCCCCCGAGCTCTCCTAGCGGGGTCCACCGGCTGTGCCGGTCCGCGGGAGCGGGCTCACATCCTGAAGACCCCGTAGCGCACGTCGGCCAGCGGAGCGTTGGCGGCCGCCGACAGCGCCAGTCCCAGCACGTCACGGGTGTCCCGGGGGTCGATGACGCCGTCGTCCCACAGCCTGGCCGTCGCATGGTAGGGGTGGCCCTGGCGCTCGTACTGCTCGCGCAGGCGCGCGCCGGTCTCCGGCTGTCCGACCTCGGTCATGACGGTGGCCGCCTGCTCGCCGCCCATCACCGAGATCCGCGCCCCGGGCCACATCCACAGCAGGCGGGGTGAGAACGCCCGGCCGCACATCCCGTAGTTGCCGGCGCCGAACGATCCGCCCGCGATCACGGTCAGCTTCGGCACCCTGGCGGTCGAGACCGCGGTCACGAGCTTGGCGCCGTGCTTGGCGATCCCGCCGGCCTCGTAGTCGCGTCCGACCATGAAGCCGGTGATGTTCTGCAAGAAGACCAGCGGAATGCACCGCTGGTCGCAGAGCTCGATGAAGTGCGCCCCCTTCAGCGCGCTCTCCGAGAACAGGATTCCGTTGTTGGCCAGGATCCCGACCGGGTGCCCGTGGATGTGGGCAAAGCCGGTCACGAGCGTCTGGCCGTAGAGCGCCTTGAACTCGTGCAGCCGGGAGCCGTCGACGATCCGGGCGATCACCTCCCGGGCGTCGCAGGGCTTGCGGACGTCGGCTGACACCACGCCCAGCAGCGTCTCCGGGTCCAGCGCCGGGTCCTGCACGGTCTCCCGCGTCCAGGGGCAGGGCGGCTTGGCAGCCAGCGTGGCCACGATCTCCCTGACGATCTCCAGCGCGTGGGAGTCGTCGTCGGCGAGATGGTCGGTGACCCCGGAGACGCGCGAGTGAAGCTCGCCGCCGCCCAGCTCCTCGGCGGTCACCTCCTCGCCGGTGGCCGCCTTGACCAGCGGTGGCCCCCCGAGGAAGATGGTGCCCTGGCCGCGGACGATCACCGTTTCATCGCTCATCGCCGGCACGTAGGCGCCGCCCGCCGTGCAGGAGCCCATCACGGAGGCGATCTGGGGGATTCCCCGCGCCGACATCGTCGCCTGGTTGAAGAAGATCCGCCCGAAATGCTCGCGATCGGGAAACACCTCATCCTGGCGGGGCAAGAAAGCGCCACCGGAGTCGACCAGGTAGATGCAGGGCAGCCGGTTCGCAAGCGCGATCTCCTGGGCCCGCAGGTGCTTCTTGACGGTCATCGGGTAGTAGGTGCCGCCCTTGACGGTGGCGTCGTTGGCGACGATCACGCACTCCCGACCGGCCACGCGACCGATGCCGGTGATGATCCCGGCCCCCGGCGCCTCGTCGTCGTAGAGCCCGAGAGCGGCCAGGGGTGAGAGCTCCAGAAGGGGGGAGCCCGGGTCAAGCAGCCGATCGACGCGATCCCGAGGCAGCAGCTTGCCGCGCTCCACGTGGCGCTGGCGCAACCGTTCGCCGCCTCCCAGTGCGGCCGTCTCCAACCGGCGGCGCAGGTCGCAGACCAGCGCCCGGTTGGCCTTCAGGTTGCTCTGGAACTCCTGCGATGCAGGGTTGACGTGACTGCCCAAGACCGTCATTCCGGGGCCTGCACCCGGGCCAGCGGCTGATCGACTGACACCTTGTCGCCCACGGCGACGCTCAGCTCGGCGATCGCCCCGTCCAGCGGGGCGCTCATCACCAGCTCCATCTTCATCGACTCGAGCACCACGATCGGGTCGCCCGCCCGCACCCGGTCTCCGAGCCGCGCGCTCACCACCAGCACCTGCCCGGGCATGGGGGCCCGGAGATCGCCGCCGGAGGCGGCCCCGTGGGCGGCGACCGCCGAGACGGTCCGGACCGGCCAGGCGTATCCCTCGCATCCGACCCAGATCACGTCTCCGTCCCGGGCCCAGGCCCACTGCCGGCGCTCGCCCCCTTCGCCCCCGGACGCGACCGTATAACGGCCTGGGCCGTCACCGGTGACCGCTTCCGGGTCGTCACCGGTGAGCATGACCTCGAGCGGCGCCCCGCCGCCGACCGCCAGGCGCCACCGGGAGCCGGACCGCCGGCCGCTCAGGCGCCAGCCGTCGAGACGGGCGAATGGATCGTCTGATCGCTCGCGCTCGCGAGCCGCCAGGGTCATGAGCGCGGCCGCCCGGGCCACGGTGTGGTCATCGAGGACCGGGGCGACCGCGGGCAGGCGTTCGATCAGCCCGGTGTCCAGCTGCCCGGTGCGGACCTCGGCGGTGGCCAGCAGCGAGCGCACAAAGCCCGTGGTGGTCGTGACCCCGAGCACGACGGTGTCCGCCAGTGCCCGGTCCAGCTGGGCGAGCGCCGTGGCCCGGTCCTCGGCCTTCACGATCACCTTGGCCACCAGGGAGTCGTAATCGGTTCCGATCACGCTCCCGGCCTCGATCGCATCGTCGACCCGCGCCCGGGGCGCGCGGCGGTAGGCGATCACCCGGCCGGCGGCCGGCAGGAAGTCACGCGCCGCGTCCTCGGCGTTGATCCGGGCCTCGATGGCGTGCCCGTCCAGCCGCACGTCCTCCTGGGCGAGCGCCAGCTCCTCTCCGGCGGCGATGCGCAGCTGGAGCTCGACCAGATCGACGCCGCACACCAGCTCGGTGACCGGATGCTCGACCTGCAGCCGGGCGTTGCACTCGAGGAAGTAATGCACGCCGGGGTCGGCGGCCTCGGCGATGAACTCCACCGTGCCCGCGTTCAGGTAGCCCGCGGCCCGCGCGATCGCCACCGCTTCGCGGCCGAGCCGGTCACGGAGATCCGGGGAGACGGCGGGGGAGGGGGACTCCTCGATCACTTTCTGGTGACGGCGCTGCAGCGAGCACTCCCGCTCGCCGAGGTGCAGCACGTTGCCGTGCCTGTCGGCGATCACCTGCACTTCGAGATGCCGGGCTCGACCCAGAAAGCGCTCGATGAACACCCGGTCATCGCCGAAGCCCGCCAGCGCCTCACGGCGCGCTGACTCCAGGGCGCGGTCGAGGTCCTCGGGGCCGGCCACCACCCGCATCCCGCGCCCGCCGCCCCCGGCCGCGGCCTTGACCAGGAGAGGGTAGGCGGCGCTCCGCGCCTGCTCCTCCGTGAAGCTCGGGAGCACCGGGACCCCGGCGGCTTGGGCGGTCTGCTTGGCTCGCGGCTTGTCGCCCATCAGCTCGCTTGCCTCCGGCGTCGGGCCGACGAAGGCCACGCCCGCGTCCGGGCACGCCCGCGCCAGCGCCGGGTTCTCGGAGAGAAAGCCGTAGCCGGGATGAAGCGCCTGGGCGCCGGTGGCCACGCACGCGTCGATCACCGCCTCGATGTCCAGGTAGGACTGGATGGGGACGGCTCGAGCGGCCTCGCGCACGTGCCGGGCGTCGCGGTCGGCGGGGGCATAGACGGCGATCGCCTCGACTCCCAGCCGGTCAAGCGTCCGGATCACGCGCCGGGCGATCTCACCCCGATTGGCGATCAGCACGCGTTCGAACATCAGCGCCGCCAGGGGCCGCGCCAGTCGATCGGGCCGGCCACGAGCGTGTGGCTGCCCAAGGGCCGGCCGAGGTGGTACTGGACCGCGCGCGAGCAGGCCAGCAGCTTCTCCAGATCGATCCCGGTGGCCACGTCCATCTCGTGCAGCATCGAGACCACGTCCTCCGTGGCGACGTTGCCGGTGGCGCCGGCGGGCACCGGGCAGCCCCCCAGCTCACCGAAGCTCGACTCGAAGGAGTCGATTCCCGTCTCGAGCGCCGCATAGACGTTGGCCAATCCCTGCCCGCGGGTGTTGTGGAAGTGCGCGGTGAGCTCGATCTCGTGCCGCCCGGCCAGGCTTGCGCGAGCGGAGGCAAAGAAGCCGCGCACCTGCGCCGGGTTGGCCATCCCGGTGGTATCGCCAAAGCCGATCTCCTGGGCGCCGGCGGCGATCAGGCGCCGGGCGATCTCGAGCACCTGCTCCGGCGCCACCCGGCCCTCGTAGGGGCAGCCGAAGGCGGTGCTGATCACGGCCTCGCAGCGCAGCCCAGCCTCGCGGGCTTGGCCGAGTACGCGCTCGAGCTCGGTCAGCGAGTCCTGCACCGAGCGGTTGACGTTCCGGCGATTGTGGGTCTCGGAGGCCGACAGGAAGACGTTGATCTCCTCGAAGTGCTCACGCAGCTCCAGCGCCCGATCCAGTCCGCGCTGGTTGGGGATCAGCACCGAGCGGCTGACCGTGTCGGGCACGTCGACGGTCTCAAGGACCTCCGCGGCGTCGGCGAGCTGCGGGATCACGTCGGCGCGCACGAAGCTGGTTACCTCCAGGCGCTCCAGGCCGGTGCGAGCCAGGGCGTCGATCAGCGCCACCTTGACGGGGGTGGGGATCACGTCGGGCTCGTTCTGAAAGCCGTCCCGAGGGCCGACCTCGCGGATCCGAGCGGCCGCCGGCAGCTCGACCGCTGTAGATGGCTCGCCGGCGGTCATGCTCCGAGCGCACGGGCGATCACCATCTGCTGGACCTCGTCGGTGCCCTCGCCGATGGTCAGGATCTTGGCGTCGCGATAGAAGCGGCACACCGGGTACTCCTCGATGTAGCCGTAGCCGCCGTGGATCTGCACGGCCTCCTCGGTGGCGCGCACCGCGAGCCGGCCGGTCTTGAGCTTGGCCTGGGCGGCGGTCAGGGCGAACGGCTCGCCCCGGTCCTTGAGCCAGGCGGCCCGGTAGGTGAGCAGGCGTGCGGCCTCGATCTCGGTGGCCATGTCGGCGAGCTTGGCGGCGATCGACTGGAACTTCGAGATCGGGCGCCCGAATGCCCGGCGCTCCTGGGCGTAGGCGAGTGCCTGGTCAAGTGCGCCCTGGGCGAGCCCCACGCCCATCGCGGCGACGCCGATGCGGCCGATGTCGAGCACCGTCAGGAACTGCCGGAACCCGGCGCCGCGCGGCCCGAGCAGGTTGGCCTCGGGCACGTGGCAGTCTGTGAAGTGCAGCGGTCGGGTGTCGGAGGCGTTCCATCCCATCTTGCGATAGGGGGCGGCGGGCTCGTAGCCGGGAGTGCCGTTGGGGACGATCAGGTTCGAGACCTCGTCGTCGCCCGTGCGGGCGGTGATGCAGACCAGGCCCGAGATCTTCGTGCCGGCGTTGGTGATGAACTGCTTGGCTCCGTCGATCACCCACTCCCCGTCCTGCAGGCGCGCGCGGGTGTGGGTGTTGGCGGCGTCCGAGCCGGCCTCGGGCTCGGTCAATCCGAAGGCGCCGAGTATCTCCCCGGCGCACAGCCTGGGCAGCCACTCCTGGCGCTGCTCGTCGGAGCCGAACAGGTAGACCGGCTGCGTGCCCAGCGAGGTGTGGGCACACAGCGTTATCGCCACGCTCGAGTCCACTCGGGTGAGCTCTTCGACCGCGATCGCGTACTGCAGGCTGGTGCCGCCGGCGCCCCCGACCTGCTCCGGGAACGGGATCCCCATCCAACCCAGCTCGGCCATCTTGGCCACGATCTCGTAGGGAAACGACTTGGTGGCGTCGAGCTCGGCCGCGGCGGGCTCGATCTCCTCCGCCGCAAACTCCCGGACGGTGCGCTGCAGAAGCCGGGTCTCGTCGTCAAGCGCGAAGTCCATGCCCGGAGATCATACAGATGTTCCGTTCGAACTTCGAATGATGCTTCGGATAACCTACAATCCGCGCCGTGGCCGTCCGTCCCTCTCGCCCGGCGCTTGGAGAGCGCTATGACCGCCGCCGCCGGCAGGTCGTCCACCAGGGCGCCAAGATGTTCGCCAAGCGCGGCTACGACCAGACGACGATGCAGGAGCTGGCCGCCAGCATGGGGCTGGCCACGGGCGCCTTGTATCACTACTTCGCCGCCAAGGAGGACCTGCTGACCGCGATCTGCGACCAGCTCATGGAGCCCCTGCTGGACCGGGCGAGCGAGCTGCGCGCGCAAGACCAGCCGGCGGCCGATGAGCTGCGCTCGCTGGTGCGCATGTGGGTGACCCACGTGGTCGAGCATCGCGATCACATGCTGGTCTTCCAGCAGGAGCGCCACGTGATCGAGTCCGGCGAGCGCTGGCGCAGGGTGCGCGCCAGCCGCAAGGCCTTCGAGCGCCTGGTCGCCGACGTGCTGGCGCGCGTCCGAGAGGGCGAAGATGACCGGCTCGGCCTGCTGGCGCTGCTCGGAATGGTCAACCACACCGCGCAGTGGTATCGCCCGCGCGGGGAGCTCAGCCCCGAGCAGATCGCCGACGGCTACGTTTCGCTGGTCCTGGGCGGCCGAGCTCGGGGCTCGGGCCTCACCCCGCCACCTTCCCGGGATTGAAGATGCCGTCGGGATCCAGCGCGCGCTTGATCGTCCGCATCATCTGCACCGCGGCGGGCCCGTGCTCGGCTTCCAGGAAACGCGTCTTGCCGTAGCCGACGCCATGCTCGCCCGTGCAGGTGCCCTCGTGGTCCAGAGCGCGGCGCACCACGCGGGCGTGAAACGCCTCGCCGCGCTCCACCTCATCGGCGTCCGACGGGTCGACGAGCACGACCGTGTGGAAGTTGCCGTCGCCGACGTGCCCCACGATCGCCGCCGTCAGCCCGTGTTCGGCGATGTCGGCCTGGGTGGCGGCGATGCAGCCGGCGAGTGCGGAGATCGGCACGCACACGTCGGTGGTCAGGGCGCCACTGCCCGGACGCAGCGCGCGTGCGGCCTCCATCGCGCCGTGGCGGGCATGCCAGAGCCGGCGTCGCTCACGCTCGTCGGAGGCCCATGCGAAGTCGCTGCCGCCGAACTCGGAGGCGATCTGTTCGGTTTCCGTGGCCTGGGCCTCGACGTCGCGCCCGGACGCGCCATGAAACTCGAGAAACAGCGTCGGCGCGACCGTGAAGGACGTGCCGTTGTGGCGGTTGATGGCCTCGATGGCGAGCTCGTCCACGAGCTCGATTCGAGCCACCGGGATGGCGTGCTGTCCGATCCGTTCCGCGCACCGGACGGCGGAGTCGATGCTGGGGAACGTGCACTGGGCGGCCGCCGTCGCCTCGGGGGTCGGGTGCACGCGCAGCGTCGCCTCGCAGATCAGTCCCAGGGTCCCCTCGGAGCCGATCATGAGCCTCGTCAGGTCATATCCGGCCGACGATTTGCGTGCCCGCGAGTGGGTGCGCAGCACGCTGCCGCGCGCGTCGATGACGGTCAGCGCCAGGACGTTCTCGCGCATCGCGCCGTAGCGGACGGTGGTGGTGCCCGAGGCGCCGGTGGCGATCATCCCCCCGATCGTCGCGTCGGCGCCGGGATCCACGGAGAAGAAGACGCCCTCCGGACGTAGCCGCGCGTCAAGCGCCCGGCGCGTCGCTCCCGCCTGCACGACGACATCGAGGTTCTCAAGCGACGGAGTGCCGATCGCGGCCATCTCGCGCATGTCGACGCTGATGCCGCCTCCGAGGGCCGCGACGTGACCTTCCAGCGAGGTGCCGGCGCCGAAGGGCACCAGCGGCAGCCGGTGCGCGGCGGCCACCGCGACGATGGCGGCGGCTTCCTCCACGCTCCGGGGCCAGACCACCATGTCGGGAAGGGCCTGCGCGTGAAACGACTCGTCGTGGCCGTGCTGGGCGAGCACGTCGGCGCCCGTGGCCACCCGCTCGGAGCCGAGCAGATCGTTCAGCGCACGCCGGCCCTCGGCCACGCTCTCGGCCGCGGGCCGGTGCACCGTGGGCGCCGCTCCCACCGACATGCTGCAAGGTTGACAGATCCTTGCGGGACTCAGCCGGCGCAGGTGAGCGTGGGCATTGCCCAATCACCGTGGTCGTTGGCGTTGCCGTCTCCGGCGTCGCCGACCACCAGCTCGAGGACCTGAACGCCGGTGACGTTGGCGGTGATCTGCTGGGCGGGATCGCCGCCCCTGATCGTGCTCGTCGAGCCGAGCGTCTCGCCGTCGCCCAGCACGCTGAAGGTGACGCTGCCCTGGTTTCCGACCTCATCATCGACCCCGACCGTCGAGGTGAACGTCGAG
This sequence comes from uncultured Solirubrobacteraceae bacterium, assembly GCA_963830595.1. Classification (GTDB taxonomy): domain Bacteria; phylum Actinomycetota; class Thermoleophilia; order Solirubrobacterales; family Solirubrobacteraceae; genus Palsa-465. The sequence goes on from CAWHMQ010000009.1 coordinate 111,305, forward strand.
CAGTTGCCGCCGAGGTAGATCGTGACGTCTGAGATGGAGTTGGTGCCCAGCCCCTTGGGGTACACGGTGCCGTCGATCGTGAGCGGGTTGCCGTCGTTGGCCTGTGCTCCGCCCACCGACTCGTTGCGCTCGACCGGCCCCCAGCCGTTGGGCAACCCGTTGGTGGAGGCCAGGAACGGCAGGGCCGAGACGTCGACCGTCCCGGCGGGCGCCGGCGGGTTGGTCACCTGCACCGGGCCGCTCTGGGTCAGCCAGTGCGCGACCTTGTACTGCGCATAGGTGGCGGTGGCGTTGATCGTCACGGTGCCGGCCTGATCGATGGGCGCCGTCAGCTGCCAGGTGGCGGACACGTGATGTCCCGGCTTGACCACGCCGAAGACCTGCGGCTGAGAGGTGTCGCCGGCGAAGTCGCTGGGTGGGTGGAGCGTCAGGTTCACCCCCTTGGCCGCCTTGGCGGCGGCGGGCACCGACAACGTCGCGGTCACCGACACCGGCTGGCCGCGCTGCACCGACTTGGGCGACGAGGTCACCTTCAGCGATGCCGTCGCCGCGGACGGCGCCTCCCGGGTGATCGACAGGTTGTCGAACTGGTCGGTGGCATAGCCGACGATGCCGAAGCCGACCTGCCCGGCGGCGTAGGAGGAGTCCTGGATGACCCCGACCGCCTTGCCGTCGACGTAGGCGGTGATCACGGGGCCGCTGAACGACAGCGCCAGGGTGTGCCAGCGATGCAGTCCCAGCGCACGCACCGACGCCTGGGCCAGCGTCGTGCGGTTGCCGTTGTCGTCGCTCTTGAGCAGCTTCCAGGAGCCGGTGTCGCTGATCTGGAAGTAGTAGCCCTGCTGATGTGACTGCGGGCGGTTCTGGGTTCCCGCGCGCCCGATCAGCTCGACCGTGCCCGGCTTGGTCAGCTCCACGTCCATCTGCGCCTTGTAGTTGGTCCACGACGGATCGCCGACCAGCGCGTAGGCGTCGCTGTCCTGCTGCCACTCGATCGGCATGATCGGCGCCATCTGCTGCAGGCAGGAGCCGCTTCGCCCGGCGGCGCAGGGCTCGACCTCGTAGGCGCCCTGCATGTCGGACACGTAGCGCGCCTCCTGGCCGGCGGGGTAGCTGTTGAAGTTGTCACGGTAGGGAAGCGCCAGCGGGTGCGCCGGGGGCGCGACCGCGGTTCCCTTGCCCGCTCCCGACAGCGTGCTGAACGTGTACACGTACCCCGGCTTCAGGGTGACGGTGAACTTGCCCGATGAGTCGGGCTTGGCATCGGGCAGGTGCATGAAGTGCTGGGCGTTGCCGGTGGAGCCGGCGTTCGTCGCCCAGACGTGTATCGGCTTGCTCGCCAGGCCGGCCGGCACGGTCAGCGTCGCCGTCGAGGCGTAGGTGGCAGTGGTGGTCTCCGCGATCGTGCTGAAGTCCGACTTGCCGGGCGAGACCAGGGTGACGTAGCTGCCGTTGCTGCGATTGCCGCCGAGGTAGCCGCTCGCGCTGTCGATGAACTGCCAGCCCGGCTGGGTGAACTGGGTGACCTGGGCGGTCACCCAGGTGTTGGTGCCGACGCTGTAGTGGCCCGACCACGGCGAGTTGGCGACCATCATGCCGTCGGTGGGGTAGGGAAGGTTCGGGGTGATCGCGGCGATCAGCGGCCAGTTCAGCAGCGCCGTCATCTTGGCATCGATGTAACCGCGGGTGATCGCCCGGATCAGCGCGGGGGCGCCGCTGTTGTCGTCCTGGGAACCCTGCTCTGAGTCCCACAGCGGCTTCCCGGTGTTGAGCGCGTTCTGGGTGGTGGAGCAGGTGTCGGCGTTGCCGCCGTCGCCGCCCTCGCAGGAGTAGTGCGCGCCCAGGATGTCGATCGACTTGGCAAACGCAGGGTTGGTGGCCATCGCGTCGGCCTCGTCCCAGCCGCTGTCGTCGCCCACCACCTGGGTCTTGTAGCCCTTGGCGGCCAGCGTGGCGTGCAGGTTCTCATACCACGGAATGTTGTAGCCGCGCTCGTTCCAGCCGCCGAGATAGTTGATGCTCAGGCCGTGCGAGCGTGCGCAGCCCAGCCAGGTCATCAGGTAGTTGATCATGTCCTGAGACCAGAAGTTGCCGTTCCCGATCCAGCCCGGCGCCGCCCAGGCGAGGCCGTAGAGCTTGATGTTGGGGTTGCGCAGCTTGGCCTGCTGCGCCAGCCAGAACTCATAGCCGGCGTTGCAGTTCACCGCGCCGCGGGTGTGCTCGATGCTGGGCTCCGCGCCGTCGGTGGAGTTGGCGTCGCCGCCGATCTCGAGCTTGAGGATCTGCAGGTCGGCGCCGTAGCCGGGCTTGAACAGGTAGTTGAGGATCTGGTTGCGCTGCTTGGCGGGATAGTCGATCAGCAGCCGCGAGTTTCCGCCGCCGCCGCTGATCGCGCCGACCCCGTCGAACACCCGGCCCGTCCCATTGGGATCGACGGTGATGTCGGTGTGCGCGGGGGGCGGAGGCTCGCCCTGGAAGCTGACGCGGTCAACGGTGATGAACGTGCCGGTGGAGGCGGGGTTCTTCTGGCCCGTCCAGGACAGGGTCAGCGTGTGGGTGCCGTTAGGCAGCACCGGGCTGGTCCACAGGGGTACATCACCGGTGCGGTTGGCGCTGTAGAAGTCGATGTCCGTCGGAGTGCCGCCGTCGATCGAGATCGCGCCGATGCCGTGCCCCGGATCGGTGATCCCATAGAACGTGATCTGCGTGCCGACGAACGTGAACGTGACCTTGTCGCCAGCCTGGTTGGCCCAGCTGTTGGTGCCGTCATACGGATTGGCCGGAGCGCCCTCGCCGCCGGCGTGGCCCCAGTCTGACCCGATGTAGTCGAACTCGTCCAGCCCGGTGCCCTGGATGGCGTCGTCGACGACGATCGTCTGGCTCGCGGCCGCTTTGGCGGTCGCCGCCTGCTTGCCGCGCGCGGCCGCGCTGCTGGCCGAGCCGGTCGCGACAAATGCCACCAGCATCACCAGCGCTGCGATCGCTGTGGGGAACTGGCGGCGGATTGCGTGACGCATCGCGTATCCGATCAGGAGAGATTGCAGGGGAAGCCGCCGGGGGCATCGACTCGCTGCCCGAGCCTCTCCTCGACGACAACGTTGTCATTTAGACGGGCTGCAGGCTAGCTCATGGTTTGCGTGCTTGTCAAGACGCGGTGTCACTTCTCGTGGCCTCGCGTGGGCGGCCGTGCGGCGACGGCCGGCCCGGGCGCGGGGTGGTCAGCGGGGCAACCCGGCGAGAAGCGGGTACAGCGCCTGGAAGCGCTCGCGCTGCCCCGCGTAGCGCTCCACCCATTCGGGGTCGGGCTCCACCTCGTCTATGACCTTGACGGCGCTTTGAGCGGCGGCGCGCGCGTCGGCGAACACCCCGCCGGCGGTCCCGCCCAGAAGCGCCGCGCCATAGGCCGCCCCCGCCTCGGCTTCGACGCGCTCCAGGGGCAGCTCCAGGATGCTGGCGAGGATCTTCAGCCACAGCTGCGAGCGCGCGCCACCACCGGAGACGCGGGCCTTGGCCGGACGCCCACCGGCGGCGGAGATCAGGTCGAGACCATCGCGCAGCCCGTAGCCGACGCCCTCCAGGACCGCGCGCACCAGCGCTCCTCGGTCGTGGCGCAGCCCCAGGCCGGCGAAGGCGCCGCGCACGTCACCATCGGCGTGGGGCGTTCGCTCGCCAGACAGGTACGGGGCGAACACGAGCCCCTCGGCGCCGGGCTCCCACCGGGCCGCTTCGGCGAGCAGCTCGGGGATCCCGGCCTCGGAGGCGATTGCCTCCCGCAGCCAGCCGAGCGCCCCGGCGGCCGACAGGATCACCGCCATGACGTGCCACCGGTCAGGCAGCGCGTGGCAGAAGGCGTGCAGGCGCCCCCCGGGATCGGCGGCGTATGCATCCCGGGCGGCGAAGATGACTCCCGAGGTCCCGACCACCAGCGAGGCCGGCCCGCCCTCGTCGGTGACCGCGACACCCAGCGCTCCCGCGGCCTGATCGCCCGCGCCCGCCGCCACCGCGACCCCGGCCTGGGTGCCCCCGCTGACCTCCGGCGATTCGTGCAGCGCCGGCAGCCAGCCGGGATCGACCCTGAACGCGGCGGCCAGCTCCGGGCTCCACGCGCGCCGCGCGACGTCGAACAGCAGCGTCCCCGACGCGTCGGAGACGTCGGTCGCCGCCTGGCCGGTGAGCCGCAGCCGAACGTAGTCCTTGGGCAGCAGGACGCGGCGGATCCTCCGGTGCACGTCGGGTTCGTGCTCGGCCAGCCAGGCCAGCTTGGGCGCCGTGAACCCGGCCAGCACGCGGTTGCCGCTCAGTGCCACCAGGCGCTCGATTCCCAGCTCGCGCTCGATCCGGGAGGCCTGGGGCTGGCTGCGCCCGTCATTCCAGAGGATCGCCGGGCGCAGGGGGCGGTCATCGGAGCCGAGCGCGACCAACCCGTGCATCTGGCCGCTGAGCCCGATCCCATCGGCCGCTTCGGCGCCGAGCTCCTCGAGAACCTGCTGAGCGGCCTCCCACCAGTCCTCTGGATCCTGCTCTGACCACCCGGGGTGGAGGCGGGAGACGGGATAGGGGCGTTCGGCCGCGCCGATCACCGCGCCCTGCTCGTCGATCACCACGCCCTTCAGCGACGAGGTGCCGACGTCGATGCCGATGACCCGGGCCTGACTGCTCACGATCTAAGGGCCGTAGATGAATATGGTGTCGTTTGAGCCGCCGTATTCATCCGCGAACCCTAATTGAACACAGCTCGATCTGGAAAGTGAGGGAGATGGTCGATACAGACTCTCTGCGCAGCTACCGCTTCACCTTCGGTTTGTGGACCGTCGGCAATCCCGGCCGCGACCCGTTCGGCGATCCCACCCGTCCCCCGCGGGATCCGATCGACACCGTCCACCGGCTCGCCGACCTGGGCGCCTGGGGGGTGAGCCTGCACGACAACGACCTCATTCCCTACGGGACGGCGGCCGCCGAGCGCGATCGGATCGTCGCCCGCTTCAAGGACGCGCTGCGCGAACGCGGCCTGGGGGTGGGGATGGCGACGACCAACCTGTTCACCCATCCGGCGTTCAAGGACGGGGCCTTCACCTCCAACGACCGGGGCGTGCGCCGCGCCGCGATCGGCAAGGCGATGCGCTCGATCGACCTCGGGGCCGAACTGGGCGCCGAGGTCTACGTCTTCTGGGGCGGGCGCGAGGGGACCGAGGTGGGCGTCGCCAAGGATCCCCGGGCCGCGCTGGAGCGTTACCGCGAGGCGATCAACTTCCTTGCCGATTACTCCGTCGCCCAGGGCTATGACCTGCGCTTCGCGATCGAGCCCAAGCCCAATGAGCCGCGGGGCGACATCTTCCTGCCCACCGTCGGTCATGCCCTGCACTTCATCACGACCCTCGAGCGCCCCGAGATGGTCGGCGTCAATCCCGAGCTCGCCCACGAGACGATGGCCGGACTCTCGTTCGCCCACGGTGTGGGGCAGGCGCTGTGGGCGGGCAAGCTGTTTCACATCGACCTCAACGGCCAGCGCATCGGCCGCTATGACCAGGACTACCGGTTCGGCGCCGAGGACCTGAAGGAGGCCTTTCATCTGGTTCGCCTGCTCGAGAACGCGGAGTATCCGGGACCCCGGCACTTCGACGCCCATCCCTATCGCAACGAGGACGAAGCCGGGGTGTGGGAGTTCGTGCGCGGCTGCATGCGCACCTATGCCGCGCTGGCCGAGCGGGCTCGCCACTTCGACTCCCTGCCCGAGGTCAAACAGGCGCTGGCCTCGGCCTCGGCCGACGCGCTGACCGAGCCCTCGATCGGCGCCGGCGTCGCGAGCGACCCGGACACCCTCAAGGCCGAGGCCGACGACCTCGATCGCCTGGCGCGGCGGGGTTACGCGAACGAGGCGCTCGACCAGCTGGTGGTCGACGTGCTGCTCGGGTTGCGCTAGTGCCGGACGCGCGCAGGGCGGTCAGGTAGCGGCGCCGGACTCGACTGGCTGCTCATCCGCGTCGGTTGGCCGCCCGTCGGTCGACACCCCCGGGGACTCCGGCGACCCCGCCCAGGGGCGTGCCAGGTAGAGCCACGCCGCCCCGCCGGCCAGCAGCGTTGCGCACAGGACCCATCCCAGTGCGGTGGTCGGCACGCCGACGTACTTGAGACCGGAGGCGAAGATCGTGAACGCGATCACGGGGCGGACGTAGCGGTCGGGCACGGTCGAGGACAGCAGCGAGCCGATCAGCACCCCGGGGACGCTGCCGAGAATCAGCGAGCCGGTCACCGACAGCTCCACGTGTCCGAACACGAGCGCGCCCGCCGCGGCCGCCAGGGTCAGGGGCACCGCCTGCGCCAGGTCGGTGCCGACGAGCTGGTTGGCGCCGAGCCGCGGGTAGACGAACAGCAGACCCACGATCATCAGCGAGCCCGATCCGACCGAGGTCATCCCGACGATCAGGCCGCCGACGATCCCGATCGCCAGCGTCAGCAGCGGCCGCGGCGCGACCTCCCGGATGAAGGCGTCCCGGCTCGAGCCCGTGCGCCGGTCAAGCGCAAACCTCAGCGCCATCGCGCCCGCGCCGACCAGCAGCGCGGCGCCGAGGAAGACCTCGATGTTGTCCTCGGCCGACTTGGCGTCCCCCAGGACGTGCAGCAGATAGGTGCCGAGGAAGGCGGCGGGCACCGATCCGAGCACCATCCAGCCGACCAGCCTGCTGTTGACGGTTCCGGCGCGCCAGTGGACGGCGGCGCCGATCGGTCGCATGACGACCGCGGCCACGAGATCGCTGGAGATCGCCGTCGAGGGGGTGATGCCGAACAGGAGGATCAGCATCGGGGTCATCAGGGCGCCCCCGCCGGCGCCGGTCATCCCCACGAGCAGCCCGACGATCGCGCTGCCCAGAACGATGTAGGGGTCGATGTGCACGCCTATTCGACGGCCGGGGCGCCGGTCACGGCCGCGCTCGACAGGGGGCTGTCGGCGGCTCCCGGCGGTCCGCCGCTCAGCAGCCAGCCGTCGGGCACGGCACGCACCGTTCCCCGGCGGGCGAGGTCGGACAGGGCGCTGGTCACCGTGGGGCGGCGCGCCGCCACCAGATCGGCGAGGACGGCATGGGTGAGCCGGAGCGGGACGAGGACGCCGTCGCTCCGGACCCGTCCCCAGCGGCTCGCCAACTGCCAGAGCAGCATCTGCAGGCGAACGTCCACGCGCGCCTGATGGACGATCGCCATGTTGACCGCCAGCTGGCGTGAACGCAGGATGGCCCGGGCGAAGAGACGGGCCGCGACCGGGGGGAAATGGGCCAGACGGCGCACGAAGCGCTCGTCGAGCACCGCCAGCCGTGCCGTCTCGAGCACCACCCAGTCGTTGGTCACGGGCAGCGTGAACGGCGCCAGCTCGGCCTGCACCGACCGCATCACGTCTCCCTCCCCGAGCACCTCGGCTCCGAACCGCTCCTCGATCCCGACCCGGTGAACCAGGACCCCACCGAGGACCAGCAGCCCGATCCCGCCGTCAAGCGGGATCTCACGTGAGCCCCAGGCGCCGGCCGGGATCGTGACCTCTCGAGCGGTCAGCGCCTCGAGCGCCTGCGCGCGGCGCTCGGGCTCGACCGCCTCGGCCAGCTCGGCATCCTCTCGCAGCACATGGCAGACGTTGGCTGTGGGGCGCCCTGCCTCGCTCACCACCGAGACTCTGCCAGAGCGAGCGCCCGTCGCGTCGCGGGTCATGAGCCCGAGACCACGTAGGATGCCGCCCGTGCGGCTCGGCATGCTCACCGGCGGAGGCGATTGCCCCGGACTCAACGCCGTCATCCGCGCCGCGGTCCGCAAGGGGATCGACGAGTTCGGGGACCAGATCGTCGGCTTCCGCGACGGCTGGCGCGGCGTCCTCGACGACGTCCACGAGGATCTGACGATCGAGTCCACGCGGGGCATCCTTCCCCGGGGCGGGACGATCCTCGGCAGCTCGCGGACCAACCCATCCAAGCGGGCGGATGGGGTGCAGGCGGTCCAGGCGACCCTCGAGCGACACGGTCTCGAGGGTTTGATCACGATCGGGGGCGAGGACACGCTGGGGGCCGCCAACCGCCTGCGCGAGGCCGGCGTCAGCGTGATCGGTGTGCCCAAGACGATCGACAACGACCTCGGCGCCACCGACCAGACCTTCGGCTTTGACACCGCCTTGCAGGTCGCCACCGAGGCGATCGACCGGCTGCACACCACCGCGGAGAGCCACCACCGGATCCTGGTCGTTGAGGTCATGGGCCGCAACGCCGGCTGGATCGCGCTGCACTCTGGCATCGCCGGGGGCGCCGACGTGATCCTGATTCCCGAGATCCCGTTCGACATCGACGACGTCTGCCGCCTGATCGGCCGCCGTCACGGGCGCGGGCGCCCCTTCTCGATCGTGGTCGCGGCCGAGGGGGCGATGCCCAAGGAGGGCACGATGAGCCTGGCCACCGGCGAGCTCGACGAGTTCGGCCATCCCCGGCTGGGCGGCATCGGCTCGGCGCTCGAAAAGGAGATCGAGGCCCGGACCGGGTTCGAGACTCGCGCCACGGTGCTCGGCCACGTGCAGCGTGGCGGCACCCCGACCGCGTTTGACCGGGTGCTGGCGACCCGGCTCGGTCTGGCTGCGATCGACGCCGCCCACGCCGGGCTGTGGGGGACGATGACGGCGCTGCGTTCCACCGAGATCGAGCTGGTGGCGCTCGCCGACGCCGTCGCCGAGGTTCGTCGGGTGCCCGTGGCCGAGTACGAGCGCTTCGGCGTCCTGTTCGGGTGAGCTCTCCCGCCGCTCGCAATTCACCGACCGGTGATTTGACGGGCCGGGCATGCGTCTATGCTGCGCGCAGTGGTCACAGGCGTCCGGTCAACCAGTAGCCCGCTGACGATCTCGCGGAGGTGATCGCGATGCGGATCGGCTTTGTCGGGGGACGATGAGCACCACCTCGCCGCTCAACCTGACCGCGTCGGACAATCCGCTCGTCGAAGGCCTGGAGCGCCTGCCCGTCCACCCGACGTCGCTGGTCATCTTCGGCGCCACCGGTGACCTGGCCCATCGCAAGCTGCTCCCGGCGCTCTACAACCTGGCCCACGAGGGCCAGCTTCCCGAGCGCTTCGAGATGATCGGCGTCGGGCGCCGCGATCAGGAGCACGAGGACTTCCGTGACGCGGCGAAGGACTCGATCCTGCGCTACTCCCGGCGCGAGCCCGATCCCAAGGTGCTCGAGAGCCTGCTCGACGACATGCGCTACATCCAGGGCAACTTCGACGACGACGGGGTCTACGCCGAGCTGGGGCGGACCCTGGTCGAGTTCGACGAGCGGGCGGGCCGCGAGCTGGAGCGCGTCTTCTACCTGTCGACGGCGCCCGAGTTCTTTCCGCTGATCGCCGGCAAGCTCGGCGCCGCCAACCTCAACGAGGCCGACGAAGCGCAGGTGAGGCTCGTGATCGAGAAGCCGTTCGGCTACGACCTGGCCTCGGCGCGCACGCTCAACGCGCAGCTGCTGGAGGTCTTCGAGGAGCCCCAGATCTTCCGGATCGATCACTACCTGGGCAAGGAGACGGTCCAGAACCTGATGGCGCTCCGGTTCGCCAACGCGCTGTTCGAGCCCGTCTGGAACCGCAACTACATTGACCATGTCCAGATCACCGCGGCCGAGGACATCGGGATCGGCGGCCGCGCCGGCTACTACGAGCACGCTGGTGCCCTGCGGGACCTGGTCCAGAACCACATGCTGCAGCTGCTGGCGCTGCTGGCGATGGAGCCTCCGACGGCCTTTGACGCAGATCGCCTGCGCGACGAGAAGCTCAAGGTGCTCGAGGCGATCGTGCCCCCGTCCCCGGACCACGTCGCCGAGATGGCAGTGCGCGCCCAGTACGGACCCGGCGTGGTAGGGGGGACCCGGGTCCCCGGATACCGCGAGGAGCCCGGAGTCGCCGCGGACTCGCGCACCGAGACCTACGCGGCCCTGCGGCTGCACGTCTCCAACTGGCGCTGGGCGGGGGTGCCGTTCTACCTGCGCACCGGCAAGCGCCTGTCGCGCAAGCTGACCGAGATAGCGGTGATCCTGCGCCCGGTTCCACACATCGCGCTCCAGAGCTCGGGATCGGTGGGGATCCAGGCCAACCAGATCGTGTTCACGCTCCAGCCCGACGAAGGAGTGTCGGTCTCGATCGGCGCCAAGATTCCCGGCTCACGGATGCGCATCCGGCCGGTGAACATGGAGTTCCGCTACGGCACCTCGTTTCTGTCGGAGTCGCCGGAGGCCTACGAGCGGCTGATCCTGGACGCCATGCGCGGCGACGCCACCCTGTTCACGCGCAACGACGAGATCGAGGCCCTGTGGGGGATCATCGACCCGATCCTCAAGGGCTGGGAAGCCGACACCTCGTCCGAGATCCCCCAGTACCCGTCGGGATCCTCCGGGCCGGAGGCGGCCAACGCGCTGACCACGGAGGCAAGGATGTGGCGCCGGCTGTGAGCGAGGACATCTGGACCGCGCAGGACACCGACCCCGACGCGATCGAGGCCGCCCTGCGTGTCCTGCTGCGCAGGCGCCACGCCGAGAACGAGTCCCTGGCGCCCGCCCGGGTGCTGAACCTGATCGTCATCCTGGACCGCGACTGGAAGGGCGAGATTGCCAACCGGCTCGAGCGCGTGGGTCGCTATCACGCCTCGCGCACGGTGCTGTGCGCGGTGGAGGAGGGCCGGACCACGCTTGACGCCGTGGCCACGGTCAGCTACTCCGAGCCCGAGGACGGGAGCATGGGCGTCATGCACGAGCAGGTGGAGATCGACCTCGGCCCCCAGCATCTCGACGCGCTGCAGACGATCGCCGATCCGGTGCTGGTGAACGAGATCCCGACGGTGGCCTGGTCTCCGCACGGCTACCGCGAGGCCGTCCGGTCGCTGCTCCCCCTGATCGACGTGATGTTGATCGACTCCGACGACGGCGGAGACGCCGCGGACGCCTTCGAGCATGCCCAGGAACTGCGCGAGGCCACCTACATAGTGGACCTGGCGTGGTTGCGCACCACCCCATGGCGCGAACGGCTGGCGGCGAGCTTCGACCTGCCCGAGCGCCTGGCCGCGTTGACCGATGTCACCGAGCTCGAGGTTCGCCATCAGGAGCGCTCCAACGCCAGCGCGCTGCTCCTGGCGGGGTGGCTGGCCTCGCGGCTGGACTGGGAGCGAAGCCCGCTGCGTCCTGAACGCGACGGCAGGCTGCAAGGGGGCGCACGGCGCGCCGGCGGCGAAGTCACCGTCGCGGTGCGACCCTACGTGCAGGAGGCACCGGGGCTGGTGGGGGTCACCGTGGCCTGCGCCCACGGAGCAGCGCTGTCGCTGCAGCGCGGCCAAGGCGGCCTGGACGCCCACGAACGCATGCCTGACGGGGCGGAGCGTGACTGGAAGATCCTGGGAGCCTCACGAGGCGAGGGCGGGATCCTCGGCGAGGGGGTCCGCCAGGCGCTGCTGCGCGATCCCACCTACCTGCCGGCGCTCAAGGCGGCGCAGGAGATGTACCCGGCATGAGCGTCGGCATCGAGGTCCTCGAGGACCCGTCGCGCGCCTGTGCCACGCTGATGGTCGCCGCGGCGCTGGGCGGCGGCGACATCGTCCTCACCGGAGGCTCGAGCCCCGAGGTGGCCTACAAGGAGTTCGTGCAGGCGGTACAGGAGATCGGGATCGATCTCAGCCAGACGACGCTTTGGATCGGCGATGAGCGCTGCGTGGAGCCCGACGACGACCGGTCCAACTACCGGATGATCAAGGAGTCGATGCTCGACCCCCTGGCGGGTCCGGCCCAGCCGATCATGCACCGCATCAAGGGCGAGCTGGGTCCCCAGGCCGGCGCCGAGGACTACGAGCGCACGCTCCGCGCCGCCGGGCCACCGAACTTCGACCTGATGCTCCTGGGGATCGGTCCCGACGGGCACTGCGCCTCGCTGTTCCCCGGCCAGGACACGCTCCGGGAGCGTTCCAAGCTGGTCGTGGGCGTGCCCGAGGCCGGCCTGGAGCCGTTCGTTTCCCGCGTGTCGCTGACCATCCCGGCGTTGACCGCCAGCCGTCAGATCGTGTTCCTGGCCGAGGGAGACTCCAAGGCCGACGCGATCGCCAAGGCCTTTGGACCGAACGCCGCGGCCGATCCGGAGGTACCGTCGTCGTTGCTGGCCCCGGAGGCCAGGCAGATCATCGTGCTCCTCGACGCGGCGGCGGCCGCGGGCTTGGGCGGCGAGCGCCGGCCATGACCGAGGTCGTGGGCGTCGATCTCGGTGGCACCAAGATCGCGGTCGCGCGGCTGAGTGCCGACGACTTGTCGGAGTCGACGATCAAGCCGACCGATTGCTCCGGCGCCGATGCTCTGATCGACCAGCTTGTGCAGATGATCCACGAGTGCCGGGGCGACGAGCTTGACGGCGTCGGGATCGGGGTGCCCTCGGTGGTTGACTTCGAGTCCGGGCGTGTGGTCTCGTCGGTCAACATCCCGCTCGTGGACGTGCCCCTGCGTGAGGTGCTCGGGACCCGGGTGGGTGCGCCGGTGTTCGTCGACAACGACGCCACCGTCGCCGCGCTGGCCGAGGCCCACGACGAGAACATGAAGATGGCCGCGCGCGAGCTCGTGATGCTCACGATCGGGACCGGCGTGGGGGGCGGGCTGGTCCTGGGGGGGCGGATCTACCGAGGGGCCACCGGTGGCGCCGGCGAGCTCGGGCACACCCTCGTGGGCATGGACCTGCGGCATACGGCGCCCGAGCCGGGGAAGTTTCCCCAGGCGGGATCGCTCGAGGCCGAGGCCGCCGGGCACGCGCTCGACGCGCTGGCCAGAGACTTCGCCGCCCAGCATCCGGAGTCGCGCCTCGGGCGCCAGCTCGTGCAGGCCGGGCACGTGACCGGCATCGACGCCGTGCGCCTGGCCGCAGACGAAGACCACGACGCGGCGCGCTTGATCGAGCTCTGGGGCGAGCGGGTGGGCATCGGGGTCGCCAACGCGATCAACACCTTCGACCCCGAGGAGGTCGTGATCGGCGGTGGCGCGGCGGAGGCGGGCGAGCTGCTGCTGGAGCCGGCGCGCCGAACCGCTGCGGGCTACGTGCTTCCCGGCCTGGGCAAGCGCACGACGATCCGGGCGGCCCGTCACGGCGCGCGCGCCGGAGTGCTCGGGGCGGCGCTGCTGGCCGCTCACGAGCTCGCCGACCGGTCCCCGGCGCCCAGCGAGGTGGGGTCGTGATCGTCGCCTGTGGCTTTGACCACGCCGGCTTCGTGCTCCGCGATCGGCTGCTCGGCGTGATCGAGGCCGCCGGGCACGAGATCCTGGACTTCGGCACCGACCGGCCCGATCCGATCGACTACCCCGACAAGGCGCTCGAGGTCGGCCACGCGGTGGCCTCGGGACGCGCCGAGCGGGGGATCCTCGTCTGCGGGTCGGGGGCGGGCGTCTCGGTGGCGGCGTGCAAGATCGCGGGCGTGCGGGCGACGACGATCCACGACGCCTACACCGCCCACCAGGGTGTCGAGCACGATGGGGTCAACCTGCTCTGCCTGGGAAGCCGGGTGATCGGCGTGGAGGTCGCGGCCGAGATCGTCGTCACGTTCCTGGCCGCGCAGCTGTCCTACGAGGAACGCCACGTCCGGCGCCGGGCCAAGGTGCTCGAGATCGAGCGCACCGACGGGGACATCGAGTCTCTGTGAGCGGCTGAGAGGCGCGGGATGGCCGATCAGATCTGCATCGCTCGCCACGGGGCGACCGAGTGGAGCGAGTCCGGCCAGCACACCAGCTACACCGACCTGCCGCTGCTGGAGAAGGGGCGCGAGCAGGCCGCGGCGCTGGCCCCCAAGCTCGCGGCCCACGATTTCTCGCTGGTCCTGTGCAGCCCCCTGCTGCGCGCCCGTGAAACCTGCTCGCTGGCGGGCTTCGGCGAGACCGCGGAGCTCTCAGACGACCTGCACGAATGGAACTACGGCGAGTACGAGGGCCTGACCACGCCCGAGATCCGCGAGCGCGAACCGAGCTGGAGCCTGTGGCGCGACGGCTGTCCGGGCGGCGAGTCGCCCGCCGAGATCGGCGGCCGGGTCGACCGGGTGCTCGACCGCATGCGCCGGGCCGAAGGTCAGGTCCTGGCCTTTGCCCACGGGCACGTGCTGCGGGTGCTGACCGTCCGCTGGCTCGAGATGGAGGTGGCCGCGGGCGCCCGCTTTCTGCTCGCCGCGGCGGCCCTCGGGGTGCTCGGCTACGAGCACGGAACCGAGGTGATCGTGAGGTGGAGCGCATGACAGATGTCATGGCCGATTTCGGTCGCCTGCCACTTACGGTGACGCGGTGGCGAGCCTACGCTGCTGCCCATGAGCTTTCACTTCAACCCCGGGCCGGAGCCCGCGATCGAGGTCAGGGACCTGCACAAGGTCTACGGCAGCACCGACGCGGTCCGCGGCGTCAGCTTCTCGGTCCAGCGTGGCGAGGTGTTCTGCCTGCTCGGTCCTAACGGGGCCGGCAAGACAACCATCGTCGAGATCCTGGAGGGCTACCGGACGCGAACCAGGGGCGAGGCCATCGTCCTGGGGGCCGACCCGGGCACGGGCGCACGTGAGCTACGCGCCCAGGTCGGGATCGTCCTTCAGCAATGCGGCCTGCAAAACGACCTGACGGTCGCCGAGCTGGTCGAGATGTACGGCCGCTATTACGCCCACAGCCGGCCCGTCGGCGAGGTGATCGACCTCGTCGAGCTGGCCGAGCAGCGAGACGTGCGGGCCAAGGCGCTCTCCGGCGGCCAGCGTCGCCGCCTGGACCTGGCGCTCGGGCTGGTCGGCGATCCGGAGCTGATCTTCCTCGACGAGCCGACCACCGGGTTTGATCCCGCCGCGCGCCGCCAGGCCTGGGCGACGATCCGGTCGCTCTGTGAGCTCGGCAAGACGGTCTTTTTGACCACCCACTTCATGGACGAGGCCCAGCAGCTCGCCGACCGCGTGGCGATCATGAGCCAGGGGGAGATAATCGCCTGCGGTCGTCCCGACGAGCTGGGGGGCCGCGATTTGCGTCCGGCCGAGATCAGGTTTGCGCTGCCCGACCGCTGGTCACTGGGCGACATCCCCGAGATCCCGGGCCGGCGATCGCTGGAAGGGGACCGTGTCGTCTTGTCGACCCGGGAGCCCGTGCGGGCCACCCAGATCGTGACCACGTGGGCGCTGGATCGCGACATCGACGTGCGTCACTTCTCGGTCACCCAGCCGACGCTCGAGGACATCTACCTCGAGCTCACCGGCGCGAGCAGCGAAGATCCGACCTTGCAGCAGGAGGCAGGCGCATGAGCCCGGTTCACCCATCCAGCTTCGGCCGCGACCTCGGGCTCGTCGGTTGGCAGATCCGCTATGAGCAGCGCGCCTATTGGCGCAACCGGGGGCGCGGGCTGTTCACGTTCCTTTTCCCGATCATGTTCCTCGTCATCTTCGCCAGCCTCGATCAGAGCGGGACGATCTCCAGTCGTGGCGGGATCCCCTACGACGACTTCTTCGTTCCGGGCATCCTCGCCTACGGGATCATCGCCACCACGTTCGTCAACCTGGCGATGAATACCGCGATCCTGCGGGACCAGGGCGTGCTCAAGCGGATGCAGGGCACACCGCTGCCCCGCTGGGCCTACGTGGCCGCTCGGATCGGCTCCACCGTCCTGATCATGATGGTGATGGCCGCGCTGGTCATCGTCCTGGGCGTCGTCTTCTGGGGCGTGAAGTTCCGCCTCGGGGCGCTCCCGGGGCTGATCGTCACGCTCGCGCTCGGAACCGCGGCGTTCACGACGCTCGGGATCGGGATGACACGCTTCATCTCCAACGCCGAGTCGGGTCCGGTCGTGATCAACCTGCTCACGCTTCCCCTGACCTTCATCTCGAACATCTGGTTCCCGACCGACTCGCTGCCCAAGGCGCTCAACGAGATCGCGAGCATCTTCCCGATCAGGGCGCTCGCCAACGGCCTGCAGTATGTGTTCGATCCCCGCCACCACGGGGCCGGGCTCGACGGGGCCAGCCTGTGCAACCTGGCGATCTGGACGGCGATCGGGATCTACCTGATGCTCAGCTTTCTCCGGCAGCCGCAGGGGGAGGTCGTGTGAGCGGGCTGAGCTCGTGGCGGTTGAGCGACCGGCTCAGCCGACGGGGCCCTTGGGGCCCCGGTCGCCTGCTCGCCCTGCTCGTGTGGCTGGGGTTCATCGTCGTCCCGGTCGTCACCGCCTTTGCCAACCGCGGCTCGACGGCCGAGCACTGGCTGGCGATTGCCGGGGCGGTGGCGTTCTCGGCCGCCTACGTGTGGCTGGTCTACGTGTGGCTGGTCCTGAGCTGGGCCGATCAACGCTCGCGGCGGCTCTCCTGGGCGCTGTGCGGGTTCCTGCTGTCGGTGACGGTGACCCTGACGCTTGCCGATCGCCCCAGCTGGGGCTTCCTGTTCTCCTATTGCGCGGCGTGCGTCGGCATGGGGGTCGCGTCGCCGTGGGGATTTCCGGCGGTCCTCGGGACCAGCGGCCTGGCGATCGTCTGCAGCTCCCTGGGCGGAGCCGGCGCCGGCACAGCGCTGGGCTACGGTGCCAGCGCGGTGGGAGTAGGGCTGCTGCTCACGCTGATGCGCAATCTGAGCGTTCGCAATCAGGAGCTCACCGAGGCTCGCGCCGAGCTGGCCCGGACGGCGGTGGCGCAGGAGCGCGAGCGCTTCGCCCGGGATCTGCATGACCTGCTCGGCCACTCGCTGTCGGTGATCGCGATCAAGGCCGAGCTGGCGCGACGACTCCTGCCCGACCGTATCGAGCAGGCGTCCACCGAGGTCGCCGACGTGGAGCAGGTCGCTCGTCAGGCCCTGGGAGAAGTGCGTGACGCGGTCAGCGGTTACCGGCAGCCGACGCTCACGGGCGAGCTTCGGGGGGCCCGGGTGGCGCTTCTGGCGGCCGGGATCGAGGCCGACGTGGAGCAGACGCCGATGGCGCTGCACCCCGAGGTCGAGGCGGTGCTGGCCTGGGCGGTGCGCGAGGGGGCAACCAACGTCATCCGCCACAGCGGCGCCCGCCATTGCATGGTCAGGGTGAGCGCCTCCTCGGAGGCGGCGGCGGTCGAGGTGCTCGACGACGGGGCCGGCACGGGGTGGGGCCCGGGATCGGAGTCGGCGTCCGGGACCGGGTGGCGCCGGGGATCGGTCAACGGACAGGCCGGAAACGGGCTGGCGGGTCTGACCGAACGCGCCGAGAGCCTGTGCGGGCGACTCGAGGCCGGCTCACTTCCCGAGGGCGGCTTTCGCCTTGCCGTCTCGTTGCCGGTCGGCGCGTGATGGTCAGGATCCTGATCGCCGAGGACCAGGGGATGGTCCGCGGGGCGCTGGCCAGCCTGCTCGAGCTCGAGCCCGACTTCGAGGTGGTCGCCCAGGTCCCGCGGGGCGACGAGGTGCTGGCCGCGGCGCTGGAAGCGAAACCCGACGTCGCGCTGCTGGACATCGAGATGCCAGGATCGACCGGGCTCGACGCCGCCGAGCTGCTGGCGGGCGCGATGCCCAGCTGCCGGGTGCTGATCCTGACCACGTTCGGGCGTCCGGGCTATCTGCGCCGGGCGATGGAGGGGGGCGCCGCCGGCTTCGTGCTCAAGGACGCGCCCGCCACCGAACTCTCGGCGGCGATCCGGCGCGCGCTCGGCGGCGAGCGGGTCGTCGATCCGGGTCTGGCGGCGGCCGCGCTCTCCCAGGGCGAGTGCCCGCTCACCCCGCGTGAGCACGAGGTGCTGGCCGCGTCCCGGGATCACGCCACCGTGGCCGAGCTGGCCGCCGCCCTGTACCTGTCGCCCGGCACCGTCCGCAACCACCTGTCCTCGGTGATGCAGAAGCTCGATGCCCGCAACCGGGGCGAGGCGGTGCGGACCGCGGAGGAGCGCGGGTGGCTGTGAGGCGCCCGTACGGAGGCGAGGTCGCAATTTTCACACCGGCAGCGCGACGGTTTCGCCCAGAGCCTGCGCATCTGGTCATTCGCTTCAGCGCCGATGAGCTCGTCCAGGAGAGCGACATCGCTCAGCGGGGTCTCCGATGCGGCTGAGAGGACTCGAACCTCCAAGGGGTTTCCCCCACACGGACCTGAACCGTGCGCGTCTGCCAAATTTCGCCACAGCCGCGGGCCATCCCAAGTTACCAGTCGATGAAGCATGCCGCTCGACGATCACGGTCGAACATATGTTCGCGCGCGCTCGGACGGTTCCGCCGGCGAGACAGTCGGAGCGGTGGGAGGCTGCTGGTCCCCTTGCGCACGCTAAGCTCATTTGCCATCCGGCGACGGCTGGAGACCGCTGGAGATCCCCGCCGCTATCGTCTAGGGGACTAGGACGCCGCCCTCTCACGGCGGAAACCCGGGTTCGAATCCCGGTAGCGGTACTGCGGAAACCCCAGGCCTCTGCTGGGGTCTTCGCCTTCCTGGGGGTCCTGCGCCACAGTCGGGGTCGGCTTAGGAGGGTTTAGGTAGGCGTCCAGTCGCTCTCTGGCTTGGTCTTCGCCACCGGGTACGAGGTGGCCGTAGCGGTTCCAGGTCTGGCGTACGTCAGTGTGCCCGGCCCAGGTCGAGATCTGCTTCCAATCGAGGCCGGCGGCGATGAAGTAAGAGTCGCGCAGTGACGCGCCTCGTGCGGGGTGATCGGCTCGAGGCCGGCGGCTTTCCATGCCTTGTTCGCACGGGCGCGGATCGTGGAGGCAAAGAACGCCTCGTTTTTCGTGCGGCCGAAGACGAGGTCCTCGCCGTCGCGCTTGGTGCGCTGCTGGTGTGCTTTGAGTTCTCGGCGGACGACGAATGCCATCGGGACGGCGCGGCGGCCGGCGCCGGTCTTGACGTCGACCGGTCCCTTGACCGGATCCCAGGAGCGCTCGACTCGGATCACGCCGTTGTCGAAGTCGACGTTGAGCCACTGAAGTCCTCGCAGCTCACCGCGGCGCAGACCACAAAAAGAGCGACTGCCCAGAAGGCCTTTTCGCTGTCGGGCAGGGCGCCGAGCAACTCGTGCGCCACCTCTGGGCGGCTCGATCCGATCCCGGCGTCCGCGGATGGCGGGAAGGTCGAGGTTCTCTGTCGGGTCGATCGCGACCTCGTCGCGGCGGATCGCCCGGCGGAAGACGACGCGGAGCGGATCGAGGATGTTCGCGATCGTCGAGGGGGAGAGGCCTTGGCCGCGGAGGCCGTCGACGAAGTCCTGGACGTCGCGGCGCTGCAGCTCGGACAGCTTCCATCCCCCGAGGGTGGGGATCACGTACGCGTGTAGCAGTTTCCCGGACGTGCTTCTTGTGTTCCCGATCGGTGAAGAGGGAGGCGTTCTTCTTGACCATGCCGTTGATAACGACGATCTGCGGACGATCGAAGCCAAGGGCTTTCAGTTCGTCGGGCGTTCCGTTCTCCAGGCGGCAGAACAGTCGGTAGTGCAGCCGACCGGGCCCGGTGGCGCGAATCTCGTAGTAGCCGGCCATCGTCCCGTGCATCGCCTCCCACTTGCCGCCGCCGCTGAACGCCGGCGGCGGGGCTGCGCGCACGGCCTCGAGAACGGCGAACAGGTTCGCTGCGACCTTGTTCGGACACGAGCTGAGGATTCGACAGCCGGAACCGAGTCGTCTGTCGCCTCGTAGTACGCGATATCCCACTGCCCCGCGGCGACGATAACCAGCGCCTCGGCTGATCTATCTCAGGCGGCGGCCGATGCGCGCTTTGCGCGCTTGCCCCGTTGGGACCGAGGAACGATCACGACGTCCGCATCGAGCGCATCGGCCATCGCGACGACCGTTCGAAGCTCCGGGTTCGCCGGCGCCGTGAGCAGGCGTCGAACGCTAGCCGGATTCTTCCCGATCTCCCGCGCCAACTCGGCCTTCGTCATGCCGTTCGTGGTCCGCAACGAATCGAGTTCGTTCACGATCGCGTCGATCGCCTTGATCTCACGGCTTGCTCGCTCGAACTCGGCCCGAAACTCGGGGTCCTTCATCTGATCGGCGAGGAGCCGATCGTGGAAGCTCGGGACGGGGCGGTTGGATGGATCGTTCTTCTTGGTCACGTCGGCAGCGTAACATCGATGATACGTGAGACCGTAACGTGCATGTTACGGCGTGGACCGTCTTGCCGGGCCCACGGCGGCGGTCCGATCGCGCGGCAGACAGACGAGCTGACGATCTCGTTCGTGGCGAAGGGCTCGTCCGATGTTTGGCCGGGGAGCAGCCCTACGGCGGCAAAGGGATGGCGCGACCGGCCGCCGAGCTGGCGAGTCCTATCGTGGGCCAAGCGCTCGTCGCGGCTTGCTCGTGTCGCACGAGCCCTTTGCCGTCAATGCGATGGCTCGGAGCAGCTCATAGAGAAAGGACTTCGCGTAGCCGATCGCGCTGGAAGTCGGGTCTCTCAGATCTCAGACGGCGGGTTCGAATCGGGGCGCCCCGATCGGCATCAAATCGGCCTGTCCGACGGCGGGCGGGATGCCTTTGGCATCAACGAGAAGGTCGTGCTTGGAGCCCGTCCTTGCACAGATCCACCGGCGATTGGCCCGTCTGGAGGTCGGTCCTGAGCATCCTGCCCTCAGGGACCGCATGGGCCTGTAGCTGTCTCGGCTTGTTACCTTCCCCGGATGCACTTCGACGCTGATGCTGGCTCCGCCTCTGACCGGGAGCGTGTGCCGCTCCAACAGATGGCGCTGCGAGATGCCTACCTTCCGGGTGCCGCGCGGCTCGTATGGAGCGCGGATCGGCTTGCGGCCGAGCGGCAACGACGCCTGCGTGAGCTGCTCACCCGGGCCGCCGGGCGGTCGCCCTACTGGCGGCAGCGGCTGGCCGGCCGGGATCTGCGCAGTTTCACCGAGGCCGATCTTCCGTCGCTGCCGATTCTGACCAGGGACGAGATGATGGAGAACTTCGATCGTCTGATCACGGTTCCGGGGTTGACGCGCGCTCGGGTCAGCCAATACGTCGAGCAGGCCGGTGCCGATCGATACCTCGCTGGCGGGTACCGGGCGATCAAGACCTCTGGGGCAACCGGCGTCGAGGCACTGCACCTCTACGGCTGGGATGCGTTCGTCACCTTCGTGATGCAGGGCTCTCGCTGGACGGGGCGGCGCGGTGAGCCGCCTGGTGTCGTGTTCGCGGAGTTGTTCTCCTCAAGCCCCATGCACGAATCCGGCATCTTCGAAGCCTTCACCGCTTTCGAGAGCGGAGCGCCACGAAGCCATTGGCTCTCTGGCGGGTCGCCGCTACCGGAGCTTGTCGCCGCGCTCAACGAGGCGGAGCCCCGAGTCGATGCGCTACAGGGGTGGCCGAGCACGATCAGGCTCCTGGCACTGGAGGCGATGGCGGGCCGACTCGAGATCACACCCAGCTGGGTCAGCGTCGCAGGCGAGGTATGCAGCCCGCTCGTCAACGAGGCGGTACGGGCCGCGTGGGATCTCGAGCTGTCGGAGTTCTGGGGTTGCTCGGAGGGCACGTACGCCTTCCCGTGCGGGGTCGGCGAGGGGATGCACATCGCCGATGATCTGGTGATTCTCGAGCCGGTGGACGCGCAGGGCAAGGTCGTGCCCTATGGGCAGCCCGCGGACCGCGTGTTGCTGACGAACCTCTTCAACCTGGACCAGCCGCTGATCCGGTATGACCTCGCCGATGCCATGACGATCATCGACGCGCCCTGTCCGTGTGGCTGCGCGCATCGGCGCATCGCCGATATCCGTGCCCGCGCGGACGGCGTGCTGGACTACAGCGGCGGCGCGCTCGTGCCGCGCCGGGAGATCGAGACGATGCTGCTGGCCTGTCCCGGTGTCGCCGAGTTCTTTGTCCAGCAGACGGATGCCGGCGCCGACGTATCAGTGGTGACGCACGGCTCATACGACGCTGAGGCGCTGCGTACCAACCTCGTCGCGCTGCTGGCGAGACGTGGTGTCACCGCGCCTCAGGTGCATCTGCAGGAGATCGATACGCCGCCGCGGCTCTGGTCGGACAAGGCTCAGCAGTTTGCCCCGACACGTTCTTCTCCCTGATGAGCTCCTGGACGTAATCAAGGATGGGTTGAACCACCTCGACCGCTCTTGGTTGGTAGTTGCACTGGCGATCCCGCCCCCGGTCTCGCTCTGCATCGGCTGCGGCCCAGCGCTCATATCGGCCCCGACTTCTAGCGTGAATACAATCCCGCGCCAGCGCGGTCGGCGGCTGCTTGCGGGACACAAGTGGTCACAAGCGCGAGCAGCTCGATGCGCCACAGTCGCCCCGGATTCAGCGCGGCTCTAGCCCCCGAGCAGCGGTTCCAACCGAACTCAGAACCGCCTGGTTTGCAGGTCAATCAGGCCGATCTCACTCCTCGGAGGCTGGCTTCGAATCCCGGTAGCGGTACTGCGAGGCAAACCGGAGGCGCGGGCGCCATCCGTCTGGGCGGGCTGAACCTGGGCCCGCTCGGCAGAATATGCAGCAGTTTCATGAGCGAGCTCGAGTTCCTGCACGCACTGCATGTCGACCTGCTGCGCCACGACCGGATCGACGTCGCGGGATCGCCGCATGAGCTGTTTCAGACGTCGACCATCCAAGCGCTGCTCGACGGCGCGTTTGACGGCGACGTCACCCTGACCGAGCTACTGGAGCACGGCGACTTGGGTCTGGGGACACTCAACGGCCTCGACGGAGAGCTGATCGTCATCAACGGAGAGGTGTTCAAGGCCGAGCTGGACTGCACGCTCAGCCGTCCAGACCTGCAGTCCCGAACGCCGTACGCGGTGGTGGTGCCGTTCGCTCCGGGCCCGCCGGAGCGGATCTCTGGTCCGAGCGGCGCGGCGACCCTGGAACGGCGGCTGGCGGAAGCCGAGGGTCCACACACTCCAGCCGCGATCCGAATCGACGGTCGCTTTGAGATGATCCGGGTCCGATCGGTGCCCAAGCAGCTGCCGCCCTACTCGCCGCTGGCCGAAGCCATCGAACACGAGCACGTGTGCGATCTGCATGATGTATCGGGGACGATGGTCGGTTTCCGCTTTCCCGACGGGCTCGGCGGAATCGAGATCGTCGGCTTCCATTTGCATTTCGCGTGCGATCAGCGATTGCGAGGAGGACACGTGCTGGACTACATCGTCCGGGACGCCATCGTGCGAATGGATGATGTCACCGAACTGCACGTGGAGCTTCCCGTCGCTGTGGATCCGCCGGAGCCTCGCCGTCTCCTCGACCAGGCCGCACTGCGACGCCTTGAAAGCAGCACCTAGACCGGTTCGAACCTCCACGTTGATGTGACCGGCAGAGCGCTTCACGGGTCCGGGTCCGGCACTCGCACTCTCTCCATTGAGAGCCGAAGCAACCGGATCACGCGGGCCAACTGAAGACATGGATAAGGAACCGCGATGAGCGCGAAACTTCGGAGGGGCGATGGAGTTTCTATAGATAGAAGCAGGCGCTCGAAGTTGCGGCGGTGGGGGCAATCCAGGGGCGCACGGAACTCTGAGGGCCTGTCCTGTGATGATCACGGGGCGGGCCCTTGAAGCTCGGGGGTTGCCGACGGTGTGGAGCCCCGTCGAGCCGACGTCACCCCCCGGGAGAGATCGCGATCCCAGCCCAAACTGAGCCCGGACGGCCAAGGTCACGTCACCCCGTAGGCATGCCCACACGGCCCGCACGGGCATTTCTGACCACATCGATGCGGGGAGAGCCATCTTTCAAGAGGCTGGCCCGCGCACCGATGCCGGCGCGCGCACCGATGCCGGTCCGTTACCCCGGCGTGGGGGACCCGGGTATCACGAGTCCGGTCTCATAGGCTGTGACGACGGCCTGTGTACGGTCGCGCAGCCCGAGTTTGTTGAGGATCCGGCTGACGTGTGTCTTGATGGTTTCCTCGCTGACCACGAGCCGGTCCGCGATCTCGGGGTTGGACAGGCCTTTGGCGATCAGCTGCAGGACCTGTGTCTCACGCGGGGTGAGCTCTTCGAGCGCGGGGTCCGGTCGCGGTGCGGCCGTGGGGCGCTGCGCGAACTCGCCGATGAGCCGGCGGGTGACGCCGGGTGCGAGCAGGGCGTCGCCGGCGGCGACGACGCGCACCGCCTCGAACAGCCTTTCGGCGGTGACGTCTTTGAGGAGGAAGCCGCTGGCGCCGGCGCGGAGCGCGTCGTAGACGTACTCGTCGAGGTCGAAGGTGGTGAGCACGAGTATGCGCGGCCCGTGCGCTCCGTCGCTCGCGATCTGCCGGGTGGCTTCGATGCCGTCCATGCCCGGCATGCGGACGTCCATGAGGATGACGTGGGGCGCCAGCTTTCGGCTGATCCGCACTGCCTGGTTACCGTCGGGGGCGGTGCCGACGACGGTGAAGTCCGCCTGGGTGTCGAGCAGGCTGGCGAAGCCAGAGCGAACCACCTCGTGGTCGTCGGCGACGACGATCCGCACTGGCGGCGGGACCGCACCCATGACGGCCTCTGCGACGTTCACGTGACCACCTCAGCGGCGCTGGTGGGCAAGGTGGCCTCGACGAGGAAGCCGCCGCCGGGAGCCGGTCCGGTGCGCAGCTGCCCGGCCACCGCCGCGGCACGTTCTCGCATGCCGGAGAGCCCGTGCCCGCCGGCTGCGGCGTCGGGGGAGCCGTCGGCTGCGGCGTCGGGGGAGCCGCCGGCTGCGGCGTCGGGCGAGGGGCCGGGCCCGGTGTCGCGGATCCGCAGCCTCAAGAGGTGGTCGCTGTAGTGCAGCTCGACGTCCACCCCGGCGCCGGGGGCATGCCGGCGGGCGTTCGTCAGGGCCTCCTGGACGATCCGGTAGGCGGTCAGCTCGACGCCCGGGTCAAGCGGGGCCGGCGGGCCGCGGAGGATCAGGCGGGCACCTGTTCCAGATGCGTCGCGAGCTTCGTCGAGGAGCTCGTTGAGCTGGTCGAGCCCGGGTTGGGGCCGCAGGTCCGGGGCGTTCACGTCGGCGTCTTCACGCAGTACTCCGAGCAGCCGCCGCATCTCGGTCAATGCCGACCGCGCCGTGTCTCCGATCGCGGAAAGCCGCTGGGCGCCGGCCGAGGGCATACCGGGAGTGGTGAGACGGGCTGTCTCGGCCTGCACGGCGACCATCGAGATGTGGTGGGCAACGACATCGTGCAGCTCCCGCGCGATGCGCGCCCGCTCGCCGCGGGCGCTGTGCTCAAGCAGGTCGCCGGCGGCGGCCTGACGGGCGGCAGCGTTGCGCAGCGCCTCACGGCGGGCTCGTTGTGCGATTCCGGCGAACGCCGCACCCGGCGCCAGGGAGGCCAGCAGGATGGTGAGCACGCCGGCTTCGGAACCGCTGGGGACCGGGTGGGCGAGCGCCAGGACCAGGAAGGCAGCGGAGAGGCAGACGGCGAACGCTTGTGCGCGGGCTCGTGGTGTCCCGTCCCGGGCGAGCCGATACAGGACGCTGAGCTGCGCGAGGAGTGCTGCGACCGTCAGCGTGTGAAACAGCGCGAGTGACAGCACGCTCGCCGACACGACGATGATCGCGGCCGCCTGCCGGGGCACGAAGGCGGGCGGCAGCGTCGTCGCGAGCGCGACCACGCAGAGCACGAGGGCGCGTTGTGCGCTCACGCCCGTGAGCGCCGCGCGCACGAGCGACTCGGCCGCCGCGAGCAGGCCAAGCAACATGGCAGCCAGGACAGGCGCAGCCACGGCAGCGGTGAGCCGCCGTTGGGGATCCGCTCGTCTGAGGTGCCAGCTGTCTGCTCCGACCACCGCCCGTCATTGTCGCCGCTGGCGTCCGCGCCGGCGTCGCTCTGGACAGCGATCCCGCCGTCCCCCGTGAGAGCCACACGGGAGGGGGGAGGTAGCTCGGGGGAGCTACGGCAAAGATGGCTCCGGGGCGCGACGACAAGACGGACCGTGCCGCCTAGCTTTTCGGGCATGCAAGCAACCATCGAAGTCAGCGGCCTGTGCAAGCGATTCGGGCCCACGGTCGCGCTCGACGGGCTGTCGTTCACGGTCGCGCCGGGGAGCGTGACCGGGTTCGTCGGTCCCAACGGCGCCGGAAAGTCCACGACGATGCGGGTGATCCTCGGCCTGGACGCGGTCGATGAGGGCAGCGCGCTGATCGGCGGCCGGCCGTACGCGAGCCTGCGCCAGCCGTTGCGGGTGGTCGGCTCACTGCTGGATGCCGGCGCGCTGCAGCCCGGCCGGAGGGCCCGCAACCATCTGCTGTGGCTGGCTCATTCCCAGGGGCTGTCCTCGCGGCGGGTGGATGAGGTCATCGATCAGGCCGGGCTGGAGCCGGTGGCGCGGCGCAAGGCGGGCGGGTTCTCGCTGGGGATGCGCCAGCGGCTCGGGATCGCGGCGGCGATGCTCGGCGACCCGGCGGTGGTGATTCTCGATGAGCCGTTCAACGGGATGGACCCGGAGGGGATCGTGTGGATGCGCGGCTTCCTGCGCTCGCTGGCGGCCGAGGGCCGCGCGGTGCTCGTCTCCAGCCATTTGATGAGCGAGTTGCAGGACACGGCCACGCATCTGGTGGTGATCGGCCGAGGCCGGCTGGTCGCGGATACGAGCGTGGCGGAGCTGATCGCCGCCGCCTCCGCCGGCCGGGTGACGCTGCGCACGGGCGCGCGCTCGGAGGCGATGAGGGCGCTCGCAAACGGGGGCGCCACCGTGGCCGCCACCGGCCCTGACACCATCACGGTGTTCGAGCTTGCGCCGGAGCGGGTCGTGGAGATGCTCGGACGGAGTGGGGTGCCGTTCTCGGAGGTGGCCGCACACCGCTCCACCCTCGAGGAGGCCTACATGGAGCTGACCCGGGACGCGGTGCAGTTCCGCGCCGTCGAGCCAGAGCTCGGGACGCGCAGGGCCGAGGCGACGCGATGACCGCCACCACCGCTTCCGACCGCTCTGAAATGCCGGTCGATCGAGACGGCTTCGCGCACCTGCTGCACGCCGAGTGGACGAAGTTCCGGACCGTCCGCGGCTGGGTGATCACGGCGCTCGCTGCGGCCCTGCTGATCATCCTGTTCGCCTACCTGGGCACCTTCCGCCGGCAGAACGGCGGCATCTGTGTCGGTGGGAACCCGGCGACGGGGACCTGTCAGAGCTTCGCGCACCCCACCCCCCCGATCGGACCGGGCGGGGAGGCCGTGACCGACACCTACTACTTCCTGCACCGAACACTCCAGGGTGACGGCAGCATCACCGTGCGCCTGACCTCGCTCAGCGGCCGGACCCAATCCGGCAACGGCAACGCGGTCAGCGTCAACGGCCTAGGCGGGGCGCCCGCTCCGGTGCAGCCGTGGGCGAAGGCCGGTCTGATCCTCACCGCGACCGGCCGGCCCGGCTCCCCGTATGGCGCGGTGATGCTGACCGGCGCTCACGGGGTGCGGATGCAATCCGACTACATCCACGACACCGCCGGCCCCGCGGTGCCTGCCCACTCCCCCTCGGGCCTGCTGCCCGCTCGGCATCCTGCCTCGCGATCTCAACCCGCCCACCCAGCGCCCGAATCATCGAGCTGGCTGCGCCTGACCCGCTCGGGCACGACGCTCACCGGCTATGAGTCAGCCGACGGGATGCATTGGACCAAGGTTGGCTCTGCGCATCTCACCGGGCTGCCACCGGTCGCGCAGGCCGGTCTGTTCGTCACCTCCCCCGAGACCGCGCCGGCGCCGTCAGCCCTCGTCCCGGGGAGTACCACCAAGGCCACTGGTGCGACCGCGACATTCGATCGGGTCGGCCTGCAGGGTGGATGGTCGACCGGCGGGTGGAGCGCCCAGAACGTGGGCGATACCGGTTTGTATCCGGCCTTGACATCGGTCGGCTACCGCCGCTCCGCAACCGGGTTCGCGATCACCGGGTCTGGGGATATCGCGCCCTCGATCGATGTCGGTGACACCGACAAGAACGCGCTCACCGGGGTGTTCGTCGGCCTGCTCGTGCTGATCGTGCTCGGTGCGCTGTTCATCACCGCCGAGTACCGCCGGGGGCTGATCCACACCACCTTCACCGCCAGCCCACGCCGAGGCCGAGTGCTGATCGCCAAGGCCGTCGTCATCGCCGTGGTCGCGTTCGTCGTCGCCGCCGCCGCCGCCGCGGTCTCGATCCCGCTCGGGAACCACCTCCTGCGCTCGCACGGCAACTACGTCTACCCGATCAGCACGCTCACCCAGTTGCGCGTGATCCTGGGCACGGGGGCGCTGGTCGCGCTCGCCGCGGTGCTCGCCCTGGCGCTCGGGACCGCGCTGCGCCGAGGTGCCGGAGCGGTGACCGCGGCGATCGTGCTGATCGTGCTGCCGTACATCCTCGCGGCCTTCTCCGCGCTGCCGGCGGGCGCGGCGCAGTGGCTGATGCGGATCACGCCCGCCGCCGGCTTCGCCGTCGAGCAGACGCTCCCGCAATACCACCAGGTCTCCTACCTATTCACCCCGTCCGAGGGCTTCTACCCGCTCGCGCCCGGGGTCGGCCTGGCCGTGCTCGGTGCCTATGCGCTCGTCGCGCTGCTGGGCGCACACCGCCTGCTTCGCACCCGAGACGCATGAGCCGCGCCCTGCACGCCGAATGGACCAAGCAACGAACCGTTGCGAGCACCGCCTGGCTGCTGCTGGGCGCGATCACGCTGACCGTCGGGCTCAGCGTCCTCGTCACCGTTGCGACCACCTACGCCTCATCCGGCGCCGGCCAGGACACCACCAAGCTCAGCCTCACCGGCATCTACCTCGGCCAGGCGATCGTCGCGATCCTTGCGGTGCTGACGATCACCGGCGAGTACAGCAGCCGCATGATCCACATCACCCTGACCGCGATCCCACGCCGCCTCACCATGCTCGCGGCGAAGGCCACAGTCATCAGCGGGCTCGTCGTGGCAGGCGGAATCCTCGCCGTCCTCGGCAGCGTGCTCGCCGGGCGACTGATCCTCCCAGACAACGGCTTCACCGCCGCCCACGGCTACCCGCTCCTGTCCCTCGCCCACGGCTCCACGCTCCGCGCCGCGGCCGGCTCGGTGCTCTACCTCACGCTGATCGCCCTGCTCAGCCTCGGGATCGCCACCGCCGTGCGCGACTCGGCGATCGCGACCGGGCTGGTGCTCGGCCTGCTCTACCTGTTCCCGATCATCGCCCACCTCGTCGCCAGCCCAAGCCTCGAGCGCCACCTCGAGCAGATCGGACCAATGACCGCCGGACTCTCGATCCAGGCCACCACCAACCTCCGAAACCTGCCCATCGGCCCGTTGGCGGGTCTTGGAGTGCTCGCCGCATGGGCCGCCGCGGCCCTGCTCGCCGGCGGCCTCCTGGTCAAGCTGCGCGACGCCTGAGCCGCCAGTCTCGCCAGTGCTGGCGTTTTGGGAGTTTGGAGGTATCGTGCCGTCATGAGCGTGGCCGTGCGCGGTGGTGGTCAGCTTCGACGGTGCGTCCCGGCGCTGTTGATGCCGGCCGCGGCGTTTGCGGTGCATCAGCTGCGCTACTACCTGGCGTTTGGCTCGGCCGCCGGGGCCGAGCTGGAGCGCACCGGTCACTCGTATCTGAATTCGGCGGTGCCGTGGATCGTGTTGCTGGTCGCGCTGGCGGCCGGCGGGTTCCTGTGCGCGCTGGGACATGCGATGGCCGGCCAGCGGTCGCTTTCGCGGTATACGGCTTCGTTTGCCGGCCTGTGGTTGATGTGCTCCGCATGCCTGGTCGCGATCTTCGCCACCCAAGAGCTCCTCGAGGGGCTGTTCGCGACCGGCCATCCGGCCGGACTGGTTGGCATCTTCGGCTACGGCGGATGGTGGTCGATTCCCGTCGCCGGGTGTGTCGGCCTCGTGCTGGCGGCTCTGTTTCACGGCGCCCGATGGGCGCTGGACGAGGTGAGGCGCCGCTACCACGCTCGATGGTCTGGCAGCTCGGCAGCGACCGCGGCGGCGCCGGTCCTGGGGATGGCGCCGCTCGTTGCCCGGCTGGCGCCGCTGGCCCAGGGAGAGTCGGGACGCGGCCCGCCTCGCTGATCGTCCTCCAAGCCATGGTTGATGGGTTGCCCCGGGCGAGGCCGAGCCGCGCGCGGGTCCACCCGGCCGACTAACTTGTGGTTGGGACCGCCTCCGCGGGCGTTCTCAGTCGATGACCGATAGGAGTGACAGATGAGCAGCATCGCCGGGTCGAGGGCCGGCCCCGCCGCTGCCCGCGGCGAGTCAGCCCGAGCGCGCCTCGGGGCGTATTTCTTCAGCGACACCCGCCGGGGCATCCAGACCTTCCTGGGTCTGATCTGGCTGCTGGACGGAGCGCTGCAGTTTCAATCGTTCATGTACGGCAAGGGCTTCATCGCGCTGCTCACGGGCATGGCCTCCGGTCAGCCGTACTGGATCTCGAGCAGCATCAACTGGGCCGCCAATCTCCTTCACGAGCACCAGGTCGTCCTGAACTCCGGGTTCGCGGCGATCCAGTGCCTGATCGGGCTGGGAATCCTGTATCGCCGCACCCTCAAACCGGCCCTGGCGGTGTCGTTCGCGTGGGCGCTGGTGGTGTGGTGGTTCGGAGAGGCGTTCGGGATGCTGTTCATGAACATGGCCAACCCGCTCACCGGTGCGCCCGGAGCCGTCGTGCTGTACGTGATCATCGGCCTGATCGTGTGGCCCAACGGCCGCCCCGGCGGGCTGCTGGGGGTACGGGGCGCGAGGATCACCTGGGCCCTGCTCTGGAGCCTGATGGGCTGCCTGTGGCTGCTGGCGGTCAACAGCAGCGCCGACGCGACCCGCACCCTGATCAACGCGGCGCCGTCTGGGATGAGCTGGCTGAGCACCGTTCAAGACTGGGTCGCCGACGCCGCCAAGGGCAACGGCCTGATCATCGCGCTCGTGCTCGCGTTCGTATCGGTCGCGATCGGGATCGCGGTGGCCGTCAACTGGCATCCGCGCAAGTTCCTGATCGCCGCGATCGTCTTGAACCTCGCCTACTGGGTTCTCGGCCAGGGGTTCGGAGGCATCTTCGCCGGCGGCGCCACCGATCCCAACGCCGGGCCGCTGTTCGTGCTGCTCGCCGTCACGCTCTACTGGCTCACGCCGATCCAGCTGGAGCGCGGCGTCGGCTCAGGCCAAGCGGACCGCAGGCTCGGGAGCGCGGCGCCGGCCGGCTGAAGACCTCCGTCCCGGCATCGATGTGGTCAGAATGGCCCGTGCCGGCATGCCTCCGGGGTGACCTCGGCCTCGACCCTCGGCCTCGGCCTCGACCCTCGATGGAGGTCGTCCCAGGAGCCGTCGCACGCCGCCGCCCGGCTCGCGGTGCTCGAACGCAGAAAGTTCGCAGCCGCGGGCGTGATTTTCTGCATCCTGGTCCTCCAGCCGGCATCCGGTAGAAAGTTCCGACCGGACCGCGCAAACTTTCTTCATCAGAGGCGTGCTCGTGCCGCCCGGGCCCAATTTTTCGCTGGGTTGGCGTCCCTCCCGGAAGGGCGACGCCGGCTCGACGGGGCTCGACACCGCCGGCAACCCCCGGCGATCCCAGTCTCCCCCCCGGAGTGCGAACCAGGTGGTACACCATTCTGTACCACTTGGTACGATGACGGCTCGTGCCGCCGACGCCCCGCGACAAGCTCCTCGACGCTGCGGTCGAGTACGCCGCCGCGCACGGGATCAGCGATCTCAGCCTGCGCTCGCTGGCCGCTGGGCTGGGCACCAGCCACCGCATGCTGATCCACCATTTCGGCTCCAAGTCCGGGCTGCTGGCCGCCGTGGTCAAGGAGGTGGAGCGTCGCCAGCGTGAGGCCCTGGTGGGGCTGGACCTCGACCCAGCCGCGCCGCTCGGGCAAACGGCCCGCGATTGGTGGCAGCGCTTCTCCGATCCCGCTCTGTGGCCGTACGAGCGCCTGTTCTTCGAGCTCTACGCGCAGGCGCTTCAGGGCCGCGGCCACGCCCTGGCCCTCACCGAGGAGCTGCTGGAGCCGTGGATTGCGCCGCTGGCCGAGTCGTATCGCCGCCGGGGCGCCTCGCCCGAGGCGGCGCGCGCGTCCGCCCGCCTCGGAATCGCTGTCACGAGGGGACTGCTGCTCGACCTGCTGGCGACCGGGGATCGTGCGGGCGTCGACCGGGCGATGGAGCTGTTCATCACGGCCTTCGAGGCGGTCGCGAGCGGTACGCCCCCTGACACTCCGACGTAGTTCACAGCAGGGCAACGTCCGCGCTGCCGTGGCGCCATATACGACGGCGACCCCAACTTAGGCTCGCGGGTGGGCAGCCACCGTCTGAGCGCCCCCGACGCCTCGGACAACGGCGGATCGGCGAGCCTGGGTGAACGTGATCAGCTTTCCGCGCTCTGAGTCCCAGAGCTTGAGGTTGACGGCTCTCAGGCCGTCGCGCAGCGAGAGCGTCGGTACCTGGTCAAAGACCCCGAGGTCATCGTGGGCGCGCTGCAGGTTGTAGTTCGGGATGCGCGCGCACAGGTGGTGGACGTGGTGCAGCCCGATGTTCCCGGTGAAGAACTGCATGAGCTTCGGTAGGCGAAGGTAGGAGCTGCCGCTCAGCGCCGCCTCGTCATAGCTCCAGTCACCGGGGCTCTTCCAGTAGGCGTCCTCGAACTGGTGTTGCACGTAGAACAGCCAGATGCCAACCGAGCCGGCGACCATCGCCGGGGGCGCCCAGACCAGGAGGAAGCTCGTCCAGCCGATCAGCCAGCAGAGCGCAATGATCACTGCTGCCAGAACGGCATCGGTGAGGAACACGCTGTGGCGCAGCCGCGGACGTTGCGAGCGGGTCGCGATCCGCGGTCCGATCATCATCGCGACGATCGGGCCGAGTCCGAACATCACGAACGGATTACGTGTCAGCCGGTATTCGAGACGCCTCCGGGGTGACCGAGCGAAGTACTCGTCCACGGTGAGCGTGACGACGTCGCCGACCCCGCGGCGCTCGAGGTCGCCCGAGGTGGCGTGATGGACGGCGTGGTCATGGCGCCAGCGGGCGAATGGCGAGAGCACGAGCAGGCCGGTAAGCCGGCCCACGTACAGGTTGGCCCGCTTGGACGGCAGGAGTGAACCGTGGGCGCAGTCATGAAAGACGATGAAGGTCCGCAGCAGGAATCCCGCGGCGACCGCGGCGAGCCCGGCGGTGAGCAGCGAGGAGAACCCGAGCGTGACGAACAGCAGCACCGAAACCGACAGATAGGGCACCACCGAGGTGCCGATGTCAAGCAGGCCCCTGAAGAGGCTGGGCCGTGCGTAGGCGGTGAGCTCTCGACGCTCGGGACCGCGCTGAGATGAAGGCATAGAGCAGCTCCCATGTGGGGATGAACGTTGCCCGACTTGCAACGCCCCCGCATGCCGTCATCGATGACCGCTACGAGCGCGACGGGTAGGTCTTTGCCCGACACCATCCGCCGCGCCCGGATGGGCCCGCCGGTCGGTCTCGACCCAACGCAGAGTATCCGATATACCGTTGCGCCGGGGACAGAGCCGGGCGATGGCGGGCGACGGTCTACTCGGTCAGGAGCGGAAACGACCGCTTGGCTCGCGGCGGCAGGATGTAATTGGCTCGGCGCAGGACGAACATGAACTCGTTGATGCCATTGTTGACGGTGTCCGTGATGGCCGGATTCTGCAGCTGGGCCGAAGGCGCGTTCATCGCGTTGCGGGTGGTTACGAAGTCCTCGATCGAGCGCTGCACCGAGACGAAGTGCAACCCGGCCTGGCCGCCGTCGACGGTGTTGAAATCGCGGCGCAGGATCAGCGGCTGGCCGTGGCGCCGCGCCCGCGCCGAGGTTTGGGAATGACCGATCACCCCGTAGCGGTTTATCGCCTGCCCGAGCAGGTTGGGATCGCTCTCGGCGTCGGTGGTGAAGTTGTTGACCTGCTCAGGCGTCACCTGCGGGGCGTACATGCGGGCGATCCGCTCCCGCTCTGACAGATCGCGGTACCAGCTGTCCAGCCGAAGGCGCATGTAGCTGACCTGCAGCGTGGTCCCGCCGGCGAACGGACCGTCGGCGATCGTCACCGAGTCCTCGCTGGCCTGGTTCTTGCGCAGGTTGGACTTGAAGCCCATGAACAGCGGCGAGCTCCGGGGAACGGGGCTTCCCGCCGGGATCCCCCCGGTGCGCTGGTGGCCGGCGGGCAGCCCGGCGCCCACGAACCCGGTCCTGGTCTCGCGCCACACCAGGGCATCTGAGAGGGCGAGGTGACCGCTGGCGCCGGCCAGCCCGCGGCCGTGGACGAGCGCCGCCTCGACGTCGGCGAGGCGCGACTCGTCGTTGCCGGCCAGATGCAGGCAGGCGTGGTAGTCGTCGATGGTCGGCAGCTCGAAGTCCGACAGCGCCTGGGCGACGGGTATCGGCGCACTTGTCTTCAGCACGTGCTCGAAGTAGTCCGGGCCCCACCCCATCGTGAACAGCAGCCCGTCCGGGCCCCACCGAAACCCGCGTTCCAGCGTGCGCAGCGCGGCCTCGAGCGTGTGGACGTGAGCGGCGTCGGGAGCCCCCTTGACGTCGAAGAACAGCAGGCGGTCAAACCGGGGAGCCACCGGGTTGCCATCCCCGTCGACCGGCAGGGTGTGGGTCCACGCATGCTGGCGGGCCGGAAGCCCGGCAGGCTGCGCTCCCAACGCGACCGGTGGCGGGGGAGCGGGGCTTCCCGCGGTGGCGATCCGGTCGACCAAGGCTCCCGCCCCGGCGGCGCCGGCGGCCGCCGCCCCCCCGAGCAGCAGGCGCCGGCGTGTCAGCTTGGCCGATCGGTGTTGGGTCGATTCCTCACTCACGACGCGGGCGACCAGTTGAAGCTGAAGTTGACACGATGGGGGTGAAGCCAGACGTTCTGGTACTCGATGTGGCGCGCGGACACGGGAGGGCTGACCAGCAGGCTGAGCTGATACTTGCCGGCCCCGGGAAGCGAGACGTTATTGCCGTAGTGAGGGCCCATGTACTCGGAGAGCATCGGCCACTGGCGCTCGTCATAGACCACCTTTCCGTCCTTGCTGATCGTCGCCCAGACCCCGGCATAGGGAATCGCTACGCCGGTGTGAGCGTCGTCGAGCATCACCATCAGGTGAAAGCTCGTGCTCTTCGGTGGCTTGACCATCTGCGCGTGGGTGCCATCGAAGATCACGAACGGCACAGCGGTCATTGCCCGAGCCTGGATCTTCATCCCCTGCCAGTCGGCGCTGGCCAGAGTCTGTGTGGGCACGGGTTTGATCCCGTCGACGGCTACTGCCGCCGACGAGCCGCCCGAGCCGCCCGAGCCGGACGCCGCCGCGCCGCTGCCGGCGGACGAGCTGCTCATGTTCATCCCCGCCATCCCACCGGCCGCGGATGATGAGGTCGAAGCGGAGGTGGTCTTGTTGGCGCTGGCACAGCCGGCGACGAGCAGGCAGGCCAGGCCTGCCAAGGCGGCGCGCCGCCAGGCGGGGCGGGTTTCTTGCTTGAGCATCAAAAGTCTCCTGATCGTCTGAGAAGGGGCCGAAGTGTCAGAAGAACGGCCCCAGTGACCCGGGCGAGGCTGAGGTCCCATCGACCGGCGCCGACACGGTCGTCGTCAACGCCGGCGATTTGACACCCAGAGGGGCCCGGGATGAAGAGATGGCGCAAGCGCGGTCCCGGCAGAGGGAGGCTCGCCAGATCGGCTCAGGCCGGCGGCCCTCGACTGCTCCAGCCCGCCAGCAGCGGAGTGGGCGCACGCACCGGAAGGTCACGGGGTGCGATCGCCGCCGGCATCCGCCGGGCGTGCGTAGCCTGGTCAGCGCACCGCCGGATGACCTCGTCGATCACCCAGCGGGCGCCATGGAAGATGGCGGCCAGGACCAGGCCCATGCAGAGCGCGGCCGGCAGCGCCCACCAGCCGCCGTACCCGAAGACCCCGACCAGGCCGGCCGGATGCCCGGTGGCGAGCATCCCTTCCAGGAGCTCCTGGCAGACGAAGATCCCGACCAGCGCCCCGGTGCAGGCCGACCACAGCCCGGTGAACGAGATCGTGAACCTCGCCGCCGAGGTCTGATCGGTGAAGGCGCGCCCTAGCGCTCGCAGCAGGCAGCCGGCGGCCAGTCCGAGGAGCAGCACCATCCACGGGACCACCGAATGCATATATGAGTGGCCGGTTCGCTGGAGCTCCAGGCCGGCGCCGCCTCGATACGCGAGCAGGTAGCGAAGCTGATGGACCGCAAACGCGGCCGGGGGCAACATAGCCACCTGCCCGTGGCCGCGAAGCGCGGCCGACCCCGGAACGCGGGAAACCATCGCGATCGCACGATAGCTCAACGAGCTAGCCGGCCCCGGTGTAGCTCTGGATATCGCCCTCCAGCGACCCGAGCGAGTCGTATTGCCCGGTGTGGACGCCGACGACCTTTCCGGTCCTGCTGATGAAGATCGTCGTCGGAAGGCCCTCCAAACCACCCGTCAAGAGGCCGTGCAACTGGCCGCTGGTCGTCTGATAGCTCGGATAGCCGACCGGGTGCTGGTCGAGGAACTGCTGGGCATCGCCGGGAGAGTCATCGGTGTCGGCTCCGAGGAAGGCGACCGAGCGCCCGTAGCGCGCCGACGCTGCGGCGAGCAGCGAGAACTCCGAGCGGCACGGCGCACACCACGAGGCCCACGCGTTGACGACCACCGGGTAGCCGCGGAGCGCGCTGAGCCGGGCGGTCAGCGCCGGCTCTGAGCCGATCAGCCGGTCGGCCTGCGCGTGGAGAGTGCCAAGCGGTGCCGGAGATCCGCCGAGCCGGGCCTGGGCGCCCGGCGACGGTGCCGCGGGCCCGGGAGGGTGAGACAGCGCCGCCCGAACCTGCCTGGCCAGCGAAGCCTCAGAGGGCCAGCCCGAGGTGTAGGCCGGCTGGTACCAGACTATCCGTCCCGAGGCCGAGGTGAGCACGAACCACGGCTCGCCCTGAACCTCGTAGCCGTCGGCCACCCGGCCGCTGCGATCGATCGCCACCGGATAGGAGAGCGGGCGCTCGAGCGTGCGCAAGAAGGCAGGCAGCGCCTCCGGAGAGGGCTCGACGCTGCCCTCGTCGACAGCGGTCAAGGGAGGGAGCTGCTGGCGAGCCGCGGCGGACTGGTAGCGGTTCAGCGCATCCAGGCGGCCGGCCAGGCCCATGATCTCCTGATCCCAGGTGTCGAAGAACAGGTAGAGCCGCCCCGAGGGCGAGGGCCCGAGCCGGGTCTGCCCTCCGCCGGCTGCCGGCAGGCTGACCGCGCTGCTGGGGCTGACCCCCCGGATCGCGGCGTAGGAGAGGTGCGAGTCGACGCGAGGGTGGGTGGGGAGCAGGCGCGAGGCCTCCTGGGCGAGCAGCTGGCCGAGCTGGCCGACGGCGGAGTAGGTCTGCTGGGTGACGTAGAGGCGGCGCAGCCGGCCCTGGGGATCGATCGCAAACAGCGCCGGCGTGTGGGCGACCAGGCCGCGCTCGATCTCGGCGGCGATGCCGTAGTTGCTCCAGACGCGTTTGAGCGCCGCCAGAGATCCGGTCAGAAAGCGCCATTCGTGGGTCATGCCGTGCAGCTGTGAGTAGCTGAGCACGTCCTCGATCGATGTCGCCTTTGGGTTGGCGTCCACCCCCAGAAGCTCGACCTGCGATCCGGCGGCGCCCAGCAGGCGCTTGGCATCGAGCATCGCGGTGGTGGTCAGCGGACAGATGGTGGTGCACTCGGAATCGTTGAAGGCGAGCAGCACGACCTTGCCCCGGTAGGACGACAGCGACGCCGGCTGACCGAACTGATCGCTGAGGGTGAAGTCCGGAGCCGGTCTGGAGAGCGGTGTTCCCGGATCGAGATCCGGGTTGGTGGCCAGGTCGCTGGCCTCGCTGTGCGGGCTCAGCCCGCTGTTGCCGATGATCTGGACACCGGCGATCACCGCTACGGCGACGGCTCCCCCGGCGACGATCAAGAGCAGTCGGGGGGGCGAGACGCGCGGGACACGCCGGCGCGGACCCGGGAGCGGCGCCGGGCGCGGACCCTGGCCACCGCCCGGAGCCTGGCCACCGCCCGGAGCCTGGCCACCGCCCGGAGCCTGGCCACCGCCCGGAGCCTGGCCTCGGCCCGCCCGCCGGCGCCGGGCCAGGGCGAACAGGAGGGCGCCGGCAACGAGCGCGCCCACCACCAGGGCGACGATCGTGTCGGCACCCCGGCTGGCACCGGACGACGGCGCGCTCGGCGTGACGGCGGTCGAGCCGCTGGGCGAGCCGGGCGCTGGGCGGCTGGCTTGAGCCCCGCCCGAGCCGGGGTTGGTGACCGGTGCCGGGCCGGAGCCCCCGCCGAGCTTCTGGACGGCCGCCTGCGCGGCCTCGGCGAGCCCCGCGCCGCCCGGCCTGATCGCGATCCGTCCCAGTTCCCGGTACCCGGAGGCCGTCGAGTGTCCGGGCCAGTTGAAGCCAAAGCCGTTGGGCATGACGACCAGGAGTCGCTGCCTGTAGGCCAGCGAGAGCTCGTATCCCAAAAATTGCGCGTAGGCCCGCGGCCTGCGCCACAGCCCGGTGACGGCGCCCAGGTCGGACCGGCTGGAGATGATCGCCACCCGGATCGGGGATCCCCGATTCGCCGCTGCACGAAGGACATCACCCAGCTTCACCTGCTGGGCGATCGAGACACCGGCATCGGGGCCGACGAACAGCGGCTGATACACGAGCACGTCGCTGCCCGGATCTCCGTCGGCGCGGGCGGCCGACGTCAGCGGGCCGGACGCCAGCGCACAGGCCACGAGCACGGCGACCACCGCAAGCACTCGCCCGCGTCCCGCTGCGATCACGCGTTCGTGCCTCATCTGGACCCTCGCACTCGGTGTCGGTGCCTCGTCGCTGTGCACGGCCGATGTTCGAGCGTACCGATGCCGGGCCGGGGGCCGAGCCGGACCTGCGGCCCCCCCGCGGGTACGGTCGAGACCACTATGGGCTCAGTCGCCCCAGACCTCACGGGCGACGTCGACGATTAGCTCGAGCTTGGCCCGCTCCTCGTCGATGGTGAGCCGGTTGCCCTCCTCGGTCGAGGAGAAGCCGCACTGGGGCGACAAGCAGAGCTGATCGATGTCGATGTAGGACGCGGCCTCGTCGATCCGGCGCTTCAGGAGCTCCCTGCTCTCGAGCTCGGGGCGCTTGGTGGTGACCAGGCCGAGCACCACGAGCTTGCCCTTGGGCACGAAGCGCAGCGGCTCGAACGTCCCCGAGCGGTCGTCGTCGAACTCCAGGAAGTAGCCGTTGACGTTCAGGTCGCCGAACAGGGCCTCGGCCACGAAGTCGTAGCCGCCCTCGGCCACCCACATGGATTGGTTGTTGCCGCGGCACAGATGGGTGGTGATGACCAGATCCTCCGGTTTGTCCTCCAGCGCCTGATTGATGTTCGCGATGTACTGCTCATGAAGGTGATCCGGATCCCCGCCGATCTGCTCGATGTGCTCGCGCTGAGCGGGATCGTTGATGTACGCGAGGCTCGTGTCGTCGAGTTGGAGATAGCGACACCCGAGGTCGTAGGCCCCCCGGACCTGCTCGCGATAAGCCGAGGTCAGGTCGTCCCAGAAGGCGTCGAGCTCCGGATACACGGACGGGTCGATGGCGGAGCTGCCCCCGCGGTAGTGGACCATGCTCGGCGAGGGAATCGTGAGCTTGGGCGTCTGATCGCCGGCCGCGTTGTCACGCAGGAACGCGAAGGCGTCGGCGAAGATCGTCCGGGGCAGCGTCACCGTTCCCGACACCCGCATGGCGGGCGGCGCGTAGTCGTACTCGCCTTCGGCGTTGCGGAACTGGACGTGGATCGCCTCGCCCTCCACCTGCTCGATGCCGCCCAGCGAGTAGATGAAGTCCATGTGCCACGAGGTGCGACGAAACTCCCCGTCGGTGACGGTCTGCAGCCCGGCTTGGCGCTGGAGCTCGATCACGTCCCGGATCGCGTCGTCCTCGGCCGCCCGCAGCGTCTCGGCGTCGATCCGGCCGGATTTGAGCTCGGCTCGAGCCCGCAGCAGCTCAGGGGGGCGGAGCAAGCTGCCCACGTGGTCGGCTCGAAACGGTGGCGTGGTGCGAATCGACAATGGCACTTTCCTCGGGCTCGCGGATCTGGGCGGGCATCGATTCTGGCAGAGCGTCGCCTCCGTGTAGGCTCGATCGGATGGTCGCCAAGTACGGTTCCGTCCTCTCGCAGCCGGGCTGCGCCCGGGTGTTCGCGACCGCCCTGGTGGGCCGGCTGCCCCAGGGAATGTCGTCGCTCGCGATCCTCTTGCTGGTGCGGGGCACGACGCACTCCTACGCGATCGCCGGCGTGGCGGTGGGCGCCTACGCGTTCGCTACGGCTGCGGCGGCCCCGCTGCAGGGGCGGCTCGTCGATCGCTTTGGGCGCGGCCGGATCCTGCCGCCGTGCTCGATCCTGCAGGCGCTGGCGCTGGGCGGGCTGGTCCTGGCCGCCGAGGCCCATGCCGCGGCGGCGGTGCAGGTGGCGCTGGCGGCGCTCGCCGGCGCGTGCCTGCCGCCGATCGCGCCCGCGGTTCGAGCGCTGCTGCGCGAGGTGCTCCACGACCCCGAGATCCGCGAGACCGCATATTCGCTTGAGTCGGTCGTGCAGGAGCTGATCTGGATCACCGGCCCGCTGCTGGTGGCGGTCGTGATCACCGTCGTCTCGCCGGCGGGGGCGGTGCTCCTGCTTGGTCTGATCTGCGTCGCCGGAACGCTGCTGTTCGTGCGCACGCCGCTCGCCGGCGGGCGGGGGCAGCGAGCCGCCGGACGGCAGCGCACGCCGGTGCTCTTGATCCCCGAGCTGAGGGCGCTGCTGGCGCCAATCGCGCTGATGGGAATCGGGCTGGGGGCGGTCGAGGTGGGACTGCCGTCGCTGGCCCTGCACGCCGGGTCGCGCCCGGCCTCGGGTCTGCTCCTGGCGCTGTGGAGCCTCGGCAGCCTGACCGGGGGCCTCTGGTACGGCTCGAGGACCTGGCGGGCTCCGCTGTCCACGCGTTACCGGACCCTGCTCCTGGCGGCGGTGCTGTGCACGGCGCCGCTGGTCGCCGCCCGGACGATTCCCGAGGGCATGGTCTGCAGCCTGCTCGCGGGGGTCACGATCGCGCCGGTGTTCTCCTGCCAGTACGCGATCATCGGGCGTGCCGTCACCCCCGGGGTCGAGACCGAGGCCTTCACCTGGGTCACCGCCGCGCTGGTCGGCGGCCTGGCCGCCGGCTCTGCCGTGGGTGGCGCGGTGATCGCCACCGTGGGCTTCAGCGCTCCATTCGTGATCTCGTGTGTGGCCTCGGGGATCGCGGGCCTGCTGGCGCTCCGCACGCGCCACCGCTTCGAGGTGGGTGACCTGGCCGCTCAGAGCAGCGCGAGCTGACGGCGTCCCCAGCTCGCCGCGATCACGTCCCGGGAGCCGCCCGCGGCCTCGAAGTCCAGCAACGCCCGCTTGCGCGGCAGGCCTCCGCCGTACCCGGTCAGGGAGCCGTCGGCGCCGACGACGCGATGACAGGGGATCACGATCGGGATCGGCGTGCTGCCCACCGCTGCTCCGACCGCGCGAGCGTGCAGGCGGGCCTGCGCCGGGTCTGTCCACAGACGGCGGGCCACCGCCCCATAGGTGGTCGTGGTCGCGTAGGGCACCTCGAGCAGCAAGGACCAGACGCGACGCTGAAACTCGGTGCCGCCGAGCACCAGCTGCAGGTCGAAGCCGCGGCGCTCACCGGCGAAGTACTGAGCGAGCTGCATGCGGGCGGTCGCGAGCGGCTCGGAGATCGGCCCGGAGCCGGAGGCGTGGGCGCCGAAGGCGAGCGCGCTCACGCCGCCGGGGCCCCCGCTGATGGTCAACGGGCCGATGGGGCTGTCGAACAGGATCGTGCTGGTCATCTCGTTTCCCGGGATCGCTTTCAGGTGTCGATGTTCAAACGCTCGAACTCGGCCCGGCGTGAGATCACCCGAAACCAGCGGGCCCCACCGGGATCCACCAGTGGGCCCCGCCGGGATCCACTAGAGCTTGAAGATGGTGAGCTTTCCGGTGACCCGCGGGTTTGCCTTCCTGGAGTATTTGCTGGCGCTCTCGAACGTGAGCGTGTACTGATCGAATTTCGGATGGCCGCCGGGATAGAGCAGGGCCCGCGTGGTCAGCATTCCGCAGGCGCCCTTGGCCTTGCCGAACCTCTCGGTGGCCACGATCTTCTTGCGCGCGTAGAAGCCGTAGATGGTCTTGCCGGGCGTGAACCCCGAGAACGCGAACTTGACCTTGTCCTTGTGGAGGTTCTTGACGCTCGCCGGGTTGGTCGAGACCGCAAGGTTGGCGATGCTGACGACGGTGGTGGCGGTGATGGCCGGGTCGGTCTCGTCGGTCGCTGTCAACGTGGTGCGCCGGGAGGCGGGGTCGATGGTGGCCAGGATCGGGGCGGTGGTCCTGGCCGAGATCGCCCCGCTTGCGGCGGCGGTCGTCGTTGCGGACACGTCGGTCCCGGTGATTTGCACCGGGGCCCCGGGAATGAAGCCGGTGCCCGTGATCGTCATCGGCGCGCCCTTCGCCGGATCGTCGTTCACGTAGCACGCGCGGTTGGGAGCGATCTTTGCCGCCGAGGCCTGAGCGGCGAGCGCCATGGGCCCGAGCAGC
The DNA here is from genome assembly GCA_963830595.1 of uncultured Solirubrobacteraceae bacterium. Taxonomy (GTDB): domain Bacteria; phylum Actinomycetota; class Thermoleophilia; order Solirubrobacterales; family Solirubrobacteraceae; genus Palsa-465. Next base: position 153,671 of record CAWHMQ010000009.1, read on the forward strand.
AGGGCCGCGGCGCCCGCCGTCGCCAGCCGAACCGCCCGCCCGCGAAGGATGCGGTGGCCTGGAACACGCCGGCTCCCACAGCCGGCCTTGTCGTCGTCGAACATGTGGTCACTCCTGAGTTGTGATTGCGAGGCGCCGGTTTCGCGTCGCGCGTTAGTTCAGCTCGCCGCGAGCCACCGCCAGGCACGCCTCGCAGCGCGGCCACGGCGGGTTCCACGGATACCCGGTCACGTCCTTGCCGCACAGCGCGGTGTCGAGATCCTCGTCGCCGACCAGGTGGCAGAGCTCCTCGAAGCCGTCGTCGTTGGTCCGGGGGACGTTCAGGCAGCCCGGGTGGACGTTGGGCGTGCGCACCGGAGAGCTGGCCATCGGCCCAGCATACGCCGCCTCGCCAGCTCGCAGACGAACCACGGCGGCCGTTATCCGACGGCGCGAAGGTGCGAGAACGGCCGGCCGTCACGCAGCTCGCGCACCACGGCCTCGACCAGCCCGTCCGAGCCCAGGACCCGGCCGTCGGTGACCGCCGCCACCAGTGCGCGCTTGCTCTGGATGAGCCGGGCCATGGTCTCGTCGATCGTCCCGGCGGCCAGCAGGTACCAGGCGGTGACGGCGTCACGCTGGCCGATCCGATGGCATCGGTCCTCGGCCTGGTCGTGCATCGCCGGCGTCCACTCGAGCTCCAGGAACGCCACGTTGGAGGCCCGGGTGAGCGTGATCCCCTGAGCCGCCACCCGGGTGGCGGCGACGATCAGCGCTGGGCCGCCGGGCTCCTGGAACGAGCGGATGGCGGCCTCGCGCTGCTCCAGCGAGTCCTCGCCGAGCAGGTGCAGCGCGCTTGGAAAGCGAGCCACCACCGCGCGCTGCACCTCGACGTGGCGTGCGAACACCACCAGCGGCTCCCCGGAAGCGAGGAAGTCGTCGATCCAGGCCAGCGCCGCCGCCAGCTTGCCCTTGCCGGCCAGTCGCTGCAGCGCCCCGAGCTGCGCGAGGCGTTGCGCGCGCAGGGTGGCGGCGATCTTGGAGTTGAGCTCTGAGAGGTCCAGAGGCTGGGTTCGCAGCCATGCGATGACATCGCGCTCGGCCAGCCGGTACTCGGCCTGGTTGGTGAGCGTCACCGGCACCACCACCTGGCGTTTGGCCGGCAGCTGGGGCAGTACGTCGGCCTTGAGCCGGCGCACGAAGCAACGCCTGCGCAGATGCCAATGCAGGCGCTCCTCGCTGGTCGCACCCCGGAACTGGTGGGCGAAGCGGGCTCCCGAGCCGAAGTCCTCGAGGCGTCCGATCACGCGCAGCTGGGCGATCAGCTCCTCGGCGTGGTTGAGCACGGGCGTCCCGGTCAGGGCCAGCCGGAGCCCGTCGGCGGGGATCGCGGCCGCCAGCCGGCGCACCGCCTGCGTTCGCTTGGCGTGTGGGTTCTTGCAGTAGTGGGACTCATCGACGATCAACGCCCGTGGCCGCCGGCGGACCAGTCCCTCGCGGTGGGCGGCGACGACCTCGTAGTTGAGGATCGTCACCTCCGCACGAGGCGGAACCACGCCGCGCCCGTTGACCACCGCCACCGACCGGTGGGGCAACCAGCGCCGCGCCTCGCGCTCCCAGCCCAGCTTCATCGAGGCCGGGCAGACGACCACTGCCGGATAGGCGTGGTCGGACTCCAGCGCGGCCAGCGCCTCGACCGTCTTGCCAAGCCCCTGCTCGTCGGCCAGGAAGGCCCGGCGGGCCTCCAGCGCGTAACGGACCGCCACCCACTGAAAGGGGGCCAGCTCGCCGCCCAGCACAGCGGCGGTCGAGTCGATCGGCTCGGCATGGGTGGCCCGGGAGCGGCGAACCGCTCCCGCGGCCCGCGCGTGCTCGACGCGCAGCTCATCGAGGACTTCGAGGGCCCGCCCGGTGACCTGCACCTCGTGCAGGGCGATGAAGGCATCGAGCGATTCGACCAGCCATGGATCGAGCGCGACGGCGCGGGTGCCCTCTGAGCCGGGCAGGCGCTGAAAGGCCAGCCCCGCGTCCGGGTCCCAGACCACCTCGAGGCGCAGCTGCTCGCCATCGACCCCGCGCTTGAAGACGAGTCGCGCCGGCGGGGGGGTGACGCCGTGCTCGACCAGCGACAGGCAGCGTTCGGCGCCCATGTCGAGCTTGGCCGAGGGCTGGGCGCGCAGCGCCTCGGCCGCCGTGATCGTCAGCGGCACGAGCAGCTTGTCCTCGTGCTCGACGGCCCCCGCGCACAGAGCCTCGGGCACGGGACCGGCCAGCGTGCTCAGTGCCCACCAGCCGCGGCCGTCGTGGCGGATCGTCGAGACGTGACCAATCCAGCGTCGCCTGGCGCCGGCGAGCCACGTCTGCACGTCGGAGTCGGTTGACAGCTCGGGGTAGCGATCCAGGATCTCGGACACCTTCATCGCCGACCAGTCAGACGCCGGAGCCGACCACTCGCGCGTGTCCCAGTCGAAGCGGCGATGGGGGAGCGTGCGCACCAGCTCGACGAGCGTCCGGTCATAGGGGAAGGCCAGGACCACGAGCGCCTCGCCGTCGGAGGCGGGGCGCAGCTCTACGTTGGGGCGTTCCGAGACAAGCTCCATCAGCGCTCCCAAGCTAGTGCACCGTCCGGCAGTCAGGGCACATGTATCGCGCCCCCGGATGCGGCCCGGGCGGCGGCGCGGGTCAGCTCGGCGCGGGTCAGCTCGGCGCCAGCTCGCGCCGGTCGCGCGTGTCCGCGGGGTCGTGCCTGTCGTCGGGCGCCCGCGCGGGAGTGGCGGCCGGCCCGGGCTCGCGGAAGCGCTCGGCCGTGGCGCGAGCGGTCTCTTTTGCCCACGTGGTGGTGGTGAGCAGCGCGAGCGCCAAGACGACGAAGCCGAGGCCGACGACCACCCACCAGCTGGCGTGCGTGGAGGCCGCGAACGAGGGGCCGATGACGGCGAGGCCGCCGCCGGCCAGCGCGCCCAGCACGGCCACCCCGAGCGTCGACCCGACCTGACGGCTGGTCGAGGCGACCGCCGCCGCGACCCCGGCCTGCGAGGGCGGCATGCCCGAGATCGCGGTGTTGGTGATCGGCGGATTGATGAGCCCGAAGCCCAGCCCGAACAGCAGGTAGGCCACGATCAGCAGGCCCATCGGCGTGGTGTTGCTCAGCTGGGCGAGGATCACCCCGCTGACGATGATCCCGAGGCTGCCGCCGACCAGCGGCAGGCGCGCCCCCCGGTTGGCGACCAACCGGCCCGAGAGCGGCGCCATCACCAGCGTCACCCCCGCCATCGGCAGGACGTAGAGCCCGGCCTCCAGCGGCGAGTAGTGCCGGACGTCCTGCAGGTAGAGGGTGTTGAGGAACAGGAAGCCCCCCAGCGCGGCGAAGGCACAGACGGCGATCGCGCTCGCCCCTGAGAACGGCGCGCTGGAAAAGAAGCGAACCTCGATCAGCGGCTGGTCTCGGCGCAGCTCGTATGCGACCAGGCCGGCCAGGGCGAGGATCGCCACCGCGAATACGATCAGCGTCTCGGCCGACAGCCAGCCGTTGGAGGGACCCTCGATGATCGAGTAGGTCAGCGCCGCGAGGCCCAAGATCACCAGCAGCTGGCCGACGGGATCGATCCGTCGCGGGTGCGCTGCGCGCGACTCGGGCACGTACCGGGCGGTGAGGACGATCGCCAGCGCGCCGATCGGCACGTTGACCAGGAACACCGCCGGCCAGCCCACCGAATCCACCAGCGCGCCCCCGACGACTGGGCCGAGGGCGAGGCTGATGCCGATGACTCCGCCCCAGACGCCGATCGCCTGGGCTCGCTCCCGGGGATCCTCGAACACGTTGCGGATGATCGACATGGCCACCGGGTTGAGCATCGAGCCACCGATGGCCTGCAGCACGCGGGCGGCGATCAAGGCATCGAGGCTGGGGGCCAGGGCGCACAGCAGAGAGCCGAGCGAGAACAGCAGCAGCCCGGTCTGGAAGACGCGCTTTCGCCCGATCCGGTCCGCCGTCGATCCCGACAGCATCAGCAGGCTGGCCAGGACCAGGGTGTAGGCGTCGATCGTCCACTGCAGCCCCGAGAAGGAGGAGCGAAACGAACGGTGGATCGACGGCAGCGCGACGTTGACGATCGTGTTGTCGAGCCCCACGATCAGCAAGCTCATCGAGCAGATGAGCAGGATCAGCAGGCGCCGTCTGCGCTCGGGAACGACCTGGTGTTGTTCGTTTCCCGGAGCGCTCACGTCCTCCGATCCTAGTAATCGGGGGCTGCGGCGGCACTCGCTGGTAGCGTGCCCCGGAGATGGAGATCGGCTCGCATAGCGGCTTGACCTGCCGCGGCTGGCCGCAGGAGGCGGCGCTGCGGATGCTGCACAACAACCTCCACCCCGACGTGGCCGAGAACCCGGCTGAGCTGGTGGTCTACGGCGGGATCGGCAAGGCGGCTCGTAACTGGTCGAGCTATCACACGATCGAGCGCGAGCTGCGCGACCTTGCAGACGATCAGACGCTGCTGGTCCAGTCGGGCAAGCCGGTGGCGGTGTTCGAGACCCATGACCGGGCGCCGCGGGTGTTGATCGCCAACTCCAATCTGGTTCCCCAGTGGGCGACGTGGGAGACGTTTCGCGAGCTCGATGCGGCGGGGCTGATGATGTACGGGCAGATGACGGCCGGCTCGTGGATCTACATCGGGAGCCAGGGGATCTTGCAGGGGACCTATGAGACGTTTGCGGCGGCGGCGCGCAAGCGGTTTGGGGGCACGCTGTCGGGTCGTCTGGTGGTGACCGCCGGGCTGGGCGGCATGGGTGGCGCCCAGCCGCTGGCGATCACGATGCTCGGGGGGGCGGCGCTGTGCATCGAGGTCGACCTGCACCGGATCGAGCGTCGTATCCAGGGCGGTTATCTGGACGAGCGGGCCGCCGATCTCGACGACGCGCTGGCCCGGCTCGGGGAGGCGACGCGGGAGCGGCGGGCGCTGTCGATCGGGCTCGCGGGCAACGCGGCCGAGATCCTGCCCGAGCTCGTGCGCCGGGGCGTCGAGGTTGATGTCGTCACCGACCAGACCAGCGCCCACGATCCGCTCAACGGCTACGTGCCCGCGGGGCTGACGGTCGAGCAGGCGCAGGTGCTGCGCCGCTCGGATCCTGGCGAATATCTGCGGCGGGTGGGGGAGAGCGCGCTCCAGCACGTGGCGGCGATCCGGGCTCTGGCGCGCTCGGGCTCGGAGGCGTTTGACTACGGCAACGCGTTGCGGGGGCTCGCGAGCGAGCACGGCGATCGGGACGCGTTCTCGTATCCCGGATTCGTGCCCGCCTACATCCGGCCGCTGTTCTGCGAGGGCAAGGGGCCGTTTCGCTGGGTGGCGCTGTCGGGCGATCCGGCCGACATCCACGCCACCGACCGCGCGATCCTCGACCTGTTCGGCGACCAGGAGCACATCGTGCGCTGGATAGAGCTGGCGTCTGAGCGGGTGCCGTTCCAGGGTCTGCCGGCTCGCATCTGCTGGCTGGGCTACGGCGAGCGCGATCGGGCGGGGGCGCGCTTCAACGAGATGGTGGCCGGCGGCGAGCTGAAGGGCCCGATCGTGATCGGGCGCGACCATCTGGACTGCGGCTCGGTGGCCTCACCCGAGCGCGAGACCGAGGCGATGCGCGACGGCTCAGACGCGGTCGCCGACTGGCCGTTGCTGGACGCGATGCTGATGACTGCCTGCGGCGCCAGCTGGGTGTCGATCCACCACGGCGGCGGCGTCGGGATGGGCAAGTCGATCCATGCCGGACAGGTGGTGGTCGCCGACGGCAGCGCCGCGGCGGCCGAGCGGGTGCGCCGGACGCTGACCGCGGACCCCGGTCTGGGCGTGGTCCGGCATGCCGACGCGGGCTATGAGCAGGCGCTGGACACGGCTCGCCGGGCCGGAATCGAGATGCCGATGCTCGACCCCGAGCCCGACGTACGGTGAGCTCGGCCTCGTTTGCCGGAGCCCGACAGATCCTGCGGCCGCCCGAGGATGGCCTGGCGCATCTGCGCGGCGCCCAGCTTCGCGAGCAGACGCTGGAGCCGGGGGGACTCGCGGTCCGGGATGGGCTGATCGCGGCGCTCGAGCCCGACGCGCGCGCCGAGCTGACCGTCGACGCCGGCGGGTGTGCCCTGGTTCCCGGGTTCGTGGACTGTCACACCCATCTGCCGTTCGCGGGCTGGCGCGCAGGCGAGTACGAGCAGAAGCTGCGCGGCGTCCCCTACGAGGAGATCGCCCGGGAGGGAGGTGGCATCGCCGCCTCGGCGCGGGCGCTGCGCGAGACCGGCGACGCCCAGGTCCTCGAGCAGGCGAGCGGGCTGGCGGCCGAGATGCTGGCGGCGGGCACGACGACGTTTGAGTGCAAGTCCGGTTACGGGCTGTCCCGGGACGGCGAGCTGCGAGCGTTGCGGCTGGCCTCCGAGCTCGAGCCCCTGGTGGCGCAGACGACGGTCTCGACGGCGCTGCTGGCCCACGCAGTCCCCGATGGCTACAGCGCCGACGGCTGGATGGAGCTCGTCCAGGCGATGATGCCGGAGGTGATCGAGCTCGCCAGGGTGTCGGCGCTGGACATCTTCGTGGAGTCGATCGCCTTCGAGAACCGCCACCTGGAGCTGATCGGCGAGCTGGCCGCCGCGGCCGGGCTGGCGCTGCGCTGCCACGTCGAGCAGTTCTCGAGCCATCGCTCGGTGCCGGTGGCGCTGGCGGCGGGAGCGCGCTCGGCCGACCACCTGTCGATGATCGACCCCGCCGACGTTCCGGCGCTGGCCGGCGCGCCGTGCGCCGCCGTGCTCCTGCCGGCTGCCGAGTTCCTGGGCGCCGAGCACCGCGCGCCCGGGCGCGAGCTGCTGGACGCGGGGGCGATCGTCGTGCTGGCCACCGATGCCAACCCGGGCACCGCGCCCGTGGTCTCGATGCCGCTGGTGATGGCGCTGGGCGCCCGGCTGTATGGGTTCGAGGGCCGCGAGGTGGTGGGCGCGAGCACCCTGAATGCCGCCTGGACGCTGGGTCTGGAGCACGACCGGGGGTCGATCGAGGTCGGCAAGCGGGCCGACCTGGTACTGCTCGATGGGCCGATCGAGATGATCTCCTATCGGCTGGGACGCAATCCGGTGGCGATCGCGTTCGTGGCCGGCGAGCCCGTGTACGTGCGTGACCAGGCGGCCGCGGAGAGGCTAAAGCGGCGATGAGACGCGCCCGGGTGCCGGCCATGGCCAACGCCCATAGCCACGCCTTCCAGCTGGATCTCCGCGGCGTGGGCGAGCGGGTGGGGGGGTCTGAGGCCCGGGATGATTTCTGGAGCTGGCGCACCGCGATGTACCGGCTGGCCTCCCGCCAGGACCCGGAGTCGATGCGAGCCGTGGGCGACCGGGTCTACGGGCAGATGGCGGCCGCCGGATACGGCGCGGTGGGCGAGTTTCACTACGTCCACCACCGTCCCGACGGCCGCCCCTACGAGGAGCCCAACGCGATGGCGATCGCGCTGATCGAGGCGGCGCTCGACCACGGGCTGGAGATCGTGCTGCTGGACGCCGCCTACCATCGCGACGGCCCGGACCGTCCCCCGACTCCGGGTCAGATCCGCTTCTGCGATCCCGACGTGGAGACGTTCCTCGAGCGCGTGGATCGGTTGCGGGCGTGGGCGCAGGGGCGAGACCGGGTCCGGGTGGGGGTCGCGGCGCACAGCGTGCGCGCGGTGCCCGCCGACTGGCTTCAGGCGATCGCCGCCTACGCCGACGAGCACGACCTGGTGCGCCACGTGCACGCCGCCGAGCAGCGGCGCGAGCTGGCCGAATGTCAGGGCGAGCACGGCTGCAGTCCGATCGAGCTGCTGGATCGCTGCGGCTTTCTCGGTCCGCGCGCCAGCGTCGTGCACGCCATCCACGTCGACGAGCACGACATCGAGCTCCTGGCCGCCTCGAGCTCGATCGTCGTCACCTGTCCGACCACGGAGGGCAACCTCGGCGATGGCTACCTCCCGGGTCTGCGCTACCGCGACGCGGGAGTGCGGCTGGCGATCGGAACCGACGAGCAGGTGCGAATCGATCCCTTCGAGGAGCTGCGCGAGCTGGAGACGCTGGCCCGCCGCGAGGGCCAGACCCGGTTCGCGCTGCTGGCCGCCGCCGGCGGCGACCTGTGGGGGCAGACGGTGGCCAACGGCCGCGCCAGCCTGGGCCTCACCGGCCATGGCAGCCCGGCCGCCCAGATCGAGCTTGACCTCGACCATCCCGACCTCGCCGGCGTGACCGAGACAGACCTGCCGCTCGCCCTGGCCACCTGCGCCTCGGCGGGAGTCGTGCGCGCCGGCGTGGGGCGCTCGGGCGCGGCGGAGTAGGCCGCCGGGCCCGAGCCGCGCGCGCGTACACCCCGGTGGCGGGGGCCGCTGGCGCGACGGGCGCCGGATGACCCGGTAACCTGCCTCAGAGCCCACCGGCCCGGTTCCTTGCCACATTCCAACACCGCCCAAGACGAGGGGTTGTCGTCGTTCCCGCAAGCGGCCACGCTGGAGCTGCGCGACGTCAGCAAGCGCTACTCCGGGCAGCGTGAGCCTGCCATCTCGGAGCTCAGCCTGAGCGTCCCCGCGGGCGACGTGTGCGTGCTCGTCGGTCCGTCGGGCTCGGGCAAGACCACGGCGATGCGGCTGATCAACCGGATGATCCCGCTTACCAGCGGCGACATCCTGCTCGGCGGCGAAAGCGTCCTGGCCCGCGATCCGACCCAGCTGCGGCGGGAGATCGGCTACGTGATCCAGCAGGTCGGGCTGTTCCCGCACCTCACGGTCGCCGAGAACATCGCCACCGTCCCGAAGCTGCTGGGCTGGGAGCGCGAGCGCGTTCACCGCCGCGTCCAGGAGCTCCTCGACCTGATCGGGATGGACCCCGAGGAGATCGGCACGCGGTATCCCTCCCAGCTCTCCGGCGGCCAGCGCCAGCGCGTCGGAGTCGCCCGGGCGCTCGCCGCCGACCCGCCGCTGATGCTGATGGACGAGCCGTTCGGCGCGATCGACCCGATCACGCGCGGGCGGCTGCAGGACGAGTTCCTGCGACTCCAGGGCCAGGTGCGCAAGACGGTCGTGTTCGTCACCCACGACATCGACGAGGCGATCAAGATGGGCGACCGGATCGCGATCCTCAGGCAGGGTGGGCGGCTCGCCCAGTACGGCTCCCCCGAGGAGATCCTCACGAATCCGGCCGACGAGTTCGTCGCCGAGTTCGTGGGTGCCGACCGGGCGCTCAAGCGACTCGGACTCTCGACCCTGGCCGAGGTCGGGCTCCTGGCTCCCAACGGGGTGCGCCCGGGCCCCGACCGGGTGGCGCTGCAGACGACCGTGCGCGATGCCCTGTCGCAACTGCTGGCCGGCGGTGGTCAGCCGCTCACCGTGGTCGACGAGCGCGACGGCGTCGCCGGCATGGTCACGCTCGAGCTGCTCGGCGGCGTGCTCCGAGACGGCGGCCTCAGCGCCGGCGAACCGGAGGGCAGCGCCGGCGAACCGGAGGGTGGCGCCGGCGAGCCGGACGGCGGGCGTCGAGCATGATCACCTTTGCCGCCAGCGGCCCGGTCATCCCGAGCTTCGGCGGCAGCTCCTCGTCGTTTGCGTGCGAGCGCGCCAACCGGCTGTTCTGCCCCCACTGGCTCTCGCAGAACTGGAGCTCGGTGCTGTGGCCGGCGCTGCGCCAGCACATCGTCCTGACGCTGGTCGCCGTCGCGATCGGCTTCCTGATCTCCACCACCCTGGCCCTGATCGCCTATCGCCGTAACTGGTTCGAGCGGCCCGTCCTGATCGTCACCTCGATCCTGTACACGATTCCGTCGCTGGCGCTGTTCGAGCTGCTTCAGGGAGTTCCGGGTTTCGGTCTGAGCGTGACCACGGCCGAGGTGGCGCTCGTCTCCTACACGCTGCTGATCATGTTCCGCAACACGCTGACGGGGCTGCGCGAGGTGCCTCAAGAGGTACGCGATGCCGCCGTCGGGATGGGCCTCGGCCCCAACCAGCGGCTGCTGCGAGTCGAGCTCCCGCTGGCGCTTCCGGCGATCATCGCCGGCGTGAGGATCGCCACGGTGACGGTGATCTCGCTGGCCACGGTGGCGTCCCTGGTCGACGACCAGGGGCTTGGCGTGCCGATCCTCAGCGCCATCTCCGACAACGTGTTCAAGACCGAGCTGATCTCGGCGGGCGCCCTCGCCGTGCTGCTGGCGTTGGCGGCTGACGCGCTGTTGGTCGGGCTCCAGTGGCGGCTGACCCCGTGGACGCGGTCGGCATGAACAACTTCACGCTCGCCTTCAAGTTCATCGGCCGCGACGGCTCGATCCCGGGCATTCCCGGACTTCCCACGCTCATCCATCTCACGCTTGAGACGCTGAAGGTGTCGGCGATCGGGATCGGGATCTCGCTGGTGGTGGCGATCCCGCTCGGCGTGTGGCTCGGCCACATCCATCGCGGCTCCTTCGTGGCGATCAATCTCGGCAACATCTGGCGCTCGCTGCCCAGCCTCGCCGTCCTGGCGATCGGTGTGGCGTTCCTCGGAGTCGGCCTGCGCAACGTCGAGCTGGCGCTGGTCGTGCTCGCGATCCCGCCGATGATCACCAACGCCTACGTGGCCGTCGCCGGCGTCGACCCCGAGATCGTCGACGCGGCCCGGGGGATGGGACTCACCGGTTGGCAGATCCTCCGCCAGGTGGAGCTGCCGATGGGGATTCCGCTGATCTTCGCCGGGATCCGCACCTCGTCGCTGTTCGTCGTCTCCACCACCACGATCGCCGCTCTGACCGGCTACAGCGGAACGCTTGGCGACATCATCAACAACGAGGCGAGCTATCACCTCTACGGGGTCGTGGGAGCCGCGATCTGTATCGCGGCGCTGGCGCTGATCATCGAATTCGTGCTCGCGGGCGTGCAGCGCCTGCTCACCCCCCAGGGGCTGATCCTGGCCCGTGACCAGGAGCGCGCGCTCGACCTCGAGCTCGAGCCGGCCGTCGCCTGACCATCTTGCCCGTTCACGCGCAAACAACAGGAGGAACCAATGCAGAGGAGATACATCGCCCGCGTCCTGGGGACACTTGCCGCGGTCGCCGCGGCGGTGGCGCTGGCGGCCTGCGGGAGCTCATCGAGTAGCTCGTCCACCAGCTCCAGCCCTTCGGCGACCTCCAGCTCGTCGCCGAGCGCCAGCGCGCTGCCGGGTACGGGCAGGCCGCCGATCGTGATGGGTGACAAGAACTTCGACGAGCAGTACCTGCTCGGCGATCTCTATCAGCAGGCGCTGGCGGCCAAGGGCTACCGGGTAACTCTGAAGGCCAACATCGGCAGCTCGGAGATCATCTTCAAGGCCCTGCAGTCCGGCCAGATCCAGTGGTATCCCGAGTACACGGGGACCCTGCTGACGGCGATCGCCGGCAACAACAGCCCGCCCAGCAGCGCCGCCCAGACCTACAGGCTGGCCGACGCCTTCGTCCGCAAGCACGGCTTCGTCCTGCTCAACCAGACGCCGTTCTACGACGCGGACGGGTTGGCCACGTCGATCGCCTATGCCAAGTCGCACGGCCTGACCACGATCGATGACCTGAAGAAGCTCGGGAAGCTGACCTACGGCGCGCCGGCGGAGAATCGCACCCGCTACGACGGGCTCATCGGCCTCGAGAAGGTGTATGGGCTGCACAACCTGACGTTCGTGCCTCTTGCCGAGGGGCTCAACTACAAGGCGCTGGACTCCGGTCAGGTGTCGGTGGCGACGATCTTCACCACCGATCCGCAGCTGCAGAGCGGCAAGTACAAGGTGCTGGTCGACACCAAGAAGCTGTTTGGCTTTCAGAACGTGGCGCCGGTCGTAAAGCAGAGCCTGCTGGCGAGCGAGGGTCCCGCGTTTGCGGCCACGCTCAACCGGGTCAGCGCGCTGCTGACGCTGCCGGCGATCATCAAGATGAACGCCGCCGTGCAGCTCGACCAGCAGTCTCCGGTCAAGGTGGCCCACACGTTCCTGGCCGCCAACGGCCTGGCTTAGCGAACCACACCCAGGTGCTGCCGGTCGGGCCGCGGCTCGGCCGGGAGCACCCGGGGCCGGGGCGCCGTCGACGGCCAGCGTGGTCCGCCGTCGACGGCCGGCGCGGTCCGCCCATGCCTGTCGGCGCCGAATCAGGCCAGTTGATGCACGAAGGTGAAGATGACCATCGCGCTGACGACGAGCACGAACAGGCGCAGGCTCCAGAGAGCGGCGCGGACGCGGGGGCTGAGCTGGGCGGGCGGCACCGGCCGGGAGGTGTCGGTCACCAGTTGGTCGCGTTCGAGGAACATGATCAGCTCTTCGTGGTCAGGCGGCTCTTCGTCGTAGACAGGTGATGTGGGGCTCGGGAGGGGTTCGGTCACGTCAGCCTCCGGCGATGATGTGGGCGCTTCGCAGGAACGAGTCGATCCCGTAGGTGGCTCCGCAGATCGCCACGAACGCGATCACGGTCCCGCCGATGATGTTGGTCGAGCGCTTGTTGATCCAGCGGCCCATGAGCTCGCGGTCGCCAGCGAGCATCAGCATGAACACGAGCGCGACGGGGAGCAGGACGGTGGCGAGCACGTTGGCGTTCAGCGCGATCGAGAGCAGCGGCGCCCCAGGGATCAGGATCACCACCGCGGCGATCACCGCGGTGCTGATGTTGGCGGCGTAGAAGACCGCCGCCCGCCGGGGGGTGCTGTTAAAGCTGTGCGAGACGCCGATGCACTCCCCGGCGGCATAGGCGGTGCTGGCCGAGATCGTCAGGATCGCGACAGCGCCGGCTTCGATCAGGCCGAGCGCGAACATGGTGCCGGCGGCGCCGCCGGCGACGTGCCGGAGCGCGCCCGGAAAGCCCGCGCCGGCCAGTCCTTGGACCGCCGCACCGTTGTGGGTCGCCAGCGCGGCGCCCGCGATCAGCGCCGCGCACCCGAACACGGCGGCCAGGCCGGCCCCGAGCGCGGTGTCGAGGCGGCCGTGGCGCACGTCGCCGGGGGTCATGCCCTTATCCGCGGATGCGCTCTGCTGAAAGAAGATCATCCACGGCGTGACGGTCGCGCCGATGGTGGAGGCGATCAGCAACAGCAGCGTGTTGAAGCCGCCGCCGGGGAACGGCGAGAACGTCGCGAATGAGTGGCCGATCGCGCCGACGTCAGGCTTGACCAGGATCGCCGCGGCCAAAAACAGTCCGTTGAACAGCGCCATGCCGAGCACCACGCGCTCCCAACGCCAGTAGCGACCTCCGCTGATCGTGAGCGCCACCAGCGCGAGCCCCAGCACGACGGCGACCCCGGCCCCCAGGTGAAAGTAGGCCAGCCCGACGCGGATCGCGACGAACTCCGAGACGAGCGTGACCAGGTTGGTGAGCACCAGATCGCCCGCGCCAAACCAGCCCCACACGCGCCCGTAGCGCTGCAGGACGAGCTCCCCGAACCCGCGGTGGGTGACCGCCCCCACGCGCATGCACATTTCCTGGCAAACGTAGGCCATCGCGAACAGGACGACGATGAACGGCAAGAAGAATCCAAGCCCATAGGTGGCGCCGGCAGCGGCGTAGGAGATCATGCTCGGCCCGTCGTTCTCGCCCAGCATCGCCAGGATGCCGGGTCCCACGAGCAGCCAGATCAGGTGGCGGCGTCTGCCCAGCGTGCGGGCGAGGTGCACGCGCGAGCGGTCGTGCGAGCGCGCCCGGTCCTCATCGGTGAGCGGCGGGGCCGCGGGCGGAAGCGCTGCACTGGCGGTAGACGACTCCACCTATGAGCCCCCGTCCCCGCGCTGGATCTGCTCCCGGTGGGTCATCGCGGCCGGTCGAGTTTGACCCGCATCGAGCGGGCGAGCCGGCCCCCGAAAGCGACGTCCTTCCCCGCGATGTTCAAGAACACGGGCCCGTCAAAGGGCTGCTTGTCGATCACCCGCAGCCATGCGCCGGTACTGATCCCCTTCTCGGCCAGGAAGCGCAGCATCTCGGGATCGGAGTCCGAGACGCGCACGAACACCCCCTCCTCACCGGGCGCCAGCGAGTCGACGCTCACCGTCGAGCCCTCATCGATCCGCAGGTCAGCGCTCGGGATGGGATCGCCGTGCGGATCGACGGTCGGGTTATCGAGCTTCTCGGCAATCGCCGCCTCCAGGTCCTCAGAGAGCCAGTGCTCGAGCACCTCGGCCTCCTGATGAACGCGATCCCAGCCCATCCCCAGCTGCTCGGCTAAAAACAGCTCGATCAGCCGATGGTGGCGCATCACCTCAAGCGCGAGCCGCCTGCCCTCCTCGGTGAGCTGGACGCCGTGATAGGGGGTCAAGACCAGTAGCCCAAGCTCGTCCAGCTTGCGGACCATCGCCGACACCGAACCCGGCGTCAGACCCAGTCGCTCCGCCAGCGCGTTGGTCCCGACCGGCCCCCCGGCCCGAGTCTCGAGCGCATACAGCGCCTTCGCATAATCTTCCACGGCGGGCGAAATACTTGTTTGGCTCGCCACAACCACGAGTTTAGCATCGCCACACCCTCTCGGCTGGATCGCTCCGGCCGGCGCCCGAAGCGGAGCCTCGCCAGGCGCCCAGAACCGTGCCGACCAGCCGCGCCGCCTGGACGATCTCGCCCATCTCGGCGCCCTCCTGGGGCGTGTGGCTCTCGCCTCCGTGCAACGGAACGAACACGAGCAGGGCAGGGGTGATCGCGTTCAGGTGCTGAGCGTCGTGCCCGGCCCCCGACCACGTCTCGGCGGCCACGATGCCCAGCTCGCCCGCCGCCTGCAGCGCGGTGTCGACCAGTCGCCGGTCAAGCGCCACCGGCTCGCCGGCCCGGACCAGCTGCACATCGGCGCGCACCCGGCGGGCGGCGGCGATCTCGATCGCCCGGGCACGGATGCTCGCCTCCAGCCGAGCCAGCGACTCCGCGGAGATGGCGCGGAGGTCGATCACGAGGCTCACCTGGCCGGGGATCACGCTCACGGCTCCGGGCGACACCCGCACGGTGCCCACGGTGGCCACCGTCTCCGCGGGCTCGTCCCGCGCCGAGGACTCGACGGCCAGGATCAGCTCCGCGGCGGCCGCCAGCGCATCGCGGCGCTCCTCCATCGAAACCTCCCCCGAGTGGCCGGCCTGTCCGGAGATCGTGAACGCGAGCCGGCGCGGGGAGGCCACCCGGCTGACGATCCCCAAGCTGCGCAGCGCCCGGCGCTGAGCGACGTGGACCTCGGCATGGGCCTCGAGCCGGGCCAGCGGCGGATCGACGCGCGGAAGCTCGGCCAGTCTCTGCAGGTACTCGGCTTGCGCCCGGGCGGCGGTGATGCCCTCGCCGTCGCGCATGCCCAGCAGCTCGGCTCGCGTCAGCGAGCCCACGAGCAGGCGCGAGCCCAGGGTTCCGGCTCCAAACCGGGGCGCCTCCTCGGCCGCGCACACCAGCAGGCCGGTCCGGGCTCCGGCGGAGGTCCCGGGAAGATCGCAAGCCAGCTCGAGACCCAGGACGGTGCCGAGCGCCCCGTCATAGCGGCCTCCGCCGGGCACCGTGTCCACGTGGGACCCCGAAGTGATCAGCGGTCCCGTCCAGTCGCGAGGTGTTGCCCACAGATTCCCGTGGTCGTCGATCCCGGGCTCCAGCCCCGCCTCCCGCGCCCAGCCGGCGACCGCCAGCATGGCGCGAGCCTCAGCGGGCGAGTAGGCGGGCCGGTCGGCGCCGCCGCCCGGTCGGAGGGCGATTTCCCACAAGGCCTCGAGCCGGGCCGCGATACGCTCGGGGTCAGGCAAGCACGAGCTCGCTCATCCCGAGCAGCCTAGTGCTCGGCGGCGGGCGTCTGGCGCTCCAGCTCGGCCGGTCGTTTGGCAGGCGTGCAATGGTTACGTTCGGCGCGCGCGTAATGGTCAGCAGGCCATCGCCCCGGGGCCCGGCTTGAGCGACACGACAACAGAACCCGTCAGCAAGGCCCGGAGGCGTGCCGGCCGCACGGTGATCGCGCCCCGGGGGCCGGGCGCCAGGATCGGCCGGCGCCCGCGCACGGGCAAGCACTCCGAGGCGGGCCACGACCTCGATGTTCCGCGCGGCTTGGCGGCGCTGAGCCTCGACGCGCTCTCCAGCGTGGCCTACGGGCCCGAGGCGATCATGGTCGTGCTCGTCGCGGCCGGCGCGAGCGCCCTGCGCTTCACGTTGCCGATCGTGCTGGTGATCACCGCCATGCTCGTGCTGCTCGTGATCTCCTACTCGCAGGTGATCGCAGCCCATCCGGACGGGGGCGGGGCCTACGCGGTTTCCAAGGCCAATCTGGGCCGCTGGCCGGCGATGCTCGCCGCCGCGTCGCTGGTGGTCGACTACGTCCTGACGGTGGCGGTCAGCCTCGCGGCGGGGGCCGCGAGCCTGGGCAGCGTGTTTCCGGGCCTCGCCCACCACCTCCTGCTCGTCTCGGCGGTCGCGCTGGCCCTGCTGACGGCGGTCAACATGTTCGGCATCAGCGAGTCGGCCAAGCTGCTGATCGGGCCGGCGGCCGTGTTCCTGCTCAGCATGTTCGTGGTGATCGCGGTCGGGCTGGTCGAGCCCCACGTCAAGGCCACGATCGGACATCGGGTGCCCCTCCAGGCCACCGAGGCGCTGGGGATCGTGCTGGTGCTCAAGGCGTTCGCGTCGGGCTGCTCGGCGGTCACCGGCATCGAGGCGATCGCCAACGGGGTCCCCGCCTTCCGCCAGCCCCGCGCGCGGACCGCCCAGCGCACCGAGATCATCCTCGGAGTGTTGCTGGGGGCGATGCTGGTCGGGCTGGCGCTCGTGGTCCACCTCCATCACGTGCAGCCGCGGGGCGGGGTCACCGTCCTGGCCCAGCTCACGGCCGGCTCGCTGGGAACCGGATGGCCCTTCTACGTGACCAACATCGCGGTCACGATCGTGCTCGGCCTGGCCGCGAACACCAGCTTCGGGGGACTGCCCGTGCTGATGAGCCTCCTGGCCCGCGATCACCGGCTGCCCCACGTCTTCTACCTACGCGCCGAGCGGCCCGTCTACCGGACGGGAATCGGGGTGCTCGCCGTGATGGCCCTCCTGCTGTTGGTCGCGGTCTCGGCCACCACCAACAAGCTGATCCCGCTGTATGCCATCGGCGTGTTCATCGGCTTCACCCTGAGCCAGATCGGACTGGTGCGCCACTGGCGCGAGCAGCGGCCCAGCCGCTGGCGGCTGCGGGTGGCGCTCAACGGCGCGGGCGCGGTCATGACCGGAATCGCGGTCGTCGTCCTGTTGGGCAGCAAGTTCCTGGAGGGGGCCTGGGTGGTGGTCATCGCCGTGCCCGTGCTCATCTGGCTGTTTCACAGCACCGAGGGCTACTACGAGGACGTCGGTCGCGAGCTCAAGCTGGGACTGACCCCGCCCCTCCCCCACAAGCGACCGAGCATCGTCGTGGTCCCCACCTCGACCGTCAACCTGCTCACCGAGGAGGTGATCAGCGCGGCTATGTCGCTGGGCGAGACCGTCGTGGCCCTGGCGGTGGCCGCCGACGAGGAGGAGAAGGAGAGCATCGAGCGCGGCTGGAGCGAGTGGAAGTGCGGGCCCCCGATCGAGGTGCTGATCGACTCCCACCGCTCGCTGATCCGCACCGTGCTGCGCTACATCGAGTCAAACCAGGACCAGGACGCCCTGATCACCGTCCTGATTCCCGAGATCATCCCCCGCAAGCGCCGGCACGAGATCCTCCACAACCAGCGCGGCCGGCTGCTCGCGGCGGTGCTCAAGTCGCGCACCGACGTGGTCGTGGCCACGCTGCCCTTCAGGCTGCACGACTAAAGCGCGCGCCGGCGGATCAGAGCGCGACCTGCGACCCGGTCATGACCGTGCGGCCGCTCGGAAGCCCGAAGTGCTCGATCGGGCTGCTCGCGTTGCGCGCCATGGCGATGAACAGGCGCTTGCGCCACTTGGCCAGACCGGGCTCGTCGCTGGGCACGATCGTCATCCGCGAGACGAAATAGGAGGCGTGCTCGAGGTCGAGGTTGCGATCCAGCAACCCCTGCTTGCGCGCCTCGGCCAGCCCCATAGGGATATTCGACCTGTCGCGATAACCCACGCGAATCGTCAGGTACGTGATCTTGAACAGGCCCTTGCCGAGGCGCTCGACCGAGAAGCGGTCGGCTGCCTCCACCTGGGGGATCGACACCTGGTCCAGCGAGACGATCAGCACCTTCTCGTGCAGGGCGTGGTTGTGCTCGACCTGGGCGCGCAGCGCGAGCGGGGTGGTCGCCTTGTTGGGGTTCAAGAAGATCGCCGTGCCCGGCAGCCTCACGATGGGAGGCTTGGCTGCGGCCAGGCGATCCAGAAACTCGGTCAGCGACCCCTCCTGTTCCGTGCGGTTGTGGGTCACCCTGTCGCGGCCCCGACGCCAGGTCACCATCAGGGTGGCGACCAGCCCCCCGACGCACAGCGGCAGCCAGGCGCCGTGCGTGACCTTCGACAGGTTGGAGGTGAAGAACGCGATCTCGGTGATCCAGAAGAGCAGTCCGAGACCCGCGAGCTTCCACCATGCGGTACCCCAGATCGAACGTGCCACCGCAATGAACAGCGTCGTGTCGAGGATGAAGGTGCCGGTGACCGCCACCCCATAGATGTCCGCGAGTCGTGACGAGTGCCTGAACACCAGCACCAGGGTGGCCACGCCGATGCACAAGACCCAGTTGATCACCGGCACGTAGATCTGACCCTCGAGCCGGGACGTGTGCACGATCTTCAGACGGGGCAGGAACCCGAGCTGCACCGCCTGCTTGGCGACCGAGAACGAGCCGGTGAGCGCGGCCTGGGAAGCGATGATCGTCGCCGCCGTGGCCAAGAACACCATCGGCAGCCGTCCGCCGCTGGGCACGAGCAAATAGAACGGGTTGGCGATCGTGGCCGGGTGCGCGAGGACCAGGGCGGCCTGGCCCAGATAGCTGAGCAGCACCGCCGGGAAAACGATCGTGAACCACGTCATCCGGATCGGCAAAGCGCCAAAGTGGCCGCGGTCGGCATACAGGGCCTCCGCGCCGGTCACCGCCAGGACCACCCCCCCGAGCGTCAGCCAGGCGGCGACGCCGTGGTCGATCATGAAGCGCGCGGCCCACGTTGGCGAGAGCGCCTGCAGGACACCCGGGTGCATGACCACCTCGCGCGCGCCCAGGGCGCCGATGACCGTGAACCAAACCAGGATCACCGGTCCGAATAGCCACCCCACCGCGCCGGTGCCAAACCGCTGCGCCGCGAACAACGCGAGCAGGATCGCCAGGGCGATCGGGACGACGAGATGCGCCAGCCCCGGCGTGGCCACCTTCAGCCCCTCCACCGCGGATGTGACCGAGATCGCGGGCGTGATCATCCCATCGCCGAAGAACAGGCCGGCTCCGATCAGGCCGAGGGTGACGAGCACTGCGGCGCGAGGCACCCGCCGGCGCTGGATCAACGCAGCGAGCGCCATGATGCCTCCGTCTCCCCGGTTGTGGGCGCGCATGATCACCCCGGCGTACTTGATCGACACGATGATTACGAGCGCCCAGAAGATCAGCGAGGCGACACCGTAGACTCCGGCCACAGTGGTGTGGGCCGCAGCTTTGTGCGCGTTGAAGATGACCTGCTCCGCGTACAACGGACTCGTTCCGATGTCGCCGTAGACGATCCCGAGCGCCCCTAGCGCAAGCACGGCCCGCCCGGCATGCGCGACCACGTCGCGCTGATCGTCTGAGGCGGCCCGAAGCGCTTCGGAGGGTTGTTTCGCCTCCCGCGCCGGCACTGGATGCACCGGCCAGTAGCCGAGCTTGTGGGCAGCCTCGTTGAAGCTGCGCCTGACCCCGTTCCTACCGGCGTCGAGGTCGGCCTCCCGGGTACGGGCATACTCCCGCGGGCGGCCTGCCTCCTGAGGACGAGTGGCCTCCTCAGGGGGGGCGGCCTCCAGCTTGTGTGCTCCCTCGTGCAGGGACCGATGGCGGGGTTCGGTCATGCCACCGGCTCCGTCAGCGCGATCCCCCCACGCAACTGCGCTCGTCCTTGAAAGCTTGTTCGCACCGGTTCCTGTCCCACGATAGCGGGGACGGCGTCCGCGAACTTGCTCGGTGATCGATCTCGCCGGTTCCCCGGCTGCCTCGGAGGAGCGTGCCGGAGCGCGGTCTCGTTTTCAGCCGGCAGCCGAGGCTCGCGAACGCCCGCGGCCGCGGTGGACCAGTCCCGATCTTCGACGGACGGGCTGGGCCGTGAGACCGGGCAGCCGGTCCACGGCGGCGGCCCGGAGGACGACTATTTCTCCTGGCGCGTTCTGAAGCAGCCAGGCCACGTCCTCGGGGTGCAGGCCGGGATCCCCGTGGGCCGCCGCCGCGATCACGATGCGCTCGAAGCGCTCGTGCGCCATCGTCTGGCGCAGGGCGTGGCGATAGCTGCGTCCGCGCTCGATGCGGGCGTCCACGGGCACTCCGAAGGCCGCCGCCCGGTGCTCGATCGCCTCCTGCAGTCCGAGCGCGGTCGCCGACTGGCGGGGCAGCGCCGCGTCCAGCGGCAGGTGCAGGGGGACCCGGGCCAGGAACACCGGGAGCAGCGTGGCGTCCTCGGCGCGGGCCAGGCGCAGTGCGGCGTCCAGCGCTCTGCGGGACAGGGCGCAGGCCATGAACGGGAACAGGATCCGGTGCGCGTCTGGATCAGGGGGCCGCAGAGGCTGGCGCTTGGCGTACTGGTGCTGGCGCCCGGCCAGCGCCCCGAGTGCGCCCAGACTGAGCGCCAGCGCGACAGCCAGGATGACCACCGGGGCGCTCATCGTTCCTCGGACACGCGCTGGGTGCGGTCCGCGACGATCCGCAGATCGATCCCGGGCATCAGGCCGATCAGCCGGAGGGGCAGCGGGGCGGTCATCAGGCGCGCCACCGCGCCGCGTGGGCTGGGCGTTCCCATGAGGACATAGGTCGTGCCCCGCTCGGAGACGATTCGCCGCGCGACCAGGGCTACGTCGTCCCCCCGTTCGACGAGCAGGTGCGCGCCGAGAACGCTGGTCAGACGCCGCAGCGCCGCCAACTGCTCGCGCTGCCCCTCGGTCGGGTCCTCGTCGGTCACCCACAGCACGTCGAGCTCGGCGCCGAGCCGCTGCGCCGAGCGCCAGGCACGTCGTACCACGCGCTGAGAGCGGGGCTGCGGGGTCACCAGCGCCAGCAGTCGTTCGCCGATCACCTGGGGCGCGGCGGCGTCGACCAGGCGCTCCTGTCGCCCCCGAGAGCCGTTCTCGGACGGGATCCGCTTGGCCTCGATCTCCTCGGCGACCTGTCTGAGGGCGACCTCCCGCAAGGCGGACAGGTTCTCGATCCTGAAGAAGTTCGAGAGCGCGCTCTGAATGCGTTCCGCCGGGTAGATCCTTCCCGCCACCAGGCGCTCGATCAGGGACTGGGGGGTGATGTCGATCAGCACCACGTCGTCGGCCGAGGTCAGCACCGCGTCGGGGACGGTCTCGCGCACGCGGGTGCCGGTGAGCTCGGCGACCTGGTCGTTGAGGCTTTCCAGGTGCTGGACGTTGACGGTCGAGAAGACGTCGATTCCGGCGTCCAGCACGTCGGCGATGTCCTCGTAGCGCTTGGCGTGCTCCACTCCCGGGGCGTTGGTGTGGGCGAGCTCGTCGATCAGGCAGAGCTCGGGGTCGCGCTCGAGGATGGCCGGCAGGTCCATTTCCTCGAGCTCCGTCTCGCGGTAGCGAACGCGCCGCCGGGGCACCGCCTCCAAGCGCTGCGCCTGGGCGAGCGTCTCGCTGCGTCCGTGGGGCTCGAGATACCCGATCACCACGTCGCGTCCGGCCTCGGCCTCGGCCTGGGCCTCCTGGAGCATCCGGTAGGTCTTGCCGACCCCGGCCGCCATCCCGAGAAACACCTTGTAGCGTCCCCGGCCGGCTCTCATGCGCCGAGCAGGTTGTGGACGATGAGGTCGATCAGCTTGATGCCGATGAACGGGGCGACCAGTCCTCCGAGGCCGTAGATCCAGAGGTTGCGCCGCAGCAGCGCACTGGCTCCGATCGGGCGGTAGCTGACACCCTTGAGGGAGACCGGGATCAGAAGCGGGATCACGAGGGCGTTGAAGATGATCGCCGAGATGACGGCGGAGCGGGGGTCTCCGAGACCCATGATGTTGAGGACGTGGAGGGGCCCTCTGGCGCCTTTGCTGGCGGCCCAGGTGTAGAGGAAGATCGCCGGCAGGATCGCGAAGTACTTGGCTACGTCGTTGGCGATCGAGAAGGTGGTCAGGGCCCCCCGGGTGATCAGAAGCTGCTTGCCGACCTCGACGACCTCGATCAGCTTGGTCGGATTGGAGTCCAGGTCGACCATGTTTCCCGCCTCGCGGGCGGCCTGGGTGCCGGTGTTCATGGCGACACCGACGTCGGCCTGGGCCAGGGCGGGAGCGTCGTTGGTGCCGTCCCCCGTCATCGCGACCATGCGCCCGGCCGCCTGCTGTTCCTTGATCAGGTTCAGCTTGGCCTCCGGCGTGGCCTCGGCGAGGAAGTCGTCGACGCCCGCCTCCTCGGCGATCTTGGCGGCGGTCAGCCGGTTGTCGCCGGTGATCATGATCGTGCGGATGCCCATCGCCCGCAGCTGGTCGAAGCGCTGGACCATGCCCTCCTTGATCGTGTCCTTGAGGTAGATGACGCCCATCACCTGGGAGTCGCGGGCCACGGCCAGGGGGGTGCCTCCCTCTCGGGAGATGCGGTCCAGCACCGTGCGCAGCTCGCTCGGGGGGCGCCCGCCCTCGTCGCCGACGAAGCCGACGATCGCGTCGCCCGCGCCCTTGCGCAGCCGGCGGCCGTCGAGGTCGACCCCGCTCATCCTCGTCTGGGCCGTGAAGGGAACGAAAGACGCATTCAGCTGCGACATGTCGTGCTCGCGGATGCCGTACTGCTTGGCCAGCACGACGATCGATCGGCCCTCGGGGGTCTCGTCGGCCAGCGAGGAGAGCTGCGCCACCTCGGCCAGCTCGGCCTCGGAGACGCCGGGCATGGGGATGAACTCCGAGGCCAGCCGGTTTCCGATCGTGATCGTGCCCGTCTTGTCGAGCAGGAGCACGTCGACATCGCCGGAGGCCTCGACCGCGCGCCCCGACAGCGCCAGGACGTTGCGGCGCACCAGCCGGTCCATGCCGGCGATTCCGATCGCCGACAGAAGCGCTCCGATCGTGGTCGGGATCAGCGCCACCAGCAAGCTGATCAGCGTCGTCTCGGAGATCGAGGTGTGCGCGAACAGCCCGAACGGCCGCAGCGTCGCCACCACGATCATGAAGATCAGCGTCAGACCCGCGAGCAGGATGTTCAGCGCGATCTCGTTGGGCGTCTTGCGCCTTGACGCGCCCTCCACCAGGGCGATCATCCGGTCCATGAACGACTGCCCGGGCTCTTGGGTGATCTCGACCACGACCCGGTCCGAGAGCACGCGGGTGCCGCCGGTGACCGCCGAGCGGTCGCCCCCGGACTCGCGGATCACGGGCGCTGATTCCCCGGTGATCGCCGACTCGTCGACCGAGGCGATGCCCTCGATCACGGTGCCGTCACCCGGGATCAGCTCGCCCGCCTCCACGACGACGGTGTCGCCCTTGGCCAGCTCCGAGGCTTTCTTCTCGCCTCCGTCGCTGAGCCTGGCCACGGTCTCCTGGCGCATCGAGCGCAGCGCGTCGGCCTGGGCGCGCCCGCGTCCCTCGGCAAACGCTTCGGCCATGTTCGCGAACACCACCGTCAGCCACAGCCAGATCGAGATCGTGAACGTGTACCAGGCCGGCTCCTGGCCGCCCCCCAGAGGGGCGCCGCCTAACACCTGGATCAGCCAGGTGACCGAGGTGATCACGGCGCCGAGCTCGACCACGAACATGACCGGGTTGCGGATCTGGACGCGCGGATCGAGCTTGACCAGGCTGTCGAGCAGCGCCCGGCGGGCGATCTGGCGGTCAAACAAGGACGCTCCCTGCCGCCGGGGCCGGGCGGGGGAGGGAGGAGCCGAGGCGGTGGCGGTCATCGTGAGGCTCCGGAGACCCGGTTGAGGGCAAGATTCAGTTCCAGCACGTTGACGCCCGGCTCGCCGGAGAACCCGAGGCCGCGGCCGTGCGTGTGGCTGGAGATGAGCTGGTCGACTTCGGAGAGCCGGAGATGGCGAACCGCAGCGATCCGGTGGGCCTGGATGTCGGCATTGGCCGGGGAGATGTCAGGATCGATGCCCGAAGCCGAGGTGTCGGCGGCGTCGACCGGAACCTTGGCGGCCGTCAGGCCGGGGCTGTAAGGCCGCTCCAGCTGCAGGTAGGCCTTGATGTTGGCGGCGATCTCCTGCTCGGTGGCGACGCTGTTGGGGCCGAGGTTGGAGAAGGTCGTGGCCGCGGCGTTGTACGGCGGGGTGGTCGCCGAGGGACGGGCTTGGAAGTACCGCGGGTCCGGAGTCGTCACCGGGTTGCCGTTCTTGTCGAGCTCCTGCTTGTCCGTCTTCTTGTCGATGACCGGTTCGGCGAACCGCTGTCCGACGAGCTTGGAGCCGGCCAGCTTGCCGCGGACGTAGACCTTCTGGCCGTTGGCGTTGCCGGGGAAGGCGACCTGGCTGACGCCGGTGATGACCAGCGGGTACGCGATACCGAGCAGGAGGGTCAGGACAAGGATCCCGATCGCTGAGGTGATGAGGTCGCGTTTCATGTCAGTACACGTGTCAGTAAGGGTGTCAATAGAGGTGTCCGGTCAGGCCCTGGACGATCGGACCGAGGAGCAGCGCGGGGAAGAACGTGAGGGCGCCGACGAGGATGATCACGCCGATCAGCAGCACCACGAACGTCGGGTTGTCGGTTCGCATCGTCCCCAGCCCAGGGGCGCTCACGCGCTTGCCCGCCAGCGACCCGGCGACCGCGAGCGCGAACAGGATCGGGGCGTAGCGCGCGAACAGCATCGTGAAGCCGCCGAGCAGGTTGGCGAACGTGATCCCGTGCGAGCCGAGGTTGCCAGGGGTGGGCTGCGCGAACGCGCTGTAGCCGCCGAGCGCCGAGCCGTTGTTGTTGGCCTGGCTGAGGTAGGCGTACAACGTCTCCGAGAACCCCTGGGGCCCGCCTGCGGCGGCGGCGGAGATCGATGCTCGTCCGGCGCTGCTGGCGGTCGCCAGGGCGGTCGAGAAGAGCGCCGCCAAGGGCGTGATCAGGATCCCGAGCGACACCAGCTTGATCTCCCGGGCCTCGATCTTCTTGCCCAGGTACTCGGGGGTGCGCCCGACCATCAGCCCGCCCAGGAAAACGGCCAGGAGGACGTAGAGGAGGATCGAATAGAGGCCCGTCCCCACCCCGCCGAAGATCACCTCGCTGGCGGAGAGATTGGCAAAGGGCACGGCCCCGCCGATCCCGGTGAAGGATTCGATTGCGCTGTTCACGGCCCCGCACGAGGTGACGGTGGTGACGACGTCGAACAGCGCGGAGCCGGCGATCCCGAACCGCTGCTCCTTGCCCTCCATGTTCCCGCCGGTGGAACCGTGGATCACCCCGGTGTGCAGTCCGGCGGCGTGCTGGGCGGGAGAGCCGTGGGCCTCGGCGATGTAGGCGACGATCGCCGCGCCCAGGAACATGATCATCATCGTCGAGTAGATCGCGTAGCCCTGGCGGCGATTGCCGGTCATGCGCCCGTACATGAACACCAGCGCCGCCGGGATGACCAGAACCGCCAGCATCTCGACGAAGTTGGTGAACCCGGTGGGGTTCTCGAACGGATGCGCGGAGTTCGTGTTGAAGATCCCGCCCCCGTTGGTGCCGAGCAGCTTGATCGCCTCCTGGGAGGCGGCGGGGGCGACGGCGATCGTCTGCGTGAGCCCGGTGATCCCGTGAACCGTCAGGTACGCGGCGAACGTCTGGATCGAGCCCTGGAACACGAGCACCAGCGCGACCAGCATCGACAGCGGCACGAGCACGTACAGGATCGTCCGGATCAGGTCCTGCCAGAAGTTGCCCAGGCTGTTGCCGCTCCGGCCGACGATCCCGCGGATCAGGGCCACCGCCGCCGCGATCCCGACCCCCGCCGACAGGAAGTTCTGCACCGTCAGGCCGGCCATCTGGCTGAAGTAGCTCAGCGTCGTCTCGCCGCCGTAGTACTGCCAGTTCGTGTTGGTCAGAAACGACGACGTGGTGTTGAACGTGACGTTCCAGGGCGCCGAGTGAAAGTGCTCCGGGTTCAGCCCGGTGAAGTTCCACAGCGTCTGCGTGCGCAGGATGAGATACAGGAGCAGCCACCCGAGCAGCGAGAAGATGATCAGGCTCCTGGCGTACGCCTTCCAATCCTGTCCCTTGGTGACATCGACGCGCAGCACCCGGTAGAGCAGGCGCTCGGGGCCGCCGAGGATCCGGTCGAGGACCGTGCGCCGGCCCGTATAGACCGCGGCCAGATAGCGGCCGAGCGCAGTCGCGAGCACGGTCAGGATGCCCGCGAACAGGAAGATCGTCAGCCAGCCGAGGAACGTCACTAGAACTTCTCTCCGCGCAACAGCGCGTACAGCAGATAGGCGCAGACGAGCACCGACACGATCAGGCCGAACAGATCAGCGCCGCTCATATTCGATCGATCCCGGCGATCAGGGCCAGCAAAACGGCGAACATGAGAATTCCGAGAAGCACGGCCACGATGTCCATGACCAGATCCTGGACCCGCCGCCGTCAAGGAGTCATGCAGAAACCGCCCCGGCGCGTACAGATGTTGTGAAGACCAGCGTTGTAGTTGGCTCCCAAGAGGTGCTCTAATCGGAGCATGCGCAATCAGATCCACTTGGTGCGAGAGTCGCTGAGCGCAAGGCTCAAGCTGCGCCCTGCTCTGTCTGCGACTCTGGAAGTGGTGCTGGCGGTCGGTGGCGCCACCGTAGCGGTCGCGTTGATGCAGAGCGCGGCCCCACCGGCAGGGTTGGGAGTGCTGTATCTGCTCGCGGTGCTGGAGGTGGCGGTGCGCAAAGGGCAACTGGCGGCACTCGTGACCGCCGTGCTCGGGGTGGTGACGCTCAACTACCTGTTCATCGCTCCCCGCCACAGGCTTGCGATCGCGCACACCCAGGATCTGGTTGAGCTGATCGTGTTCCTGATTGCCGCGCTCGTCGTTGGCCGACTCGCGGGGATGGAGCGCCTGCGGGCGGCCGAGGCCGAGAGTCGCGCTCGATCGGCTGCCGCGCGTGAGGGCGAAGCCAGGCTGCTGGCTCAGGCGGCTACGGCGATTCTGTCTCGGGCGGGGCTGGATGCGCAGCTGGCGAGCATCGAGGGGCTCGTGGCACACGCGACAGGGGCCAGCGCCGTACGGGTAGTCGTGGACCCCGCGCCCTCGCCGCGGTCCGATGAGCTCACCGTGCGGTTGAAGGCAAATCGAGACATCTGGCTCCACGTGTCCACTGACCTCACCTGGGAGCGGGCGCAGCTGGAACGCCTCGCCGAGCCGCTGGGCAGGCTCATCGACGTCGCCACCGAGCGCGAGCGCATCGCCGAGCAAGCCGCCGAGAGCGAGGCGGCGCGCCGCGCCGAGTCGGCCCGCACAGCGGTGCTGCACGCGATCTCGCACGATCTGCGCTCGCCCTTGACCGCTATCACAACCGCGGCCTCGGCGCTGCGCACCGAAGAGCTGACAGACGCCGAGCGAGGGGAGTTGATCGACGTGGTCGACGGCGAAGGGGTGCGGCTGGCCAAGCTCGTCGACGATCTGCTCGACCTGTCCAAGATCGAGGCGGGGGCGGTGCGGCCGCGTTCCGATTGGTGCGACCTGCACGACGTTGTCGCGTCAGCAGCCGCCCACCTGGAGGGTTCGCCTTCGATCGAGTTCGCGTTGCCCGCCGACCTGCCGCTGGTTCGCGCCGACGCAGCGCAATTGGAGCGAGTGTTCTCAAACCTGCTGGAGAACGCCGTCAAGTTTTCGCCTGAGGGCAGCCCGGTACGGGTGACCGGCGGCGCCGGGCCCAGTCGGGTGACCGTCCGGGTCACCGATCAGGGACGGGGGATCCCCAAGCCGCTGCGCGCGCGGGTGTTCGAGCCCTTCTTCCGCGGTCGTTCGGACTCGGGGACGGGCTCGGGGCTTGGCTTGGCCATCTGCCGCGGATTCGTGGAGGCCAACGGTGGACGCATCCTGCTGCAGACGGGGAGCGGTCAGGGTACCTCATTCGCCGTCAGCTTTCCGGCGGTCGAGCAGCCCGTGCCCTTCGGATCGGGGATGCGATGAACGCGACGACGCGAATCCTGGTGGTGGACGACGAGCCACAGATCGTGCGCGGGCTGAAGATCATCCTCCGTGCCTCCGGCTACGTCGTCGAGGCCGCCGAGACCAAGTCGCAGGCCCTCGCCGCACTCGGCTCCCGGCCCCCGGACGCGCTCGTGCTCGATCTCGTACTTCCCGACGGGCAGGGTGTCGATGTCTGCCAGGAGGTCAGGCGCTTCAGCCGGCTTCCGATCCTCGTCCTGTCGGCGGTCGGAGACGAGCGCGAGAAGGTCCGGGCGCTGGACGCCGGCGCGGATGACTACATCACCAAGCCATTCGGCACCGACGAGCTGCTGGCCCGCCTCCGGGCGGTGCTTCGGCGATCGGCCGATCTCGGTGGCGGTGCACAGCTCAGGGTGGGCGAGCTGACCATCGACGTGCTCGACCGCCGCGTCACCCGGGGCGGGGAGGAGGTCCACCTGACGCCGATCGAGTTCGACATCCTGCGGGTGCTGGCTCAGCACCACGGGCGGCTGGTCACCCAGCGCCAACTGCTGCAGGACGTGTGGGGCCCGGAGTACGGACAGGAGACGCACTACCTGCGGGTCCATGTCGCCCACATCCGCGCCAAGCTGGAACGCGATCCCTCGCGGCCCGCGCACCTGATCACCGAGCCGGGCGTCGGCTACCGGCTGCGCGATCCAGCCGACTGAGGTTGTGCCCCGTCTCTAGATCGCGACCTGCGAGCCCATGATCACCGTGCGCTGGCTCGGGAGCCCGAAATGGGAGATCGGACTGCCGGCGTTGCGAGCCAGCAGGATGAAGAGCTTCTTGCGCCGGCGGCCCATGCCCGGAGCGGCGGTGGGAACAATCGACATGCGGGACACGAAGTACGACGCGTGCTCGAGGTCCAGGTTGCGGTCCAGGAGCCCCCGCTTGCGCGCCAGGTCCAGCGCTCGGGGGATGTTCGCGGTGTCCTGATAGCCGACCCGAAAGGTCACGTGCCTGACCTTGAACAGGCCCTGGCCCAGCCATTCGGCGGCGAGCCGGTCGGCGTCCTCGACATGGGGGATGCTGACCGAGTCGACCGAGACGATCACGACCTTGTCGTGGAAGAGGTGGTTGTGGGCGACCACGGCCCGCAAGGCCAAGGGGGTCGTCTGCTTGCCGGGGTTGAGGTAGATCGCGGTGCCCGGGAC
This sequence comes from uncultured Solirubrobacteraceae bacterium, assembly GCA_963830595.1. GTDB lineage: Bacteria > Actinomycetota > Thermoleophilia > Solirubrobacterales > Solirubrobacteraceae > Palsa-465. The sequence continues at coordinate 182,932 of CAWHMQ010000009.1, forward strand.
TCGCTGTACCGGGGGCTCGGCGGCGGCCAGGCCAACGAGGAACTCCGCCAGCGAACCCTCCTGCTCGGTGCGATTGCGGGTCAGCATCTTGCGTCCCTGCCGCCAGGTGATCATGACCAGGGCGATCGCCAGGCCGACTCCCAGCGGCAGCCACGCGCCGTGAGCGATCTTGGCGAGGTTGGCGCTGAAGAACGACACCTCTACGGTCAAGAACAGAGACCCGAGGGCGGCAAGCTTCCACCTTGGCGTGCGCCACATCGACCGGGCGACCGCGATGAACAGGATCGTATTGAGGATGAAGGTCCCGGTGACCGCGACGCCGTAGATGTTCGCGAGCTTGGAGGAATGCTTGAACCAGAGCACCAGCGCGGCGACGCCGATACAGAGCGCCCAGTTGATCACTGGGACGTAGATCTGACCCTCGAGCCTCGAGGTGTGCACGATCTTCATGCGCGGCAGGAAGCCGAGCTGCACCGCCTGCTTGGCGACCGAGAACGACCCGGTGAGCGCCGCCTGTGAGGCGATGATCGTCGCCGCGGTGGCCAGCACGACCATCGGGATCAGGGCGGCGTGGGGAACCAGCAGGAAGAACGGGTTCGAGATGGTTGCCGGATGGATCCGGATCAGCGCTGCCTGTCCCAGATACGAGAGCATCACCGCCGGCAGCACGACCAGGAACCAGGTAAACCGGATCGGGCCCGCGCCGAAGTGCCCGCGGTCGGCGTACAGGGCCTCGGCACCGGTCACCGCCAGCACGACCCCGCCGAGCGTCAGGAAAGCCGCCACACCGTGACCGAGCATGAACCGGACTCCCCAGAGGGGAGACAGGCCCGCCAGGACGCCGGGATGGGCGAGCACCTCGCGACCTCCGAGGATCCCGATCGTGACGAACCAGAGCATGATCACCGGCCCGAACAGCCATCCGACCGTGCCTGTGCCGTACCGCTGCACGGCGAATAGCCCGAGCAGGATCGCAAGCGCGATCGGTACCACGAGATGCGACAGGCTGGGAGTGGCGACGTTGAGCCCCTCCACCGACGATATGACCGAGATCGCCGGCGTGATCATCCCGTCTCCGAAGAACAGGCCGGCGCCGAAGATGCCGAGCGTCACGAGCACCGCCGCGCGGGTGACCTTGCGGCGCTGGATCAACGCCGTCAGCGCCATGATTCCGCCGTCTCCACGGTTGTGGGCGCGCATGATGAAGCCGGCATATTTCGTGGACACCACGATCATCAGCGTCCAGAAGATCAGTGACACCACCCCGTAGATCCCGGCCGCGGTCGCGTGCGCGGCATCGCGGTGGGCCGTGAATATCACCTGCTCGGTGTACAGGGGACTGGTCCCGATGTCGCCGTAGACGATCCCCAAGGCGCCGAGCGCCAGGACCGCGCGGCTGGCATGCGCGACTACATCGCGATCGTCGCTGGCCGCCGCCTGGAGCGATGGCGAAGGACCATCCGGGCTCGGCGACGGGCGCACCGGCCAGTACCCGAGCTTGTGGGCCGCTTCGTTGAAGCTTCGGCTGACCGCGGAGTTCCCGCTCGGCACCCTGACCTCGGCGTCTGACTCGAGCATCTGCGCTGCCTCGTGCAGGCTCCGGCGTGGCGGCTGGGCACTCACGCTGGCGACCTGGACTCCAGGACGGCTCGAGGCCCCGCCTTATCAAGTGCCCGGTTTGGGCCGTAACCTGCGTAGTTCGCCGTCTGCATGAGACTCCAGCAAACGCTAGGTTCGAGCGGGTCAAGATCGCGCTAAACATCACCGCGCCGGCGTAGAGATTTCGCTAAGTACCCCCTTTGAGCCTTGAATCGAGGGCGACGACGGGCCCTACGTCCAGCTGAGCGCCGGAACCGGGGCCGGCGCGGCGGGCCCGGTGGCCGTGAGAGCTGGAACCGGCAGCGCCACCGTCGGCAGCATCCGGTCCAGGAGCCTCAGCGACGATTGCGTCAGGGCCTCGAGCGTCGGCGCCAGCGCCAGCCTCGCGGCCTCCCGGGCGCCAGCGCGGGTGGTCGCGGAGCGGGCGACGCGCGCCGCGATCGCGGCTGCGTCTCCGGCGGTCGCCCGGGCGGCGGCGCGCGCCCGGTCACCGTCAAGCTCGCCGATCCCGATCCGGGCTGCCGCCCACGCGGCCGCGCCCGCGCACGCCCAGGCGGCCTCACGACCCGAGAGCCCGGCCGCGGTGGCGCTCGCCCACGCCGCCGCCCGGGGGCCGTCGAAGGTCTCGGCGCGCGCGGCTCGCGCTCGCCGGCGGCCGGCCTCGAGCGACCGCAAGGCCGGGCGCAGCGTGCGGGCGTCGTGCACGACCGCGAGCCCGGCCAGCTCGTCGGCGGGGAGGTCCAGTGAGGCGCCACGCAGCCACGTGGGGGTGTACACCCGAATCAGCCAGTCCATCGCCATCCATGCCCGGGCCGGGTCGTGACCATCGCGGGCGGTGCCGATGGTGCGGGTCAGATACGGCCGCAGCCGCTGGCGGGGTCCCGGCTCGAGGCTGTCGTTCAGCGCGATGCAGATGGCACGCACGACCGGGCTCACACAGGCCGGCTGGTCGCTGTGCGGCTCGCTGGCCAGGTAGCTGACCCACTCCATCGCGCAGCGGCCGTCTTCAGGTGTCGCGTGGGTGCCGTGGGCGAGCATGTAGTCGCTGGTCATCGAAGCCTCCTGGGATGCTGCGGACTGTGGCGGCCCCATATTGTCCCGCGGGGGGCCGCCGACTTCCAGGAAATCGCGCTCGCAGCATCAGGCCGCGAAGCGGTAGCCCACTCCGGGGTCGGTCCGGATGTACTTCGGCCTGCCGGGCGGCTCTATCTTCCTGCGCAGGTTGGCGATGTGCGCGCGCAGAACCTGCGTGTCGTCGCTGTAGCCGGCTCCCCAGACCGAGGACAGCAGGTCACGGTGGGTCATCAGGCGGCCGCGGTTGCCGGCGAGTAGGCGCAGCAGGTCGAACTCGGTCGGCGTCAGGTGGACCTCCTGGCCGTCCAGCTTCACCGAGCGGGCCGCCAGATCGACGGTCAGGTCCCCGCTGGCGATAACCGACTCCTCCTGATCGGGCTCGGTGCGGCGGAGGTTCGCCTGAAGGCGGGCGATCAGCTCACGGGGGCCGAACGGCTTGGTCACGTAGTCATCGGCGCCGGCGGCCAGGGCGCCGACCTTGGCGTCCTCGTCGCCAACGGCCGACAGGACGATGAGCGGTATCTCGGTCCACTCACGAAGCCGGCGGCAGACCTCGATCCCATCGATGTCGGGGAGCACGAGGTCGATGATCGCGGCGTCGGGCCGCCAGACCGCGGCCACGTCCAAAGCCTCCTCTCCGGTGGAGGCGGGCAGGGCCACGAAGCCGGCATCGCGCAGGATCACGCGCAGGGCTCGCAGGATCTGCTGCTCGTCGTCGCAGACGAGCACCCGCGGCTTGCCTTCGTCACTCACGTCTCGATCCCCTCGGGGCGCCGGCGGCGACCTCTCCGGCGCCGGTCCCTTCGGCACCGGTCCCTTCGGCCTCGGTCCCTTCGGCCTCGGTCCCTTCGGCCTCGGTCCCTTCGGCACCGGCTCTTCCGGCGCCGGTCCCTTTGCCACCGGGGCCCAGGCGGTCGCCGACCGGTAGCGAGATCTGAAAGCTCGTCCCCTGGCCGGGCAGCGACTGAACGGCGATCGTGCCGCCATTGGCCTGGACGAAGCCTCTGACGATGGCCAGCCCCAGGCCCGAGCCGGTCCAGGCCTCGGCGGTCGAATCGGTGCCCCGGTAGAAGGGCTCGAAGATCCGCTCCTGCTCGGCGGCGGCGATTCCCGGCCCCTGATCGACGACGCTGACCAGGACGCGTGCGCCAGCGAGCCGCGCGTGCACCGAGATCGGCTGGTCCCCGCCGTAGCGGCGGGCGTTCTCGAGCAGGTTGGCGAACACGCGCTCCAGCTGGGCCGCGTTGGCGCGGATCTCGGGCACGTCTGCGTCGACGTTGAGCCGGATCTGTACCGGCTCCCCGCGCAGGCCCTCGGCGGCGGCCGCCACCAGGTCCTCGATCGACACCCAGTCGGTGCGCGGGGCCGCGCCGCCGGCCTGCAGCCTCGAGAGGTCAAGCAGCTTGTCGACCAGGCCGGCGAGCCGGGTTCCCTCCTCGACCACGGCCGTGCTCAGCTCGGTTCGCTCGGCTTCGGTCAGCGAGGCCGCCCCCAGCGCGTGCCCGGCCGCCACCACGGCGGTCAGCGGGGTGCGCAGGTCATGCGAGACGGCGCGCAGCAGGGCCGTCTTGATGTCGTCTGAGCGTCGCAGCGCCTCGGTCTGGACGGCCTCCTCCTGCATCGCGTCGCGCCGCTGAGCGATGGCCACCAGCGCCGACAGCGCCGGCACGACCTGCGCCCGCAGTCGCTGCTCGGTCTCGGCCGACAGCTCATGCGGCACCAGCAGCGTGGCTCTCTGCTCACCGCGGGTGTCTGTGAGCGCGAGCGCCATCCGCCGTTCGTCGCCCCGAGCGGCACCGGGTACGATCGCGGCCGAGGGAAGCCCCAGCGCCTCGGCCACCCGGCGGGCGGTGCTGGCCAGAGCCTGGCCGGTGTCCTCCCCCTGCAGCAACTCGCGGGCCAGCGCGGCGGCCAGGTCGGCCTCGGCGCGTCGCCGATCGGCCTCCAGGGCCCGCACCCGCGCCAGCTCGGCGATCGTGCTCGAGACGAGCGCCACGATCGTGAACGCGCCCAGCGCGACCCAGTTGCGGCTGTCGGCGATCGTGAATTTCCCGGTGGGGGGGAGGTGAAAGAAGTTGAACGTGGCGGCGCTGAGCAGCGCGGTCATCAGCCCCAGCGCGAGCCCCCAGTAGGTCGAGACCAGCAGCACGGCGGGGAGGTAGACGACGCTCAGGGAGACGACCGGAGCGATGTGGCGCAGCCAGAAGATGGCGAGGGTCGCCGCCGCGACGGCCCCCAGGGAGACCACTACGCCGATGCTCAGCGGGGGACGGTCCTCCCCCAGCGCACCCGAGCCCAACCGCGTCATTCGCTGCCGCAACCTCGACCGGTAAGAGGTTGTGGCCAAGGTGGCTCTCAGGTTCCCCCGTAGGCGCTGGGGGGCGCGGCTGCGGCCTGGGTGGAGGCGATCTGGTTCAGCAGCGCGGATGGGCTGGTCCCGCCCAACACGCGCAGGCGGGGGAGGCGGTAGGGGTCGCTGGAGGGACCGGCCCAGCCCGGGATCACGGTCGTGGAACCGACGAACCCGGCGGCGCGCACGGCGTCGATCACGGTCGCGTTGTAGTGGCCCGACGGGTAGCAGAACCAGTTCACCGGCACGTGGTAGCGGCGCTGCAGGCGCTGGCGAGCGCTCACGACCTGGTAGCGGAGCTGCGAGGGATCAAGCGTGATCAGATCGGCGTGGCTGATGCCCTGGGTGTCGAGCTCCCAGCCGGCATTGACCATTCCCTGGACCTGGGCCTCGGTCAGTCCTCCCTGGGAGGGCGGCAGGCCACTGAGCTGGATGTTCTCGTCGGCCACCCAGCCCATCCGCCGCAGCACCGGCAAGGCGTTGACGTACTGGGAGTGATAGCCGTTGTCGAACGTGATCACGATCGGCTTGCCGGAGGGCAACCGCGCGCCGCGAGTCCAGTTGGCGCGTAGCTGATCCAGCGTCACCGGCCGCCAGCCCGCCGTCTTGAGCGCCTGCATCTGGGCCGCGAACTCCGGGGCCGGCACGTAGAGCCCGGGGAAGGGGGCGCCGGCCGGCGGCGGCGCGATCACGTGGTACATCAGGATCGGCACGGCTTCGTGTCCCGGGGGTCCGGTCGCCGCCCCGAGCGCCGCTGCGGTCGAGCCGCCACGGGCGTGGTGGACGGCGGTCGATGCCGAGTGGCTTGCCCGTCCGGAGTCCGAGGTTTGCCGGGCGGCTGGGTGGCTCGGGGACGAGCCGCCCTTCGAGGAGGCGGCAACCGCGACGATCACGATCACGAGTACCGCGACCAGGAGCCCGCCTATCGCTGTGATGCGCCGTCTGAGAGCGCGCCGGCGGCGCTCACGCTCGCGGTGGGCGCGGCGTCTGAGCAGTGGATCGGCTTCCATGGCTGATCGAGCGTATAGATTGCCACGGCGTTGCTTGACGAGAGCCTGGTCGATCGCACATGAGCGCCGGCGGCGAGAGCCCGGTCGCTCGCGCGTGAGCGCTCGCGGCGAGAGCCCGGCCGACTCGCGCGTGAGCGCTCGCGGCGAGAGCCCGGTTGCTCGCACGCTGACGGGCGGCGGCGGCATATCGCTGGCCGCCGTGGAGGCGGGCGATCCGGCGGCCCAGACCGTGATCCTGATCCACGGTTACCCGGACACCAAGTCGCTGTGGAAGCCGGTGATGGCCCGGCTGGCCCCGGAGTTCCACGTCGTCGCCTACGACGTGCGCGGGGCCGGCGGATCCGGCGCGCCCCATGGCTGGGCGGCCTACCGCCTGTCCGCGCTCACCGAGGACTTCGCCGCCGTCCGCGAGGCGGTCGCGGGCCACCGGTCTGTGCATCTGGTCGGTCACGATTGGGGCGGGATCCAGGGGTGGGAGATCGTCACCGACGAGCGCTTTCACGGGCTGATCGCGTCGTTCACGACGATCGCCGGGCCGGCGCTTGGCCATGCCATCCACGCCGGCCGGGCGCCCCTGTCAGACGGCCGGCTCTGGCAGTCGGCGGCGGCCGGCCGGCTCTGGCAGTCGCTGCGTCGCCTGCGCCGGTCCTGGTACGTGGCGCCGCTGTGCCTCCCGGGCGGCCCCACGCTGACCTGGCGCCTGGCGCTGGACCGCGATCGCTGGCGCCGGGCCCTGGCCAGGATCGATCGGGTGCCCGTCGACGACGATTACCCGGCGCCCACGCTCGTCCAGGACGCGCTGCACGGCGCCAATCTGTATCGCGCCAATATTCCCCACCGGCTGCTGCGCCCGCCTGCGCTCGCAGCTCCGCACGCCCCCGTGCAGCTCCTGATGCCGGCCCAGGACCGGTTCATCCCGGAGTCCTATTACGACGCGGCGCGGCAGCTGGTCCCGGATCTGCGCGTTCACACGGTGCCCGGCTCGCACTGGGCGCCCCGCACCCAGCCTGAGCTGGTGGCTGACCGGATCGCCGAATTTGCCCGGGACACGGCGCCACCGGTTGTGTGACCACATCCTGACTGCAGAAACGTTCGGGCGCGGGCTGCAATTTTCTTCCGGATGTCGGCTGGAGAACCCGGACGCAGAAAACCGGGACCGCCGGTGGAGATTTTCTGCGTTTGCGTACGGCCAGTCGCGCAGCGAGGTCCTCGACGTCCGCAACGGCGAGGGAGCCTCATTTGAAGGAGTCGGGGGCGGCGGATCGAAACCGAGCACCATGCTGCTCAAACATCGGCCACCGGGCATCGACTCCGCCCCGGTCACACTCGCGCCCGGACTCGAGCACCTCGAGCAGAGCGCGCTCGCGGTTCTGCGCTGGCTCAACGCCAACAAGGTCGATTACGTCGTCATCGGCCCCGTCGCTCACGCTATCCGCGGTGACCTCAACGCCAAGGGCCCCGTGGGGATCGTTCCGGCCCCCTACGGCCGCAACTTCGACCGCCTCACGTCTGCCCTGACCGCCGAGCGCGCCGGGCTGCGGGGCGATCGCGGAGGCCTGCCGGGTGCCGACAAGGACGGCGCCCTGACGGTCAAGCTGACCGCCGAGAAGCTGGCCCGGGGACGTCGCTGGATGTTTCGCCTGGGCAGCTACGACCTCGATATCGAGGGCGCGGGGAGCCGGGGCCCCGAGGGAGCCCCTCCGAACGCCGGGACCAGCGCCCCCCTCCGCTACCAGGAGCTCCTCTATGAAGCGAACCGCATCGAGCTGGCCGAGGGGATGACGGTCGAGGTCGCCTCGCCCGAGGATCTCGAGCACTTCTCGCACGTGCGGCGCACCGGCACCGCCCCGGAGTTCCGCGTGACCCGCAACCCGGTTGTCGATCCCCCGCCGGCCCCGGACTCGCCAGGGCTCCCGGCTCCGGATCCGCAGGGCCAGCCGGCCCCGGACTCGCAAGGGCCGCCAGTCCCGGATCCGCAGGGTCAGCCGGCCTCGGACTCGCAAGGTCCGGACACCGAACCCTCATCTGACACTTAACTGGCGCGAAGGGGGCGTGGGCTACGCTCCGAGGATGCCCAGACGCGCCCGGATCGCCCTGATCGGCGCGGTCGTCGGTACCGCGCTGCTCGTCCTCACCTGGTTCCTCGCCCACTCGGTGGGTATCTTCGAACGCGCGGACGCCTCGATCCTCCGCGGCTTCGTCCAGCTCGACCGTCCGCGGCTGGACCGGGTGACCAACTTCATCGCGGGACTCTGCGACCCCAAGAGCTATGTGGTGCTGGCGGCGCTTCCCGTGGTCGTCGCCCTGCTTCGCCGCCGCCCCCGGGTGGCGATCACGCTCGGGGTGATCATCCTGGGCGCCAATGCCACGACCCAGCTGCTCAAGTCTGTGCTCACCGGTCCTCGTGTGCCCGTGCCCGGCATCTACCTCACCGGGGCCACCTGGCCCAGCGGGCACGCCACCGCTGCGATGTCGCTGGCTCTGTGCGCGGTGATCGCCGCGCCGGCCCGGCGCCGGCCCCTGGTGGCGGCGGTCATGGGCGCGTTCGCGATCGCCGTTTCCTACTCGTTCCTGGAGCTTGGATGGCACTATCCCAGCGACGTGCTCGGGGGGTTCCTGGTCGCGGCCACGTGGACCCTGCTGGGCGTGGCGGGCCTGTCGCTGTACGAGGCGCGCCGGACCGCCCGGGCGAACGAGCCGGTCCGATCCAGGACCGAGCGCAGCCCCGCGTTCTCGCTGGGGGAAGCGTTTGCCCCGACGGGCGCGATCCTGGCCGCCGCGGTCGCCTTCGGAGGTCTGATCGTGCTCGCCCGCCCGCACCAGGTCATCGACTATGCCCGGGCGCACGAGGCGTTCATGGTGGGAGCGTTCGGCATCGGCGCGCTCGGGTTGACGCTCGCCTACGGCGTCATGTTGATGCTGCGCCGCAGCTGACTGGATCGCGGCCGGCCTGGAGCCGATGGGTGGCGAGAACCGGAACGAATGGCCGGAAACGTCGCCCGCGTCCCGAGACCCTCTTTCTTTCAGCGGTAGCGGCCGGGCTCCCAGAGCGGCTCGTTCTCGCCGTTGGCGCCGCGGCTGAGGATGAAGAGCAGGTCCGAGAGGCGATTGAGGTAGCGCACGACCTCCGGGCTGCAGTCCCCGCCACAGGCGATCGCCGCCCGCTCCGCACGCCGGCACACGGTTCGGCAGACGTGCAGGTGAGCCGCCGCCGGGGTGCCACCGGGCAGCACGAAGGACTTGAGCGGCGCGAGCGTCTCGTTGATCTCGTCGCACCGCTCCTCGAGCCACCTGGTCTGCTCAGGGATGACACGCAGGCGCTCGCGCCCGGGATCCTCGGGTGCGGCGATGTCGGCGCCGACGTCGAACAGGTCGTTCTGGACGCGAGTCAGCCACGGGACGTAGGGGCCGGGCAGCCCCGGGACCGTGAGCGCCAGGCCGATCTGGGCGTTGAGCTCGTCGACGGTCCCGTAGGCCTCGATCCGCGGATGGGTCTTGGCGACCCGGCTCATGTCACCCAGATGAGTCTCGCCGCCGTCGCCGAGGCGGGTGTAGATGCGAGTCAGGTTGACGGTCATCGGCTCTCTTCCCGATTCGAGTCTAGGTGCGACGAGCCACCGGATGCAAACAGCGAACCAGGGTTCGCTGACCCGCCCCGGTCGACGCCTTCGCTGAACCGGGCGTGCGGCAACCGGGACGGGCGGCGCGGTAGGATCAGCCCGTTCAAGGTCGGTGGCGATGGGAAGCCGGTGCGAATCCGGCGCGGACCCGCCACTGTGATCGGGGAAGTCAGCCACAACCAGCCACTGGCACGGCGCTGAGCCGGCCGGGAAGGCGTGGCTGATAGGCCCGCAAGCCAGGAGACCAGCCTCCGACCACAAGCCATACAGCCCTCGTGGAAAGGGGTAGGCCTCATGAGAATCCGACGTACTCTTGCCCTCGGCGGAGCGCTGGCCGCGCTCGGCCTCGTCCTCGCCTCGGCCGCGCTCGCGGCCGGCACCACCGTCACCGTCCGGGTCGAGGGACTCAAGCGCACGCTCCTGCCGGCCACCGTGGTTCACACCCCCGGCTCCGGATCGATCACCAAGGGGGGCACACCCGCAGGCGCCTGCCCCGCGACCTCCGCGGCCGGCGCGCTGGATGTCGCCACCCATCACCGCTGGAACGGCACCTACAGCAGCGGTCTCGGCGTCGAGATCACGCAGATCCTGGGCGAGACCCACCTGTTCACCTCCAAGGACTACTGGAGCCTGTGGGTCAACGACAGGTACGCTCCCACCGGCGCCTGTGGCCTGAGGCTGCACCGCTCCGAGCAGCTCCTGTTTGCGGCCGTGCCCGTCAAGGGGTCGCCGTACCCGATAGTGCTCACCGCCCCCGCTCGGGCCACCGCCGGCAAGGCGTTCACGGTCAAGGTGTCGTACTACGACGCCAAGGGCAAGTCCAAGCCGTTGTCCGGAGCGCGGGTCACGGGCGCCGCCGCCCAGACCAACGCTGCGGGGGTCGTCAAGCTGACTGCCAAGCGCTCGGGCAGGCTGAAGCTCTCGGCCTCTGACCCCGGATACATCCGACCGGCTACGGCCACGGTCACCGTCAACGCCTAGCGCAGCGACCGCCGCCCGTGTCTCACCGGGTCAGGATCGCGCTTCGCCGCCCTCGTCGCCGCCGTCGCGTGCGGCGGGTGCGGCCTGGGCGCTGGCCCGGGCACGAGCCACGTGAGCCTGACGATCACTCGCGGCTTTGGCAGCGGGCCGGTGGGGACGGTGACAGCGGCTCGGGTGCCCGGCTCCGAGACCGTCATGCGAATGCTCGAGCGCTCCTTCCGGGTGGGCACCCGCTACGGAGGTGGGTTCGTGGAGTCGATCGACGGCCTGTCGGGCTCGAGCGCGCAGTCGGACTGGTTCTATTACGTCAACGGAGTCCAGGCCAAGCAGGGCGCGGCCACGACCGACGTGCACCGAGGCGACCAGATCTGGTGGGACCTGCACGACTGGAGCGCCACGGACTCGATCCCGGCCGTCGTCGGCTCCTATCCCCAGCCCTTCCTCAACGGGATCGGCGGCCGGCGTCTGCCGACGACGGTGGAGTGCGCCGGCGACGTCGGCGCCGCCTGCAAGCAGGTGACGGGCGCGCTCAACGCGGCCAAGGTCCCGGCCGCCCCCCAGCTGATCGGCACCGGCTCGGGTCCCGACACGCTGGGCGTGGTCGTCGGCACCTGGAACGAGGTCCGCTCCGAGCTGGCCGCCCAGCTGGTCGCCCACGGCCCGGGGGCCAGCGGGGTGTACGCGCATTTCACCGGTCCGGGCGGCGGCCGGCTGGCGCTCGAGGATGCCCAGGGCACGGTGATCAGGACGCTCCGAGCGGGTGCGGGGTTGATCGCCGCCACCGCCGACAGCTCCTCGGCGCCCACCTGGCTGGTCACCGGCACCGACGTTGCCGGCGTGACCGCCGCCGCGCACGCGCTCACCCCGCAGGCGCTCCACGACCATTTCGCCCTCGCCGTGCAGGGCAGCCAGCGACTACCGGTGCCGCTCACCGCCTCCTGACCATGTACCGCCGCCGGGCCAGTCCCCTGCACAGCGCGCGCGCCGGCGCCGGCTGTGCCTACTGCCTGGCCCTCGCCGTGGCGGCGCTGATCCTGTCCAATCCGATCGCTCTGGGGGCGGTGGCGGTCACGGTGATCGGCGCGGGGACGGCGGCCGGAGTGGGGCGGGAGCTGCGCCGCGCTGCGCTGTACGCGCTGCCGCTGGCCGTGGCCATCGCCGCGATCAACGCCCTGGTGACGCGTGATGGTCTGACCGTGATCCTGCGTCTCGGCGATCTCCCGGTGCTCGGCCAGACCGACGTCACCCTGGAGGCGACCGTGTACGGGGCGATCCTCGGCCTGCGCGCCGTCACCCTGATCCTGTGCGGCGTGCTCTACACAACGGCCGTCGATCCCGACGAGGTCCTGCGCCTGTTCCGGCGGGTGTCGTTTCGCTCCGCGCTCTCGGCCACCCTGGCGACGCGCATGGTGCCGGTATTGATCCGCGACGGGCACCGGCTGGCCGACGCCCAGCGCTGCCGGCCGGGGCCGCCGCCGTCCCGGCTGGCGTTGATGCGCGCGGCCTCGAGCGGGGTCCTCGACCGGGCCCTCGACGTCGCCGCGGCGCTCGAGGTGCGCGGCTTCGGCGCCGCCCGACGGCCGCCCCGCCACCGGGCTCCGTATTCGCGCCACGATCTGGCGTTCCTGGGCTCGGCGGCGGCCGTGATAGCGATCGCGGTCGGCGCCCGCGCCGCAAGCCTGGCGTCGCTGAACGCCTACCCGTCGTTGCGCATCGCGGCCGGGCCGGGAGTGCTGGCCGTGTCGGTGGCCCTGGTGCTCGGCGCGCTGGCGCCGTTTCTCGATCGCCGGGGGCTTTAGCCGATGACGGCGGTCAGGCTCGAGCGTGTCACCTACAGCTATCCCGGGGCGCCGCGCCCGGCCCTGCGCGACGCGACACTGCAGATCGCCTCCGGGCAGCTCGTGGTGGTGGCCGGCGCTTCGGGGTCGGGAAAGAGCACGCTCCTGCGGGCGATCAGCGGCCTGGTTCCCCATTTTCACGGAGGGACGTTCGCCGGACGGGTCCGGGTGGGCGGCCTGGACACCCGGGAGCACGACCCCGGAGAGCTCGCGCGCGTGGTCGGGACCCTGTTCCAGGACCCCGAGACCCAGGTTGTGATGGGAACCGTCCGGGCCGAGCTCGGCTTCGGGCTGGAGAACCGGGGCCTGCCGGGCGCGGCGATCGCCCGCGGCGTGCAGGAGGCCGCCCTGGCGCTCGGGATCGGCCACCTGCTCGACCGCTCGACCGCCGAGCTCTCAGGCGGCGAGCTGCAACGCGTGGCGCTGGGCGCGGCTCTGGCCGGGCAGCCCCCGGTGGTGGTGCTCGACGAGCCGACCTCGCAGCTTGACCCGGTCGCCGGAGATGACCTGATCGGGCTGTTGCGGCGCGCCAACGAGGACTCGGACACCACGATCGTCATGGCCGAGCACCGCCTGGAGCGCTGCCTGGCCGCCGCCGACCGGGTGCTGGCACTCGACGATGGCGAGATCGTCTGCGATGCCGAGCCGGCACGGTTTCTGGAGTGGGCCGGGCGTCACGCCCCGCGGCTGCAGACCCCGGGCGCCCGGCTGCTCGCCGATCTGGGACTGGGCCCCGTGCCGGGGGTCAAGCGCGCCCGGGCGGCTCTGCGGGCGCGGGGATGGCTGCCCGACCCAGCGGACCTCGCGCCGCCGGCCCCGCCGGCAGCGCCGCCGGCCGGACGCGCCGGGTGGAGGCGGCGGCCGGCCGGGCGTGACCGGGCCGGGGCGGCGCTCGAGCTCGACCATGTCTGGCAGGAGCTGCGCTCGGGTCCGGTGATCCTGCGCGACGTCTCGCTGACGGTCGCCCCCCGGGAGCGGGTGGCCCTCATGGGAGCCAACGGCGCCGGCAAATCGACGCTGCTGCGCCACGCCGCAGGCTTGGATGCGCCGACGCGCGGCCACGTGCGCAGCCGGGGCCGGGTGGGTCTACTGCTGCAGAACCCGACCGATTACCTCGTTCACGAACGGGTCACCCAGGAGGCGCCGTCGGAGGCGCTCGAGCTGGTCGGGCTGTCGGGTCCCGAGTACGCCGAGCGCCATCCGCGGGAGCTCTCAGGTGGGGAGAGGCAGCGCCTCGCGCTCGCCGTCGTGCTCGGCTCCGCCGACGAGCGCGCCGCCGTGGTCTGCCTGGACGAGCCCACCCGGGGGATGGATCGTGGTCGGGGAGAGGAGCTCTCGGCGCTGATCCGGGGGCTGGACGCGGCGGTCGTGGTGGCCACCCACGACCCAGAGTTCGCCGTCGGATTCGCGCACCGGATCGTCCTGCTCGCCGACGGAGCGACGATCGCCGAAGGCACGCCCGCCGCCGTGTTGAGCGGTGGCAGCTACTTCGCCACCGAGACGGCCCGGATCCTCGGAGGTGCCGGCGGGGCGCTGACCCCGGACCAGGGGGCTGCCCTGGTCACGCCTGCCCCGGCGGCCCGAGAGGTCGTGGTATGACCTGGCAGGCCGCGGCGTTCGGAGTGCTGGCCGTAGCCCTGGCGGCGGGATTCGCCTGGTATGAGCGGGTCCGGCCCGACGCTCGGATCGTGGCGCTGGTGGGGACGCTGGCGGCATTTGCGGCCCTGGGGCGGATCGCGTTCGCGGCCGTCCCCAACGTCAAGCCGACGACCGACATCGTGCTGATCTCCGGCTACGCGCTCGGGGGTGGGCCCGGCTTCGCCGTCGGGGCGCTGGCCGGCCTCACATCCAACTTCTTCTTCGGGCAGGGACCGTGGACCCCCTGGCAGATGGCAGCCTGGGGAGCGACCGGGGTGATCGGCGCCGGCCTGGCCTGGGTCGGGGCGGCGCGAACCGATCCGAACATCGGGCGGTGGCCGCTGGCGCTGGTCTGCTGCGCGGTCGGCTTCGCATTTACGGCGGTGCAGGACTTCGGCGATTGGGTCACCTACAGCGATCACAGCTGGACCCAGCTGATCGCCTATGTCGGCCAGGGACTGGGATTTGACGCCGTGCACGCCGCCGGCTGCCTGCTGTTCGCGCTCGCCCTGGGCCCGGCGTTGATGCGCTCGATCCAGCGGTTCGCACGCCGCCTCCAGGTCACGTGGCTGTCGCCCGGTGGGGTGGTCGCGCCGGTCGTGGCGGCGGGGCTGGCGATCGGAGCCCTGGGCCTGGCGGGCGCCGCACCGCCCCGGGCGCTCGCCGCCTCCAGCCCGTCCGCCGCCTACCTGCTCGGGGCCGAGAACTCCGACGGCGGCTTTGGGGAGGCGCCGGGGCAGCCCTCGGCCCAGCTCTACTCCGGCTGGGCGGCGCTCGGCCTGGCCTCCGCCGGCTATGACCTCAACCGGGTCTCCCGGGGCGGCGGGAGCCTGATCGGATACATCCGGTCCGGCGCCGGGTCACCAGGCGGCGACGTGGGCTCGCTGGAGCGCACGATCCTGGTCGTGCGGGCCGCGGGACTGCCGGCGGGGGCGTTCGCCGGCCGAGACCTGATCGCCTCACTCGAGCATCAGTTCAAGCCCGACGGCTCGGTGTCCGATCAGGTCAACCTGACCGCGTTCGCGGTCCTGGCGCTGCGCAGCGCCGGCGTTCCCCCCGGCGCGCGGACGCTTGCATGGCTGGCTGGCCAGCAAGCCGGCGATGGCGGCTACGGCTTTGCCGGCGCCGGCTCGTCGAGCGACGCCGACGACACCGGGGCGGCGCTCGAGGCGCTGGCGGGCCAGGGGGGAGCGGCGGCCCGGGCCCGCTCCCGGGCGGTCGCCTACCTGCGCCGTGACCAAAACCGCGACGGAGGCTTTCCCTCGCAGGCCGGCGGCCCATCCAACGCGCAATCGACGGCGTGGGCGATCCAGGGCCTGGAGGCAGCGGGCGTCGATCCTGATTCCCTGCACCGGGCGGGCTCGGTCTCGCCGCTGACCTACCTGCGCTCGCTGGTCGCCCCCGGCGGTCAGGTCAGCTACTCGCAAGGCGTCGAGCAGACGCCGGTGTGGGTGACCGGCGAGTCGCTGATGGCGCTTGAGGGAAAGCCGCTGCCGCTGGCGCCGCCCCCGGTCCCGGCGCCTCGCCGGGCCGGGTCGGGCGGCCGGCCCGCGTCGGGCAGGCGCGGCGGCGGGGGCAGTCACCGCGGCCGTGCCGAGGGTCGCGCCGCGGCTCATTCCCGGGCCGCGGGCGTGCGGGTCGGACACCGAGCCGGGTCCGGGCCGCGCGGGCGAGCCGACCGCGGCCAGGCTGCGACGGGCGCCGGAGGCGGTCCCGCGGGGCGGCTCCTGAGCACCGTGGGCGTCCTCACCGCCCTGGCGCTGGCGCCCCTGGGGGTGGGCTGACGCCGGGTGAGAACGAGCAGGCTGCCCGCGCCAACCGTCCTGAACCGGGTACGCTGCACCGCCGCATGAGGATCGGAGTCCCGAAGGAGACCGCTGACGGAGAACGCCGGGTCGCCCTGGTGCCCGAGGTGGTGGCCAAGCTGACCCGCGGTCCGGGCGGCGAGGAGGCCAGCGGGATCGAGGTGGTCGTCCAGCGCGGCGCCGGGGCCGGAGCCCTGATCCCCGATCAGGCCTTCGAGGAGGCCGGCGCCCAGCTCGTCGAGGACGCCGGGACCGCGCTGGGCGCGGACGTCGTGACCAAGGTGGCGGCCCCCAACCCCGAGGAGATCTCCAGGCTCGGCGCCGACAGCGTCCTGATCGCCTTCCTGGGCCCGCTCACCAACGGCGAGGGGGTGGCCGCGATCGCCCGGACGGGGGCGACGAGCTTCGCGCTGGAGGCGGTGCCCCGAATCAGCCGCGCCCAGTCGATGGACGCTCTGTCCTCACAGGCCAACATCGCCGGTTATCGCTCGGCGCTGATCGGCGCGCAGGAGCTGGGTCGGTTCTTTCCGATGCTGATGACCGCCGCGGGGACGATCCGGCCGGCGACCGTGCTCGTGTTGGGCGCCGGCGTGGCCGGCCTGCAGGCGATCGCGACCGCGCGGCGGCTCGGGGCCGTCGTGCAGGGCTTCGATGTCCGCGCCGCGGTCAAGGAGCAGGTGGAGTCGCTGGGGGCTCATTTCCTCGAGTTCGATCTGGGCGGCGACCTGGAGGGAGCCGGTGGGTACGCCAAGGAGCTGACCGCCGAGCAGCAGGCCCGCCAGCAGGAGCTGATGGCCGAGGCGATCGGCAAGGTCGATGTCGTCATCACCACCGCCCTGGTCCCGGGGCGCCGGGCGCCGATCCTGGTCACGGAGGCGGCCGTGAAGCTGATGAAGCCCGGCTCGGTGATCGTCGACCTGGCCGGCGAGGCGGGCGGCAACTGCGAGCTGTCGCAGCCCGGAGAGTCGGTCATCGCTCACGACGTCAAGATCCTGGCCCCGCTCAACGTGCCGAGCACGATGGCCGAGCACGCATCCCAGCTCTACGCTCGCAACATCCAGGCGCTGTTGGGCCTGATGATCTCCGATCAGGGCCGGCTCGAGCTCGACTTCGACGACGAGGTGATCGCCGGCGCCTGCATCACCCGAGATGGAGAGATAGTCCACCAGGGAGCCAGGCAAGCCGCCGGCCAGTCGGTGCCCGAGCAGGAGGCAACCCCACCATGAGCGTCCTCACCGAGCTGGCGATCCTCGTCCTTGCGGGCTTCGTCGGCTTCGCCGTCATCTCGAAGGTCCCCAACACGTTGCACACGCCGCTCATGTCGGGGACCAACGCGATCCACGGAATCGTGCTGCTGGGGGGCCTGCTGCTGATGCATGAGGCGACCGGCGTGCTCGAGCACGTGCTGCTGGTGATCGCGATCGCCTTCGGCACGATCAACATCATCGGCGGCTTTCTGGTCACCGACCGGATGCTGTCCATGTTCAAGTCCAAGCCCGAGCTGCCCAAGGCCGACGAAGAGGACGTCGAGGCGCCGAAGTGATCCCGGTCGGAGCGGTGTTCCTGCAGAGCACCAATTTCATCGACGCGCTCTACATCGTCGCCTTCTCGATGTTCATCTACGGCATGAGCGGGTTGACGGGGCCGCGGACCGCGGTGCGCGGCAACAAGATCGCCGCCGCGGGGATGGCGATCGCGTTCGTGGCCACGCTGCTCGGCAAGGGGGTGCTGCACGGGTCGAGCACCCCGTGGCTGATGGCGCTCGGGCTGGTCATCGGGATCGCGATCGGGGTCCCGGCGGCGCTGCGGGTGCGGATGACCGCGATGCCGCAGATGGTCGCCCTGTTCAACGGCGTCGGCGGTGGTGCGGTCGCGCTGATCGCCTGGGTGGAGTACCGACACCGCTTCGGCGGCGACTGGACGCTGAAGTCCGAGATCCCCACTCTGTTCGCGGCGATCGTGGGCTCGATCTCCTTCTGGGGCTCGAGCATCGCCTTCGGCAAGCTCCAGGAGATCCTTCCCGGCCGGCCGATCAAGCTCCCGGGTCAGTCGGTCGTCAACGCCGGGCTGTTTGTGGTCTGCGTGGCCAGCGCGGTCGTCCTGGCCGCCGGCACCCACTCGCAGGCGCTGTTCATCCTGGGCATCCTGGTCGCCGCCGGGCTGCTGGGGATCATGGTCGTGCTGCCGATCGGGGGGGCCGACATGCCCGTGGTGATCTCTCTGCTGAACGCGTTCACCGGGCTGTCCGCCGCCGCCACCGGCGTCGCGCTCGACAACACGGCGTTGATCGTGGCTGGGATGATCGTGGGCGCGTCGGGCTCGATCCTCACCAACCTGATGGCCAAGGCGATGAACCGGTCGGTGCCGGCGATCGTCGCCGGTGGCTTCGGGGGCGCGATCGCCGCCCCGGCCGCCGGGGCGGTGGAAGGCGGTGGCACCGTCCGGTCGACCTCACCCCAGGATGTGGCGATCCAGCTCTCCTACGCCCGCCAGGTGGTGATCGCTCCCGGCTACGGGCTGGCGGTGGCCCAGGCCCAGCACGCCGTGCGCGAGCTCGAGCGCGCGCTGGAGAGCAAGGGGGTCACCGTCAAGTACGCCATCCATCCGGTCGCGGGACGGATGCCCGGCCACATGAACGTGCTGCTGGCCGAGGCCGACGTTCCCTACGACCTGCTCCGCGAGATGGACGACATCAACCCCGAGTTCTCGCGTACTGACGTGACCCTGGTGATCGGGGCCAACGACGTCACCAACCCCGCCGCCAAGAACGAGCCCGGGAGCCCGATCTACGGGATGCCCATCCTGGAGGTCGACAGGTCGGGCTCGGTGATCGTGCTCAAGCGCTCGATGGCCTCGGGCTTTGCCGGGATCGACAATCCGCTGTTCTACGACCCCAAGACGGCGATGCTGTTCGGCGACGCCAAGTCGTCTGTGAGCGAAGTCACCGCCGAAGTCCAGGCGCTTTAGTGGTATTGACGGCGGGGCGGCGGTTAGAGTCGTCGCACATCGATCCACGACAGCGCAGATGGACATGGACCCCAACCGGCTGACCGCGATACCGATCTTCTCCCACCTGTCGCCCGAGGAGGCCAGGCGCCTGGCGACGTTCGCCACCGAGACGAGCGCGGCCGAGGGGCAGATCCTGATGAAGGAGGGTGACTACTCGGTCGAGCTGATCGCGATCGAGGAGGGGACCGCCGACGTCATCCGGTCAGGCAACAAGATCGCCTCGGTGAAGCAGGGCGATCTGATCGGCGAGATGGGCCTGCTGGAGCGCCGCCCGCGAAACGCGGACGTGATCGCCAGCTCGCCCATGCGCCTGCTCAAGCTCACCCACTGGGAGATCCGGCGCATGTCCGATGACACCGTCGATCGGATCAAGGCGATCGTCGAAGAGCGCCGCCGCAACGGCGTCACCGATCCCGGGCACCAGTCCGGCTCGGGCCCAGGCTCCGGCGCGAGCCTGGGCTCCGGCGCGAGCTTGGGCTCCGACTCCGGCTGAGACTAAGCTCACAGCGATGGACGAGGTGCACGGGTTCTGCGTCCGGATGCTGGGTCCCGGCGACGCGGCCCGGGCGGCCGAGCAGGCGGCGCGGGCCACGCCCCGCGGCGATCGCCTGACGCTGCTGACGGCAGCCGTGGCCGAGTGCCGCGACCGCCGGCGGGCGGAGAGCCGGGCAGCCCCGGAAAGCCAGGCACCTCCGGGGGGGGCGAGCGATCCTGAGCCCGGCGACGAGCCCCGGAGCCTCGAGACTGAGGCCGGCGATACCAAGGCCGCCGAGGCCGAGGCCGGCGGGGGGCCGACGCTCGCCGAGGCGGTGGCCGACGAGCTCGCCCGGACCACGGCACGGCTCTCGGAGCTACAGCGCGAGGCGCTGGCCCTGAGTGAGCTGCTCGGCCTACCTCACGAGGAGATCGGCCGGATCGTTGGAGTGGAGCGCGCGGACGTCGCGCCGCTGCTGGCCAGCGCGCGGCTGCGGCTGCGCACCGAGCTGCGCGGCGAAAGCCCGGCCGTCCCGGAATGCCCCGAACGCGACCGGGCGCTGCGAACGATCGCTCTGCGTCAGGACGACGAGGACGTGCTCGGCGCCGACGACGACTGGCTGGTGGAGCACCTCGGCCATTGCCAGGGATGCGGTCGCGCCCATGCCGCGATGCTCGAAGCCTCTGCGTGCTACCGGGCGTGGCGGCTCCCGGCGGACGAGCCCCTGGTGGCCGGCGCGTGACTGTTCCCGCCGGACGCGTGATCGCCCTCGACGGGCAGCCGACCGCCTCCGCTGGCCGCGCGGTCGTGGCCGCCCCCGCTCGGCGCTTGCGCACCTGCGCCGGAGTCCTCGAGCTCTCGGGGGAGCCGATGCTGATGGGAATCGTCAACGCCACTCCGGACTCCTTCTCCGACGGAGGCCGCCACCCGACTCTGGATGAGCGCGTGGCCCTGGCGGCGTCGCTGCTGGACTCCGGCGCGAGGCTGATCGACATCGGTGGCGAGTCAGGGGTCACCAACCGCCAGCCGGTCTCGCCGGCGGAGGAGATCTCGCGGGTGGTGCCCGTGATCGAAGCGGTGGTGGGAGAGCTCGGCGCCCTGGTGTCGGTCGACACCTACAAGCCGGAGGTCGCCCGGGCGGCCATCGCCGCGGGCGCGTCGATCGTCAACGACGTCAGCGGCCTGCGGGATCCGGAGCTCGCCGAGGTGTGCGCGCGGACCGGCGCCGGGCTGGTCGTGATGCACACGATCGCCGAGCCAAAGCGCCGGCTACACGACTCCTCGCTCGACGGCCGGGTCGCGGACGAGGTGCGGAGCTTTCTGGAACGACGGATCGAGCTGGCCCTCGCCCATGGGATGCAGGTCGAGCAGCTGATCCTCGATCCGGGTCCGGACTTCTCCAAGACGCCCGCCCAGACCATCGAGGTCCTGCGCCGGCTCTCGGACCTGCACGACCTGGGCCGTCCGCTGCTGCTGGCGGTCTCCCGCAAGGATTTCCTCGGCGCGCTGACCAGCCGCGCTCCGCGGGAGCGGCTGGCCGGAACGCTGGCCGCGCTGGCCCACGGCGTCGACGCCGGCGCGCACGTCCTGCGGGTCCACGACGTAGCCGCCGCCCGCGACTTCCTGACCGTCCGCGCGGCTCTCGGCGGGGACCTCGAGCCCGACTCGGGCCTGCAGGTTCCCGACACGTTGCGGTGGGACCAGGGTGGCGGCGACCGGGCGCCCCGCTAGATTTAGGAGCGTTATTCGCATCGCTGGTCGCTGGCTCAACGCGACCGGAGCCCACCGATCTTCAAGGCCAAGGAGTACCAATGTCAGTTCTCGACCGCAGCGCGCTCGAAGCCAGCCCCCTCGCAGATCTCCACGAGATCGCCTCCGAGCTCTCCGTCGACGGCTATCGCCGTTTGCGGCGAGCCGATCTGATCGCAGCGATCCTCGATAGGCAGGGCGGCGGCTCCGGGGCTGTCCCCGCGGACGCCACCGACTCCTCCGAGCCGGCCAAGGCGCCCGCCGAGCGCCGATCCGGAGGCGGGCGGGCGAGCTCTCGCCGTACCCCTGCCGTCGAGGAGGACGCGGCGGCGCCGGTCGAGGAAGAGACGCTCGAGACGGTCGATGAGGAGACGCTTGAGACGGCCGACGACGAGACGCTGGCGGCGGGCGAGGCACCCGCCTCGGAGCCCGCGGACGAGGTCCAGGCCGAAGCCGCGGTCGATCAGGACGACGATGAGGCTGCGGGCGCACGGCGGCGCCGGGGAAGGCGCGGTGGCCGGGGACGCAGCGGCGCACGGGAGGATGGCGGCAGCGTCGCGCCCGAGCCAGCCGAGGGGGCTGCCGACCGCGACCGGGACGAGACCCAAGCGGTGTCTGAGACCGAAGAGGAGGTCCAGGGAGTGGTCGAGCTGCTTCCGAACGGGTCCGGCTTCGTGCGCGTCGATCCGCCTGACCCCTCCGAGGAGGACGTCTACATCTCCTCGGCGCAGGTCAAGCGCTGCGAGCTGGTGTCAGGCGACCGGGTGATCGGACCCAAGCGCGCGCCGCGACGCTCGGAGCGATTCGCCTCCATGATCCGGATCGAGACGATCAACGGCCGGCCGGCCTCCGAGCTGGCCGACGGGGTCCGCTTCGACGACCTTCCGGCCGCCTTTCCCAGCGAACGGCTCGAGCTGGAGTCCGCTGACCCCACGCTGGCCGCGATCGGCTCGCTGACCCCGTTCGGCAAGGGATCCAGGGTGACGATCGTGGGCGCTTCGCGCTCGGGCAAGACCGAGGCTCTGCGGCGGCTGGCCGCCGCGCTCGCCGGGCGAGACGGGCTGGCGCTGCATCTGGTGCTGGCCGGGGTGCGCCCGGAAGAGATCACCGAGTGGAGCCAGAGCCCACCCTCCCCGCTGGCGCCGGTGGCGGCGATCAGCCTCGCCGCCTCGGAGGATGCCCGCAACGGCGCCATCGAGCCCGTGATCGACCAGGCCCGGCGGCTGGCCGCCCGCGGCGCCGACGCGGTCGTGCTGATCGACACCCTGGACGGCGCCAGCCCGAGCATCGCGCGCAAGGCGCTGGCCGCCGCGCGCAACATCGTCGACGGCGGCTCGGTCACGGTGATCGCCACCGCGTCGGAGCCGCTGGGCGGCGAGACGACCGTGATCGCGCTCGATTCTGCGCTGGCCGCGATCGGGCGCGTGCCCGCACTCGACCTGATCGCGAGCGGGACGATGCGCCTGGAGGAGCTCGTCGGCGAGGCCGCCGCTCGCGAGATTGCCGCCGCCCGAGCTGAAAGCCTGTAGCGCTGCGGCGAACGCCATCACCACTTGATTCGGTCGGGGTCGAAGCAGACCGACCGTCCCGCAGCCCCGGACGCCTCAGATGTAGTCGGCATCCCCGGGTACGAGGGACCAGCGCGCGGACTCGCCAGCAGCACGAACGTCGCTGCCGTCAAACACGATCAGCTGGTCCACGAAGGCAGGGCGCGTGAACCACCGCCGTATGGACAGGTACAGAGGTGAGAAGCCATGCGACTTGAGCGCTTCCTGCTCCAGCCCGCTGGGACGCTCCCAGGCGATGGCCACGCGGGCACCTAGTGCCCGCAAGCGCCGGAGCGCGTGATAGGCCAATAGCGAGGCCGCCGATCTCGACTCCGGCAAGACCTGAAAATCCACGACGTACCCGGTGAGCAGCTTCCTCGCCTTCGTAGTCAGAACGCAGTAGCCACAGATCTCGCCGTCGCGCTTGCAGACGAGCGTCTCGTATTCCTGGGTGGGATGCTCGAAATAGCGCCATTGGAGGAAACGGGGATCCCGCTGCACGCTGAGCTCACCGTCCCTTCCATGCTTGGAGAAGGGCTCGAACCGAGCGTCGAACTCGCTGACTGCGCCGACCGTGAGATCAGACGATCGTCGCCGCGCAGTCGGCATGATGAGCGGACGGTACGCCTTGGACACAACGAGCTGAGGTTTGTAGCCCACCCGTACCTGGCCCCCGAAGGCACCCTGGCTTGGGAAGGCGTAGACAACCTTGATGCCTTCCTCGTCGGCCTGCTTCAGCGCCGTTTGCGCCAAATCGGTAAACAGACCGCGACCGCGGTAATCGGTGGAAACCGCCGCATCGACTGACTGGGCACCAAGCGCTGTCGCCTCACCGACGCGGACCCTGACGGGATTCAGGATGTAGCAACCCGCAATCCGGCCTTCGTCATCGGCAACGCAGATCAGCGCCTGCCCGTGCGGGTTGTGCTCGAACTTCCATTCCCAGAAGGCGTCGTTCGCCTCGCCATGCCACCCGCCGAAAGTCTCGGCCAGGAGGGCAAGCACGGCCGACTTATCTTCAGGATGGGCCCGCCGAAAGATCATCTCTGGCTCTCCGGGCGACTGAGGCACACCGAAGTGTAAGCCTTGCGAACGGTGGTATCAAACACGATTAGAGTGCGGCGATCCTCGGAGGGTCCCGCATCCCCCCAACAGAGATCTTGACCCGCCGCGCCCGAGCCGGGGGCTCAAGGGCGAGGTTAGCTATGCCTAGACGCCAATGGCAGATGTGATCGTCCTTTGCTACCACGCGGTAAGCCCGACCTGGGATGTCCCTCTCTCGGTCACGCCGGAGGCGCTCGAACGCCACCTTCACTACCTCGCGCGGTCCGGTTGGCGCGCAGTGACCATCCGGGAAGCGGTGCTGGACCCACCGTCCGCGCGGTCGGTCGCGCTCACGTTCGACGATGCGTTCGCATCGGTCAAGACCTATGCCGCCCCGCTGCTCGCCGAGCTTCGGATGCCGGCGACGGTCTTCGCGCCGACCTCGTACGTCTCGAGCGGCGCGCCGTTGGCGTGGCCGGGGGTCGCTCACTGGCAGCACACAGCCCACGCCGCTGAACTGACGCCGATGAGCTGGGACGACCTGAGAGAGCTTGCCGACGACGGCTGGGAGATCGCCTCGCACACGCGCACTCATCCCCACCTCACCCAGCTTGACGACCAGGCTCTGAGGGCCGAGCTCGAGCAGTCGCGTGAGGAATGCGCTTTGACCCTGGGGGGCAGTTGCGAGACGATCGCGTATCCGTTCGGGGATGTGGATCGGCGCGTCGAGGAATGCGTTGCCATGGCCGGCTACCGCGTCGGAGCCACCCTGGCGAGCAGCCTGGAGCGATCGGGCGTCTACCGCTTCCCGCGAACCGGGATTTACCGCGGCGACAGCTACTGGCGCTTCAGGCTGAAGGCAGCGCGACCGATACGCGCACTCCGCGCAACTAGGGCCTGGCGTCGCCGGTGACGGCGCGTTCCCCGTGTGCTCGCGCGTAGGCCTGATCAGTAGGCGGTGCAGCGCGCCCGGTGTCGCGGCGAGGCCTTGTAACGCGGCTGCTGACCCCGCTGCCACAGCAGCTGGTCGACCTGGGCTGCGGTGGCGCCGGGGCGGGCGGCGACGATCAGCTCGACCGCGTGCAGCGCGCAGGCTCGGATCTCCACCTCCTCGGTCGAGTCGTGCACGATCAGCTCGCCGCGCTCGATACGGCTCACCAGATCGGGGTCGAAGCACAGGATGCCGTCCAGGCGAAGGACGTGGGGAACCAGGTTGTCGGCGAACATGGTCAGCCGATCGAGGTCATCGAAGGCGGCCACCCCCGCCCGCGCCAGGTCGGCGGCCGCGATCTGGGCGCGCTTGAGAAACGGCACCTCCAGGGTGCCGTACCGGGAGCAGTCGGCAAAGCAGGGCCAGGCGCCCAGCTGGTGCGCCAGGGCCACCGCCGAGCCGCCGGCCGTGTCGACCACGGCGGCAAAGCTGCCGCCCCGCTCGCCGATCACCCGCATGCCCAGGTCGTTCAGCCACCGCGCGTACAGGACCATCAGCTCGTGCCCGGGGTCCTGCCCGAGCACCGCGGCGACGGCGGGCGCGTCCAGGCGCGTAAGCTCGGGCGCCGACCACGGCCCGGACGCGAACGCGCGATCTGTCAGGGCCCCCGCGATTGTCTGATAGCCGGAGCGTCCCCCGGGCTTGCGCAGCGTCGGAAACCATCCCGAGCCGAAGTTGATCGCGTCCAGGGTCAGCCAGTAGGCCGCCCGCTCCTCGCGGCTGTCACCGGGGGTCGCGTCGTCCTCGCCGTCTGACGGAGCGGGGTCCGGGCCCAGCGGCAGCCCGGCCGCGTAGCCGTTGATCGCGGTGGTATCGATGCTCACGTGCGTGGCCTGGGCGGCGATCGCGGCGCAGGCCTGGCGGAGCTCTTTCACCCCTCACAGGATGACCCGCGTGAGCCCTCCGCGGCGGTCGCTAACGTGGGCCGATAGCCATGCCCGAGCTCTCAAACGACCTCGAGGTCCTGCTCTCGGGCCTCAACGAGCCCCAGCGCGAGGCCGTGAGCTACGGCGAGGGACCGCTGCTGGTCCTGGCCGGCGCCGGGTCGGGCAAGACGCGGGTGCTCACCCACCGGATCGCCTACCTGGTCTCCACCGATGCCGCCAAGCCCAACGAGATCCTGGCGATCACGTTCACCAACAAGGCGGCGGGGGAGATGCGCGACCGCGCCGAGCTGCTGGTCGGGCGCCGCGTGCGGGCCATGTGGGTGATGACCTTCCATGCCGCCTGCGCGCGGATGCTGCGAGCGGAGGCCCAGCGCCTCGGCTACACGCGTCAGTTCACGATCTACGACACCGCCGATTCGCGCCGGCTGATCAAGCGCTGCCTGGACGAGCTGGGGATCGACCCCAAGCGCTTCACCCCGGCGTCGATCGGCTCCCAGATCTCCGACGCCAAGAACAAGCTGCGCGACGCCGACGCCTACTCGCGGCTGGTGGGCTCGTTCTTCGAGCAGACGGTGGCCGACGTGTACCGCTCCTACGAGCGTGAGCTGCACCGCATGAACGCGATGGACTTCGACGACCTCCTGGTCCGTTCCGTCAACGTGCTCGAGCTGTTCCCGGAGGTGCGCGAGCGCTACGCCACCGGCTTTCGCCACGTGCTCGTCGACGAGTACCAGGACACCAACCACGCCCAGTACCGCTGGCTGCAGCTGCTGGCCGGCGAGCACCGAAACCTGATGGTGGTCGGTGACGATGCTCAGTGCCTGGTGGAGGGCACCGAGATCACCCTGGCCGACGGGACGCGACAGCCGATCGAGACCATCTCGCCGGGTGATCGCGTGCTGTCCGCCTACGGCAGCGGCGATTTCCGCGCCGCCAGCGTATCGGCCGTTCACCGCTCCGAGCGTGCTGATGGGATCGCGATCACGACCCGCTCCGGGCGGCGGCTGATCAGCACCCCTGAGCACGTCCACTTCGCGGGCTTTCAATTGGGGCGGACGCCGCAGCTCTACATGACGTATTTGATGTGGCGTCGCGACCGCGGGTTTCGGGTTGGGACCTCCCGCACGTACACGAAGGGTCAGGTGAAGCCGGTGGTTGGTGTGTCGCTACGCCTTCGCGGAGAGCGGGCGGATGCCGCCTGGGTGGTCTCGACGCATGAGTCAGAGGCGGAGGCCCGGTATGCGGAAGCCGTGTTGTCCGTGCGGTACGGGCTGCCCACGCTCCCGTTCTCGGCCCGACCGTATCCCGGCCATAACGGACGCTCTCTCGTGGGCGATCAGAAGCTACTGGACCGGCTGTTCTCCGAGCACGACACCTTCAGCGGTGGGCGTCGGCTCCTGGAGGAGAGCGAGCTGAGCTTTGAGCGGCCGCATTTCCAGGCCGGCACATACACGAAGACCGAGATCCGGCGACGTCGGCTGTCGGTTTCGCTGTGCGGTGATCGGCGGGGGCGAACCCCGATGCATAGGCTGTCGCTGTTTGGTTATGACGACGCCGGCCGCGAGAAGCTGAAGCAGATCGGGCTCAGCGTACGACCGGCGCGGCGAGGTTCTGACGGATGGCGGTTTGAGACATGCTGCAAGGACCTGGGAACGGTGGAGCGGCTGGCCACCCAGATCTCTACTGCGCTCGGAGACGTGGCGATCCGCCCTTCGGCGCGACTGGGTCACAACCGCGTCGGACCGGCGTCCAACTCGCTTCCGTTCACGCTGGCTTCGTCGGTCCGGCCCGGGATGGTGATGTTCGACGAGGAGGGTGGCTACGACGTGGTCGAGTCGGTTCAGCGGGTCGCGCTCGAGCGGCCGGTCTATGACCTGAACATCGAGCACACCCACAACTTCGTGGCCCAGGGCCTGGTCACCCACAACTCGATCTACGGGTTCAGAGGCGCCGACATCACGAACCTGCTCGAGTTCGAGGACACGTTCCCCGACGCCCACGTGGTCAAGCTCGAGCAGAACTACCGCTCGACGCAGACCATCCTCGACGCGGCCAATGCGGTGATCCGCAACAACCGCGGCCAGAAGCCCAAGTCGCTGTGGACGGAGATCGGCCAGGGAGATCCGATCAAGGTCCGCGAGCTCGACGACGAGCACGCCGAGGCGCGGTACGTGACCGGCGAGATCCAGCAGCTGGTCGACGAGGGCGCCTCGCGCTCGGAGATCGCGGTCTTCTACCGGACCAACTCGCAGTCACGCGTGCTCGAGGACACGCTGGTGCGCGCCGAGATCGCCTATCAGGTGATCGGCGGCACCAAGTTCTACGACCGTGCCGAGATCAAGGACGCGATCGCCTATCTGACGGTCCTGGTCAACCCCCAGGACGCGGGCGCGTTCACCCGGATCGTCAACTCGCCCCGGCGGGGCATCGGCGCAACCTCGGTGTCACGCCTGCTGGCGCACGCCAACACGACGGGGGAGACGGTCTGGGAGCTGGCGGCGGCTCCGGAGGACGTTCCCGGAATGGGCGCCGCGGCGATCAAGTCGCTGCGACGCTTCATGGGCACGATGGAGGTGCTCGAGGAGCGGGCACGGTCTGGCGCCCAGATCTCGGCACTGCTCAAGGAGGTGCTGGGGGAGACCGGATACCTCGAGGCGCTTCAGAACGAGCGCACGATCGAGGCCCAGGGCCGGATCGAGAACCTCGACGAGCTCGTCAATGTCGCGGTCGAGTACGACGCCGGCACTCGGGAGCCGACTCTGGCCGAGTTCCTGCAGCAGCTCGCGCTGGTCGCCGACGCCGACGAGCGCGAGGACGACGAGGGGCTGGTCACGCTGATGACGCTTCACAACGCCAAGGGCCTCGAGTACCCGATCGTGTTCATGATCGGTTGCGAGGAGGGGGTGTTCCCGCATTCGCGGGCGCTGGACGAAGGGGGCCTGGAGGAGGAGCGGCGGCTGTGCTACGTCGGCATCACCCGGGCCGAGCGGGACCTGTATCTCACCTCGGCGCGTACCCGCACCGTGTTCGGGGTGCGCAGCTTCGGGGCGCCCAGTCGGTTC
This sequence comes from uncultured Solirubrobacteraceae bacterium, assembly GCA_963830595.1. Taxonomy (GTDB): domain Bacteria; phylum Actinomycetota; class Thermoleophilia; order Solirubrobacterales; family Solirubrobacteraceae; genus Palsa-465. The sequence continues at coordinate 211,611 of CAWHMQ010000009.1, forward strand.
ATCGGCGAGATCCCGTCCGAGCTCACCGACCGCGAGAGCCAGCCCACCCGGTTCGGCGCCGGGGCGGTCGGTGGCGGGATTCGGCCCAGAGCGATCTCCTGGGGCTCGGCCGCCTCTGACCTTCCGGCCGCCGATCAGGCGCCGCCGACGGCCTTCCGGCTCGGCGACGACGTGGTTCACGCGGCCTTTGGCGAGGGCGTGGTCACGGGCGTGGAGCCGGGCGGGATCGTGGTCATCCGCTTCAGCAGCGACCGGTCAGAGCGCAAGCTCGTCGCCGACCTCGCGCCCATCTCCAGGCGGTGATCGCCGGCGCCGTGACACCGCTCGCAGATCGATTACCGTGGATGGCCTGATGGCGACGACCATCACGACCGCACCCGCCCGGGCCTCGCCGGCGCCCGACACCGAACCGCCGTCTCGGGCGATCCGCGTCCATGTGGGGGAGCTGCTCAGCGCCGCCTGCGCCTTGGCGCTGGCGGTGGATCTGTTCGCGACCAGGTGGTACGGGGTGGCCGGCGTCGTGGACCCGTCGGCGGCGCGCCCGGCGATCTCCACTGCCGAGAACGGGTGGGACGGGCTGACGGTCGTGCGCTGGGTCGTGCTGGCCACGATCTTCGCGGCGCTGGGATCGGTGGTCCTGCACGTTTCCCAGCGCGGGCACGGAGCCAAGACCGAAACCGGCCGTCTGATCGCCGCGCTGGGCGGCCTGGCGTCGGTCCTGCTCGTCTACCGGGTGCTGATAACGCTGCCCACCCCGGCGCTCGTCATCGATCAGAAGCTCGGCGCGGTGGTGGGCGTGCTCCTGGCGCTCGGCATCGCGGCGGGAGGCCTCGAGTCCGTCCGAGAGCAGCGAGCCCGGTCCGAGATTCCGGCTCGCTCCCGCCGGCGCGAGGATTAGATGGACTTCAAGCCGGGCCGGCTGCGCAAGGGGGAGAGCATCGCCGGCGCCGGCGGCTTGGCGCTGCTGGTGTTCCTGTTCGCGCTGCCCTGGCTGTCGGCCGGTTCCGGGCACACCAGCAGCGGCTGGAGCGGGCTGCCGGTCCTGCGCTGGCTGATCGTCGTCTGCGCGCTGACCGCACTCGCCCTCATCCTCACTCAGGCCACCCGCTCCGCGCCCGCGATTCCCGTCACCCTGAGCGTGTTCGCAACCGTGCTGGGCGCGGTGACGACCGTGGCGGTAGTTGTGCGACTGCTGACCACCGGTGACGGCCTTGAGGTGGGGGCCTGGCTCGGCCTGCTGAGCGCGATCGCCATCGCCGTCGGCGGCTTTCTCTCGATGCGCCAGGAAGACGGCTGGCGGCCGGATCCCGACCACCCGGTCGAGATCGTCTCGCTGGGAGCCGCGCACCGGACCTAGAATGGGCCCACGATGCTCGATCGCGCCCAGGTCCTACACGTGGCTCGCCTCGCCCGCCTGCACCTCGACGACGCCGAGGTGGAGAAGATGGCGGACGAGCTGGGCAAGGTGCTTGGCCACGTCGAGCGCATCGGGGAGCTCGACCTGTCCGACGTGCCGCCCACATCCCACGTGGTTGAGATCGCCGGGGTGATGAGAGCCGACGAGCCGGTCCAGTGCCTGCCCCGCGAGATCATTCTCGCCGCCGCTCCCGAACCGGTCGCTGACGGCTTTGGGGTCCCCAGCCCGGGACCGGCAGAGTGAGCGAGCTGACCGAGTGCAGCGCGGCGGAGGCGGCCGCGAAGATCCGCGCGCGGGAAATCGATCCCGCCGAGCTGTTTGAGGCGTATCGCGAGCGGGCGGCCGCCGACGAGCTGAATGCCTTCACCTGGGTGGCGGACTCCGCGCCGGCCCTCGAGCCGCTCCCCGCCGCGCCGCTGGCCGGGGTCCCGCTCGCGGTCAAGGACTTGTTCTGCACCGAGGGAGTGCCCAGCCAGGCCGGCTCGCGGATCCTCGAGGGCTACCGGCCCCCCTACACGGCGACGGTGGTCGCCAAGCTGCAGCGGGCCGGCGCGCCCCTGCTGGGCAAGACCAACCAGGACGAGTTCGCGATGGGCTCGTCGAACGAGAACTCAGCCTTCGGACCGGTGCTCAATCCCTGGGATCGAGGCCGCGTGCCCGGCGGCTCCTCAGGCGGGAGCGCGGCCGCCGTCGCCGCCGGGCTGGCTCCTTGGGCGATCGGGACCGACACCGGCGGCTCGATCCGCCAGCCGGCGGCGCTGTGCGGCATCGTCGGGGTCAAGCCCACCTACGGAGCGTGCTCGCGCTATGGAATGATCGCCTTCGCGTCCTCGCTGGATCAGGCCGGGCCGCTGACGCGGGACGTGACCGACGCGGCGTTGCTGCTCTCGCAGATGGTCGGTCACGATCACCGGGACTCGACGTCGCTCGAGTTCCCCGGCCCGATCGAGCTGCCCACCGCCAGGGATCTGCGCGGGATCAGGCTCGGCGTGCCCGAGGAGCTGGTCACCAGTGAGCAGGACGGGACCGGCCTCGAGCCCGGGGTACGCGAGAGCTTCGAGGCCACGCTGCGGCTCGCCGAGGGCCTGGGCGCCTCGGTGCACCCCTGCCGCCTGCCCCACGCGGCGCACGCGCTATCGGCTTACTACCTGATCGCCCCGGCCGAGGCCTCCGCGAACCTGGCGCGCTTCGACGGCGTGCGCTACGGGCTGCGGGTCGACGGTGACTCCGATCTGGAGACCATGTACAGCCATACGCGGGCCGCGGGCTTCGGACCCGAGGTCAAGCGGCGGATCATGCTCGGGACCTACGCTCTGTCCAGCGGCTACTACGACGCCTATTACGGGACAGCCCAGAAGGTGCGCACCAAGATCTCCGAGGACTTCCGGGCGGTGTTTGCGGACTTCGACTTCGTGGTCACCCCGACGAGCCCGTGGACGGCGTTCGAGCTCGGCGCCAAGACTGACGATCCGCTGGCCATGTACCTGAACGACTTCTGCACGGTCCCGATGCCGCTGGCCGGCATCCCGGCGATCTCAATCCCCTCGGGACTCAGCGACGGGCTGCCGGTCGGCTTTCAGCTCGCCGGGCCCGCGTTCAGCGAGCAGAAACTGCTGGAGGCAGCCTACGCGCTGGAGGGGGCGGTCGGGTTCGACGGAAGCGGGGTGCGCCGATGAGCGACGCCGGGGCGATGAGCGAGGCCGGGGCCGGCTATGAGCCGGTGATCGGGCTGGAGATCCACGTCCAGCTCAAGACGCGGACGAAGATGTTCTGCGGCTGCCCGCTGTCGTTCGGCGATCCGCCTAACGTCCACACCTGTCCGGTCTGCCTGGGGCTGCCCGGGGCGCTTCCCGTCGTCAACGCTGGCGCCGTGCAGTTCGCGATCATGATCGGGCTCGCGCTCGGCTCGGAGATCGCGCCCAGGTCGCTGTTTCACCGCAAGAACTACTTCTATCCCGACTCGCCCAAGGGCTACCAGATCTCCCAGTACGACGTGCCCCTGTGCAGCGGCGGCAAGCTGGAAGGGGTGAGGATCCACCGCGTGCACCTCGAGGAGGATGCGGCCAAGCTGATCCACGTCGGCGCCAGCGGCCGGATTCACGGCTCGGATCGCAGCGTGGTGGACTTCAACCGGTGCGGGACCCCGCTGGTGGAGATCGTCACGGAGCCCGACCTGCACTCGCCTGAGCAGGCCCACGAGTGGCTGACGGTGCTGCGCACGACGCTCCGGCAGCTCGGGGTCTCCGACGTCAACATGGACGAGGGATCGCTGCGCTGCGACGCCAACGTGTCGGTGCGGCCGGCCGGGTCCACCGAGCTCGGGACCAAGACCGAGCTCAAGAACATGAACTCGTTCCGCTTCCTGGAGCGGGGGGTGCGCAAGGAGATTCAGCGTCAGGCCGGGCTACTGGAGCGGGGGGCGCCCGTCGTCCAGGAGACGCTGCACTTCGATCCGGTCTCCGGGCGGCTGACCGCGCTGCGCTCCAAGGAGGAAGCCCACGACTACCGCTACTTCCCCGAGCCCGATCTGGTTCCTCTGCTGGCTACGACCGAGATGATCGCCGGTGCCGGCGAGCAGCTTCCCGAGCTGCCGGCCGATCGAGCCCAGCGCCTTCAGCGGTCGCTGGGGCTGAGCCCCGGCCGTGCCCGCGAGCTCGCGTTCCGGCGGGAGCTGGCCGACTACTTCGAGGCCGCGCTGGCGCTCGCGGACGGTCAGACGATCGCGGTGGAGCTCTCCAATTGGATCCCGCAGCTGGTGGAGCGGATCGGCTCAGACGCCGATCCGGCCGCGAGCCGCGTGGGCCCCGAGGCGCTGGCGAGGCTGGCCACCATGGTGACGGTCAGAGAGGTCAGCCGCGACGCCGCGCGTGAGGTCTTGACGCGGCTGGTGGCCGACGGCGGCGACCCGCGGGAGATCGTCGCGCGCGAGGGACTGGGCGCGCTGAGCGCCGACGACGGGGATGGGCTGCCCGCGATCGTCGAGGCCGCGATCGCCGCCGATCCCGACGCGGCCGCCAAGGTCAGGGCCGGCAACGACAAGGCGATCGGACCCCTGGTCGGCTACGTCAGGCGCGAGACCAAGGGCCGAGCCGACGGAGGCGAGATCGTTCGGTTGATCCGCGAGCGGATCGCGGCCGGCTGACTTGACTAGGCGTTCGCAGCCGTCAGTTGAGGTTGCGGGAGAGCCTGCGGACGACCAGGCCGGCGCCCAGAAGCGCGCCGCCGCCTGCGGCGACCAGAACGAGGTCGAGGCCGGTGAAGGGCAGCGTGCCCGCCGAGTCGGCCGTGGTCGCGGTTCCCGTTCCCGTTCCTCCGTGAGCGTCGGTCCCCACCACCGTGCAGAGCTGCGGGTTGTAGGCCTGGCACGTCGAACCGCCCTGGGCGGACGCGATGCTTGGTGCCATCAGCGCGATGACGATTATTACCCCGGCGATTCTTTTCATCTCTGAGCCGCGCCCTTTCTAAAGGCTTGCATTGCTAAAACCAGTTTTGGGACACGGGCACCCCGCCCCGACTACAGCCCCACATGCAGGTTTATAGCAGAAACCTGTGCAAACCGCCACTCCCCTCGTGGAATGGGGCCGTTCGCACTCGAAATTCGCGCTCGAACTATCCGGCCAGCGTGAGCAGCCTGAACGCCTCGGCAGACGTCAGCGGCCGACGGGAGGAGACTCGCGCGAGGGCGCGGCGGACCGCCGGCTGCTGGGAATTGATCGAGAACGCGATTTGGTAATCACGGCGGGCGCTGGCCCGGTCGCCGAGCGCTGACGCGGCCAGGCCCCCGCCCAGCCAGGCGAACCATCCTCCGGGATCGCGAGACGTCGCTTGCCGGAAGCGCTGCTGGGCGACCGCATACTCTCCATTCTGCAAGGCGATCGCGCCGGCCAGCCTCCCGGGATCGGCGTTGAGCGGATCGAGCCGAGCCGCTTGGGCGAGGTGGCGCAATGCCGCTGCAGGATCGGTGAACCGCACGTTGGACGCCAGCGACACCTCCCGGACCGACAGGTACGAGAATCCGATCACGACCGCCGCGGCCAGTCCGGCGAGCGCCATCACCGGCGAGGCCAGCCGGCCCGCCCGCCAACGCGAGGACGCGACGGCGGCGCCCGGAGCGGACTCGCGAGCCGACGGTGTCGAGGACACCCTGCCCGAGCCGGCAACGGACACCCTGCCCGAGCCGGCGGCGAGCGCGCCGGCCATGGCGAGGAAGCCCAGCGCCGGACCGGAGAGCGCCGGGATCTCCCAGAACCAGTCCACCGAGCCATGGATCAGCCAGACCACGAGCGGCAGCAGCGCGATCCCGCTCACTCCGCGAGCCAGGGCATTCCCACCGCGGCGTCCGCGCAACGCCAGCGTCAGCGCCGCGATCAGGAAGCCGGCGAACAGGGCAAAGCCGACGACGCCCGTGTGCGCCAGAAGGCGCATCTCGAGGCTGTGGGTCCAGCTCGGCTCCTCGCCGGTACGCCGATGCTTGACGTAGTAGTTGGCGAAGTTGTCCTGCCCTAGTCCGCCGATCGGATGTGCCGCGACGGCGTCGAGCGCCACACGCCAGAAGTCATAGCGGCCGCTGCCGACATCGCCGAAATGCGAGCTGGCGGAGAACCTCGCCTGCGGTTGGCTGAAGCCGTTCCACTGTCGTACCACGAACCTCACCGGATGCTCGTGCGTCGCGATCGTGCCGGCCGCGAGCACCGCGGCGACCGCGGCCACGCTGATCACCGTACCGATCGCCCGCCGCCGGACCAGCGAGAGCGTCCGGTGCGCAGTCAAGAGCGAGTCGCCCCAGGCGACGAGCGTTCCGAGCACGAACACGGCGCCGCAGCTCAGCAGGCCGGCCTGTCCAGCCCGGGCCGCGGCGTGATCGAGCGCCGCTCCGCCCGAGATCTGGTGGACGTCCAGCAGGCGGCGCAGCAGCACGAGCGCGCCGGCGACCGGGATGATGGCCACAGTTACGAGCCGAAGCCGGTCGACCGACACCAGGATCGCGGCGAGCAGCACCAGCGGCAAGGTGAACAACCAGCCGCGGCTCTGCACGATCAGCGCGAGCTGCAGCTCGGCGCAGGCGAAGGCGAGCAGCAGCCCGCGGGCCAGTCCCGGAAGCTCGCGCCGGGCGGCGAGCCCGAGCGAGAGCAGGGCGCCGATCGTGAACAGGGCGGCAGTGGCGTTGAAGTAGCCGGTTGGCGCCGCTAGCCGGCCCTGGATCACGAGATTGGCGACCCGGTCGTTGGAGGCCAGGCGGGTCAGCAGCACGATCCCGATCACGCCCACGCCGATCGCGTAGGCGAGCAGCACGACGAGCGCGCTCTGCGGCGTCCAGGGCAGCACGAGCAGCAAGCTGAACAGCAGCAGGTAGAGCAGCGCCCGGTTGCTGCCCTGCAGCGCATCCCCGGGCGACTGCGCCCAGGTGATCGACAGATAGGACCAGGCGACGTAGAGCGCGAACAGGGCGAGCGCGACCCAACCCGCCCGCGGCAGGCGCGGCCGAGCGTCGCGCAGCACGATCAGGACCGCCGCGAGCATCCCAAGCGCCGCCAGCGTGCCCCACAGCCAGGTCTCGTAGTCGTAGCCGCCGTCGTGGACCGCCCAGACGAGCATCAGTGCGACAGCAGCCAGACCGGGAACCCCGGCGAGAACGTGCGGTCGCACCCGTCTCGCAAGCCGAGTCCCTGGCACGGAGGGCCATGATGCCAGATGGATGAGCCCACCCCAGAACCCTGGTAGACACTGTTCATGGCAACGCCCACATCCCACGACCCGCCGCGAAGCACGGATGCGGACGCCACGCCGAGGCCGCATGGGGAGGCCCGCGGGATCCTCGCCAACGTCACCTATTCGCTGGTCGCGCAGCTGGTATCGGGCGTGTTCACGGCGGTGCTCACGCTCTATCTCGTCCGCGCCTTGGGAGCAACAGGCTACGGAGACTTCTCGCTCGCGATCGGAGTCGGAGCCATGGTCGGCGTGCTCGCGGACTTCGGCGTGTCGGCGTCGGCGGCGAGATTCGTGGCCGAGCAGCGTGCGGATCGGGGCGGCCTGGCCGAGATCCTCGCCGACGCGTTCCGGCTGAAGCTGCTCGCCTCGACGCTGGCGTGCGGAGCGCTGGTAGCGCTGGCCGGCCCGATCGCCGCGGCCTACCACGCGCCAATCGCCTGGCCGATACGTCTGATCGCGTTCGTCGTCCTGGGTCAGGGCGTGATGCTGCTGTTCATGGGCGCGTTCGTGGCCGCAGGACGGACGGCGACCAACGTCCGGGTAGCGTTCGGAGAGAGCGTGGTCGAGTTCTCGACCTCGCTGGCGCTGGTGCTGCTCGGGGGTGGCGTCGTCGGCGCCACCACGGGGCGAGCCATTGGCTACGGCTTCGGGGCGGGCGTCGGGATCGCGCTCGGCGCGCGGGCATTTGGCTGGCCGCAGGCGCTGCGGCGGCGCGGCCGGCCTTCGAACGTCAGGCGTATCGCCCGTTATGCGGCTCCGATAATGCTCGTCAGCAGCGGCAACGTCCTGTTCACGACGGTGGACGTGCTCCTGATCGGAGCCTTCCTCGGTAGTGAGCACGTAGGTCTGTTCAGCGCGCCGCTACGGCTCCTGGTGCTGTTCTGGTATCCCGCGACCGCGGTGTCGCAGGGGGTCGCGCCGCGGATGGTCCGCGGTTCTGATCGAACTCCTGACGTACGCGAGCTGGTGGGTGGCCTGCGAAGCCTGATCCTGTATCTGTCATGGCTGTTGGTCCCACTGTTGATCTGGACGAAGCCGATCGTCGACATCCTGCTCGGGTCGGGCTACGGCGGCTCGATCACGACGATGCGAGTGCTGGCGCTGTCGGTGTATCTCGGCGGGCTGGCGCCACTGGTCGCGATATCAGCCAACTTCTTGGGTGACGCCGCCCTGCGCGTGCCCCTGATGTTCGGCGCCGCGCTGCTCGATGGGGCGATCGACGTGGTCCTGATCCCGCGCATCGGAATCGTCTCCGGAGCGATCGCCACAGCCGTCGCGTACGCGGTGATGCTAGTGGGCCACCTGGCCATCTGCTCGCGCCACCTGGACATCCCGTATGGGGAGATCGGCACGACCGCGCTGCGGGCGCTGGGGGCCGCCGCGGCCATGGAGGTGGTGCTGACCTTCTTCGGCACCGACCCGGGCATCCCGATGCTCCTTGTCGGAGGCCTGGCAGGAACGGTCGCCTTCGTGGTCGCGCTCGTCCTGCTGCAGGAGGTGAGCCGGTCGGAGCTGGCGACGATCTGGCTTCGAACCCGGGCTCGTCTGCCGCTGGTAAAGCCGTCGGCCTGAGGCGGCGCGATGGACGAGCCGTCAGGCTAAGGTGGGCACGACGATGATCGAAGCTGGGGCACGACGATGATCCGGTGGATGACGGCGGTATGCCTGCTTGCCCTCTGGTGCTCGGGGTGCGGCTCGGGGGGTGATTCGCCGCACAGCACGGCGGCCACCCGAACCGCGGCGCTTCCGACGACTGCCCGGTCGCCAGCCCCTCCGGGGCCCGGCGCGTGGCTCGGGCTCAACCTCAACAGCAGCGCAGTCACGGGAAGCCTCGACTACTTCTCGGCCCGGGGGATCGTCTATGACCGCAGCGGTTACCTGGAGCCCGCCGCCGGCGAGACGATCGCCGACACACCGAAGCTGGCGCGAGGCGTCAGCACGTCACTGCGCGCCCGGATGATTCCGGACGTCGAGATCGATCCGTCGGCGGGACCGACCGGCTGCCAGTCCGATCCCAACGGCAGCACCCTCTGTCTGCCCAGCCAGGCCGCCGGCGTCGACGCCTACGTCACCGGCTTCATCAAGACCGCGAGCTCGATCCGCAGAGCCCATCCGCGAGCCAGGATCTTGTTCGAGCCTATGAACGAACCGTGGAACTGGCCCTCGCCGGCGGGCACCCAGGCGAGTCTGCTGGCGGCGCGCGAGTATGCCGCCATGCTGGCTCGGCTGCTGCCGGCGGCAAAGCGGGCCGGGATCCCGGCCAGCGAGATCTACGTCCCGGCGACCGGGAACCTGAGCGACGGCACCTTCTGGGTACCGGACCTGTACCGCGCGCAGCCCTGCTTGCGGCCGGGTCGTCAGTCCTGCGGTCCGATCGAAGCCTGGAACATCCATCCATACGGACCGCCCGGCTCCACCAGCGAGGGCATCGGGACAGTGCCCGGAATCCGATCGATGATGCTCTCGGGCAGGGCCAACATCGTGATCTCCGAGATCGGGTTCTGCTCCCGTGACGTCGACGGCGGCGCCGGTTGCGACGAGAACAGCTCCGACTATCGACGGCACCAGCCACCAAACGGCTACGTGGCTGCGCGGGACGCTGCTCGAGGCGCTGGCGATGCGACGGGCCGGATGGCTGAAGGCACTGCTGATCTGGAACCGGGGCGGGGACGGATGGGGGATGCAGAACACGAACGGAAGCCTCACGGCGCAAGGCCAGGTGTTGACCGAGTTCGCGGCCCGAGACGGAGGCTAGGTGTCGGCCGACACCGCAAAGTCTCCGGGACTCCGAACTGACCAACTGGTGCCAGTCGTGATTTTGTTTGGGTCGAGGCGGCTTACTTGATCGCCAGGAACTCGGTGTTGCCGACCACGATGTTGCCGGCGAGGCGAACTGCCGAATTCTTAGCGGCAGCCTTCACTATCAGCTGACGGGCGCCGGTGTATTCGCCGGAGGCAGCGCGGAACTCCCATTTGTCAACCAACCGGCTGAAACCGATCGCGGTGAGGCTGAGCCGCGTCGCACGCTGCTTGAACCAGTGCATCGCCGGCTGGGTCGTATTGCCGACAAGCGCCGGACGGTGCTCGGCCGCCCACCGCATGATCGCTTTCTGCAGACGCGGCGGATACCACGGGAACAACGGAAAGCCGGCAATCTCCACCTGCCGGGGAGACAAGACAGACGTGGTCATGAAGAACAGCCCACCGCCCGGCCGAAGCACTCGATACATCTCTCGGAACACCTGCAACGGGTCGTCGACATGCTCCATAACCGAATAGGCGTGGACGAAGTCCACGGACTCATCGGCGAACGGTAGGTGTTCTCCTGCTCCCTCCCTGATGTCGAACTCCACACCAAGTCGCTCGGCAACCTGTCGCGACACATCAATGGCCGGCGCCCATGGCTCCACTCCGCAGGGCGTGAAACCGGCTCGCGCATACGCGGCTGACGTGATCCCCTGTGCGGCCCCGACGTCGAGCACCGTGGCACCGGGCTCCAGAGCCATGAACGGCCGAAAGCGCGCCAGCAAACGCTGCACGAAGGCCTCGGCGTCGGGGAGCCGTTCCAGCGCAGCCTCCAGGTCTCGCTGCTCGGTCGCAGATGCCTTCGGTGCCACGTCCCGCCCCCTAGCCTCTACGGTGTCCGCAAGGTCTGCCGCTTCGATTGCGACCGGCTCCACCAGCACGGTGTCGAAAGCCTGGGTCGCCGCGACATGAGATCGACAGCCTAGCGCAGGTTGACGCCCTTCAGGGGCGGCGAGGGACCACGACTTCCAGCTTGCGTGTGGGGATCGGGATGGGAGACGTGAGGGTGCCGTGGTGACCGCCCAGGCGGTCGATCGTCCTCAGCCACTGGTTGGGCTGGCCGAGGCTCGTCCAGGAGATCTCGTCTTGAGCGAGGATGTACATGCCCTCGTTGTGCCATCCGCCGTCGACGTCTTCGACGTAGGCACCGTAGCGGGCCAGGGCGGTCATGATCGTCCGTTCCCATCGCGGTGCCCGTGAGCCGGCGATCTGCGCGCCGGTCATCTCGAGCTTGAACAGCTGCCCCATGGCGGGTAACCCGGCGGGGCTCTCGTTCCAATCACAGGGGCCGCCCCAGCCGCCCACGGCGGGCCATACATAGCCGACGTTGGCCCCGTGGGCGTTGGTGCACGGGATGCCGAGCACCAGGGCATGGTTGATGTCCCCGGAGGCGAGCTCTGAGGGGCGTAGCAAGCCGGCGGTGAGCGCGAGGTTGGCGGCGTCGCCCTGGTCGGCGGTTCCCGGACTGGTGGTCGTGCTTTCGCTGCTCGCGATCTCGGCGGTGAGGGTGGAACCGGAGATCGAGGAGTGCCAGAAGTCATATTCCTCGCCGGTGTCGGTCTCGACGATCACCATGTGCGCATCCCAGTTGTGGCCCGGCTGAGCTCCGGCCGGGACGTGGATCCTGGCGCCGTTGACGTCGATCGCGTTGGCGCCCTGACAGGTTTCCGGGCCGTCCTCGTCGGTGCATCTCACCCTCATCACGGGGTCGCTGGAGCGGCCGAAATAGACCGGACGGGTGCCATCGTCCGCACTGAACTGAAAGCTCGTGGAGCTGCCCTGCAGGTTCCAGTGGTAGATGGCCATGTGCCGACGGATCGCGTCATTGTCGGGGGCCAGCCGCGGGTTGGCGCCAAGCTCGGTGTTCAGCGGAGAGTCGCTGGTGAACGGGCGCCAGCAGGGCGGCGGCTGGCCCCTATCTGGCACCGTGGCCAGGGCCCGCAGGCACAGGCTGTCGGCGCGGGCGCCGGCGCTTCCGAGGCTCATCAGCAGCGTCGCTGTGAGCAGCATCACAGTGAGCAGCGCATCGGTCGGCAGCTGGGCGCGACGAAGCGGGACGCGCAACCTGGAGCTATTGATCAGCGTAGGGAGCATGGTGCCGTCCCTATCGACCCGCTCGTGGCAGACTCCCAAATTCTCGCGCCGTCCCTAGGACGAACGTCCAGCTCCCGCGGACCCGGTCAATCACGTCAGACCAGCGACTGGGTTCGAGTTCGTCAGACCAACGACGGCGCAAACACCGGCTCGTGCTCGGTCTCGATCGACGTGGCGAGCCCCCATAGACCGCTCACGCGAGCCAGGGCCGCCCAAGGGACGCCGTACTCGGCAACCCCGGCGAGCGCTCCGTACCCGAAGGCCAGATGCATGGTCCCGAGCACGATCGGGACCAGCGCCGCGTCGGCGGGCTCCTGGGCGTGAGACAGCGAGCGCAGCCCGGTCAGCACCAGTCCGGCGAGATGCAGCCCGGCTCCGATCCTGGCAAGCGCCCTGAGCTTTCGAGGGCCGGCGATGGCAACCGCGGTGTTCAGCACGACAGCGGGAGGAAGCAGGTGCGATCGGCGCATCGAGCCCGGGTGGCGCCCGGAGGTCCGAACGCGGTACTGGCCGTATCCCACGTACTGGCGCCACAGGCCCGGTAGCGAGTCCCGGGGCGCGTATTCCGCCGCCATCGCCGGAAGGCAGATCAGCCGCTCGCCGCGGCGGATAAACCTCGCCGCCATCTCGGAATCCGAGTTGCGCGGCCAGCGCTCATCCCAACCTCCATATTCGAGCAGCGTTGATCGCTGCCAGACACCGCCGAAGACGCCGGAGTCAAGTTCGAGCTCAGGTTCGTCTCGCTCGCCCTCGCGACCCCACTTTCGCGACCCTCCGCGCCCGAACGGCGTCGACAGGGCGAGCGCGACCGCGCGCGACACCGGGCTATCTCCCTTGGGCAGCGGAGGCCCGCTGACCCACTGGGCGTCGCCCGCGCGTAGGCGGCGCACGCCGAGCGCGATGTAGTCATCCGGGTACATCGTGTGGGCGTCCATGCGAGCGATCCATCTGCCTCGCGCATGCTTGAGCGCTACGTTCAGGCCGCTGGACACCGAGCGCCCGGGATTGTCGAGCACGCGGACCCGCGAATCCTCCCGAGCCAGCCGCTCCAGAACCTCTCTCGTGCCGTCAGTCGAGCGCCCGTCGGCAAACAGGAACTCGAGCGCTCCGTCAAAGCGCTGGCCCCGCATCGCCGCCAGGGTGCGCTCAATGTAGCGCTCCTCGTTGTAGACGGGCACGAGCACCGAGCAGTCGATCTCGTCGGCCACAGACGGGCACCGTACCGCAGGGATGGGACGCTCGCCGAGACCCCCTGGTCGGCATCGCAGCTGTGACTTGGTCCGGGCGGCGCTAGCCTGCAGCACCGGCCAGAAACGACGCGAGCCGGGCGCACTCGGCTTCGCGTGAGTGATTCCGCGCCCGCGGCACGCCCCGCTCCACCAGCGAGGCACGGAGCTGCGGATCGGAGATCAGCCGTTGGAGTGCACCGGCCGCGGCCTCGGCGTCACGCGGGGGAACGAGCAAGGCGCAGTCGCGGGCCAGATCCGGCACTCCGCCGACCGCGGTGGCGACCACGGGCAACCGTGTCGCGAACGCCTCGAGCAGGACGGCGGGCACGCCTTCGCTGAGCGAGACGTGCAGCAGGACGTGGCTGGCGCGATATCGATCGAGCAGGCCGTCGTCGATCGGGATGTTGCCGTGCAGCGTCGCGCGGTCCGCAATACCGAGCTCGTGCAGGCGCTCCCCGAGCGCTTCCGTCAGGGGACCGCGCCCGCATACGTCTAGGCGCCACCGGGGCTCGGCGCGTAGCGCGGCCGCCAGGACGTCGGCGAGCAGGAGGGGGTTCTTCTCGGGGTCGATTCGGCCCACGCTGAGCATCCGCAGCTCGGGACCGTCGTAGCGGCGGGCGTCTTCCTCGCCGGGCATGATGTCGGTCTCGCTCAGGAGCGAGACGAGCAGCATGTGGAGCAACGGTGAGCGGCGATACCGGCGAGCCAGATCGGGTCCGACCACCACCACCGGTACCCGGCGCCCCAATAGGCGGAACGCGCCCTCCAGCAGTCGCGCTCCGGCGCGCAGCAGCGGCCGGTCGGGATATCTGTGGGCGAACAGCCGCGGCAGATCCTGGCGTACGCCGAGGACCAGCCGCCGTCCGCGAATCAGCGTCAGCAGCGAGAACAAGAGCGAGAGCGGCGTGGGACCGAGCACCCAGACGACATCGACCCGGTCCAGCAACCGCCAGAAACGCGCGATCCCCTCGGGCATCGCACGCAGCAGGCCGATCGGATCGGCTCCGCTCGAGTAGAAGGGAAGCCTCGCGAAGCCAACTCCGTCCAGAACATGCGGGAACCGGCCCGGAGCTGGATCCAGCCGGCCGACCAGGGTCAGCTCGTCGCAGTGCGGTGCAAGCCCACGCAAGAACAGCGAGAACGGAAGCTCCGCGGATAGCTGACCGCCTTGGATCCGGTAGGAGTAGTCGCAGTAGACGGCTAGTCGCACGTGCAGCTGGCCGCCGAAGCGACGGGGCCCTCATGCCGAGTGCCGAATGCCACTCCAGAGGCGAGACCGGCCTCGGCCGCGAGCGTCTCGTATAGCGTCGCAAATCGCCGGGACGCGGTTTCGATCGTGAACTCGTCCAGCCGCTGTGCTGCGGCCCGTGCCATCTGCGCGCGCCGTGCCGGATCACGCAGAAGCTCGACGATCGCCGCGGCGAGGGCGGGGGGATCCCGAGGTGGGATCAGGCGGCCCGTGCGCCCGTCCTCGACGATGTCGGGAAGCCCGCCGACGCGGGTGGCCACCAGTGGGGTGCCGTTGGCGATGCACTCGTAGGCGACCAGGGGTGTGCCCTCGAAGTCGGATGACATGACCGCGAGGTCGGCGGCGCGGAGGATGGCGTCGACGTCGTCGCGGCGGCCCAGGAAGTGGATCCGGTCCGCGATTCCGAGCTGGTCGGCGTGCAGCTCAAGCTGCGCCCGGCACTCGCCATCGCCGGCGATCACGAGATGCACGTCGGGAACCGCCTCGCGCACCGTGGGATAGGCGTCGAGCAGCACCGTCAACGCCTTCTGCGGGCGCAACACCGAAACCACGGCGAGCAGCGGCGTGTCCCCATCGAGGCCGAGCTCGCCTCGCAGATCGGTTGGCGGGGATCCGGGACGGGGCACGTACGCGTTGGGAATCATCACTACCTTCTCGGCAGGCACGTTCTCGACCGACACCATCCGCTGGGCGTCCAGTGTCGACACTGCGATGAACCGGGTCACTAGCCGGCCGATCACCTGACCGTCGAGAAATCGACGCAACGGCTCCCCCTGATAGGACCAGGTCTGCTCGTGAGCGAGGATCACCGGCACGCCGCAGGCTCGTCCGATCAGCGCTCCCCAGAGGTTTGAGCCGAACATGTGCGCGTGCAGGACGTCGAAGCGTCTGCTGCGCAGCAGTGATACGAGCCCACGGAAGCGGTGGACGTCCAGCTTCGAAGCCCGGCCGAGGTGGATGTGCCCGACTCCGGCTGCCCGCAGCATCTCGAGCGCGCCGGGCTCGGCCCCGCGCGTCGAGCACGCCCACAGCTCGAAGCGATCGCTCGGCAGATGGGTTGCGAGTCCGAGCGCGAACCGCTCAGCGCCACCGGTATCGATCAGCTGGTTGATCAGGAACAGCACCCGCAATCGCCGCACGTTCAGCCTTTGGCCTTGCGAAGCTCGATGTGCGCCAGCTTGAGCAGCGCGGGACCCAGGGCGAACACCAGCCACAGCTGCTTGGAGACCAGCTCGGAGGCGAAGAAGTCAGCGGCCAGGAAGGCGAACAGCGCGAGGATCGCGCAGCGTGAGAACAGCTCGAGCTCTCGATCTCCGAGCCGCTCGAAGATGTGCGCCGCCTTGAGCGCGGACGAGACCCCCGTGATAAAGATGCCGAGCATCAGGATCAGCCCCGGAATGCCGAGCGTCGTCAGCTGCTCGAGATAGATGTTGTGCACGACCTTTGGCGAATCAAGGATGTAGTCCGCCGCGCTGGGGAGTTGTCCCGGCCGTTGCAGGTACTGAGCCGACACGATCTGGAAGTTGTTGGCGCCGACGCCGATCAGCGGATGGGCTTCGAAGGCGCGCCAGGCCACCGTCCAGATGTCGTTGCGGCCGCTGGTGTCCGCGCTAGTGACCCGGTTGACCGCATGGGACGGGGCCAGCACGACGAAGTAGCCGAGGACCGCCACGACGCCGACGATCAGCAACCTCATCGCCGCGCCACGCCAGCGGCCGCCGAACACCACGCCGGCAACTAGCATGACGCCGAAGGCGATCAATCCGGCGCGGGAGAGCGTGCTCATGAGGCCCGCGAACGAGAGCGCCGAGGCGACCACCGCTATGGCCTTGAGCCGCGGCGAGCGGCGAGCGGCTAACGCGAGGCCCAGGGCCAGTGCGAGCGCGGCGACGAGCACCGTCGCCTCCGTGTTGGCCTCCCCGAGGGCGCCGGTCAGCCGGCCGACCGCGGCCGAGGTGGCGGCGGGCGGGGTCACGATCCCGTAGACGGCCGAGAAAGCCGCCCCGATCAGATATCCGACGACGATCACGTACACGTCCCGCCGGTTCCGGACCGCGCTGTAGACGATCGGGATCAGCAGCAGATCGAGAACGTACCGGTAGGACTGCGTCAGCACGGCGCTGGCACTCTGCGCCCAGAGCACGCTGATGAGCCCCCAGCCGAGCCAGGCGACAATCGATGCCACCATCGCCGGATGCCGAGCGACTACGGCGCGTGTCTCTTCACGGGGGGCGGTCGTTCGATTGACGAGCCACGCCGTGAACAGGAGCAGCCCTGCAACCTTGTCGAAGCTGACCGCCACGCCGCCGACCGTGAGCACGTCCAGGAACGAGAGCGCGGCGAACATCGCCACCCCCAGAGTCAGGTCGGCGAACACAGCGACGACGAACCCGAGGCCGAGCACTCCAACGACTCCGTATTTCGGGCTTACCCCCGATGCGACGCCGAATCCGACGCACACGATGCTCAGGCCCAGCAGCCAACCCGGTGCCGGGACCCCCCGGCGCTGCAATAGGGCGCTCACGCGTTGCGGGCGGGGCGCCGAGGCAACGGCCTGCGCTCCCGGAGAGGCTCGCCGTCGGGCTCAGGCCAGGCGTGGTCCTGCGCCATCGGATACGCGTACTCGTACCCATGCTGCTCCGGGACCCCGATGAGCACGATCCCGGTCGGGCTGATGCCCTGCTGGCCGAGGAGCTCCCACAGGTCGGCAAGGCTGTTCAGGCGCGAGTGACCGACGCGGACCGCGACCACCAGCTCGTCGACCACCTGGGTCATGGGCAGAGCGTCCGGCACCGCGATCAGCGGTGGGGAGTCGATGACGACGAAGTCGGCCTGATTCTTGGCCTCGCCCACGAGCTGCCGGATCGCCGCCACCGACAGGCGATCGGCGAGCTCGGCGCTGTGCGTGTGAGCCGCCAGAACGCGGATCGACGAGGACCCGAGCTGCACCGGGACCAGCGCGCGGGTGAGGCTCACGTCGCCGTTGAGCACCTGCTCGGTCCCGTAGAAGTCGGTAACACCGAACGCACTGGCGATCGTCGGACGCCTGAGATCGGCGTCGAGCAGGATCACGCTGCCGCCGCCCTGAGCGAGTACGGCGGCCAGGCTGATCGCGGTGGTGGTCTTCCCCTCCGACGGGGCGCTGCCCGTGATCAGGTATGCCTGCGACTTGCCCGAGGCACGCGGGTCCACGGAGGAGGCCCGGGTGCCCCGCGCCGCCGCCCGGGTCGAGGCGCCCGCGCTCAAGGTGGCGCGTAGGGTTCGGTACTGCTCGAGCGCCGGCCCGGACAGGTCAAGCGGGGTCAGGGGACCGGGCCTCTCCTTGCGCCCGACCCGGGGGATCCGGGCCAGCACCGGAATGCGGCTGAACCGTTCGCGCAGCTGCTCCTCGCGCCGCACGCGCGGGTCCAACGCATCGAAAGCGAACGCGCCGCCGATCCCGATCAGCAGCCCGACGAGCAGGCCGGCCGCCAGTGACAGGCTTTTCCGCGGGGACGTCGGAGCGCTCGGGAGCGTCGCCGCGGAGGAGAACGAGATGGTCGGATCGTTGGACTGGAGCAGCTGCTCGAGCCGATTGAGCTGGTCGCCGAGCGAGCCGGCGGCGCTGCGGTCGCCCGGCGGGAGCGCCGCGACGCGGGCGGTTAGCCCGGGAATCTGCACGGAGATCGCGCGATGCAGGGCCGCCGTGCGGACGGCGACGGTCTCGCTCGCGAACGCGTTGGCGATCAGCTGGGCCCTGGCGGCGCTCGAGTCCGAAGCCTCGACGGCGATGATGTTGCTCTGCGCGAGCGGGGTCGCCTGGACTTCGCCGAGCAAGGCCGACGGGGTCGTGTGCAGATGCAGGGTTTGAATTACTCCGGCGGCGACCTGCGGGGTGGTGATCAGGCCGGACGCGGTCAGGACGTCCTGGGCCGGGTCGCCGGTGCTGTGAAGAACGGGCAGCGAGAACAGCAGCGTGTCCTGCTGGCCGGCGGGATTGATCAGCAGCTGAGACTCGGCCGTGTAGGAGCGGGGCGCAACCTCGACGTAGGCGACCGCTGCCAGGAGCGTGACCACCACGCAGGCGGCGATAAGGCGAAGATGCTCGCGGATCGTCCGGTAGTAGCGCTGGAACCCGGACAGCTCACGCGCCCCACGGCTCCCGTCGGAGCCGGGCAGTCCGGCGGATGTTGCCATTGGAACCAGTATGGCAGGTGTCCGGCGGTCGGCCGCCATTCGAACTAGCCGAGGCTCTCGCGGAAACGCAGGACTTCGGCAACGGTCAACGCGATGATGCGCAGATCCAGCCGAAGCGACCAGTTAAGGATGTAGTAATTATCCCACTCGACGCGGTCGGAGATCGACGTCTGGCCGCGCAATCCGTGCACCTGCGCCCAGCCCGTGATCCCGGACTTGACGCGATGCCGATCTTCGTACCGAGCCACATCGCGGGCGAACCGGGCAGCAAACTCAGGTCGCTCCGGCCGCGGGCCCACGATGCTCATGTCGCCGCGCAGCACGTTGATCAGCTGTGGCAGCTCGTCGAGCGAGAGATCGCGCAGCAGGCGTCCGATGGGAGTCCGACGGTCGCTGCCCTCGACACCGCCCGGCGCGCAGTCATCCGGCAGCTCGAACTGGGCGGCGGCGGGCGGGGCGACCCTCATCGTGCGGAACTTGAGCACGTCGAATTCGCGGCCGTCGCGACCGACGCGCCGTTGGCGAAACAGGATCGGTCCGGGCGACGATCCCCGGACCGCGAGCGCGATTCCGAGCATGACCGGAGCGCTCATCAGCAGCCCGAGCGCCGCGGCGGTGCGGTCGAACGCGTGCTTGACCGCGAACTGCCAACCACGCGGATCGACCGAGCGGAGCGTCAACAGCGGGAGCCCACCGACGTGGTCAAGCGTCGTGCGCTCGTTCATCGACTCGTACAGACGGGGCACGAGTGACACCTCGACGCCGAGCGCCTGGCATTCGCGGACCTTTGAGACGAGCACGTGATCGGGCTCCGCGGAGAAGGCGAGGATCACGTGGCGAGCCCCGGTGCTCGTGATCGCTTCGGACAGGTCGTCGGGTCCGCCGAGCACCGGCACCGACGGGTCGCCGGAGAGCTCCGGCGACGGGAGAGGGTCCGCGTCGAGGAACGCGACCGGTTGTAGGCCGTAGCGCGGCTCGCCGAGAAGCCTCTTGACCAGGTGAGCTCCGACCTTGCCGGCGCCCAGGATCAGCGTCGGGGTCGCCATCGTCTGGGTCCGCATCGCTCGGCGCCGGACGCAGACCAGGGTCGCACGCGACACCCCCAGATAGACGAAGCCGAGCACCCACAGCCGAGGCACGAGCGCGGTCGGGTTGGCCGCGCCGAAGATCGAGTCCACAGAGATCATCAGCATCGCCGCCAGGGAGACGACGCCGAGCACGTAGGCGAGCGTTTCGAGCACGGACGCGTTCAGGCGCTCGTCCGGCGCGCGCCGGACGCGCATCATCACGATCACGGCGATCGGAAACACGATCGCGATCAGGCGATTCGAGGACACCGCCCGCAGATGAGAATCGGCCAGCAGCGCCATGCTCGAGGCGGCAACCAGCGCCACGGCGTCGGTCAGCAGCCTGAGGCGCGACCAGTGGAGCGGGTTGAGCAGCCGGCGCCACAGGTTTGCCGCGATCCTGCTTTGATGCGGGCGCGCAACGGCGACGCCCGCGGGTGCTATTTGAGTTGGTGGTGCCATCAGTCCCGATTCGGCTGCCTTGGATTCGAACGCCTTCTCTGAGTATGAGAGCCCGCCCGCCCCTGCGCGTGTTCTGCCCCTGCCCCTGTTCGCGCGCTGCGTATCTTGGCCCCTGTATCTGATCATAGCGCCCCGACACTTGGATTTCCAGTGTTAACGCTGCGGTCGGGGACAAAGTTTCGCGGCAGGCCCGATCTGCGGCTTCAAGCGGTTGGGTTCGGGTCCAAACCGCGCTACGCTTCATGCATGCAAAGCAATCTCGAGGTCCCGCCTCCCCGCACGCCAATCGTCAAGCGCGCCGCCGCCGGACTGATCCTGTTGGGGGTGGGCGTGCTCGCGATCCACTTCGTCATCGGCCTGGTCATGACCGTGTTCTGGCTGGTTGTGGCGGTGGCGGCGATCGCGGCGGTCATCTGGGCGCTGAAGACGCTCTAGCCAAGGCGCACCGTGCAGGGCATGGGCCTGCTCGTGATCCTGTTCTTCTTCGGCCTCGCCGGAGGGGTGGTTGGGCGGATGAAGGGAAGCTCGTTCTTCGTCTGGTTTCTCGTCTCGTTCTGCGTTCCGTTCATCGGGCTGCTCACCGCGATCCTGTACCGCTGGGACAACCGGGAGCTTCGGCGCCAGTGCCCGAGCTGCCGCCGGGTGGTCAAGCTCCACGACGCGGTCTGCATCCACTGCGGCGCCGAGCTCGAGTTCCCCGAGGTTGCGATCGCGCCGGAGGCGGCGATCCGCGGGCCCGTCGCCAGTGGCCGCTGACGCAAGGTTGCGGGTTCAAGCCGTCTCGATACCGGACGTCAGCGACTATCTGGCGCCGTTGCCGGCCGGGAAGTGGTCACAGCTCTTCGGGGCGCTGTCGAGGCGGGTGTCGCTGGTCGGGATCAGCTATCCGGAGCTTTCGCTCTCGCCTGCCGAGCGTAACCTGAACCTCGCCCGCTCGTTTCGGCTGCGCAAGGCGGCCTGGGCGGCGCGGGCGGGGTTCAACATGCGCCACCTGGCGAAGCGCAACGCCGCCCTGGAGCGAGACCTGGTCGCGCGCCGCGGCTCGTATGACCTGATCCTGCAGCTCCAGACACTGTGCTCGCCGCGCTCTCGGGCCGTCCAGGAGCCCTACGTCGCTTACACCGACTCGACGATGGCACTGACCCAGCGCCTCTACCCGCCATTTGCGCCGCTCTCGAGGTCGGCGGCCGACGCGTGGACGGGTTTTGAGATCGCGGTCTGCCGCGCCGCCGAGATCGTGTTCACGTGCAGTGAGTTCGCGCGACGATCGGTGATCGAGGACTACGGTTGCCCGCCGGAGCGAGTGGCGGCCGTCGGAGCGGGCTCCAACCAGCTACTGGAATCGCTCCAGAACAGGGACTATGAGGGCCGGCGGGCACTGTTCGTCGGGAGCCCCTTCGACCGCAAAGGCGGCCCCCACCTGCTGGACGCCTGGCGCCTCGTTCACGATCGCCTGCCGGATGCCGAACTCGTCATGGTGGGCCCGAAGCGCGATCCAGCACCCGGTTTCGGCCGCGGCGTCAGCTGGCGCGGCCGCCTCGGACGCGCCGAGCTGGCGCGGTTGTATCGGTGGGCCACCGTGTTCGTGCTCCCCTCTGTCTTCGAGCCTTGGGGCCTTGTGTTCGGCGAGGCCATGGGCCACGGCCTCCCGTGCATCGGCAGCGACTGCTGCGCGATGCCGGAGCTGATCGACGATCGCGTCTCCGGACGGCTCGTGGCCCCCGGGGAGGCGGAGCCCCTGGCCGACGCGCTCATCGAGCTGTTGACCGATCCCGACAAGGCCAGGGGCATGGGGAAGGCGGGCCACAGCCGGGTGCTCGAGCAGATGACCTGGGACCACGTCGTCGACAGGCTCGTCGGCCGCCTCGAGCCCGCACTTGGCGGCCGGGAGGCTCGCGCGCGAACCTAGGCAGAGGCGGATAGCTGTCCCGAGGGCTGCGCGGCAAGCTCTTGCTCGAGCGCACGGTCGAGCTCTTCGTGAACCTGTCGCTGAGAGCTGCCGGGCCGGAACGTGTGATCGCCGTCGGCGATCCGCCTGACGGTCACCGTGGGCCAGCTTTCGAGTCGCGCCATCCGGCCCGAGCTTGACAGCTCCCGGTCGAACGGCTCATTGTCTCCAAACAGCACCAGTGCGCGCTTGCCCGACGCCCGCCACTGCTCCAGCAGCGCGTCGGTCTCGTCTCCGGTTCGGCGCGAGCGCAGCGCGCGCACCCGGCGCGCCGGCGCGGCGAGGAGCCATCTGACCAGCCCGAGCAGGCGCGCAACCGAGAAGGAACTCCGAATCTTGGTCCATGACGGCTTTTGTGACAGCAGGGCGCGCACGTCTTGCGCGGCGGTTCGCTCAACGCCCAAATTCGCATGCCAGACCAGCGTCGCCGGGTTCAGCAGCCAGGCGGCATCTACGCGCGGGTCCTGCAGAGCGGCACGGAAGGACCAGTATGTGCTCGCGCACATCCCCAGGAGCACGAACCGGTCGCCGACCCCCCGCTGCTGCAGAGCGTCCAGGGTCGCACGCACCTGCTGGATCCGCTCCGGCGTATAAAGCCCGCGGCTGGTCGCGTAGTAAGAGCTCTCATCTCCGTCGGCTTCACCGATCCCCTCGGCATCGAGGCGTACGGCGCAGACCCCCCGGGACGCCCAGCGGCGCGCGGCCTCGACCCACATCCGGCCGGGGCCGATCCGGCGCATCGCCCCGCAGTTCAGCATCACGATGCAGAGATCGCCCTCACGCGGTCCGCTGGGCTCGACCAGGATCGCGTCGAGGTTGCCGGCCGGCATCGTCACCGTGAACGGCGTCTCGAGCACCAGCTCTCCATCGCTGGTCTGGACCGCAGCGGTGCCCAGGGCGCCCGCAGGCAGCTCCAGGCCCGGCAACACGGCACCGGCCGGAATCCTGGGAGCCGAGCCTTCTCCCAACCAAGCGGAGACCGTCGTAATCACCGACGCAGGCGGGATCGTCAGCTGGGGCTGAGAGGTCATCACCCCGTAGCCGTCGCCGGCGGCGACCGTGAGCTCAGCCCCCGCCCGCTCGAGGGCTTCCCGCAGCCGCTTGTCGACCGGCAGCCCGTCGCGCTCGAGCAGCAGCACGCGTTGCTTGCGCGCGGGTGGCAGCTCGAGGCGACTCAGGTCAAGCGCCTCGAGCTCGCGCGCGGTCTCGGCGCCGAGCAGGTAGCCGCCGGTCTCGAGCTCTCCGGGCGTCCGCGCGCGTGCGGGAGCCGCCTCCGGCGCTGAAGCCGGCGAGTCGGGCTCTCGGACTGCTGATGCCGGCGAATCCGGCTCCTGGGCAGAGACCGACTCCAGCCGGGCGATCGCGCGCAGCTCGCGCACGAACGCCTTGCCGCGGGCGGGGGTCGCCCACAGCACGAGGTCGTCGAGCTCCGCGCCGGTCGCGGCCGCTCGGTAGGCGAGCATCCCTCCGAGCCCGATCCCGATCGCCGCCACGCGCTCGGCGCCGGTGGCGCTCCGCAGCCACTTCTCGGCCTGGGTGACCGCGCTCGTCCAGGCATCGAGCCGGTCTGGATCGCGTGGCGAGCCGCCGCTGTCTCCGGTGCCCGGATAGCTGATCCGCAAGGTCGCGTAGCCGTCGGCGGCGAGCTGCTCGGCCCACCAACGACGGCTCCGGTACGAGCTCACCTCCTCCCAGCCAAACGGAGGGCACAGGAGCACGGCGGTGTCACGCGCGTTGACCGCCGCGGGCTCGTGCAGAACCGCGAACACCGGCTCGGTGGCGCCGTCGAGATACAGGGATCGCTGCGCGGGCGGGCTCGCCCGCCCGCTCGCAAGTTCTTGGACGGCCCCCGAAGGCTCAGCGGCCAAGTCTGTGTACCCCATGCATCATGCGCCCCGGACCAGGGTACACGACGCGGCCCCGCTGTGCACAAGCCCCGCTGTACACTCGCGTTCACCCGCGTGTGCGGTTGGTCCGCCCGCCCAGATCGACGATGAAAGGAGGCGAATGCTATGCGCGCCGTTGACGCCCTGATGGAATGTCTGAAAGCTGAAGGTGTCGACGTCGTATTCGGCCTCCCGGGCGGCGCCAACCTGCCGACTTACGACGCCTTCTACGATGCCGGCATCCGGCACATCCTGGTCCGCCACGAGGCGGGCGGCGGACATGCCGCCGAGGGGTACGCCAAGGCCACCGGCAAGGTCGGGGTCGCGCTCGGTACCAGCGGTCCCGGCGCGACGAACCTGGTCACGCCGATCTGCGACGCGATGATGGACTCCGTGCCGGTCGTGTTCCTGACCGGCCAGGTGCGAACCGATCTGCTCGGGACCGACGGCTTCCAGGAGGCCGACACGATCGGGATCACGATGCCGATCGTCAAGCACAGCTTCATGATCCAGCATCCGCTCGAGCTTCCCCGCTCCATCCACGAGGCGTTCCACATCGCGCGGACCGGCCGGCCCGGACCGGTGGTGGTCGACATCCCGCAGGACCTGAGCCGTGCCGACATCCCCTACGAGCCCGTCGACGACGTGCACCTACCCGGCTACCAGCCGACGATCGACGGAAATCAGAAGCAGATCCGGCTGGCCGCCAAGGCGCTCGCCAACTCGCGCCGCCCGGTGATCTACGCGGGCGGCGGTGTCGTCAGCGCCAATGCCTCAGCCGAGCTGACCGAGCTTGCAACGGTCGATCGGCTCCCGGTCACGACCACCGTGATGGGGCTCGGTGGATTCCCGGCGCCGCACCCGCAGTGGCTCGGCATGCTCGGGATGCACGGCACCCGCACTGCCAACTACGCGATGGACGAGGCGGACCTGATACTCGCCGTCGGAGCCCGCTTCGATGACCGCATCACCGGCAAGCTGTCCGAGTTCGCCCCGCGGGCCAAGTTCATCCACATCGACGTCGATCCGGCCGAGATCTCCAAGAACGTGCCTGCTCACATCCCGATCGTCGGCGACGCGCGCAACATCCTGCCTCGCCTCACCGCCGAGTATCGGGCGCTGGAGGCGGATCCCGCAAGACTTGAGGGGTGGTGGTCGCGGATTCACACCTGGCAGGAGCGCCACCCGCTTGCCTACGCGGACTCCTCCGACTCAGAGATCAAGCCCCAGTACATGGTCCAGGCGCTGTATGAGGCGACCGCCGGCAGCGCGATCGTGGCCAGCGACGTCGGCCAGCACCAGATGTGGGCGGCCCAGTACTTCGACTTCGCCAAGCCCCGCCGCTGGATCAACTCGGGTGGTCTCGGGACGATGGGCTTCGGCCTGCCCGCCGCCATGGGCGCGAAGGTGGGCTGCCCCGATCAGACGGTCGTGTGCATCGCCGGCGACGGCTCGGTGCAGATGAACATGCAGGAGCTCGCGACCTGCGCGCAGGAGGGAATCGCGATCAAGGTGTTCATCATGAACAACGGCTACCTGGGCATGGTCCGCCAGTGGCAGGAGCTGTTCTGGGACAAGCGCTACAGCCAGGTGGAGATGGGCCAGTGGCCCGATTTCGTCAAGGTCGCCGAGGCCTACGGCGCGACCGGTGTTCGCCTCGAGGACAAGCGCACCCTGGTCAAGGACATGCAGCAGGCGCTCGCCACCGACGGGCCCGTGCTCGCCGACGTGCGCGTCACCCGCGAGGAGAACACCTATCCGATGATCCCGGCGGGTCAGGCTGCCCGGGACATGGTGGGCTGAGCAATGGGAGAGCCCGCCACCAAGGAGGTCCTGTCGCTCGACGAGCTCGACGCCGCCGTCGGGCTGCGCACCGGACGCAGGCACATCGTCTCCATCCTGGTCGAGAACAAGCCCGGCGTCCTGACCCGGATCACCGGCCTGTTCGCGCGTCGCGGCTTCAACATCGACACATTGGCCGTCGGTCCCACCGACGACGAGGCGATCTCGCGAATCACGCTGACGCTGGACGGGGCCGTGGATCCGATCGACCAGGTCACCAAGCAGCTTCACAAACTCGTCAACGTGCTCAAGATCCGAGATCTCGAGCCCGGCGAGACGCTGGCTCGCGAGCTGGCCCTGTTCAAGGTCAGCGCCGATGGACCGGCCCGGGCCGAGGTCATGCAGATCTGTGAGATCTTCAGAGCCAAGGTCGTGGACGTGAGCAAGCGCTCGGTGGTGGTAGAGGTGACCGGAACCTGGGACAAGATCGACGCTTTCGAGGCGCTGGTTCGTCCGTTCGGACTGATCGAGATGGCTCGAACCGGTGAGATCGCGATCTCCCGTGGACGTAGCGAGACGTAGCCGAGGGACTTCCGGCATCTCGACCTTGCCCAGAGCCGTTGGAATCGATCTCGTCGACGTCGCTGAAGTGCGCGAATCGATCGACGCGTTCGGCGACCGTTATCTGACGCGCGTCTACACCGAAGACGAGCTGGAGACCTGCCGTCGCGATCCGCGTCTGCTGGCGGCCCGGTTTGCCGGCAAGGAGGCGGCGATGAAGGCGCTGGCCTGCACCGATCGCCTACCGTGGCAGTCGATCGCCGTCACCTTTGACGATGGAGGATGTCCGGCGCTCGAGCTCCGCGGTGCCGCCGAGCTGGCCGCGCGCGCCCAGGGCGTGAGCTTCGTATCCATCGCGCTCAGCCATGTTGCGTCACACGCGGCCGCCGTCGTCGTGACGGAGGCGAACTGATGGATCCGGTGGTCGGAGACGGGGTCCGAGAGGTGCTGCGCGACCACGCGCGCCTGCCCGTGGACGTCAACTCCCTGAGCGAGCAGGCCGACCTGTTCCAGGCCGGCATGAGCTCTCATGCGAGCGTCAACGTGATGCTCGCCCTCGAGGACCGCTTCGACGTCGAATTTCCCGATCAGATGCTGACCCGGAGCGTGTTCGAGACGATCGGCGCGATCACCGATGCCATCGGCCAGCTTCTGGTGCAGGCGGCGTGACGGCTGGGTCAGTGGGTCTGCGGGGTGCTGCCGCTGTTGTGCATGCAGAGAAGGTCCTTGGTGACCTTCGTGGTGGCGCGGCGGCCTCGGTTGACAACCGCGACCGAGTAGGTGACCGGAGCTCCCATGGGCAGCGGCGAGGTCTTGAACGACGCGGAGTACCAGGCCATGCGGGCCCTGTGTCCAACTGCCGTTCTACAGACGCCCTTGACGCACACGGTCACGTGAGTCCCGGGACCAGGCTGCGCGCTCGAGTACACGAACACGCTGAGCACGTGCGCGACGTTCGCGCTACCGAAGTAGCCGACCTCATCGCCCTTGATCAGGGCGTTGCCCTTGATCAAGGAGCTGCTGCTGCTCGTCGATGACGAACTATGGCTGAACGCCGATGTCGCCGCCACGGCGAGCGCTACGACCAGCACCACTACGACGACCAGCGTAATTCTCAAGCGCCCCATGTGGACGAATGTACCAGGTCGGCGTCGCAATTGCTACCGTAGCTGGCGCGTTCATCTTTTCGACGTGGACCTGAAGCGCTACGAAGGGGCTCTGTAGGGGTTGCGCATCGCCATTGTTGGACTCGGCCCGTGGGGTGTCTGTGCCCTGGAGCGGGTGATCACCACGACACGTAAAGGCCTGAGACCTGGACTCGAGCTCGAGGTCCATGTCATCGAGCCCGGCCCCCCGGGCTCCGGGGTCTATGACGTGACCCAGCCCGACTACCTGCTGATGAACAACGCCTGCAGCCAGATCTCGCTGTTCCCGTACGTCACCGAGTCCGACCAGCCGTGCTACGGCGTGGGCCTCTACGACTGGGCGGTGGGCCAGGGCTACCGGTGGGTGGGGGATGCCTGTGTGATGGGGCGTGGGGGGCGGCCGATCCAACCTCACGATTTCCTGCCCCGTCGCCTGATGGGGGAGTACCTCAGGTGGTTCTACGCGGCGCTGGTGGCGGGCGCGCCGGCCGGGGTGCAGGTCGTGCATCACCCCACGACGGCGGTCGACCTACATGAGCGCCCCGATCGCACCGAGGAGGTCTGCCTGGCAAACGGCGCCTCCGTGATCGTCGATCACGTGATCGTGACCTCCGGGCACACCGCCAATCAGGAGGACGGACGAAGCCCGCTGCACGCCCATCAGCTCAGCCCGTATCCGGTCGCGCCGTATGTCGAGAGCCTGCCGACCGCGAGTACCGTGGCCGTGGCCGGGATGGGGCTGGTGGCGCTGGACGTCGTGACGGCGCTGAGCGTCGGCCGGGGCGGGCAGTTCGTCGAACACGGCAACGGCTTGCGCTACCGCGCCAGCGGCCGGGAGCCGACGATCCAGATGTTCTCGCGCAGCGGGCTGCCGCCCACCGCCAAGACGGTGACGGGCAGCGACCGTACCGGCGTCTACGTGCCGATCGTCTGCACCCAGGCGGCGTTTGATCGGCTCAGCGGGCGCATGAACGGCACACGGCGCCAGGTCGACGTGCGCGAGGAGCTGCTGCCGCTGATGTTCGCCGAGATGTCGGCCCGCTACTACAGCCAGCTGGCCTTCCGAGCCGGTAGCAAGGCGGATGCGGGGGCCCTGCGCGACCGGCTGAGAAACGCCTGGAACGAGAACCGCTTCCCCGATGAGCTGGCGGTCCTCGCCGACCGTTACGGGCCCTTCGACGCCGAAACCGTCTTCTTTGGCCATCAGCCGAGATACGACTCCCGCGAGGATTACCAGCGCGCGGTCCACGACATGCTCGTCGACGACCTTCGTGAGGCGGAGGTCCCCGACGGGTTCAGCCCCGTCAAGTCGGCCACCGAGGTGTTTCGCATCTTCCGTGACGCGATGCGGTCGGTCGTGGAGTACGGCGGTCTGTCGCTGGACTCCTACCTGGACTTCAACGCCGATATCAGCAGCCGGATAAAGCGTCTCGTGGCCGGTCCCCCAGCGTTGCGGACACGCCAGATGATCGCCCTGCTCGAGGCGGGCGTGCTGGAGGCTCCCTACGGGCCTGCTCCCTCCCTGGGGGCGGCGCTGGGCCAGGACGGCTCGCAGCGCCAACGGGCCCGGATCACCTCGACCGCTCTTCGACGAGGCCACGCCGCCGACGTGGATGTGGTGATCCGCGGCCACCTCGACGAGCCGCGCCTCGACGGTTCAGCTTCGGTGTTGCTGACGAACCTGTATGAGCGCGGCCGGGTGAGCCAGTTCCGCTACGGGGCCGTCAACGTGGGCAGCGTCGACCTGACCGCCGAGGCCCACCCGATCGACATCGACGGCCGGCCTCAGGAGCGGATCTGGATGTTCGGCGTGCTCACCGAGGGCGTGCGCCACTTCACGCACTACATCCCATCACCGAAGAGCCGGATCCGGGCCTTTGAGGACCTCGGAGCCTGCGTGGCCGAGATCTTGGGCTGACAGGGCCTGGTCGAGATCCTCGATCAGGTCGTCGGGATGCTCGAGCCCGATCGAGAGCCGAACCATGTCCGGCGTTACCCCGACGAGCTCCAGGTCCGCCGGCGTGAGCTGGCGGTGGGTGGTCGACGCGGGATGGATGATGAGTGACTTGGCGTCTCCCATGTTGAGCAGGCGCTTGAACAGCCGCACGCTGTTGAACGCGGCGATGCCGGCTTGATATCCGCCCCGCACCCCGAAGGTGATGATCGACGGGCAGTGCTCCCCCAGGTATCGGCGGGCCAGCGCGTGGTAGGGATTGTCGGGGAACCCCAGAAAGCTCACCCACGCGACGCGCGGATCGCCGGCCAGGTAGTCGGCCACGATTCGAGCGTTGGCCTCGTGTCGCTCCAGGCGGATGGCCAGGGTCTCGAGACCCTGTAGGTGAAGGAACGCATTGAACGGTGACAACGATGATCCGGTGTTGCGCAGCCCGACGGTCCGGCACCGGGTCACGAACGGCGCGTCCGGGAACTGCGCTGCGTAGCGGACGCCGTGGAACGCCGGCTCGGGCTCGGTCAGCCCCGGGAAGCGCTCCGCGTGCCGGTCCCAGGGAAAGGATCCGGCGTCGATGATGATGCCTCCCATGCTCGTCCCGTGACCGCCGATGAACTTGGTCAGCGAGTGGATGACGACGTCGGCGCCGTGGCCGAACGGCTTCAGCAGCAGGGGGGTCGCGACCGTGTTGTCGGCGATCACCGGCACACCGTGGCGGTGGGCGACCTCGGCCACTCCGGCCAGATCGATGACGTTCCCCGCCGGGTTGCCGATCGTCTCACAGAAGACGGCCTTGGTCCTCGTGTCGATCAGCGCCTCGATCGACTCCGGCCGATCGTCGGCCGGAAAGCGAGCCTCGATGCCCAGGGTGGGGAGCACATGGGCGAAATACGTGTAGGTGGCCCCGTAGAGCTGGGGGGCCGAGACGAAGTTGTCGCCGGCGCCGAGCACGTTGAGCACCGACATGCTGACCGCGGCCGCGCCGGAGCTGACGGCCATCGCGGCCGTTCCCCCCTCCAGGGCCGTGAGGCGCTGTTCGAGCACGTCCACGGTCGGGTTGTTGATCCGGTTGTAGTGAAAGCCGGGTGTCTCGAGGTCCATGATCGCGCCGGCATGATCGGCGTCGATGAAGTCGTGGGCGACGGTCTGGTAGATGGGCACGGCCACGGCCCGGGTCGAATCTGCGGTGTAGCCACCGTGGATGGCCAGAGTCTCGTCGCGCATCGAGGTCAGGCCCTGGCTGTTCCCCGGGCCGCCGGTGCCAGCTTCGCCAGGCCCAGCCAGTTGGCGTAGAGCGTCGCCGAGACTCCGGGCCAGCTGCTCTGCACGGTGACCGCGGCCGCCTCGAAGGGAAATTCGGCCGACAGCTCACGCGGATCGGCGCCCGGGGCGGCCGCCCGATCGGCGAAGTCGTTCAGGATCGCCTCCCCCTCCGAGCTCAGGTAGTTCTCGGGCACGTCCGGGTAGGGAATCGCGCGTCGTTTGAACAGCGACCGGCGCACGTCACGGCGGTACTCGCGCAGCAGGCTGAGCGCGCTGTACTCGGGGTGGCCCTGGCACAGGACGAACAGCCGGTCCCCGAAGTTCCGCGCCGCCACCGACCAGCCGGCCTGGGCGGGGCCGGACCCGACGATGATGCGGTAGCCGGCATCGACCAGCGCGGCCTCGGGCACGTCGTTGACGCGCGAGTGCGGAACGGGCACCAGCTCCGGCAGGCCGGCGGCCAGCGGATCGCTCGGGTTCTTGACGGCGCCCGCGAAGACGCCGAAGCATTTGCTGGCGCGCGGCACCCGCTCGATCTCGTCGAACAGCAGAACACAGGCGTGGGAGGCCAGGCAGGAGAGCAGCGTGATCGGCACCGACTCGGCCGCCCACTCGAGCAGTCGCGCCAGGTACGGCCAGTAAGGCTCGTAGTGCAGCTGCCGCTGGGCGGGCTCGGTGCCGGTGACGATCAGGGCGTCCGGAGGGTCCTCCCACAGGTCGTCGAGGTCTCGATATCGGGAGGCGATCAGCTCGCTGATCGCCTCCGAGCGGGGCAGCTCGGGGATCGTGTAGTGCTGCAGCTCCAGCTGGCCAAGCTCCGGGTCGACTGACATAGCGCGCTGAAACTGCTGCTCGGTGTCGACGAACGCGGCATCGGGCATGTTGTTCACCAGGCCGACGGTGAGCGGCCGGGGATCGGTCGGAAGATCTTTCGATGCTGACATCGGGTCTCGATGGTGGGGAAACCGGTCCCCGAGAGTCAAGGCGCCCCACCCAGGAAGGTCAAACGATACAGTACCCGAGCCGTGGATTCACCTGGCGAAGCCCCGGGGGCTCGGCCTCGCTTAGTGGTCGTTTACGGCCACCGATCGCTGGACGCCATGCAGATCCGGGCGGCGGCCCGCGGCTGGTGCGATCTCGTGTGGCTGATCGACGGTGAGGACCCGTCCGCAGCCGCGGTCCGGCCGCTGCTGCAGCGATTCGGCGTCGTCGTCGACGCGCTCCGGGCCGCCCCGGCCGAGGCGGCGCGCGCGTTGCGCGTCCACTCGCCGGATGGCCTGGCCACCTTCTACGACACCGGGATGGAGCACGTGGCTGCGATCGCCGCCGAGCTGGGGCTGCCCTTTCACTCGCCCGAGGTGGCCCGCCGTCTCGAGGACAAGCTTCACCAGCGGGCCGCCCAGCGGGCAGCGGGACTGCCAACTCCCGGGACCGTGGCGATCGAGGCGGATGCCGACCGGACGAGCGTGGAGCTGGCCGGCTCGGCGATCAGCTATCCGGCGGTGCTCAAGCCGCGCCGCGCCTCGGGGAGCTGGCACACCTTCCCGGTCGCCGACGCGCGCACCCTCGGCGAGCTCTGGGAGAGCCTGGCGGCGGCCGGGGCGGAGGACATGGTGGTCGAGGAATACCTGCCCGACGGACCGCCCATGCCGAAGGGCTTCGAGGCCGACTACGTCTCGGTCGAGACAGTCGTGTTCCCCGAGCGGATGATCCATCTGGCGATCACCGGACGGTTCCCGATCGCGCCGCCGTTTCGCGAGACCGGTTTCTTCATCCCGGCCACGCTCGGCCCGGAGCAGGAGCGTCAGGTGCTCGCCCTGGCCGGCGAGACTCTGCGGGCGCTCGGGATCCAGAACGGCTCGGCACACACCGAGATCAAGCTCACCGACGAAGGGCTGCGCGTGATCGAAGTGAATGGGCGGATCGGGGGTGGGGTGCCCGAGATGCTGAGGCTCGCCGCCGGCATCGACATCGTGAAGCTGACCATGCAGGCTGCGCTGGGCTGGACGACCGAGGTTCCAGAGCTTCCCGCCACCTCCGGCGTCGCCTACCGGTTCTTCTACCAGCCGCCGGAGTCGGCTCGCCGGCTGCAGGCCATCGACGGCCTGGACCGCCTGAAGCTCTTCCCCGGCGTCGAGAGCGCCTTCCTGCACCTTCCGCCCGGGACCGAGATCGATCCCGGACACGGCACCCGCACGTACCTGTTCGCGGTCGTGGGATCGGCCGCGGACTACGAGGGCGTGCTCGCGGTCGAGGAGTTCCTGCGAACCGAGATCACGGCGGTCTACGACCACGTCTGACCACTGGTCGTCGGTGTAGGACCGACCCGCGCCTGCGGGGGACCTCGGCCTGACTGGAGGTCGTTTGCCGGGGGCGCTTCGCGCTCCCGGCGCCGCCGCGTCGCGATGCGCAAACGCAGAAAATCCCAGCGGGCTGCGCCGATTTTCCGCATCCGGGTTCCCCAGCGGCTGGATCTCGAGCCGGAAACCAGGTTCGCGTCGGTCTGCGCCGCCCAGGGCTTCGGACTCTCGTCCGTCGTCACGACGACGCATGGGCCGGGCTCAGCCGCTGCGCGGTTGCCATCGAAACCCCGCTCGGCGCTAGTCTTCGCCCAGTGGGCTGATGCAGAGACTCGGCGGGGCTAATGAAAACGATGCACCGGGGCTGATGGAAACGATGCCGATCGCGAACGGGGCGTAGCGGCCGTGCCAGCACAAGTCCGGCCGGCCTCCGAGGACCAGACGGAGTTCATGGCCGAGCTCGTCGGCCACGGGCTGCTCCTGGAGTCCGGCGTGCCCGGCGTCTACGGCCACAGCGCCATCTTCGAGGAGGTGCGCGAGCGTCTCGACGCGCGTCTGAGCTCTGAGGCGGCCGCCCGCGGCGCCGAGCGGTTGCGGTTTCCCCCCGTGCTGCCACGCCGCCAGCTGGAATCAAGCGGCTACCTGGCCTCGTTCCCGCATCTGGCGGGCAGCGTGTACTCGTTCGAGGGCGACGAGATGCAGGCGGCAACGCAGGCCGAGCGCGCCGGCCGCCACGACGACTGGAGCGAGTTTCAAGCGCCGACCGAGCTGACGCTGATGCCGGCCGCCTGCTACCCGGTGTATCCGGCGATCGCCGCCCGCGGCCCGCTACCTCGCGGCGGCGTGTTCGTGGATGCCGGCGGAGCCTGGGTATTCCGGCACGAGCCGTCTCACGATCCCGCCCGGCGCCAGATCTTTCACCAGCACGAGCTGGTGCGCATCGGCGAGCCCGACGCGGTGCTCGAGTGGCGCGACGAATGGGCCCAGCGCGGTCTCGATCTGTTGCAAGGGCTCGGGCTGTCGGCCGAGCTCGACAACGCCAGCGATCCGTTCTTCGGGCGTCGAGGGCGCATGCTGGCCGCCAACCAGCGCGAGGACCGGCTCAAGCTCGAGCTCCTGGTGCAGATCGCCGGACCCGAGCCCACCGCCCTGGCCTCCTTCAACCATCATCGCGACCACTTCGGTGACACCTTTGGCATCCAGCTCGCGGACGGCGAAATCGCCCATACCGCTTGTCTGGGCTTCGGTCACGAGCGGATCGTGCTTGCCCTGCTGCGCACCCACGGCCTGGAGCCCCAGGCCTGGCCGGCGGCCGTGCGCGCTGAGCTCTGGCGCTGAGCGCGAGTAGCCTGAGCGTGATGGCTCAGAGCTCGGCGCTGACCCCTCGGGAACCGTGGCTGGAAGCGCGCCACCGGTCACGCCTGGAGCGCCGCGTGCAGGAGGCCCTGCGCCGAGCCCGCGTGGCCGGTGCCCCGGTCCTGATCAGCCTGTCCGCGCAGCTGGCCGGGGATCACGATCCATCCGCCGTGGTCACGGCCTCGCGGCGGCCCGAGGAACCCTGGTTCTGCCTGGAGCAGCCCGAGCACGACGGCACGGCGCTGGGCGCCCTGGGACAGATCCGGCGCCTGGAGGAGGACGGGCCGGCAAGGTTTGCGCGCGTGGCGGCACGCTGGCGGGCACTGGTGGCCGCCGCCCGCGCCGACGACCTGCGCGGTCCCGGTGGATCGGGATTGGTCGCCCTGGGGGGCTTTGCGTTCGCGCCGGGCGGCAGCGCGGGTCCGGCCTGGAGCGGCTTCGCGCCGGCATCACTGATCGTGCCCGAGGTCTCCCTGGCCCGGCGCGGGCCCGACACGTGGCTGACCGTCAACCTCGACGTCGCCCCCGATGACACCGTGGCCGACGCCCTGGCTCGCGTGGACCGCCGGCTTTTCGAGCTGCGCGCCGAGCCGCTGCCGCTGCTGGACCCGGCCCCCGTGGGCAGGTACGAGGTGTCGAGCCCGATGCCGCCGGCGCACTTCGAGGAGGCGGTTGCCCGGGCCGTGGCCAGGATCCGCGGCGGCGAGCTCGAGAAGATCGTGCTGGCCCGCGAGGTGGAGGTCCACGCTCCGGCCGCCTACGACCCGGCTGCCGTCTTCGGCCTCCTGCGCCAGGCCTTCCCGTCCTCGTTCGTGTACGCGGTCGGCCGCGGGAACGCCACTTTCGTCGGCGCCACGCCCGAGCTGCTGATCCGCCGTCAGGGCCAGCGGGCGAGCACGGTCGCGCTGGCCGGGTCGGCTCGGCGCAGCGCCGACCCGGCTGTCGACGATCACCTCGGCGAGCAGCTGCTGCGCAGTGACAAGGATCGCGAGGAGAACGCGATCGTCGCCCGGAGGATCGCCCGCGCCCTGGGTCCGCGCGCGGTCTGGGTGAGCGTCGCCCCCGAGCCGGTGCTGGTGCGGGTGGCCAACATCCAGCATCTGGCGACCCCGATCCGCGCTCAGCTGACCGCTTCGATCGACGCCATCGAGCTGGCCGGCCTGCTGCACCCGACTCCGGCGGTGGGCGCCGAGCCCTCGTCGGCGATGGGCGCGATCCCCGCACTCGAGGGGTTTGATCGCGGCTGGTACGCGGGTCCGGTGGGCTGGACCGACGCCTCGGGCGACGGCGAGTTCTGCGTGGCCCTGCGGTGTGCGCTGCTCCGTGATCGCGTGGCCCGCTGCTACGCGGGCGGCGGCATCGTGCGTGACTCGGACCCGGCCGCCGAGCTCGCCGAGACCGAGGTCAAGCTCGGGGTGATGCTGCCGGTGCTCGCCGGCTGACGGGAGGGTCCACCGGATGATGATCGATACCAGCCTGGCCCAAGTCGAGCTGCTCGACCTCGACCGGCTCCACCTCTGGCACCCGTACAGCCCGATGCCGGCGAGCCTCGCCCCGCTGCCCGTCGTCTCGGCGAGCGGCGTGCGCCTACGCCTGGCGGACGGGCGCGAGCTCGTCGACGGGATGGCGTCGTGGTGGTGCGCCGTTCACGGCTACCGGCATCCCGCACTCGATGCCGCGGTCCGTGAGCAGCTCGGGCGGATGGCGCACGTCATGTTCGGCGGGCTCACCCACGAGCCCGCGGTCCGCCTGGCCGCACGCCTCGTGGAGCTGACCCCGGAGCCGTTGGATCACGTCTTCTTCGCCGACTCGGGGTCGGTCGCGGTCGAGGTCGCGATCAAGATGTGCCTGCAGTACTGGCGCGCGCAGAGCCGTCCCGAGCGCCGGCGGCTGCTGACAGCGCGCGGCGGCTACCACGGGGACACGTTCGGCGCGATGGCCGTGTGCGACCCGGTTGGGGGGATGCATGCGCTCTTCGCCGGAACCCTCTCCGAGCACGTGTTCGTCGACCGCCCGCCCGCGGGATTCCGGCTGGCACTGGACGATGCCTATGCCGCCCAGCTCGAACACGTCGTGCGCCGACACGCCCACGAGCTCGCGGCCGTGATCATCGAACCCGTCGTGCAGGGCGCCGGGGGCATGCACTTCTACAGTCCGGCGGTCCTGCGGCATCTGCGCGAGCTCTGCGATCAACACGACATCCTTCTGATTCTCGACGAGATCGCGACTGGCTTCGGGCGCACGGGCGCGCTGTTCGCCTGCGAGCATGCCGGCGTGGCGCCGGACGTGATGTGCGTCGGCAAGGCGCTCAGCGGCGGGTATCTGCCGCTGGCGGCGACCCTCTGCTCTGCACACATCGCCCAGACCATCTCCCGGGGGGAGGGGAGAGCCCTGATGCACGGCCCGACGTTCATGGCCAACCCGCTGGCCTGCGCGGTGGCGCTGGCTAGTACCGATCTGCTGATCGGCGGCTCCTGGCTCGCAGACGTCGAGCGCATCGAGAGCGGCCTGGCCGACGGCTTGGCTCCGGCCCGCCGGCTGGCGGGCGTCCGCGACGTGCGCGTGCTCGGTGCGATCGGCGTCGTCCAGCTCGACGGGCCCGTGGACGTGGCCGCGGCCACCGAAGCGGCGGTCGAGCACGGCGTATGGCTGCGCCCATTTCGGGATCTCGTCTACACGATGCCGCCCTACGTGACCGGCGACCGGGACGTGGCCAGGATCACAGCCGCAGTGGTGGCCGCCGCCGGAGCGGGGGGCGGACGATGAGGGTCATCGTCATAGCCGGGACCGACACCGGCGTGGGTAAGACGATCGTGACCGCCGGGCTCGCGGCCCTGGCCCGCGAGCGCGGCCAGCGCGTGGCGGTGGTCAAACCAGCTCAGACCGGCGTCGGGCCCGGCGAGCCGGGTGACCTCGACGAGGTCCGCCGACTCTCCGGGGTCGGCGACCTGCACGAGCTGGCCCGCTTCCCCGATCCACTGGCCCCCGCCACGGCGGCGCGGCGGGCCGGCGTCCGGGCTCCGGCGATCGAGGCGATCGCCGCAGCCGTCGGCGCGCTCGCCGGTCGCGATCTGGTGCTGCTCGAGGGCGCGGGCGGCCTGCTCGTACGGCTGGACGCCGCGGGCGGGACGCTGGCGGATCTCGCCGCGCGGCTGCGCGCGCCGGTGCTCGTGGTCGTGCGCGCCGGCCTCGGAACCCTCAACGCGAGCGCGCTGACGTGCGAGGCACTACGGGCCCGCGGGGTTGCCTGCCTGGGGCTGGTGATCGGCGCCTGGCCCGCGGAGCCTGATCTGGCGTCGGTATGCAACCTCGACGACCTGCCCGGCTACACGGGCCGCCCGGTACTCGGTCGTCTGCCCGAGGGCGCCGGCGCGCTGACACGCCCGGCCTTTCTGGAGGTGGTCAAGGCCGAGCTGGCTCCCGGACTCAGGGGTGCCGAGGCACCCGCTACGGCACTCGAACTGGAGGTACAGGCATGATCGACGATGTTCTCGATGTGGCGCGCGGTCAGGTGCTCGAGGACGGGCTGGGGTTGACCGAAGCACAGGTGCTGGAGGTGCTCCGGTTGCCCGATGAGCGCGTGGCGGAGGCGCTGGAGCTCGCGCACCAGGTGCGCATGCGCTGGTGCGGTCCGGAGGTCGAAGTCGAGGGAATCGTGAGCTTGAAGACGGGCGGCTGCCCCGAGGACTGTCATTTCTGCTCGCAGTCGGGTCGGTTCGAGACCCCGGTGCGGGCCGCCCGGCTGGACATAGCCTCGCTCGTGCAGGCCGCGCGGGAGACGGCGGCCACCGGCGCGACCGAGTTCTGCATCGTGGCCGCCGTGCGCGGCCCGGACGCGCGGTTGATGGCGCAGGTGCGCGAGGGGGTGGCCGCGATCAAGGCGGAGGTGGAGATCAACGTGGCCTGTTCGCTGGGAATCTTGAGTCGCGAGCAGGGGCAGGAGCTGCGCGACCTGGGCGTGCACCGCTACAACCACAACCTCGAGACCGCCCGCTCTCACTTTTCCAACGTGGTCACGACCCATACCTGGGAGGAGCGTTGGGAGACCCTGGCGCTGGTGCGCGAGCTGGGCATGGAGGTGTGCTGCGGCGGGATCATCGGGATGGGGGAGTCGCTGCACCAGCGGGCCGAGCTCGCCGCCCAGCTTGCCGAGCTCGCGCCCGACGAGGTGCCGCTGAACTTCCTGGACCCCCGGCCGGGCACCCCGTTCGCGGATCTGGTGGCCCCAGACGCGACGGACGCGCTGCGGGCGATCGTCGCATTTCGCCTGGCGCTGCCGGCAACCGTGCTGCGGTTCGCCGGCGGCCGCGAGCTGACGCTCGGCGATCTGGGCACCCGCCGGGGGGTGCTCGGAGGCATCAACGCGGTGATCGTCGGCAACTACCTGACCACGCTCGGCCGCTCGGCGCAGGAAGACCTGGACCTGCTCACAGACCTGAAGATGCCGGTCAAAGAACTCTCCAGGACGTTGTGAGCCACTGCGCCGGATGCGGACGCCCGGACGCCGAAGGCGACCACGCCGCCTGTGAACGCCGCCGGCAGACCAGCGACCCGCCCCGATTCTGCACCCGGTGCGGGCGCAAGCTCGTCGTCCAGGTGCTGCCCCTGAGCTGGAGGGCGCACTGCGTGCGCTGCGGAGAGCTGACGCCATCGTGACCGATATCGCCGCCGCACTCGATTGCCTCCGGCGCGATGGGCTCTACCGGGAGCTGCGGGTGATCGAGAGCGCCCAGGGACCGTGGGTCACGCTCGACGGCACCCAGGTGATTCTGCTGTGCTCCAACGACTATCTGGGCCTCGCCGGCCACCCCGCGCTCCGGGCCGCCGCCGCCGACGCGGCCGAGCGCTGGGGCGCCGGCGCCGGGGCGTCGCGTCTGGTGTCGGGCAACATGACGATCCATCGCGAGCTCGAGCTCGAGCTCGCGGACTTCAAGGGCCACGACGCATGCCTGCTGTTCGGCTCGGGATTCCTGGCCAACGTCGGAGTCATATCCGCGCTCGCCGGCCGGAGCGAGGTGATCCTCTCGGACTCGCTCAACCACGCTTCGCTCGTCGACGGCTGCCGCCAGTCCCGGGCCGAGACGATCGTCTACAAACACTGCGACCTCGACTCGCTGGCGGCCGGCCTGGAGCGCGCCGGCGGCCGGAGCGCGCTGATCGTCACCGACGCGGTGTTCTCGATGGACGGCGACCTCGCCCCGCTGCCGGGCATCGTCGAGCTCGCGCACCGGCACGGGGCGCGCGTCGTCGTCGACGAGGCACACGCCACCGGCGTCTTGGGACCCGGGGGCCGGGGGCTGGTCTCGGCCCTGGGCCTGGAACGCGAGATCGCGGTGGTCGTCGGCACGCTCGGCAAGGCGCTGGGCAGCTACGGCGCGTTTGCCTGCTGTGACCGCACGATGGCCGAGTTCCTGCTCAACCGGGCGCGCACGCTGATCTACTCGACCGCGCTGCCACCCCCGTCGGTCGCCGCCGCCCTGGCCGCGCTGCGCCTCGTTCGCGCCGAGCCCGGGATCGTCGACCGGCTCCGGGGCAACGCCCGCCTGCTCAGATGCGAGCTCGCCGGGCACGGGTTCCCCGTCACCGCGGGGGAGATGCCGATCGTGCCGCTCCTGGTCGGCGATCCCCGTGATGCCATGAACCTCTGCGAGGCCGCGCTCCGGGGCGGCGTGTTCGCTCAGGCGATCCGACCGCCCACCGTCCCTGACGGCAGCTCGCGGCTGCGCGTCGTCGCGATGGCCGCCCACGCGGAGGACGACCTGCGGGCCGCGGCCGCCACGCTCGCGGCCGGACGCCGCGCCCTGCAAGCGAGCGAAGGGCGGGGGCGCGGGTCAGCTCAGCGCGCTGTCGTCAACGGCGGCCCGCGCCGGGGCGACGAGTGAGTCCTGGAGGCGGCGGGCCGCGTCCAGGTGATCGCCGGTCCAGATGACCCGCACCGCCGTCGCCGTGGCCTCCCCGCCGGCGGTGCGCAGGTCGCGGCCGACGGCGTCGACGAGGCGCTCGTCGGCGCCGGCATCGGCGGTCAGCGCCTCGGGTACCGAGGCGCGCCCGGAGAGGCTGGCCCCGAACCCGGAATACCAGATGACCAGCAGGCCGGCTCGGGTAAGCAGCTCCCGCCGGGCGGCGGCGCGGTCCCCGGCTTCGCTCCCGTCGCCCCGCCACAGGTCGAGCACGGCGTCCGCAGCCAGCCGCAGGCCCGCCACCCCGGTGACCAGGGCGGTCACCTCGGCCAGCCCCAGCCGCTTGGCGCCCCGCTCGGAGACATAGCCCCGGAAGGTGTCGTCCAGACGCCGGGAGGACGCGGCGGCCCGAAGCGCCTCCTCGCGGGGCTCGGCCCGCCCGGGGACCCTCGCGTCGCAGCGATCGACGCCGTAGGCCACCGCCGCGGACAGGTAGCCGACGCTGTCGACGTAGGCGCGATCCAGTGCCCGGCCCAGCGCCACCGCGGCGCCGCGGGGCCAGAAGAGCAGGCCGACGGCGAGGCTGACCGCGCCGCCGATCGCGATGTCCTCGACGCGTACCAGGCCGATCTGCCAGCCCGCGGGCGCCAGGATGTTGAACAGGATCAGCAGGGTCACGGTGAACGCCGCCTGCCCGGCCGCGAACGAGACCGCGGCCGGGGCGAGTCCCGCGCACAGGACGACGAACGGGAGCAGGGTCCACAGCACAGCGGTGTTGGTGCCGATCAACACCACGATCACGCCACCGACGACGAAGCCCGCCGTCGTGCCGAGCAGCGCTCGGACCGTGTTCTGGCCGGTGTTCAGCGCGCTCGAGCGCAGCACCGACAGCGTGCCGAAGGCCACCCAGAAGGCGTGCTGCACGCCGCTGAGGTCGGCGACCAGAACGGCCAGCCCCAGGGCGATGGCTCCGCGCAGGCTGTTGTGAAGCCAGGATGAGCGCGGGTCGACGTGGGCCCCGGCGCGCTCCTGGGCCGCCGACAGCGTGCCGGAGAGGCCGGCCGGCTGGCGGCCGAGCAGGCGCGCCGGCCAGCTGCGTTGCTCGGCCGCCGCGGCGTACTCGGCATTGGTCGCGATCTGAGAGACGATGAAGCTCAGCTCCTGGGCCCGGAAGCTCGGATCCAGGGAGGAGACCACGGCGCGCGCCGGATCCTCTTCCGGCGAGCACGCGGCGGCCGCGCTCGCGGGCAGGCGCAGAGTGGCCTCCCGCTCGAGCTCATCGAGCGCCGCCCGCAGCTTTTCGAGAGCGGCGATCAGTGAGTGGGAGCTGCGGCTCGTGTTCTCCAACTGGTCGGCGACCGACTCCAGGGTCCCGGCCGCCGCCACCTTCACCGCGCACACCGACCGGTTGGCGTGGGGGGGACGGCCCCGCGGGGCCGAGCGCAGCACGACCACGTCCAGCCATCTCAGCTCGTCGACGAGCCGCACCACCGTACGTGCCGCGGTGCTCAGGCCCGTGGGGCGGTAGGGGGTGGCAAAGAAGGTGGCGTGCAGTGCGCGCAGGGCGTCATCGGCGGCGGCCACGGCGGCGGCGTGCTCGGCGTCGGATCCCGCGGGGCCGTCCCCCAGCACGTAGGCCACCTCGGCGAGCAGCCGAGCCCCCAGTGCGCGACACGCCGAGATCGCGGCGCTCCGGATCGGATTCCGAGCCGGTGCCGGCCACAGCAGCCAGATGGCGACCACCGAGGCCGCGGCCGCC
Source organism: uncultured Solirubrobacteraceae bacterium (assembly GCA_963830595.1). Taxonomy (GTDB): domain Bacteria; phylum Actinomycetota; class Thermoleophilia; order Solirubrobacterales; family Solirubrobacteraceae; genus Palsa-465. The sequence continues at coordinate 253,670 of CAWHMQ010000009.1, forward strand.
ATCGCCCAGCCCGCGAGGCGGTCGGGGATCGACGAAGGCGGACCGGCCAGCGACACGGGCAGGATGAAGGCGAGCAGCAGCGAGGTGGTCGCGCCCGCCAGGACAGAGCTGATCACGCCGGCGAAGAGCACGCCGAAGGCGACCACCGCCATGGCCACGGCGGCCAGCCAGGTCGTGCGTGAGGCCAGGGTGCCGAGCGCGATGAGCACGCAGCAGGCGACTCCCAGGGTGGCCTGGGCCTGCAGGCGCTCACGGATCGTCCCCGCAAAATCGACCAACAGCAGCATCGCGAACGAGCCGAAGGCGGCGAAGGTGCCCACGATCGGGTTGCCGATCACCTTGATCCCGAGCGCGAACATGGCCGGCATGATCAGCGCCGTCCGCATGGCGCGGCGCAACGCCGCAAAGCCGGGATCCCTGGCGCGCAGCCACGCCAGCCCCGGCAGGCGCGGCCGGACCGACGGGGGTTGTGAAACTGCGGTTGCGCGCGCGGAGGTCATGGTCCTCGCTCGGGTCTGATCAGATCGCTGCGCCCCGCCGTGCATGATCGGGGCCGGGCCGGTCGGCTCCCGATTCTATGGTCGTCGCCGGAACCCGACGCGCTAATCGTAGGACCCGCCGCCACCGGCGGGTCGGGGGGTGGCCGAGCTGGGGCGGGAAGTCATCTAGACTCGCGGCGGTGAGCCTGGACGAGCACAGCAACGAGGTGCTCGGCGACCGCTGCGAGGAGTGCGGAGCGAAGCTGACCGCGCGGGAGATGCAGGCCGTGCTGGAGTCAGGCGGCCCCGTGCTGTGCTCGATTCACGCGGCCGAGGACGAGCCCGGCCTGGCCGCCGACGAGGCCGATTTCTCCGAGCAGTAATCCAGGCCCGCCCACGGGGAGACCAGCCGACCAGGCACGCCCGGCCGGTCGGGCCGGTCAGGCCAATCGCGCCCATGAGGCGCGCGTCACTTGCTGGTTCGGCCCTTGGCTCGGGTGACGGGCGCGCGCGGAAGCGCGGAGCGCCTCAGCCGGCGGATCTCCGACTGGACCAGGGCGAGATCGTGGCGCAGACGGGCGCGAGCGCGCCCGGACGCCGGAGCCTTGGCGGTCGGCGACCAACTGTCCGGTGCGGTCGGCGGCTCAAACGGGGAAGGACTCAGGGAGGACATGTACGCATTGTGAACCCTCTCGCCGCCTTTCGCCAGGGTCTCAGTTCGGTTGATGACCACCCTGCCGTTCCCCGGCCGGCCCCGGATCAGGCGAATGGGCGCTCACGAGCCGCCCACCGCGAAACCGCGGCAGCGGCCAGCAGAGCGAACGCGACCACGGCGGGAGGGCCCGCCAGCACGACCAGCACGATTCCGAGCGCCCACACCCAGGAGCTCCCGAAGATGATCAGCACGACCCCCAGGACGGCAAACGCCAGCCCGATCACAAAGAAGCGCAGCGACGGCCTGGCCATGCGCCGGCTCTGGCGCTCCAGCTGGCGGTCTTCGAGCTCGTCACGTCGATCCATCGCCAGTTACCTACCCGTTCGAGCACGTCCTCACCCTTCCTGTCACCATGGTGACCAGCCTCGGACGCGAGTCGCGATGACGGTTCGCATGCTAACCACGTGAGCAACGAACCGCCGCTCTCGGGGTAGGCGTACCGACATGCACGCCAGGCGCGACGTCCACGACACGGATTCCCGCCACGACGCGGCGGTGATGCATGCGGAGGTGAGGCGGCTGGTCATGGCGCTGGCTCCGTTCGGGGTGCTGCATCGGGACGCCCTGAGGAGCGAGTGTGGCGCCGACCGCTGGCACGACGCCGGATTTGAGCTTGCCCTGACCGCCGCCGTCAAAGCCGGGGCGATCGAGCGGCTCCCCGGCGACTTCTACCGCCAGGTGAGGTAAACCCCTCTCAGCCTCTAAGTTGAGGCGATGAAGTCGTTTGCCTCCGACAACTACGCCGGAGCCCATCCCGAGATCCTGGCGGCGCTGGCGGCGGCCAACGACGGCCACGCGGTCGCGTACGGCGCCGATCCGTGGACGGCGCGAGCCGAGGCGGTCCTGCGCGAGCATTTTGGGTCTGAAGCTCGTTCCTTTCTGGTGTTCAACGGCTCTGGGGCGAACGTGCTCGCCATGCGCGCGGTCTGCCGGCCGTGGGAGGCGGTCATCTGCTCCCAGATTGCCCACGTCAACGTGGACGAGGGGGGCGCCCCGGAGCGCTTGGCCGGCGTGAAGCTCCTCGCCGCGCCGACCCCGGATGGCAAGCTCAGGCCGGCGCAGGTGGATGCCCTCGTGACCCGGGTCGGCGACGAGCATGCCGTCCAGCCCCGCCTGGTCACGATCACCCAGAGCACAGAGCTGGGCACTTGCTACCGCCCGCCGGAGATCGCCGCGCTCGCCGACGCCGCCCACCGTCACGGCCTGCTCCTGCACGTCGACGGCGCTCGCCTGGCCAACGCGGCGGCGGGGCTGGGCACCGGCTTGGGAGCGATCACCACCGACGCGGGCGTCGACATCGTCAGCCTCGGCGGCACCAAGAACGGCATGATGCTGGGCGAGGCAGTGGTCATCCTGGACCCGCAGCTCGCGGACGGCTTTCGCCACCTGCGCAAGCAGACCCTGCAGCTCGCGTCCAAGGGCCGGTTTCTCGCCGCCCAGTTCGTGGCCATGTACGAAGGCGACCTGTGGTGGCGCAACGCCGATCACGCCAACGCCATGGCGTCGCGGCTGGCGGCTGGACTGGCCGGCGTCCAAGCGGTGACGATCACCCAGGAGGTACAGGCCAACGCGGTATTCGCGGCCCTCCCGCCGGGCGCAGCGGCCAGGGTTCGTGCCACGTGGCCGTTCTACACCTGGGATGAGCGGGCCGGGGAGGTGCGCCTGATGTGCGCCTGGGACACGAAGCCCGAGGAGGTGGACGCGTTTGCCGCAGCCATCGACGACGCCTGCGAGTAGCCGCGACGCGATCCCGAGGGGCCGACCAGTGCCCTCGCCAGGCAGACCCGAGCCGATGCGGCGGCTCGAGTCCGAGACGTCCTGGCGCGTGGGCGTGGTTGTCCACCCTTCGCGGGAGATCGGGCGTCCCCTGGAGGACCTGCTGCGGTGGACCCGCGAGCGCGGCGTCGACGTGGTCCAGATCCCGGTCCACGGCCGGTATCGGCGGATCGCGAGCACCGGCCGGGCGGCTGACTGTGACCTGATCGTGTCGATCGGAGGCGACGGCACGATGCTCGCGGCGCTGCGTGCCGCGGTGGCGCCGGAGCGACCCGTCCTGGGGGTGAGCTGCGGCAGCCTCGGAGCGCTCACGACCGTCACAGCCGGGGACCTGGCCGACGCCCTGGAACGATTCAGCCGGGGCGAGTGGTCGCCCGGGCACCTGCCGGCGCTCGAGATCGACCGCGGGGGCCCGGAGAGGCTGTTCGCGCTCAACGACCTCGCCGTGGTCAGGGCCGGGGTCGGGCAGGTGCGAACCGCGATTCATCTTGACGGGGAGCTCTACAGCCGGATCGCGGGAGACGGCTGCATCGTCAGTACCCAGGTCGGCTCCAGCGCTTATGCGATCGCCGCCGGCGGACCGCTGCTGGCGCCCGGCGCCCATGCCTACCTGCTGACGCCGCTGCCCACCCACGGAGGATCGAGTCCGCCGCTGGTCGTGGGCGCGGGCTCAGAGCTGCGGCTGGAGCTCGAGGTCGGCGTCGGAGGTGCCCGCCTGGAGGTCGACGGGCAGGTCGTCGGTGCCGTCGACGGAGCGGTGGAGGTCAGCCTTCGGCCCGACGTGGCGATGCTGATGGAGCTCCCCGGCCAGGAGTCACGGCTCTCCGGGCTGCGACGACGGCGCGTGATCGTCGACAGCCCGCGCATCCGCGCCGAGGACGATCGCGAGGCCTCTCCAAGATGACCGCGAGAGGTCTTCCCGGGCGGCCGGGCCACGCCCTGCCGCGCGTCACCAGATGGATGGGGCGCTGGATCCGAGGCGAAGTGGTGAGACGCACCGGCGGCCCGGCGCGGGCGCGCGTGATCACCCTGTTTGGCGCCGTGCTCGCCCTCAACGGTGCCGATACCGCGACGATCGGCGCGATCGCGCCGCAGCTGGAGCACGCAGTGCACATCGGCAACACCAAGATCGGTCTGCTCACCTCGGTGTCGCTTCTGGTCGGGGCGATCTTCACGATTCCCGTCGGGCTGCTCATCGATCGCACCAAGCGCATCCCGATGCTGTCGTTCAGCATCGTGCTCTGGAGCGTCGCCTCGCTGGCGAGCGCCTTTGCGGGCAGCTATTCCACGCTCCTGCTGACGCGGCTGGCGCTCGGTGCCGTAACGGCCACGGCGGGCCCCGCGATCGCCTCCCTCACCGGCGACTATTTCTCGGCCGGCGAGCGCGGCCGGGTGTATGCCTACATCCTGGGCGGCGAGATCCTGGGGGAGGCGGCGGGCTTCATCGTGGGGGGCACGGTGGCCAGCGTGATCTCCTGGCGGGCCGCCTTCGTGTTGCTCGCCCTCCCGGGCTTCCTGCTGGCGCGAGAGCTGTACCGATCGGTCCCCGAGCCCCTGCGCGGAGGCCACAGCCGGCTCAAGGCGGGCGCGCTGGACCTCAAGGAGACGGTCGCGGCGGCGGCTTCGCGCGCGCCCGGCGGCGAGGCCGAGGACGACGCCCCGACCCACGATGACCTTGCCCAGGAAGCGGTTCGCCGGCTCGGCGTGCAGCCCGATCCAAGATTCGTGCTCAAGGAGGATCCCCGGACGATGGGCCTGACGCGGGCGGTGAGATACATCCTGTCGATCCCGACCAACATGTACCTGATCATCAGCTCCGCGCTGGGTTACTTCTACTTCGCGGGGCTATCGACGTTCGCGCTGCTGTTCGTGCGCGGCCAGTATCACGCCAGCCAGGCGACCTCCGAGCTGGTGCTGGCGCTGATCGTCGCGGGCGCGATGCTCGGGACCCTGGTCAGCGGACGCGTGACCGATCTGATGCTCCGCGACGGGTTCCTGGAGGTGCGCATCTGGGTTCCGGCGGTGTGCTATCTGGGAGCGGCCGCGCTCCTGGTCCCCGGGATCCTCGGCCGCCACCTGATGCCGGCGCTCTGGTTCGACGTGGCGGGCGCGGCCCTCCTATCGGCGGCCAATCCCCCGCTCGACGCCGCCCGGCTCGACATCATGCCGGCCGGGCTCTGGGGACGCGCCGAGAGCACGCGCACGGTGCTGCGCTCGCTGGCCCAAGCAGCCGCCCCTGTGTGCTTCGGCGGCCTCGCTGACCTGGTGGCCGGCTTCGCGCCCAAGCAGGCACCGATCGGCACTCACACCGGCCTGGTATCTGCGACCACCGCCCGGGGGCTCGAGATCAGCTTCCTGGCGCTGGTGGCCACGCTGGCCGCCGGCGGGCTGTTCATGCTGCGCGCCCGCGCCACCTATCCGGCCGACGTGGCCGCGGCCGCGGCCTCGAACCAGGGCTCCCTGAGCCCCACCGTCTGATTACGGCCGAAACCGCTTTGGCGCACGTTGCCCGAAGGCGGAGATCGCCCTCGCAAACGCGGCAAACGCAGGCTTGGGCCTGTAGTCGGCACGCAGCAATCCGTCGGTCCCGAACAGGGCGGCAGTCCCCGGGGGCGAGCCGGCGCCAGAGGAGCCCGAGTCGCGCAGGTTGAACCACCGGTAGTCGGTGACGTTGAAGGTGCCTGAATATGCCCGCGCCGCATCCACGAGCTGCGTCAGGTCGCGGGCCTGCTGCGCCTCGCTGACGTCCGCCGATGTCGCGACCCCGTTCTCGGTGATCCAGATCGGGATCCGGGCGCCGAGCCCGGCCTTCGGCATGAAGCACCGGCGCAGCGTCCCGAGCGCCTGGGCCAGCTCGGTGCGGTAGGTGTCGCGCGGCGCCATCACGGGTGGATACACCGAGCCTGGATAGAAATCGAGCCCGACGAACCCGAGCGCCGACCGCAGCGCGGCGCCTCCGCGAGCCCCGAGGTATGAGAAGAACGAGGCGTCGTCGACCGGAGAGAAGCGGTAGGCGTAGGTGAACCCGAAGCGAAGCTGCTCAAAGCCTCGGCGCCGCGCCTCGGCGTGCGCCGCCTCGACGCCTTCGATCAGCGCCTGACGAGCTCTGGCGTAGGCGCCGTCGGAGGTGTTGGGCGAGACCGTGACGTTCACCTCGTTGGTGATCGTCATCGCCACCACTTGGGGATCGGGACCGAAGACATCGACCACGTGCCGGACGTACGCCCTCCAGGCGGCCAGATGGCCGGCCTCGCCGGCGCGAGGGTGATAGCGGACCTGAAGCTCGACCTCCAGCCCGGCCCGCGCGTACCGGGACACGAGCGACTTGAAATGCGCGATCAACCGGTCTCCGCCAGACCAGAACAGGCGGTTGAGCCGGACGACGAGCACCCGGTCCGGCGCGCGCAGGGCGCGGGCGGCGGCCACATCCCTGGAAAAGTCATCGGGAGCCGAGGGCGTTTGCCCACCGCCCGCGCTGCCCGCCACACCCGGATCGACGCCGAAGCGCAGCGGCGCTCCGGCTTGGGGGGCGGCGCCGCCGTAGTCGCCCGTGCAGTACGGGTCACCGGTGGCCGCGTGGGCGCCCCGGGTCAGGGGCGGGTCAGCGGTGGCCGCGAGGGGGGCCCCGGTCAGGGCGGACAGGCTCATCGAGCACGCGATCCCGGCGCACACCCCCCACGCCTTGGGGCGCCACCATGACCGTTTCATCTGCTCGCCCAATCCGGCGGCGGGCCGGTCAGGCCGCGGCCTCCAGCGTGTCCAGGCCGGTGAGCTCGGCCGACACCGTCCACAGCGCGGCGGCCTGCTCGGGATCGATCGCGTACTCGCGCACTCCGCCTGAGGACCGGTCGTCGCTGGCGACCACCTCGGCGATGTCGCAGTCCTCGCAGTACACGCCGCCCAGCCCCGAGAGTTGGGGGGAGGTGGCGCACCACGTCTGCGTGGCCGCCCCCTGTTGGGGTGTCTTGAAGCTGTCGTTCAGCAGCCTGCCCTGTTCGTCGATCCAGCCCATGGCCGCCATCTCCTCCTTGGCCAGATGGCGCTGCAGGGGCGTGAGGATGCCGCCCGGATGCAGCGAGAATGCCCGCACCCCGTCCGGCTCGCCGAGCCTGTCCAGCTGCACGGCGAACAGCGCGTTGGCGGTCTTGGCCTGGCCGTAGGCCTCCCACTTGTCATACCCGTGCTCGAACTGCAGGTCGTCCCAGCGGATGGGCGACCGGCGGTGCCCGGCCGAGGACACCGATACCACCCGAGCCCCGCCCCGGGCCAGCAGCGGCCACAGCCGGTTGGTCAGCGCGTAGTGACCGAGGTGGTTGGTCGCAAGTTGCGCCTCCCAGCCGCGACCGACCCGGGTCTCGGGACAGGCCATGATGCCGGCGCTGTTGATCAGCATGTCGATGCTGCGATCCGACCGCAGGACGCGCTCGGCGAATTCGCGCACGCTCTCCAGATCGCCCAGGTCCAGCGCGTCGACTTCGACGTCATCCAGATCGTCGAGCGCCTCCCGGGCGGCCTCGGGTCGCCGAGCGGGCACGAGGACCTGTGCGCCGGCACGCCGCAGCGCCCGCGTGGTCTCCAAGCCGATACCCGAATAGCCTCCGGTTACGATCGCGTACCTGCCGCCGAGGTCGATGCCGCTCAGAACCTCGTCGGCAGTGGTCTCGGACCCGAAGCCGGATCCGAGCTTGTGCTGAGGAGTTGTCATGCCACCAGGCTAGTGACGGGCCCACCGAAGCGTTGCGGCGACACCCACCAGACATTCGAGCGCGCACTGAGTCAGGCGGGCGCCGGCGTCCCGGCGCCGGTACGCCACCCACACCGATCAAGAGGAGACGAGATGCCCCAAGCGCCGAAAGTCGTGAAACTGGAGGAGATCGAGGCGCTGCCCGGCCCCGGCACGCTCCGGTGGCGGCCGGTCCGGTACACGCTCGGGGTGCGGGCGTTCGGCTGTAATGCCTATACCGCCGAGCGAGCCGGCGACGACGTCGTCGAACCCCACACCGAGGACCCTAGCCCCGCCCACGAGGACCCGAGCCTTGCCCACGAGGAGCTGTACTTCGTCGCCCGAGGTCGCGCCACCTTCACGATCGACGAGCAGCGGTATGAGGCCCCGGCCGGAACCTACGTGTTCATCCCGGATCCGGCCTCTCACCGCCATGCTGTCGCGGACGAGCCCGGGACCACCGTGCTGAGCTTCGGCGGCCCCGCCGGCTTTCAGCCGTCGGCGTGGGAGTGGGCGTTTCGCGCGGGGGCGCTTCAGACGTCTGACCCGGCCCGGGCCCGGGCGATCCTTGACGACGGCCTGCGCGTGCATCCCGAGGCCGCGTCGCTGCACTACGGGCTGAGCTGCCTCGACGCTCTGGAGGGCCGGCGCGACGATGCCGTGACCCGGCTACGCACGGCGATCGAGCTCAGACCGGAGGTCAGGCAATGGGCCCGCGAGGACGCCGATCTCGACGGGCTGCGCGACGATCCGGAGCTCAGCGCCCTGATCGCGGAGCGCGACGGCTGAGGTGGTGTCCGATGATCAGAAGCTCTGGCCGGCGTTCGCGCCCAGAGCATTCAGCCATGCCCGCATCGACCGGCCGGCGGGCGTGATCTCGCCTTCCTCGTAGCCGGTGGTCGCTACCGCCAGCGTCACCCCACTCGGGGTTGACCAGCCGAACTCGATCGCCGTCCCCGACCGGGCGTAGTGAGCGATCGCCTGCCCCTGCGCCAGAATGCTCCCGGGGCGCGCGATGTCGGTGATCTGCTCGGCCACGTACTGAACCTTGCCCGCATCCGGTCCGTCCAGCAGCTCCCAGTACACGAGCGGCTGGCCGGCGTACCAGTCCGGTTCGATGGCGAGAATCTTGACCCGGCAGGGCGCGAGAATCGGCGCCCCGACCGGCAGCTGCGCATCCACGCCCTGATCTGTGCGCTCCCACACGGTGACGTATTGCAACGGGTCGATATAGGTCGCGTTCGACACGGGGACGGCGACCAGCTCGAGCGCCAGCTCGTGCCTGACCACGCTGAGCGGCGGTGCGTGGGCGGTCACATCACCGACCGGATCGCTCGCCGTGACCGTCGCCGGCTGCTCGCCCGCGGTCGGCTCGACCACCTGCGGGCGGGCTCGAGGCGCCGCGCCGGTGGTTGTGCCGGGCGGTTCGGTGGAGCTGGCCCGCACCGCGCGGGTAGGGGTGCTGCTGCCGGTGCTGCTCGCTCCGCACCCGCCGACGGCGAGTGCGATCATCAACAGGGCGAGGCGGCGCACCTTTAAGCTGGGAGCGGACGGGGGGGTTGCCAACGAGGATCGCCGCACACGCTAACAGGCGGTCCGCCGGCGGGACCCCGCATGCCTCACCACCACTTTCGCTCTCGTGCCTGGTCGGTGCCGCCGGTCCCGTCGAGCTCGTCCAGGGCGGCCATGTCCTCGTCAGACAGGGCGAAGTCGAAGATCTGGGCGTTCTCCTCGATCCGCTGGCGGTGAGTGGACTTCGGGATGACGACCGTCCCACGCTGCACGCACCAGCGCAGAAGCACCTGCGCCGGGGTTCGCCCGACGCGGCCGGCGACCTCGGCGACGGTCTGATCCGCGAGATGCCGGCCTGTGCCCAGCGGGCTGTAGGCCTCGAGCTGGACGTGACGCTCCCGGCATTGCTCCAGGAGCGCGCGGCGATACTCGAACGGGCTGAACTGCACCTGGTTGACGACCGGCTCGATGCTCGCCCCGCCGATCACCTGCTCGAGCTCCTGCACGCTGAAGTTCGAGACGCCGACCGAGCGGGCATGGCCCCGCCGCTGGGCTTCCTCCATGCCCGGCCACGCCCATGTCGGCCCCCGCTGGGGCCAGTGGACGATGTACAGATCGAGCTGATCGACGCCGAGCCGCCGCAGGCTGTGCTCCGCTTCGGCGGCCGGATCGGTCCGGGCGGGGTAGAACTTGGTGGTCAGGAAGACGGCCTCCCGCGGGACGCCGCTGTCGCGCAACGCCCGCCCCACGCTCTCCTCGTTGCCGTAAGCCTGCGCCGTATCGATGTGCCGATAGCCGACCTCAAGCGCCCATCGGACCGCGTTCTCGCACTCGGGTCCGTTGGGCACCTGCCATACCCCCAGGCCGAGCGTGGGCATCGAGGACCCGTCCTGGAGTACCCGAACCTGCTCGTCCCGGATCTCGTCTGTCTCTGGCACATCGGCTCCTCGGGTCGTGGGAACTCGGCCACCGGGCCCGTGGCCGGCGGCGTGGCTGCTGGCCTGCCTGGCCAACGCTAGCCAACCGGACCGGCCACGAGCTCGGCCGCGATCTTCATCGGCGAGCGGCCCAGGATCTCCGATCGGTGCGCAGTCGATGTGTGAGCCGCGTCAGATTGGGAAGGGATAGGGGCATGACTTCTTCGACATCAAGGGTTCCCAACATCCCTCTCAACGACGGCGAGCAGATCCCCCAGCTCGGTTTCGGCGTGTTTCAGGTTCCTCCTGAGGACACGGCTGACGTGGCCACGCGCGCTCTGCTGGCCGGATACCGGCACATCGACACCGCCGCCGCCTACCGCAACGAAGCGGGCGTCGGCCAGGCCATGCACGCCGCCGGACTGGAGCGCGACGACGTCTTCATCACCACCAAGTGCTTCAACGACGACCAGGGCTTCGAGCAGGCCAAGCGAGCGCTGAGGTCCAGCCTGGATCGGCTGGAGATGGACTTCGTGGACCTCTATCTGATCCACTGGCCCGTTCCGGCACACGACAAGTACGTGGAGACCTGGAAGGCGTTCATCGAGCTCCGGGAGGAGGGGTTGACCCGGTCGATCGGCGTGTCCAACTTTCAGCCGGCTCACCTCGAGCGCGTGATCGGGGAGACGGGAGTGACCCCGGCTGTCAACCAGATCGAGCTCCACCCCCGCTTCCAGCAGGCCGGGCTCCGCCACGAGCATGCCGAGCTCGGGATCGTCACCGAGGCCTGGAGCCCGCTCGCTCAGGGCCAGGTGCTCGACGATCCCACCATTGACCAGATTGCCGAGGCGCACGGGAAGACGCCCGGGCAGGTGGTCATCCGCTGGCATCTCCAGCTCGGCAACGTCGTGATCCCGAAGTCGGTCACCCCCGAGCGCATAGTCGAGAACTTCGACGTCCTCGACTTCAACCTCAGCGCCGATCAGATGTCCTCGATCGAAGCGCTCGATGCCGGTGAGCGCACCGGGCCGGATCCTGACACCTTCGTGCGTCCCTGAGGGGCGTCAGGCGATCTTCAGCGGGACGTTGCCATAGGCGTCGAGCCGGAACACCAGTGACACTCGGTGATACCCATCGGCGATGTCGGCGGTGCCCCGATCGGCACTGATCACGAGTACCGGGCTCAGTTGCTCGCCCCTTATCACCTTGACCAGGTCCTTCATCACGCCCGGATCGTCCAGGGGCGCGGGGCTCAGTCCCGCCGCGCGCAGGATGTCGTTCGCCCGCCGAGTGGTGACGGGCGCCTTGCGCAGCCGTTTGATTGCCTTGCGGGTCGCCTCGTGGTCGAGCTTGAGTGACAGGTACGCCTCGGCCGCGTCGTAGTCATGGTTGGCGACGTGGTCGAGCCATTTGATCCTCTCAGCCGGTCCGCTCGTGTCGGTCTTCGAGTCCGGCTCCGAGTCCTGCTTGGCCATGCGCCCATCATGCCACCGACCGCTGCCGTTTGGAGCGGGACCCGCCGGCTCTAGGTTGGCCCCGACTCAGGCGGCCGGTGGCCTGTGTCGACATTTCCCTGGCCGAGCGTGCCCCGTGCGGCCGCCACGCCGCCGGGATCTCCACCGGGTCCGCGTAAGATCCACGCGATTCCGACGGCGACCAGGGCCCCCGCCACCGGTCCCGCCAGATAGAGCCAGAAGTGTGAGAAGTCACCGGTCACCAGGTCCGGACCGAATGACCGGGCGGGGTTCATCGACGCGCCGCTCACAGGGCTGGACCACAGCCCGGCCAAGACGATGTACGCGCCCACTCCGAGCGCGGAGAGTGAGCCGACGTTCTGGGCCCGCGACGCCGTTCCAAGGATCGTGCTCACCAGGCCGGCGGTCAGCGCGAGCTCGACCAGCATGGCCTGCCAAGCGTGGATGTGGGCGCCCGGCTCGGTGGCGCCCAGCATGCCGACCGTGCCGAACAGCGCGCGCAGGAACACGCAGGCGAGTGTCGCCCCCACCAGCTGAACCAGCACGTAGCCAGGCGCGCGACGCCAGGGAAAGTCGCGCCTGAGGCTGAACGCGATCGTCACCACTGGGTTCAGATGCGCTCCGGATACCGCACCCATGAACAGGATGATCGCCATCACCGTCAAGCCCGGGGCCGTGACCGCTGCCGTGCGGCTGATCGTCCCATGGCTGACCGCGTCGACGACGCCGGCGCCCGCCCCGACCATCACCAGCAGGAAGGTGCCGAGCAGCTCCGAGAACAACCGCCGCCATTCGAGCGCCTGATCATCGAACTCGAGTGTGGCGGGAAACTCGAGCGCCAGCCGGGCCTGACGCCGAGTCGTTGCCCGGGCCTTCGCCGCCTGGGTCTCTTGGTCAGCCGGCATCAGTCAGCTGGCAAAGCTAGTGGAGGCCGCGGACGGTCACCAGCCTCCGGGGGGCGAGGCCGCGGACGGTCACCAGCCTCCGGGGGGCGAGGCCGGACGGTCACCTGACCAGGGCATCGTGGTTTGAGGTCGGGATAAGGTTCGAGAGACCCATCGTCCGCCAAAGGAGATCGCCCATGCCTGGCTTTGCCACCGTGAACCTGCTCGACGTCGAGGACTCCATGGGGGATCGCGCTCCCGGGATCGAGGCCCGGTTCGGTCGCAAGCATCTCGGCTCACGGGACCTCGGGGTCAGCCTCTTCCGCTACGCGCCGGACTTGCGCAGTCCGATGGCCCACAGTCACCGCGAGCAGGAGGAGGCTTATGTCGTGGTCGCCGGCTCCGGACGCGTGCTGCTCGATGACGAGGTCCACGATCTTCGACAGTGGGACGTGGTGCGGGTAGCGCCTGAGGTCGTCAGGTCCTTCGAGGCGGGCCCGGACGGTCTGGACATCATCGCCGTGGGCGGTCCCAAGCCCGCAGACGGCGACGGCGTCCCGGGCAGCGCCGCGTGGCCCGATACGCAGTAGCCGTCATAGGGCCGTGCGCTCAGACCGGCAGACAGCGCGTCTAGGCGTCGGGCGGCGGATGGCTGCGAACGTACTCGAGCAGCCGCGGATCGCTCGAGCTGCGTTGCTCCACGAGCTCGCCTGTGCACTGGCACAGATCCACGAGCGCGCGACGATCTGAGATCTCGACCAGGCGCCAGGTCGCGCCAAACGACACCCACCGCTCCAGCTCCTCGACAGTCAGCGGCCGCCTCACATCCAGGCTCCCGATCTCATCCGACACTCCGGGACAGACTGTGGCACAGCCGAGCGCCCTCCAGCGAGCTGAGGCGGGGTCGTCGTAGGGTTCGAACGACCATCTCCACACCGGGGTGCAACGATCGTGGTGATGGCGCTACCTGGACAGTCGCGTTTAAATGAGGCAGCAGCGTCAGTTCAAAGGGCTGGCAGCCAGGACGTCGCGCATCGACATCGGCGGCCGGTCGAGCAGACGCTCCAGGGTGGGATCGACGGCGGCGAAGTCACCCCGGCGGCTGGCCGCGAACATTCCGATCAGCATGTCGGCCTGGGGTTCAGGCACGCCGCGAGAGACCATGCCCGCCCGGTACTCCTCGTCGCTGACGCTGAGGCGCGTGATTGGACGCCCGGTGAGCTCTGAGGCGATCGCCGCAATGTCGGCGAGGTCGAACGCTTCCAGGGCGGTGAGCGGCGTCAGGCCATCGACACACCCTTCGTTCGCCAGCATGATCGCGGCCGCTTCGGTCAGGTCGGCGTGGGCGGTCCAGGAGACTGGCCCGTCCTCGGGAGCCACGAGCTGGCCCGTCTCCAGAGCCTGGCCCATGAGCATGAGCCCGGAAGCCGCGTAGAACCAGTTGCGCAGCGAGATGAATGCCACACCTGACGCCTGCAGCACTGCCTCGGTGCCGGCATGGTCGGCCATGGGTGTGCGAACGGAGACTCCGGGTTCGAGCCCATGTGGCTTGTGTAGTGGATGCGGCGGGCGCCGGCGTCTCGAGCTGCTTCGATGGCCGTCCGGTGTTGGCGCAGCGCGGCGTCGCCGGTGGTGGCAGCGGACACGATGAGGACCTGCGAGGCGCCCTCGAAGGCGAGGCGCAGGCTCGCGGCGTCGTCGAAGTCCGCCCGTGAAGCTGTGATCGCTGCCATCACCAGCGAGTCATCGGCACTCGAGAGTCCCGGGCCGGCCGGAGCAGCGATTGCCCTGCGCGCCGTGCTGCCGGATGCCACCACCCTCACCGGCGCCGAGCGCCAGATGCTGGGAGAGTGGCTCGACCGCCTTGCGACAAGCGGGTTGGCGTGATCGAGGCTGGGTAGCGGGCTCGTGTCCGCTGCTAACCAAGGAGAGTCAGTTATGCCGAAAGTGCCGCAGAAGTTGACCGATGACGCGATCAAGGTCCGTCAGCTCTCGCATTATCAGTTCAGCTTCGTGGCGGGTGAGCCACAGGCTGGAGGGACGTTCACGCTCCAACTGGTGCTCGACGAGGGAGCCTGGGAAGAGGTCCTGGCGGTGACCGCCGAAGACGCTGAAGTTCTGCAAGGTCTGCTTGGCCGCGCCGGGACGGTCTATTACGACATCCCGCGGCGCACGCTCATGTTCGGGACCCGGCCGCCCGGCGCCTGACCGAACGGATTCATTTGGGTCGCAGGCCGTCGAGCATCCGCTCAAGGGTGCTCGCGACGGCCTCGGTCGTGTCCGGTTCGCGCACGACCAGCAACGCCGCCTCGTCGAGCGCGCCCATCAGCAGATGCGCGAGCGGCTTGACCGCGACCGACTCGATCTCGCCCGCCTGCACCGCCGCGGCGATCACCGCCTCGATCAGGCCGAGCCCGTTGCGCTCGGCGTCCTCACGCCAGCGCTCCCCGCCGAGGACCGACGGACCATCGATCAGCACGATCCGTTGCACCTCGGGTGTTCGGCAGGCTTCGAGGAAGGCCCGGATGCCCTCCCGCATCGCCTCTAGCGGACTCGCCGCGCCGCCCACCAGATCAGCGATCCGGCCGGTGAGCTCCTGGTCGACCTGCTCGTAGACGGCGAGGAACAGATCCTCCTTGGTCGGGAACTGGTGATACAGCGCGCCGCGCGTGACTCCGGCGCGGCGAGCGATCTGCTCGGTGCCAACGGCTGCATAGCCATGGCGGGCGAATAGCGACCGAGCGGCCCGGGTGAGCTTTGCCCGCGTCGCCGCGGAACGCTTCGCTTGACGGTTGACAGTCATGCAGTATGTATGTAAGTTAGATACAGCCTGTTCGAAACCAACCGTGACGATAGAGGAGGCCGCGGACATGGAGCGCACCATCGAGCTGCCGCAGGGCACGATTCACTACCGCGAGGACGGTGACGGCGCGCCGATCGTGTTCGTCCACGGGCTGCTGGTCGATGGGCGACTGTGGCGCCGGGTCACGCCGCCGCTCGCGGCGGAGTACCGGTGCATCGCTCCGGACTGGCCGCTCGGCTCACACCGGACCGCGCTGGCGGCCGGCGCCGACCGCAGTCCGCGCGGCATCGCGCACCTGATCGGCGACTTCCTCGACGCCCTCGACCTGCAGCGGGTGACGATCGTCGCCAACGACACCGGCGGCGCGATCTCGCAGATCCTGGCCAGCGAGCGCCCCGGGCGCCTCGCCGGGCTCGTGCTCACCAACTGCGACTGCCTGGAGAACTTCCTCCCGCCGGTGCTGCGGCCGCTGCAGTGGCTCGCCCGCGTGCCTGGCGCCTATCGGCTGCTCGCACGCGGAATGGGCTCCGCGCGCCTTCGGCGCTCGCCGCTGGGTTTCGGGATGCTCACCCACTCACCGATCCCCGATGAGCTGACCGCGGCCTGGGCAGCACCGCTGCGCCGCCCGGAGATCCGCGCCGACGCGGTGGCCACGTTGAAGGCGATTGACAAGCACGACACGCTGCGGGCAGCCACGGCACTCGGCGAACGGCCGCTTCCGACATTGCTGGCCTGGGCGCCGGATGACCTGATCTTCCGGATTCGCTTCGCCGAGCGCCTGCAGGCGATGATCCCCGGCGCCCGGCTCGAGCGAGTCCGAGACAGCCGTGCGTTCATCCCCGAAGACCAGCCCGAGCGCCTTGCCGAACTGATCGCGGAGTTCCTGGCGTCCGGTGAGCCCGCCCCGGTGTCCAGCCGCGCCGAGGCGGCGGACTCGGGATAGCTCCCGTGAGCTGACGGTCGGCCACCGGGGGGTCGCGAATCTCGAATGTATCGTCGTCTGCAGGCCCTCCGGAGGAGCCGAAGCTACCGCCGATGGACAATTCCCACATCGCCGCTCGGCTGGACGCGTTCGCGACGCTGCTCGAGCTCGCCGACTCGAATCCGTACACCGTCCGGGCGTATCGCCGCGCGGCCGAGACGATCCGGCCGGCGGCGCTCCCGGTAGCCGACCTGGTCCGGGCCGGGCGCGTGCGCGAGCTACGCGGGATCGGACCGGGGATCGAGGGGCGATTGCGCGAGCTCGTCGAGACGGGCGAGATCGCGGAGCTGGCAGAGCTCGAGCGCGACCTGTCGCCCGATCTGGTCGGTTTGGGGAGGTACCTCGGGCTCAGCGCGAGGCGGTCCATCGAGCTCGCGCGCTCCCTCGGGGTCAGGACCGCCGAGGAGTTTCGGCAGGCGGCAGGAGCGGGACGGCTCCGGACGGTTCCGGGTATAGGGCCGAAGACCGAAGCGCGTCTCCTCGAGACGCTCGCTGGGGAGTCCGAGCCCAGACCACAGCGCGGAATCCTGCTCAATCGTGGTTGGGAGCTGGTTGGTGAAGTCGCCGCGGCCCTGGAGGGGTCGCCGGCCGGCCACGTGCGGCAATGGCGGGACGCGTGTCAGTTGCTCGTGGTCGTCTGCTCCGCGCTGGATCCCCGCCCGGTGCTCGAGCGCTTCGCCGCTCTGCCGCAGATCGTCGCGGTGATCGAGCAGGACGAGCGGCGCGCGGTGGGTGTCACGGTCGACGGTGTGCCGATCGAGCTCGTCGCCGCCGAGCCGGAGCGGTTCGGATCTGCGCTTGTGCGCGCCACTGGCTCGCCCTCCTACGTCGCCGCGCTCGAGCCGCTACCGGACGCGCCCGACGAGAACGGGGTGTACCGCGCGCTCGGGATTTCTTGGTGTCCTCCCGAGCTTCGCGAGCATCCGTTCCGCGGCGAGCCGCCGGTCCTCGTCGAGATCGCCCAGGTCCGCGGCGACATGCACTGTCATACGACCTGGTCGGACGGAAGGGCGAGCGTCGAGGAGATGGCCCGCGCTGCGATCGCGCGCGGATACGACTACCTCGCGATCTGCGATCACACGCCGGCGGTGGGGGCGGTCCACGGGCTCACCCCGGACGATGTCCGGCGCCAGGGCGAGGAGATCGCTGCGGCCAACGAGCTGCTTGCCCCTTTCCATGTCCTGCGCGGGATCGAGTGCGACATCCTTCCCGACGGGAAGCTCGATCTTCCTGATTACGTCCTCGCGGAACTCCAGTGGGTACAGGCAAGCGTCCACGGGGGACAGCGGATGCCGCGGCGGGAGCTGACCAAGCGCGTGGAGGAAGCGCTCCGCAACCCGCACGTCCGCTGCCTCAGCCACCCCAAGGGGCGGTATATCAACCGGAGGCCGGAGAACGCCCTGGACCTGGACCGCGTGTGCGAAGTCGCGCTCGAGGAGGGCGTAGCGCTAGAGGTCAACGGTCTCCCCCTCCGTCTCGACCTCAGCGGCGAGCATGTTCGCGACGCGCTTCGAGCCGGCGTGGAGATCGTGTGCTCGACCGATGCACACTCGGTCCGCGGCCTCGGGAACATGATGCTCTCCGTCGCGACGGCGCGCCGGGGCTGGGCGACCGCCGCACAGGTAGTGAACACGCGCCCGCTGGGCGCGATCCTCGCCGGTTAGATCGGCTCGCCGTTCTGACGGGCGATCTCCAGCAAGCGATCATTTTGCATGGGCGGTCGGGCAGCGATGACCCGAAAGCTCACGCCGCACCTCGTGCCTGTGAGCTCCCGGGCGGCTCAGCGCCGGCCGGCGCGAAGCGAGCGAGGACGGGCAGCACGATCCGCTGCAGCGCCGGTGGCGGCGATGTCACAACGGTCTCGTCACGGAAGCGCTGAGCGAACGCGGCGACCCAGATCGCCCCGCGCAGGCTGGTCGGCAGGCCGCGCGCGTTGAATACTCCCTCGCGAGCGGCCCGGGCGGACTCGGTCAGGAACTCCTCCAGGCGTCCGGCGGGAGTCACCAGGGCGCGCGCGTGTACCTGGCGACCGCTGGTGTTCTTTAGCTCGTGGCGGACGTTGCGGGCGACGAGAACCGGGCCCTCTGACGATGTGAGCGTGCGCCAGCGTCCATCGAGCCTGGCCTGGGCGGTTCCGTTGACGATCTCCCAGTGCTCCTCCAGCGATGGGTGGAAGTGCTCGGGCAGGTGCGCACCGTCCTCAAACCAGGTGTCAACCCACAGGTTCTCGCCCTCGCGCCGGAAGGTGTAGAACGTGCGGTGGATCGGATCATGGATCCGGTCGTCGGTGATCTCAGTCGGGGTGGTCATGATGCTCCTTACTTGTGCAGGGCCTCCGCGTCAAGCGCAGGGTCCGGGGTTGTCGGGATATAACGTCGGCGGATCGGGGAGGCGCGGGCGCGGTTGATGGTGCGGGTCATGTGCGCGCGGGCGCCCAGCCTTACTTCGGTCCACGACCCTCGGGTTGGCTCCGGGGCCGGCGACATGATGTTTGATGGGGGAAAGCGTCGGGATAAACCGGCATGGAGCAGGAGATGAGAGAGCTCTACAACGAAGATCCAGCTAATCACGTTGGCCCCGAGTCATGCGTTGGCGACCCGCGAGGGCGCAGCGAAGCGTTGACAGGGGGCGTACGGGCGGGGCTATTGAGCCGCGAAACAACATTGATTCCAGGGTGCCGACGTCGTCCCCATGGCGGAAGGCGAGACTGCTGGCGGCGCTATTGGCGAGTCGCTGGTGGGCCCTGCGCGGTCAGAGATCCCAGGCACGTACGACAAGCTCCATGCACGAGAACCGAGAGATCTCGTGGTCGCCCGCCGGGTTGTTGGTGATGCCCCGTCCTGGATGGTTCGCGGGGTGGCAGATCAGCGCCGGCTGGGCCGCGAGGGGAACGCTTAGGCGGTAATCCCTTGATGCACGATCACGAGAAGTCAGACAGGCCCGTACTACCTGTGAAGCCGCCGAACAAGCCCGGGGAACCGGGGGCGGAGGTGGTGGAGGGAAGGGGCCTGCCCGAGGGGAACACGGCCGGTGAAACACGCCCCGGACGCAGTGCCGGACCGGGCGTGTCAAGCGATCTGGATCGTGTGCGCCAGGTGGCGCGGAAGGACAGGGATGTGCGGTTCACCGCGCTCCTTCATCACGTCAGCGTCGATCGTTTGCGGGAGGCGTATCGGGCGATCAGCCCGAACGCCGCCCCAGGGGTCGACGGGGTTACGTGGCGAGACTACGGGCTGGATCTCGAAGCGAACCTTCGCGATCTGCACGCCCGGGTGCAGAGAGGGGCGTATCGGGCGATGCCCGCTCGAAGGGTGTTCATACCAAAGACGGACGGGCGGCTTCGGCCGCTCGGGGTCGCTGCGCTGGAAGACAAGATCCTGCAGCGGGCGGTGGTCGAGGTGCTGAACGCCGTATACGAGCAGGACTTTCTCGGTTTCTCGTACGGGTTCCGGCCGGGGCGCTCGCAGCATGATGCGTTGGATGCGCTCTCCGTTGGGATCACGCACAAGAAGGTGAGCTGCGTGCTCGACGCTGACATCAGCGACTGCTTCGGAAGCCTCGACCAGTCGTGGCTTCTGAAGTTCCTCGAGCATCGGATCGCGGACAGAAGGGTCCTGCGGCTAATCCAGAAATGGCTGGCCGCGGGAGTCATCGAGGACGGGGAATGGTCAAAGACCGAGGCGGGAACGGCGCAGGGGGCATCGGTATCGCCGCTGCTCTCGAACGTCTTCCTGCATTACGTGTTTGACCTGTGGGCCGACCAGTGGCGGCGGCGTAACGCGCGCGGGGACGTGATTCTCGTGCGGTTCGCCGACGACTATGTGGCGGGCTTCGAGCGTCGTGAGGACGCCGAGCGGTTCCTCGCCGATCTTCGCGAGCGGTTCGCGGAATTCGGATTGGAGCTGCATCCGGAGAAGACGCGGCTGATCGAGTTCGGACGGTTCGCCGCCGAGCGACGAGAGCGTCGTGGGCTCCGGAAGCCTGAGACCTTCGATGTTCCTGGGTTTCACGCATATCTGCGCGACCAACAGGCAGCGGAGGGTTCAAGCTCAAGCGAGTCACGAGCAAGAAGAAGATGCACGCCAAGCTCAAATCGGTCAAGACCGAGATGCGCAAACGGATGCATCACCCAATCCCCGAACAGGGACGCTGGCTCGCCAGCGTCCTGCAAGGGCACTACAACTACTACGCAGTGCCCGACAACAGCGAGGCCATGCGCGGCTTCCGACGACGGGTCATCTGGCACTGGCGATCGGCGCTCACACGCCGCAGCCAGAAAGGCCAGATCACCTGGCAGCGGACCGACCACCTCGCCGCACGATGGCTACCGGAACCCCGCATCCTTCACCCCTGGCCCAACCAGCGCTTCGACGCCAAAACCCGAGGGAGGAGCCCAGTGCGCTAACGCGCACGCTGGGATCTGTGCGGGGGGCGTCGGGCAACTGGCGTCCCTACCGCGATTGATCCCGCTGGGGGAAGCGTTGCGGCCGCTCAGTCTTTGGAGGCCGTCCACGCGAACGTGGCGGCAGGAGCATGCCGGGAGCCGGCCGCGGCGCATCTGGGTGACGAAGGGCTTGGCGCGCACCAGGAAGGTCATGCGGGTGCCAGTGCCTCCTCGCCGAGCTCGCGCAGCGTGTGGTAGCTGCGTTTGAGCAGCTTGCGCGACACCGCCACGCAGGCGCGGTTGTGCCCCAGTCGATCGGCCGTCTCGCGGTAGTAGTCGCGGTCGGGGCTTGTCTGCCGGCAAGCTGACTGAGCGGCCTCATAGAGAGCCCAGCGCAGCGCCGGTGGACCCTGGCGCGAGAGATGACCAGGCGCGCGGCGCTGGTCTGACTGATGCACGGTGATGTCGATCCCGGCGTAGCGGACCGCCTGCCGAGACGAGCAGAACCTGGTGCAGTCACCGAGCTCGGCGAGGATCGTGACCGCCACCAGTGGCCCGATCCCGTAGTGCGCCATCAGCGCCTTGCAGCCACCCTGTCGGCGGGCGTACGCCTGCAGATCCTTGTCGAGCGGCGCCAGTTGGCAGTCCAGCGCGTCGACCATCGCCAGCGCGACCGTGACCTGCTCGCGCGCGGCGCCAGACAGCGGCTGCGCGGCCAGCCAGTCGCACCCGTCGCCGACCATCAACCCGCTGCGCCGCGGGCAGCCGTGGTGATACAGCGTCGCCTGCATTCGCTGCTGCCACTCACCCCGCTGCTCAGACAGCTCGTGGCGCAGCCTGACCCGGGCGCGCAGATCCAAGATGTGCTCGGGCGGGATCCACGACTCCGGCAGACGCTTGACCATCAACAACTCGCGCAGATGCCTGGCATCCGCCCGGTCGCCCTTCGCGCGCTTCTTCGGGCCCCTGAGCCCCGCCGTCTCCGCCGGCTCGGCCAGATGAACCCCGGCGCCGATCCGCTGCAGTTCCTCGACCACGAACCGCCAGCCCGTCGTCGCCTCCAGCGCCACCTCCAGCTCCCGACCACCAAAGCGCGACAAGAACTTCCGTACCGCCGCGCGATCCGCAGGCGCCACGCGCGCACGCTGAACCTCGCCGGTCTCGGTATCGATCCACTCGCCGGTGATCTGCGCTCGATGCTGGTCAAGTCCCATTACGATGCTCACAAGGGGCCTCCTCAAGCTCCACGGTTTGAACGCCTGCGCGGACACACTCCGCGCTTGAGCTGAGGAGGTCCCTACACGTCTGGTCGGACAGACTGCTCATGACATCTTTGGAAGGGAAGTGTCCTGGCGTCATAGCAGCGGTCGATGCGTCACCGGCGCGGGTCGCGGTCCAGATGTTGTCTTGGGTCATGCGTGGCTCCTGGTTGGCTGTCGCCGCAGAACGAGCAGCGTGATGACGAGCAGCGGCAGCAAGGTCAGGTGGTAGGCGACGTCGATCGTGTCGCCGCCCTGGAGCGTGAAGTTCAGCCCGACGAGGAAGCCAAGGATCGCGAACACGATGGCGACGGCGGCGCGGGCCCGCGCGTGCCTTGAGCCTCGCACGAGCCCGGCGGCGCCCGCTGCGAGCACGACGCAGATGAGCGCCTCGGCGATGCCCGCGTCGGTGCGCCGAAACGACTTCGCGCCGCCGGTCAGGACGCCGCTCAGATGCAGGGTCGACATGGTGGCCAGCGACACGGCCTCCACGAACATCAGGGTCGGAACTGGCAGCTGGATCCCGAGACCGCGCAGTCGGGGCGGCCGCGCGCTCATGGGCTCGGCGTCCCGGTTCTCGACGCCGAGGAGTCGAGCCGACTCACCGATCGCGGTCCGCGGGTCCCCGCGGTGCCCCAGGCGAGGTTGACGGCCGCCCCGGCCACGACCAGCGCGTTGAGGCCGTGTACGGCGCCGAACCAGGGGGAGCTGTTCTCTCCGAGCACTCCGAGCGCGACCTGGACGGCGACCGCGGCGAACAGGAGGCTGCTGGCGCGCCGCTGGCTGTGCCCGAGCGCCGCGATCACCAGCGTGAGCAGGCTCCCGGCGGCGGTTGCCCAGCCCAGCGCGGTGTGGGCCTTGAAGCTGGTGGCCCCGAACGCGCCCGCGCCCGCGAGCAGGAACTGGACCGCGACCGCAACCACGATCAGCCTGGCGAGCCAGCGGTGGGCGACCTGAATCGGTCTCATCATGCGCCCCGGACTCCGGGCACCACGCGCTCGATCCGCCGGGCGACCTGAATGAGGCCGGACCTGACCGCCGGCGAGTCGACGCTCGCGTCGGCCGGCAAGCTCACGACTGGAACGAGCGGGGCGCTGTCACCCCCGTTTCCGAACGTGCGGGTGATCGCGATATCGGTCTCATAGCCCTCCCGGCCGGGAACCGTGTACTTGGCCATTGGTTGTGCTGCCTTCGTTGCGGGGAAGGTCGATTTCACGGCAAGCACCGTACGGACGACCGACGGGTGCCGAAACACCCCGCGGGGGGAACTTCGTCGTCCCCCTGCGGGAGGACACAGATCCCTCCCCTGGGGGACGCGAGGCCACCGGCGGCTCGTTACGCTCGTCTTCGATGTGATCCTCGCCAGCGCATCCGCCCGCACCGGTCGGCTTCGCCCGCTTCTGCACTTGCCGGCGGCACGGGACGCCGCAGTCGCCACCCTCGCGTTCGCGCTGACGCTCGGGCTGATGATGCACGGCGGCTCCGGCGGGCACCGCAGCCTGGACGTCTGGGGGGTCCTGCTCGCCGCGATCGCCTGCGTCCCGCTGCTGTGGCACCGGCGCGCGCCGCTGACGGTGTTCGCGCTCTGCACCGCGGCCAGCACCTCGCTCGAAGCGCTCGGATACGCGCTGGGACCGCCATTCGGGCCGACGGTGGCGCTGTTCTACCTCGCCGCCGATCAGCGCACCGCGGATCGAGTGCGCCAAACCGGACTCGTGGTGGTCGGCCTGGGCGCGGCCCACCTCGGCGCGGCGACGATCGGCGACGGCAAGTTTCCCGCGATCGCGATCCTGGGCGCGATCGTCCTCTGGGGCGGCGCCTGGATCATCGGCGATCAGCTGCGCCAGCGCCGCCAGCGGCTGGCCGACCTGCAGGAGCGCGCCGGGCGCGCCGAGCGTGAGCGTCTACGTGAGCGGCGGTTGGCGGCGGCTGAGGAGCGCACTCGGATCGCGCGTGATCTGCACGACTCCGCGGCGCATGCGATCAACGTGATTCTCGTTCAGGCGGGCGGGGCGCGGCTGTTGCAGGAGCGCGACCCTGACGCGGTCCGGGTGGCGTTGGGCACGATTGAGGAGGTAGCGCGTGAGACGATCGGCGAGATCGATCAGTTGATTCGTGGTTTGCGTGCCAACGGTGCCGGCGAGTCGGGCCAGGACGATGGGGTCGAGCCGCCGGCCGGGCTGGCCGCGCTCGAGACGCTGCTCGCGCGTCATCGGGCTGCCGGAGCTGTGGTCAAGGTCCAGGTCGTGGGCGCGGCTCGGTCACTGGCTCCCGGTTTGGATCAGGCGGTCTACCGGATCTTGCAGGAGTCGTTGACCAACGCCGCCCGCCACGGCAGTGGCCCCGCCGAGGGCAAGCTCGCCTACGGTGAGCACGGGCTCGAGCTGACCGTCTCAAACCCCGCGGCGCCCGTCGAGGACGGCGCGCCGGTCCCCAGCGGGCATGGCATCCTGGGCATGCACGAGCGCGCGACGCTGCTCGGCGGCCGTCTCGAGGCCGACCGGGGCGACGGACGCTTTCGTGTCCACGCTCGCCTGCCCTACGCCCCCGCTGAGAAGGCGAAGCGCTGAGATGAATGCCGAGCCGGTCCGGGTGCTGCTGGTCGACGACGACGATCTGATGCGCGCCGGCCTGCGAGCGGTCATCTCCAGCGACCCGGCGGTCGAGGTCGTCGGCGAGGCCGCCGACGGGCGTGTCGCCGTGCGGGCCGCCCGCGGGCTGTCGCCCGATCTGGTGCTCATGGACGTGCGCATGCCCGATCTTGACGGGATCGCCGCCACCCGTGAGGTGTTGGCCGTGTCGCCTGAGGTCAAGGTGGTGATCCTGACCACCTTCGAGCAGGACGACTACATCTTTGGTGCCATCGACGCGGGCGCTTCGGGGTTTCTGCTCAAGCGCTCCCGGCCCGAGGAGTTGCTGGCCGCGATCCACGCCGTCGCCGCCGGCGACTCGCTGCTGTCGCCCTCGGTCACCCGGATCGTGATCGACCGGGTCGCCCAACAGCCCGCCGCCCAGTTCTCAAGCGACCGGCTGGCCGAGCTGACCCCGCGCGAACGCGAGGTGCTCGAACTTGTCGCCCAAGGGCTCTCCAACGGCGAGATCGCCGCGGTGCTGGTGATCGAGGAATCAACCGTCAAGACCCATATCAAACGGATCCTGCTCAAGCTCGGTCTCCGCGACCGGATCCATGCCGTGATCCTGGCCTACGAGACCGGCCTGGCCCAGCCCGGACCCCGGCCCGCCGCCTGAGCGCCCTACCGCCACCGCAGCATGCCGGGCCAAAGCCCGCCGCCTGAGCGCTCCTACTCCCGCGGGAGGACGCGCAGGATCCCGGCGGCGAGACCCCTTGACGCCCATCACATTTGATGTACCGTATGGTACATGAGACCGATCGTTGTCACCACAGACGTAGCGAAGCCACTCGAGGAGGTGTATGACTTTCTCGACGTGATCGCCAATCACGAGCTGTTCACCGACCACATGCTCAAAGACTGGGAATACGCCGGACCCGAACGCGGCGTGGGCGCACAGGCCCGAGTACGAGTCACGACCGCGGGCAAGACGGACGAGATCAAGATCGAAGTGGTCTCCGCGCACCCCCTGACCGAGATCGTCGAGCAGAACATCGGCGCGGGCGGTCGCCGCCGCGCCACCGGCACCTACACCCTGGAGGCGCTACCCAACGGCGCCACCAGGATCGCGTTCGAGTATCGCTGGCTGGAGGCGCCGCTCAGCGAACGGATCGCCGCGCCACTGGTCCGGGGGTTCATGCGCCGCCAGAACCAACGGGCGATGGACCGGCTGGGCGCGCTGCTCGCCGACCATCCGGCAAGCACGTCGACGACCCGTGTCACAGGACGGCCGGCCTGAGAAGTGAATGCTGACTGTGATCGCGTGAGCGGGTCTGTATGGCAGCCTCCAAGCGCCCCAATCAGTCAGAGAGAGGTGGACATGCCAAGCATCACCGCGATCGAGAACGTCACGCTGGACGGCGTCGGTGACCACGACGACAGGCGTCCTGATGGCGACCTACCGTCGGACCGGCGCATGACCCGCTACCGCTCGGTATCCATCAACGGTACGGGCCGGTGCTCGTGATCGGGATCCTCCAGATGTTTCAGATCAATGATTGGTCAGGGTGTCAGTACGACCTTGCCCGGAATGTGCTGGGTCGATTTGGCCATGAAGGCCTCGCGTGCGTCTGCGAGCGGGTAGACCGCGCCGACATGGGGTCGAAGCTTGCCCTGATCGACGAGCCGAGTGATGTCCCTGAGTTGCGCACCGCTCGGATCGCGCACGAAGTGAACCGTGCGGATGTCGTCTCGATCGGTATGAGGGGGAGCCATGACGGTCACCAGCGCACCCCCGGGCTTGACGATGGCGGGGGACTGGGCGAGGACATTGCCGCCGATGGCGTCGTAGACCAGGTCGACCTGCCCGACGGCCGTCTCCCAGCCGTCCCGCTCGACGTCGACGAAATCGTCGGCGCCGAGCTCAAGCACGCGCTGGCGAGCGCCGGCCCGACCGGTTCCGATGACGTGGGCGCCGGCCCAGCGGGCCAGCTGCACGGCCATCGATCCGACCCCGCCGCCGGCGCCGTGGATCACTACGGTCTGGCCGGACTCGAGGTGGCCGTGATCGAACAGCGCCTGCCAGGACGTGAGCCCGGCCTGCGGGATCGCGGCGGCTTGAATGAAATCGACCGTCGTCGGCTTGGGCGCCAAGCTGCGAGCCTCGATGATCACGTTCTCGGCGGCCCACCCGTCGCGGTAACCGTCGATGAGGCCGTAGACCTCATCGCCCACCGATATGCCGGCGGTGCCGTAGCCGAGTTCGACTACGACGCCTGACCCCTCGTGCGCCGGGATCAGTGGCCCCCGGTCGTGCCCGGCTCGATCGGTCCGGAGAGGCCAGGTCAGCTCGGTCGGGGTGAAGCTGGCGGCGCGCACTTGAACCAGTGCGTCGCCGATCGCCGGCTGGGGATCGGGGGCGTCCTCGTAGACGAGCCCCTCGATCCCTTCGAGGCCTTCCGGCCTCTGGATGCGGACAGCTTTCATGGGAGTCTCCTTCAGATCACGGATCTTGTCGGTCATTCCTATGACACCCCGCGGCGAAGGATCGTGACCATGAAGATCGGGATTGGCGGGCGCTCGCAGGCTGCCCGTGGGACGACTCGTCGATCTTTGGGCCTCGGTCGTGGGCTGGGCGGTCCGCGTCTGCTCCGAGGCTCGGCCTCGGCCCGTATGGCGAGCTCGAACAGGTCCGCCAACTCGCGTCCGTAGCGGTCGATGTCGAGCTCCGGGTCGCGAGCGAGCTGGGGCGGCACCGCGTCGATCGCGGCGCGAATTGCGCCGGCCATGATCCGCGGGTCGAAGTCCGCGCGGGAACTCGCCCGCACTAGCCTTGCCGACAGCCATAGCGAATTCCAGGGACGCGAGCCGGGTTCGCGCAAGTCTTGCCTGGCAACCGCGTCCCGGCGGCTCGCCGGCTTGGCGTCGGCGCTGCCGCGTGCGGGGCAGGCGCTCAGGTCGACTCGTTGATGAGCTCGCGGGTGATCCAGCGTGCGACGTTTTCCGGATACGGAGCGGGCAATCCCAGAACGATGTGGTGGAAGCCGGCGTCGATGGCGTACGCGATCGAGTCTCGGGTCGCGGCAGCGTGGTCGTAGGAGACTCGCAGATGGATGGAGCGCGTGATCGAGGCGGGGTCGCGACCGATCTCGGCGCAGAATCGATCGAGGAGAGCGTTTCGCCGGATGCAGTCGTCGAGGTCGCCGCCGGGTATGTTCCACAGGTCGGCATGCTCGGCGACGACGCGCAGCGTCGCGGTGGCGCGTCCGCCGATCAGGATCGGCGGATGGGGCCGCTGGACGGGTTTGGGGTTGCAGAACGCTCCGGCCAGTCGGATGTAGGTGCCGTCGAAGTCGAATGGTTCGGTCTCCGTCCACAGGCGCCGGATGACCGTGCATGCTTCGTCCAGGCTTTTGACCGCATCGGCGAAATCGAGGTAGGGCAGGCCGTGCGCCGGGTACTCGCGCCGGGCCGGGGGGTTGGGCCGGGAGCCTACCCTCTCGTCGCCAAACTCGCGCGTCCGCCGTCGCGCGAAGCGTCATCGCCTGTGATCGCCCTCGTTGCCGCGCAAACCGGGTCAACCGCGGAAGAGCACGTCTGGCTTAAGCGTCGTCGAGACGGATATGAAGTGACAACTCAGTGTGAGAGGAATTCCAGCAGGGCCTGTGCGAGCTCTTCCGGCGCCTGTTCGGCTTGGTGGTGCCCGGAGTGGATTGCCCCGCTGTGTAGCTCTCCGGAGACCCAGGATCGCCAGATCTCCTCGGGATCGCCGTGGATGTCGATGTCGTCCTCGGTCGCGGCCAGCAGCAGCATTGGGCAAGCTATTTGGCGGCCGGCGGTCCGGTCGGCTTGCTCATGGAGGCGATCGATTTGCAGGCCGGCCCGGTAGTCCTCGCACATGCCGTGCACGACCGCGGGATCGCGTAGCGCCGTCCAGACATCGGCGTGATTGCCTTCGCCCATCTCGGCCGGCGAGGGCGTCCGGTACCAGGCGTCGGGATCGAGGCTGATGACCCGCTCCGCCGGCTTCTCGGTCTGGCCGAAGAACCACCAGTGCCACCAGGTCCGGACGAACGCCTCGTTGAGCCGCTCGAGATGCTCCACGACCGGGAGACCGTCCATCACCACAAGTCGCGTTACGGCGTCCGGGTGATCCATCGCGACGCGGAAAGCCACCAGCGATCCTCGGTCATGGCCTACCACGGCGAACCGCTCGTGGCCCAGGTGCCGCATCAGCGAGACCACGTCGCTGGCCATCGCCCGCTTGGATGACTGAGCATGTTCCGGCGCATCGGGAGGTAGCGTCGACCGCCCGTAGCCGCGCAGATCAGGGCAGACGACGAAGCACGAGCTGGCGAGCCGCGGTGCGACACGGTGCCAGGTCGTGTGCGTGCGCGGATGGCCGTGTAGCAGCACCACCGGCTCGCCCCGGCCGCCATGACGCACGCGAAGCGTCACCTGTCCGACATCGACGTACTCGAGCTCGAAGCGTTCGAACACGGACTACTTCTACCCCAATGCGCGCGCACGAGTCGCAAAGCATGGGACTCGCAAATGGTGGATACCTCGCCGACCTCCTTTCGCCAGAACCAGGAACCCGGAATTGACGCAGATGGTTCACTGGCGGCACCTGCTCTCACGCAGGACCGAGACTGTTCCGGGCTGACTCAGGGCGTGCGAGTGATCGGCGCCGGCGCGCTGCAGGTAGCGCCCTGGACCGCCCGGCGACGGAGCAGCGCTCGGGCGCCGCGGGATTAAGGTCAGGCGCGAGCGTCTGCGTGTGCCGCGTCGGCTCCCATGCCCGACGATTGCAGTCCTGTCGGGATTTGGATCCCGCTGAGCCACGAGGTGAGCCGCTTTGCTTCGGACTCGAGGGCGCGACGCGCGGGGGCTGAGACGCGCTCCAGCAGTCGGAGATGAACGCCCGTGTCGTCTTGTACCCAGCAGCCGACGACCCGGCCGTCGACCCAGGTCGTCGTGCCCGCGTTGCCCCGGTTGTCGAACAGCTGGTCTCGGTGGCGGTCGAGGTAGAAGTCACGGGCCTGCCAGCCCATTACGGTCGGATCGAGCACGGGCAGTAGCGCGACCCAGAGCCGGGGTCCGGCGCCTCGTCGAGGTCGTCGGGCAGCAGCCAGCCGGTGGCGCCGTGATCAAGGGAGACCTCGACGGCGCCGAGCTCGGCGAGCGCCGCCCGCACGACGGATTTGGTGGCGCCCAGCCACCAGACGAGGTCATCCGTGGTGCCGGGGCCGAACGTGTGCAGCCAGCGGTGCACGAGCTCGCGGTCGCCGTCGGGGGGCGCTCAAGGGCTCGGGAACGTTCTGGAGCCAGTGGTGGGTCAGCGTCCATTGTGGTCGCGTGGTGCGCCAGTGGCCGGTGGTGGTGGCGCGCATGATGTCGCCGCGCGCGTGGAGGTAGGTCAGCACTCGCGACGCTGACCACGGGTCACTCGCCGACGCGGCCACCTTCACGGTAATCGTCGGCACCAGCTTGCGTAGCTGGACGGCCGAGAGGCCGTCAGGGTGCTCAGCGAGCGCGGAGAGCACCTCGGCGCGGACGTGCTCGAGCCATTGCTCGCCGTCAGCGGCGAGTCGGGCTTTGACGAGGTCCCTTGCCATGCGGGTCCGATGGGTCTCCGCAACCCGCGCCGAGGCGCTGCCCCATGCGGCGGCTAGCAGATCGCGGGGGAATACGAACAAGGTTCGGCGCATCGCGAGCTGCTTGACCAGGCGGCGGTCGTCATACAGCGCACTCGTGAGCCCCATCAATGAGCATGAACGGTTCTGGCCGCCCCGGCCACCACCGGCTCTCTGAAAACCTGTTGAGAGTGCAAGCGCCCGTCACTGAGGTCGCGGGATGCCGCCGTTAGCGAGTGATGCCAAGAACGCCAGCATGCGCTCGAGCGTCGACCGCGCCGCCGCGGAGTCGTGGTCGGGTAGGCCGTCGTCGACGAATAGGTGTCGGTTGCCGGGATATAGGTATAGCTGGGCGCGGTCGGTCGTTTCGGTGAGCAGGCGGGCGGCGGCCAGATCGCCCTCTTCGGTGACCACCGGGTCGTGCTCCATCATGTGGATCTGCACCGGTAGGTCTCCGGGCCATCCGTCGCCGAATTCGGAGGGAGGGATCGCCGCGGAGACGAGCATCGCGCCGCATGCGCCCGGGCGTGTCTGGGCAAGCATCTGGGCTGGCAGCACTCCAAGTGAGATACCGGCGTAGACGATCTCGGCCGGCAGTCGCTCGGCCGCGGACCTCCCGCGTTCGAGAATCTCCGCGAAGCCGATCTGCTCGGCGTGGGCGATGCCGGCGGCGAATTCGGAGAACGTCTGACCGTCATACAGGTCGGGGGTATGAACGACGTGCCCTGCAGTGGACAGCCGATCAGCCAACGACCGGCAGCCGGGCGTCAGTCCCTGCGCGTGATGAAACAGCAGCACCTCTGTCATCGACCCTCCGCATCAGTTCCCTTTGATAAAAGCAGCTTGTATTGAAGCTATCGCAGCTAAGATGCTCGTGTCAAGCTGCTTTCATCAAAGCTAAACTGCCCGTGCGATGACGCCCCAGCAGCCGCGCCCGATCGAGCCCATGCCCGGTGAGGACGAAGATTCGATCACCGCGCACGTGCGGTGGGCGGTGTCCACGTTTCCGCAAATCGACCCCGAGGTCGAGGGGATCGTCTCGCGTCTCGACAAAGCCCATCGTCATCTACGCAGTTCATTCAGAGCCAGCTTGGGACAGGCCGGGCTGAGCAAGGACGAATGGAAGATCCTCATGTCCCTACGCCGATCCGCGCGGTCGCACGGATGGCTATCGCGTGACCAGAAGGTGTCAACCGGCGCGATGACCAATCGGCTCGACAAGCTCGAGAGGCATGACCTGGTGAGACGCGTACCCCACCCCACCGATCGCCGGGGGGTGCTACTCGAGATCACAGCTGCCGGCCGCGCGCGGCTCGAACGCTACGTCGATGTCGGTGCCTCCCGCGAACGCGAACTGCTCAGCGACCTCTCTCAGACACAGAAGCGCCAGCTCAACCAGCTGCTCACCAGGCTGCTCGCCTCGGTGGAGAGACGCAGCGGACATGCGCCGTAATCCTGCCGGTGCGGCTGCCCCCGGCTTGTCGCCAAAGCTGGCCTACGGCCCGCCGCTCCGGTGAGCAGCCGCGCGCCCGATCCAGCAGCAGCATCCATCGTCAACGTTGCCCGCTCCTAAGTCTGCTTCGACGCCCAGTCCTGCCACGCTCACCGCGTCCAACACGCTACGAGCCAGCTCGCAGGCCACCGAGATCATCGCGTCTAACAGGTGGCCGGGTTCGACGCAGCGGTGGGCGGGCCGCGGCCGGTGCCGCGACAACGCGGGATCATGCCCCTGCAGCTAGCTGCCCGGGTTCTCGGTCCCAGCGAGGATCGTCAGGATCGAACGCGTCGAGTGTCCACGCCGCTCCGAAATCCCCGAGCGCGATCGACATCTCGTCATGGACCCCAACACCGAGACCGGCCGGCGCGTGCGGGGTTGCGTCGCCCGTCCCGTAGTGGCGGCGGATCTGCTCAAGCGCAGCTTCTCGCTGGCCCGCCTCGTATTCCCAGCGCAGCCGTGCCAGCCGCAGCCGGCCATCCAAATCCACCCAGGCACGTACCTTCACCGGAGACTCCAGCCACTCCAGCCGCAGGTACGAGCCGCCGTTGTCATCCCACAGCGCCGGGTCGACCGTCGTCACCCCGGTCAACTCGATGTACTCCTCGCCTGCGATCCGACGGGTCCGGGCCACCGTGGAATCGGTGGTGCGCGCCAGCGTCGCCAGCGTCCACTCGGGGCTGTAGCTGACGTCACCCAGCACCCGCTCCGTCCACGCGTCCGGCTTGCCGACAAACCATCTGCCCTCGACCATCAGCCGCCACTCCGAGCCGATCCGGTACACGCTGCGCCGGCCCACGAAGTCGATCCGCCCTTCACCGCGCGGACCGTGGGCAAGCACGCCCTTGTCCCAGCTGTCCTTTAGCCAGCCGCCGACCCCACGCGCGATCCGAGCCGCCGTTGGCGGCAGCTG
This sequence comes from uncultured Solirubrobacteraceae bacterium, assembly GCA_963830595.1. Classification (GTDB taxonomy): domain Bacteria; phylum Actinomycetota; class Thermoleophilia; order Solirubrobacterales; family Solirubrobacteraceae; genus Palsa-465. Next base: position 286,193 of record CAWHMQ010000009.1, read on the forward strand.
ATCGGCGACCTGCGGCTTTGACTCCATCGTGTCAAAGCCAAGCGCAGCACCGGGCTCGGCCTGCGCGCGCCTGACCGCCACGGAGACAGGATCCATCACCACAGTCTAGGTCCCAAGCCGAACCGACAGTGCTGCAATCACCCACCGGGAGGCGTACGAGCCGGCACGTCGCTCTCAGCCGAAAACCGAAGCGGAAGCGAGGCGGTCATGGCCGCCCCGGCGACAAGGAAAGCGCGGGATCGTTCGCGGCGACCTAGGTCTGCGGGGTTTGCGTATTCTCCGATGACGATGCCCGCGGTCGACTGGTTTAGTGCTGAGGAGACGCGGTTTGTGACGGGGTCGTCTGGCCGGTTCGCGTTTCGTCGCGGGGGTCGGGAGGGCGGAACTCCGTTGGTTTTGTGCCAGCGCTTCCGCGGCACGATCGATGATTGGGATCCGGCGTTGCTCGCTGCGCTGGCGGCTGAGCGCGATGTGGTCGTGTTTGACAATTTCGGGGTGGGTTTGAGCTCTGGTGCGGTGCCCTCGACGGTCGCAGGGATGTCTGACGCCGCGGTTGAGTTTCTGCTGCTGGGTGTTGAGCGGGTCGATGTGTTCGGCTGGTCGATGGGCGGGTTCGTCGCCCTGGACCTGGCTCTGGCGCAACCGAGAATGGTGCGGCGATTGATCGTTGCCGGATCAAAACCAGGGCTGATCCCCGAAGCGCCGTTGCCCGACCCGGAGGTGGGCAAGATCGCGAGCAAGCCGGTCAACGATAAAGGACCTTCTGTACCTGTTTTTCCCCCAGACGCCCAATGGTCGGGAGGTGGGGTTGGCGTCCCTGCGCCGGATCGCTCAGATCGAAGATCACAGCACCCTCACCCCGCCGGGCGTGCAGGCCACAGAGCGCCGCGCTGACAAGTTGGTCCTCAGGCACCGAGACAGCCTGGAATCGCTTGGACGAGCTGACGATGCCGGTTCTCCTCGCCGCCGGGGCGCACGATCGTCTGATGGACGCCTATCACTCCTACGCGATGGTGCGACGCCTCGCCAGCGCCAACCTGCTCCTGTACGGAGATGCCGGGCATGCGTTTCTGTTCCAGCACGCCGACGCGTTCGGCCGACTCGTGTGCGAGTTTCTGCGCTAGGCCGACTCGCGGGTCCCCCTGGTAATGATGACCACTCGACGAGGAGGGAGCCATCAAGCTTTTGATGATCGGCACCTGGGATCCGTCTAATCCGAAGATCGCAGAGCTGCTCTCGGACGAGCAGCAACAAACTGCCAGCCTCCGAGCAGACGGATTCGTCGAGCAGTTGCTGCTGCGGGCCGATGGCGCAGGCGGCTATATGACGCTCAACGCCGAGTCTGAAGCGGCGGCACGAGACCGCCTCAGCACCCTTCCCTTCGTGCAGGACGGCGTAATGCGCGTCGAGCTCGTCGAGCTCGCAAGCTAACCCGACGCGCAAAGAGCCCGCTCGGCGTTGTCGCCGCGGGCGCGCTGGCCGATCTGCTGCTCGTCGACGGCGACCCGCTGGAGAACATCGAGCTGCTCTCCACCCGGGACACGTTCCCGATCATCATGAAGGACGGCGTCATCTACAAGAACCTGCTGAGCGGCTGACCGCCAGCGCAGCGGCCAGACCGACGCGCGACGTCAAACGACCGCTTGGGCGTCTGTCGCACTCTTGCCATGCAAGCCGCCGTCAGTGGTGACGCTCGGATAGCGGCCCAAGGCGTAGCGTCGGACGAATACGGACATCGCGCCGGGGGTGCGGGGCCGCGCGGAAACGGCAGCCCCGCACCCCCGAGGGGATGAACTAGCTCAGGAGAGATGCAGCGGATTGCCCGCCGTCGTCACTTTGCCAAGAGCATCTTGAGGTTGATCGAGTTCCCCATCGCCACGTACCCTGCATCGTTGGGGTGCAGGTGGTCGCCGCTGTCGTAGATGGTGTTCATGATGTCCGGGTCGTATGGGTTCGCGATGGCCGACGCGAAATTGACCACGCCATCGAATTGCCCGCTCGTCCGGATCCACGTGTTGATCGTGTCGCGCTTCTGCTCGGCGGCCGCGTCCCAGTAGGCCGCATCCTTGAACGGGGTGATCGTGGCTCCAAAAGATGCGCAGTCCCCAGCTATGCGCGGCAGCGATGAGCTGCTCATACCCGTTGATGATCTGCTGGGCGGACACGTTCGTGTTCGGAAGGAAGTACGGTCCGAACACGCCTGCGGTTGCCGGATTTTCCTGACTGAACCCGAGGTCGTTGACAGGCGCAATCCAGATCTTCGACCAGACGGTCGGCGGTGAAGCTCGGTGGCCAAAGATGGCATGAGCAGGACCGTCCCCGACGGAAGCTGACGTTGCGAGGCGTGCGTAGAGCCGTGATGGCGCCCGCCTGGTGATCGGGCGATCCAGTCGAGGGCGCCCTGCCACCACCGTAGGCTCAACGATGTGAGGCGTGTGGGCAGGTCGCGTGCAGTCGGTGTCGTCGAGCGGTCGAAGAGCGGCCCGCTAGAGAACGCGGTAGAGCTCGTATGCGATCGCCTTCGGGCCGGTGAGTCGGCCGCGCCCCAGAAACAGGCTCTCGCCGAGCCACGCATAGCGCCCGGCGCCCACTTCGAACTGGGGCGCGATCCTCATGTACTGGTCGTCGAACTCAGTTGTCTCGCCAGACGCGAGCGCCGCGAGGAACCGTTCACTTGAACGGATCAAGGCGAGGTCATATCGAAACAGGATCAGCTCCCCGTCGTCGGTCACAAGTTGGGCGCGCAGGTCCTGGCGGCGGATGCCGTCGGCGCCTAGCCGGATCCAGTCCGCGCCCGGCATCGCCAGGGTGGCGTCGATCCGCGGGCCGCGCAGCGTCGCGGTGGTGACTTGCCAGCACATCCGCTCGCCCAGCGGCGAACCGGTCGTCGGTCCGAGTGGGCCGTCGATCGTCTCGGCATAGCTCATTTCGTACTCGAGCTCGATCATCGCGGAGATTCCAAGCGCTTCGGTTCTGAATCACTGATCACGGATGGGCGGCCGGGGGCTAATGCCGCGGATGCCATCCGGCGGCGCGCGTGAAGCGCTTGTTGGACACGCGTTCGCCGTCACGGCAGACGTTGTAGATCCCGCTGGGGAGCGCGAGCGCCGAGATCAGCGCGCGGGCTGCGTCGGCGACGTGGAGGGTGGCGCCGCGCGCGCGCACGGGCTGGTCGTGCCCTGTGCCTGGGCCGTCGAGGAGCCCGAAGCGGAGCACGATCCCCTGCCGGCCGTCTTGTGCGAACCGATCGGTCTCACGCTCGGCCGCGAGCGCGGATCGCAGGATCGCCGAGACATCTGTGATTGGGGTTTCCTCCGAGACGGGACCCTCTCCGGGATACACGAACGTGACCGTCGGCTGCACGTAAACGGTGACGCCGGCCGCGAGTGCGGCGTCCACGAGTATTCTCGAGCCGTCTGCGCGCAGGCGATCGTTCTCGCGCCAGGCCTCTGGGTTACCGAGCTGCTCGAGGGGCTGGATCCGGGTTGCCAGGTGGAGCACACCGTCGACCCCGCGTATGGCCTGCGCGACCGCGACGGGATCGAACAGGTCAAGCTCGTCTCTGGTTGGTGTGCTCAACTCGTGTCCGGCTGCGTGCGCTACCGGCTGCAGCGCATGGCCGAGAACGCCGGTCCCGCCCGTCGCCAGCAGCCGCATCGAGCCGGTTGTGGACGCGTCGCGCGCCGCCGTGTCGGGCGTCTGGTCGGTGGTCTGCATGAGAGATGTCCTCCTTCTCTGGTCAGGGGTTGACAGATGGTGTGGTCGGGGGCGGTGCGATCGTGAGACGCGACGTGGTGAGCCGTCATTCGATGAGCTCGACGATGCCGTGGGCTGCTTCGAGGATCTCCACGGTCCAGCGGGCCGCCTCGTCGACCTGAATTCGGGGCGGATCCGGCGGCTCGGTCTCGTAGTAGGTACCTGGGCCGTAGAGCTGGCCGTAGCGAATCACCACGCCACCCGCATCAAGCACCGCTTGCTCGTGCTCGTGGTACGTGGCGCCGCGTTCCCCGGCGAGCGGCCAGGCGATGCTCTGAGCGAAGAGCCGCTCTGCGTTCGCGGCCTTAGCGGCATCGAGGAGATTCCGGGTTCCCTCGCGGAGCATTCGGTCGTTGCGCGCGGCGACCTCGGCGATCTTCGCCGCGTCATCCGGTAGGTCGGTGAGCTGGTGCATCACCGCGTCGGGTCCAAACCCCACGACCGCTGCGCGCAGCGCCGCGGCGTCGTAAACGTCGCAAAGGACCGGCTCGGCGCTGAGCGCCTCCAACTCGGCAAGCTTCCCGGGCGAACGCGTCGTGCCGGCGACCGCGTGCCCGCTCTCGACGAGGAGCGGCAGCAGCCGGATTCCGATCACGCCGCTGGCGCCGGCAACGAAGACGCGCATCCTCATCCACCTCTTCCGACAGCGGCGGTGGGGCCGACGGGGCCCGAGAAGGCGACTTCGCTGGCGTAGAGCGTGTCCATGTACTCGCGCACCTTTTGGATCTTTCCCTCCCGGACGGTGAACGCGCCGATGCAGCCGTTTTCGTAGGGTCGGCCGTCGTGTGTCCGCGCTCGGCTTGTCCACTGCAGCACGACCTGATCCTGCTCGGTGATCATCCCGGTGATCTCGAGGCTCACGGAGCCCGGCTCGTAGCGGGACATCGCGCCTGCCAGGAACTCGTCGATGATGCTGTCGCGCCCTGCCCAGGTGCCTGAGATCGGCAATTGGCCGGCGTGAAGCGTCCAGGTCGCGTCCTCGGCGAACAGCTCGCGCACGGCGTTTTGATCGCCCGCCGATACCGCGTCGACGTACCGGTGCAGCACGTTCTTGGCATCAGCTGGTTTAGTCATCTCGTCCTCCTTGTCTGGATGTTGAGCAGGAGGAGCGTTGCGCTTGGCGCGCGCGACGTGAAATACCTGTCTGGCATCTCTTCAGCGCTCGTCGGCATGACCGGCTCGCTGCTGGTCGCCTGGCTAGATCCAGCCGAGGGCGTCTGAGATCCCTGTCGCCGTGTCGAGCATCCGCTCCACGGCCGGGGAGCGGTTGTGGCTGCGGGCGACCAAGCCAACCTCGAAGCTTGCCGGAGGGGACAGGGGCAACCAGCAAAGCTCGTCCGGCAGCCCGAGGGCACTCGACGACTCTCCGACGATCACAACAGCCTCACCCCGCAGGATCGGGGTGTAGGCCAGATCAAAGCTCAAGGTTCGCACAAGGACTCGCGGCTCAACGCCCTGCTCTCGACACAGCCCGAGCACGGCGTCGTAGTGGCCCGGATTCGCCTCGCGGGGGTGCAGTAGCAACGTCTCATCTGCCAGCTCCACCACACTGACGGCAGAGGCGGATGCAAGCCGATGGTCGTGGCGCACCAGTAACCCCTGGCGCTCGCGACGGATCAGACGCGCCTCCAATCCCACGTTCTGCGGCGGGCAGCGAACAAGGCCCAAACCGATCGAGCCATCGCTCACGCCCGCCACGATCTCCTTGACTGACTTCACTGCCGTCGTGATCGCGATCCCGGGATGCCTCTCGGCTAGCCCTCGCACCAGGCGCGGTGCCGTCTCATAGCTGGCGCTGCCCCCATAGGCGATCACGACTCCGCCGCGCTCGCCGGTCCCGTAGGTCCGGACGCTGCGCCAGAGCTCGTCGGCAGCGCTCAGCAGCGCCGGTCCGCGCTCAAGCAAGAACGCGCCCGCCTCGGTCAGCTCGAATTCGTGCGTGGTGCGGTGCAGCAACTCGGTCCCGAGCTCCTGCTCGAGCAACCTCACCTGCCGGCTGAGCGCCGGCTGGGCGACACGGAGCCGCTCAGCCGCGCGCGTGAAGTTACGTTCCTGCGCGACCGTGACGAAGTACTGCAACCGACGAAGATCGGTCACCGCACGGATACTAACTAAACGCGTCACGCCGGTCCGCCGGTCGGACTGGTCGCTCAGAACGTTCCTCTCGTCGCCATATGGCTCGAGTGGGAAGAGAGCGGCCGCCGGGCGGACGCGCGTGATGCCGCGCTGCACTGAAGAGAGCGCAAAGCGGTCTTTCACATCCCGGGCGCGGCGACTTAGCGTGGGTGGCGCTCATCACCTGACAACCGCAACCCTCGCCCACATGAGTCCACCGATCGGAGCCGTCAGATGACCTCCCCCGACTCGAACCGTACACGCCGCTGGATGATCCTCGCGATCCTTGGCACCGCTCAGCTCATGGTCGTACTTGACGCGACCGTCGTGAATATCGCGCTTCCCTCAGTCCAAAAAGCACTCCATTTCAGCAACGACAACCGTCAGTGGATCATCACTGCGTACGCGCTCGCGTTCGGAAGTCTGTTGCTGCTCAGCGACTGGTTCGGACGCAAGTGGACCCTGATCGCCGGACTCTCGGGGTTCGCGCTCGCGTCCGCCGTCGGCGGCGCCGCCCAGTCCTTCGGGATACTGGTCGCGGCCCGGGCCGTCCAGGGCGCGTTCGGAGCGATGCTCGCTCCCGCCGCGCTATCGCTGTTGACGACCACCTTCACCGAGCCGTCTGAGCGCGCGAAGGCCTTCGGTATCTTCGCCGCGATCGCCGGCAGCGGCGCATCGATCGGACTGCTGCTCGGCGGCGTGCTGACGCAGACGCTGAGCTGGCGCTACCGCATGTACGTCAACCTCGGGTGGCGCCCGCCTGATCACCGGCACAGCCCAGCCACCGAACAGCCCGTCCGCCAGGCGCGCTGCGCGACCGCCGGCGCAGTCACGACGACTCGGCGTTCGACGTGAGCAAGCCCCGTGAATCGACAGATGATCATGAGAGTCGTGCCGCTGGGAAAGACGCGGCTTTTTCAGGCATGAACACAAAAACCAAGCGGAGCGACCCATAAACCCACCCCAGACTGACTGGACGACTCATGCAATCGAAACTACTTCTACTCGTCCATGGCAACCCCGAGAACTGGGTCGCCGACATGCTCAGCGATGACGTTGTCTTCCATAGCCCCGTAGCGGATTACCGCGGCCGCGCCGACGTGGCACACATCCTGACCACAATCGGGAGCGTCCTAGACGAGATCGAGGCCCAGCGCGAGCTCGTCGCCGAGCGTGAGGTCGTCACGATGATCAACGCTGCCCACGGTGACCACCGCATGAACGGAGTGCTGGACGAGACATACGACCCGCTCGGACGCGTCGAATGCGCGACGCTCCTACTCAGACCATTGTCCGCGCTTCTCGACGCGATCACCGGGATGCGCGCGGCGCTCGAGCAATCGCCACTCCCAAGCACGCGCGCTGCACGAACCGCGTGAACCAACGTGGTATGCGCCACCGATCGCGCAGGCCACAGATCTGGGTGTAGGCGTAGGCGTCCTGCGTGCGCAGCAACGCGTATGCCTCAGGCTAGATGACGGCGAGCGAGTCCACGAGCTCGGGCGCGGCCGCCGCCACGCGCAGGGCGGTTGGGCCGCCCCACGAGAATCCGACCAGGCAGACCGACCCCCGACGTGCTCGGTGACGGCGTAGACCTGATCGGCGTAGTCATCGAGGCTCCGGCGCCCGGCCACGCCCGGGCCGGTGCCGTCACGGTAGGCCTCGATCGCGACGAGCCGGTAGCCCTCCGGCCAGAGCGAGAACACCTGCTTCCACTCGCCCGGGCTGCCCACCCGGCTGTGAAGGAATACCACCGACGTCCCCGTGCCATGCTCGACAACCTTCACGCGACGCCCCAGCTGCTGCGCGAGGGGTGGGGATACCGGTGGACGGCCCGCAAGCTCAAACGTCGTCGAGGCGGTCATCAGCGGGCTGGGAAGGAAATGGGCGATCGCGCCGCCGCGCTCGAGACGGTCCGCGGCGCCCGGCCGGGCAAGTCCTCGCGGCGGACGACCGGGCGTCCCAGCCCGAGGTAGCTGTTGAACGAATCCAAGACGGCGAGCGCGAGGTTCACCGAGGCGGGCTTCCACTGCTGCACCGTCTTCAGACGCCGCTTGTAATTCCGGGCTGCCCAATCGCGCGCGGCCTCATTGGCGAGCGGGTACCGTCGACCGGCGAGCGATCCCTCAGCCACGCCACGAACCGCCCGATCTGATGGCCATACGCCTCCCGAGTGCGCGCCGCCAACGGCCGACCCTCCAGCCATTGCAGATAGCCCGCCGGCGCCGTCGCCGGGGCTGGTCCGGTCGGGTCGCCGCTGTTCGACGCGGTCGTTTCGCGCTGCTGCTCGCCGTGGCGAGGAGACGGGTCTTGTGCGAGCGGGCGTCGATTTCGGCCTGTGCCGTTCGTGTAGGGGGTGAGAGACCGATAGCTGGTCGGCCTCGCGCAACCTATCCCAGGCGGCCAACGGATTGCCGCCGCGAGTCAAAGGACGGTGAAATGAGCCGAATCGTCGTGATGAACAATGTGAGCGTGGACGGGGTGATGCAGGCACCGGGGCGTCCCGAAGAGGACACCCGAGGCGGATTCACACATGGCGGCTGGGGCCACCTGTCCGAGACCCCCGACGACGCTGTCGGCAAGGCGATGGGGGAAAGGATGGCGGCCGGGGGCGGCTTGGCAGGATGGCTGTTCGGGCGGCGTACCTACGAGGATCTCCTGAGCTATTGGAACCAACAGCCGGACAGCCGGTTTGGCCCGATGCTCAACAACTCGCCCAAATACGTCGCGTCGAGGACTCTGACAGAGCCCCTGCCGTGGCCAAACTCGACCCTGTTGCACGGCGGCGTGGTTGATGGCGTGGCTGCGCTCAAGGCGCAGTCCGATGGCGTTCTGGCGATCATGGGCAGCGGTGAGCTGATCGGTTCGCTGATGGCTGGCGGGCTGATCGACGAGTACCTGCTGATGATCCACCCGCTGGTGCTCGGGACCGGTCGGCGACTGTTCCCCGAGGGGGCGCGCATGTCGCTGCGTCTCACTGACAGCACCACAACGACCACTGGCGTGGTGATCGCCAGCTATGAGCCGGCAACGGATTAGGCGTGAACGAGCCTCCCCGGCCGGGCGCGAGGCAAGGTTCGCGACTGCGCCCGGCTGGAGATCGCTCCCCCAGAAAGGAGTTCACGATGAAGCAGTACCTGCTTAGCATCTACCAACCTGATGGCGACCCGCCACCGGCCGACGTGTTTGCGGAGATCACGGCCGACGTACGCGCGGTGGACCAGGAGCTGCGCTCAGCTGGGGCGTGGGTGTTCTCGGGCGGGCTTCATGCGCCGAGCACCGCGACGGTGGTTCATCCTCGTCACGAGGGTATGCCGATGACCGACGGGCCCTATGCGGAGGGCAAGGAGCACATCGGTGGCTTGACGATCATCAGAGCGGGCGACCTCGATGAGGCGCTGGCGTGGGGGCGAAAGCTCGCCCGCGCGACGACCCTCCCGATCGAGGTGCGTCCGTTCCAAGGCGAGCTGGAGGGCTGACGGCGAGCGTGCCGACCGTTCCGCAGTCGGAGATCGAGCGTGTGTTCCGCGAGCAGTACGGCCGCGCCGTGGCTGTTCTGGTGCGGGTGTTCGGCGACATCGACCTGGCTGAGGAAGCAGTCCAGGACGCGTTCACGACGGCGGTGGCGCGCTGGCCTTCAGGCGGGGTGCCGCCGGCCCCGGCGGGCTGGATCATCACCACGGCGCGCAATCGCGCGATCGACCGCCTGCGCCGGGAGTCCACGCGCGATACCCGGCATGTCCACGCGATGCTGCTGCAGGCTCGCCACGAGCCGCCCGAGGAGAGCCCGGTGCAAGACGATCGCCTGCGCCTGATCTTTACCTGCTGCCACCCCTCGCTGGCACCAGGCGCCCAGGTAGCGCTCACGCTGCGGTTGCTCGGCGGGCTGAGAACGCCGGAGATCGCGCGGGCGTTCCTGGTCCCCGAGTCGACGATGGCGCAGCGACTGGTACGCGCGAAGGGAAAGATCCGCGACGCCCGGATTCCCTACCGGGTTCCCAAAGAGGCCGACCTACCGGCGCGCCTCGACGCCGTGCTCGCGGTCACCTACCTGATCTTCAACGAGGGGTATACCGCCAGCTCGGGTGAGCGGCTGATCCGCCGGGAGCTGACCGAGGAGGCGACCCGTCTGGGTCGGTTGCTGGTCGAGCTGATGCCCGATGAGCCCGAGGCGATCGGCCTGCTGGCGCTGATGCTGCTCCAGCATTCACGCAGCAGCGCGCGCACCACGCCGCAGGGCGAGCTCGTGCCGCTGCCCGAGCAGGATCGCAGCAGCTGGGACCACAGCCTGATCCAGGAGGGACAGGAGCTCGTGCGCGGATGCCTACGGCGAAACCAGCCTGGCCCCTACCAGATCCAAGCGGCGATCAACGCCGTGCACAGCGACGCGCGCACCGCCGCCGAAACCGACTGGAGTCAGATCCTCACGCTCTATGACCAGCTGCTCGCGATCACCCCCACGCCGATCGTTGCGCTCAACCGCGCCGTCGCGGTCGCCGAGCTCGACGGGCCACAAGTGGCACTTGAGCTGATCGACGAGCTGCCAATCGAGAGCTACTACCTCTACCACGCGATCCGCGCCGACCTGCTCCGACGCCTCGGCCACACCGACCAAGCCGCGGCCGCATATCGCGCCGCGATCCAGCGCACCGGCAATCCCGCCGAGATCGCATTCATGAAAGAGCGAATCTCACAAATCAGCGCGGCCACCACATGAGGGCACACCTGACTGCGCGCAGCCCATGCTTCGTGGCGAAGCAGCACCTTGCAGACCGCTACCGACGTGAAAGCCGGTCAGGGGTGGGCGGTGATGAACGCCATGCATCCTTCGCGGTGGATCTCCACATCGCTGAATACGGTGCGCGTGGCGGCCGCCAGTTCGTATTCGTGACGCGGAACGGCGACCTCTCCCGCGCGGTGCAGCACGGTCAAGTAGCGCCGGCCGACGGCGGTCTCGGCGACGAGCGCACTGGCGTACAGAGAGCTGCCGGCGGCGAGCTGCGCACGTAGGGCATGCAGGACGCCGACGGGATCTTCGAACAGGTGCAGGACGCCGTGGCAGGCCACGGTGGTAAATGAGCCGGATCGGAATGGCAGGTCGAAGAGGTCGGCCTGCATGAAGGCGACCTGCGCGGGGTCGGGGCTGCTGATGCGCTGCGCGGCCTGAGTAAGCATCCCCAGTGAGCGATCGACAAGCACGATGGGACGCCTCGCGTTGCGATAGGCATCGGCGGTGAACACCGCGCTGCCACAGCCGACGTCGAGCAGCGGACCGTCGCTGGCGCGGACCGCGGCGGCCGCGAACGCGGCATAGGACGCGGGAGAGGTACCCCAGAACATCCGGTTGTAGATCGCGGTGCCGACGACGCGGTCATACAGCGCGGCGCGGCGATCGTAGGGCGAGCCGGGGTCTTCCACGGGCAGAGCAGAGCACAAGCCGCCGCCGGCGTTGCGCAGCGTGCGGTCGGACGTCAGCAGTCCATCGATCCAGGCGGCAGATTGGGAGGAGGCTGGGTCCAAACTGCTCGATCCTCGCAGCTTGAGCGCTTACGTGATCCCTACCGGTCGGGTTGAGAGATCAGGCGATTACCGGGGCCTGTGGGGCCCCCTGCGAGATTGAGGCGGCGGCCATCTCCAAGCGGAACACGCCGTAGGGGTTGACGTTTGACCAGAACAACGGGTCCGGCCGCGGCGGTTCTCGGCGGCCGGCTCTCGGCCACCCGGTGGACGCTGAGGCTTGCCCTTGGCCCTGGTATCGCGGCCCTCGGGGGTGGGCGCCGGCGCCATCTAGGCCCGTGCTCATCCCAACTCGAAGCAACCGCCACCCTGGGTACGGGTTGCCGAGGGGGTGCGCTCAACGGAAGCTACATTGGCGGGATCATGGTTCGGCGAGCTCGTGACACGCCTCATGCCGTTGCGTTGATCGGCGTCGGGCGAATGGGGCTGCCGATGTGCGCGCGGCTGGTCGCTCGGGGCTTTGCGGTGGTGGCCGCTGATCGTGACGACATGGGGGAGGCCGTGCGGGCCGTTGGCGCGCGCTGGGTTCAGTCGCCCGGGGAGGCGGCGGCGCAGGCCGCTGTCGCCATTACCTCACTGCCTGGGCCGCGTGAGGTACGGGATGTCATGCCACAGCTGTTGGGCGGGCTAGCGCCGCGCTCGGTCTGGATCGAGATGAGCAGCGCCACTCCCGCGATCGCGCGCGAGCTTGTCGCGGCGGCCGGCCGCCGCGGGATTCGCGTGCTGGACGCGCCGGTGGGCGGCGATCCGGCCGCAGCACAGCAGGGTCGGCTTCTCGCCTACGTCGGCGGCTCCTCACAGGACCTGGATGAGCAGCGCGGGGTGCTCGAGGCCGTGGCCGAACGTGTCCTGTACATGGGCCCGGCGGGCAGCGGGTACCTGGCCAAGCTCTTGGTCAACCTGCTGTGGTTCGGGCAGGCGATTGCCGGGGCGGAGGTGCTGGCGCTCGCTGCCCGCGCGGGATTGGACCCCGAGACCATGCGCGAGGCAGTGGGGGAGGGCGCCGGAGCCTCCCGCTTCATGGACCGCGACGCGCCGAAGTTGTTGCGCGGCGACGCCATGGCGTCCTTCTCGTTGGCGCGCTGCCATGAGGAGCTGCTCGGCGTACTGTCGGCGGCCGAAGAGCACGCGGTGCCCATGCCGCTGGCCGCGAAGGTGGCCGAGCTGTATCACGAGGCCGTCGATCACTACGGCGATGCCGATGGGGAGCTGTTGGCGGGGCAATTGATCGCCGAGCGCGCGGGGATCGCGCTTGACGAAGAGCGCACGTGCAGCGCGGACGGTGATTATGGTGTGAACGGTGCCGCGTCGGATATCTCGGGACCGTGGCACAAAGGATCGTGATGCTGGCCGAGGGAGACGAGCGGCGCGTCCCCATGCCCTGTCGAGCCGCACCGGTGGGAGGCGGCATCGGAGGTCAGCGGATCACGACAGCATCTGGCAGCGGAGGCGTCGTCGGTTCGGGCTTTGACTACGCCGGCTGCTGGCCTTGCGTTAGCTGCATCGGCTAGCCCGATTGGCTCAGGCGGTGCGTGCGCACACCGGCAACCTGGGTCCCGGGCTGCGCGCGGCGGCGACTCCTTTGGCGAAAGCCGCGGTTGCCGGCGTCACGCCGCCCCCGGCCTTGGAGATCCCGTACCCGCCGCCGATGCTGGCGGGATCCTGAGCGGGTGTGACCCAGGCATAGAGCAGCGCCGCGGCCAGACCGCAGTTGAAGTGACCCAGGGCGCCGAGCATGAAGGTGATGTAATCGGCCCGGCGCTTACCGGTCGCGTAGGTGGGCGCCGACCGCGGGCCCGTCGTCCACCCGAACTCCGTGACGTACAGAGGCACGCCTCCCATCCCGAGCGAGATCAGCGTCGCTCTGGCGTTACGGATCCCCGAGACCATCTTCTGCGGCGTGCCGTAGGGATGGATTCCCACCCCGTCGACGTGGTCCCGCAGACCGGGGTCGGCGTGCAACATCGCGGGTAGGAACGAAGCCGGAGTGGTCAGGCCGCCGATGATCACTCGGGCGGTCGGATCGACGGCGTCGATGGCACGCCGCGCGGTCAGATACAGCCCGGTATAGCGCGCTGCATCAGGGCTGGGCGTCCAGAAGTCGCCGCTGTCGGGTTGGTTCCAGATCTCGAGCGTCTGCACCGGGTGGGGAGAGACCCGAGGGTGTGAGCGCCAGAAGCCGCCATTGGTGCCGTAGCGCCCGGCAAATGCCTGGGCGTAGGTGGCATAGTCGGCATCGTTCGCGGGAGGAGAGTGGTCCTGGCCGGGGATCGACTGCGCCCAGGCCGCCGTGTAGTCGATGATCGGCAGCCACGTGAGGCCGCGAACGGCCAGGGCGCGGGCGATCGTGTCGTCAAAGCTCCAGTCGAAGTGGTGCACGCCGTCGACCGGCGCGGTGGGTTCGCTGGCCTCCCAGAAGGCGTCGCTGCGGGCGACGGTCGCGCCCGTGGTCTGGACGGTGCGCAGCTGTTCGTCGATCTCAGACAGCGTGTAGGCGCCAGCATTGAAGAGACCGTTGACGTTGATGCCCAGCTCCTGTCCGGCTGGGGCCGGATGGGCCGCGAGCGACTTCTCGACGAGCGGGCCGGTCATGGTGGTGGCCGCGGGCGCGCCCGTCGTGTACAGCGGCGAGGGCGAGATCGGGACCACCGGATAAGGCGACAGCGAGCGCGAAGGAACCTGGACGACCCGTGACCTGCCGATGCTCGACGCCGACGAAGAAGATGACGACGAGGAACTGGTCGAGCTCCCTGAGGCGACGAGCAGCACCACGAGCACCACGATGACCAGGGCCGCCAGCCCGGCGGCCGCCCACCACAGCCGGCGCCGGGGGCTCACCACGCCTCCCGCCCCCGCGCCGCCGCCAGCTCGGAGCGCTCCGGCGCCGCCGAACGGCCAGCTCGTGCCCGGCGCCCGAGAGCTCGCGCCTGACGTCTGGGAAGTTCTCCGCTAACTGCATTCGGCAGGAGAGCAGCTCTCGACGGCGTCGCCTGCTGCCGACTCCAGGTAGTCCCTATTTCCTCGTGGACGCAGCCCTGGGATCTAGACGGATCCGACAGCGCGCTCCGGCCGGCCCGGACGCAGCTCGCGTCGAGCGTAATGGTGCCGGAGCGGATCGGGGAGAAAAGTGGCACTCGCGTAAGGGCTCGCGATCGAGCTGCCAAGGTCGAGATTGCCAAGCGGCTACTTCGACCTGGGTTGCTTCTGGACCGTCTCTCTGGCGAGCGGGCGCGATTTGCGAGCCCGCTCGCACCTACTGTCCGCACGAAGGCGGTCTTCCCAGGATTTCAGAGCAGCCGTCATCGGGCGATCTTCGTTCCTCTCCACGTACGTCGATCCCTGGAACAGGCTCGGCGAAACGCATGCGTCAGCGGGTTAGGTGCAGTTGATGTGGATTAGGTGCAGCAGCCAACCTGACGAGCTTCCAGCGCTCAGATCGACGGTGCCGGCGCAGTGCTGGGTGCCGGTAGTGCGTACCGAGGTGGTCTTGACTGCGACCGTACTGCTGCTGGTCGACTGTCTGACAATTTGCGCGGCGTCGAAGATGATCGACCGGTCTGCTTCCTGATCGGCCTGAAAGCCCTGATACCCCTTAAGCTGGCTGCGGAACGTGGGGTCGGCCAGCGCCCAAGCGTCGGCGTAGCGATGCGAGGCAGCAAGCTCGTAGAACGATTCGACGGCCGAGATCGGGCTGCCCGCGGCTGAAGGCGCCGGCGCCGCTGCGGGCGTGCGTAAGGATGAACTGGTTACCGAGGAGCCTGCGGGCGTGGCTCCGTTCCCGCTCAATTCCCTGCCAGCGCTTCGGGACGCAGGCGGCGCGGCAGGGGCGGCGACGGCTGGATTCGGTGCCACGGATCCGCCGGGGGGGTGCGCGGCGTTCGGGCTGTTGCCGGCAGCCGTCTTCCTGGTGCTGTTGTGCGCGCGCGAAGCGGTCCCCACGGCGTGCGCACGGTGCCTCGCAGGTTGCCTGGCCTGCGTCTTCGGACGTGAGGCACCCATGCCGTTAAGCACCACAAGCGCCAAGACAACCGTCGTGAGGACCACCAGCGCGGCCGCGACCAGCCAGCGGCGCAATTGTCGAAATCTGGTCGCCCCCCCGTACACCGTCCAGGTTGCTGGCCCACTTCTACGGACACCGGCGGCAGAAGCAACGTTCCTGCGGCCTCTGCCCGCTGATCGTTCTTGCCGCCTCTCGGGACGCACGGATCTCGCGGATGGCATCGTTACCGCTGATTGCACAGGGCCAAGCCGACGAGGGACGGGCGATGGCCCCCGGTGGACTGACGACCGGGAAGCCGGTGATCCAGCCATGCCCGCCGCACTTAGCTTCGAACCCATCGGGCCCCCGTCCGCTTGACCGTCGGCCGCAGCCGCCGCGCCGGCTTTCGGTGCTTCGGGATCGCGTGCGCGCCTAGCCAGACGAGGCACGGCCAAGGTTGCGGCCGAGGACGCCGCAGGCGCCGGCATGAACCGCGTCGGGCCCTGCGGCTCAAGCGTGGCCCGCAGCCGGGCGACCAGTTCGCCCGCCGACGCTGGCCGCTTAGCCGGATCGCGCGACATCCCTCGGGTGAGCAGTTCCGCGGCCGCCCGAGGCGCGGCCGGCCACGCGTCGCGGAGGTCGGGTGCAGGTTGCGTGGCGATCGCGTGCGCGAGCGCCACCGGATTGGTCTCGCGACGGGCCTTGCGTCCCGACAGCACTTCGAACGCCACTGCCGCCAGCGCGTAGACGTCGATGGCGGGGGCGGACGGCGCGTCCGCGAGCTGCTCCGGCGCCATGTAACTAAACGAGCCGAGCACCGTGCCAGCGCTCGTGATCCGCGTCCGACCTGGTACCGAGGCGATTCCGAGGTCCGCGAGCTTCACCGCCCCGTCGGCTCCAAGCAAAATATTGGGTGGCTTGACATCGCGATGCACGATGCCCCGTCTGTGAATGGCGTCCAGGCCGGCGGCCACGCCTTCGAGAAGCCGAAGACCGTAACGAGCAGGGAGCTCGCCTCGCCGGCTCAGCACGTCGCGCAACGTCAAGCCATGGACGTACTCCATGACGATCACAAGGCCGTCATCGTCGGACCCCGCCCCGTCGTTGGACCCAACCACATCGTAGATCGACACGAGGTTGGGATGGCTAAGCGATGCCCCTACCAGTGCCTCTCGGCGCAAGCGCGAGAGCGCTCGAGGATCCGTCGTCGCGGCCATTCGTTTGAGAGCTACTTGCCGGTCGAGCAACGTATCGTGAGCAAGCACAACCGTCCCCATGCCCCCGGAACCGAGCGTCGAGATGTACTGATATCGGTCGAGCTTGCTAGTCACAGCCGACTGTGGCCCTCTCAATTGTCGATGGGCCAGCCGGCGGTCGCGGCGATCGTGCGGGCCAGTGCCACGCTCGTCTGAGCCCTCGCCGCGGATGTGATCGAGAACGACTGACCCGTTGATGTGCTGTCAGCGTCGGGGGCGCAGGCTCATCCCGGTAGAGAAACGACCACCGTGTCTCCAAGGCGGCCGTGCCTGCCTCGCCCGGTTTGGCTTCCTGCCAGTTCAGGCTCACGAGCAGATTCCCGCATTGGAACGGGCGGCTACGCTTCGGCGGCGTAACCGCGCAGTGGCCGGCGGCGATCATCCGTGATCGCCGCCGACCCTGGCCCCCACGATTACGAGCGCGCCGCACCATGTCGGCCAGCGACCCTAATCCCCCTCGTGGCCGGGGTCGAAGCCCGATGTCTGATCGACGACGTCCGTGTTCTGACTTATCCCCGGGAGGGCTGGCGTAGCTCGGACACGTGGGCGAGCAGCTCGCCGACCAGGGCTTCCAGCCGCGCCGCCGCCTCCGGTTGCGGCGCATACGGGTCGAGTCCTTGCCCACGATCCGATACCAGCCGATCCACACCGGGTCGCGCCGGCGGCGGCCCCTGTGCTCGGTCGAGGGCGGGATCGAGGCGCTCTGATCGCTATCGCCGGGCTCCCCAAATCACGCTGCAGCGCACGAGTCTGGGGAGTCTTTGGGGAGCCTACGAGGGAAGCTGCGACGCGTACAAAACCAGAAAGAGGCCGCTATGCAGGGCTTTCCCAGTGGCCCGGGCAGGACTCGAACCTGCGCGCGACGGATTATGAGTCCGCTGCTCTGACCAACTGAGCTACCGGGCCGACTCGGGGCAAGCTACCGCTCGGCGGCGGCCATCGCCAGCAGGCGGGCAACATCGCTCGGCGCCGGCTCGCGGTTGCTCGGGCTCCAGATATGATTTGGCGATGGCGTTGCTCACGGCAAGCATCCTGGGTCTCGGGGACAAGCCGAGCTCGTTTGGCCAGACGCTCGCGCTGCTGCTCACATTCGTCGGTATCGGCGTGATCGCCAACCTGCTGATCATCTACACGGTGGGACAGGTTCTCGCCGAGCGTCGGCAGAACCAGGAGCGCCAGCAGCGGCTTCGCCAATCCGGCCGGGGCTAAGGGGCCCGCTGAGTCGGGTCGTTCTTCCGAGCGGCGACAGGTTGGGAGAGGGCCGGAGATCGCTTCTGAAGGAACGGCAGCGGGGGGCGTCGAATCAGACGCCTGCGCATGAAGCAGTCATCGATTCCGATCGCCGCCCCCGAGACCGTCAACGGGCACCAGGCCCTCTCGGGCTACATCCGAGCGCGCTTCGACGACTTCTCGCGCTCCCAGAAGGACGTCGCCCAGTACATAGTCGACCACCTGGACGAGGCCGCCTTTCAGACCGCTGAGGAGCTGGCCCGCCGGGCCAACACCTCGTCGAGCACGGTGGTGCGCTTCTCCCAGGCCTTGGGGTTCGAGGGCTTCCCCGAGCTCCAGCAGGCGGCGCGCGATGAGTACCGCCGGCGTCCGGTGGGAGCCAATGAGACCCCCGCGGCCGCGGCGCCTCTGTTCTCGCTTGATCACACCGAGCTCGAGGCCGCGCTGGCAGCCGACCATGTAAACGTCGAGGACACCGCCCACAAGCTCTCGCGCTCGGCCGTCGAGTCCGCGGTGGACGCGATCGTCTCCGCCGAGAAGGTGCTGATCGCCGGGACCGACCAGATGGCGTTCTTTGCCAGCTATCTGCGCCACCTGCTGATGCTGCTCGACCTCCGGGCGGAGATAGTGGCCAGCCCTTCGCAGGAGGCGCTGGGGCGCTTGAGCCGGATCGACGCCTCCACCCTGGTGATCGGTCTGTCGGCCGGCCGCCCGCATCCGCTGATCACACGGACCATGAAGCTGGCACGCCACCGCAAGGCGCCGACGCTCGCGATCACCGACGCCACCCTCTCCGAGGTGGCACGGCTGGCGCGGATTCGGCTCTACTACTCGTCCAACACACCGGCCTTCGTTCGTTCGCACACCGCGCTGCTCTCGATCATCCAGGCGCTGGCCTACGGTGTGTACGCGCGCGACGCCCAGCAGTACGACGTGCGGATCAAGGCCTTTCGCCTCAAATAGCCCGTCCGGCTTTCCGCATGGCGTCGGACCGTCAGGCCGCCGTCGAGCCCCCCTCGAGACGCCCTCAGCGCCGGCCCACCACCAGAGCCTGCGTGGCCCGGCCGATCCGCCCGTCCCGGTCCCAGAGCACGCTCTCGGCGGTGGCGACGGCGCCAACCGAGACGCGCATCTCGGACTGCAGGGCCACCCACTCGCCGACCGGCTGACGCTCGATGTAGATGGTCAAATCGGGGTTTATGAACACGTGGTCCTCCCACGAGAGCACCGAGGCGATCCCGTTGCCGAAGTCGGCCGCGGCGGCCAGGCGCTCCAGCGCGTGGATCTCCTCGCCGGCGATCAATGCGGGGCGCAGGCGAAACCAGGCCGTCGCCGGACCCGGATCGCGAAACACTCCCTGCACGAAACGGATCTCCATGGCATGGGTCGCGAACATCAAGGGCTCGTGCTTCCAGTCGCTGGGCGTCCCCGCTTCAGGTCCCGGAAATGGGGGAGGAGGGCCCACCGCGCTCTCACCCAGCACGCTGGGCCCGATCAGGAGCGCCCGGGCGCGGACCACCTCGGTGTCATCCGCGTCAGACAGGAAGGCGTCCATGACCGTGACCCGGCGGCCTGGCCGGACGATCTCGATCCGGGGTGAGAGGGGGCCGAGCGGGACGGGTGCAACGAAGTCGTAGGTGATCCGGGCCAGCTGCAGGGCGGGATTGGGGAGCTCGGCCAGGATGGCGTGGACGATCAGTGCCGCGGGGGCGCCGCCGTGCAGCGCTCCGGGCGCCCACGGGCCCAGTCCCAGCTCGGTGGCCTCGAAGCGGTCGCCATCTTGGACAAAAACGGAGTCGAGAGTCATCGGCCGACAAGCTAGCGCCCGGCTACACTCACCAGATGGCTGCAAACGGCGACGTTCCTCGCGACGAGGCCACCTTCACCGTCAAAGCGGGGCTGGCCGAGATGCTCAAGGGCGGCGTCATCATGGATGTCGTCACCCCCGAGCAGGCGAAGATCGCCGAGGACGCAGGCGCCGCCGCGGTGATGGCGCTCGAGCGGGTGCCGGCCGACATACGGCGCGACGGTGGTGTGGCCCGGATGTCCGATCCCGCGATGATCCAGGGGATCCAGGAGGCGGTGACGATTCCGGTGATGGCCAAGGCTCGGATCGGCCACTTCGCCGAGGCCCAGGTGCTGGAGGCGCTGGACGTCGATTATGTGGACGAGTCGGAAGTGCTGACGCCCGCCGACGAGGCCAACCACGTCGACAAGTGGCAGTTCAAGATCCCGTTCGTGTGCGGGGCCACGAATCTCGGCGAGGCGCTCCGGCGGATCGGCGAGGGGGCGGCGATGATCCGCTCCAAGGGAGAGGCCGGCACTGGCGACATCGTCGAAGCCGTCCGGCACCTGCGGATGATCCGCCGCGAGATCCGGCGTCTGGGCGTGCTCGACCTCGAGGAGCTTCCCACGGCCGCCAAGGAGCTGGGTGCTCCGCTGCCACTCGTGCGCCGGGTGGCAGCCGACGGACGCCTCCCCGTGGTCCTGTTCTGCGCCGGGGGAATCGCCACGCCGGCCGATGCCTCGCTGGTCATGCAGCTGGGGGCAGAAGGCGTGTTCGTCGGCTCGGGGATCTTCAAGTCTGAGGATCCCGAGCGCCGGGCGCGCGCGATCGTCGAGGCCACGACCCACTACCGGGATCCTGCCCGGGTGGCCGCCGCGTCGACCGGTCTGGGGCAGCCGATGGTCAGCCTCGAGACCTCCAAGCTCGAGTCAGAGCAGCTGCTGGCCCCGCGCGGCTGGTAGGACCTGCCGCCCAGGAAGTGTCTGACCAGGCGGACGGGGGGCCGCTCGTCGGAGTACTCGCCCTCCAAGGGGACTTCGAGGCTCATGCCAGGGTCCTGCGCGAGCTGGGCGCCCACGCCCGCGAGGTTCGAGTGCCCGACGACCTGGACGGTCTCGACGGGTTGGTCATCCCCGGTGGCGAATCGACTGTGATGTCGCTCGGCATCGAGCGCGAGGGGCTTGCCGGACCGCTGCGGCGGCTGGCGCGCGAGGGGACCCCGGTGCTCGGAACCTGCGCCGGGATGATCATGCTCGACCGCGACCATCTCGGGGTGCTCGACATCCTGGCTCGGCGCAACGCCTTCGGGCGCCAGCTGCGCTCCTTCGAGACCGATCTCGACGTCGACGGCGTCGAAGGGGGACCCGTACACGCCGTTTTCATCCGCGCCCCCTGGGCGGCCGAGACCGGTCCGGGAGTGCAAGTGCTGGCCCAGGTGGAGGGTCACCCGGTGGCCGTCCGCCAGGGCGGCGTGGTGGCCGTCTCCTTTCACCCGGAGCTCACCGGCGAGCCGCGGCTGCACGACCTGCTGCTCAGCCTGATCGACACGCGCGGGCGCGAGCACGCTGCCTAGCGACGCCGTCTGAGCGGACCACGCGGCCTGAGCGGCGCCCGCCGCCCGCGCGGAGTTACCGGGGGCCGCCGGCGGGCTCTCGCGGGCGCCGCTCCCATTCACGGAAGTCGCGCTCGAACCCAGCCCAGTCGAACCGGGGAATACCGTCGGGGTCGGGGGGCGGCGGCTGATCCACTGGTTCGTCGTCGGCGGGCGGATCCTCCTGGTCGCGCCCTCGCGAAAGCCAGACCGCCACGGTGGCGACCGAGATGCCCGACGTGTAGACGACGGCCGCCAGCACCATGTGCCGAGTACTCGTGGCCAGCCAGCCGACGGCGTAGAGAACCAGCGCGCACAGGACGAGCCGCACCAGCTCCCGGGGGGCCACCCGCCGGCGGGGGGCCTGCGCAAACGCGCTCACGAAGATCGCCAACCCCAGCACCAGGGCGAAGGTGAGCCTCCATACGACTGACAGGGACGAGTCCACCTGGACACGCAATGATCGATCCGAGCGGCCGAGAAATCAAGCCCGGGTGCCGAGCCGGCCCCGTCTGGCAGGCGTCCCAACGGCGGAGACGCTCAGACCTCCAGGCCGTGGCGCATCGTGTTCTCGCTGTAGGCGCGTTGCTCGACGAACTGCAGCAGGTAGTCGGGACCGCCCGCCTTCATCCCGGTGCCCGACAGCCTGTTGCCCCCAAACGGCTGGCGTCCCACCATCGCGCCGGTGATGCCGCGGTTGACGTACAGGTTG
The DNA here is from genome assembly GCA_963830595.1 of uncultured Solirubrobacteraceae bacterium. Taxonomy (GTDB): domain Bacteria; phylum Actinomycetota; class Thermoleophilia; order Solirubrobacterales; family Solirubrobacteraceae; genus Palsa-465. The sequence continues at coordinate 308,135 of CAWHMQ010000009.1, forward strand.
CCGACCGGCGTGCGTTCCCGGACCCGGCGCACGACGGAGGGATCACGGGCGAACAGGCCACCGGTGAGCGCGTAGGCGAGACCATCCACGACGTCGCAGGCGTGCTCGACATCCCGTACCGACTGCACGGCCAGCAGGGGCCCGAAGATCTCATCGCCCAGCACCGGCGAGTCGTCCGGCAGCTCCGCGGCCAACGTCGCCGCACAGAACCAGCCGTCTCCCGGGGGCGCCTCGGACTGGGCGACCACGCGTCCCTGCTCGGCGGCGAGCCGGCAGTAGCGCGCCACGCGCTCCTGGGCGGCTTGCTCGATCACGGGCGGCACGTCGGTGCCGAGCGTCTGCGCCTGCCCGATCACGAGCACCTTCAGGGCGCCCGCCAGCCGCTCCAGGAGATGATCGGCGATCGCCTCGTGGACCAGCACGCGAGAGGCGGCCGAGCACTTCTGACCCGCGTAGGCAAAGGCCGAGCCGATGATCGCCGGCACCGCCTCGTCGAGGTCGGCGTCGGCGTCGACGATGACGCAGTTCTTCCCGCCGAGCTCGGCCACCACCTGTTTGAAATGGCGCTGGCCGTCGGTGTCGGCGGCGGCGCGCACGATCTCGCGTCCGACCGCCAGCGAGCCCGTGAACGCGATCGCATGCACGTCGGGGTGTGAAACCAGGGCCGCGCCAGCATCGCCGTCTCCGGGCAGCAGCGAGATCGTCGCCGGAGGCACGCCTCCGGCTCGGAGCGCCTGCACGAGCCGATAGGCGATCGCCGGTGATTGCTCGGCGGGCTTCAGGACCACCGAGTTGCCGGTGGCCAGCGCCGCCGCGGTCATGCCGCAGGGGATCGCCAGCGGGAAGTTCCACGGGGATATCACCGCCACGATCCCCCGGGGGACATAGCGCAGCTCGTTGTGCTCGCCCGGCGCCTGGAGCAGCTGCCGTCCTCGCCCGAGCTCGATCGCGCCCCGGGCGTAGTACTCCAGGAAGTCGATCGCCTCGCACACGTCGGCGTCAGCCTCGGGCCATGGCTTGGCGCACTCGCGTACCTCGAGCGCCGCCAGCTCGACCCGCCGCTGCCGCAGCCACCCGGCCGCGGCCATCAGCGCGCCCGCGCGCGTCTCGGCGCTCTGCGCCCTCCATTCCCGAAGGCCGTGGCGGGCCCGCGCCACGGCCGCCTCGACGTCGGATCCGCCGGCCACGGGGGCCCGCCCCACGATCCGCTCGGGCCGGCCGGGGTCCGTGGAGAGCAGTTGTTCGCCGGTCCGCGAGTCCTCGCCGATCCAGACCGGAACCTCGAGGGGCAGGACGGCGTCTACCCGCCGAAGGGCATCGTCGAGCTGTGCGCGCACCGCCGCTCGGCGCAGCTCCAGGATGGGCTCGTTGGCAAACGACGCGGTCATCGCGCCCTAGACGTTACGCCGCCGGGGGCCTGCTCACGGTGGCGCCAGGAGCTGCTCAAGGGGAACGCCGCGAGCCTGCTCTGAGAGGAAGGACTCGTTGCTGGTGTTCTCGAGCAGGCGGCGAACCAGGTACGCCATCCCGGCCACCAGGTCGCCGATCGGACAGTAGGTGCGGACCCGGTAGCCCTCGGCGGCCAGGGCGTCCTGGAGGTCGTCACCGAGCCCCCGAAGCACCTGCAGCTCGAGGTCGGGATCGCGCCCCCCGCTGATCCGGTTATACGCGATGGCGTGGGCGACCGAGCGCAGGTTGTGCGACGCGATCGCGACGCGCAACGCCGGACGGGCATCGAGCAGGGCCCTGGTCAGCGCCTCGTAGTTGCGATCGCAGTCCTGCTTGTGCTCGAACACCGGCACCTGCCAGCCATGCTGGCGGGCCTGGACGAGCTCATGATCCCAGTAGGCTCCCTTGACCAGACGTACGGTCAGTGGGGGACGGCGACGGGTGCGCTGCGCCCAGTCCACGATCTGGGCGAGCTGGTCAGGCGAGTCGCGCAGGTAGGCCTGAAGCACCAGGCCGGTCGACGGGGCTTGGCGGAACTCCTCCTCGTCGAGCAGGGCGAGCACCAGCTCCAGCACGGCTTCGCGAGAGTCGAGGGACTCCATGTCGATGTGCAGGTGGGCGCCCGCGCGCGCCGCGTGGCGCAGCAGCGGTCGCAGGCGCCGGGCGGCATCGCGCTGCCCGCGCGCGGGCGCGTCGGGTCGCAGCAGCGGAGTCAGCGCCGAGATCTTGACGCACACATTGGCCCGGGGGACCGGGCCGACGCCGTCGCGCTCGAGGTGCTCCCGAGCCGGCCAGCCGGCGGTCGCCGGGGCCAGGACCTTGATCGCTTCCGCGCAGCGCGCGGCGTAGCGATCGGCCTCGCTCTCGGTGACCGTCGCTTCGCCCAGCAGGTCGACCGAGCTGGCCACCCCCCGGTCCCAGAGCTTGCGCAGCGTGCCCAGAGCCGACCGGGGGGTCTCTCCCACGATGAAGCGATGCGCGAGATGCTTGACGCCCCCCGCGGCGGCGGCGCCGAGCGCCGCCCGTCCGGGCTTGGTGTGCGAGATCCGCATCGCTGCCGCGATCGGGAGCGGGGAGTCGGGCACCTCGGCCAAGAACCCGGTCAGATGGCGAGCCAGATCGTCGAGCGTTCGGCAGGCGGGAACCACGTCGACGAAGCGAAACAGCGCGGTTCTGAGCTCCCGGTCGCTGGACGCCAGTTCCATGGCACGGGCGTCCAGGACACGCACGGGCTGGCGCGAGGCGGACGGGAAGGCCGCCGCGAGCTCGGCGCCGACGCGCTTGCACTCGGCCTCGACGGGCTCGCTGACCGCGTCGGCGGCCGTCTGATCGGGGGCGCTCATCGGCCGATCACCATCAGCCCGTCAGCCTCCCGGTCGCAACTCCGGGCGTGGCCGGCGTCGCTCGCTCGAATGACGTCCCGGCTTCCCCGATCGCTGACGATCAGCGGATCGTCGCCGGTATCCTGGGCATCGCCACCGACGAGCGCATGGCCCCCGACCCCGCACGTGATGAGCTCCCAGTCGAGCCGGCGCCGGCGCCGGGGGCGCTGGGTGCCGGGCGGAAGGGAGACTCTCATATGCAGATGCTCGCATGCTCTGAAAAAGGATCCAGCGGCACACAGCCCGAACACCGGCCCATGTGGGTTCTCCGGCTCGGGCTGGCCCTGTTGACAGTCGGCTGCGTGGCCGCCTGCGGGAGCTCGGACGCCTCGACGAGCGCGCAGCGCCCGGTGGCGACCGTCACCAAGACCGCCACGGTCACCAGCAGCGCGTCGGCGCCGGCTTCCCCGAGCGCCTCCGAGACGAGCTCCGCGGCGACCTCGTCGCCGGCCGGCGGCGAGGCCACCTCGGCCTCGGGCGCCGCCGGTCCGCCGCCCTGCCGCGCGTCGGGACTCGCCCTGTCGTTCATCGGCGGGCAGGGCGCCACGGGCCACGGGGAGCTCGGCTTCGCGCTGCGCAATACGGGCTCGGCGAGTTGCGCCACGATCGGCTACCCCGGAGTCCAGTTCCTGGATCGCACCGGGCGCGCTCTTCCGACCACGCCGACTCACACCAACGACGACTTCTTCGGGCACGCGCCGGAACGGCGGCTCGTCGTCTCCCCGGGGCAGAGCGTCTCCTTCCGGCTGGGGGTTACGCATGGCGCGGCCTCGACCGCGGGCTGCACCACCGCCCACGGCCTGCAGGTGATCCCGCCCAACGACACGGCCACGCTGCGCGTCAAGATCCCCGGGGGCGCCTACGAGTGCGGCACCACGACGGTCTCGCCGCTGAGCACCGGCGAGACCGCCTACCACTAGCACTAGCACTAGCCCCTGCTGGTCACCCAGGAAGGGCCCCGCTCCAGCATGCGCGTGATCACGGTGGCGGGCACCGGCGGGGAGAAGTAATAGCCCTGGACGAGGTCGCAGCCCAGTCGCGAGAGCTCGGCCACCTGCAGCCCGGTCTCGGCGCCTTCGCCCACCACCTCGAGCGACAGCGCGTGGGCCATGGCCACGATCGCCTCCGTGACGGCCGTGTCACGAGGATCGGTGCCGAGACCGCGGATGAACGAGCGGTCGACCTTGAGCGCGTCCAGCGGCAACCGGGTCAGGTAGGCGAGCGAGGAGTAGCCGGTCCCGAAGTCATCGAGGACCAGTCGCACCCCGACCGCCTCGAGCGCGTGCAGCACCTCGGTGAGTACCTCGGAGTCGTCCACCATCGCGCTCTCGGTGAGCTCCAGGGCCAGGCATGCCGGATCGAGGCCCGAGCCGCGCAGCGCCGCCGACACGGTGTCGGCGAGGGCCTGGTCCTCGAGCTGGACCGCCGAGAGGTTGATAGCCATCGATATCGGGGCCGCATCGGGCCGCGTCCGGTACCAGTAGGCGGCCTGACGGCAGGCCTGCTCGAGCACCCAGCGGCCGATCGGCTCGATCAGCCCGCTCTCCTCGGCGACCGGGATGAAATCGGCTGGGGGAAGCGGCCCGCGGATCGGATGCTCCCAACGGATCAGAGCCTCGACGCTGACGATCGAGCGGTCCCGCAGCGAGACCAGGGGTTGGTAGTCGAGCGTCAGCTCGTCGCGATCCAGGGCGCGCCGGAGATCGTTCTCGAGGCGCAGACGTGAGATGGCGCGTCCCCGGATGTCCTCGTCGAACAGCTCGTAACGGTCCCGTCCCAGTTCCTTGGCCCGGTGCATGGCGGCGTCGGCGTCGCGGACGAGATCCTCGGCGCGCTCCCCTCCCTCCGCCAGCGCGATCCCGATGCTCGTGGTCACGAAGTGCTCGTTGCCGTCGAGCACGAACGGACGCGTGAACGCGCCGGCGATGCGTTGTGACATCTCGATGGCCTCCTGCTCGCCGGCTATGTCCTCGAGCAGGATCCCGAACTCGTCGCCGACGAACCGGGCGACCGAGTCGCTGGGACGGACCGCCTGCTTGATCCGGGGCGCGGCCGCGGCGAGCAGCTGGTCGCCGGCCGGATGCCCCAGGCTGTCGTTGACGAGCTTGAAGCGGTCCAGGTCGACCAGCAGGACCGCCGTGGACGAGCCGCGGCGGCGGAGTCGCTCGATCGCGTGCTCGAGCCGATCCATGAACAGGGTCCGATTGGGCAGATCCGTCAGCGGGTCGTGCAGCGCCCGGTGGCGGATGTGGTCCTCGGTGAGCTGGCGCTCGAACGCGTCACCGAGGACGTTGGCGAGGGCCTGCACGAAATCGAGGTCCCCGCCGTCGTATTCCCGGGAGTGCAGCGAGTGCACGCCGAGCACGCCGAAGGGGGCTCGCCGGCCTTCGATCATGACCGTCAGCCCGCTGCGCACCCCTCGCACGGCGAGGACCGGCGAGCAGGTGAAGCGCTCCTCCTTGTCCCAGTCGGTGACGATCACCGCGGCGCCGTTGAGGACCGTGTAGCCGGCCTGCGAAGACCTGCCGGCGGGCACCGGGTCCCGCGTCGCCTCCGCGCCGAGGCCGAAGGCGGCGCGGAAGGCAAACGCGTCGCGATCCGACGCGAGGTCGATCACGGCGGCGATCTCGACTCCGACGAGCTGCGCGGCGGCCGCCACCGTCTCCTGGCAGAGCTCGAGGGTGCCGGCTCCCTCGAGCGCGTGCTCTCCCAGGCGGGCCACCGCCCCCTGCTGAGCGGCCCGCCGCTCGAGCTCGGCCTCGGCGCGCTTTCGGTCTGTGATCTCGGATATCACCCCGTGCCAGCGCGGGGGACCGTCCTCGGCGTCGACCAGCAGCGCCTCGTCGCGGACCCAGACGGTGTGCCCGTCCCGGTGGCGCAGCCGGTACTCCACGGCCCCCTGCGGAGCCTCGCCCGCCAGCACGCCGGCTTCGGACTCGAGCACCCGCGCGGCGTCCTCGGAGTGCAGGCGACTCGCCCACAGGTGCGGATCCGCGCACCACTCCTCGGGCGTGAAGCCGAGGATCACCTCGATCTGGGGACTGACGTATTCCCACCGCCCGTCGGCGCCGGCCTCGGCCGTGTAGAGGATGGCGGGAACGCGTCGCAGCAGCGCCGAGTGGTCTGGACCGGCGGGCCCGAGCAGCTCGGGCCCGCCGTCGGGACGCCCCTCCGGGCCACCGGCCATCTCGAGCCGGTCAGCCATGGCTCAGCAGATCTCTAAACGGCGGCAAAGCTCGTCACCGGCTCGTGGCTCTCCTCGCGCACCTGGCCGCGGGCGATCAGGAGGTCAAGGTGGCCGAGCACCTCGGAGATGGTCAGAAAGGCCTGCGTGACCGCGACATTACCCCACATCCTGGACGCGAGGTCGTAAGCGGTCAGCGGCCCCGGTGCCAACAGGCCCAGCAGCTTGCGAGCCCGCCGCTCGTGCATCCGGAAGCGCTCGTCGATCAGCGCGCGGTGATCGGTGACGGGCGGACCGTGGCCGGAGAGCACGAGCTGCGCGGGCAGCTCGCGGGTGGCGCCCATCGAGGCGATGTAGTCGATCAGGGCGTGGGGTCGATCGGGTCCACCCGCGGGCGGCGGGTCGGCGACCGGCGCCAACGGCCGACTGACCAGCGGATTGGAGGAGATGTGGGCCAGGAGGTGGTCTCCGCCGAACAGCATCCGGCGCGCATCGTCCCAGAGCACGGTGTCGGAAGGGCTGTGTCCGGGGCGGTGCCGGGCGATCAGGGTCCGGTCGCGGAGCGCAAGCTGGTCGCCGTCCTGGAGCGGCACCGTGACGCGACCGCTGGAGCCGAAGGCTCGAAACGCGGCGCCCACCGACCCCAGCGCCGCCGCCAGCTCCGGGGGGACGCCATGGCGCAGCATCACCTGCAGCGAGAACTCGTCGTCGGCGTCGGCGCTGGTGCTGAAGTCCTCGAGATACGGGCCCAGGAGCGCAAACGCCGCGACGTCGGCGCCTGACCGGCGGGCCAGGATCTCGAGCAGGCCCAGATGGTCCATGTGCTGATGGGTTATGACGATCAGGTCCAGGTCCTCGATCCGGTGCCCGAGGTCGGACAGCCCCCGCTCGAGCTCGTCGAGCGACTTGCCGGAGTTCGGACCGGTGTCGACCAGGGTGAGCGGGTCGTCCTCGATCAGATAGCAGTTGACCCGGCCCACCAGGAACGGGGTCGGCACCGCGAGCCGGTGGATCCCGGCCGCCCGGGCAACCGACATGGCGTCGGCGGGATCGGGGGCTACGGTGTGCGGCTCGCCGCCCTGATTGCCCCCCTCCGAGTCGCTGCTCACGATCTGATCAGACCCAGGACCTGATCGCGCTTGGCCTCCATGTCCTGGCGTGATTTGAGCGACTCCAGGCAGAGGCGCACGAGCGGCTCGGTGTTCGAGGCGCGGACGTTGAAATGCCAGTCGTCGTAGTCGACCGAGATCCCGTCGAGCCGGCTCTGCTCGCCGTCTGAGTAGCGCTCGGCGATCGCCTCGAGCTTGGCGTCCTGGTCGTCGACCTCGGAGTTGATCTCCCCGGAGATGAAGTAGCGAGACCGGTATGGCTCCAGCAGCTCGGACATCGTCTTCCCGCGCTGGGAGATCAGCTCCAGGATCAGCAGCGCGGGCAGGGTTCCCGAGTCCGCGCAGTAGAAGTCACGGAAGTAATAGTGGCCGGAGACCTCGCCGCCGAACACGGCGTGCTCCTCGCGCATGCGCTTCTTGAAGAACGCGTGGCCGACGCGATTGACGAGCGCTCGGCCGCCCGCCCGCTCCGCGGTGTCGGCCACCGCGCGGCTGGCTCGCACGTCGTAGAGCACCGTGGCTCGGCGCTCCTTGGCCAGCAGCGACTCGGTGAGCAGGGCGGTCAGGAAGTCTCCGTCCACGAACCCGCCCCGCTCGTCGATGAAGAAGCAACGGTCGGCATCGCCGTCCCAGGCGATGCCCAGATCGGCGCCTCGCTTGACGACCTCGCCCATGATGAACTCGCGGTTCTCGGCCAGCATCGGGTTGGGCTCATGGTCGGGGAAGTTTCCGTCGGGCTTCCAGTAGGCCTCTTCCAGGTCGAGCCCGAGGCGCTCGAGCAACGGCCCCACCATCGGCCCGGCCATCCCGTTGCCGCCGTCCACTACCACCTTCAGCGGCTTGATCGCGGAGGCGTCGATGAACTTCAGCGCGGCTTCCTGGAACTCGTCATAGATCGAGACCTCCTGGACCGAGCCGCCGCCCGGAGCGTCTCCGAGCCCCTCCTGGATCCGGTCGCGCACGTCAGCCAGGCCGGCATCGCCCGACAGGGGCAGCGCGCCCCGCCCCACCAGCTTGGCCCCGGTGTAAGCCGCGGGATTGTGGGATGCCGTGCACATCAGGCCGCCGTCGAGGTCACGGGAGCCGACCAGGAAATACAGCATCTCCGTTCCCACCACGCCGGCGTCCGCCACGGTCGCGCCCTCGCCCGTCATGCCCTCGCGGTAGGCGGCGGCCATCTCGTCTGCGGTCAGGCGCATGTCGCGGCCCAGGCCGAGCGTGAGCTCGGCGGCCGGCTTGCCCTCCTGCTCGGCGATCACGCGCGCAAACGCGCGTCCGATAGCGTGAGCGGTGGGAGCGTCAAGCTCGTCGCCATACAGGCCGCGGACGTCGTAGGCCTTGAAGATCGCGGGGTGCTCGAGTGCGGACATAGCACGATGATGCCCGATAATCGTCCGCCGTGAGACCACGCGTGGTGATTCTCTGCGGGGGGAGGGGCATGCGCCTGCAGGGCCACAGCCCGTCGATCCCCAAACCGATGGTCGAGATCGGCGGGCGACCGATCCTCTGGCACGTGATCCAGATCTACCTCGCCCAAGGCTTTGCTCGCTTCATCCTGCTCACCGGCTACCGGGGAGAGCAGGTGCAGCGGTTCGTCGCCGGCGAGCGCTGGCCGGCCGGGGCCGAGATCCGGTGTCTGGCGACCGGCGCCGATACGCCGACCGGAGGACGAGTGCATCTGGCCGCCTGCGAGATCCCGGAGCTGTCTCGGGATGGCTTCTGCCTGGCCTATGCCGACGGCCTTGCCGATATCGACCTCGGCGCGTTGCTCGGCTACCACGAGGATCATGGGGCACCGGCCACGATGACCGTCGTCAGGCCCGAGCTCCCGTTCGGCGTCGCCGACCTCGACGGGGACGGAAAGGTGCGCGGCTTCGCGGAGAAGCCGCGCTCCGAGCACTGGGTCAACGGGGGCTTCTTCTGCTTTTCGCCCGCTGTCCTCGATCTGCTCACGGCAGGCAGCGTGCTCGAGCGTGAGCCGCTGTCGCGTCTGGCGCAGACCGGCGGACTGCGAGCGTTTCGGCACGAGGGCTTCTGGCACTGCATGGACACCTACAAGGACTCGATCGTGCTCAACGATGCCTGGGAAGCGGACCCCGCCGGTTCCGCCCGCCCGCCCTGGAAGCTGTGGAGTTGAGCTCGAGCGACGGTTGCGCGGTGCTCGTCACCGGCGCCGACGGTCTGCTGGGCCCGTGGCTCACCGCCGCGCTGTTGGATCGCGGCGCCCGGGTGGTGGTCATCCGGCGAGATGCGCCGGCGGTCGCGGGGCTGGAGCTGCAGGGTCTCGCGGGTCGCGTCGACACCGTCCACGGCGACATCTGCGACGAGGGCCTGGTCGCTCGGACGTTGAGCGAGTACGAGGTCGGCAGCGTCTTTCACCTCGCCGCCCAGACGCTCGTTCTGACCGCCAATCGATCTCCGCGCTCGACGTTCGAGACCAACGTGCGCGGCACCTGGATGCTGCTTGAGGCCTGCCGGGGCCACGGAGTCTCAAGCGTGATCGTGGCCTCCTCGGACAAGGCCTACGGGCGCCAGGCCCAGCTTCCCTACCGTGAGCACCAGCCCCTGGCCCCGACGTTTCCCTACGACGTCTCCAAGGCGGCCGCCGACCTGATCGCCCGTTCCTACTGGCACACGTTCGGGATGCCCGTGGCCGTCACCCGGCTCGCCAATCTGTACGGCGGTGGCGACACCAACCGCTCGCGGCTGGTGCCCGAGGCGGTGGCGGCGGCGCTCTCGGGGCGGGCTCCGGTGATCCGCTCCGACGGCTCCCCGGAGCGTGACTTTCTCTACGTGCAGGACGCGGTCGGCGCCTACCTGGCGATCTGGAGCGCCCTGCTGGCCGGCCGGGGGAGCGGCGAGGCCTTCAACGCCGGTGGCGGGCGACCCCACCGGGTGAGCGATGTGGTGGCCCTGATCTGCCGTCTGGCGGGTAGTGGCCTGGAGCCCGAGATACGCGGCCGGGGGGTCCCGCCCGGGGAGATCGACCGTCAGTGGGTGGACGCGACCAAGCTCCGGGAGCTGACGGGCTGGCGGCCCGCGGTCTCGCTCGAGGACGGCCTGCGCCGCACGATCGACTGGTACCGAGAGCATCCGGCGGCGCTGCGCCTGCTCGTATAGTTACGAGGGATGTCAGGACATTCCAAATGGGCTTCGATCAAGCACAAGAAGGCGGTCGTCGACCAGCGCCGCGGCCAGCATTTCACCAAGCTGGCGCGGGCGATCACGGTCGCCGCCCGGGAGGGCGGCGGCGACACCAGCGGTAACCCGGGGCTCGCGCTGGCCGTCCAGAAGGCGCGCGACGCCTCGATGCCCAAGGACAACATCGAACGCGCGATCGCCAAGGGGACGGGCGAGGGCGTCGACGCCGATCAGATCGAGACCGTCCTCTACGAAGGCTACGGCCCGGGCGGCGTAGCGCTTCTGATCCAGGCGCTGACCGACAACCGCAATCGGACCGGGGCCGACGTCCGTCACGCGTTCTCCAAGTACGGCGGCAACCTCGGCGAGCCCGGCTCGGTGTCATACCTGTTCGACAAGCAGGGGGTGGTCGTCGTCGACGCCTCGCGCTATGACGAGGACGACCTGATGGTGGCGATCGACGCCGGCGCTCAGGACATCTCGCGTGACGACGACGTGCTCGAGATCATCACCGGGCCGGGGGACCTGACCGCGGTGCGCAGCGCGCTCGTCGACGCCGGCGTCGACATCGAGAGCGCGGACGTGACCCAGCGCCCGAAGTCCCGGGTCCCGCTACAGGAGGCGGAGGCGGCGCGGTTGATGAAGCTGATCGACGCGCTCGAGGAGTCCGACGACGTCAGCGACGTCCATGCCAACTTCGACGTGGATGCCGACGTGCTCGAGCGGATCGCCGGCTGAGGCGGCCGGTCACAGACTCTTCGGAAACTCTGCGACAGGCCGGCGGCGGTTTCGCTAGCTTCGCAGACTTCATGCCCAAGAAATCGATACTCATCAGTGGAGCGGTGGCGGTCGCGGCCGCACTCGCGGGCTGCGGCGGGAGCTCGACCGCACCCGGCGTGGTGCTGGCGCCCACAGGCGGCCCCACGGCGGCTGCCACCACGGCAGCCCCCACCAGCTCCAGCACGACCTCGACGACGAGCGTTCCCACGCCGACGTCCGGCCCGCTGTCCAAGGAGCCCACCATCACGCCGCCCAAGGGCGGTCCCCCCAAGACCCTGCAGACCAGGGACCTGATCACGGGCACCGGCGCGACCGCCACCAAGGGAAGCACCGTCGTGGTCAACTACGTCGGTGCGTTGTACAGCGGCAAGGTGTTCCAGGCCACCTGGACGAGCGGGCAGACGTTCACGGGCGCTTTGACCACCGGCCCCAGCGGAGTGATCCCGGGATGGGTCCAGGGCATCCCCGGTATGAAGGTCGGAGGACGCCGGCAGCTGATCATCCCGCCAAGCCTCGCCTACGGCAAGACGGGTCAGCCGCCGCAGATCCCGCCGAACGCGACGCTGATCTTCGACGTCGACCTGCTTGCCGTGAAGTAGTAGAGGCTCCCCGGCAGGCGGGCGAGCCGGGTAACATGGCCACGCTGTGGGTTGCTCACGTTCTAGGACGCCGAGCCCGTGGCCGCTGACGCCAGTCGTCCGGTGCGCGCTCTGCCTGCTCGCCCTGACGATCGCCCTGGTGCTGGGCCTGTCGAGTGTTCGTGCGAGCGCGGCGCCGCAGTACTACGCCTTCACCCCGCAGCGGGCGACCTTCCACGCGGACGGCCGCCACGGTGTGTTCGACGCTCAGGTGAGATACGGCCGGCACACTCGACTTCAATGGAGCTACCAGCTCTACGTCCGCACCAGCGCAGCGGCGGTTGGGCCGATGGAGGAGTCGACGTACCTCTATTGCGACGGTAGGCGAGTCAAGGGTTATCGCAACTTTCACGCCGCCATCCCCGCCGACTACTTCGTCCACTCGTCGGTTGCGGTGAGCACGGGGTGCGACTATCACCTGGGGATCACCGAGACGTTTCCGATCAAGACGGCGCGTGGCATGGGAATTCGCGCTGTCGGCGCCGACTTCTATTTCGTCGTGACGCTGGTGTGACGACCGGCCGAGCGCCCGCGTCCCGGCCGTCACGCCATCACGACTCGGTTCGTGATCGGCGGCGTCCGTGGCCCGGTGCTACCCGTCCTGCCCCGGGCGGGCCCGGAACAGCGGCGTGGGACCGGATATCCCCTTGAGCCGGTAGCGGCCCGCCGCCGACCAGTCAAATTCATCGGCCGCGTCGCGCACGGTCTTGGTGCACAGGACGCTCCCCGGCCGGGCGATCCCGGTCACGCGGCTGGCCAGGTTGACCGAGTGCCCGTAGTAGTCGCCGGCGCGGACCGAAGCCGGGCCAAACGCGATGCCGGCCCGGAGGCTGGGCAGCTCCTGCGCCTCGGCGGCGTCCACGAGCTCCAGCGCCGTCCGCACCAGCGGCGCACACTCGGGACTGACGAACAGCGCGGCGTCGCCGATCGTCTTGATCAGGCGCACCGGCGGAGTGGTCACCGAGGCAGCCAGCCGGGCCAGGCGGCCGGCCAGCGTGCCGAGCTCTGTCACCTCCACCTGGCCTCCCAGGCGGGTGAAGCCGACCAGGTCGGCGAAGCACACCGCCATGTCCTGAGCGGTGGGGGTGGCGCCGGCGGCCAGCTCGTCGCGGCCGAGCACCCCGCGGGCAACGGTGGCGCGTAGGTGGGCCTGAAAGCCGGCCATCAGGATCGGTCCGGTCGCCGGGGTCAGCCGTTCGGCCAGCTCCGCGAAGCGCAGCGCCACCTCCTCCTCGCGGTCGCCCTTGTTCAAGAAGGTGTCGGCGAACGCGGCGATGATGGTCGCCGACAACCGTGCCATTCCCTCGCCGAGCACCCGGGTGATCTCGATGATCCGCTCTTCGTCAAAGCCGGCGTCCAGGAACAGCTTGGTCGACCGGGCGGCCTCGACGTCCTCGTCTGAGAACACCCGGTCGTCGGCGCCGGGCTCGGGCAGCCCCTGAAGGCGCCTGATCTCGATCAGGATGCGTGCCGGCAGCCCGGTGCGCTGCTCGATCTCGCGGGCGGTCTGGGTTCCTCCCAGGACCCGGTCGACGAGCACCAGGGCCAGACGGTTCTCGGCGACCGCGCGGGTCAGGTCGTCGAGACCGAACCCGTCCGCCGCCAGCCGGGTGAGAAGCTGTTCACGCTGCGAGCGCTCCTCGCCGTCGAGTCCGTCGAGCAGCCCCCGTGTCGCAAAGTCCATGCCTGCATCCTCTCCGATGCCGGCGAGGTTCGCTAGCATCGACGCGTTCTTGCGGGCGCACATGCCGGGCGGCGCTCGCCCAGCCGACGTGGTCAAGCAAACATGCTCTCAATCCTGATGCCTGTCTACAACGAGCGTGAGCGCGTGGAGCGCGCGATCGCCGAGGTCCTCGAAACCGAGCTCCCCAGCGAGTTCGAGCTGATCGTGGTCGACGACGGCTCGACCGACGGCACCCGGGAGATCCTCCGCGGCCGGGAGTGGGGAGACCGGGTTCGCCTGCTCGAGCACGAGCGCAACCAGGGCAAGGGGGCCGCCATCCAGACCGCGCTCGCGCAGGCCCGGGGGGAGTACGCGGCGATCTTCGACGCCGACCTGGAATATGACCCCGAGGACCTCGGGTTGCTCATGCCTCCGCTGCTGGACGGGCGCGCCAACGCCTGTTTCGGGGTCCGCGCGTTCGACGGCTACACCAGCCACTCGTTCCTGTTCGTGCTGGGCAACAAGGGCGTGACGCTGGCCTGCAACGTGCTCTACAACGTCTACCTGCACGACATCATGACCTGCCACAAGATGATCCGCACGGATCTGTTTCGCAGCCTCGCGCTGAGCTCACCGGGGTTCGCGATCGAGCCCGAGATCACCGCCCGGCTGGTCCAGCGCCACGAGCGCATCTTCGAGGTCCCGGTGCACTACCGGGCGCGCTCCAACGAGGAGGGCAAGAAGCTCACCGCGCTCGACGGCTTTCGGGTGATCGCGACCTTGTTGCGCTGCCGCTTCTCGCCTGACTCCGCTGCGCCCGCACGCTGACCGCGCCCACCCGGAGTGCCGGGCGAGGGTGTTTGGGCTACGTCACGTACAGCGGCAGAAAAGCCCCAACACCCCTCGTGCTACCGGCCCCGCTTCTGGGCGACGACCGGCGGCGCGATCTGGACCGTCGACTTGTAGATCGACTGGATCGTGGAGAACAGCGGCTGGACCGGATTTCCGTAGAGGTCGATCTCGCCCTTCTGCACGAACGGAGGATCCGGGAACGGGTTGCCCCCGCCCCAGCCGGGACGGGCCGCGAAGTCCTGCAGCGCGAACCACATGGCGGCCGAGAGGTAGGGCTTGGACGCGAACACGGCGAGATGGAAGGCGGCGCTGGCCGCCTGGTTCTGATAGGTGCCGCGCTCCTCGATCGGGCCGTTGCGGTTGCCCTCGAAGCCGAACTCGGAGATCATCAGCGCCTTGCTCGGGTAGCAGGCGTGCACGGTGTCCAGGAAGGGACCGAGCGCATCGGGATCGTCATCGGTCCCGCCCCCGGAGTCAAACCAGCCGAAATACTCGTTGACCCCGATCACGTCCAGCGGCGCGTAGGCCTGCTGGCAGGGCACCCCGGGCCAGTCGGAGATCGCCATCCCCACGGGCCGGGTGGGATCGAGCTGGTGGGCGAGCTGGGCGGCGCCCGCGATGTAGCCGGCCTCGTTGCCGGTGGGGGGAGTGGGCAGCTCGTTGCCGATGCTCCACAGCAGGACGGATGGATGATTCTGGTTGGTGAGGATGTTCTGGCGCAGGAAGGCGTGCGCGCCGGCGACCCACTGGGGGTTTGCCAGGTACTGGTTGGCGACCTGGTAGACGGGGATCTCCGACCACAACAGGACCCCGTCGCGGTCGGCCAGCTCCTCGAGCTGGGGGTTCAGCGGATAGTGGGCGCGGATGATCCCGCCGCCCAGCTCGCGGTCCCAGTTCATCAGGTTGGCGAGCTGGGCCGGGCTGAGCGCGGCCCCGGTCGCGATGTTCTGCTCGTGGATGTTGAAGCCCCGCAGGTTCAGCGCCCGGCCGTTGAGGTCGAGCTGGCCGCCGGGCATCACCTGAATGCTGCGGATGCCGCTGTAGGTGACATAGCCCTCGAGCTTGTGTCGGTGGGGGTCTGACAGGACCAGACCGGCGCGGTACAGGTACGGATCGCCGGGGGCCCACAGGTGAGGATGGCGTACCGAGACGGTCGCGCTCGCCGTCCAGGTGGCGTGGGGGGGGATCTTTTGGGCGCCGAAGTCGAGCTTGGCGCGGCCATAGGATCCCTGGAGGACCACCGACTGCGAGTTCCCGGTGACGTTGCGCACCGAGACCTGCTCCTGGATCGTTGCGGTGCAGGTGGGGCACGGGAGGATCGGACGGACCGCCACCTGCTGCAGGTCGGCCCGCTGGACAGCGCGCAGATAGACCTCGCGCTGGAGGCCGCCGAAGTTCCACCAGCCGCCGCTGGGCCCCGGCGGCAGGGTGCCGCCGCTGCGGCGGTCGTCGACGCGGACGACCAGCCGGTTGACTCCGCGGCGCACGCCCTTGAGGTCGAACTCGAACGGCAGGTATGCCCCGGCATGAGTTCCGATCTGGCGTCCGTTCAGCCACACCGTCGCGTAGTAGTTGACCGACTCGAAGCGGATGATCCAGCTCCGAAAGCGCGCCGGCACGTAGGACGCGAAGGCCGACGTGGGGATCGTGAAATCACGTCGGTACCAACCCACCGAGCCCGACATGCTGGCCGCCGAGAGGTCCCCGGCGTTGTATGAGTTGGGCACGCTCACCGGTGACCATCCGGTGGTGCCGGGCTGGTCGCGCCACCAGCCCTCGGCCTGCCCGGCGTTCGCCGGGTCGGCCCGGTAGAGCCAGGTGCCGCCCAGCAGCCATTTGTCGGCCTGCCCGTCGCGGTAGAGCGCCCCGTAGGTCGGAGGGGTGGCCGTGTAGACGGGGCCCGGCTGGGCATGCGCCGAGCCGCTGTCCACTGCCAGCGCCCAGGCCACCGTGAACGCCATCGCCACCGCCAGCAGGTGCGACCGGGGTGCCCAGCCCGGTCGCCGGAACCGCTCGGAGCTCCCGGTCCCGCCGCTACACTCGTCCGCCGATGTCAGCCGTCGACTCGCCGCAGCGGCCGCCCGCGACCGGCTCCGGAAGCCGCTGGGAGTCTCGCGCAGCCTCAACAGTTCGCTCCCTTCGCCCGCCGGGATCGCCCGCGGCGATCGCCGTGGTCTCCTGTGTCGCGCTGGCGGCGCTGTCGGCGGCGATCCTGCCCACCGTGCCCAGCTACGACCCGTGGTCGTGGATCGTGTGGGGCCGCGAGGTGACCGATCCGCATCTCAGCTTCGTCGTCAACGGCGGTCCATCGTGGAAGCCGCTGCCGATGATCTTCACCACCATCTTCGGCCTGTTCGGCGGGGCCGCGCCGGCGCTGTGGGTGATCACTGCGCGCGCCGGCGGCCTGCTCGGACTGTGGGGCGCCTGGAAGCTGACGAGCCGGCTGGTGGGCGGGGGCTGGCTGGGAGGGTTCGCCGGCCTGGTGGCGGCGGCCGGCATCGTGGTCACCGGTCGGCTCGACCAGGCGTGGTACTACTACTTCCTCCACGGCACCTCCGAGGCGATCCTGGTCGGCGTCACCGTATGGTTCGTCGACCGGCTGCTCGACGGCCGTCACACGCAGGCGTTCCTGCTGGGCTGCTGCGGCGGGCTGATCCGGCCGGAGTGGTGGCCGTTCATCGGCGTATACGCGCTGTGGCTGTGGTTTCGGCACCCCGGCTTCAAGAGCCCGGGGATGCGCCTGCTGCTGATCGCCGGGCTGGCGGTGCAACCGGTCGGCTGGTTCGTGCCGCCATGGATCACCACCGGTCAGCCGTTCCTGGCCGCCACTCACGCCGCCGACTACAACGGCCACCTGGGATCCGACGTCCTGCGCTCGGTCGTCATCCGCGGCATCAGAGACCAGCAGCTGCCGGCGCTGATCCTGGCGATCATCGCAGTGATCATCGGCTGGGTGCGCGATCGCGACCGGGTGATCCTGGCGATCGGCGGGGGCGTGGTCGCCTGGTGGGTGGTGGTCGTCGGTGAGACGCTCGACGGCTACCCCGGCCTGGAGCGCTTCTTCCTGCCGGCCGCGACGCTCACCTGCGTGCTCGCCGGCGTCGGCATCGCTCGGCTCGCGGAGCTGGCCGGTGGGCTCGTCGGTGGTCTGCGGCGCCCGGTGACCGCCGCGGTGGCCGTCGTGCTGGCGGCCGTGTGCGTCCCCTTCGCTTCGGCGCAGATCACCCAGGTGCGGACCGACGAGACCGAAGCCTCTCAGGGCGTCCACCTGCTCAACGAGCTCACCAAGGCGGTGGCCGCGGCCGGCGGCCGCCACGGCGTGCTGCCCTGCAAGTCCAGTTTCGTCGCGGTCAACCATTCCGGGCAGACGGCGCTGGCCTGGAAGCTGGGGGTGACGCTCGAACGGGTCGGGACGTCGATGCACGAGCCCGGCGTGGACTTCATCGGGCCCCACGCGGCCCAGATCGGCGGGCCTGCCAAGGTCGATCCGAGGCTGACCCGCGCCCGGACGCTGGCCGTCGCCGGTCCGTGGCGGGTGGTGCGCCTGACCACCCCCGGGCTGGCGGACGTCTGCGACGGTCGCTGAGCCGGTCATCGACGTATCCCGATCCGGAGCGTCGCCGACTGCGCCTTGGTCTTGGCCCCGCCCTTCCCTCCGGCCTTCGTCTTCGCCTTTGCCTTGGGCTTGAGCTGGATCTTCAGCTTGCGCGTGACGGTCGTCCGGTTGCCCGCCCGGTCCTTGACGGTCACCGTCAGCTTGTAGGTGCCCTTGCGCTTGTAGACGTGGGTCGCGGTGCGCTTGATCGCGGCGTGTGACCCGTCGCCCCAGCTCACTTGCGCCGACGCAATCCCGGAGGCGTCTGACCTGGGCAGGCCTGGAGGCGGCAGGTCGCTGTCGGTGACGGTCAGGTGCTCGGAGCTGTCGACGATGCCGGGGCCCTTGAGCTTGAAGGACAGGCGCGGTTTGACGGTGTCGACGAACACGGTCGCCGCCCGGGCGGTGCTCCGCAGGCCCGCCTGGTTGATGGCGGTCACGACGTAGGTGTGGGGTCCGTCGGTGACCGGCGCCGGAGTCCGGACGCGCAGCGAGTGGGTCAGCAGGATGGGCGTGCCGTCGAACGTGACCTCGTAGGTGGGCGATCCCCACGCCTCGGCCGACGGTGTCCAGGACAGGATCGGGTAAGCGCTGTCGGCGTAGCGAAAGCTGTTGGACGGCGCGAAGCCTCCCGGCGGCTGGTAGAGCTGCGCGGCGACGATGTACGTGCCGGCGCCTGTGCCCTGGACCCACGCGGCCGCCGCATCGCCGTCGATGTCGCCCGCGGCGACCAGGCCGGCGTCGGCGTCGGTGGCGCCGAGCGTGGGCGAGGAGACGACCTGCTCCGGTCCCAGGTCATGGCCGTCCTGGGCGTAGCGGAGCCGGATCTCGGCCGGGCCGGCGCTTCCCGGGTTCTGCTGCCAGGCGATCAGCGTCGAGTACAGGCCCGCGGTCGCGGGCACGGCGTCGGGAGCGCTCAGGTTGGGGAGGCTGTCGACGCGCGCGGTGCTCGCGGGCAACTCGCCCTGGGCGATCGTGGTGGCGAACAGCTCGTGGGACTGCTCGTGCTCGGAGGTCACCCAGCCGGCGCCGTACTCGCCGAGGCTCGCTTGCGGCTGATCGACGCCCTCGCCGCCCGGCGTCGTCCCGTCGCCCTGGGTGATGCCGTCGTACTGCGAGCCGTGCAGCCGGTTGATCAACACTCGCGACTGCTGGCGCGCCGCCGCTTGGCCAGCTGCTCCTGGAAGGCGACGGTCGCGTAGGTGGAGTCGCCTCCGGTCGAGACCATCGGATCGCCGGCCGACACCTCCTGCCACCCGTCGACGGAGGCCGGGTCGGCCTGCTCGTAGACGACACTGAGGGTCGTCTTTGACACCCGGCGGGAGTAGATGTGCCCGTTCTCGCCCCAGACCACGATCGCGATTCCATCCCCGGAGGCGGCCACCTGAGGCCGTCCGGTGCCGCTGCCCGCGCCGTCGCCGGGACTGGCGTCGAGCACGCCGGGTACCAGCGACCACTGCCCCTGGTAGTAGAAGGCGGCGCGGACGTCGCTGCCGCCGGCCCCGGCGGCGGTGAACGCCACGTAGGCCTTGCCGAAGTAGGTCGACGAGATCGACGGGTTGCCGGCTCCGCCATACAGCGGGCTGGGCGCCGCGAACGGAGCTCAATGCGTTGAGCGCGTCGGCGACGTACAGGGTGCCGGCGTTGATGAACGCCACCAGGAGCAGCCCGGACTGGGTGGCGGTGATCACGGGCTGCGAAGAGGGACCCACGAGACCCGCGTCCACCTGGGTCGGAGGCGCCCACGAGCCGTTGAGCAGCCGGGAGACGAATACGTGCGCGACGCCGCCGACGTCCTTGAGGTAGACGAGCCCCCCGGTGCCGTCACGGGCGATCGACATCCCGTCGAGGCTGACGATCGACGGGCTGGGGCCGTCGACGACCGTGTTGGCGGGCGCCAGCACCGGCGTACGGCGCGTCGCGGCCCTCCCGGGGGGTGCGGCGAGTGCGAGCGCCGCGAGCACAGCGCAGCCCAGGGCGACGCACGCCCTGGTCGTTATCCCGGCCCAAGGGGATGACGGCTCACTAGGTCTGACACCGCTAGAACAGCAGAACGGGCCGTAGGTTGCGCGGGCGGCCGGCCCGTGACAGGGATCTTGTGAACCGGCGCCGCCCGCGGAAGGCGTCCGCGAGGCCACGGAGAATGTGATTGCGATGATCGTTCTCGGCATCGACCCCGGCACCGCGAGCACCGGCTATGGCCTGGTGCGCGGCGTCGGATCACGGCTGCACCCGGTCGCCCACGGGGTGATCGAGACCCGGCCCGGGGTCGCCCTGGAGCGCCGCCTGGCCGATATCCACGACCGCGTGGCCGAGCTGCTTGACGAGCACCGGCCGGCGGCGATGGCGGTCGAGGAGGTCTACTTCGGAGCCAATGTCCGGACTGCGTTCGCGGTCGGGCAGGCCCGCGGCGTCGCGCTGTTGGCCGCCGGGCAGCGGGGCGTGGTCACCCGCTCCTATACCCCGCAGCAGGTCAAGGGCGCGGTGTGTGGCAACGGGCGCGCCGCCAAGGACCAGGTCGCAAGGATGGTGGGCCGGCTGCTCGGGCTCTCCGAGCCGCCGTCGCCCGACCATGCCGCCGACGCGCTCGCGATGGCGATCTGCGACCTCAGCCGGGCGCCGCTCGCCCGGGCGGTCGCCGCCGTGCCGGCCCGAGCCGGAGCGCGCCCGTGATCGCGCTCGTCTCGGGCACCGTGGCCGTGCGGCGGGGCGACCACGTGGTGGTGGACTGCGGCGGCGTCGGATATCGGCTGGCGGTCTCGGCGCAGACGCTCAAGCATGTCCCGCCCGCCGGCCGGGAGGTGATGCTGCACGCGCACCTCGTGGTTCGCGACGATGCGCTGGCGCTCTACGGGTTTGCCACCGAGGAGGAACGTGACCTGTTCCTGATGCTGCTCGCCGTCCAGTCGGTCGGGCCCAAGGTGGCGCTGGCCGTCCTCTCGGGGGCGCCCCCCCGTGATCTGCTGGCCGTGGTCGCGGCCGGCGACGCAGCTCGCCTGCAGGCCGCTCCGGGGGTGGGCAAGCGCACGGCAGAGCGCATCATCGTGGAGCTGCGCGAGAAGGTCGGGGCCTCCCTGCCCGAGGAGGCGATCACGGTCGCCCGCGGTGACGATCCGCCGGCGCTGGCCCGCGAGGCGCTGCTTGGACTCGGCTACAGCGGCGCCGAGGTCGATGAGCTGCTCGAGGGCGCCCCCGGCGACAGCACCGAGGACCTGATCGCCCACGCTTTGCGGAGCGCCCGCCGGTGAGCGTCCCACCGCCTCGCCTGCAGGCATCCGAGGAGCTGCCCGACGACGAGCGCGAGCTCGACCGTTCCCTGCGACCGCGCCGCCTGGAGGACTTCATCGGACAGGACCCCGTTCGGGACCAGCTGGCGGTGTCGATTGCCGCGGCGGTGAACCGCGGCGATGCGCTGGACCACGTCCTGCTGGCCGGTCCGCCGGGTCTGGGCAAGACCTCGCTGGCCCAGATCCTGGCCGGCGAGCTCGGGGTTCCGTTCGTGCAGACCGCCGGACCGGCGCTGGAGCGCAAGGGCGACGTGGCCTCGTATCTGACGGCGCTCGAGCCGCGCGCCGTGTTCTTCATCGACGAGATCCATCGCCTGCCCCGCGCGCTGGAGGAGACCTTCTACCCCGCGATGGAGGATGGGGTGCTCCCGATCACCGTCGGCCAGGGCGCCGGGGCGCGGATCGTCACCCTGCCGCTGCCGCCGTTCACGCTGATCGGCGCCACCACGCGCACCGGCCTCCTGACGACGCCGCTGCGCGATCGGTTCGGCATCCAGCATCGCCTCGAGCATTACGCGCCCGAGGATCTGGGCACGATCGTGCTGCGCTCGGCGCGGTTGCTCGGGGTCTCGATCGAGGACGGCGGCGCGATTGCGATCGCGATGCGCAGCCGGGGCACCCCACGGGTCGCCAACCGCCTCCTGCGCCGGGTCCGCGACTACGCCGAGGTCCGCCACTCAGGGACGATCTCCGAACCGGTGGCGGCGTCCGCCCTGGACCTGCTCGAGGTCGACGGCGAGGGCCTGGATCGGCTCGACCGCGAGATCCTGCGCACGATCTGCGACAAGTTCGGGGGCGGTCCGGTGGGCCTCTCGACGCTCGCCGTGGCCGTCGGCGAGGAGCAGGACACGATCGAGGATGTGTACGAGCCGTACCTGCTGCAATGTGGGCTGATCGAGCGCACGCCACGGGGGCGCGCGGCCACGCGCAGGGCCTACGCGCATCTCGGGCTCGAGCCTCCGGGACCGCTTGCCCTGCTCTAGTGGGGTAACTTCGGGGTTGCGGATCCCGACCGGAGCCGGGCGCTCCCAGCTTGGCTGATTCTTATGCTGCTCGCACTATCCTGGGTCGCAATCATGGCTCGTGAGCGCTACTTCATCTGCCCGCATTGCGGCAACCGCTCGATGGGCGCCGACCGCAACGCGGGCTTCCGGCGCGAAGCTCGGGGCTGTGAGAAATGCGGCTTCGCCTACCTGTTCGAGCTGCTCGACGACTACTACCCGGCTCCCAACGCCGCCTTCTTCGCCTGCGACTCCGACGGACGCGTCGTGGACTGCGGACGCGGATCCTTCGAGCTCACCGGCCTGAAGACCGAGCAGGCGATCGGCCGTCCGGTACGCGACGTGCTCGGGTTGCGCTTCGAGGATGGCTCAGATCACGTCGGCACGGCGCTGGAGTGGGAGGTTCGCGTCCAGGGCAAGCCGGTGCAGGTCAACGCCGAGCACGACCTGCCCGCGCGGGCGGTGGCCGACATCTTCCCGGCTTACGACGACGAGGACGGCGGTCTGCTCGTCGTGCTGACGCCGACCAACCATCATTAAGAGCGGTCGCCTGGCGCCGCGAGCTGGTCCCTCTACGTCTAGCATCCTTCGAGTCTGATGTCAGATCGCCAGCGCCACGGCTTCGTCCTGCTGCTCGTCGCCGGGTTGATCGCGGCTTCCGTGTTCGTGATCGCTACCCAGAAGACGCTCCTGGGCCTCGACCTCAAAGGCGGCGTCCAGCTCGTCTACCAGGGCGAGCCGACCGCCCAGAGCCGGGTCGACCAGGCCTCGCTCAACCGCGCGGTGGACATCATCCGCTCGCGCGTGGACTCACTGGGGGTCTCCGAGCCCGAGATCCAGACCTCGGGCGGAAACCAGATCTCGGTCGGGCTGCCCGATGTCACCGACATCGCCCGGGCCGAGCACGAGGTCGGCACCACAGCCCGGCTGTACTTCTATGACTGGGAGGCCAATGCCCTGACTCCCAACGGCAGGACGGTGGCCAGCCAGCTCCAGGCGCAGGACCCGACGGCGACGGCCATCAGCCAGGGCTCGGCGGGCGTCGCCCCGGGCGAGCCGGGCGCCGGGAGCCTGCCGCTGTATCAGGCGGTGTCGCTGGCCGCCAGGCAGCCGGCGGTGCCGACTCGCACCAACCTGGCGCGGCTGGGGCCCGCCTACTACATGTTCGGAGCGCCGGGAAGCGCCGCCTGCGCGGCCGCCGCCAGGTTCTACGGGATTACCCCGGTCCAGGGCCAGCGCTGCCTGCTCTCCGGACCCGACACGAGCGTCTCGAACCTGGACGCCGGTCTGCCGCCCGGCGTCTCGGCCTCCGCGGGGCAGGTCCTGACCGTTCCCCAGGGGACGGTGGTCCTGCAGGCGGCCAATCCGAGCGCGTCTGACCAGGTCAAGCCCACCAGCCCGTCGGCGCAGTTCTTCGTGCTCAAGGACAACGTCTCGATCGTCGGCAACGACATCACCAATCCGCAGCAGAGCACCGACCAGTCCGGTTCCCCGGACGTCACGTTCGGCTTCACCTCCACGGGGCAGAACGAGTTCTCGGCGGTCACCAAGCAGATCGCGCATCGCGGCGCGAGCCTGGGCTTCGGCAGCCAGCCGATGGATCAGCATTTCGCGGTCGCGCTCGACCAGCAGCTGATCACCGTGCCCTCGATCGACTACAAGGTCTACCCCGACGGGATCACCGGCGGCGGGGGGGCCGACATCACCGGCGGCTTCACCACCCAGTCGGCCTCGGATCTGGCCACGGAGCTGCGCCTGGGTGCCCTGCCGATCAACCTCAAGCTGATCTCCGAGGATCAGGTCTCGGCCACGCTCGGTCAGCAGGCGCTGCACCAGGGCCTGATCGCCGGCGCCGCGGGCCTGCTGATCGTCGCACTCTTCCTGATCGTCTACTACCGGGCGCTGGGCCTGATCGCGACCACCGCGCTGGCCGTCTACGCGCTCTACTTCTACGCGCTCATCAAGCTGATCCCGATCACGCTCACGCTGCCCGGGATCGCGGGGCTGATCCTGACGATCGGGGTGGCGGCGGACGCCAACATCGTGATCTTCGAACGGGTCAAGGAGGAGATACGCGCCGGCCGGTCGATCCGGGCGGGAATCGTCACCGGCTACCGCAAGGGGCTGACGGCGATCATCGACGCCAACGTGGTCACGATCATGACCGCGTTCATCCTGTTCGTGCTGGCCACCGCACAGGTCCAGGGCTTCGCGCTCACGCTCGGGATCGGGGTCGTCGTGTCCCTGTTCACGGCCGTCCTGGCCACCCAGGCGATCCTGATGACGATGAGTGACTCGCGCACCATCGCGAGGCCATCCGCGCTGGGTGCCGGAGGCAAGAAGCACGAGTGGCGCTTCGATTTCATGGGCAAGTCGAAGTACTTCTTCACGCTCTCGGGCGTGATCCTGCTGATCGGGGCGCTGTCGATCGGCGGCCGCGGGCTGAACCTGGGGATCGACTTCACGTCGGGAAGCCGGATCACAACCAGTCTGGTGCGGCCGGCCACCACGTCGCAGGTGAGCGCCGTGGTCAGCTCCACAGGGGCGTCCAATCCCCAGATTCAGAAGGTCTCAGACAAGGCGCTGGGCAACTACGTGTTCCAGATCTCCTCCAAGCAGCTGGGACCGGCGGGCGCCTCCAGGGTGCGGGCCGCCCTCCAGGCCCGCTTCGGGTTGTACAGGCAGATCTTCGACAGCACCTCGGTGGGCCCGACCTTCGGGCGCACGATCGCCAACAGCGCCGTGGTCGCGATCATCGCCTCGCTGCTCGTGATCTCGGCCTACGTGGCGCTGCGCTTCGATTGGAAGTTCGCGGTGCCCGTGCTGATCGCGTTGATGCACGACCTGCTGATCACCGCCGGCGTGTATGCGCTCACGGGGAGGGAGGTGACCGTGGACACCGTGGCCGCGCTGCTCACCATCTTGGGCTACTCGCTCTACGACACGATCATCGTGTTCGACCGCGTGCGCGAGAACATCCCCCGGATGCCGCGCGCGGCGTTCTCCCAGATCGTCAATCGCTCGATGAGCGAGGTCTTGACCCGGTCGCTGGCGACCACATCGTGCACGCTGCTGCCGATCGTCGCGCTGCTGCTGTTCGGCGGCTCGACCCTGCAGGACTTCGCCTTCGCGCTGCTGATCGGCGTCGCCTCGGGAGCCTACTCGTCGATCTTCATCGCTTCGCCGGTGCTCACGCACTGGAAGGAGCGCGAGCCCACCTACCGCCATCGCCGTCACCGGATCGAGTCCGAGTACGGCCTGGTCGCCCCCTACGCCTCCGCCGCCGCCGACGTGGAGCCCGCCCGCGAGCGCATGCGCCGTCGTGCCGGGCGCCTGACCGAGCCCACCCCGGACGGAGTCTCGGCGGCCGAGTTCGAGCAGATGAAGCGGGACATCGCCGAGGAGGAGGCCGAGCCCGGCGGTCGCACGTCGACGCTGACCCGTCGGCTCGCCGGAACCCCGGAGTCCGACGCGCCCCCCTCCGGGCGCTCGGCGCGCGGAGGTAACGGCGGGCGCGCCGGTGCGCGGCCGGCGGGCACGGGCCGTGCGGCCCCGAAGCCCGATCGCGGGCAGCCGGCCCCGAGGGGTGATGGCGCTCCGGCTCCCGCGGGTCCGGACACCGCCCCGAGCGCCGAATCTCCCCCGGCGACCACCCCGCCGGCCGAGGACCAGGTCTTCGAGCGCGCGCCCGACGTCGCCGAGAACGAAGGCGTCGCGCCAGTCAACAAGCCCGCCCGGAGCGGCAAGCCCCGGTCGCGCAACCGCCGTCATGGGAGGCACCGCTGATGGGAATGCTCGCCTGGGTGATCATGGGCCTGGCGCTCTGGCACTTCACCATCTGGCTGCCTGACCGCTACTGGGGCGGCATCGTCGGCGCGTTCGTGGGCGCCCTTGTCGGCGCCGCCCTGTTCGGGTTCATCGTCAACGGCTTTCACATCCCCGGGCGCCACGACACTCACCTGGTCACGGCGCTGGAGGCCATACCCGGAGCGCTGATCGGGATGGGGCTGGTCTACCTGCAGGGCATCCGGCGCGAGCGCGCGGGCGAGGCAACCGGCATCACGCTGTAGCCCCGGTCGACGCGGTAACCCGCCGGATCCGTCTGCGGGAGCACCTACTGTGGGGCCGTGCTGGAGGCCGCCGCCCTCGCCGAGCCAGACGCGCCGAGTGCGCCGAGTCAGCCCCTGCGCGTGCTACCCCACGGAACGGCGGGGGAGCCGGGGCTCAACGACGGCGCGTCGCTTCGGCCTCGGCTGGAGCTCCCTCGGTACCGGGCCGAGGATGCTCTCCGGCTCCAACGGGAGCTCGGGGTCGGCCATGTCCTGGCCCAGATCCTGGTCCGCCGCGGCCTGGCCGATCCGGTTCAGGCACGCGAGTTCCTGGCCGCCGGCGAGCAGCACCCGCCGGACGCGTTCTCGGGCATCGAGGGGGCGCGCGGGACGATCCGCCGCCAGATCGAGGCGGGCGCCCGGATCACTGTCCACGGCGACTACGACGTCGACGGCGTGTGCGCGACCGCGATCATGGTGCGCGCCCTGCGGGCGCTGGGGGCCGACGTCAACTGGTTCTTGCCCAGCCGTGTCGACGACGGATACGGGCTGTCTCGCTCCACGGTGCAGCGGCTCGCCCAGCGGGGCACCAAGCTGATCCTGACCGTCGACTGCGGGATCACGGCCGTCGAGGAGGTCGCCGCCGCTCGGGCTGCCGGCGTCGAGGTGGTCGTCTCAGACCACCACGCTCCGCGATCCGACGGTCAGCTGCCCGGCTGCCCGATCGTGCACCCAGCCGTGTGCGACTATCCGTGTCCAGATCTGTGCGGCACGGCAGTGGCCTTCAAGCTGGCCCAGGCCCTGGGGGCGGGCACCGCGGACGAGGATCTCGACCTGGTGGCGCTGGCCACGGTCGCCGATCTCGTGCCGCTGACCGGCGAGAACCGCCGATTGGTCAGAGCCGGCCTGCGCGCCCTGGCGGCCACCGGCAAGGCCGGACTGCGCGCCCTGATGGCGATAAGCCGTGCCGACCCCAGCGCGCTTGACGCGGCCACGCTCGGCTTCCGCCTGGCGCCCCGGATCAACGCCGCGGGCCGGCTGCGTCGCCCCGATGCCGGGCTGGAGCTGCTGCTCAGCGACGACCCGGCGCGGACCCGGGCGATCGCCATCGAGCTCGACGCCGTCAATGCCGAGCGCCGCGCCATCGAGCAGCGCATCCTGTGGGAGGCCGAGGCGCAGGTGGCCGCGCTCGGTCCCCAACCGGCCTACGTGCTGGCCGCCGAGGACTGGCACCCCGGTGTGATCGGCATCGTCGCCTCGCGGATCGTCGAGCATCACCACCGTCCGTCGATCCTGATCGCGCTCGATGGAGCCGAGCCTGCGACCGGCTCGGGCCGGAGCATCCCCGGCTTTGACCTGCTCGGGGCGCTACATGCGGGCGCGGCGCACCTCGGGCGCTACGGCGGCCATCGCGCCGCGGCGGGCCTGACGATCGCTCCCGAGCGCGTGGCCAGCTTCCGGGCCGCGGTCCAGGCGCACGCCGCCTCGGTGCTGACACCGGAGCTGCTGGACAGGCGCGAACGCGCCGACGCGGTCGTTTCGGGCCACGAGCTCGGGCTGGGCCTGGCCGAGGAGCTCGAGGCGCTCGAGCCGTGCGGGATGGGCAATCCCGCCCCTCGGCTGCTGATCGCCGGGGCTCGCTTCACCGACGTGACGACGATGGGGGAGGGCCGGCACGCGCGCTTCTCGGTCAGCTCCGGCGGTATCCGGGCCCGGGCGGTGGCCTTCGGCTGCGACGGCCGGGTGGCCGCGGAGGCCGGCCGCCCGCTCGACGCCACCTTCAAGCTCGAGCGCAACGCCTGGAACGGGGCGGTGGAGGCCCGGCTGGTCCTGGGCCACGCCCAGCCGTGCTTCCCGGCGCCGATCGAGCTCCTTGGCGAGGAGGAGTATCTGGCGGCGGTCCTGCACGAGCTCGATGTCGCGCTCGAGTTCCCGCGGCGGGTGCCGGGCGCCGAGCCCCGCCGGGAGATCGTCGACCGCCGCGGCCACAGCCCCCTGGCCGTGCTCGCCGACGCCGTCGCCGGCTCCCACCGGGTCCTGGCGCTGTGCGCGGACGTGCCCCGGCGACTCGAAGGCCTGCGGTCCCGGGTCGGGGGCTTTACCCTGGCGGGCTACGACGAGCTCGAACGCGAGCCGGGCGTGACCGGTGGGTTTGACCATCTCGTAGCTCTCGATCCGCCGGCCGGACCCGGCGCCCGGGAGCTGCTGAACACCGGCCCCGGCATCACTCAGCTTGCCTGGGGCGAGCCTGAGCTACGCTTTGCTGAGCAGATGCACGAGCTGGAGTACGGACTACGTGCTTCGCTCGTCGCCCTCTACCGAGCCCTCAGGGAGCGGGAGCGGGCGGCCGGCGAGGAGCTCGAGCGACTGCTCCGCGGCGACGGTTCGCACGCCCGGCCGGCACGGTTGGCGGGGCGCCTGATCCGGGTGCTGGCGGAGCTGGAGCTCGTCAGCCTCGACCGGGAACTGCCGGCCCTGGCGATCGCGGGCGCAGCGCCCACCGCGCTCGAGCGCTCGCCGTCCTACAGGGTCTACGCCCAGCGATACGAGGACGGAAAGCGATACCTGAGCAGCGCAAACCTTCGACCAAGCGGCTGAGACGGATGGGCCGCGGCGACGCGGGCGCCGGCGGTGAGGCGATCAAGCCTGAGATGAAGGCCGGCGGAGACGACGCGGGAGCGGCGCCCGCCACCGTGCTCGAAGTCGGTCGGCCGCGGGTCGACGGGGTCAGCCACGCCGAGGCTCACGCCCCGGTCAAATCGGCCGATCTCTCGCCCGAGCAACGGCGGCTGCTCGGCGACCTGTTCGCGATCGTCGAGGAGCATGCCGACCAGGCGGCGCTGCCGATCGATCGCGAGCGTGTCGAGGCGGCGTTCGTCTACGCCTGCGTTCACCACGCTGATCAGCGCCGGATGTCAGGCGAGGACTTCATCACCCATCCGATCGGCGTGGCCAAGATCTGCGCCGGGATGCGCCTGGACACCGAGACGCTGTGCGCGGCCCTCCTGCACGACACGGTCGAGGACACGAGCGCGTCGCTGGGCGAGGTCACGACCGCGTTCGGGGAGGAGATCGGTGGACTGGTCGACGGCGTCACCAAGCTGACCGGCCTGACCTTCCAGTCGCGCGACGAGGCCCAGGCTGAGAACTACCGCAAGATGGTAGTGGCGATGGCCACCGACATCCGGGTGATCCTGATCAAGCTCGCCGACCGCCTGCACAACATGCGCACGATCTCGGCGATGCCCAAGCAGAAGCAGCTGGAGAAGTCACGGGAGACGCTCGACATCTACGCCCCGATCGCCCACCGTCTCGGTATTCACGCGATCAAATGGGAGCTCGAGGATCTCGCCTTCCAGACCCTGCACCCCCGCAAGTACAACGAGATCAAAGGGCTGGTGGCCCAGCAGCGCGGCGAACGCGAGCGCTACGTCAACGAGGCCGGCGCGATCGTCTCCCAGGCGCTGGCCGAGCTCGGCATCCACGCCGACATCTCCGGCCGGGCCAAGCACTTCTACTCGATCTACTCCAAGATGACCAAGAAGGGGCGCGAGTTCAACGAGATCTATGACCTCACGGCGATGCGCGTGATCGTCGACTCGGTCAAGGACACCTACGGTGCGGTGGGGGTCATCCACTCGCTGTGGAAGCCGCTGCCCGGGCGCTTCAAGGACTTCATCGCGATGCCGAAGTTCAACATGTACCAGTCGTTGCACACGACCGTGATCGGGCCCGAGGGCCGGCCCCTGGAGATCCAGATCCGGACCGGCGACATGCATGACCTGGCCGAGTTCGGGATCGCCGCGCACTGGATGTACAAGGAGGACAAGGCGCATCCGGTCGCCACCCGCACCGCCCGGGATTCCGACGGCAAGCTCAAGTGGCTGCGCTCGCTGATGGACTGGCAGCAGGACATGGCCGACCCGCGGGAGTTCATGGAGAACCTCAAGGTCGACCTGTTCGAGGACGAGGTGTTCGTGTTCACCCCCAAGGGGGAGGTCAAATCGCTGGCCGCCGGCTCCACCCCGCTGGATTTCGCCTACGAGATCCACACCGATGTCGGGCACCGCTGCGTGGGGGCCAAGGTCAACGGCCGGATCGTGCCCCTCAGCTACCAGCTGCGCTCGGGCGACATCGTCGAGGTGCTGACCTCCAAGCGCGAGCGGGGACCGTCGCGTGATTGGCTGGCGCTGGTCAAGACGACCCGGGCCCGCAACAAGATCAGGGCCTGGTTCAAGGCCGAGTCGCGCCGCGACACCGAGCACTCCGGACGCGAGCTGCTGCAGGAGCAGCTTCGCAAGCAGGGGCTGCCGGCGCAGAAGCTGGTGGGCTCGCCGCTGCTCGCCGACGTGATTCGCGAGATGGGATTCCGCAAGGGCGACGACTTCTACATCGCCCTCGGGGGCGCCAAGATCTCCGCCAAGGTCGTCGTCAACAAGGTCATGCAGCGCCTCAAGCAGGGCGAGGCCGCCGAGTCCGAGCCCACCGCCGCCAACGACCTGCTGCAGACCAACCGCCGCCGGGCCCGTCCCACCACCTCCTCGACGCGCTACGGGATCTTGGTGGAGGGCATCGACGAGGTCATGCTGCGCCTGGCCAAGTGCTGCCGGCCGGTCCCCGGCGACCCGATCGTCGGCTACATATCGCTCGGGCGCGGGATCACGATCCATCGCGAGGATTGCCCCAACGTGGCCGTGCTCAGGAAGGATCCCGACCGCTTCACCCAGGTGTCCTGGGACGGCGACGCCGAGACCTCCTTCCGGGTCGAGATCCAGGTCGACGGCTGGGACCGCCATCGCCTTCTGGAGGACATGACCCGGACGTTCGCGGAGGCCGGGATCAACATCCTGGACGCCCATTGCACGGTCAACCATCCGATGGTCAAGAACCGGTTCGTGGTCGAGGTGGGGGACACGCGGGCGCTGGATCAAGCGATCAACCGCCTGCGCAACATCGACGCCGTCTTCGACGCCTACCGGCTAACCCCGGGCTCCGGCTGATCGGGGCCCTCCCGGCCGCGCCCGGCTCGGCGACCGTCCGCCGGCGGTGACCGGTCGGCGCCCCGGGTCGGTGACCGGTCGGCGCGCCGGGTCGGGGGCGCCCACGGGCCGGACCCCGGGGCCGGCGGGGGAGTGGGCAGCGCGGGCGGGGGAGTGAGCAGCGCGGGCGGGGGAGTGGGCGATGCCGGGCGGGAGTCCGCCGGCGCCACGTGGGGGAGGGGCGACACCTGCAGTCGGGTCACCCGCGCCACCGGGGTCTTGGTCAACAGCACCGCCTCCCCGGTACGCAACCGCTTGATCTCGTTGGGGTGCAGGACGAAGCGCTCCGTCTGACGTCGGGTGCCCCGGCTTCCCCCGGGGCCGGCGAACGGGCCGCGCAGCTGCCGGGTCTCCTCCCATACGCGCTCGGTCCCGGCCATCTGGGCGATCATCTGGGCCGAGGCCGGAACCTCCTGGCGATGCACGATCTTGACCGCCGAGATCCCGACCACCTGATCCCGAAAGCCGGGACCGGCCCGCTCCAGGTCGGCGAACTCCTGCGTCGCCGCCAGCACGCCGGTCCCGGCCTCGCGACCTCGCGCCAGGAGGGCCAGGAGGTTGTCCGCGCCGAGTGCCGAGAACTCGTCGATCGCCACGGTCGCCAGCGGGAGCGGCGGGCCGAGCTGATCCAGGCGATGCCCCGAGGCGCTGGTCAGGTCCTGGATTGCGAGCACGCCCAGTTGAGCGGCCAGCTTGCCGTAGACGCTCGAGTTAAGGCTGAACAGGACCACCTCCCCGCCTTCCAGTGCCCGCCGCAGGTCGATCGTCGCCGGCCCCGGTCCCAGGTATCGGCCGGCGGTCGACTCGCTGAGCAGAGCCAGTCGCGTGCCCAGCCCCCGGATCCCGCTCACCTGATCTGGGGTGAGTCCCGCCAGGTAGTCCTGCACGCGGTCGCCGAGCGGGCGCGGAACTCGGCGCAGGATCGTCGTCAACCGCCGCGGCTCCATCATCGACACGACCTCGTCGAGCGTGGGCGGCTGACCGGGGTGACCGGCTTGCAGGACCTGCAGGACGTTTTGCACGTAGCGCTCGGCCGCCCGCATGTAGTGCGGCTCGGAGAAGCGCTCGGTCGAGATCAGCTTGTCCTTGAGCTCGGTGAAGTTCCCGTGGGCCAGGGGATTCCAGTGACTCGGGCCGTCCGGGGTCCACACGCGCAGCTCCCGTCCCGCGGCGGCGGCCGCCTGCTGCAGCTCCCCCGTGAACGCCGGCGAGCCCTTCATATCGATCGCGACAACCGGGTTGCCGCGGCGGATCTGATCTCCGAGGATGGCGAGCAACGTGGTCGTCTTGCCCGAGCCGCTGGCGCCGACGATCAGGGCATGCGCGGCAAGCTGGCGATCGCTCAGGTGAACGGGACGCCCGGACAGGTCGCGCCCCAGAACGACTGCCGCCCGCCCGGCGCCGCCACGCGCACGTCGGTCCCGGCCGGCGGCGACCATGCGCAGCAGCGGTCCGGTCGCCCGCACGGCCACGACGGCGCCGACCAGGGCGACGGCCCAGCCCAGCGACGGAGCCATCAGCAGCCCCGCCAGCATCGCCAGGGCCAGATAGCGGCGCAGGTTGCCCGTCCGGGTCTCGGGGGTCATCGGGCGTGGCCGGCGATCGCGCTCGGGCTCTTACCGCGCGGGCCGGCCGGCCGCGCGGGACCTCGCTGCGCTCCGCCTCGCCCCGGCCGTCCGGGCTCGCTACCCCACTGCACCGCCTGCACCCGTACCAGCGCGGCGATTCCCAGCCGGGCCACCGACTCACGCAGAGCGCGGCCGACCGCGGGTTTGTCCACCAGGTAGACGACGGCTGAGATCCGCGCGTCGGCGGCGTAGGTGCCCAGGATGTCCTCGCGCCGGCGCCGGGACTTCGAGGTCAGCTCGAGCTCGAAGGCGACCCGGTGTCCGGTCCCGGTGACCATCAGCAGATCCGGGTAGTGCAGCCGGGGGCCGCCGCCCGGGCCGGAGCCGCCCATCCGGACGCCGAACGGCTGTGACCCCGGGTCGGCCCTGGGATCATGGGAGCGCATGTGGCGCTCGCTGATGATCTGGCGCCAGCCGCCGAAGTCCTCGCGGCGGACGGCCAGCATCAGCCAGCCGACGCCGACGTCGTGACGGTAGGCGGCCAGGTCAGGTGGGCGAGGGCACGGCAGGTCGCTGCCGATCGCTCGCAGCCCCTGGCGGGTCACCTGGTAGCACGAAGGCTCGCCGTGAAGCTTGCGGTCCCCCTCGAGGTAGCCGGCGGCGGTCAGCGCCCGCGTACGCGTCGCGGCCGCGGCCGTCGTGATGCCCAGGAGCTCGCCGAGCTGCTCGGCGAGGACCAGTCGGTGCTCGGCCGTGAACTCGAGCAGGGTCCGGTCACGATCGGTGATCTGGAGGGGGCGGCGGCGGCGCGAGGGGCGATCGTGTGTCTCCACGTCGAGATCGAGCCTGCATCTGGCCGTCTCTCACCCCTCGTGTGATCGCGCCTGGCCGGCGCCAGGGGTCAGGAGACCACGAGCAGCCCGCGCGGGACCGACTCGAAACGAGCCTCGTGAACCTCGCCGATGTAATCGCCGTCGACCTGCAGGGGGAGCGTCCGCGCGTCGCTCGAGACCACCCTCAGCGATGTCAGTCCGCTGAAGCCCTGGACGCGCCGGTGATTGACGAGCCGGGCGCGCTTTGACAGGGCCCGCCACGCGATCGTCGGAATGTCGATCGCGGTGGCCCGCTCGAGCACGACGCCGGCCAGATCCCCGCTCCCCAGCGTCGCTCCCTCGCCCATGTGGACGGCTCGAGCGCCGAAGTACGTGTACGGAGCCGCGCTCTGCACGATCGTGGTCACGCCGGACACCCGCTCCTCTCCCAGCTCGGCCTCGAGCCGGGGCGGGCGCACCAGATAGTGGCGGTTGAAGGTCCGCACGCCCGTCCAGGCGTAGTACCAGTCGCCGCCTCGCGCCTTGAGACGGGGATGGGCGTCGACCCGCTGCACGACGCTGGCGTCCAGCCCGACTCCGGCCGAGAACAGGAAATACCGCTCGTTGACCCGTCCGAGGTCCACGTGCCGAGGTCGCCAGTCGTGGGCCATCCCCAACAGATGCTCGGTGGCATCCACGAGATCGGTCGGGATGTCAAGCATCCGGCAGTACACGTTGGCGCGCCCTCCCGGCAGCGGGTACAGGGGCGTGCCTGAGCCCACGAGCCCGTTGGCGGCTTCGTTGACGGTTCCGTCGCCGCCGAAGGCCACGACCACGTCATAGGCCTCGCGGGCGGCCTCACGGGTCAGCACGGTGGCGTGATCACGGGCTTCGGTGTCGACCGCGTGGACGTCATAGCGGCCGCGCAGGGCGTACACGACCAGGTTCTTGAGCCGGTCCGAGACCGTCGTCGCATACGGGTTGACGATGACCAGCATGCGGCGCCGCGGCACGCCCTCCACCTCGAGCCCGAGCATCGCCTCCAGGCGGGCGTCTGGATCTGTTGCGGCGGCGGCCATCGCGAACACCTAGACACCGCCCGCCGAATGTCGTTACGCGCCCGGCCCCGAGCCTCGGGGGCCGGCAAGCGGATCGGGCGTCCGCACCCGCACGCTTGCAGATCGCCAGGCGGTAATCGGGGGCCCCCCGCCCAGTCAAGGGAGGCGGTACCCGAGGAAGATCGGCGCCCGCGGCTGCGCATAAGGCGGCACCCGACGGCCGCGGGCGGCTGAGACGACTAACTCTGGCCGTGCTTGCGCGTACCTCGCCAGCGCCGGCACGTCCGCAGCATCCAGAGCGCGGCACGGCAAGAGGGAGCCGCCTCAGCCGCCGAGAGGCCGACACGGGAGCGCGCGTGTGCACTCTCGGGGCGACGGTATACTCCCGGGCACATAGCAGTACGCATCCAGAGGGGTGGAGGGAAATGGCCCAGCGAAACCCCGGCAACCTCCCGTAAGGGAAAGGTGCCAATTCCATCAGGCTCCAACTACAAAAGGCCTGGGAGATGTGGCAGGGCGGTTTCACGAGACCTCCGACCACAGACCCCGGCGGAGGTTTTTCACATATGCCGCCAGAGTCTCTTCGCTGCAAGGAATGTCAGACCACCTACGAGCTTGACGCAAGCTACGTCTGCGAGCAGTGCTTCGGCCCGCTTGAGGTCGCCTACGCATCGCGTGCCGACGCCGATCCGGACGAGCTGCGCCGCCGGATCCAGGCTGGACCACACTCGCTGTGGCGCTACGGGGACTTCCTGCCCGTGGCCTCGCCCCCCAAGGGGACCCTGCCCGCCGGCTGGACGCCGCTGCTGCGTGCCGACCGGCTCGCCGAGCGCCTCGGCCTTCGAGAGGTCTACATCAAGAACGACGCCGCCAACCCCACGCATTCCTTCAAGGATCGCGTGGTCTCGATGGCGCTCGCCCGGGCCCGCGAGCTCGGCTTCGAGACGATCGCCTGCGCCTCCACGGGCAACCTCGCCAACGCCGTGGCCGCCCATGCCGCGGCCGCCGGCCTGGAGTCCTACGTGTTCATCCCCTCCGACCTGGAGGAGCAGAAGATCCTCGCCACCGGCGTCTACGGGACCAATCTGGTGGCGGTGCGCGGCAACTACGACGACGTCAACCGTCTCTGCACCGAGATCTCCGGAGAGCACGACTGGGCGTTCGTCAACATCAACATGCGCCCCTACTACGCCGAGGGCTCGAAGACGCTGGCCTTCGAGACCGCCGAGCAGCTCGGGTTCGAGCTTCCCGACCGGGTGGTGGCTCCGATCGCCTCGGGCTCGCTGTTCACCAAGCTCGCCCGCGGGTTCGCCGAATGGATCGAGGTCGGCCTGCTGGAGGGAGACCTGCCCAGGTTCAACGGGGCGCAGGCGAGCGGCTGCTCGCCGGTGGCCGGCGCGTTTGCCGACGGCCAGGATTTCTGCCGTCCGGTCAAGCCGGACACGATCGCCAAGTCGCTGGCCATCGGCAACCCCGCCGACGGGCCCTACGCCCTTGACCTGGCCCGCAGCACCGGCGGTTCGGTCGATTCGGTCTCCGACGACGAGATCAGGGACGGGATCAAGCTGCTGGCCCGGACCACCGGCATCTTCACCGAGACGGCCGGCGGGGTCACGACCGCCGTGCTCGCCAAGCTCGCCCAGCGCGGCGACATCGATCCCGACGAGCGCGTCGTGGCCTACATCACGGGCGAGGGGCTGAAGACCCTTGACGCCGTGCGTGGCACGTTCGAGGCATGGGAGATCGACCCCACGGTCGAGTCCTTCGAAGCCGCGAGCGAGCGCGTCGGGACGCTCGCATAAGATGGGCGCTATGGCTGTCAGCGTCAAGATCCCCACTCAGCTGCGAGCCGCCACCGAGGGCGAGGCACAGGCGACCGTCGACGGAGAGACGGTCGGGGAGGTGCTGGATTCCCTGTACGAGCGGTTCGGCGAGCTGCGCAGCCGGATCGCCGAAGACGGAGGCCTGCGTCGCTTCGTGAACGTCTACGTCGACGGGGAGGACATCCGCTTCCTCGATGGTCTCGACACTCAGGTGTCTGACGGCGACGAGGTCACGATCCTGCCCGCGGTCGCAGGCGGTGGGCTCTAGCTGGTGGGGCCGACTAGTCGCTGCGGGTCGCCGCTTCGGCCGGCTGGGGCGCGGCCGACGCGCCCAGACCCACCGGGCAGCTGACCCCGGTGCCACCCAGCCCGCAATAGCCCCAGGGGTTCTTGTGCAGGTACTGCTGGTGGTAGTCCTCGGCGTAGTAGAACGGGCCCGCCCGGGCGACCTCGGTGGTGATCTCGGGATATCCCTGAGCGCGCAGCCGCTCGTTGTAAGCGTCACGTGACGCCTGGGCGGCCTGCCGGTGCTCTTCGGTGTCCCACAGGATCGCGGAGCGGTACTGGGTGCCGACGTCGTTGCCCTGACGCATGCCCTGGGTCGGGTCGTGGTTCTCCCAGAACAGGCGCAGCATCTCCTCGTAGGAGGTCTTGGCGGGGTCGAAGACGACCAGCACCACCTCGGCTTGGCCGGTGCGGCCGCTGCACACCTCCTCGTAGGTCGGGTTGGGCGTGTAGCCGCCGGCGTATCCGACCGCGGTCGTATACACGCCGGGCGCCTGCCAGAACACGCGCTCGGCGCCCCAGAAGCAGCCCATGCCGACCACGATCTGCTCGTAGCCCTCGGGAAAGGGGGGCTTCATCGAAGTTCCGAGGACGGCGTGGCGCTCGGGGACGGGGATTGCCTGCTCGCGGCCGGGCAGCGCTCCCGCGGCGCCGATCATTTCACTCTTGGCTCTCAATCCGAACATGCAGTGAAGGTTAGACAGCCGGGCTTACGGGCTCAGAAACTCGCGCCGGAGCGCCGCTACGTCCGGCGCATCCTCCGCGCGCGAGCTGGGCGGGCGCGACGGGCGCTCGATACGGGCTGCCACAATTCTGCCGGCCGTGACCGTTTCCGATCCACACCCGCGCCGATCCCGCAGGCGATTCGCGCTCGCCTGCGCAGCCGTCCTGGCCCCGATGATCCCGATCGTGATCGGGTTGCTGCTCACCGTCGGCGGGAGCGCCACGCCACAGGCGAGACCCGCAGCCTCGCACTTTGATCCGGTCGCCAGTCCGAACGCGACGCCGGTCCCGGGTTCCGAGGCGTCACCGGGCGCGGGCCTGCGGCTGCCGCCCGGCAAGGGCGCGCTGGTCACGCTGATCGAGCACTCGACACCGATGCGCGCCACGCCCGGCGGCCATGTCTTCGCCACGCTCCAGACCCGCACTCCGTTCGGCTCCCCCCAGATGCTCTGGGTGGCACGGCGGTCCGGCCGCTGGCTGGGGGTGGTCAGCCCCCAGGCCGGCAACCGGCATCTGGGCTGGATTCCCGCGTCGGCCGGGGCGCTGAGCCGCGTCGACTGGGAGATCGAGGTCTCGCTGGCGGCTCGCCGCCTGACCGTGCTGCATTCCGGGCGGCCGGTGGTGCGCTACACGGTCGCGATCGGAGCGCCGGCCGCCCCGACGCCCACCGGGCGGTTTGCGGTCACCGACCGCCTGATCACCGGCGATCCGAGCGGCCCGTACGGCTGCTGCATCCTGGCCCTGTCGGCCAAAGCGCCCCATGCCATCCAGGGCTGGGAGGGGGGCAACCGGATCGCGATCCACTCCACGGCTGAGAGCTCGAGCATCGGTCAGTCGGTCAGCCACGGCTGCATCCGCCTCACGCTCGCACAAGGCAGGTGGCTGCTCGCCCACATCCCGCTGGGAACCCCGACACTCGTCAGCACTTAGCCCCCGCAAGTGCGGTCGGATTCCAGGCACCCGCAGCGGTTTGCGCTCGCGCCGCACGGGTAACCAACGACCGCAGTCGACCGCGGAGGAGATCATGCCGCCACGAGGGGTAAAGCCGGGCACCAAGCGCGCGCGTCAGTACGAGCACGTAAAGGAGAGCGAGCTCGACCAGGGCGCCGGCGAGGGCCGCGCCGAGGAGATCGCGGCCCGCACCGTCAACAAGGAGCGCGCTCGCGCCGGAGAGTCGCGCACCGCGTCTCGGACTTCGGTCCGAGATCTCTCTTCGGGACAGCGGGGCGGCCGGCGCTCGGGCACCAATCGCCCCAAGGGTCGTACGCGCGACCAGCTCTACGGCGAGGCGCGCAAGCTGGGGATCGATGGCCGTTCGAAGATGAACAAGGCCCAGCTCCAGCGGGCCGTCGACGGCGCCAAGTCCTGACCGGCTCGGCGAGCCGACCCCCGGGCCGAGCCGACCCCAGGGCCGAGCCGACCCGCGGGCCGAGCCTGGAGTCAAGCCGGACGGGCCGATCAGGCTTCGCCGGGCGGATCGGTCTCCCCGCTGATGCGGCGGATCTTCTCGATCGCAGCTCGCAACAGCCGGGAGATCTGCATCTGTGAGGTCCCGATCTGGCGGGCTATCTCCGACTGGGTCAGGTCTCGCCCGAAGCGGAGATAGAGGATCATCCGGTCGGACTCGGAGAGCGTCTCCACCCCCCTCGCGATCACGGTCAGGTATTCGGCCTGCTCCAGGCGCTCATCCTCGGCGCCGAGCGTGTAGGCCGGGCTGAGCGAGGTGGAATCGTCATCTTCGGGACCCTGGTCGAGCGGCGTGGCATGCCGGGCGTGGTAGGCCTCGATCGCCTCCAGCGTCTGCTCCTCGGTGGTGCCCAGCGCCTCGGCGAGCTCCGTCAGCGACGGGGAGCGTCCCAGCCGGGCGGAGAGCTCGTCGGTCGCGGTGGCCAGCTCCACCGCGCGCTCCTTGACTCCTCGGGGCACGTGCACCGCCCAGCCGCTGTCGCGGAAGTAGCGCTTGAGCTCTCCGAGCATGGTGGGCGTGGCATAGCTGGTGAAGGCAAAACCGCGATCGGGGTCAAACCGCGAGATCGCCTTGAGCAGGCCGACGTTCGCCACCTGGATCAGGTCCTCCAGCGGCTCCCCGCGTGAGTGGTACCGCCTGGCCACGCTGCGGGCCAGCGGCTCGAAGCGGCGCACCAGCTCCTCGAGGATCAGCGGATCGGGGTCGTCGCGCTGGCGGCGGAACAGCTCATCCGTGTCCCGTGCGGCTATCTGGCTGGCGCTCTGTGTCACGGCGGGCACCCGCGGTGGCCCCGCTCCATCGAACCTGATTCTGGCATGCGCACCCTCCGTACAAAGCTTGTACGACGGTCTGCGCCGGCAGCAGACTGCCAGAAGCCTCCCATCGCGCCATCGATGAACTCCGCCCACCCGCGAATGCCGGCGCCAGAGCCGGCCTCATCATACCGGCAGGCGCCGGCTCTCCCGCGCCGCCCACCGGGCCCGGCTCACCGGTCAGCCCTGCGAGCGACCGTTGCCGTCCGGGATCCCGGACTCGAGCACGAAGACCTCAACCTGGAGGTTGCGATGCAGGTCGTTAGCGCTCATGAAGGAGCGGACGCGCCGGCCCAGACTGCTCTGCACCGCCTCGATCAACTCCTCGCGCATCGCGTCCTGGAGGCCGACCCGCCCGGCCGCCACCAGGTCCCCGCTGTCGTTGGCCCCCAGCGTCTGCTCGGCGCGGGTGTAGCCCCCCTCGAGCAGACACACCACCAGGTCGCCATCGATCGTGGTGCGCGTATTGGTGGGGCCGCGGCCCACGAACTGCTTGTGCAGCCGGGCCAGCGAATTTGAGATCTCCAGCGACGGCGTGCCCGCCTGCCCGGTGGCGGTCGCCTCGTGCAGCAGGTTTGGATTGCCGTCTTCGTCGTACATCAGCCGTGGGCGTGTCCCCGGGACGGGCTCGCGATTGTAGTCCGTCAGCGGCGCCTCGTCACCGGGTTACCGTCGATCGGTCCGGGTAGGACCGCGGCATGCGCGACGATGACGGGCGAGAGAGCCCTCGGTGATGAGCCCCCGTGTTCCGGGCGAGCGCCTCGGAGCAGAGCTGGCGCCCCCGGAGCTAGTGCTCCTGCAGCCAGGCGGCGACCCGGGTGAGATCGGCCACGAGCTCGTCGAGGGCGGCCCGGCGCTCGGCGTCGGTCCGGGAGCGCAGGATCGCCGACGGATGGGCGGTCAGGGTCACGAGCTCCGCGAGCTCGGACTCGATTGGCTTGCCGCGATCGCGACCGATCCGCACCTGCGAGCCCAACAGCGCCTGGGCGGCGGTGGCGCCCAGACAGACGAGCGCCTCGGGGGCGACCACGGTGAGCTCGGCCTCCAGCCAGGGCATGCAGGCGGTCACGTGCCCGCGGTCGGGCTTCTGGTGGATCCGTCGCTTGCCGCGCGCCTTGTAGCGAAAGTGCTTGACGACGTTGGTCAGATACACATCTTCGGAGGCCATGCCGGCCCGCTCCAGCGCCCGGTCGAGAATCCCGCCGGCGGGTCCGACGAACGGAAGCCCCTCGATGTCCTCCCGGTCACCGGGCTGCTCGCCCACGAGCATCACCCGGGCGCCGCGCCGGCCGCTGCCGAGCACCGGCTGGGTGGCCGCCGCCCACAGCTCGCAGGCCCGGCACGTCGGGATCGCCTCGCGCAGGTTCTCGAGGCTGGGGCGCGCGGGAACTGGCGCCGCGGGGCTTTCGAGGTTGGCGGCGGGCATTGGCTTGCCCACGGGTTACCCGTCAGGTGAAGCCGGCACGCATCGGTTGCTCGGGCTGGAACTACGCCGACTGGCGTGGCCGCCTGTACCCGAGACGCGGCGCCCAGCGCCGGTGGCTGGAGATCTACGCGCAGCACTTCGACACCGTCGAGGTCAACGCCACCTTCTACCGGCTGCCGCGCCGCGAGTCGGTGGCCGCCTGGACCGAGCAGACGCCGAAGGGATTTGTGTTCTCGGTGAAGGCGAGTCGCTACCTGACCCACGTCAAGCGGCTCACCGACCCCACCTCGGGGATCAAGCGCTTCTACGAGCCGATCGAGCCGCTGGTGCAGGCGGGAAAGCTCGGACCGGTGCTCTGGCAGCTGCCCGCCAACTTTCATCGCGACGACGGGCGCCTGGAGGCCTGGCTGGAGGCGCTCCCCGGCGGCCTGCACACGATCGAGTTTCGCCACCCGAG
Source organism: uncultured Solirubrobacteraceae bacterium (assembly GCA_963830595.1). Taxonomy (GTDB): domain Bacteria; phylum Actinomycetota; class Thermoleophilia; order Solirubrobacterales; family Solirubrobacteraceae; genus Palsa-465. The sequence continues at coordinate 349,736 of CAWHMQ010000009.1, forward strand.
CTGGTTTGCGCCCCCGGTCCTGAAGGCCCTGCGCGAGCACGGCGTGGCGCTGACGATCGGCGACCACCCCGAGCGTCCCTTCCAATCCCATGAGGCGACCGCGTCGTGGCGGTTCGTGCGCTTTCACTACGGATCTCGGGGGCGGGATGGCAACTACTCGGCGACCGAGCTCGACACCTGGGCGCGTCGGATCGCCCAGTGGCGGCGGCGAGAGACGGTCTACGCCTACTTCAACAACGACTGGAGCGGATTTGCCCCCGCCAACGCGCTGGAGCTCCGCAAGCGGCTGGACTCAGCCTGACTCCCCGGCGAGGGTGGCTCGGGTGACGGGGATCTCGAATCGCTGCTCGAGCGCGTCCTGGTCGACGTCCTCCCGGTAGAGCTGCTCGCTCCCGGGATGCGTGAACACCACGATCCGGTCGGCGTCGAACGTCTTGAGGGCATCCGCGATCGCCTCCTCGGGATCCGCCTCGCCGGTGTCGGCGCTCGCCGCCACCCCCTGCTCTCCGAGCTGCTCGAGGCTCTGGCGCCGGACCTGGTCGGCCTTCGCGATGGCCTCGTCGGCATCCGAGAACCAGAACTGCAGCGCGCTCTCGTGCAGCGCGGGAGCGATCACCATGATCTCTGCATCCCGTGGATCGGCGCCTTCCGGCAGCGCCGCTTGCAACTGCCGAGCGGAGATCGCCTCCGTGGTCAGGACGAGGATCCGCACGACCGACTGTTACCCGAGGCTCGGCGATCGCTAAACGCTCCGCTGCACGAGTGCCGGCGGGGGTTACCGGGTAACACCTCCAGATGCTTCGTCTATCGATGTTCGCGGTCCGCGAAGCCGCGGCCTCCATCCCCGGCGCCGGGATCCCGGGACCGGCCCCGCCGGCGCCTGACCCCCGGCCTCCGACCCCCGGGCCCTCACCCGGACCGGATCCCTCGCCACCCACCCCGGGACCGAACCCGGGACCCGTGCCGCCGGATCCGTCCCCGCGGCCGATCTGAGCGCCCCGGGAAGCAGCGGACGCCCGGCGCCCAGGCTCCCGGCGAAGCCGTGCACGACGCGGTCAGTAGAGCGAGTCGAACAGGTCGGCGTAGCGTTCGTTGATCACATTTCGCTTGACCTTGAGCGTCGGCGTGAGCTCGCCTTCCTCGATTGACAGATCGCGTTCGAGAATCGCGAACTTCTTGACCTGCTCCACCCGGGCGTAGTTGGCGTTGGCGCGGTCGAGCTCGCGCTGCACGAGCTCCCGGACCGTCCCGTTGTCCGCCAGCTCGCCCACGTCCTCGGGCAGCCCCCGCTGTTTGGCCCAGGGCAGGATCTCCTCGGGATCGAGCGTGATCAGGGCGACGGGATACGGGCGGCGGTCGCCGTGCATCACCGCCTGGGAGATGAACGACGACTGCTTGAGGTCGTTCTCGAGGTTTGACGGGGTCAGGTTCTTGCCGCCCGCGGTGATGATGATGTCCTTCTTGCGCCCCGTGATCGTGAGGTACCCCTCGTCGTCGAGCTCTCCGAGGTCCCCGGTGTGCAGCCAGCCATCGACGAGCGTCTCCGCAGTCGCCTCCGGGTTGTCCCAGTACTCCTTGAACACATTGGGCCCCCGCGTCAGGATCTCGCCGTCCGGGGCGATCTTGATCTCGATGCCCGGAAGCGCGCGCCCCACGGTGCCGAACTTGAACTGCTCGAGCGTGGCCACGGCGCCCACCGCGGTCGTCTCGGTCATGCCCCAGCCCTCGAGCACGGGCACGCCGCAGGCGTAGAAGAACTCCAGGATCTCGGGCGCGATCGGCGCCGCTCCGGTGATCGCTTGATTGATGTTGCCTCCGAACAGCCCTCGGACACGGCCGTAGAGCCGCTCCTCGGCCCGGTCGAAGGCCTCCTGCATGTCAGGCTCTATGTCCTCGCCTCGCTGCAGGCGCCGGCGGACCTCGACGCCGACCTGGATGGCCTGCCTGAAGCGCTTGCGATCCTCCTCGTCCGCCTGCTCCTGCAGCTTCATCGCCGCCGCATACAGCTTCTCGAAGATCCGCGGGACCGAGGGCAGATACGTGGGATGGGTCTCGATCACCTCTTCGAGGATCCTCCGGGTGTCGCCGCCGAAGTAGATGATCGCGGTGCCCTGGTCAAACGACGCCAGCATCGTGGTCAGTGCGAAGGAGTGGGCCAGCGGCAGGAACAGGTAGGAGACCTCGTCGGCCGAGACGATCGCCGTCTCCTCGACGATCTCGCAGACCGACATGGCGTTGCGGTGGGTGAGCACCACGCCCTTGGGCGGCCCCGTCGTGCCCGACGTGTAGATGATCGTGTAGGGGTCCGGGGGCGCCACCCGGGACTGACGCTCGGAGAGCACCGAGGGGTCCGGCTCCGACGCCCGGGCGCGCAGGTCAGACAGCGACAGCTCGCCGGCGCCGGCCTCGATCGCGATGACATGCTCGAGCCCGGGCAGGTTGTCCCGCACCCGCGTGACCTTGGCCACCTGGTCGGGGTTCTCGCAGATCACCGCCCGGGCGCCCGAGTTTCCAAGCACCCATTCGCATTCGGACGGCGAATTGGTGGGATAGACGGGGACCACCACGGCGCCCGCGGAGGAGATGCCGTAGCTCGCCAGCGTCCACTCAACGCGGGTGTCGGACAGGAGCCCCACCCGGTCTCCCACCTGCACCCCGAGCGCCACCAGCCCGAGGGCGATCTCCTCGATCGCGGCGAACGTCTCGCCGTAGGTCATCTCGCGCCACTCGTCTTGCACCTTGTAACGGGCGGCGAGATGATCGCCGAACCGCTGCGCCGCCGAGCCCGGCAGCTCGGCGACCGTGGCGGCGATCGTCCGGGAGCCCGATGTGTTCTCGCTCATCTGCCTCTCCTCTCAAGACCGGATCTTCAGCTGCAACTCTGACATGTCCGCGCCATATCCCGCAGCCGGCAAGATCGTGCGTACGCGTAACGCACCGCCTGGGCACGGCGGGCCTCCCGCAGCCCCTCACGCGCCAGCTGGTGCGCTCGCCGCACACGGATTAGCACCGCCTCCCGATTGTGGCCCCCCACGGCGCTGCGAGTTCCCGCCCCACCGGAACGGTGGAACCCACCAGATCGCCAGTTTCGGGACCGTGTCTAGCTGGTCAGGGCGGCGTCGAGCGCGCGGTCAAATTGCGACCGGATGCGATCGGCGGCGGCGTGCTCCTCGGCCAGGATCCGAGCGGCGGTTTCGCTGGTCTGCGCGTCGCCGGCCCGGTCGGCGACCCGCTTGAGCATCTCGTAGGCGCCGGCCTCGAGATGCTCGAACGCGTAGGCGAACCCGGCCAGCTTGACGGGCGTATCCGGTTGAGCCTGAAAGAACACCCCCCAGCTCAGCGCGCCCAGCGCCAAGGCGCCGTCCTTCAGTCGGGAGGGGGAGGCTTCGCGGGCTTTCAGGCGCGCCTCCAGCAGTCGCTTGTGCTCCTCGGTCTCCGCTCGGTGGTTGGCATAGATCGAGGTGAGCTCGCTGGTCTCGGCCAGTCGCGAGGCCCTGCTGAGCAGCACAAGGGACTGTTGCTCGATGGCATGGGCGTCGGCTAGATACTTGTTGAGCTGCTCGGAGAGACCGTCGGGGCTCTTCTCATCGAGAGTCGCCCGCGCAGCCAGATCGAAGCAGCCGGCGAGGCGTTCGGCCATCGTCCGCTCCTGCTGCTCGATCGTGCGCGCAACCTGGGCCGTCGGATCGTCACCGGCCCGGTCGGCCACCCTGGCCAGCAGGTCATAGGCCGCCTCCTCCATGTGCTCGTAGGAGAAGGCGTGAACCAGAAGCTTGCCCGGAGTGTCAGGCTGGGCCATGGCAAACGCGCCAAAGCCCAGGCCGGTCAGCGTTCCCAGAGCGTCCTTGAGCGGGGAGGGCTTCGCGTCCAGCGCCCTGAGACGCTCGGTCACCAGCCGCTCGTGAGCCTGGGTCTCCGTCAGATGAGCTGCGAACACCGCCCCGATCTGGCGGTCGCCGGCCATCCGCGGCGCGGCCCTCATCTGGATGCCCGCCTGCTTCTCGACCGAGTGGACGTCGGCCAGATACTTCGTCAACTGCTCTCGCAGATTGTCGGTGCCCAAGATTCTCCTCTTTGGTTCGCTTCCGAACGAGATCGCCCGGATCCCTGTGCCATAAACCGCTTCGAGCGTGTTCAGCGCGAGATCGCCGGGGACCCGGTCGCTGGATTCGCCGCCGATACCCGTGGCCGCGTGCGGGCACCCCCGGAACGCTCGCCGCTGTCGATCCCGGCCCGCTGCGGGGTGACCACGTACCTGGGATCCGAGACCGAGTTGAATCCTCCCTTGAAGATCCGCCAGCGCGCGCTCACGGCCCCGGTCAGGAGCAGCGCTCCGGCGATCGCCGCCGCCGCCCGTGACGTCGAGCCTCGCTTGCTCACCAGCGCCGAGCCGGCGATCAGGCAGCCCCGGGAGACGTGGCTGAACTTCGACGCGGCGCCCTGCCGGTAGGGTTCGCCCTGCTCGCCGAGCCGGCGCTCCATCAGCTCGTTGCTGGCCATCTCCGCAACCGCCCCGGCGAGCGCGAGCCGGCGGGCTGCTCCGGCATCGGGAGTGGGAGTCACGATCATCGCGGCGGCGCCGGCGCTCAGTCCGGCTCCGGCTCCGAACACGAACGGCAGCATCCGTCGTGACTCGTGCCAGACCGGTACCGCCGTGTTGGTCACCAGCGCAGCGGTATAGGTCGAGAGCGGCAGTCCGAGGAGCGCGGCCACCGGCCGGGTGAGCCTGGACAGGCGCGGGAAGGCTCCCAGCCACGCGTGGGCCGCGGAGATCGTCGTCGTCGTCCCGCTCGCGGTCAGGATCCAGGAGCCGACGCTCATCGGGGAGGTGACCTTGAACATCCGCAGCATGTTCAAAAAGCGGCTCGGCTTGCCGAGATCCGAGATCAGCAGGACCGGACTGACGCCGACTCCGAGCAGGGCCATCGCCCAGGCGCGGCGGGCGAGCACGTCCTCGCCGCGCAGCTCACACAGGTAGCCCAGTCCGGCGGAGGCGCCGGCCAGGCCGCCGGTGAAGAAGTAGCAGGGGATCTCCCAGGTCCAGGTGGGCTGCTTGATGACCGGCTGATCGTGATAGGAGCGCGACGGCTTCACCGGTTACGGCCTCCAAACGCGGCCGCGACCAGCCCGGCGCCGAGCGCGAGCGCGGCGACACCGGCCGACGCCCAGATCGAGCCGATGTCGCGCACGGTGTCGACCGGATCTGGCGGGAGCCCGTAGACCTCGGGCTCGTCGAGCAGGAGGAAGAATGCACCCGCGCCCCCGATCCCGTCGTCATCGTCTGCCAGGTAGAGCTGCGCCTTGCCCTGTCCGGCCTGCTGCAGCTGCGCCAGCCGGTGCTCGGCGTGCTCTCGCAGGTCGGTCAGCTCCCCGAACTGGATCGAGTTCGTCGGGCAGGCCTGCGCGCACGCCGGCTCCTTGTCGTCCTTGAGCCGGTCATAGCAGAGGGTGCACTTCCAGACCCGGCCGTCCTCCTCACGCTGGTCGAGCACCCCGAAGGGGCATGCGGGAACGCAGTAGCCACAGCCGTTGCAGACGTCCTCCTGCACGACGACGGTGCCGAACTCGGTGCGAAACAGAGCTCCGGTGGGGCACACCTCCAGGCAGGCGGCATCGGTGCAGTGCTTGCAGACGTCGGAGGCCATCAGCCAGCGCATCCCGTCGCCCTCCTGATAGGTCTGCACGCCGGCTTCCATGGCGGCTCCGCGTTGGGCGGCCTGCACCAGCGAGCCGCCCTCCTGGACGTCGGCGGGAATCGACTGCTCGATGAAGGCTACGTGCCGCCAGGTGCTGGCCCCGAGGTCGACGGTGTTGTCATAGGACTTGCCGGTGAAGCCCTGCATAGACATCGGGATCTGGTTCCACTCCTTGCACGCCACCTCGCACGCCTTGCAGCCGATGCACACCGACGTGTCGGTGAAGAAGCCCATGCGCGGCTTCGCGCTCTCCCCGTAGCTCGCGGGCCAGGTGTGCGTGTCGAGCTTCACGTTTTCACTTCCGCCCGTCGTCGGTAGTCCGCCACGAGCTCGAGCCTGGCCCGGCCTCGGGGCCGGCGGCCGGGCTGGATGTCGCATGTCGCGACCTTGTACTCGGCGATGTGCACGTTGTTGTCCAGCGCGAGGGGCAGGAGCTCGTTGGCCGAGTCCCCGGTCACGATGCCGACGCCGCCCCAGTGATAGGGCGCGCCGACCAGGTGCATGACCCGTCCCTGGATCTCCAGCGGCTTGATCCGGGCGGTCACCATCACGCGCGCCTCCACCGCGTTGCGCGCGGTCACGACCGTCGCCCAGTCGCCGTGGCGCAGTCCGCGCTCGGCGGCGAGCTGAGGCGACACTTCGACGAAGAACTCCGGCTGCAGCTCGGCCAGATAGGGCACCGTCCTCGACATCCCGCCGGCGGTGTGGTGCTCGGTCAGGCGGTAGGTGGAGAGCACGAACGGAAACACCTCCGTGCCGACCTCGCCGCTGGCCGGGTTGTACGGGTTCTCGGGCCGGGGGTACACCTGCCGGGTGGGATTCTGCTGCTGGGCGTAGAGGACGTTGCGGAAGGGTGATTCCTGGGGCTCGTAATGCGCGGGCAGAGGCCCGTCGACGAGGCCGGTCGGGGCGTACAGCCAGCCGCGGCCGTCGGGGTGCAGGATGAACGGCTTGTCCCCGGCGATCGCCTCCATCGCCTTGGCGTCGCCGGTCGGTTTGTAGTCCGGCTCCTTGGTGGGGGGAAAGTCAGGCGAGTCTCCGAGGGTCTTCCACTGCTGCGCTTCGGAGTCCCACCAGGTGTAGCGCTTGCGCTCAGACCAGGGGTTGCCCTGCGGGTCCGCCGACGCGCGGTTGTAGATGATCCGGGTGTCCTTGGGCCACGCCCAGCCCCACTCGTGGGCGATCCAGTTCTGGACGGAATGCGGTTTCTTGCGCGCCGCCTGGTTGACGCCGTCCTTGTAGATGCCGCAGTGGATCCACGACCCGCAGGTCGTCGAGCCGTCTCCCTGCAGCGAGTCATAGCTCTCCAGGAACGATCCGTCGGCCTTGCGTCCGGAGATCTCCTGGAGCACGTGCTCCGCGTCGGGCTCGGCGACGGGCCCCTGGAGCGGGTAGTCCCAGGTCAGGTCGAGGATCGGACGGTCCTTGGGATCAGCCGAGCCCGCGAGCTTCTCGCGAATGGCCTTGCCCAGGTGGTAGGTCCAGTGCAGCTCCGAGCGCGCATCGCCGAGCGGCTCGCACGCCTTGTGGTGCCACTGCAGCAGCCGCTGGGTGTTGGTGAACGAGCCGTCCTTCTCGGTGTGGGCGGCGGCCGGCATGAAGAAGACCTCGGTTGGGATGTCCTCGGAGCGCACCTCGCCGGACTCGTGCTCGGGCGAGTCCTTCCAGAACAGCGCTGTTTCCGTCGGCTGGAAGTCGCGCACGACCAGCCAGTCGAGTTTGGCCAGTGCCGCCCGCATCAGCTTGGCGTTGGCCGACCCGACGGTCGGGTTCTGCCCGACGCAGAGCATCCCCTGGACGCCCCCGTCGAGCATCTTGAGCATCATCGCGTAGTGGGAGTGGTCGCCGTCTATCCGCGGCAGGTGGTCAAAGCAGAACTCGTTCTCCTCGGTGGCCGCATCCCCCCACCACGCCTTGAGCAGCGAGACGATATAGGGCCGCAGATTGCCCCAGGCACCGGTGTCGGGTCCGTTGAGCTCGACGAACTGGTCGAGCGTGGGATGTCGCTGCGGGTGGGGCATCGGGATGTAGCCGGGGAGGATGTCGAACAGTGTTGGGATGTCGGTCGAGCCCTGGATGTTGGCGTGTCCCCGCAGCGCCAGGATCCCCCCGCCGGGACGGCCGATGTTGCCCAGCAGCAGCTGCACGATCGAGGCGGCGCGAATGTTCTGCACTCCGACCGTGTGCTGGGTCCAGCCGACCGAGTAGACGACCGAGGAGGTCCGCTCGCGTCCGGAGTTCTCGCACATCGCCTGGGCGACCTTGACGAGGTCGCCCGGGGAGCAGCCGCAGATCTCCGACACCAGCTCCGGGGTGTAGCGCGCGAAGTGGCGCTTGAGGATCTGCAGAATGCAGCGCTCGTCCTGCATCGAGTTGTCGTAGTCAGGGGGTTCGCCCCCGGTGAGCTTCATTCCGTGCGCCCCGTGCGCCTGGTTGCCGGAGACGTCGGCGGTCTGCTTGGTCTTGCCGGCGGCGGTCGCCCCCGTCGTCCCGTTGTAGCCCCAGGTGCCGATCCCGTAGGCGCTGTCGCCCGGATCCCAGCCCGAGAAGAAGCCGCTGGCGTCCTCGGTGTCCTGAAACTCGGCCTTGAGGATCACGGGCCCGTTGGTGTAGTGCTCGACGTACTCCGCAAACCAGGCATCGTGCTCGAAGATGTAGTTCACGATCCCGCCCAGGAACGCGATGTCGGTGCCGGCTCGGATCGGAACGTGCAGATCGGCCATCGCGCTGGTGCGCGTGAATCGGGGATCGACGTGAATCACCTTGGCTCCGCGCTCCTTGGCCTCGATCACCCATTGAAAGCCGACCGGATGCTGCTCGGCCATGTTGGAGCCCATGATCAGGATGCAGTCGGAGTTCTGCAGGTCCTGCTGAAACGTGGTGGCGCCTCCGCGCCCGAACGAGGCCCCCAGACCGGGGACCGTGGCGCTATGTCATATACGCGCCTGGTTCTCCACCGAGACGGCGCCCATCGCCGTGAAGAACTTCTTGATCAGGTAGTTCTCCTCGGTGTCCAGGGTCGCTCCACCGAGGAAGTGCATCCCCAGCGTGCGCTTCAAAGGCTGCCCGTCCTCGGTCTCCTGCTCCCAGGTCTGCTCCCGGGTGCGGATGACGCGCTCGGCGATCATCTCGGTGGCTTGCTGCAGCGAGAGGTCCTCCCAGTCGGTGGCGCCCGGACGCCGGTATCTGACCTTGCCCGTGCGCAGCGGAGAGTTGACGAGCTGCTCGGACGCCGATCCCTTCGGGCACAGCCGCCCCCGGGAGATCGGCGAGTCCGGGTCTCCCTCTATCTGGACCACCTTCTCGTCCTTGACATACACCTTCTGACCGCAGCCCACCGCGCAGTAGGGGCAGATCGACTGGACAACCTTGTCCGCCGTCTTGGTCCTGGGCACCAGCTGCTCGGAGCGAGCTGACTGGGCAGATCGCCCGAGGCCGAGCCGGTCGCCGCCGAGAAGCTGGCGCAGGAAGGGCGGCGTCAGGTGGCCCTCGGGCATCGGGTTCTGGTCATACCCGGGTACGGCACGCGAGAACCACAGGATGTCATCGCGCTGCTGTCGGGGCTGATTTGCGCCGGCGCCGGTTTGGCCACCGCCTGGGTACGGGTAGCGGCCCGAGCATGGCCCCAGACGTCGAGATAGACCGGGCCCTGGCTACCATCACAGCGACCCTCAACGACCAGAAGCTCGACCAGTTCGAGTCCGAGCGGGTCCGGCAGATCGTGACGCAATCTCTCGGCGGACACCCGGCGCTGACGGTCGACGATGGCGGCGGCGTGCATGACGAGGCGGGCACCCGGGTTGGCGCGATCCGCAGGATCGACAGCGGCGAATGGATCGCGGAGCGCCAGAACGACACCGCCGAGCGTTCGGACACGGCGATTCCGCCGCAGCCGCCTGAAAGCTAGTCGGGCCGTACCGCAACGTTCCGGTGGGGCCCCGCCAGGCCAGGCTAGAACGGAAGCGTGTGGATCACCGGTCGGCCGTGCGGCCAGATCGCCCCCGGGCGCAGCGCCTGCCACATCGTCTGTTGAGTCATCGTCTCGTACCCGCCGGGCTGCTTTACGAGCACGGCCTCCTGCAGGAGGGCGAACCCCAGCCGCTCGTAGAGCCCGACGCGGTCGGGATGGCAGAAGAGGACAGCGAAGTCCGGACCCATCGACCGTGCCCGGTCCAGCGCCGCGCCGACGACCTGGCGGGCCAGCCCCCGGCCCCGGCAAGCGGCGTTGACGATCACCCCGCCGAGGCCCACGACGGGAAAGCGCGCGCCGCCGACCTCGACGTCGGCGACGGTCATGCCCGCGGACGCGACGAGCTGCCCGCTGTCGTCGCGCAACGCGACGTGGCGTTCCTTGGGGCGGAACTGCAGCGTCTCCCCGGCCTCGTCGAACGGGTCGTCCTCATCGCCCTCCAGCTGGACGCGTTGGGCGGCGCTCAGATCCCCCAACTCAACGAGCTGCATCGTCTCCACGTTACTCAGCGAGACCGCCTCGAGCCGCTCGCGAGCGTGGCCGCCGGCAGGCCGGGAGCCGGGTCACAGCAGGGCCGGCGGCCGGGTGACCCATTCGCCGGCCACGAGCGTCCCGCAAACCTGGAGGTCGTCGTCGAGGACCGTGAGGTCGGCGTCCATGCCGGCGGCGATCGCGCCCTTGCGCGCTTGGAGGCCGAGCAGCCGCGCGGGGTTGGTGGAGGCGAGGGCGACCGCATCCTCGACGCTCACCCCCAAAAAGCGCACCGCGTTGCGGACCGCGCCCTGCATGGTGATGGTGCTCCCGGCGAGCGATCCGCCATCGGGCCGGGTGGCCTGTCCGTCGGTCACGGTCACCCTGGCGGCGCCGAGCCGGTAGTCGCCGTCGGGCATGCCGGCGGCTTGCATCGCGTCGGTGACCAGGCGGATCCGGTCACGTCCCTTGGCGCGATAGGCGAGCCGTAGAGCGGCCGGGGCCACGTGCGCACCGTCGCAGATCAGCTCGGCGCTGACCTGCGGCAGGTCGAGGGCGGCGCCCACCACGCCCGGCCGGCGATGGTGCCAGGGGCGCATCGCATTGAACAGATGGGTGACCGCCCGAGCCCCGGCGCTCACGGCGTCCAGCGTCTGCTCGTAGCTGGCGTCGCTGTGACCGACTGACGCGACCACGTCCGCCTGCACGAGCGTGCGCACCAGGTCGAGCGCGCCGGTCAGCTCCGGCGCGAAGGTCATGAACCTCACCAGGTCCGGCTGGGCGCCCAGCAGTCGCTCCACGACTCGGGGATCGGGGTTTCGGAATGCGGCGGGCTCCATCGCGCCCGGTCGCGCCGGGCTGAGAAACGGGCCCTCGAGGTGGGCTCCCAGCACGACCGCCCCGCCACCCGGGCCGCGCCGGCGCGCGCCGGCGATCGCCCCCAGCGCAACCACCAGCTCGTCGATCGGGGCTGCCACCGTGGTGGGCAGCAGCGCGGTGGTCCCGTGCGCGGCGTGAAACCGGGCCACGGCCTCGATCTCGTCGGGATCGGCGGTGGTGCACTGCGCGCCGCCTCCGCCGTGGACGTGCGTATCGATATAGCCGGGAACCACCCAGGCGCCACCCACGTCGATCGTCTCGCCGTCTCCGTCGCCGCCTCCCGCCGGGCCGACGGATCGCAGCGATCCATCCCTGATCCAGACCTCGCCCGCGATCGTCGCCGACGGGGTCACGATCCGCTCGCTACGCAGCCGCACCGTCCGCCCTCCACGCCTCCAGCTCGCGGTCGTCGAGACCCGCGGCGCGCCAGGCGGCGATGGCCGCTCCGTAGCGGCTGGCCTCCGCACCCAGCATGGCCGGGACCACGGGTGGCGGCTCGCCGAAGCGCATGCCTGGACGTAGAACTTCCCTGGAAGTACCGCGGGAAACAGGGCACCGCGCCGGGTATTGTTCACGCTTCGCAAAGGGGCGGGGTGGCGCCGGGCGCTGCGATCGCCGTCCACTACACGCCCAACACCGATCAGGGGTGCATCGATTCATGACCGCCGACGGCCCTGCCAATCCCCGCCACGGCAACAGCTCCGCCGGCCTCGTCGACTCGGGAGCTGTCTGGCTTCTGACCGGCAGCCAGCACCTGTACGGAGAGGAGACGCTGGCCGACGTGCACGAGCACGCTCACCGGATCGCGGGCGCTCTGGACCAGTGCCCGGTGATCCCGGTACCGGTGGTCGACCGGGAGCCGCTGACCGACTCCGCGTCGATCCGCCGGGCCCTGGAGGAGGCCAGCGCCGACGACGCGTGCCTCGGCGTGATCGCCTGGATGCACACGTTCTCTCCGGCGCGGATGTGGATCGCGGGGCTGGCCGCGCTGCGCAAGCCCCTGCTCCACCTGCACACCCAGTTCGATCGTGACCTTCCGTGGGGCGAGATCGACATGGATTACATGAACCTCAACCAGTCAGCTCACGGGGACCGCGAGTTCGGCTACATCGAGAGCCGGATGCGCCTGGCCCGGAAGACGATCGTCGGGCACTGGGCCGACCCGGCGATCCAGGACCGAATCGGGATCTGGTGCCGAGCCGCCGCCGGCTGGCGGGAGGCCGGGCGCCTGCGGGTCGCTCGCTTCGGAGACAACATGCGCGACGTCGCGGTCACCGAGGGCGACAAAGTGGGAGCTCAGCTGACGCTCGGGGTCTCGGTCAACGGCCACGGCGTCGACGCAGTGTCGCTCGCGGTGGCGCGCGCCTCCGAGCACGCGGTCGCCGAGCTCGTGGCCGACTACGACGCCCGCTACGACATGGTCGCCGAGCTGCGCGCCGGCGGGCAGCGGCGCGACTCGCTGGTGGAGGCGGCGCGGATCGAGGCCGGCCTGCGCGCCTTCCTGGACGAGGTGGGCGCCCGCGCGTTCACCGACACGTTCGAGGATCTCGGCGCTCTGCGCCAGCTCCCGGGGATCGCCGTGCAGCGGCTGATGGCCGACGGCTACGGGTTCGGCGCCGAGGGCGACTGGAAGACCGCGGCCCTGCTGCGCGTGATGAAGGTCATGGCCGCCGGCCTGGAGGGCGGGACCTCCTTCATGGAGGACTACGTCTACCACCTGGGACCCGGCGGATCCAAGGTGCTCGGCGCCCACATGCTCGAGGTCTGCCCGTCGATCGCCGGGGCCCGGCCCACCTGCGAAATCCACCCACTCGCTATCGGCGGCCGCGAGGACCCCGTGCGGCTCGTGTTCACCGCCCCGCCGGGACCGGGAGTGGTCGTCTGCCTGATCGACTTCGGCGGACGGCTGCGCCTGATCGCCAACCGGGTGGAGGTGGTCGCCCCCGACGCCGAGCTGCCGAGGCTGCCCGTCGCGCGCGCCGTGTGGCGCCCGCAGCCCGAGCTGAGCACGGCCGCCGAGGCTTGGCTGCTGGCCGGCGGCTCGCACCACAGCGTGTTCACGATGGCGCTGGGCATCGAGGCGCTGCGCGACCTGGCCCAGATCGCCGGGATCGAGCTGCTGGTGATCGATGCCGGCACCTCGGTCGCGCAGTTCGCCAACGAGCTGCGCTGGAACCAGGCCTACTACCACCTGGCCGGCGGCCTCTAGCTCGTGCTGGGCCGGGCGGTCTCCAGCCGCATCCAGCCCGCCTCCAGCCCCGTGCTCTTGCCGCGCCGAGACCCCTAGCCCGCCGCGGTCGGGGAAGCCGCCGCCCGCTCGCTGTCGCTCTGCCTCTCGCTCGGGCGCTGACCGTCTGAGCGTTCGGGCCACTTCCGGCCTTGGGTCCAGTACGCGTCGATGTCCTCGAGCGAGCGGCCCCGGGTCTCCGGCACCCGGAAGCGCACGAACACCAGCCCGACCGCCGCGAACCCGGCGTAGATCCAGAACACCACGTCCTTGCCGAGCGCGTCGACCGCGGTCAGGAACGTCAGCGTGATCAGCAGGTTGGCCGACCAGTTGGCCACCGTGGCCGAGCTGGCGCCCACCCCGCGTAGCCGGTTGGGAAACAGCTCGGCGGTCATCAGCCAGAACAGCGGTGAGATGCTCAGCGAGTAGCAGCCGATGTAGACGAGCAGGATCACGAGCACGCCGATCCCCCAGCTCGAGACTCCGGTGGCGAAGGCCAGGCCCAGCAGCACGAGCATGCTGCCCATTCCGATCAGGCCAAAGTAGAAGAGCTTCTTTCGTCCGACCGCGTCGACCAGGGCGATCGTCGGCAGCACGAATATGAACAGCACCGCACCGACGCAGATCTCGGCCAGCAGGCCGCCCGACCCAGCCGAGATCCCGGCATAGCCGAAGATCGTGGGGCCGTAGAACAGGACGGTGTTGGGGCCCACGAACTGCTGCAGGATGGCGAGGCCGAGCCCGGCGATCAGCGCCCCGCGGATTCCCGGCCGGAGGAGCTCTCTGAACGAGCCGCGCTCGGTCTCCTTGAGGTCCTCGTGCAGTTGCTCGAGCTCCTCCTCCTTGGCGTCCGGGTTGACGCGCTCCATCACCTGCTCGGCCTCGTCCCAGCGGTCCTGCATGGCCAGCCAGCGCGGGGTGTGGGACATGTAGACCATGCCGATTGCGAGCGCGATCCCGGGGATCACCGCGGCGGCGAACATCGGCCGCCAGCCCGCGCCGGACGTGAAGAAGATGTAGTCCACGACGTAGGAGATGAAGATCCCGCCGGAGATCGCGAGCTGCTGCAGGATCACCAGCCCCCCGCGGATCTCACGCGGCGCCAGCTCGGCGATGTAGGTCGGGACGATCATCGAGGAGGCGCCCACGGCGACGCCCACGATGATGCGGAACACGACGAACAGGGCCAGGCTCGGCGAGAGCGCGGTGGCCACCGCGCCCACGGAATAGATGACCGCCAGCCCCAGGAGCGCATAGCGTCGGCTGATGCTGTCGGCCAGCTTGCCGCCGAAGATCCCGCCGATGATGGCGCCGATCAGCACCGCGGAGACGGCCAGCTCCTCGCTTCCGGCGCTCAGGTTCCAATGCGCCTTGAGCAGGTTCTCGGCGCCCGAGATGACGCCGATGTCGTAGCCGAACAGCATGCCGCCGATCGCGGCCACCGACGCCACCAGGTAGGCGTAGCGAGGAGTTGAGCGGATCACATCCCAACGCAGCGAATCGCGAAAGCCTCCCTCCGTCCGGCCGGGATGAGCGCGGTTCTGATCGGCCATGGCTGTTTCTCCTTGGTTCGGGCCGGCGCCGCCTACCTCTGTCCGTAGACGTTCTGATACCTGTCGTGGAGCGCGTCGATGTCGGCCTGGTCCAGGCGCTCGAGGCCGCCGAGCGTCTGGGCGAGCAGCACGGTGCGGGCGACGTCCTCGCACATGACCGCGGCCTTGACCGCCTCGCGGGCGTCGGCTCCGATGGTGAACGGGCCGTGGCTGCGCATCAGCACCGCCCGTGAGCGGCTGTCTTTGAGCGTCTCCACGATCCCCTGGCCGATCTCCTCGCCGCCGATCCGGGCGAACGGCCCGAGCGGGATATCGCCGCCGAACTCGTCCGCCATCGCGGTGAGCACACAGGGAATGGGCTCGCAGCGCCCGGCCCAGGCCGTGGCGTAGGGGCTGTGGGTGTGAACGATCCCCCCGACCCTGTCCATCGCCCGATAGACGTAGGCGTGGGTCGCGGTGTCGCTGGATGGCTCCAGCTCGCCGTCGACCCGGTTGCCATCGAGATCCACGACGACCATCGACTCGGGGGTGAGATCGGCGTAGGAGACACCGCTCGGCTTGATCACCAGCAGGTCGGAGTCGGGCACCCGCTCGGAGATGTTGCCCGTGGTCCAGGCGACCAGCCCGTTCCGGGTCAGCTCGGCGTGCAGCTCGGCCACCCGCTCGCGCACCGCGTCCACCCGCTCGCGCACCGCGTCCACCTCTGGAGTCATCTAAGCCTCCACCTCGTCGCGAACCCGCTCGCGGACCCTCTGCAGATCGCGCATCAGCTCGCGGTTGTCGCGCCCGAACCAGTCGTGCAGCTGCCGGTAGACCCCGTACAGGTCGTCGTAGACCTCCGCGGATCGGCGCTGGGGTGAGTAGACCCGGTCGCGGCGCTTGCCCATCCGCTGGGAGGCGGCGGGGACGTCCTCATAGACGCCGGCCGCCACCGCGGCGTGGATGGCCGAGCCCAGCGCGGATCCCTCGGCGGAGTCCAGCACGCCGATCGGACGGTTGGCGATGTCGCAGTAGATCTGCATGAGCGTCTGGTTGGCGAGCAGTCCCCCCGCGGCCACGAGCCCGTCGACGGCCAGTCCTGCCTCCTCGAAAGCCTCGATGATCCTGCGGGCCCCGAAGGCCGTGGCTTCGATCAGGGCGCGGTAGATCTCCTCCGGGCGGGAGGACAGAGTGAGGCCGACCAGGACCCCGGTGAGCTCGTGGTCGACGAGGACCGAGCGATTGCCGTTCCACCAGTCGAGCGCGACCAGGCCATGCTCTCCGACCTGCTGGTCGGCGCCCAGCGAGGTCAGGTACTCGTGGATGTCCAGCTTCCGGCGCTTCGCCTCCTCGTGGTAGGCGGGGGGAACGCACTGCTCCACGAACCAGGCGAAGATGTCGCCGACCGCGCTCTGGCCGGCTTCGTATCCCCACCGGTTCGCGATCAGCCCGCCCTGCACGACCCCGCACATGCCCGGGACCTCGGCGGCCTGGTCGGCGACCATCACCTGACAGGTGGAGGTGCCCATCACCAGGAGCATCTGGCCGGGGTCCAGGGTCTGGGCCGCGGGCGCGGTCACATGCGCGTCCACATTGGCGACGGCCACCGCGATTCCCTCCGGCAACCCGGTCCACTGCGCTGCCTCGGCCGTCAGCGGCCCCGCCCGGGTGCCCAGCTCGGCCGGCGAGGCGGCAAGCTT
Organism: uncultured Solirubrobacteraceae bacterium; assembly: GCA_963830595.1. Taxonomy (GTDB): domain Bacteria; phylum Actinomycetota; class Thermoleophilia; order Solirubrobacterales; family Solirubrobacteraceae; genus Palsa-465. The sequence continues at coordinate 366,211 of CAWHMQ010000009.1, forward strand.
CTCGGAGGCGAAATCCGCCAGCCGCCCGTCGAGCGCCGCGAAGTACTCGGTGCTCGGGTAGGCGCCGTCCTGGTAGAGCGCCTTGTAGCCCGCCGCGCAGGCGCTGCGGATCTCCTCGCCACACAGCCGCCACACGATCCAGTCACCGGCCTCGATCCAGCGGTCCATGCGCTCATAGATATCCGCGTCGTCGTCGAGCACCTGGAGGGCCTTGGCCAGCGCCCACTCGGACGAGAGCCTGCCTCCGTAGCGGCCCAGCCATGACTCCTTGCGCTCGGCCGCCACCTCGGTCAGGCGGTCGGCCTGGGGCTGGGCCGCGTGGTGCTTCCAGAGCTTGGCCCAGGCGTGGGGACGCTCGCGGAACTCATCGAGCTCGCACAGCGGCGTCCCGTCGGCGGTGGTGGGCAGGATCGTGCACGACGTGAAGTCGATCCCGATCCCGACGACGCTCTCCGGGTCGATCCCGGCATCCGCGACGGCGTCGGGAACGGCGTGCTTCAAGACCTCCACGTAATCCCGAGGGTCCTGCAGCGCCCAGGCGGCCGGCAACCGCTCGCCCGTCTCAGAGAGCTCTCGATCCATGACGCCATGAGGAAACTCGAGCTCGCCGGCGCCGAGCTCCTCGCCGTCGCTGGCCCGGACCACCACCGCTCGGCCCGAGAGGGTCCCGTAATCGACCCCGATGACGAATTGATCTTCTGACTTGGCCATCTGCGCCGGCGCTCTCCTGCGCTGAGGAGTACCCGATTGCGCTCAGGGCTACCCGTTTGGTGCGCCGTCAATCACGTGTCCACCACTGCCGGGGAGGCTGTGGCGCGGAGGGCTGTCTCGCAACGCGCCCGGCAGGATTTGAACCTGCGACCTTCCGCTCCGGAGGCGGACGCTCTATCCCCTGAGCTACGGGCGCTCTGAGATCGGGGATGATCGTGGCCAGCTTACCGTGGAGCTGGCGATCATCTCCGATACCCACCTGCCACGCGGATCGCGGCGCCTGCCGGACGCGTGCGTCGCCCGGCTGGGGGCCGCCGATCTCATCCTCCATGCCGGCGATCTGCTCACCCTGGGGGTGCTGCGGGAGCTCGAGCTCCTGGGCCCGGTCGTCGCCGTGCACGGCAACGTCGACGACGCCGCCGTCCGCGCCACTCTGCCCTCGACCGCCACCGTCCAAGCCAAGGGTCACCGAATCGCCATGGTCCACGATGCCGGGCCTGCCCGGGGACGGATGGCGCGGATGCGCGCGCGCTTTGCGGACGTCGAGGCCGTGGTCTTCGGCCACTCGCACATTCCGCTTCACGAGCGCGCCGGGGACGGCTTTCAGATCTTCAATCCGGGCAGCCCCACCGAGCGCCGCCGTGCACCCCGCCACACCATGGGGATCGCTCACGCCTCCGCCGAGCACGGACTCACCTTCGAGCTGATCGAGCTCGGCTAGCCCCGGGTCGCCACCAGGGCTGGCAGACTGGCTGCGTGGAACTGTCGATCTTCTTCGCCGGCACCGCCGGCTCGATTCCCACCTCTCGCCGGGGCCTGCCCGCGCTGCTCGTGCGCCGCGGCGGCGAGCGGATCCTGTTCGATTGCGGCGAGGGCACCCAGCGCCAGCTGGTGAGCTCGGTGGGCCTGGCCGATCTGACCGAGATCTTCCTCACCCACTTCCACGCCGATCACTGGCTGGGGTTGCCGGGAATGCTGAAGACGTTCGATCTGCGCGGCCGCGAGCGGCCGCTGACGATCTACGGGCCGCCGGGGCTGAGCGCCCTGCTCGGCCTCGTGCTCAGGATGGCCGGGCGCGTGGGGTTCGAGCTGGAGCTCGTGGAGCTGACACCGGGAGACGTGCTGGCGCGCGACGGTTACCGGATCGCTGCCGTGGAGGTCTCACACCGGGGTACCGCCCTCGGCTACGTCCTGTTCGAGGACGAGCGACCCGGGGTCTTCGATCCCGAGGTCGCGGTCGCGCTCGGCCTCGCGCCGGGGCCCGAGTTCGGGCGACTGCAGCGGGGGGAGACGATTCGCGGGGTCGTCCCCGATCAGGTCCTGGGGCCGCCCCGGGCGGGACGCAAGCTCGTGATCTCCGGCGACACCCGTCCCTGCGAGACGATCCGGATCGCCGCCCACCAGGCAGACGTGCTCGTTCACGAGGCGACATTCGCCGAGGAGGAGGGCGAGCGAGCCGCCGACAGCGGCCACTCCACGGCACCCCAGGCGGCGACGCTGGCGCGTGAGGCCGAGGTCCGGCTGCTGGCGCTCACGCACGTCTCCACGCGTCATCCGATCGGCCAGTTGCGCGACGAGGCGCGCTCGGTGTTCCCGGCAACGGTCCTGCCTCGAGACTTCGACACGATCGAGATCCCGTTCGCCGAGCGCGGCGAGCCGGCGCTGATCCGCTGGGACCCCGCGATGACCGCCGACGCCGCGGGCGCTGCGAGCGTACCGGTGCCGCCGGGACCGCTGCTAGATTCCTGATCGCATACCGCCCGCCCCTTTAACCCGGTCCCGTGAGGCCAGGAAGGAGCAAGTTGACAGCCACGGTCGCGCTCGACCGCGATGACATCCGCCGCACGCTGGTGCGGATTGCTCACGAGATCGTGGAGAAGAACCCGGGCGGGGACCTCGCCCTCGTCGGGATCCACCGCCGGGGAGCGCACCTGGCAAAGCGCCTGCACGCCCTGACCAGCGAGCTCCTGGACTCGGCCGTCCCCCTGGGCTCGGTCGACATCGCGTTCTACCGAGACGACTTCACGATTCGCCCGGCCACGCCGGTGGTGCACTCCACAGAGCTCGAGTTCCCCGTCGACGGACGCACGATCGTGATCGTCGACGACGTGCTCTATACCGGCCGCACCGTGCGAGCGGCGATCGACGCCATCTTCGACTACGGGCGCCCGGCCCGCGTCCAGCTGGCCACGCTCGTGGACCGCGGTCACCGCGAGCTTCCGATCCGGCCCGACTACGTCGGCAAGAACCTCCCCACCTCTCACTTGGAGCGGGTCTACGTGCGCGTCGAGGAGGTCGACGGCGTCGACGAGGTCACGGTCGGTCCCGCCGCGCAAGCCAGGAGCGAAGCCGCATGAACGGCCGTATCCCCCGCCACCTGATCTCGATCGACGACCTGGACCGGGGGGCGATCGAGCGGATCCTGGATCGCGCCGAGTCCTTCGCCGAGATCTCGGGCCGCGAGATCAAGAAGGTTCCGGCGCTCCGCGGGCGCACGGTCGTCAACCTCTTCTACGAGTCGAGCACACGGACCAGCTCCTCGTTCGAGCTGGCCGCCAAGCGCCTCAGCGCCGACGTGGTCAGCGTGCGCTCGGCAGGCTCGAGCATCGACAAGGGCGAGTCGCTCAAGGACACCGTTCAGACGCTCTCGGCGTATGACCCGGCGGCGATCGTGATCCGGTCGCCGCACGCCGGAGCCGCCCAGCTGGTGGCCGGCTGGACCGACGCCGCCGTCATCAACGCCGGCGACGGCAAGCGTGAGCACCCCACGCAGGCGCTCCTCGACGTGTTCACGCTCCGCCGGCGCCTGGGCTCCCTGGACGGCGTCAACATCTGGATCGTCGGCGACGTGACCCACTCCCGAGTCGCCCGCTCGGACATCCTCGCCTTCACGCGGATGGGCGCCAGGGTCACGGTCTGCGGCCCACCCACCCTGATCCCCAGGGAGATCGAGACGCTCGGCTGCGAGGCCACACCCACGCTGGATCGGCTCGGCGAAGCCGAGGTCGTCTACGTCCTGCGGATGCAGCACGAGCGGATGCAGGAGGCCTTCGTGCCCTCGCTGCGCGAGTACGCGACCCGCTATCAGATAAACGCCAACCGGCTCGCGCCCGGGCAGCTCGTCATGCATCCGGGGCCGGTGAATCGAGGCGTCGAGCTGTCGGCGGAGACGATCGACTCCCCGCAGGCGCTGATCGGGGACCAGGTCAAGGCCGGGGTGGCGGTTCGGATGGCCGTCCTGTACGAGCTGCTGGTCGGCTCGCCGATGCTCGCGGCGGTGGCGTGATGATCACGCGCCTGTTCATGGCACCGCGTCCGGGGGCCGATCTGCTGCTGCGCGGCCCCCAGGTGCTGGATCCCCGATCGGGCCTGCGCGGGAGCCACGACGTCCTGATCCGCGGGGGCCAGATCGCGGAGCTGGGGGCCCCGGAGTCGCTGCCGGCGCCCGCCGAGGTCGAGGTTCTCGACGCGGCCGGCAAGCACCTGTTCCCGGGATTCGTGGACCCGCATGTGCACCTGCGGACTCCGGGCCAGGAGTACAAGGAGAACCTCGAGACCGGGACCGCCGCGGCGGCGGCCGGCGGGTTCTGCGCCGTCGTGGCGATGCCCAACACCGAGCCGGCCGTGGACTCCGCCGCGGTGCTCGGCTCACTGATCGAGCGCGCCGGGCGAGAGGCGCGAGTGCCCGTCGGCTTTCTGGCCTCGATCACGCGTGGGCTGCGCGGCGACGAGCTCACCGAGATGGCCGAGCTGCGTGACGCCGGCGCGATCGGCTTCACCGATGACGGCAAGCCGGTGGTGTCGGCCGGCATGCTCCGCAAGGCCTTGCAATACCAGCGGCTGTGCGGCGGGATCGTCGCCCTGCACGAAGAGGATCCGACGCTCTCGGGAGCCGGCGTCATGCACGAGGGAGCGGTCTCGGCGCGCCTGGGCATGGCCGGGATCCCGTCGCTCTCGGAGTCCACGATGGTCGCCCGCGACGGGGCACTGGCCCTCTACGAGGACGCTCGCGTTCACTTCCAGCACATCTCCTCCGAGGAGTCGGTCGGGGCCCTGGCCGCCGCCAGGCAAGCCGGCGCGAGGGTGAGCGGCGAAGCCTCGCCGCACCATCTCACGCTGACCGACGACCTGGTCCGCACCCTGGACAGCCGGTTCAAGATGAACCCCCCGCTGCGCGCCGAGTCCGATCGCCGGGCGCTGGTTCAGGCGCTGCGCTCGGGGGTGATCGAGTGCGTGGCCACCGACCACGCACCCCACGCGGTGCACGAGAAGGAGGTCCCATTCGAGCAGGCTCCGATGGGCACGACCGGGCTGGAGACAGCGTTTGCGGCTCTCTACACCGAGCTGGTGGCGTCCGGCGGGCTCGAGCTGTCCACGCTGGTGGAGCGGATGACCGCCGGTGCTGCCCTGTACGGGCTGGACACGCCGAAGATCGCCGTCGGACTCCCCGCGAACCTGTGCCTGGTCGACCTGAAGGCTCGCTTCACCGTGGGCGAGGAGGGCTACGCCAGCCGGTCGCGCAACTGCGCCTTCCAGGGCCGGGCGCTGCACGGCCGCGTGCTGCTGACGCTCGCGGGGGGCGCGGTCGTCCACCGGCGCTCACTGCCCGCGGTCGACCCGGATCGGGCCGGGGCGCCGGCCGGCGCCCGCGGCGAGACCGGGTAGATGCAGCCCGCGACCGCCTACGTCCTGCTCGAGGACGGCACCCGCTTCGATGGCCTGGCCTGCGGCGCCGGCGAGCCGGCGGTGGGGGAGGTTGTCTTCACCACGTCGATGTCCGGCTATCAGGAGGCGGTGACCGACCCCAGCTACGGAGGGCAGCTGATCGTCTTCACCTATCCCCAGATCGGCAACTACGGGGTGAGCGCCGAGGCGATGGAGTCAGACCGGGTGCATGCCCGGGCGGCGATCATGCGGGCCGGAGTCGACGGTCAGGTTGGGGGCGGCCCGACAGGGGGCGGGCCGACAGGGATCGAGACCGGCTGGCTGACCTGGCTGGCCGAGCGCGGGGTGGCCGCGATCACCGATCTGGACACGCGCGCGCTGGTCCGTCACATCCGCGATCGGGGCTCGATGCGGGGTGGCGTGTTCCCGGTGTCGATCGGAGAGGACCGGGCTCACGCGCTGATCGAGTCAGAGCCCGCGATGGTGGGGCGTGACCTGGCCAGGGCGGTGACCCCCGAGCGGCCTGTGGTGCTCGGTCCGACCGCCGGCGGGAGCGGGACGAGGATCGCGATGCTCGACACCGGCGTCAAGCTCTCGATCCTGCGCAACTTGCGCACTCGCGGGGCGACCGTGGAGCTCTACCCGTGCACGACGAGCGCCCGGGAGCTGCTGTCGGGGGCCCCCGACGCGCTCTTTTTGGCCAACGGTCCCGGCGATCCCGCGGCGCTTCATTATGTCGTCGAGACCGTGTCGGAGCTGGTGGGCAGGCTGCCCGTGTACGGGATCTGCCTCGGACACCAGCTGCTCTGCCGAGCGATCGGCCTGGAGACCTACAAGCTCCCGTTCGGCCACCACGGCGCCAACCACCCCGTCAAGGACCTGACCACCGGCCGCACCGAGATCACCAGCCAGAACCACGGTTTCGCCGTGCTCGGCCCGGGGGGCGCGCCGACGATCGACGACGACGAGCCGGTCCGCTGGGAGACCGACTTCGGCGCCGCCGAGCTCACCCACATCAACCTGTATGACCGCACCGTCGAGGGGCTGGTGCTGCGCGACGTGCCGGGGGCCACCGTCCAGTACCACCCCGAAGCGGGCCCCGGGCCCCATGACTCGCTGTATCTGTTCGACCGCTTCGTGAGCGAGATCGAATCGGCCGCCTGAGAGCCTGAGCCTGAGCATGCCCCGCCGCGACGACATCCACAAGCTCCTGCTGCTCGGCTCGGGACCGATCGTGATCGGGCAGGCGGCCGAGTTCGACTACTCGGGCACCCAGGCCTGCCGGGTGCTGGAGTCAGAGGGCTACGAGGTCGTGCTCGTCAACTCCAATCCGGCCACGATCATGACCGATCCCGAGGTCGCGACCACCACCTACATCGAGCCGCTGCTGCCGGGACCGGTGGCTCAGGTGATCGAGCGCGAGCGTCCCGACGCGCTGCTGCCCACCCTGGGCGGCCAGACCGCGCTGAACCTGGCCAAGGCACTGCACGAGGATGGCACCCTCGAGCGCTACGGCGTGGAGCTGATCGGTGCCGACTACGAGGCGATCGACCGCGCCGAGGACCGCGAGCGCTTCCGCGACACCATGACCGCAGCCGGCCTGCGGGTCCCGGGCAGCGCGATCGCCCACAGCACCGACGACGCGCGGGCGGCGCTGGCCACGATCGGGCTCCCATTCATCGTCCGTCCGGCCTTCACGCTGGGGGGCAGCGGCGGCGGGGTGGTGCACGCCGCGGCCGACATCGAGCGGGTCGTGGGAGGCGGTCTGGCGGCCTCGCCCATCGGCCAGGTGCTGCTCGAGGAGTCGGTGCTCGGGTGGGGGGAGTTCGAGCTCGAGGTGATGCGCGACCATACCGACAACGTTGTCATCGTTTGCTCGATCGAGAACCTCGACCCGATGGGGGTGCACACCGGCGACAGCGTGTGCGTCGCGCCCCAGCAGACGCTCACCGACAAGCAGTACCAGGTCCTGCGAGACCAGGCGATCGCGGTGATCCGAGCCGTGGGCGTGGAGACGGGCGGGTCCAACGTCCAGTTCGCGGTCAACCCGGCCACCGACGAGGTGGTGGTGATCGAGATGAACCCGCGGGTGTCTCGCTCCAGCGCCCTGGCCAGCAAGGCGACCGGGTTCCCGATCGCCAAGATCGCGGCTCGGCTGGCCGTGGGCTACACCCTCCAGGAGATTCCGAACGACATCACGAAGGCCACGCCGGCGAGCTTCGAGCCTGCGATCGACTACTGCGTGGTCAAGTGGCCCCGGTTCGCGTTCGAGAAGTTCCCGGGGGCCGAGGCCGGGCTGACCACGCACATGAAGTCCGTCGGGGAGGCGATGGCGCTGGGGCGCACCTTCAAGCAGGCGTTCGCCAAGGCCCTGCGCTCCCGCGAGCTCGACACGATCCCGAGCTCCCCCGACGGCGAGCCGGCGCTGCTGGAGCAGGTGGGCATCCCCGGAGCCGAGCGCTTCGACCATCTGCTCGAGGCGCTGCGCCGGGGGGTCGGGATCGAGGAGCTAGGACGCCGGACCAGCATCCATCCCTGGTTCCTGCGCGAGCTCTCCGAGCTGGTCGCCGGGGCGGAGGCATCCGGGGCGGGTGCATCCGGGGTGGGCGGGTCCTGGACGGGCGGGTTGCAATCCGGCGAGCGGGTCTTCAAGGCCGTCGACACCTGCGCGGCCGAGTTCGCCGCCCAGACCCCGTACTACTACTCCAGCTGGGAGCGCCCGGGGCAGGAGCCCGGTCACGAGGTCAGCCGGGGCGAGCGCCCCAGCGTCGTCATCCTCGGCTCGGGGCCCAACCGGATCGGCCAGGGGATCGAGTTCGACTACTGCTGCGTGCATGGCGCCCAGATCGTTCGCGAGCTCGGTCGCGACGCCGTCATGATCAACTGCAATCCCGAGACCGTCTCAACCGACTACGACACCTCCGACCGGCTCTACTTCGAGCCGCTGACCCTCGAGGACGTGCTCGCGGTCTGCGAGCTCGAGCAACCCGAAGGTGTGGTGGTGCAGTTCGGCGGCCAGACCCCGCTCAAGCTGGCCGCCGGCCTGCACGAGGCCGGCGTCCCGATCCTCGGCACGAGCATCGACGCGATCGATCTCGCCGAGGACCGCGCCCGGTTCGGCGCGCTGCTGGACCGCCTTGGCTACAGCGCGCCTCCGTACGCCACGGCGACCAGCCCCGAGCAGGCGCTCCAGCGCGCGCCCGACGTCGGCTTCCCGCTGCTCGTGCGGCCCAGCTACGTGCTGGGCGGCCGGGCGATGGAGATCGTCTACAGCGTCGCCGGACTCAAGGACTACCTCGACCGAGTAGGCGTAAGCGACGGCCCACCCGCCCGCACCATCTATCTGGACCGCTTCCTCGAGGACTCGATCGAAGTCGATGTCGATGCCCTGTGCGACGGGGAGGAGGTCTGGATCGCCGGGATCATGCAGCACGTCGAGGAGGCGGGAATCCACTCCGGAGACTCGGCGTGCGTGCTGCCGCCCCACACTCTGGGGGGCGAGATGCTCGAGCAGATCCGCGAGCAGACGACCGGGATCGCCCGGGCGCTCGGGGTGGTCGGGCTGCTCAATGTCCAGTTCGCGATCCACGGCGACGACGGCCTGCACGTGATCGAGGCCAATCCTCGGGCGTCGCGCACGGTCCCGTTCGTCTCCAAGGCGATCGGCCTGCCGCTGGCCAAGCTGGCCTGCCGGATCATGCTCGGCGAACGGATCGCCGAGCTGGAGCTGCCGGAGGAGACGACCTGCGGCCACGTGTGCGTCAAGGAGGCGGTGCTGCCGTTCGGGCGATTCGCGGGCGCCGACTCCCTGCTCGGCCCCGAGATGCGCTCCACGGGAGAGGTGATGGGAATCGCGTCTGATTTCCCGACCGCGTTCGCCAAGGCCCAGGCCGCCGCCGGAGCCAAGCTGCCCAACCGGGGCACCGTGTTCATCACGGTCGCCGACACCGACAAGCCGGCGGCGACCGGGATCGCCACCTCGCTGCACGACCTCGGGTTCGAGATCGTCGCCACTCGGGGCACCGCGCAGGCGCTGGAGCGAATGGGGATTCCCGCCAAGCGGATCAACAAGATCGGCGAGGGCTCGCCCCACGTCGTCGACTGGATAGAGCGGGGGGCCGTCGACCTGGTGATCAACACCCCGGTCGGCACCGGTGCCCGCTCGGACGGCTACGAGATCCGCTCGGCTGCGATCGCCCGGGGGATTCCCTGCATCACCACGATGTCCGGGGGAGTGGCGGCCGCGCGGGCCATCATCGCCGCCCAGCGGGGAGAGCCCGAGGTCGTCTCGCTGCAGGAGCTGCACGGCGATCGCCCGGCGGCCGCGAAGCACGGCAGCTGATGGCATGACCGGTAGCTCCGTGGAAGCTGACGGGCGGGCGAACCCCGAGGGGCGGGTGCTCGCGCCGTTGGGCGCCCGCGCCGCGCGGGTCACCGCTCGCGAGTCCCATGGCGCCTACGTGGTGCTGCGGTGTGCCGATCCGGGCGGTCCTCGACCCCGGGCCGGCCAGTTCTACATGTTGATGGCGGCCCGGCGCTGGGGGGGAGGCGAGGGGGAGCGGCCGTTCTTGCCGCGCGCCTTCAGCGTCCTGCGGGCCCCGCCGGGCGGCGACGAGCTGCACTTCCTGCTCGACGACGTCGGGCCGGGAACCCACCGCCTGGGTGAGCTGCAGGCGGGGGACGAGCTGTCGCTGGTGGGGCCGCTGGGGATCGGCTTTGCGCCACCCTCCGCCGGCCGCCGCCCCCTGCTGGTGGGCGGAGGGGTGGGAATCGCCCCGCTCGCCATCTGGCAGGATCAGCTCCGCCTCCCGGCCAGCGTCCTGCTCGGATTCCGAGACGCCGACCATGCCGCCGGCGCGAAGCTGTTGACTGGCGGGGCGGGCGGGGTCCAGATCGCCACCGACGACGGCGCTCGCGGTCACCACGGGCTGGTCACCGACCTGCTGATCGAGGAGCTCGAGGGCGATCATCCGCCCGAGGTCTACGCCTGCGGCCCGCCGGCGATGCTCGAAGCCGTCCGCGCGCTGTGCGCCGAGCGCGGGGTGGACGCCCAGCTCGCGCTGGAGTCGGGGATGGCCTGCGGGTTCGGGGCCTGCTTCGGTTGCGTGGTGGCGACTCGCGACGGCTACCTGCGGCTCTGCGTCGACGGACCCGTCGTGGCCGCGGCGCGCCTTGCCAGCGCGCTCGTCCCCGGAGCCCCGCACTGATGAGCGTGGAGTTCTGCGGCATGGCGCTCGAGCACCCGATCGTCAACGGCTCGGGGACATTTGACGCGATCGCCGCCCGGCGCGTGTTCGGCGACGCGCTGCTGGCGCGCTTCCCGTTCTCCGCGTTCGTCTCGAAGACGGTCACGCTGGCGCCCCGCCAGGGCAACCCGCCGCCCCGCCTGTGGGAGGTGCCGGCGGGGCTGATGAACTCGATCGGGCTCCCCAACAAGGGCCTGGCGGATTACCTGGCCCATGACCTGCCCGAGCTGGCCGCGCTGCCGGTGCCGCTGATCGTCAACGTGATGGGCTTCAGCCGCGATGAGGTCGCGACCTTGGTGGAGGCCTTCTCGGAGCGCGAGGAGGTGGCGGCGCTGGAGCTCAACGTGTCCTGCCCCAACGTCGAAACCGGGCTGGTGATGGGCGCGGATCCCGACGAGGTGGCGCGCCTGCTGCGGGCCGTCGTCCCCGGGACCGACAAGCCGCTGATCGTCAAGCTGACGCCCAACGCCTCCGACGTCCCGGCGGTCGCGGCCGCCGCGCAGGCGGAGGGAGCCAGCGCGGTCTCGCTGATCAACACGCTCAAGGGGATGGCGCTCGATCCGCGCTCCGGGGAGCCCTGGCTGGGGGGTCAGACCGGGGGCGTGTCGGGCCCGGCGGTACGGGCGATCGCGCTCGCCCAGGTGCATGCGGTCAGCCAGGCGGTCACGATTCCGATCATCGGTATGGGAGGCGTACAGCGGGGGCGCGACGCCCTTGAGCTCCTGACGGCCGGGGCGTCGCTCGTGGCCATCGGCACCGAGAGCTTCCGGGACCCGATGGCCGGTGCCAAAGCCGCCGCCGAGCTGGCCGCCCTGAGCGCGACTGCCAGTATTCCGGTGCGGGAGTCGGCGGCCGGCCCGGCGAGCGGCTGACCCGAGAATCGCCCTACCTCGTCAAGGCTGATCGACTCGACAAAGGCCCTGCAAAAACTCACTATTGTCGCAACCAGGCTCGACAATGCTGGAGCTTAGGTTGAGGTCGAGCCGAATTGGACGGATTGGCCTTGATCGCCCAGCCCCAAGATGTATAGTCGCCCGCCATGCCGCCGGTCAGTGAATCGTTGTCCAAATCGCTCGCCGCGCCCGAGCGCTCCCTGCACCAGCGGATGGAGGCGCTTCAGCGCGCCAACCACATCCGCACCCGGCGCGCCCAGCTCAAACGTGATCTCAAGGCCGGGCGCCAGCCGATTCACGAGCTGCTGCTGGCGCCGCCTGACTACCTGCAGACCGCGAAGGTCTTCGATCTCCTGCTGGCCGTGCCCAAGTACGGCCGGGTGAAGGTCAACAAGATCCTCTCCCAGTGCCGGATCTCGCCGTCCAAGACGCTCGGGGGGCTCTCGGAGCGCCAGCGCGGCGAGCTCGTGGCGCTGTTGCGCCGCCGCTGAATCCGCCGTCTGGCGGACAGGCGCACCGTCCGGCACCAATGCCCAAGGTGTTCGTCATCACGGGCCCGTCCGGGGTGGGCAAGGGGACCCTGATCAGGGGCTTGCGCGAGCGCGTCCCCAGCCTCGAGCTGTCGGTGTCGGCCACCACCCGGCCTCCCCGGGCCGGGGAGGGCGACGGGATCGACTACTACTTCCTCAGCCCCGAGGAGTTCGATCGCCGTGCCCGGGCAGGCGAGTTCGTCGAGCACGCCACCTACTCGGGTCGCCGCTACGGAACGCTGCGCTCCGAGCTCGAGCGCCGGCTGACGGCGGGCCACCCGGTCGTGCTCGAGATCGAGGTTCAGGGCGCCCGTCAGGTCCGCGAGGCGATCCCCGACGCCGTGGCGGTGTTCATCGCCCCCCCGTCCCGGGAAGCGCTGCGCGCTCGCCTGATCGGCCGGGGCACCGACGACCCGGAGCAGATCGAGGAGCGGTTGCGGACCGCCGAGCGCGAGCTCGAAGCCCGGCCCGAGTTTGCCCACGTGGTCGTCAACGATCGCCTCGAGCACGCGACCGAGGAGCTGGCGCGGATCGTCTCCGACGCGCTGGCGCCCGGCACGCCGGCGGCCGGCTCGGAGGCGACCGCTACCCTTGAAGGCCCCGACGGAGGACTCAACTCGTGATCTCACCCCGTATCGACAAGCTGCTGGAGCACGTCGACTCCGACTACGCCAGCGTCCTGGTCGCCGCCAAGCGCGCCCGCCAGATCAACTCCTACTACCACAACCTCGGGGAGGGAACCTTCGACGAGTTTCCGCCCCCGATGGTCGACACGCGCTCCAAGAACTACCTGACGATCGCCCTCGAGGAAATCGCCCAGGGCAAGCTCAAGTACCACTACCGGTAGTCGCGAACCGGTGACGCGGGCGCCCGGAGACTCCAGGATCAGGCGGTAGCGCAGATGGGGCGGCTGCTCGTGGGCGTGACCGGCGGGATCTCGGCCTACAAGCTGGTCGAGACGGTCAGGCTGGCGATCAAGTCCGGGCACGCCGTCAGGGTGATCCAGACCGAGGCGAGCGCCCGGTTCGTGGGCCCGGCCTCGTTCTCGGGCATCACCGGCGCCCCCGTGCTCTGTGACGAGTTCGAGCCCGACCCGCTGCGCGGCGCCTACCCCGGGGATCCGCCTGCAGAGCGAGCGCCGATCACCCATCTGGCCCTGGTGGAGCGGGCGGACGTGTATCTGATCGCGCCGGCGAGCGCCAACACGATCGCCAAGCTCGCCCACGGCCAGGCCGACAACCTGGTCACCGCGAGCGCCCTGGCGGCGACGTGTCCGGTGCTGGTGGCTCCGGCGATGAACAACCGGATGTTCTCCAACCCGGCGACCCAGGCGAACCTGACGCTGCTCGAGCAGCGGGGGATGATCGTGGTCGGGCCGGGGGAAGGGGAGCTCGCCTCCCACGGCGAGCACGGGATCGGACGGCTGGCCGAGCCGGCCGAGCTGCTGGTCGCATGCGAGGCGAGTCTGGGCGGCGCGCCGGGACCCGACGGCCTTTGGCTCGGTCGCCGCGTGCTGGTCACCGCGGGTGGTACCCGCGAGCCGATCGACAGCGTGCGCTACATCGGAAACCGCTCCTCGGGGCGGATGGGCTATGCGCTCGCCGAGCGCGCCGCCGCGCGGGGGGCCGTGGTCACGGTGGTCGCCGCCAACGTCTCGCTGACCGCGCCGCCGGGCGTCCGCGTCGTGCAGGTGCAAACTGCGAGCGAGCTGACGGCGGCTTGCGAGCGGGCCTTCGAGACCGCCGACATCCTGCTGATGGCCGCCGCGGTGGCCGACTTCCGCCCGCGCCACCCGGCGGGCGCCAAGCTCGAGAAGGACGCCGGGGTCCCGGCGCTAGAGCTCGAGGCCACCGAGGACGTGCTCAGCGCGCTGGCGGCCCGCCGCCGCCCGGAGCAGGTGCTGATCGGCTTCGCCGCCGAGCACGGCGAGCCGGGGCTGGCCCGGGGACGGAGCAAGCTCCAGCGAAAGAGCTTGGACGCGATCGTGATCAACGACATCTCGGCGCCCGGGATCGGCTTTGACGCCACCGACAACCAGGTGACCATAGTCACCGTGGACGGTACCGAGCGGCGCCTGGAAAAGGCGGACAAGCGACAGATCGCCGACGGCGTCCTGGAAGCGGTGCAGATGCTTGTGGAGAGGAAGGAGAGCGACCATCGAGCCGCCCGAGCAGACGCCGATCGCGCCGCAAGAGTCTGAGGCGTTCGCCGCCGTAGGGCGAGCGCTGGCGGCCAACATAAACCGGGCGGTGCAGGTCCGGCAGGAGACGTTGCGCCATCTCCTGGTGGCGCTGCTGGCCGAGGGCCACGTCCTGGTCGAGGACTACCCGGGCGTCGGCAAGACCGCGCTGGCCCGAGCGCTGGCGCGCTCGATCGACTGCCAGTTCGCGCGCGTGCAGTGCACGTCTGACCTGCTGCCGGCCGATGTCGTCGGCACCAACGTCTATGACCAGCGGGAGCAGCGCTTCGAATTTCGTCCCGGGCCGGTGTTCGCCAACGTGGTCCTGGTCGACGAGATCAACCGGGCGTCGCCCAAGACCCAGTCCGGGCTGCTGGAGTGCATGCAGGAGCGGCGCGTAACCGTCGACGTCCACACGCACGAGCTGGCGCGGCCGTTCCTGGTGCTGGCGACCCAGAATCCGATCGAGTACGAGGGGACCTACCCGCTTCCGGAGGCCCAGGTCGACCGCTTCATGGTCCGCATCTCACTGGGTTATCCCGACCGCTCGGCCGAGGCGGGGATGCTCGCCCAGCACGAGACCGGCGACCAGGTGGCCAGCCTGCACCCGGTGGTGACCGCGGCCGAGGTTCTGGCGGCCCAGGATGCCGCGGCCCGGGTCCGGGCCGCCGCGCCGCTTCGCGACTACGTGGTACGGCTGCTGTGGCGTACGCGTGAGGATCCGCGCGTCGACCTCGGCGCCAGCCCCCGAGCCGGCCTGATGTTGCTGCGCGCCGCCAAGGCGCACGCGATGATGGCCGGCCGGGATCACGCGTTGCCCGACGACGTGCAGGCGCTGGCCGAGTCGGTGCTCGCCCACCGGCTGGTACTGGCGCCCGAGTCCCCTCGCTCCGCCGCGCGCGATGTCGTGCTCGACGCGGTGGCCGGCACCCGGGCGCTGTGATGACCGGGCGCCGGCTGACGGTCGGGCGAGCGGCGGCGGCGGCGAGCGCGGGCGTCGTGTTGACGCTCGTGGCCCTCGTGTTCGACGCGGCGCCGTTGCTCGTGCCCGGGGTGGCGTTCGTGGCGATCGGGGTGCTGGCCCCGCTGTGGGTGTGGGGCGCCGCCCTGGGAGGCCATGCGCAGCGGATCGTGGCCGCCGAGCGGGTGGTCGAGGATCAGCCGCTGCAGGCGAGCATCGAGGTCCGCCGCGGTCCGCTCGGGCTTCCGGGCGCCGAGGTGGTCGACCCGTTCACCGGCTCCCGCCTCGAGCTCGCCGGCCCCCTGTCTCCGATCCACGGAGGGCGCAGCGCCCGGGTGCGGGTCGTGGCCCGGTTTGGCCGGAGGGGCCTGCACTTCCTGCCCGCGCCGTCGTTGATCGTCCGCGACCCGCTGGACCTGGCCCGGGTGCAGACCGAGGGCGGCGCAGGGGCACAGCAGTTGCTCGTGCTTCCGCGCACCGAGCCGGTGCGGTGGCTGACCGCCGAGCGGGGGCGGCGCTTCGAGCTTCCCGATGGTCACGCCTCATCCGATGCGCTGGCCGCCGTCGACGTCGACGGCCTGCGGCCGTACCGACCCGGTACTCCGGCCAGCCGCATTCACTGGCCCGCGGCCGCCCGCGGAGCCGGCCTGCTCGAGCGCCGGCTGCGAGCCGACGGCGACGCGCGGCCCCTGGTCGTGCTCGACGCCCGATGCTCGGCGGTGCCCGTCCCGGACGGCTTGGACGCGCGTGTCTCCGAGACCAGGCTGCTCGACGCCGCCGTGCGAGCCGCGGCCTCGCTGGTGCTCGAGTTCGCACGCGGCGGAGGTTGCGGTCTGCTGCTGCCCGGTGAACCGCGCCCCACCGCGATCGACCGGGAGCTGATGAGCTGGCCGGCCGCCTACGCGCGGCTGGCCGTCGTGTCCGGCGGCCCTGGGACGCGCGCCCCGGCGCTGGGCAACCCCGCGACGCGACTCGGGCCGGTCATCTACGTGGCGGCCGAGCCGCCGGCCCGAGTGGGCGCGATGCTCGCCGCCTCGCGCAGCGCGGTGCTGGTGGTGCCCCACGAGGAGCTGGTCGCCGGGCGCCCGCGCGGTGTCCGCGGGAACATGCAGCCCACGCTCGACGTCAGCGGCTGCCGGGGCTTCGCCCTGGGCGTCCGGCGCGAGCTCGACGAGCGCAGGCGGGAGCCCGCGGTGGCGTGAGGTTGACGTGTGAGCGCGGTCTCTGACACTGTCACCGTCCCGCCTCGCTTCCACGCTCCCGTGCGAGGCAAGACGGCCGAGGCGGCCGATCGCTACAGGATCCGGCTGATCACCTTCGCGGCGCTGGCCGCGTATGGGACCCTGCGCTGGGCGACCCTGCTGCACCCGGTCCCGGGCTGGCGGCTGGTGGGGCTGCTCGGGCTGTCGGTCCTGCTCGTCGCCGCGGCGCCGATCGCGAGGCGCCTGGGCGGCCCGATCGGAGCGCTGTTCGCCGGCGCCGTCGCGCTGGCGGCGTTTCCGGTGGCCGGCCTGCGCTGGCACTGGTTCGTCCACGAGCGGATCGCGGTCAGCGTGACCCACATCGGCAACGGCCTGCAGGCGCTGCCCAACATCCTCGTGCCCTACGTGGGCTCGAGTCCCGCCGTCCGGCTCGTGATCGTGCTCGGCGCCGCGGTGCTCCTGCTCGATGCCGCCGCGGTGATCGCGTTCGCGCCGCGGACGTTCGGAGACGCTCGTCGCGCGGCGGCCGCCCTCCCGCTGGTGGCACTCGCCGTTGTCCCCAGCACCCTGCTGCGGCCCCAGTTCCCCTACCTCCAGGGCCTGATCCTGTTCGCGCTCGTGGCCGGGTTCGTGTGGGGGGAGCGGCTTCGCTTCGAGGCGGCGACGGCGGCGCTGACGATCGTGGCCGTGGCCGGGGTGGGCGCCGCCATCCTGGCGCCCCGGATCGACCCGCACAAGCCCTGGATCGATTACCGCGCCTGGACCGGCACGGCCGTGCACCACCAGGTGGACACATTCAGCTGGAACCAGAGCTACGGGCCACTGCACTGGCCGCAGACCGGCCACGTTGTCCTGACCGTGGCCGCCGCCCGCGGCGATTACTGGAAGGCCGAGGACCTGGACCTGTTCGACGGCCGCGACTGGGTGGCGGGCGCGCCGAGCAGCCAGCCGTCGCTTCCGGTGGCCAGCGTCGCGTCGGCCCGGCGCTGGACCCAGGTCATCAAGGTGACGATCGAGGGCATGCGCACCAGCGACGTGATCGCCGCCGGGTACGCGGGACAACTGAGCCCCATCGAGGGCGGGGTCGCCCCCGGGCAGGAGGCGGGGACCTGGGTGGCCACTCGCGGGCTGGGACCCGGGGACAGCTATGAGGCGGTCACCTACTCGCCGCACCCCTCGGGGGCCGAGCTGAGCGCCGCCGGACGCGCCTATCCCTCCCAGCAGCTCGGAAACGAGCTCACCCTCGGGATCCCGCGAGGGGGAGGATCGAGCGCTCGCTCGGTTCAGGTCAGCTTCCCGCGGTTTCACTCGGGCGGCTTCCCGAGGCTCGCGCAGGGGCCCTCACCGGCGGACGCGAGCCGGTTGGTCGCAAGCTCGCCCTATGGGGACGTCTACGCGCTCGCCCGCCACCTGGCCGCCCAGGCGGCCACGCCCTACGCGTTCATCACCAGCGTGAGGCGCTACCTGGCCGAGGGCTTTACCTACAACCAGAATCCGCCCGTCCGCCGCTACCCGCTGGCCAGCTTCCTGTTCGCCGACAGGCAGGGCTACTGCCAGCAGTTCTCCGGAGCGATGGCGATGCTGCTGCGCATGGGCGGGATCCCGGCGCGGGTCGCGGCCGGCTTCACCTCGGGAACGCTTGACCCCGCCACCCACCAGTGGGTCGTCACCGACCTCGACGCCCATGCCTGGGTAGAGGCCTGGTTCCCGCGTTACGGCTGGGTGGGCTTCGATCCGACGCCCGCGAGCGCGCCGGCCCGGGGCGGCAAGTCCCCGGTGCCGATCGCCAAGAGCCCGGCCACCACCGTCACCTCGGGCGCCGCCCTCCCGCACCGTGACACCGGAGGCGCGGCGCCGCTCGGCCACGGCGCCCACGCGGGCTCAGGCGGCGGCGTGACCCCGTGGCTGATGGTGGCCGCAGTGGCCCTGGCGATCGCCCTGACCGGCCTGGCACGGGTGCTGCTGGGCGCGCGCGGATCCACCGAGGACCTGCTGGCCGAGCTCGAACGAGCGCTGGCGCGGACCCGGCGTCCGCTGCCCGCAGGCGCCACCCTGGCCTCGCTCGAACATCGGTTCAGCTCCTCGCCCGGCGCGATGGGCTACGTCCGCGCTCTGCGCCTTGCGCGCTACGGAGGGCAGACCGCGAGGCCCAGCGCCGAGCAGCGCCGGGCGCTGCGCCACGAGCTGCGCGAGGGCCTCGGATTGGCCGGGCGGGCGCGGGCGCTGTGGGCGCTGCCGCCCCGCTCGCGTCGTCGCGGTAGCCGCCCGGCTCAGTCCTAGAATCCCGGTGATGGAAGACGTCTACGACCTGTTTTCACGCGGGACCGAGCTGCTGGAGGCGGGCCACCACCACCAGGCGGTGATTCCGCTCTCGCGCGCTCGTGACCTGGCGCCCGAGCAGACCTCGATTCGCGAGGCGCTGGGACGGTCTCTGTTCCACGTCCAGCGTTACGAGCAGGCGGCCGCCGAGTTCGAGGCGGTCACCGAGCGGGCGCCCACCAACGACTTCGCGCTCTTCTGCCTGGGACGCTGCCTGCAGCTGCTCGGCCGCCACGCGGAGGCCCGCCAGCCCCTGGCCCTGGCGGCCTGCCTGCAGCCCGGGCGGCGCGACTACCGCGTGTACCGCGACCGCGCCCGGGCTCGCGCGGCGCAGGCGTCCGGAGACTGAAACCGCCCCGGAGCGGTGCTAATCTGAACAGCACAGCTTTCCGGCCGGGCGTTTCCCGGCGCAGTCTTGAAAGTGGGCGCTCGCCCGCTTTTTTTATGAAATGACGGAGGAGATCGTGAGCGTCCTACAGACCGAAATCGAAGCCAGAATCGCCGGCGTCGAGCCTGAGGTCGAAGTCCTGCTGGCCGAGGTCGTAGGCCCGACCCTGCGCCTGTTCATCGACCACCCGGACGGCGTCACGCTGTCGCTCTGCGAGCGGGTCTCGGCTCACCTCAACGACTACCGCGAGCGCTACTCGCTGGAGGTCTCCTCGCCCGGTCAGGACCGTCCGCTCACCAAGCCCCAGCACTACACCCGCTTTTTGGGCCGCCGCGCCCGCGTGCGGCTGCGGGGTGACGGAGCCCAGCGAGGTGGCCACAAGCAGCCGGCACCGGCCGCCAAGCAGCCGGCACCGACAACGAAGTTGTTGGTGGGTGAGCTCGTCGGCGCCTCGGAGCGGGACGTCACGATCGCGGCCGGCGACGGGGTCGTCACGATCCCCTATGAGCAGATCGTCCGCTCCAACCTCGTACCCGGAGACTGAGTCATGTCCAAGGAGATCGTCGAGGCCGTACGAGGCCTCGCAGCGGAAAAGAACATCTCGCACGACAAGCTGATGGAGGCGCTGGAAGACGCGCTTCTGTCCGCCTACAAGAAGACGCCCGGCTCGGCGCCCTACGCCAAGGTCGAGATGGACCGCGACAGCGGCGACTTCATCGTCTGGGAGCTGAAGATCCCGCCGGAGCTCGAGGAGCAGCTGCTCGTCGAGGCGACCGAGGATCAACAGCCGACCGTCGACCCGGAGACGGGCGAGATGCGGGAGGCCCCCGAGCCCGAGATCGACCTCGAGAAGCTCAAGCAGTACGAGGACGAGATCGAGATCGAGGACGTCACCCCCCACGACTTCGGTCGCATCGCCGCGCAGACCGCCAAGCAGGTCATCCTGCAGCGGATCCGCGAGGCCGAGCGCGACATGATGTTCGAGGAGTACCGCGACCGCGTCGGCGAGCTGATCACCGGGATCGTCCAGCAGTCCGACTCGCGTTACACGCTCGTGCAGCTGCGCGAGCGCGTCGAGGCGCTGCTGCCCAAGTCCGAGCAGGTCGACGGCGAGCGCTACGACCATTCCCAGCGGATCAAGGCCGTGATCAAGGACGTCTCCAATTCGACCAAGGGGCCGAGCATCATCGTCTCCCGCCGCGACCCGGAGCTGATCAAATCCCTGTTCGAGCTCGAGGTCCCCGAGATCGCCGACGGCCTGGTCGAGATCACGGGGGTGGCGCGCGAGCCCGGCTACCGCTCGAAGATCGCGGTCGTCTCGCACATCGACGGAGTGGATCCCGTCGGCGCCTGCGTCGGTCCCCGCGGCTCTCGGGTGCGCATGGTCGTCTCGGAGCTGCGCGGAGAGAAGATCGACATCATCCCCTATAACGACGAGCCCGCCCGGTTCGTGGCCAAGGCGCTGTCGCCGGCGCGTGTGCGCGAGGTCCTGGTCGACGATGCAGGCAAGCAGGCGACGGTGATCGTGCCCGACGATCAGCTCTCGCTGGCTATCGGCCGCGAGGGCCAGAACGCCCGTCTGGCCGCCCGGTTGACCGGCTGGCGGATCGACATCCGCTCCGAGACCGAGTTCGCGGCCGAGGAGGCCGAGCACGGTTACGACGAGGACGAGGCACAGGGCCGGTGCGCGGCGATCCTGTCAAACGGCCGCCGTTGCCCCAACGCCGCCCTGCCGGGCTCGCGGTACTGCGGCATCGAGGCCCATCAGGCGCTGGCCGGCAAGGACACCGACCAGGTCGAGGCCGCGTGAGCGACCTGATTGCGGAAGCGACGTAGACTCGGACTGCCGATGAACAAACGCGTGCATGAAATCGCCAAGGAGCGCGGGATTCCCACCAGGGACGTGCTCGCCCGCCTGAAGGCCGCCGGGGTAGAGGTCAAGGCCGCCTCGTCGTCGGTCGATGCGGAGCTTGCCGCGCGCGTGCTCGCCAATGGTCAAAACGCCGGCGCCGGCGCGCAGGCCGCCCGCGAGGCCGCGCCCGCCACGGAGGCTCCAGCCGCCGTGGCCCCGCCCGCGGAAGCGCGCCCGCCCGCCGCGAACGCCGAGCCTCCGGCCCCCGCCCAGGCTTCCTCTGACGCAGAGCCTTCCGCCGGCACCCAGGCTCCCTCCGACGGCGACAGCGCCGTCCCCTCGGCGGCGGCCGACGCGGCCCACAAGCGCCCCACGCGCGATTCGCTGCAGGGCGAGCGCGCGCCCGCCAACACCGGCGGACGGCGTCGCGTCGTCATCGACTCCCAGGCTTCGCGCCGGGCCGGCGGCAGCGGCGGACCGCCGCAGTCAAACCAGCCGCCGCGTCGCCAGCGTCGCGGCCGCCGGCGGCGTGGGGTGTATGACGAGGAAGCCGAGTCGCGTCCGTCGCGGACGGCGCTCACCGATCCCAGCGCGGTCCAGATCAACTCGGGCGCGACCGTCAAGGACGTGGCCGAGTACCTGGACGTCCGCGTACCCGAGATCGTCAAGAAGCTGATGGAGCTCGGGGAGATGAAGACCCAGACCACGACCCTGTCGGACGACACCATCCTGGTGCTCGCCTCCGAGCTCGGCAAGGACGTCGAGATCGTCCACTCCGAGGACGAGGAGGTTGCCGAGCCGGTGTTCGACGACGCCGCCGAGGACCTGGTCGAGCGCGCCCCGGTAGTGACGATCATGGGTCACGTCGACCACGGCAAGACGTCGCTGCTCGATGCCATCCGCGAGACCCAGGTAGCCGCCGGCGAGGCCGGCGGGATCACCCAGCACATCGGCGCCTACCAGGTCCAGCACGATGGCCACAGCGTGACCTTCCTGGACACTCCGGGACACGAGGCGTTCACGGCGATGCGGGCCCGCGGCGCCAAGGTAACCGACATCGCCGTGATCGTGGTTGCCGCCGACGACGGCGTCAAGCCCCAGACCCAGGAGGCGGTCGACCACGCCAAGGATGCGGGAGTTCCGATGCTGGTCGCGGTCAACAAGATCGACAAGGAGGGCGCCGCCCCCGACCGCGTGCGCACCGAGATGACTGAGCTCGGCCTTCAGCCGGTGGAGTGGGGTGGCGACACCGAGTTCGTGAATGTCTCTGCCCGGACCAAGCAGGGCCTCGACGATCTGCTGGAGACGATCATCGTGATGGCCGAGGTAGAGGAGCTCAAGGCCAACCCCGACGCCGCTGCCTCGGGCTCGGTGATCGAGTCAAAGCTCGACCCGGGACGCGGGCCGGTGGTCACGATCCTGGTCAACCGCGGGACCCTGGAGGTGGGCGACGCGCTCGTCGCCGGCGCCCAGTGGGGCCGGGTGCGGGCCATGCACGACTTTCTCGGCAACCGGATCGGCCAGGCGCTGCCCGGCGAGCCCGTGGAGGTGCTGGGCTTCGACGGGGTTCCCGAGGCCGGCGAGCACGTCCGGGCCGTCGAGCACGACCGCCGCGCCCGCCAGCTGGCGATGGAGCGCGCCACCCGGCTCAAGGCCGAGTCGCTGGCCCGCGTGGGCAGCGGCAAGCGCGTCTCGCTGGAGAACATCTTCGGCTCCGAGCTGGCCGAGCTGAACCTCGTGCTCAAGGCCGACGTCGCCGGCTCCCTGGAGGCGATCGAGGACGAGGTCGCCAAGCTTCCCCAGGACGAGGTCTCGGTCAACGTGATCCGGCGGGCCGTCGGCGCCGTGACCGAGTCCGACGTGATGCTGGCCGCGGCCTCGGACGCCGTGATCCTGGCCTTCAACGTGCGGCCGGTTGGGGACGCCCGGGCTGCCGCCGAGCGCGAGGGCGTCGAGATCCGCCACTACTCCGTGATCTACCGCGCCATCGACGAGCTGCGTTCGGCGATGCAGGGCCTGCTCGCCCCCGAAGAGGTCGAGGAGGGCCTCGGCTCGGCCGAGGTCCGCCAGATCTTCCGCGCCTCGCGCGTGGGGACGATCGCCGGTTCCCACGTCACCGAAGGCACGATCACGCGTGGCTCCAAGGTCAGACTGGTGCGCGACGGCACGGTCATCTACGACGGGGAGATCGCGAGCCTGCGCCGCTTCAACGAGGACGCCCGCGAGGTCGCCTCGGGCTTTGACTGCGGCATCGTGCTGCGCAACTACGCCGACGTCAAGGAAGGCGACGTGCTCGAGACCTACGCCACCCGCCAGGTCGAGCGCGAGCTCGCCTAGGGCGGGGCCGGTGTCCTGCGACGGCTTCGTCGCGGTGCTCGTGATCGAGCTTCATTTTCCAGATGCCGGGAGCCTCAAGTCCAAGCGCAAGGAGCTGTCGTCGATCAAGGCCCAGCTCCACGGGCGCCTGGGCGCCGCCGTGGCCGAGACCGGACACCAGGACCTGTGGCAGCGGTCCACCCTGACCGCGTCCTTGACCGGAGGCTCGCTACGCACGCTCAGCCTGGCCGCCGACGAGCTCGAGCGTTGGGTGCTCGCCCGGTGCCCCGAGGGGGCACGCGTCGAGCGCCTGGTGGCCTCGGTGGAGGACCTGCGCGGGTGAGCGCGCAGCGCGAACAACCGTGCGGAGGTTAGGATGCGCGGTGGCCGGATGCGCCGCGTCGACGAGGCCATGCGAGCGGTCCTCTCAGACGCGATCGCCAAGGACCTAAAGGATCCCCGAGTAGGTTTCGTGACCGTTACCGGAGTCAAGACCAGTCCCGATCTGCGCCATGCCCGCGTGTACGTGAGCGTGCTCGGATCGGAGTCCGAGCGGGAGGCGAGCATCGCGGGCCTGCGTTCGGCGCATGGTTTCCTGCAGGGCCGGGTAGCCGCCGAGCTATCGCTCAAGCACACGCCCTCCCTGAGCTTCGAGTACGACGAATCGGTCGACCGGGGGATGCGGATCTCACGATTGCTCGACACGACCGCGTCATCGCCGAGAGACGAAGATGAGCGGTAACGGCGACCGCTCCGATCGTGAGCGGGTGCTCGACGAGCTGCGCGAGGCCGAGAAGCTGGTCGTGGTCACGCACGAGAATCCCGACGGCGACGCGCTCGGATCGCTGGTCGCCATGCAGGGCATCCTGAGCGGGATCGGCAAGGACTGCCTGATGTTCATCGACGCCGGCGAGCTGCCGCTGCCCCAGGAGTACGACTTCTTCGCGCTGGACGGCCTCGTCTGCGCCCCGCCCGCCGACATCGACGAGCGCACCGTGGTCTTCCTCGACTGCGGCAATCTCGAGCGCAACCCGGCGGAGGCCTTCCGGCGCCCCGGAGTCCACATCCTGAACATCGATCACCATCACGACAACACGCGCTTTGGCACCGTGAACCTCGTCATCGCCGACGCCTCCTGCACGGCCGAGATCGTCTGGGACCTGATGGGGGGCCTCGGGGTATCGCCGACCCGCACCGTCGCCGAGGCGCTGTACGTGGGTCTGGTCACCGACACCGGCCGTTTCATGTACGAGAACACGGGCCGGCGCGCCCATCTGATGGCCGCCGACCTGATCGATGCCGGCGTCGACGTGCACCAGGTCTACCGCCGGGTCTACGAGGGGGTCCCGTTCGGGAAGCTGGCTCTGCTGGCCCGGGGACTGGCCAACATCGAGCGCTACGACGACGGGCGGCTGACGATCAGCGCGCTGACCGTCAACGACTTCAGCAGCTCCGGCGCCCAGGAGAGCTATTCCGAGGGCGTGGTCGACCACCTGCGTGCCGTCCAGGGAACCAAGATCGCGGCCCTGGTGCGCGACCGGCTCGGGGGCCCCGCCGTCGCCGGCCTGCGCAAGGTCTCGCTGCGCGCCTCGGATGCGGGGATAGACGTGTCGGCGATCGCTCGGGCGCAGGGCGGTGGTGGCCATCGTCAGGCGGCCGGCTTCACCACGGGGCTCTCGCATCAGGAGCTGGTGGCGTTCCTGCGTGACCAGCTCGCCGCCCAGCTCTGAGCGACTCCCAGCGCCGAGCGACTACGTCCTCCTGTGCGACAAGCCGCCGGGGGTGACCTCGCACGACGTGGTGGCCGGCGTCCGGCGCTCGCTGCCGCGCAAGACCAGGGTCGGGCACGCCGGCACGCTGGATCCGTTCGCCACCGGCCTGCTGCTGGTGCTGGTGGGGCGGGCCACCCGCGCTCAGCGCTTCTTCATGGCGCTGCCCAAGCGCTACGAGGCGACGGCGCGCTTCGGCGCGGTATCGAGCACGGGCGATCCCGACGGGGAGATCGTGGAGACCGGGCGCGTTGCCGCGGGCGAGCTGGAGCTGCCGGTGGGAACTCTGCGCCAGCGACCGCCCGCCTACTCGGCCATCAAGGTGCGCGGTCGGCGGGCCTACGAGCTGGCGCGGGCGGGGGAGGAGGTCGCGCTCGCCGAGCGCGAGGTCGTGGTCCATCGCTTCGACCAGCTGTGGCAGCGTGAGGATCGGCGGGGCTTTGCGATCGAGTGCTCCTCGGGAACCTACGTGCGCAGCCTGATCGCCGAGCTCGGCGACGCTTACTGCGAGCAGCTGCGGCGCACCCGGATCGGCGCCTTCGAGGTCGCCGACGCCGACCCCGAGCGTCCGCTCCCGCTGGCCGCGGCGCTCGCCTTCCTGCCGGAGGTCAGACTCGATCGCGAGCAGGCGCGCCGCGCCGCCCACGGGGTCGCCGTCAGCGGCCTGCACGCGCCTTCCGGCACGGTGCGGCTGACCGATGAGCACGGGCTGATCGCGCTCGCCGAGGCCCGGTCCGGCTCCGGCGGCCGGATCCTGGCGCCGGTCCTGGGGCTTCGCGGCTGATGGAGATCATTCATCTACGGGCCCTTAGGCTGCAGCCATGCACGTGACGATGCTCGGGGATGCTCAGCCACGCCTGCGGCGGGTCGCCGTCGGCGAGTTCGACGGCGTCCATCTCGGGCACCGTGAGGTGATCGTGGGCAACGACACGGTGCTGACCTTCGAGCCCCACCCGCTGGCGGTGATCAGACCCGAAGCGGCGCCCAAGCTCCTGACCAGCCTGGAGGTCAAGGTCGAGCTCGTGGCCGGGCTCGGCGTCGAGGAGCTGGTGGTGATCCCGTTCGACGAGCGCTTTGCCGCCCAGAGCCCACAGGAGTTCATCGACCAGGTCCTGATCGGCCGGCTGGGCGCGACGCACGTCTCGGTCGGGGAGAACTTCCGCTTCGGCAACGGGGCCGCCGGCGGCACCGACATGCTCGAGACAGATCCCCGGTTTCAGACTCGCGTGGTCGAGCTCGTGGAGGTTGAAGGCGAGGTCGTCTCCTCCAGCCACATCCGCGCACTCGTACTGGCGGGCGACGTCGAGCACGCCGGTCGCTTCCTGGGCGCCCCGTTTCAGCTCCGAGGCGAGGTCGTGGCGGGGGACCGCCGGGGCCGGAAGCTGGGCTTCCCGACCGCCAACATCGTCCCCGACGAACGGCTCGTCTGCCCCGGTCACGGCGTGTACGCCGCCCGGGCGGACGGCGCCCCGGCGGCGGTCAGCGTAGGCGTGAGGCCCACCTTCGGAACCGGGCGGGCCGTGCTCGTGGAGGCCTATCTGCTCGACCGTGACGAGGACCTATACGGGCGCACGATGCGCGTGGACTTCCTTTCGCGGTTGCGGGGCGAGCGGCGGTTCGACACCACTGAGGCGCTGATCGAGCAGATGCGGCGAGATGTCCGGGAGACCCGGGAGCGCGCCGGCTGACCGGCCTTCGGGCGCCCCCCGGCGCTCTGCTAGCCTGATCGGCCGCATGGCCCTGACCCAGGAGCGCAAGCACGAGCTGGTCGCCAAGTTCGGCGACACCGACACCGACACCGGCAAGACCGAGGTCCAGGTGGCGCTGCTCACCGAGCGGATCAACTGGCTCACCGACCATCTGCGGACCCACGGCAAGGACCATCACTCGCGCCGCGGACTGCTGATGCTGGTAGGGCGCCGGCGCCGGCTGCTGAATTACCTGCAGGCCTCGGACCTCGAGCGCTACCGCACGGTGATCCGCGAGCTCGGCCTGCGTCGGTGATCCTGAGCGGGACCCCGGTCCCCGAGTTCGCTCTCAAGCGGGGGGATGGCAGCGAGTTCACCCGTGATGACCTGAACGGCCAGACGACGGTTCTGGTCTTCTATCCGTTCGCCTTCAGCCCGGTCTGCACCGACCAGCTCAACCTCTACGACGAGGTGCTCTCAGACCTGCACGAGAAGGGCGCCACCATGTACGGCGTCTCCTGCGACGCCACCTATGCACAGACCGCCTTCCAGCAGCAGCTCGGAGTCAGCATCGAGCAGCTCTCGGACTTCGAGCCCAAGGGAGCGACCTGCCGGGCGTTCGGCGTCTACCACGAGGGCGGGTTCCCGCAGCGGGCCCTGGCGATCATCGGGCCCGACCGGGTCGTCAAGTGGAGCTACCAGGCGCCCTCGCCCGGCGATCTGCCCGGCGCGAACCTGATCTTCGACGCCCTGGGGGAGTAGCTCCCTGGACGACCTCGGGTCCGCGCCGCTCCCCGCCCCTGGGACGCAAGATCACGCTCGGGGGCCGTCGGACGCCCCCGTGGTCATCGTCTACGCGGACTTCGAGTGCCCGTTCTGCGCGGTCCTCGAGCTGCGCCTGCGCCGCCTGGAGTGCCGGACGGTGTTTCGTCACTTCCCGGTTCGCTCCAGCCACCCCCGGGCCTGGCCGGCGGCCTGCGCCGCCGAGGCGGCCGCGCTCCAGGATCGCTTCTGGGAGATGCACGACTCGTTGTTCGCCGACCAGGCCCGGCTCGAGGACCCGCACCTGTGGGACCGCGCCCGGGCGCTGGGGCTCGACCTCGGCGCCTTCGACACCCAGCGGCGGTCGCAGGCCGTACGCGATCGCATCCGGGCGGACTTCCGCTCGGGCGTGCGGGCCGGGGTGGTCACCACGCCGGCGATCTTCGAATGGGTGGACGGGGCCGCCGTGAAGCGCGAGATCAGCGCACTGGAAGCTCGGCGGGCGTGACCTCGGCCGGCTCGCCGCCGCGGGCCTGGCGGCCGGACGCCCGCTCGAGGTCCTCGATCGTCGGCCGGTGGCCGCGCAGCGGACGCTGGGCCTCGGCGGGGGTGATCGCGGCTCGAACGAGATCCAGCTGTCGCATCGTGATCTCGGGGTCCAGGTGGTGATAGGCGCTGACGGCCTCGCACGCGCCCTTGATCATCATCATCACGTCGACCACGCTCACATCGGTGCGCACCGTGCCCTCGTCCTGAGCGCGCGCCACCAGCCGATCGAACACGTCCATGAGCTCCGAGTGCGCGGCCCGGATCTCGTCGTTGGCCAGCCAGACGTCGTCGAGCGCGTCGAACAGGGCCCGGTCTGTCTGCTGGCGCCCGACTGACTGATCGATCAAGTCGAACAGCGCCTGCCCGGGGTTGGGCGCATCCAGCGCGGCGCGCCCCCGGTCGATCGACTCGCCCATGCGCTGCACCACGATTGCCGCGATCAGGTCCTCCTTGGAGGCAAAGTTGCGAAACAGGGTGGCCCGGCCCACCCCGGCGTGGTGGGCGATCTCGCCGACCCCGGCATCCAGGCCGCGCTCACAGAAGATCTCGGTCGCGGCCTCGAGCAGCCGCAGGCGATTGCGCTCGGCGTCGGCGCGCAGCCGTCTGGGCTCTTCCTCCATCACCGTGAATTCTCCTACTTCCATGAGGGCGCGGCGCCGCCGGTGGCTAGTGGGTTTCGCCTCACTGTTTCGGTGGGTCCACTAGGCCACGCTAGGGGCCGGGGTGCCGGAGCTGGCGAGCTCGCGCTCCAGCGCCTTGGTGCGCTGCTCGCCGTCGGCGAAGGTCGTGGTGACGATCGAGAGCGCGGCGGGGGAGACGAGCGCGGCTCCGAGACCCTGCAGGCCCCGCCCGACGATCAGCATTCCCGAGGATTGGGCCAAGCCGTTGAGCAGCGAGGCCGCCGAGAACAGGATCACCCCGGCGATGAACAGCCGCTTTCGCCCCAGCAGATCGGCCGCCCGTCCGCCGAGCAGCAGGAACCCGCCGAAGATCAGCGTGTAGCCGTTGACCACCCACTGCAGGTTGGCGGCGGAGAAGTGCAGGCCGCGCTGCACCGAGGGCAGCGCGATGTTGACCACGGTGGCATCGAGTACCACCATGAACTGGGCCAGGCAGGCGATCACGAGCACCAGCCACGGGTTGATGTTCCGGGCCGAAGAGTCGACGACGGTGGGGGCTTCGGTCGAGGTTGCGCTCATGCCGGTGCTCCTGTGGACGAGGGTGCTATCGGACTGAACTGGACTGCCAGGTCCGGTTACGCTAGCACAACCGGACCATGCGGTCCGTTTATTTCCCCGAGATTGCTGCCGGGGCGCCGGGGGCCGAGGCGCTGACTTGCTCCTGGGCGGGGACGCCCCGCCACCCGCTAGCATCGGAGGGGTTCGCAACCAAAAGATGAGAAAACGCACTCCGCCGACAACGAGGGCGGAGCAGAAGGGAATTGAATATGTCTGACGCCGTTACGCGCGTGTCCGTCGAGATCGAGGGCAAGGAGATCTCGTTCGAGACCGGCAAGCTGGCCAAGCAGGCCTCCGGCGCCGTCGTCGTCCAAGCGGGCGACACGATGGTTCTGTGTACCGCGACCGCGGGAAACCTCCGCGATGTCGACTTCCTGCCCCTCACCGTCGATGTCGAGGAGCGTATGTATGCCGCCGGGAAGATCCCCGGCTCGTTCTTCAAGCGCGAGGGTCGCGCGGGGGAGAAGGCGACCCTGACCGCCCGTCTGATCGATCGCCCGATCCGGCCGCTGTTCCCCAAGGGCTGGCGGTATGAGACCCAGCTCGTGGCGCTGCCGATGTCCGTCGACCACCTCAACCCGTACGACATGCTGGCCATGAACGGCGCCTCGGCGGCGCTGATGGTCTCCAACGTCCCCTTCCCCGGCCCCATGGGGGCTGTGCGGATCGGCAAGCTGGACGGCAACTTCGTGGTCAACCCGGACGAGGAGTCGCTGCTGGCCGACACCGAGCTGGACCTGATCGTCGCCGGCACCGAGGAGGCCATCCTGATGGTCGAGGCCGGCGCCTCGGAGATCCCCGAGGCCGAGATCCTCGACGCTCTGGACATCGCCCACGACGCGATCAAGAAGCTGTGCGCCGCTCAGCGCGAGCTGGCCGAGAAGGCCGGCAAGCCCAAGACCGAGGTGGAGATCCCCGAGGTCCACGCCGATCTCTACGAGCAGATCAAGGGCTCGCACGGCACCGCGCTGGACTCCGCCACCCAGATCGAGGACAAGCTCGAGCGCCAGGACGCCACCAAGGCGGTCGAGGAGCAGATCCTCGAGCATTACTCGGGAGATCCGCAGTCAGAGACCTACGCCGAGTACCGCGCCAACGCGCAGCGGGCCTTCGACAAGCTCGAGAAGACGCTGATCCGCGAGCGAATCGCCGTCCAGAAGAAGCGCCCTGACGGCCGCAGCGCCGAGCAGATCCGGCCGATCTCGATCGAGGTCGACGTGGCTCCGCGGACGCACGGCTCGGCGCTCTTCACCCGTGGCCAGACCCAGGCGTTCAGCGTCGTGGCGCTCGGCACCACCCGCGAGGAGATGCGCCTGGACACGCTCGGCCTGGAGACGACCAAGCGTTACTTCCACCACTACAACTTCCCGCCCTTCTCGGTCGGGGAGGCGGGCTTCATGCGCGGCCCCAAGCGCCGTGACATCGGGCACGGGGCGCTCGCCGAGCGGGCGTTGGTGCCGATGATCCCCAGCCAGGAGGAGTTCCCCTACACGATCCGCGTGGTCTCAGACATCCTGGAGTCAAACGGCTCCTCGTCGATGGCCTCGGTCTGCGGCTCGACCCTGTCGCTGATGGACGCCGGGGTGCCGATCAAGGCGCCGGTGGCGGGCATCGCGATGGGCCTGATCAAGGAGGGCGACGACTACATCATCCTCACCGACATCGCGGGCGTCGAGGACCACCTCGGCGACATGGACTTCAAGGTCGCCGGCACCAGGGACGGGATCACCGCCCTGCAGATGGACATCAAGATCACGGGCGTGACGTTCGAGATCATGCGCGATGCCCTGGCCCAGGCCAAGGTCGCCAGGGAGTTCATCCTGGGCGAGATGTCCAACGTGATCGACGTTCCGCGCAGCGAGCTCTCCAAGTACGCTCCGGGCATCTCCTCGGTGCAGATCGACCCCGAGAAGATCGGGCTGCTGATCGGCAAGGGCGGCGAGACGATTCGCGCCCTCCAGGAGGAGTACGAGTCCCAGATCGACGTCAACGACGAGGGCATGGTGCTCGTCTACGCGGCGGACCGCGAGCGCGGCGACGCCCTGGTAGACCGGATCCGCTCCATGACCAAGGAGGTCGAGGTCGGCGACGAGTTCACCGGCAAGGTGGTCAAGACGACGACCTTCGGCGCCTTCGTCGAATTGTCGAAGGGAACCGACGGGCTGCTGCACATCTCCAACGTGGCTCCCGGCCGCCGGATCGGGACCGTCGAGGAGGTCCTCAACAAGGGCGATGAGCTGGCGGTCAAGGTGGTAGAGGTCGACCGCGAGCGGGGCCGAATCGGCCTGCGTCTGGCCGACGACCCGGAAATCCAGGGCAAGAGCTCCGAGGAGCTCGTCCAGATCGCCGCAGCCGAGAACGGCGGCGCCGCTTCGCGCGGCGGGCGGGATCGGGGACCGCGGGACCGTGACCGCGGCGACCGTGGCGACCGTGGCGACCGCGGCGACCGGGGCGACCGTGGCGGACGCGATCGCGACCGTGGCCGGGTACGCGACCGCGACCCGGACCGCCCGCGCTCCTAGAGCTCCCCGGCCGTGGATGAGCAGCATCGTCTGACGACGCTTGACTCGGGCGTCCGGATCGTGACGGAGGCGATGCCCTCCGTCCGATCCGTGTCGCTGGGGTTCTGGATCGGGACCGGCTCCCGATTTGAGTCCGACGACCAGGCGGGGCTCTCGCACCTGCTCGAGCACCTGCTGTTCAAGGGCAGCGCCAAGTACGCGTCGCTGGAGATCGACCAGATCTTCGACGCCATGGGCGCGGAGCTCAACGCGGGGACGGGCAAGGAGACCACGTCGGTCTACGCGCGCGTCATCGACGAGCACCTCGATGACGCGTTCGACGTGATGGCCGACATGGTGTTTCGCCCCAGCCTGGACGACATCGAGTCCGAGCGGGAGGTGATCCTCGAGGAGATCGCGATGTACGAGGACGACCCCCAGGAGAAGGTCTTCGACGTGCTCGGCGAGGCCGTGTTCGGAGACGATCCCCTGGGCCGCGCCATCATCGGGCGCGCTCCGGTGATCTCCGACACGCCCGCAGATCGGATCGCGGCCTTCCATGACGCCCGCTATGACCCGGCCAACATCGTGATCGCCGCGGCCGGAGCAGTCGACCACGAGGGCTTCGTGGCGCTGGCGCGAGAGCGCACGGCCGGGACGGCGGGGCCCGGCGTCCTGAGGGCCGACCCGCCGCGCCTCCCCGACGCTCCGGCGAGGCGCTTCGAGCGAAAGGACACCGAGCAGTACCACGTGTGCCTCGGCGCCCCCGGATTCTCGCGCCACGACGACCGGCGCTTCGCCTTGCGCGTGCTCGACACCGTGTTCGGCGGCACCTCCTCCTCGCGGCTGTTTCAGGAGGTCCGCGAACGGCGCGGGCTGGCCTATGCGGTCTACTCGTTCACGAGCGCCTACCAGGACACCGGCCAGGTCGGCCTGTACGTGGGCACCCGGGGCGACAACCTTGTGCAGGCGCTGTCGGTGGTCGGCGCCGAGCTGGCCCGCTGCCGAACCCAGCCCGCCACCGGCGAGGAGCTGCACCGGGCCAAGGAGAACCTCAAGGGCCGCGTCGTGCTGGCGCTGGAGTCCACCGGAGCCCGCATGAACCGGCTGGGCTCGGAGACCCTCGCCGGCGCCCCGCTGATGGCGCTGGACGAGGTGGTGGCCCGGATCGACGTTGTCACGCTCGAGGATCTGGCCGAGGTCGCCGAGGAGCTGTGGGCGCCCGAGCGCCTGTCGGCCGCCGGTATCGGCCCCGACTCCGATCGCTTCGAGGAGGCGCTGGCGGCCGTGGGGCCGGCGCTGGTCCAGGCGGGGTGAACACCAGTGTGCGCGACGGTGCACACTTGATCCGGGTCGCGGTGGCCGGCGCCGCCGGCCGA
The DNA here is from genome assembly GCA_963830595.1 of uncultured Solirubrobacteraceae bacterium. Lineage (GTDB taxonomy): Bacteria > Actinomycetota > Thermoleophilia > Solirubrobacterales > Solirubrobacteraceae > Palsa-465. The sequence goes on from CAWHMQ010000009.1 coordinate 399,359, forward strand.
ATGGGGGAGACGGTGTGCCGGGCGGTCGACGGGGCGCCGGACATGGAGCTGGTGGCCCGCGTGGATCCTGCGCTGGGCACCTCGCTGGCCGACGCCCTGAAGCAGGGCCCCCAGGTGCTGGTGGACTTCACGATCCCGGGCACCGCCCTGGCCAACGCCGCGCAGGCGGTGGCCGCGGGGGTGCACGTGGTGATTGGGACAACCGGCTTTGACGTGGGGGAGCTCGAGCGGCTGCGGGGAGGGAGCGCCAACGTGTTCGTGGCTCCCAACTTCGCGGTCGGGGCTGTGCTCATGATGCGATTTGCCGCCGAAGCCGCCCGCCACATGGCGCGGGCGGAGATCATCGAGCTTCACCACGATCGCAAGCTCGACCGTCCCAGCGGGACCGCGGCCCGGACGGCGGAGCTGATGGCCGCCGCCTCCGCGTCAGGCGAGCTCGACGTGCCGATCCACTCGGTCCGCCTGCCCGGGCTCGTCGCCCATCAGGAGGTGATCCTCGGCGACGTCGGTCAGACCCTGACGATCCGCCACGATTCGATCGATCGGGAGTCGTTCATGCCGGGCGTGCTTCTCGCGGTGCGGCGGGTCGGGAGCCTCGAGCAGTCGCCGGTAGTCGGGCTCGAGAAGCTTCTCTAGGGGCGCGCAGGGCAGCTGTGATCGCCGCCTGAGCGAGGCCCGTGTACCACTCGGTGACCTCGGTCCCGCCGACCTCCGGATGCTTGAGCCACCAGTTGGCCAGCGAGTCACCAGCGCCCACGATCGCGTGCGCGACCCCGTCCGAGGCCGGCGGGGCCAAGCCTGTCCCTGCCCCGGCGCCCTCCTCGAGCATGCGGCGGATCTCGGCGACGATCCTCTCTCGGATGTGGGCCACCTCCTCGGCGAGCGGGCGGCTGGCGTTCATCTCCATGAACAGCACCGTCCATCCGTCGCGATGCTCGGCCACGAACGAGAAGAACTCTGCGGTGAGCGTCCTCAGCCTGACTTCCTGACGGGCGTCCGGACGGTCGGCCCCGACCAGGCGCTCCACCAGATCGGCGCCCGTGCGCTCGATGTAGGCGACGTACAAACCCTCCTTGGAGCCGAAGTAGGCATACAGCATCGGCTTGGAGACATCGGCGAGCTGGGCGATCCGGTCCATCGAGGCGCGCTCGTAGCCGGCCTGGGCAAACACCTGGCCCGCGACCGCGAGGATCATCTGCTCCCGCAGCGACCGCGGCACGCCCCGGGTCCCGGCTCTTCCCGGGACCCGACCCGCCGCGCCTGTCGCTTGCAGAGCCAAACCGACCTGACAATCTATCTGGAGCCGACAGGGTTGCGCGGCGCTCCGATACGGTTCCCGCCCTATGTCGATCGAGATCAGCATCGTGCGCGGCCCGCGGGCGCTCAAGGAGTTCGTGGCGCTGCCGTACCGCCTGCATGCCCGGACGCCCTGGATCCCGCCCCTCAAGCTCGAGCGCTACCAGTTCTTGACCCGGAGGCTGAACGCCTTCTTCAGCCACGGCGAGGCGGAGTACTTCCTGGCCCGGCGAGGCGGACGCGTCGTCGGCCGGATCACCGCCCAGATCGATTTCGCCTACAACCAGTTTCACGGCACCCGCTGGGGAATGTTCGGCTTCCTGGAGCTCGAGGACGATCCGGCGATCCTCGACGCGCTCCTGGCCGCCGCCGAGAGCTGGCTGCGCTTGCGGGGCTGTGACCGAATGGTGGGGCCGATGGACTTCCAGCTCAACGACGAAGCCGGCGTGCTGATCGAGGGCTTCGAGCTCGAGCCGCTGGTCCGCCAGTCCTGGCACCCGCCCTACTACCAGCGCCTGTGCGAGGCCGCGGGGCTACGCAAGGCGATGGATCTGCTCAGCTGGGATCTGTCGATCTCGGATCGGGAGCGGATGAACCCGATCCTGCCCAGGGTCGCAGAGCGAGCGCAGACCAAGTACGGGATCACGGTTCGCAGGATGTCACGCCGGCACCTGCGGCGTGAGCTGGACGAGTTCGCCAAGGTCTACAACGCCGCCTGGTCGCATAACTGGGGCTTCGTGCCCTACTCGGAGGCCGATCTGGACGCCTACGCCGTGGACCTGCAGCTCGTCTACTCGCGTGACTGGTTCATGCTCGCCGAGCAGGATGGCCAGACGATCGCGATGGCGATCACGGTCCCCGACATCCAGCAGGTCTACAAGAAGATGCAGGGTCGCCTGCTGCCGCTCGGCTGGTGGTACTACCTCAACCGCGGCCGGATCATCGACCGGCTGCGCGTCGGCTTCCTGGGGGTGCTGCCCGAGTACCAGCACACCGGCGTGGCCGCGGCCCTCTACCTCGAGCATTTCGAGACGGCCGCCCGCAGCCGCCAGAAGGCCGGGGAGGCCGGGTTCATCCTCGAGACCAACACGGCCATGAACCGCGGCCTGGAGGCGATGGGCGGACGGGTGGTCAAGCGCTACCGCGTCTACGAACGTGTCCTCGAGGACGCGGTCACGTCCCGCCCCCTGCGATAATCGACACCGATGCCGGTGAGCTTCGGCGCCATCCTGACCGCGATGGTCACTCCTTTCGACGCCCGCGGAGCGGTCGACGAGGAGGCCGCGGTCGCGCTCATGAACCACCTGGTGGCCCGTGGCTCTGACGGCGTGGTCGTGTGCGGCACCACCGGCGAGGCCGCCACCCTCGATGACGACGAGCACCTGAGGATCATCGAGCTGGCCATCGACGAGCTGAGCGGCCGCGCCACCGTGATCGCCGGCGTGGGCTCCAACGACACGCGCCACGCCATCAAGCTGACCGAGCGGGCCACCGAGCTCGGCCCCGACGGTCTCCTGTCCGTCAACCCGTACTACAACCGCCCCAGCCGGCGGGGGATTGTCGCCCACTTCAAGGAAATCGACCGGGCGACCGACCTGCCGATCCTGCTCTACAACATCCCCCAGCGCACGGCCGCGGACATGCCCAACGACCTGCTCGCCGAGCTGGCTCAGCTGGAGCACGTCGTGGGCGTCAAGCAGGCCAACCCGGCAAATCTTCAGAGGATCGACGGGATGATGATCTACGCGGGCAACGACGACATGCTCGCCGACGTGCTCGATCTCGGAGAGCCCGGCGGGATCCTCACATCGAGCCACGTATTCGGCGAGGAGATGCGCCGGATGGTGACCGAGCCCGAGCGCCGGCGCGAGATCGACGCCGGTCTGGGCGACGTCTACCGGGATTTGGGCATCGCGCCGCTGGCGTGCAGCCTCAAGGCGGCCCTGGCCCTGATCGGGGTCAAGGTCGGCAAGCCTCGCCTCCCGTACGTCGAGCTGGACGAGTCAGAGACCGAGATCATCCGCTCCCTGCTCGAGCGCCACGGCATGCTCGCTCCGGCTCCCGCCGGATGATCTAAGTGGCCCCGTTCGCAAATACGGCGACATTCGAGCGGCCTCCAGCGGCGCCTGGCTTTATCCTCGTCGCCTCGCGCAGCGCTGCTGTGCGTCGGCTCCTGCGTCCTCGCCAGGCAGCCACCGGAGACCACTCTCGGTGTCGCCGTACTTACGAACGGAACCACTGAGTGAGCGAGCAGTCGCTCCGCGTCCTCCCGCTGGGGGGACTCGGCGAGATCGGCAAGAACATGATGGTCGTCGAGTATGACGGCCGGATCGTGGTCGTCGACACCGGTCTGCGGTTTCCGACCACCGACATGCTCGGCATCGATCTGGTGCTGCCCGACTTCACCTACCTGCGCGAGCGCGCCGCCGAGATCGAGGCGATCGTGATCACGCACGGTCACGAGGACCACCTGGGGGCGCTGCCCTGGGTGCTGCGCGAGCTCGGGGCGGTCCGTGCCCCGGTGGTCTACGGGGGCCCGCTGACGATCGCCATGGCGCGCTCCAAGCTCGACGAGCACAAGCTCCGCGATGCCGAGCTCGAGGACATCCCGACCGGCGAGCGGATCCCGGCGGGGCCGTTTGAGATCGAGCTCGTGCACATGACCCATTCGATTCCCGATTCCTGCGCGGTCGCGCTGGGCACCCCGCTGGGCACCGTGCTCCTGACCGGCGACTACAAGTTCGACCAGACCCCCGTCGACGGGCCGCCGGCAGACGTCTCGCGGCTGGCCGAGCTCGGCTCAGAGGGCGTGCTGCTGCTGTGCGGTGACTCCACCAACGCGGATCGGCCCGGGTTCTCGCCGTCCGAGCGCGAGGTCGGCCCGCATCTGGAGGAGGTGTTCGCCCGCGCGGAAGGCCGCATCATCGTCACCAGCTTCGCGTCCAACATCCACCGCGTCCAGCAGGTCGTCGATGCCGCCGCCGCGCTGGGACGCAAGGTCGCCCTGGTCGGTCGCTCGATGCGCAAGAACGTCAACATCGGCCGCTCGCTCGGGCACATCGAGGTTCCGGAGGGGATGATGATCCAGTCGCACGAGGTTGAGGACTGGCCCGATCACAAGGTGGTCGTGATCTCCACCGGGTCTCAGGGCGAGCCGCTCTCGGCACTGCGCCGGATGGCCTACAACGACCATCGCCAGATCCGCCTGCGCAGCGGCGACACCGTGGTCTTCTCGGCGACGCCGATCCCCGGCAACGAGCGGGCGGTCAATGAGACCGTCGACCGCCTTTACCACATCGGATGCCACGTGATCACGCCTCGCGAGGCGCCCATCCACGCCTCGGGACACGGCTACGCCGAGGAGCTCAAGCTGATGCTCAACCTGGTGCGCCCGCGTTACGTGATGCCGGTCCACGGTGATCACAAGCGCATCCGCCTGCACGCCCAGCTCGCGGATGCCGTCGGAATCGATCCCGGCGCGGTGTTCGAGTCCGAGAACGGGCTGCCGCTCGAGCTCGACGCCGGCGGGGCTCGCCTCGGCGAGCCCCAGCAGGCCGGCATGATCTTCGTCGACGGCGTCGACATCGGCGATCCGGCCGACGTCGCGCTGCGCGACCGGCGGATGCTCTCGGCCGATGGCATCTTCATCGTCGTAGCCACCGTGTCCGAGCAGACCGGCGACTCGGTTGTCCCACCCGAGGTGATCTTCCGGGGGGTGCCGTTCATCGAGCAGGCCGACGACCTGGTCGCAGACATCCGTGAGGAGGTCGAGAGCTCGCTGGCGCACGCGGCGGGCGAGGGCATCCACGCGATCGACCTGCTCCAGGAGCAGCTGCACGACGATCTCGCGGAGTTCGTCTACGAGCGGTTGCGCCGCCGGCCGATGGTCTTGCCGGTCGTGGTCGAGGTCTGATCGGGCTCCGGCGAGACGGTCTCGGCGGGAGCACCGGTCAGCGGGATCCTGATCACGAAGCGGGTGCCGGCGCCCGCGGCCGCGGACTCCAACCGGACACTGCCGCCGTGCGACTGCACCACCGAGCGCACGATGGCCAGCCCCAGGCCCGAGCCCCTGCCGCCGTCGCGCCCCCCGCGCACGAACCGATCGAACACTCGCTGCTCGAGCTCCGGAGGGATCCCCGGCCCGGTGTCCTCGACGACCAGCACGGCCTCGCCGTCGCGGCTCTCGGTGGTGGCCCGCACCGTGGTGCCGGGCGGGGTATGGCGCAGCGCGTTCTCGAGCAGGTTGAGGATCAGCCGGTGCAGCTCGTCGCGCACCCCGTCGACGACCGCCGGCTCGGCGTCGAGGAACAGCTCGTGGCGATCGGCCATCGGCCCGAGTTCCGAGGCGGCCTCGACCAGAACCTGGCCGAGGTCGGTGGGCCGGCGGGGCAGGACGCGCCGGGCGTCGGCCCGGGCCAGGAGCAGGAGGTCGCCGACCAGCCGGCGCATGCGCCGCGTCGAGCGCAGGGCCGCCTCGGCCGTGTCGGCCTGGTCGCCGTCCAGCTCCTCGGTCAGGAGCTCCAGGTTGGCCAGCACGCTGGTCAGCGGGGTCCGGAGCTCGTGGGAGGCGTCGGCGACGAACTCCCGCTGGCGATCGAGCATCATCTGCGTGTCGGCTCGCGCCGCGTCCAGGGCGGCGAGCATCCCCTCCAGGGTACGGGCGAGCTCGGCGATCTCATCGTCGGCCTCGGGGTGGGGGATGTGCTGGCTGGGGTCACGGGTACGCGTGATCTCCCGGGTGGCATCGGTGAGCTCCACGATTGGACGGACCGCCCGCGCCGACACGAATAGCCCGGCGAGCAGGGCGAGCACCGTGCCGCCCAGCACCCCGAGCAGCAGGAACACCTGGACTCGCGCCGTGGTGTGGTCGACGTCGGAGAGCGGTAGCGCGTACAGCAGGGTCACCGAGCCGCTCGGCTTCACGTTGATCTGGCGGACCGCCACCTGGTAGCCCGATTGCTGGAAGTAGCCCGAGGTCGCGCTCGGCGTGCTGGCGAACAGGCCAAGCGGCACCGGCGCCTTGGTGCCCTTGATCGAGATCTCCTGCTGGGTGCCCAGCAGGAGGCCGTCGCTGTTGTCGAACATCCGGATCTGCGCGCGCTCGGCCCCGGCGAAGTCGACCAGCGAGACCTTGGTCCGCTTCCAGTCGAGGTACGGACCGTTGGCGGCAAAGTGCAGCCGTCCGTTCAGCTCCTGGTAGAGCTGGTTGACGGCCGAGCCCTGCTGCTCGTTGAACTGGGTGCGGACCTGGCGGTTGGTGAGCACGCCGACGATGACCGCAAAGCACGCCAGGATCACGAACGTCAGCGCCGCCGAGCCCCCGGCCAGCCGCCAGCGGATCGGGACCGACCTATACGCGGAGTACGTAGCCCGCGCCGCGGATCGTATGTAGGAGCCGAGGCTCGCCACCGGCTTCAAGCTTCCTCCGTAGGTTTGAGACGAACACTTCGATCGTATTGGTCATCGAGAACGGGTCATAGCCCCAGACCTCGTCGAGCAGGCGCTGCCGGGAGATCACGATCCGCTCATTTCGCATCAGATATTCCAGCAGCTCGAATTCTCGCTGAGTCAGGTCGACCCGGCGCTGGCCACGCTGCACCTCGTGGGTGTCAGGGTTGAGGTTGAGGTCGCCGACCGCGAGATCGGCCTGACCTCGGGGTGGCCGGCGCCGGAGCAGGGCCCGCAGGCGAGCCAGGAGCTCCTGGCGCTCGAACGGCTTGACCAGGTAGTCGTCGGCTCCGGAGTCGAGGCCCTCCACGCGGGACTCGATCGCGTCCCGGGCGGTCAGCACGAGAATCGGTACATCGTCCTCGGAGCGGCGCAGTCGCCTGGCCACCTCGATGCCGTCCATCCCGGGCAGGCCGAGATCCAAGATCACCAGGTCAGGCAGGAAGCCGTGCGCGTGGTCGAGCGCCTGCTCGCCATCGTCGGCGACGCGCACCTCGTAGCCCTCCATGCGCAGCGAACGCTGGAGCACCTGGGCGATCGCATCGTCGTCCTCGACGACCAGCACGCGCGGGGGGCGCTCGAAGTCAGCCATGGTCAGCCAGATGTTATGGCCCCGCCGCCCCCCCGCGCCCGGTTTGCCTCGTCGCCCGGGTGACGCCCTCGGGGGCAGGAACGGCGGCCTCACCGTCGAAGCCAGCGGTTCGGACATGGCCAGCCGCCCCAAGCCCCGACGAAAGACACAGAGCAAGCCCCAGAGCAAGCGCAGGGCGCCCCCGCCGCGGGCGCGCCGCTCGCTGCTGGCCAGCCGTCCCTCGCTGCCCTCGCTGGCCCTCGAGCCCCATCACGTCGACATCCTGGCGCTGGCGCTGGTGGCGATCGGCATCTTCCTGGGAGGCGTCGCCTACCTGCACTGGGCGGGCGGCGCGCTTGGGCACGGGGCGATGACCGCCACGCGATACGTGTTCGGGGCGCTTGGCTATGCGGTCCCGGGAGCGCTCATCGCCGCCGGTGTCCTGATCCTGATGCGCGAGCTGCGACCTCCGGCCCGCCCCCTGCGGGCCGGGCTGCTGTGCTTGACCGCGGCTCTCACCCTGGCCCTGGCCGCCGGAACCCTCGGACTCGGCCCGGGGGCGGTCTCGGCGCGGGAGTTCTGGCATGCCTCCGCTTTCGAGGCCCGGGGCGGAATCCTCGGGCAAGCGGAGCTGTGGGCGGGGTCGCACCTGCTCTCGCGCCTGGGTGCAGACATCCTGGCCGTGTTCCTGCTGATCGCCGGCTTGATCCTGGTCAGCGGCGCGACGCTGGCCCGATTGGTTGCCGCGACGGGCGCCGGCATGCTCGGGACCAGCCGGGCGCTCCGACGCTCCACCGAGGAGCTTGCACTCAAGGCGACCCTCGCCCGCCGGCCGGCCACCGCCGTGGCCCGGGCGAACGCCGCCGAACCTGCCGATTCCGAGCCCGGGGCCGAGTCGCGGCCTGAGTGGGCGGGGCCGGAGGGGCCGGCGGGGGCAGACTTCGACACCGCCGAGCTGATCGTGCGCGCCACCCACGTCGAGGCACCCCCCAACCTCACGCCCGAGGACGGCGGGCTATCCGGCGCCGACGCCGCCTCCGATGCCGAAACCGAGTTCGACGGGGACGGGACGCCAGGTGAGCCCTCGCGCCAGGCCTCTCAGCCGCCCCGCCCGGTGTCGTCGGATGACCTCACCCCGTCGGATGACCTCACCCCTCAGGGCCGCTACCGAGCCTCTGTCACCGATGACCCCGAGTTTCAGTGGCGCGTTCCCACCACCCGGTTTCTCACCCGGGCCACCGGGGAGGCGGCCAAGCCCGACACCGCTGGTCAGGAGCAGGTGGCGAGAACGCTGCTCGAGACGCTCGGGCACTTCGGGATCGATGCCAAGGTCATCGGCCGCGTCACCGGGCCGCACATCACACGTTACGAGCTCCGGCTGGCGCCGGGGATCAAGGTGGCCAAGATCGCCCAGCTCAAGGACGACCTGGCCTACGCCCTGGCCGCCACCGACATCCGGATCCTGGCCCCGATCCCCGGCAAGCAGGCGGTCGGCGTGGAGGTTCCGAACGCCCGGCGCCGGATCGTTCACCTCGGCGACGTCTTCCAGGATCCGCCGGAGGATTGGTCTCCGCTCACCGTCTGGCTGGGCAAGGACATCGCCGGCCACGCCATCGGCGCCGACCTGGCGAAGATGCCCCACCTGCTGGTGGCGGGCACCACGGGCGCCGGCAAGTCGGCGTGCGTCAACGCGATGCTGTCAAGCGTGCTGCTGCGTGCCACGCCGCACGAGGCCCGGTTCGTGCTCGTCGACCCCAAGCAGGTCGAGCTCAATCACTACGACTCCATCCCGCACCTGCTCACCCCGGTGATCACGAGCCCGCGGATGGCCGCCAACGCGCTCCAGAACCTGGTCAAGGAGATGGAACAGCGCTACTCGATCATGTCGCTGGCGCGCACCCGCAGCCTGCCCGAGCTCAACCGGGCCCGCGACCGGCGCGGCGAGCCTCGGCTGCCCTACATCCTGTGCGTGATCGACGAGCTGGCCGACCTGATGATGGTCGCTCCCGCCGACGTCGAGGATTCCATCATCCGCCTCGCCCAGAAGGCGCGCGCGGTCGGAATCCACCTCGTCCTGGCCACCCAGTCGCCGCGCGTCGACGTCATCACGGGGATGATCAAGGCCAACGTACCGTCCCGGATCGCGTTCGCGGTCTCCAGCCAGACCGACTCCCGGGTGATCCTCGACCACAACGGCGCCGAGTCGCTGCTGGGACAGGGGGACATGCTGTTCTCGCCCGTCGGGTCCTCCAAGCTGCAACGCATCCAGGGCGCCTACATCGACGAGGAGCAGATCCTGGAGCTGACCGAGTTCTGGCGCCGCCAGGGCGAGCCCCAGTTTCAGGAGCAGCTGCTCGAGGAGGTGGAGTCAGACGCCGCTGCACCCGACGACGAAGATCCGAACAACGCCGACGAGGACCCCTTGCTCGAGGAGGCGATCTTCCTGGTGGCGCAGATGGGCACGGCTTCCACGTCGATGCTCCAGCGGCGACTGCGACTGGGCTATACGCGAGCCGGCCGGCTGATCGACATGCTCGAGCGGCGCGGGATCATCTCCGGCTACGAGGGCTCCAAGCCTCGCCAGGTCCTGATCGGCGAGGCCGACGTGCCCCGGATCCTCTCTCATCTGGCCGAGGCGGAGGCTGGGGCCCCGGGGGCTCGGGACCCATCACTGGTGCCCGATGTGCCCGATGCTCCCGAGATGAGCTGACAACACCTGCGGTGGGCGCTTTTTGAACCGCCCGGGCGCCGGTAGCCTGTTTTGCGATGGCAGATATCGGCGCCCAGCTACGGGACGCGCGCACGCGCGCTCAGATGGACATCAACGAGGTCGAGCGGCAGACCAAGATCCGCTCCAAGTACCTGCGCGCGATGGAGAACGAGGAGTGGGACCTCCTGCCCGGCGACGTCTACGCCCGGAGCTTCTTGCGCACCTACGGGCAGTTCCTGGGGCTCGACACGCGTGAGCTGCTCGACGACTACAAGCGCCGCTACGACAATCCCTCAGATCAGGAGCTGCGGCCGATCGCGCCTCCCGGGCGAGAGCGCGAGCGCCAGACCCGGGGGCCGCGCGGGGTACCGGCCTGGGCGCTCATCGGGGTCGTGCTCGTGGGCGTGGTGGCGGCGCTCTACTTCGTCGGCCGGCTCAACAACAAGTCGAGTCCCACCACCCCGACCAGCGCCAAGCTGGGCAGCGCACACGGTCACCACGGCCGCCACCATGCCGCCGCCAAGGTGCCACCCAAGCCCCATAACGTCACCCTTCAGCTCGAGGCGACCGGTCAGGTCTATGTCTGTCTGGTGGGCGGATCGGGCCAGCGGCTGATCCCGGGACAGATCTTCAACGTGGGCCAGAAGATCCCCACCGAGACCAGGGACAAGCTCCTGCTCACGCTCGGTAACAACTCGGTCAAGATGAGGGTCAACGGCGTGCCGTTCCCGGTCGCGCCATCCTCGAGCTCGATCGGGTACATGTTCGTGCCGGGTGGTCACAGCGTGCTCTCCGGCGCCCAGCAGCCCCGGTGCGCATGACCGGCCACGAGCCTCACGAGCGCGACCGGACGCGTCTCCGCGCCGGGATCCTGGTCACGGGGACCGAGGTGCTGAGCGGCATCATCGCTGACCGAAACGGGCCGTGGCTGTCAGAGCGTCTGCGCGAGGTCGGAGTCGACACCGCGATGATCCAGATCGTCGGCGACCGTTCCGGGGATCTGCTCACCGCCCTGCGAACCATGAGAGACCAGGGGCTGGAGGTGATCGTCACCAGCGGCGGCCTCGGCCCCACGGCAGATGACCTCACGGCCGAGATCGTCGGCCGGTTCTCCGGGCGCGAAATGGTGCTGGACCCCGGGCTGGAGGAGCGCATCGCGGAGATCCTGCGCCCGATGACGGCGCGCTGGCCCAACCTCGACCCCGATGCCATCCGCCGCTCCAACCGTAAGCAGGCGGTGATCCCCGAAGGAGCCACCGTCCTGGAGCCGATCGGCACGGCTCCCGGGCTCGTGGTCCCCCCGCGCGACGCCGCGGGCCCAACCGTCGTCGTCCTGCCTGGACCGCCTCGCGAGCTGCAGCCGATGTGGGAGGTGGCTCGCCGGACCGCCCCCTTCCAGGCCGCGATCACGGGTGCTCCCACCTACATGCGCCAGATCGTGCGCTTGTTCGGGATCCCGGAGTCCGAGATCGCCAACACGCTGCGCGAGGCCCAGGCCGCCGGCCTCGAGCTCCAGCCGCTGGAGATCACCACCTGCCTGCGCCGCGGGGAGATCGAGGTGTCCACTCGGTACGAGCCCGAGGCTGAGGGTGACTACGAGGCACTGCTGAAGTTCATCCGCGCCCGGCACGCTGACACCCTGTACTCCGAGGATGGCTCGACGATCGACGATCAGGTGGCTCAGCTCCTGAGCGCTCACACCGTGGCCGTCGCCGAATCGTGCACCGGCGGTGGGCTGGCCACACGTCTGACTGACCGGCCGGGGTCATCGGCCTACTTCCTGGGTGGGGCCGTGGTCTACTCCAACCAGTCCAAGGTGGACCTCGCCGGCGTCGATCCGGAGCTGATCGAGCAGCATGGAGCGGTGTCGGCCGAGGTGGCCCGGGCGCTGGCCGAGGGCGCCGCGCTGCGCCTGCACGCCGACTTCGGGGTGGGGATCACCGGGGTCGCGGGGCCCGGAGGGGGTACCGAGGCCAAGCCGGTCGGGCTCGTCTGCTTCTCGGTCTGGTCGCGGGACGGCCGCACGGTCACCCGCAGCGTCCGCCTTCCCGGAGGTCGCGCCGACATCCGTGACCGCTCGGTCACGGTGGCGATGCACCTGCTGCGGCGGTTGCTCCTGGGCGAGTGGGATGATCGGCGCCTGGAGCCAAGCGCGGTCGATGCCGGCGCCCTGGGTGTGTTGCGGCCCGATCGGTGAGCGACGAGCGCGCCAGATTGTTCGTCGCGCTCGAGCTGCCGCCGGCCACCCGCCGGGCGCTCGCCGACTGGGCCTCGGTACACCTGCGCGACGTGACGCGGACTCGCCGGCTGCACCCGGCGTCCCTTCATGTCACGCTCTGCTTCCTGGGTTCGCACCCGGTCGCTGACGTACCTGAGATCGCCCGCGCCTGCCGGATGGTGGGCGCGGTCCAGCGCGTCCAGCTCTCCCTCGGGCCCGCCCGCTGGCTGCCCGCGCGGGCGCCCCGGGCGGTGGCGGTCGAGCTCGCGCAGGCCGGCGGAGGACTGTCGCGGCTGCAGTCCACGCTGTCCCGTGCGCTCGTGGACGGCGGTTGGTATGAGCCCGAGCGCCGACCCTTCCTGGCACACGTCACCGTGGCGCGGGTCGCCAGGGGCGCGCCGCGGCAGCAGACCGAGCTGACCGCCCCCGCGCCCCTGCGGTTCGTGGGGGAGACCGTCACCCTGCTGCGCTCCCACACGGACCCGGGCGGGGCCCGCTATCAGGCGCTGGAGACCGTGAGCCTCGGCGAATAGCCGCGCTGGGCCTCAGCGAAAGCGGTTGCGCCTCGGCGAATACCCGCGCGAGACCTCAGGCCAGCTGGCTCTCGATCCATTTCTCGAGCGCCGGGCCGCTCTCGCAGCTGGTGATCAGCGCGTACCGGATCCCCGGACCGTGGTGGAAGCCGCCGTGGTAGAGGAACTCCGAGTCGACCACGGCCTGCTGATAGCGCGGGAGCGAGATGCTGACCTCGGTGCGTCTGTCGAACTGGTCGCGGCGCACGACAAGCGCGCTCGAGTCGTCGTCGGTGAGCTCGAGCCAGAGCCGCACGACCCAGCCGTTCTCGTCGGGGTTGTTGGCCGCGTTGTTGTTGTCGAGGTGCAGACCCCAGCGGCACTCGCGCATCGTGTTGGGCTTCATCCTGAGCAGCTGGACGCGTCCAAAGCGCGCGCCGATCGACTCCACATAGCTGACGATGGTCGGGCACTTCTTGGCGTTCTCGGTCCACACGCCGTCGAGGTCGGGCCTGCCGTAGGACTCGAAGCCCTTGAGCTCGAGCGCGCCGGTGGCCGAGGTGATGGGCGCGAAGGTGGTCTGATCATCGGTGGAGTAGGTGGTGTAGGTGAGGTTCTCGTACTCCTCACGCGGGATTTCCGGGCCGTCGTACTTCTTGAGCGGCAGGTAGCCCCCGTTGGCCTGGAGCTTGGGCATGCGGTAGTGGGGGGTCTGGCGCTGGGTCAGCGACGGCTTCCGTACGCCGGTGGCGTAGAGGATGCGTTTGGTGTGCTCGTTCTTCAGGGCTTCGGTGAGCGTGGACACGGTCTCTCCAAAAGATCGTTTTGATTTGCGTGCGGGCCATTTTCGCATTCGTGGCGGCGGGAGGCAGGCGGCCGGGCTGGCCGCCGGAGCTGTCCGCCGTCCGCCGTCCGCGGGGGCGTTCACTATTGGCACGGCTTCGTTGAAGATTCGTGACGATTGCGCCTTGTTCCTTTGCAGGCGCCCGATCTAGGGTGCCGGTTCTGTCCGCCAGCCGTCTTACCGTGGTCTCTTCAACGCGCGTAGACAAAGGAGCCAAGCGAGCATGAGCGAGAACCAGAGAGGCGCAACCGTCGGCGCGTCTGACCCGAAGGCCGACGCCAAGCGTCAAGCCGCCCTGCAGGGCGCGCTGTCGCAGATCGAGCGGCAGTTCGGCAAGGGGACCGTGATGCGGATGGGGGATCCGGGCGCGCGCGTGAACTGCGACGCGATCCCCACCGGAGCGCTGTCGCTGGACATCGCGCTCGGGATCGGCGGCGTTCCCCGGGGGCGGATCGTCGAGGTCTTCGGCCCGGAGTCATCGGGCAAGACGACGCTCGTCTACCACGTGATCGCCGAAGCGCAGAAGCTCGGCGGGGTGTGCGCCTTCGTCGACGCCGAGCACGCCATGGACCCGCTCTACGCACAGCAGATCGGGGTCGACATCGACGAGCTGCTGGTCTCGCAGCCCGACTACGGCGAGCAGGCGCTCGAGATCGTCGACATGCTGATCCGCTCCGGTGCCGTGGACCTGGTCGCCGTGGACTCGGTGGCGGCGCTCACGCCGCGGGCCGAGCTCGAGGGCCAGATGGGAGACCAGACGGTGGGAGCGCAGGCCCGGATGATGTCCCAGGCGATGCGCAAGCTGGCGGGCAATCTCAACCGCGCCCAGACGCTGTGCCTGTTCACCAACCAGATCCGGGAGAAGGTCGGCGTGATGTTCGGCTCCCCGGAGACCCAGCCGGGGGGCCGGGCGCTGAAGTTCTACTCCTCCCAGCGCCTGGACATCCGCCGGATCGAGACGCTCAAGGAGGGGACTGAGGCGGTGGGCAACCGCGTGCGGGTCAAGGTCGTCAAGAACAAGGTGGCGGCCCCGTTCAAGCAGGCGGAGTTCGACATTGAGTTCGGCAAGGGCATCTCGACCTCGGGCTGTCTGCTCGACTACGGCATCGAGCACAACATCGTCACCAAGTCAGGCTCCTTCTTCTCCTACGGGGATGAGCGACTCGGTCAGGGACGGGGCAACGCCAAGGCGTTCCTGGACGAGCACCCCGAGATGGCGAATGAGATCGAGGCCAAGATCTACACCGCGCTGGGTCTCAGCCGCGACCTCGTCAAGGAGATAGAGCACGACGAGCCCCCGCTCAACGAGGCTCCGCTGGGCGCCGTCCCGGCCGATCGGGCCGCGTAGACGGCGAGGTCGGCCGGCGATCGCGGTGTTCGATGCCGATCAGTCTCGCCAGCGGGCGCTCGAGCTCGGCTACGCGTTCCTGAACCGGCGCGATCGGACCGTCAGCGAGGTCGCTCGGCATCTCGAGCGCAAGAGCGTCGGCCCCGAATTGATCCAACAGACGATTCGGGAGCTGTCCGAGCAGGGAGTGCTCGACGACTCCCGCTTCGCGCGCCTGTTCGTGTCTGACAAGCGCGAGCTCGAGCAGTGGGGGAGCGAGCGCATCCGGCGGGGACTGCTCTCCCGGGGCATCGAGCGTGAGCTGGCGGAGGCTTCGCTGGCGTGCTTCGGCGAGGCTGACGATGGCGAGCCGAGCGAGCTCGAGCGGGCCCTGGAGCTGCTGCGCCGCCGCTACCCCGCGCCCCCCGAGCATCCTCGCGAGCGCGAGCGGGCCTTGGGAGTGCTGTTGCGCAAGGGGTATGAAAGCGAGCTCGCGCTGGACGCTCTGTCGGCGTACGCCCGCGGCGCCTAGGGACGGGCGCGGTTTGCGCCGCGTGCCGCTCAGTACTAGGATTGCGTTAGCGAACGAACGGCCCAACGGGCCGCAAAACACCAGCAAATCTTCAGTATTGGTTTTCAAGAATCTTCAGTGTTGACGGCAATCTGCAACGGATCGTCGCGGCGGTCCAGATCGGTGTTGGACGGCTTCAGCTAGCAGCTCTGGCCCACTGCTGACCATCGCCGTTTGCCTGGCAGCCGTTCGTGCATCCCGAACGGGCCGCTCGGTCGCTCTCAAATAGCCAAAGC
This sequence comes from uncultured Solirubrobacteraceae bacterium, assembly GCA_963830595.1. Lineage (GTDB taxonomy): Bacteria > Actinomycetota > Thermoleophilia > Solirubrobacterales > Solirubrobacteraceae > Palsa-465. Next base: position 415,092 of record CAWHMQ010000009.1, read on the forward strand.
TTGGATACGTGACCCGGTCCCCGGGTCCCACGAGAGGAACGACCATGGAAATCATCGGTGCCGGAGCGCTCATCGCGGTCGGACTCGTGATCGCCGCGGTCCTCTACGGGCGTCCGCGCGTGGCTGCTGCGGTGCCCCAGGGCCCCGACGCCGCGACCGCCGCCGCGTTGCAGTCGGCGCTGACCGAGCGCAACGGGGCGCTCCAGCGGCGCGAGGGGGCGCTGACCGACCTCGAGGCCGAGCTCATCCGCGAGCGCGAGTCGCTCGCCGAGAGCCGCGCGGAGGCGCAGCGCACGCTCGAGCGCGTGGCCGGCATGTCGGGGGCCAAGGCAAAGCAGCTGCTGCTCCAGGAGATCGAGGATCAGGCCCGCCACGACGCCGCTCGCCGGCTGCGCCAGATCGAGGAGGAGACCAAGCGCGAGGCCGATCGCCGGGTGCGGAACATCCTCTCGGTGTGCATGCAGCGGCTGGCCGCCGGTCACGCCGCCGAGACCACCGTGTCGGTGGTCCACCTCGCGGCCGACGACATGAAGGGACGCATCATCGGTCGGGAGGGCCGCAACATCCGCGCGCTGGAGAACCTGACGGGCGTCGACTTCATCATCGATGACACGCCGGGCGCCGTCGTGCTCTCGGGCTTTGACGGCGTGCGCCGCGAGATCGCCCGGCTGACCCTGGAGAAGCTGCTCTCGGACGGGCGAATCCATCCCGCGAGGATCGAGGAGACCTACTACCAGACCAAGTCAGAGCTCGACGACCACATCGTCGAGCTCGGCGAGCATGCTGTGTTCGACGCCGGAGTGCAGGGCGTGCATCCCGAGCTCGTCAGGTTGTTGGGTCGTCTGCGGTTTCGCACCAGCTATGGGCAGAACGTGCTCGCGCACTCGATCGAGGTCGCCCAGCTGTCGGCGATGATGGCCCATGAGCTGGGCGCCAGCGCCAAGACCGCGCGCCGGGCGGCGCTCCTGCACGACATCGGCAAGTCGGTCACCCATGAGATCGAAGGCCCCCACGCGCTCGTCGGCGGTGACCTGGCACGCAAGTACGGGGAGCCGGCCGCCGTCGCCCACGCGATGGAGGCCCACCACAACGAGGTCGAGCCCCAGACGATCGAAGCCGTGATCGTGCAGGCCGCCGACGCCCTGTCGGGAGCACGCCCCGGAGCCCGCGGTGAGTCGCTCGAGCAATACGTCAAGCGGCTGCGCGACCTCGAGCAGATAGCGGGCCGTCACACCGGCGTCGACAAGGTCTACGCGATGCAGGCCGGGCGCGAGATCAGGGTTATGGTGGCCCCGGGCGCGATCGACGACGACGCGGCCACGATCCTCTCCTTCGAGATCGCGCGCGAGATCGAGAAGGAGCTCGAGTATCCGGGCCAGATCAAGGTCACGGTGATCCGGGAGTCACGCGCCGTCGAGTACGCCCGCTGAGGGCCCGCCGGAACCTCGGCCGACCGCCCGCGCATCCGAGGGGCACCGCTACGCTTGGCGCACGATGAAGCGCTACCACGTGACCACGTTCGGCTGCCAGATGAACGAGCACGATTCCGAGCGGATCAAGGGAATGCTCGAGTCTCTCGGCTACGAGGAATCCGGTACGCGTGCCGACGCCGATCTGATCCTGTTCAACACCTGCTCGATCCGGGAGGCCGCCGACAGCCGCTTTGTCGCCCATCTCGGCGAGGCCAAGCGTCTCAAGCGCGAGGATCCCGAGCGCGTGATCGGCGTCGGGGGCTGCTGGGCGCAGTCGGTCAAGGACGAGGTTTTCGCCCGGTTTCCGTTCGTCGACGTGGCCTTCGGACCCGGTCAGGTGCACCGGCTGGCCGAGTTTCTGACCAGCGATTCGCTCACTGTCCAGGGCTTCTTCGAGTTCGAGGGCTTCACCGGGCACCTGCCCGCCAAACGGGCGCGCGAGTACCAGGGCTGGTTGCAGATCAGCGTCGGCTGCAATTCGGTGTGCTCGTACTGCATCGTTCCCTCCACGCGCGGGCGCGAGGTCAGCCGCCCGGCGGCCGAGCTGGTCGGCGAGGCGACCCGGCTCGCTGCCGACGGAGTCCGGGAGATCACGCTGCTCGGCCAGAACGTCAACTCCTACGGCCGCGACCTGCCTCGTGATCACAGGCTCAGCTTTGCGCAGCTGCTCGCCGAGATCGACGCCGTACCGGGCATCAAGCGGATCCGCTACACCAGCCCGCACCCCAAGGACATGCACGAGGACGTCATCCGCGCCCACGCCGAGCTGCCCTCGTTGTGCGAGCACATCCACCTGCCCCTGCAGTCGGGCTCGAGCGCGGTGCTCAAGCGCATGCGCCGCACCTATGGCCGCGAGCGCTACCTGGATCGCGTGGCTCTGATCCGCGAGCACGTTCCCGACTGCGCACTGACCACCGACATCATCGTCGGGTTTCCGGGCGAGACCGAGGACGACTTCGAGCAGACGCTCGCAGTGGCCGAGGCGGTGGGCTATGACGGTGCGTTCACGTTCGTGTACTCGCCGCGCCGCCAGACCGAGGCCGCCGAGCTGCCCGACCAGGTGCCCCACGAGATCAAGGTGGCGCGCATGGAGCGTCTCGTGGAGGTCGTCCAGCGCCGGGCGCGCGAGCGCTCCCAGCGCTTCGTGGGGCGGACGCTCGAGGTGCTCGTGGAGGGGCCGTCGCGGACGGATCCGAGCCGTCTGCGGGGCCGCTCACGCCACAACAAGGTGGTCAACTTCGAGGGCCTGGGAGCCCCCGGAGATCTGGTCGACGTCCGGATCACCGGCGCCACCAGCCAGACGCTGAGCGGCGAGGCGCCGCTGCTGGCACGCGTCGGGCGCTGATCGCAGGCGGCCTCTCCTACTGCCATCCGTAAGAGCCCGCGAACCGAGCCAGGTGGTAACGCTCCGCGGCCGTGCGCTTGCCCGGTCGATAGAAGAGCACGCGGCGGATGTAGCGTCCGCTCCTGACGCGGATGTCGCACCTCGGCGGAGGGACCGCCGAACCAGCCCAAATCGAGCCGGCGGCCAAGGGCCCGGCTCCGACGCAGAAAGTTTGCGGGTCCGGTCGGAATTTTCTTCCAGGCGCGTGCTGGGGGACCAGGATGCAGAAAATCTCGCGCGCGGGTGGGAGCTTTCTGCGTTCGAGCGGCGCGCGCCGGGCGGCGGCGGGCGATCGTTCCCGGCACGACCTTTATCGAGGTCGGGGCCGAGGTCGAGCTCACCCCGCAGGCATGCCCGGCCGGTCCCATTTCTGCCCACATCGATGCCGGGAGAGCCGAAATTCGCGTGAGGCGATCCCGGCAGGGGAACCGTCCGGTACGTGTGCGAACATGTGTTCGATGAGATGGAGCAACCTGAGCACCGAGCACGAGGAGCACGCGCAGCTGCCGGGGTACCGGGAGGAGGCCGTGGTCCGCCATTTCGAGGCTCCGGACGCGATCTCCACCCGTTTCTACGAGGTCCGGGCCAAGTCGATCCTCAACCGCGTCCCCAAAGCGTCGCGGATGCCGTTCCGGTGGACGATCAATCCGTACAGAGGTTGCACCCATGCGTGCCGCTACTGCGAATCGGGCGAGACCCCGATCCTGGTGGCCGACGGGCGCCACAAGCAGCTGGCCGAGCTGGAGGTCGGCGATGGGATCTACGGAACCGTTCAGGAGGCCCGCTACCGCCGCTACGCCCTGACCACAGTTCTGGACAAGTGGGTCACTGTCAAGCCGGCATACCGTGTCGTCCTGGAGAACGACACCGAACTGGTCGTGAGCGGTGACCACCGCCTGCTGACCAATCGAGGTTGGAAGCACGTCCTCAACAGCGTTCCGGGGATGCCCGATCGGCCCCACCTGACGCCTCGCAATCGGCTTGTCGGCACCGGCGCCTTCGCCTCCCAACCGGTCCACAATGCCCAATACAGGCGAGGATATCTGTGCGGGATGATCCGGGGAGATGGTCACCTCGGCTCCTACTCGTTCGAACGACGAGGTGGGGGGAGCTGGACTGCGCATCGCTTCCGTCTGGCGCTCACAGACCTCGAGGCTCTCCGCCGAGCGAAGGGGTTCTTGGCCGATCTGAACCTGGCCACCAGCGAGCGAGTGCTTGCGCGAGCCTCGGGCGCGCGCCGCGAGGTCGTCTCGATTTCGGCCTCCAGCGCCAGGACGGTCTTCGATATCAGAGAGGTGATCGAGTGGCCGCTGCTGGCGAGCCTCGACTGGTGCCGCGGCTTCCTGGCCGGGATCTTCGATGCCGAGGGCGGCAGAAACGACTTCGCCCTGCGGATCTCCAACACCGATCCGCAGATACTCGCCTGGACCGAGGCCTGCGCACAGCGCCTTGGCTTCGACGTCGTGCGTGAGCTGACTAGGAATCCGAACGGCTTGCAGCACCTCCGAATCCGGGGCGGCCTTACCGAGCATCTGCGGTTCTTCCATCTCACCGATCCAGCGATCACCCGTAAGCGCTCGATCGAAGGCCAGATGGTCAAGACGTTCGCGAACCTGAGGGTCGCCGCGATCGAATCCCTCGGACGCGCCCTGCCCCTCTACGACATAACCACCGGAACGGGGGACTTCATCGCCAACGGTGTGGTCAGCCACAACTGCTTCGCCCGGCCCACGCACACCTATCTGGACTTCGATGCCGGCCGCGATTTCGAGCGCGAGATCGTGGTCAAGGTCAATGCTCCCGAGCGCCTGCGCGCCGAGCTGGCCCGGCCATCGTGGAAGGGCGAGCACATCGCGCTCGGGACCAACACCGATCCCTACCAGTGGGTCGAGGGGCGCTACAAGCTGACGCGGGGGATCTGGGAGGCGATGATCGAAGCCCGCAACCCCGGCTCGGTCCTGACCAAGTCTCCGCTGCTGCTGCGCGATCTCGATCTGATGCGCGAGCTGGCGTCCCGCGCTGACTTCAGCGCCGCCCTGTCGGTGCCCACGATCGACGAGCGGGCGTGGCGGTCGACCGAACCGCACACCCCCAACCCCCGGGCCCGATTGGAAGCGGTGGCCGAGCTGACGCGGGCCGGCATCCGCACCGGAGTCCTGATCGCTCCGCTGATGCCGGGCATCAACGACGATCCCGAGCAGGTGGCCGAGATCCTGAGGCTTGCCTCCGAGGCGGGCGCGGCCTACATCAGCGGGATCGCGTTACACCTGCGGGGCGAGGTGCGTCAGGTGTTCATGGAGTGGCTGACCGCGCATCGTCCTGACCTGGTCGGGCGCTATCGTGAGCTCTACCGACTGGGAGCCTATGCTCCGGTGGCGGAACGCAGGCGACTGGCCGGGCTCATCTCGGGACCCGACCTTGACCCTTCCGAGCGGGGCAGGGGATCATTCCTCTCGCCCGCTCAATCCGCGCCCATGGCGCGCGAGCCGGATCAGGGACGTCTGTTCGACCCCGGTGCCGGCGTAGAGCCATAGTGCGGAGCGGCCGGCAGCGAACAAGACACCCGAACGACGTCACGACAGGAGTTATGCCGAGGCAATTCAAGCCACGCAAGGACCTCTATCTCGAGCGGATGTTCGAGACGCGCAGCGAGGCCTGGGAACGGGCCGGCCTATCAGTTGATTTCAACCAGCGCAGCGTGCGGCGCGCCCAGCGGGATGCGCTCGTGCTCGTGCCGCTCGCGATCGCCATCCTGATCGCCTACGACCACCGAAGCGGGCTGCTGGGCAAGCATCTCGCGCACACGCTGCAGACCCCCCTGCAGCTCATCACGGTCATCCTGCTGGTGGCCATCGGATGGACCCTGGCCCGCGCCGTGGGCCGCCTCGCCGGGCCGACCTTCCTGCGTCGCATGGATCCGGCCACCGCCGGCACGGTCGGCTTCCTGATCCGTCTGGTGACGCTCGGCATCATGCTGCTGTTCGTGCTTTCGGTCGCCGGCGTAGACGCCCAGAGTCTGGCCGTCGGCGGCGCCTTCACGGCCGTCGTCCTCGGTCTCGCGGCCCAGCAGACGCTGGGCAACGTGTTCGCCGGAATGGTCCTGCTGAGCGCCCGGCCGTTCCGGGTCGGCGAGCGGGTCCGCCTCCAGGCCGGTGCGGTCGGCGGCTCGGTGGAGGGGATCGTCAGCTCCCTGGGACTGCTCTACACGACGCTCAAGCGGGGAGCCGACCAGATCATGGTGCCCAACAACGTGGTGCTGGCGGCGGCGGTGGTGCCGCTCAAGGAGCCCGACTCGGTTGACGTCAAGGTCCGGCTGGGCTCCGGCGTGCGGCCCAGCCAGGTCCAGACGATCCTCGACAGCGAGATCACCACGCCCACCCGCACCCAGGCATCGGTCCTGCTCGAGGAGCTGGACGGCGATGACGTGGTGGTTCGAATCCAGGCGACTCCCGAGCTCGCCGGCGACGGGGCCAAGCTGGCCGACGAGATCATGGCCGCGCTCTCCGCGGTGACCGGCGAGCACGTCACGGCCACGGCCGACTGATCAGCGCTTGTCCCGCTGACCCTCGGCAAGCTGCGCCGCGACCCGATCAGAGCCCAACAGCCGGCTGCCGAAAGCCGCGATCCCGGGGGCCACGGATGCGAAGGAGGCACCGAGACGCAGGGCCAGGGGGGCGACTTCGAGCTCGGGACGATTTCGCTCGATCGAGCGGCTCACCGCATCGGCGACCTCCCGGGGGGTCCTGGTGCCGACCCCCGGCGGAAGCTCGACGCCCGCGTCGGCGAACATGCCGGCGTCACTCACGAATCCCGGCAGGATCACCGACGCTCCGACACCGTGAGGGCGCAGATCCTCGCGGATCCCGAGCCCGAACCCGCGTAGCCCGAACTTCGTCGCCGAGTACAGCGACGAGGCCGGGCCCGCCGCCTTGCCAGACAGCGAGGACACGAACACCATGTGGCCGCTGCCGCGGGAGCTCATCATCGGCGCCAGCGCATGCGCCAGGGCGATCGGGGCACGCAGGTTGACCTCGAGCACGCGGTCGATCTGCTCCTGGGTGAGATCCGAGAGCAGGCCCGAGGCCGGCAGCGCCGCGTTGGCCACGAGGACATCGATCTCGGAACCGACCGCGTCGCCGGCCAGTCGGTCGACGTCAGCCCGGTCGGAGAGATCGCACGCGATCGTCCGGGCCGAGAGCTCGGCGGAGAGCGCTTCGAGGGCATCGACGCGACGCCCGGTGAGGAGCAGCCGCGCGCCCCGCGCCGCCAGTCCGCGTGCGATCGCGTTCCCGATGCCGCCAGTGGCGCCGGTAACGAGCACGGTGCTGCCTGGGATGCGGACACGGCGCCGGCTGGGCACCGCGCACAGTCTAGGTTGATCGCGCGGCGGCTTGACCGGGGGCCCACCAAACGGCTACCCCGGGAACACGGCCACCGTGGCCGTGTACCCGTGCAGGAAGCTCCGGGCGCCCACGGGCCCTATCTCCCCGGCAGCGAAGAACCCCGCCGCCGGGGCCCCGTCGAGCACGGTCTGGACCATCGTCGCATCGTGATCGCAGGCGCCGAACATCGACTGGCCGCGGCCGTTGCACGAGAACACGAGCGCTCCGGCGGGGCGTCCACCGGTGGTCGCATCGGCGCGCCGGCCGAGCTCGCGCCGCAGATCGTCGCCGGCCAGGGCGGCGTTGCGGGCGTGCAGACGCAGGACCTGACCCGGCTCGACGCGCGCGCCCACCGCTACCGCCCCGGTCTCCGGATCGGCGCCGAGCACGCCGCGAACCAGGAAGTCGCCCTGCTCATACTCGGGCTTGCCGCCATCGATCACGATTCCGATCAACAGGCCCGCGACCACCAGCGTCCGCTCGGCGATCTGAAGCTCGCCGATCACCTGCTCGATCGTCTCCAGCGCCGGACGGCCCGCCAGCTCCTGGATCACGTTTCCTTCAGCGGCCGTGACGGTCATCTCGCGTCCCAGGGGGACCGCTCCCTGGGATACGCAGGGCAGCAGCTCCACGCCGCGCAGGCAGAACCCGACCGCGCCCTCCTCGAGAAGCTCCCGGTCATGAAAGAGCGCGCCCGTGCCCTGCACGGTGCGCCCGCTGGAGAGTCCGCCGAGCACCGGCACCCCCGGGACGTCACGGGACAGGCCGGCCAGGACCGCGTCCGTCGGAAACGAGTACGGGTCGGGCAGCATCACGAGCGTGTCCTCGGCGCCCGGCTCGGGCATCCCCTCCAACAGGCCGGGCTCGTCGTCACCCTCCGCGGTCACGGTCGCGTGGAAGGTGTCCGCGCTGCCCTCTCCGAGCGCGGCCGCCCACACCGCGACCGCCGTGCCGGATTCGAGCTCGCGCCCGCATCCGAGCACCCCGCCGGCTCCGCAGCCGACCAACGAGCCGGGGGAGAGCTCGGCGTAGACGCCTTCGAGCGTCGCCTCCGGTGCGGCCAGGTGCGCGCCGCTGGCGAACACGACCGCGAGGTCCGGCGTGCCGCCCTCCAGGCCGGCGCCGGCTGACCGGGCGGCGGCCCTGGCACCGCTGAGCACGTCGGGCTCAGCCGAGATCCCGGCTCCGATTCTCACACCCGCGATCGACCTCCGGCTTGCATCGCTGCACGATACTGCTCGCGGTGCCACGGTCCGAGGTAATCGCGCTGTTCGGTCCGACCGGGATCGGCAAGACCGACGTCGCCATCGCCCTGGCGCGACACCTGGCGGCGGTGGGCGAGCGGCCGGTGGCGGTCTCCGTCGATGCGTTACAGGTCTACGCCGGCCTGGAGACGCTGACGGGGGCGGCCTCCGCCCCCCAGCGGGCGGAGCTCGAGCATCGTCTGCTCTCGTTCCTGCCCGTCGACGCCACCTTCAGCGCGGGCCAGTACTCGGAGCTCGCCCACGCCGAGATCGACTCGTTGCTGGCGGCGGGACGGCGGCCGATCGTCGTGGGGGGGACCGGCCTCTACCTGCGGGCCGCTCTGAGCGAGCTGAGCCTTCGTCCCGCCCCCGCGCAGGGGGTTCGCGAGCGGTGGACGGCCGAGCTGCAGGCCCGCGGCCCCGCCGCCCTGCACGCCGTCCTGGCTGAACGGGCGCCCTGGGCGGCGGCCACCATCGAGCCCAACGACCGCCAGCGGATCGTGCGCTCCCTGGAGCTGCTCGACGCCGGCGAGCTCGAGCCTCCGCCGGCCGAGTCAGAGCTCTGGACCGTCGCCACCCGGCGTCCCACGCTGCTGATCGGCCTGGTCATGGACCGCGAGCAACTGTACGAGCGCATCAACGCTCGCGTGGCGGGGATGGTTGCCGCCGGGGCCCAGGACGAGGTCCGCCGCGCAGCGGCGGCGGGAGCATCGGTCACGGCGCGCAAGGCCCTGGGCTTCGAGGAGCTGCTGGTGGGCGACGTCGACGCCATGCAGCGGCGCACGCGCAACTACGCCCGCCGCCAGCTGACCTGGATGCGAAAGCTGGCCGGCACGACCGTGCTCGACGTCACCGGCCGGTCCCCCGAGGAGATGGCCGCCGAAGTCCTCGGGCTGTGGCTCAAAACGCAGCCACGAACGGATACATGAGCACGACCGCCGCGAGCACCGCGAGCCCCCACACCAGGATCGCGCCCCGTAACCAAGCGCGCCCGCGCCGCCAGCCCAGCGCCACCGCGTAGCTGGCCGCGACGTAGATCCCGGGCATCACGATCACCATGTAGTACAGGTAGCTGATCCGGCTGTCGATCCCGCTCTGGAGCTCGAACGGGCCCCAGGTACCGAGAAACCAGGCGAGGGCGACGATCGCCACCTGCCGGTCGGCAAACCAGCCGCGGCTGGCCCGACCGGTCCCCGCGCCCGGCGCCGATGGCATGTCCGAGCCATCCTCGCCGGCTCCCACCGCCCGCCGCCGGCGCACGATCCGGTAGGCGCAAAAGAACAGCGCCGGAACCCCCACCAGCAGGATCGGCGGCGACACCATGCCGATGAACGCCGACACCGGGTGAATCGCGTACAGCCCGTTTCCGGGCTGCGACGGATTGATCCTCAGGTAGGTGATCGGCTTGAAATCGACCAGCCACTGCCAGGGGTAGGAGGCGATGCCCTGAGCTCCGTGAGGGTTGGTCAGGTGCGCGGCGTAGCTGACCATGTGCGCCAGATGGTCGAAGGGGCCGCCGGTGATCAGCTTGGCCTGCGCATCGGCGTAGGGGGTCGCGATCTCGTCCATGATCCCGAGCAGGCCCAGGAACACGCCCACGCTCGTGAACCCGGTGATTGCCAGGCGGGCGGCCGCCGGTCGCCAGCGCCACCCCGGCGGGGCGCCCCGGTCCCGGGCGCCGATCAGGACACGAGCGAGCTCCAGCAGGGCCACGGTCACCAACGCGTAGGGAGCCACCTCCTTGAAGCAGGCGGCCACGGCGAGCGCCAGCCCCGCCAGCAGCGGCCGACCGCGCAGGTAGAGCGCGACCCCCCAGATCATCATCGCAACGGCGTATATGTCGAGCGTCCCGATGCGACCGTGGACGAGCATCAGGTTGTCGCAGGCCATCAATGTGGCCGCGCACAGCGCCGTCCACCGGCCACCGCCGGCTGCGCGGACCAGGGCCCACATCCCGAGAACGGCGAGCGAGCCGAAGATCAGGCTGCCGATCCGCCACGCGAACGGCCCGTCTCCGAACAGCTCGATGGCCGCCGCCATGATGAGCTTGACCCCCTGGGGATGCTCGGCGTTGGGGTCGGTGCCGAGCGGGGCGTCCGCGTAGTGGGCGCCGGCGGGCGGGCGGATACCCGCGATCACTCGCGCAGCGTTGACATAGTAGGCCTCGTCGAAGATCAGCGTGTGGTCGCTCGCCCGCGTACACGGCGACTGGCAGGGCTCGTCCAGAAGCAGGCTGCGCGCGCCCAGGGACAGGATCGAGACGATCGCCAGACCGATCAGCGGCGCCCGAGACGACGCGCGGATCGTCCGCGCCCACGCCCGCACCCGGCTAAGCACGGCACGGGAACGACGCGGCGCGGACGCCGAGGAGCGGATGCGCGTGACCATGACCGGGGCGACGGTACACATACACTGCCGCCGCGTGGACTTTGAGAAATGGCATGCGCTGGGCAACGACTATCTCATCGTGGAGCGCGAGGCGCTCCCGTTTGAGCTGACCCGGGCGCGGATCCGCAAGCTGTGCGCCCCGCATACGGGCGTCTTCGCCGACGGGATCCTGCTGCTCAGCGCCTGTGACGAGCCCGGGTTCGTGGCTGCACTGCGGATCTTCAATCCCGACGGCTCGGAGGCCGAGCTGTCGGGCAACGGCGCTCGCGAGGCCGCCCTCTACCTACGGCGCCGGGGGTGGACGAGCGCGGACAGGTTCTCGATCCAGACCCCGGCCGGGGAGATCCGTCCCGCGATCAGCTCGCCGACGACGGCCAGCCTGGATCTTGGCCGGGTGCGGCTGCGCAGCTCTGACTACCCCTCGGGGTCCCGGGACGGAAGCGGAGAGCTGACAGCGGCCGGGCGCCGATGGCGCTTCCAGCACATCCAGGTCGGCAATCCGCAGTGCGCGATCCGGATCGCGAACGTGTCAGAGCTCGCCGAGCTGGACCTCGCGGCGATTGGCCCCGGGATCGAAGCCCACGAGCTGTTTCCGAATCGCACCAACATCTCGTGGTACGCCCCGCTGGCGGCTGCCCGGATCCGCACCCGGATCTTCGAACGCGGCGTGGGGGAGACGTCGGCCAGCGGCACCGGCGCCACGGGCGCGGCGGTGGCCCACGTGCTGGCGGGGGGCGACGAGCCGGTGACCGTCGTGCTCGACGGTGGCGAGCTCGAGGTCGCCGTGGGCGAGGATCTCCACGTTACCCTGAGCGGCTGGGCGGTGCCGGTGTTCACGGGCACGCTCGCCGACGAGTTCGTCAAGGAGCTGCATGCGACCGAGTAAGCGCCTCGAGCAAATTCCGCCGTACCTGTTCGCCCAGCTGGAGCGCAAGATCGCCGACAAGCGGGCCGCCGGAGTGGACGTGATCAGCCTCGGGATCGGCGACCCTGACACGCCGACCTACGCGCCGATCGTGGCCGCCGCCCAGCGGGCGGTGGCCGATCCGAGCACCCACCGCTACCCGACCAATCGCGGCCGGTCGGAGTTTCGAGAGGCGGTGGCCGCCTTCTATGAGCGGCGATTCGGAGTCACGCTTGACCCCGAGACCGAGGTGATGCCGGCGATAGGCGCCAAAGAGTGCATCTTTCACCTCAACCTCGCGTTCCTGGATCCCGGTGACGTCGCGCTGGCCTCGGACCCCGGATACCCGGTCTATACCGGTGGTCCACTGATGGCGGGTGGCGCGCCGGTGCTCATGGGGCTGGTCCCCGAGCTCGATTTCGCCCCCGACCTGGGGGCGATTCCCGCCCAGGCGCTAGAGCGGGCGCGGCTGATGTTCATCAACTACCCCAACAACCCGACTGGTGCGATCGTGCCCGACGGGCTGTTCGCATCGGTCGTCGAGCTCGCCGCCGCCCACGACGTGCTGGTCGTTCACGACAACGCCTACAGCGAGACGACGTTTGACGGCTACGTGGCGCCGTCCTTTCTGGCCACGCCCGGCGCCAAGGAGCTCGGCGTGGAGGTCTTCTCGCTGTCGAAGGGCTACAACATGACCGGCTGGCGGTGCGCGGCCATCGTCGGCAACGCTGCCGCGATCGCCCAGTACTGGCGGCTGAAATCCAACGTCGATTCGGGTCTGTTCGAAGCCGTTCAGCTCGCCGGAGCCGCCGCCCTGGCTCCCGAGATGGACGAGGAGGTGCGGGCCATGAACGCCGTCTATGCCCGCCGCCGCGATCTGGTGTGCGACGCGCTGGCTCGCTCCGGCGTACACGTGACCCGTCCGAAGGGGACGATCTACGTCTGGGCGCCGGTGCCCGCCGGCTTTGCCTCGGCGGCAGCCTACTGCGAGCACGTGCTCGAGCGGACGGGCGTCGTCCTCTCCCCCGGGGGCGCGTATGGGCCCAATGGCGAGGGTTTCTTCCGGATCTCGCTGACCACCCCCGATGACCGGCTGGTCGAGGCCGTAGAGCGCCTGCGGCGGCTCTGACGTTGGCCGCGACCGCGGCTACCATGAGGGTGCTTGGCTGAGACGACTGCCTCAAACGGCCGCCGGGCGACCATCCCCGACGGCCAGCGCCCCCGCGGCCGTGCCCGTCAACGGGCGCTCATGGCTGCCGCCGTTCCCGCGGGGCAGGACTCCCAGCTGCCCGAGCTCTCCGAGCTCCTGCTCACCGCCGGCGTGGCGGCGGTCGGAGAGATCGTGCAGCGCCGGGACCAGCCCGACCCGAATTCCTACCTGGGGGCCGGCAAGCTCGAGGAGCTCAAGGCGCAGCTAGCCGCCTCCGATGCCAACCTGGTCGCCTGCGATGACGAGCTCTCGCCCCGGCAGGAGCGCAATCTCGAGTCGGCGCTCGCCGTCCCGGTGATCGACCGCACGGCGATCATCCTGGACATCTTCGCCTCCCACGCCCACAGCGCCGAGGGAAAGCTCCAGGTCGAGCTCGCCCAGCTGGAGTACAACCTGGCGCGGATGCGGGGCCTATGGTCGCACCTCGAGCGCCTCGGAGGCGGCATCGGCACCCGGGGTCCGGGCGAGAGTCAGATCGAGACCGACCGCCGCCTGGCCCGGGACCGGATCGCCGCGCTCAAGCGCCGCCTGGCGCACGTCCGCTCGACGCGCTCGGTGATGCGGGCCGAGCGCGAGCGCGCGCACCTGCCCCAGATCGCTCTGGCCGGGTACACGAACGCCGGCAAGTCGACGCTGCTCAACGCGCTCACCGGCGCCACCGTGCCCGTCCGCGATCGGCTCTTTCACACCCTGGATCCGACCACGCGGGTACTCCGAGCCGGCGGACGCGACTACCTGCTCACCGACACCGTCGGCTTCATCCGCAAGCTTCCCCACCAGCTGGTCGACGCGTTCGGGGCGACCCTGGAGGAGACGCTCCGCGCCGACCTGATCCTGCACGTGGCCGACGCCTCGGTTCCCGAGGAGGAGCTCACCGCGATGACCCGCGCCGTCGAGGACGTCCTGCACGAGATCGCCGCCGACGAGGCGCCGCGGCTCCTGGTGCTGGCCAAGGCCGACCAGCTCGATGCCGAGCGCCGCGCCGAGCTCGCGCATCGCCATCCGGATGCCCTGCTGGTATCGGCGTCCAGCGGCGAGGGGATCACCGCGCTGGTGGAGCGGATCGAGACCGAGTTCGCGCGCCGGCTTGCTGAAGTGGAGCTGCTCGTCCCCTACCGGGAGGGCAGCCGGCTGGCCGAGCTGCACGAGCTGGCGGGCGACCTCCAGCGCGAGGACACGCCCGACGGGGTGCGGGTGCTGGTCCGCCTGCCGGCGAGCATCGCCGCTCGCTACGAGCCGTTTGCGCTCTCCCACCGGCCTGCCTGAGATGAGCCTGCGCGTCGTGCGCCTGCATGAGCGGGCGAGGCTGCCGACGCGGGCGCATCCCGGCGACGCCGGGCTGGACCTCTACGCCCTGGACCCGGGGGCGCTCGAGCCGGGGGAGCGGGCCTCGATTCCCACCGGCATCGCCGTGGAGATACCGCCCGGCCAGGCGGGTCTGGTGCTCCCGCGCTCGGGCTTGGCCGCCCGTCACGGGATCTCGGTCGTCAACGCCCCGGGGCTGATCGACGCGGGCTATCGAGGCGAGCTGCACGTGCTGCTGCTCAACACCGATCGCCGGCAGCGCTTCGAGCTGGCCGCCGGCGACCGGATCGCCCAGCTGGTGGTGATCGAAGTCGCGCTCGAGGACCCGATCGAGGTGGGGGCGCTCGAACCCTCGCGGCGGGGCCTGGGCGGCTTTGGCTCCAGCGGGTCCTAGTGAGCCCCGCCGGGCGGGTGTCGGTCAGCCCGGCGCCGGCGTGAGCAGGCCGTGGGTTTCCAGGAACTGCTTGGCCACGACCGCCGGGGCCTGCTGGGCGACGTCGACGGCCTGGTTGAGCTCGCGCATCACCGATGTGGTGAGCGCTGCATCGACGCGTTCGATCGTGGCCGCAAACGCCGGCCCCTCGGCGGCCAGCAGCTTGGCCGAGAGCACGGGCACGACGTTTCCCCAGCCGAAGATCCGGCGCGGGTCGCGCAGGACCGCGTAGTCGCCGCTTGCCAGCTGTCCATCGGTGGTGTCGACGTCGGCCGCCTGCACGCCGTCGCCATCGAGCGCGGAGTACTGATCGCCGACCGCCAGCGACTTGAAGGCGGCCGGAGCCACGCCGTAGTCCCGTTTGAGCTCGGGCAGGCCCGGCGTGCCCTGCTGGAATTGAGGCGGCCCACCCACCGACAGCGACTTCTCGATCCGGCGTAGGTCGCCGATCGTGCGCAGCCGGTTGGTGGCGGCGTAGGCGAGGGTCACGGCGATCGCGTCGGTATCGCTGAACGGCGTGGGCGCCAGCAGTTCCAGACCGTGGCTCAGGGCGTAGCGCTCGGCCGCCGCGTAGGCGGCCAGCTGGGTGCGAAACCCACGCCGGTAACCCGCGATCGCGGTGTTGAACACGTTCAGATACTCCGGGTACATGGCCAGCGACCCTCCCCGGAGCGCCTGCAGGGTCACGTCGGTGGGACCGATGTTGTCGTTGATGTTGACGGTGAAGCCCTGGGCCTGGAGCGCCTGCAGGTACAGCTGGCCGAGGACGAACTGCTCGGTGTAGTTCTTGTCGCCGATCGTGACCACCGGTTTGCCGGCTCCGGGCAGTGGGGTGGTCGAGGTGCCCGAAGTCCCCGTCCCACTGTCGGTGGTCGATGGCGAGCTCGTGCTGCGGGAGCTGACGGCGTGGGACTGCGTGGCCGCGGCCGAGGCGGAATTGCCGGCGGCGCTGCCGCCGCAGGCCGCGAGCCCCAGCGCGAGCGCGGCAGCCAGCCCGGCCGCGACCACGCGCGGGGGACGTTTCGAAGCGACGCCGAGCATCCTGGAGGAAGACTGCCGCAAAGCCTCGCCGCCGTCCCTCATACGCCCGCCGCCCGGCGCGCCTGGGCGTGAGCCGCGCGCTCGAGCTCGTCGTCGAGCGCGGCGAGCGGCTCGGGCAGACCCACCGCCGTGGCGATCAGCCAGTCGGCGAACCACGCGTTCTTGGGCAGCAACGGGCCATGCAGGTACGTCCCGATCACGTTGCCGGCCTTGACCCCCTCCAGCCCGTCCGAGTCGTTGTTGCCGTGGCCCTTCAATACCCGCCCGAGCGGGCTCGCACCGGCTCCGAGGCGGGTGCGGCCGCCGTGATTTTCGAAGCCCGCCAGCACCTGGCGCCGGCCGGGTTCGAACTCGACCTCGATCGCGACGTTGCCGATCAGCCGCGGCCCGTCGACGCGCACCGTCTCGGTATCGACGAGCCCGACGCCGGGCAGCGTCTCCTCGCCGAGCTGATAGGAGCGGCCGAGCAGCTGGTAGCCCCCGCACACGGCGAGGATCACGGCTCCCCGGGCGGCGGCGGCGTGCACATCCTCGCGCTTGTGGCGGGCGAGATCGGTGGCGCACAGCTTCTGGTCACGATCCTGGCCGCCTCCCATGTAGTAGAGATCCGCGCTGGGGTCCAGGGGCTCGCCGAGGCCGCTCGAGGAGGACTCGAAGGCGATCCCCCGCCACCGGCAGCGGCGCTCGAGCAGCAGCAGGTTGCCCCGGTCGGCGTAGATGTTCATCAGGTCGGGATACAGCGCGCAGACTCGCAGCCGGGCCTCAGCCATCGAGCATCGCCGCCCGCAGTCGGGCCTCAGCCATCGAGCATCACCACCACGCTGCCGACATAGTCGCTGGTCGGCTCGATGCTCGCCCGTCCGGCCGGCGTCAGGCCGGCCGCGGCCGCCTCGCGCTCGAGCGTCTCGGCGCTCAGCCGGTCAAGGTGGATCTGGTCCAGCTCGGTGACCAGCGTGCCGTCGACGGTGACGGTCTCCCGGCGACGCTCCAGCAGGAAGCCGTCGGCGTCGGCGCGGACCGCGACGGGACGGCTGCAGTAGACGATGCCGTCGACTTCGGCGACGTCGGGCAGTGGGGCCGGTGCCCCGGGAGCGACCTCGAACAGGTCAAGCTCGTCGGCCAGTGCGATCGCGAGCCGGCCACCGCCTTTCAGGTGCTCGCGCGCACATCGCAGGAAGCCCATCCGTCCCCGAGCTCCGCCCAGCAGCTGGATCGTCTGCATCGGCACGATGCACAGAGCGAAGCTTTGCGACAGCGAGAACGCGCGAGCGTCGGCGACCACGATCTCGATCTCGAGTCCGCCGTCTCGTGCCCGGACGTCCAGCCGGCGCAGAAGCTCGGGGTCTGAGTCGAGCGCGGTCACCTCGTGCCCGGCGCGGGCCAGCTCCAGGGCGATGCGGCCGGTGCCGGCCCCGACGTCGAGCACGGGACCGCCGCGCTCGCGAGCCAGAGCCTGCCAGAGCTCCAGATCCTCGGTGTAGCCGCCGCACTCGAGATCGTGCCAGATGGCGCTCATCGTGGGGTCGCCTCCGCCCAGAAGCGAGGCACATGGCCGCGGCGAGACAGCTCCCGGCGCAACTCGAGCAGCGCGGTGTAGGTGGGAAGCGCGAACAGGCGCCCGCCGGGCGCGTCCTGGAGCGCGGCGTCAAGCGCCGAGGGCAGGTCGTCCACCACTCGCAGGCGCTCGGGCTCGATGCCGGCGTACTTCAGTCGTAGGGCCAGCTCGGCGGCGCGCGTGCCGGAGCAGGTCACCCGGCGGGCGCGTCCGGCGAGCAGCTCGAAGTCGGCATCCCAGATCCAGGAGATGTCGCGCCCGTCGGCGGTGCGGTCGTTGAGGATTGCGAGCAGATCAAGCTCGCCCGGCTCCAGGACCAGGGTGCGCAGGACCTCGTTGGCGCCGGCGGGGTTCTTGATCAGCAGCACCGACAGCTCGCGGTCGTCGATCACGATTCGCTCGGCGCGTCCGAAGGCGGCGCTGACTCCGCCGAGCCCATCGGCGATCGCGGGCAGCGAGACGCCCAGCGACAGGCACAAGGCCGCGGCCGCGAGCGCGTTGTAGACGTTGTAGACGCCCGGTAGCGGCAGAGACACGGCGGCGCTTCCGGCCGCTGTGCGCAGCTCAAAACCGGCGCTCCGGGTGCCGTTGAGCTGCACGTGGTGGGCGGCGACGCTGGGCTGGGGCCGCCGCTGCCCGCACGACGGGCATTCGTAGATCCCCAGGTGGCCGAGATACACGCCCTCATATCTATACGCCGCGCCGCAACGACGGCAGTGCTTGGAGTCCGAGGCGTGCTGCATCACGTCGCCGGCCAGGGCCGGGTCCTCGATGCCGAAGTAGGTGACCCCGGCCCGCTCGCGCCCCAGGTCGGCGATCAGCGGGTCGTCCGCATTGCAGGCCAGTGCGGCGCCCGGGGGCAGCGCGGTGACCACCGCCGCCCACCGGTCGGCGATCGTCTCCAGCTCCCCGTAGCGATCCAGTTGGTCGCGAAACAGGTTGCCCAGCACGATTGCCCGCGGACGCAGCTCGGGTCCCACGCGGTCCAGCCAGAACTCGTCGAGCTCGAACAGTCCCAACTCGCCGTCGATGGCTCCACCCCGCCGGGCTGCGCCCAGCAGCGCCGAGGCCACGCCACCGGCCATGTTGGCGCCGGCCCGGTTGTGCACGATCGTGATGCCCGCGCGCTCGAGCACCGAGGCCGCCATGGCGGCGGTGGTCGTCTTGCCGTTGGTCGCCGAGATGATCGCGCACCCGGCCGACAGGCGGGCGGCCAGCCGCCCGATGGCGTCGGGCTCCAGGCGCGTGAGCACCTTTCCGGGAAGGCTCGTGCCCCCTCCTCGGCCGGCTCGACGGGCTGCCTCGCCGACCGCCCGGGCGGCCAGGATCTTCGCGTCCAGGGCGGTCACGACCGCGCTCCGTCGAGCCGGGCGCCGTCACGTGGCACGATCGCCCGAACTGCGCGCGGGAGGGTCTGGATCGTGACCGGCAGCTCGGCGATCGGATCGCCGTCGGCATACAGGGTGAAGGGCCGGGAGGCCGCGAGGTGGACCGAGGCGGAGCGCAGCACCTCGATGCCGGCGCGTCCGACGTGCCCGCCGGTGAACACGGTTGGCAGCAGGGCCAGGAATCGCAGCTTCGGCATGCTGGGGATGATCACGACGTCGAGCAGGCCGTCCTCGAGCGTCGCGCCCGGCGCAAGCATCATGCCGGCGCCGTAGGACTTGGAGTTGGCCGCCGCCACCGAGTAGCCGGTGACCGTTCGGATCATGCCGCCGTCGAGGGTGACCGTGAAGCTCGCCCCTCGCCAGCCCGCGAGCGCCCGCAGCGCGCCGTAGGTGTACACCAGCTTGCCGCGCACCAGCGTGGTCTGGTTGGCGATCCGGTTGGCGTCGGAATCGATTCCGCAGCTGGCGATTCCGATGAAGGTCCGCGATCCGACCTGGCCCAGGTCAAGCGTGCGGATCGTTCCGGTCGCCAGGACGGCGCAGGCCGCGCGCACCTGGAGGGGAATCCCGAGCACCCGGGCGAAGTCGTTGCCGCGACCGCCGGGGAGCACCCCCAGCAGCCCGCCGCTGTGCTTGAGACCGTCGGCGACGGCAGCGATCAGTCCGTCGCCCCCGAACGCGACCGCGGTCTCGCCGGCCTCGGTCGCCGCCAGCGCGAGCTCTCGCGCATGCTCGAGGTCTCGTGTCGGCTCGACGTGGTGCTCGAGGCCGAGCGCCTCCAGGGTGGCGCGGACCTCGCCCAGCTCCCGACCGGCCCGCCCGTCACCCGCGAACGGGTTCACGATCAGCGACAGCGTCACGCGGTCACGAGCGAGTAAAGATTGTCGGCCACGGCCACCGGCGCCGGATCGCTCGCCGCGCCGGCCTGCTCCTGGCTGGTCATCCCGGTGAGCACGATCGCGGCGTCCAGACCTGCCGCGGCCGCGCCTCCCAGATCGGAATCGAGGCGGTCGCCGACCATCAGCGTGCGCCCCGGCCCCAGCCGGTCAAGCGCGGTCTCGAACATGGCCGGGTCCGGCTTGCCCACGCTCATCGCCGTGCGCTCGGTCGCGTACTCGAGGGCGGCCACCAGGGCACCAGTGCCCGGCGACGTCCCATCCGCGGTGGGGAAGGTTCGATCCCGTCCCGCGGCGATCATCTCGGCGCCGGCCAGCACTGCCTGGGTGGCCGTGCGGAGCTCCGCGAAGCGAAACTCGTCGTGACCGGCCACGACGACGATCTCGGCCTCCGGGCCCCGCGGGGTGCCGTTGACGATCCGCTGGCCGGCATCGGCGACGTGGCGAAAGATCGCCGCCGAGCCGATGACGAACGTCGGGGTGCCCGGCGAGCGCTGGGCCAGCGTGTACTGGATCGCCGCGCCCACGGAGACGATCTCCTCCAGCGAGGCCTGGAGGCCCAGTGACCACAGCTTGCGCACGTACTCCTCAGGGGCGAGCGCCGTATCGTTGGTCAGGAACGAGATCCTCTTGCCGCCGCCGCGAAGCTCCACCAGCGCCTCCCGCGCCCGCGGGGTGGGCCGATCGCCCACCCAGACGCATCCGTCCAGGTCGAGCAGGAAGTGGTCGTAGTCGGCGAGCAGGGGGGAGAGGGCCATCGGCGAGACGATTATGCAACGCCCCCGGTGAACCTCCGTCATCCGGCGAACCAGTCAGCTCGCACGCCGGTCCTCGGCGGGTACCTGATCGGCATGTGGTTTCGTCGGCGCAAACAGGAGATCCGGCAAGATCCGGAGATCCCCGAGGGTCACGACGCGCGGGCCTACCTGCTGGTCGAAGAGGCCCGGCTTCGGTGCGAGCGCCTACGAGGGCAGGCCGACAGGGGGACTGGGCAGGCCAAGCTCGAGCGGCTGCACCGGGAACTGGGGCTGGCGGGACTGTGCGCGAGCTCGAACCTTCCCCGTCCGCTCAGGCTTGCGTTGCTCGGCACGGCCCATGAGCGCTGTGCGCGGCCGGCACCCGACGCCACGGATCCGCTGGAGGCGCTGGCCTCGAGCATCCGAACTTCTGAGCGTGCGGTCCGGCGCGGCGCCGGCGCGCCCGGTCTGTCCGATCACCTGCACCTTGCGCACGTTCATCTGCTCCGCGGCCAGGAGCTCCTGGAAGAGCTGTCCGGGGCCTCCAGGCGCCGGTCCGACGCCATCGACGCGCGTCAGTATCGCTGACGCGGGTTGACGGACCGAGGCGTTTCAGCTTCGGTGGAAATGGCCGGCCGGGCTCGTCGGCGGCTCGCCGATCGAGACCTGGAGCGCGCGATCGAACGTGCTGGCCAGGACCTCGGCCGCCGCCTCCTCCTGCTCGAGGATCCGCTCGGCCGTCGCGACGGTCTCCCGATCGCCCGCGCGCTCGGCTATCGCGCCGAGCAGATGGTAGGCGGCGATCTCGAGATTCTCGAACGCGTAGGTTGCCGCCGCCAGCGTCGCGGAGCTCGGCTGGGGCCCAAATCGGATCTCGACCGCTTGGATTCCCGAGCGCGTGTCGGCCGACTCCAGCTCGCCGCCGGCGCCGTGGGCGGCGATCCGCTCGGCCAGGGAGCGAATGTGCTCCTCGGTCTCCAGGCGGTGGGTTTGGTAGATCTCCGCGATCTGCTCGTCGCTCGCCAATTGCTCAGCGGTGCTCAGCAGGCGCACGCCCTGCTGCTCGAGCGCGTGAGCAGCGGTCAAGTGGGTGATGAGCTCGGTCTCGATGGTGTTCGCTGCCATGGGCGCTCCTCCGGCGTCGGCCTGAATACCCGAGGATCCCCGTTGAGGTCTGGATCGTGCCGATGTGGTGTTCGTGCGCGTACATCGATGCCCCGGCTTTTGGCAAGTTGGCTGACGATGCGCGCGCAGCGCCCGCCTGGCACGGGACACGTCTCGTCAGCCAATTTCCGATTCGTGGGAAGTGTCGTCGATCAGGACCAGGCTCTCGGGCGCTCCGAGGCGCTCCACCGCAAGATTTGTGAGCAGCCATCGATCGGTGCGCTCGCGCCTCAGCAACCCGGCTCGGGACAGGCGCTGGAGAGCGATCGTCACCGGGGGGCGGTGAGCTCCCACGAGCATCCCGAGTACCTCATGGGTGAGCGGCAGCGTGACGTACACGCCCTCGGGGCTCACCCGGCCCCAGCGCTCGGCCAGCAGCCAGAACAGGATCAGCACCCGCGCGTAGACCCGGGGCAGATGGGTGACCGCCTGGGTGAGCGCCAGATAGCGTGCGCGCTCGGCGACTCGGCCCACGATTCGGCTGGTGATCGTCGGCCATTGAGCGATGCGCAGCGCGAAGGCGGTATCCAGGACCGCCAGCCGCGTCGGTTTGAGCACATGCCAGTCGACGCTGATCGGGAGGGGGGCGTACTCGCCATCTGTGTCCCACGGGCGGATCAGGTCGCCCGGTCCGAACAGCTCGCATGCCGCCCGGTTGCCGACCTTGACACGGCGGATGAGCAAGCCGTCGATCAGGAACAGACCCAGCCAGCCCTCCTTGCCCACCTCGGTGATCCTTGTCGGGTCCCATTCGGAATTCTCGACTTCGATGACCGCCGCCACGGCTCGCCGCCGGGCGACCTCGAGCTCGTGCTCCTCCAGGCCGGCGCCGAGGTCCGGATCGGCGTCCAGGAGGGCGACTGGCTGGCGCGCTCGATCGATCCCGCCGGTCATCGGCGGCAACACTAGTCCGAACCGCTTCCCCATGTTCGCCCGCGAACGCTGCCTGTTCGGCGGATGACGCCGCCCCCGAGCCCTTTCGGCAGGCGGGTTATCACCTGGATGACAAAGCGATTTACGAAAGGAGCGCTTATGTCCGTCACCGCATCCAGCGCGCGGCACAACGGCTCTGATCTCGTCACCGTCCGCTCGGCGGTGCCTCTGGCGGCTCGCTTGGCCGATCCGGTTCCGGTGGGATTGGCGGGCTTTGGGCTGACCACCTTCATGTTGAGCATGATCGAGGTGGGCCTGGTCGGCAAGAGTGCGCTGCCGGTCGTGCTCGGTGCTGCTCTGGCCTATGGGGGCCTCCTCCAGCTGTTCGCGGGCATGTGGGCGTTTGTTCGCCACAATACGTTCGCGGCAGTGGCGCTGGGCTCCTACGGCGCGTTCTGGATCTCCTACTGGGCGCTGAACACCTTCTATCTGAGCAAGATCCCGGTCCACGAGCAGAGCTCGGCCCTGGGTCTGTTTCTGATCTCGTGGGCCGTGTTCACGTTTTACATGTGGATCGTCTCGTTCCGGGTGAACCTGGGCGTCATGCTCGTGTTCCTGACACTGTGGCCCGCCTACGTGCTGCTCGGCCTGGGGACGATCAACGCGTCCGCCACGCTCACTCACATCGGCGGTGGTTTCGGCATCGCCACCGCGGTGCTCGCCTGGTACGTGTCGTTTGCCGAGACGCTTCACAACACGATCGGAAAGGCGATCGCGCCATTGGTGCCGTTCGGGTCAAAGGTCGTCGACGAGCCGCCGCAGTCAATCACGGCGTACGCGCCGGTGGCCGAGAAGACCCCATCGCTTAACACCTGATGAAGGAGAACGAGATGACACAGGATCCCACTGCGGGACGCTCAGCCGGGACGCCGCTCAACGCCGAGCTCGACCCGATGGGTCGCTCCGACACGGAAAACAGACGACTCAGCGCCAAGCATCAACATGAGCGCGAGCCCGAACCCGAGCCTGAGCGCGAGGGCGAGCAGGCGGACCAGGCCGGCGCGCCGACCGATCCGACCGCGGGACGGCCGGCCGGTGATGTGCGCCATCCCGAGCAGGATCCGACGCGCTTCGCGTCACATCGACCGCGTCCCTGAGCCGCGGTGAGCCGGGCGGCGCGGGCCGGGCGCTTTGGATTCGCGCTCGGCCCGCGCCCCCGCGCCCGGTGCGCGGGTCGGCGCCCGGCCGCTCAGCCCTGTCCGCGGGCATACAACCAACGGTTCTCGGGGACGGCGCCGGGTAGTCGAACCCAAGCTTCAACCTTCAAACGGCCCGGACAGAGGAGTGAGCATGGCCCGCACCCAGACGGCATCTGATCAGCTGGTGGAGCGGTTGATCGAGTGGGGTATCGATGTGTGCTTCGGTTTGCCGGGGGACGGCATCAACGGGGTCATGGAGTCCCTGAGGACGCATCAGGATCAAATCCGGTTCATTCACGTCCGCCACGAGGAGACGGCGGCGCTGGCCGCCTGTGCCTACGGGAAGTTCACCGGGCGGCCGGCGGCATGCCTGGCGACGGCGGCCCCCGGGGCGGTGCATCTGATGAACGGTCTCTACGACGCTCGTATCGACCAGTCCCCGGTTGTCGCGATCACCGGGATGACCTACCACGACGTGATCGGCACGCACTATCTACAGGACATAGATCACGACGCGGTGCATCGGGACGCATGCGTATACAGCCAGCGGATCATGGGCGAGGCGCACGTGCTGCCGGTCGTGGACATGGCTGTGCGCTCGGCGATCGGGCAGCGGGCCCCGGCGGCGATCGCGATCCCGATCGACATCCAGTCAGGCGATGCGGTCACCGGGGACCGCTCGATCAAGAATATTCAGGGTCATTCCGCCGTGGCGGCGCTGGACGGGCGACGGCTGCCGCCCCGGTCGCGGCTCGAGCAGGCGGCCCAGGCGCTGTCTCGCGGTGCCCGTACCGTGATCTTCATCGGCGCGGGCGCGCGGGGCGCCGGCGACGAGGTCGAGCAGATCGCCGAGAAGCTGGGCGCGCCGATCGTCAAGGCGATGCTCGGCAAGGACGCGGTGCCCGATGACAGCCCCTACTGCCTGGGTGGCTACGCGCTGGTGGGCACGCGGCCGGCGCAGAATGCGCTCAAGGGCTGTGACTCGATCCTGATCGTCGGCAGCTCGAGCCCGTACATCGAGTTCCTGCCCGAGCCGGGCTCGGCGGTCGGCGTCCAGATCGACGACCTGCCGGAGCGGATCGGACTGCGTTACCCGGTCGAGGTGGGGCTCGCGGGAGACGCCAAGCTGACGCTGTCCGAGCTGTTGCCTCTGCTGCAGCAGCGCTCCGACCGCTCGTTCCTGGAGCAGGCCCAGACGGAGATGCGCGACTGGCGGGCGCTGCAAGCCGAGCGCGCCGAGCCGCGGGAGGGGCCGATGGCACCCGACGCGATTCCGTTTCACCTCGGCCGGTCGCTGCCTGACCGGGCGATCCTCACCGGCGACTCGGGCACGGTGACCACATGGGCGGCGCGTACGGAGCTGCGCCGCGGCCAGCTGTTCTCGTTCAGCGGCACGATGTGCTCGATGATGGCGGCGCTGCCGTACGCGATCGGGGCTCAGGTCGCCTACCCGGACCGCCCCGTGGTCGCGCTCACCGGGGACGGGTCGCTGACGATGATGATGGGCGAGCTGGCGACGCTCGCCCAGTACCAGCTCCCGGTCAAGGTCGTGGTGATGCGAAACGACGTGCTCGGCCTGATCAAGTGGGAGCAGATGGCGTTCCTGGGCAACCCTCAGTATGGAGTGCAGCTGGCGCCGGTGGATTTCGTCAAGGTCGCCGAGGCCTGCGGGCTGCGGGGGGTGCGGATCGAGGACCCCGCTCGGGCCGGCGAGCAGTTCCAGGAGGCGCTGCACAGCGAGGGTCCGACTCTGATCGAGGCGGTCGTCGACCCCGACGTGATGCCGATGACGCCGACGATCAACCCCGAGCATGCCAAGGGCCTGGCCTGGGGCCTCGCCCAGGGCCAGCCCAACCGGGAGCGGATCGCGCTGACCATGTCGCGGGTGCTGGCTCGCGAGATGACCTATGAGTCCAGTCCGGCCGGGGTGCTGGAGCGGGCCCGGGAGGCGGTCGCCGAGAAGCTGCCCGGCGGCGACGGCCACGGCGCGGACGGCGAGTGAAATGGCTGTCGCCACCAGCGCCCCCCGTGGAGCGTCGTCAGAGGGCCGGGATCTCGACGTTCGGACGCTGGCGCGGGAGCTGGCGTCGCAGGTGCGAGGCGAGGTTCGCTTCTCGGCCGGCTCGCGGGCCCTGTACGCCAACGACTCGTCGGTGTACCGCCAGGTGCCGGTGGGCGTGGTGCTACCGCGCGACGCCGCCGACGTGGTCACGGCGGTGGATATCTGCCGGCGGCACGGCGCCCCGCTGGGGGCGCGCGGCTGCGGCACCGGCCTGGCCGGTCAGACGGTCAACGAGGTCGTGCTGTTCGACTTCTCCAAGTACATGAAGGAGATCGTCGAGCTCGATCACGAGCGGCGGTTCGCGCGCGTGCAGCCGGGACTGGTGCTCGACCGGCTGCGCGAGCGCGCGGAGGAGCGCGAGCTCACGTTCGGCCCCGATCCGGCCACTCACAGTCGCTGCACGCTGGGCGGGATGATCGGCAACAACTCGTGCGGCACCCACTCGATCATCGCCGGCGTGACCGCCGACAACATCGAGTCGCTCGACGTGCTGCTCTACGACGGAACGCGCCTGACGCTGCCCAGTTCGGTGAGCGACCAGGAGCTCGAGGCCACGATCGCGGCCGGCGGCCGGGTGGGGGAGATCTACGCCGGGTTGCGGGATCTGCGAGATCGCTACGCAGATCTGATCCACGAGCGCTTCCCGCAGATCCCGCGTCGGATCTCGGGCTACAACCTGGATCGGCTGCTGCCCGAGCACGGCTTCAACCTGGCGGCCGCGCTGGTCGGCACGGAGGCGACCTGCGGACTCGTGCTCGAGGCCCGTTGCAAGCTGATCGACAGCCCGCAGCACCGCTCGCTGGTGCTGGCCGGCTATGACGATTGCCCGGCCGCCGCCGACCAGGTGCCTGCCGTGATGGAGTTCGGCCCGATCGGGCTCGAGACGTTCGACCGCCAGCTCGTGAACAACGAGCTGCGCATGGGGTTCAAGCGCAATCCCGACCTGCTTCCCGACGGTGGCGGCTGGCTGCTGGTCGAGTTCGGCGCCGACTCCGAGCAGGACGCCGAGGAGCAGGCCCGGCGGTTCGCCGACGCGGTCAGGGGCGGCCGGGTCGGCAACCACCACGGGCTCAAGGTCTACGACGACCCGGCCGAGATCAAGCAGGTCTGGGAGATGCGGGAGGGAGGCGTGGGCAGCAGCAAGGTCCCGGGCGACCATCCGGGCTGGCCCTCCTGGGAGGACGCCGCGGTTGCACCCGAGAGGACCGGCGACTACCTGCGTGACCTGGAAGCGCTCTGCCGCAAGCATGGACGGCGGATCGCCACCTACTACGGCCACATCGGCCACGGCTGCGTGCACACGAGGATCGATTGGGACTTCCTGACCGCGGAGGGCGTCCGCAACTACCGGGCGTTCATGGAGGACGCCGGCGACCTGATCGCCGGCTACGGCGGCTCCCTGTCAGGCGAGCACGGCGACGGCCAGGCGCGGGCCGAGCTCTTGCCGAAGATGTTCGGCTCCGAGCTGGTGCAGGCGTTCAGGGAGTTCAAGGCGATCTGGGATCCGGACTGGAAGATGAACCCGGGCAAGGTTGTCGATCCCTACCCGCTGGACACCAACCTGCGGATGGACCCCTCCTACCGCACGCTCGAGGTGAACACGGAGTTTCGCTATCCGGCTGACGAAGGCAGCTTCGCCGCCGCCGCCGAGCGCTGCTTTGGGGTTGGTGCCTGCCGCGAGCAGGAGGGCGTGATGTGCCCCAGCTACCAGGTGACCATGGAGGAGAAGCACTCCACGCGCGGGCGCGCGCGGCTGCTGTTCGAGATGATGAGACAGGAGTCTCCGCTCAAGGACGGCTGGCGCAACGAGGAGGTCAAGGAAGCGCTCGACCTCTGTCTGGCATGCAAGGGCTGCCTGCATGAGTGCCCGGTCCGGGTAGACATGGCCACCTACAAGGGCGAGTTCCTGTCGCACTACTACGCGGGCCGGCTGCGGCCTCGCCAGGCCTACGCGCTCGGCCTGATCCGCTGGGAGGCAGAGCTCGCCGCCCGGGCTCCCCGTCTGGCCAACCTGCTCACCCAGCGCCAGCCATTCGCCGCGATCGGTAAGCGCCTCGCCGGGATCGCTCCCCAGCGCAGCATGCCCGCGTTCGCCCCGACCACGTTCAAGCAGTGGTTCGCGCAGCGGCCCGCACCGGCCGGGCGCCCGGCCTCGCAGGACGACAGCCCGCGCGGACGCGGGCTCGAGTGGGGTCCGGGATCCGACGGCCGCTCACCGCGGCGCGTCGTGCTGTGGCCCGACACGTTCAACGACCACTTCCATCCCGAGGTGGCGATCGCCGCCACCGAAGTGCTCGAGGCGGCGGGATTCGAGGTCGCCCTGCCGAGCGCTTCGCTGTGCTGTGGTCGACCGCTGTATGACTACGGCATGCTGACCCTGGCCAAGCGTCTGCTGCGCGACGTACTCGAGGGGTTGCGGGACGAGATCCGGGCCGGGACCCCGGTCGTGGCCTTGGAGCCCAGCTGCGGCGCCGTGTTCCGCAACGAGCTGACCAACATGCTCCCCGACGACGAGGACGCCAAGCGGCTGGCCCGCCAGACGTTCACGTTCGGCGAGTTCATCAGTCAGCACGCCGAGGGGTGGGACATGCCGCGACTCGAGCGAAAGGCATTGGTGCACTTTCACTGTCATCAGCGTGCGACCAGCGACACCGACTGCGACCAGGTGGTCATGGACCGGCTGGGGCTCCAGTACGAGGTGCTGGAGACCGGCTGCTGCGGCATGGCCGGCTCGTTTGGATACGAGGCCGGCGAGCGCTACGAGGTGTCGATCAAGGCAGGAGAGCGGGTGCTGCTTCCGGCGGTGCGCGAGGCGTCGCCTCACACCTTGCTGTTGACCGATGGCTTCAGCTGCCGCTCCCAGATCTCCCAGGGCAGCGATCGAGAGGCCCTGCATCTCGCCCAGGTTATGCAGATGGCGCTCCGCGACGGGCCCAACGGACCAGCGGCCGCTCCACCGGAGAGCCGCTATTCCGAACTCCCCGAGACCCGGAACGGCGGTCGCTCCCGCACGGCGGTCGGCGTGGGCGTGGGCGCCGCGCTCGCCGGTGGGATCGCCTTGGCACGGAGCAAGGGCTCCCGGAGAATGTCAGCGCGCTGAGTCCGGCTGGATAGGTGCCCGATGAGCGCGCCCGAGGACCGGAGCCTGGGGGCGACGGCCCCGCTGGCCAATCTGGGCCACTCGGCGCAGCAGCGGGTCATCGACGTGGTCGGTGGCCGGGCGCGGGCCCGGGTGATCGTGTTGCTGGCGTCGGTGCTCGCGCTGTCCAGCGCCGACACCTCCGCCGTCGGCGCGGACGCCGCACCGCTCAAGCAGGCGCTGCACATCGACTTCACCCAGATCGGGCTGCTGGTCGCGCTTCCGTCTTTGGTCGCCGCACTCGCCACCGTCCCGGTCGGGGCGCTGAGCGACCGGGTGTGTCGCGTGGCCCTGCTGAGATGGAGCGTCGTCCTGTGGGGCCTGGCGATGATCGCCGCGGGAGCTTCGACGTCGTTTGGGATGTTGCTGGTCAGCCGGCTGGCCATCGGCGCGGTGACCGCGACCAGCGGCCCGACCCTGGCCTCGCTTACCGGCGACTTCTTCGACCCCCGTGAGCGAGCCAAGATCTATGGCTTCATCCTGTCCGGCGAGCTGGTCGGCTCGGTCCTCGGCCTGTTTGTCAGCGGCAACGTCGCGGCGATCTCGTGGCGGCTGGCGTTCTGGGTGCTCGTCGTCCCCACCGCGGTCTTGGCCTGGGCGATCTGGAGGTTCCTGCCTGAGCCCGAGCGCGGCGGCGCAGATCGCCTCCTGCCGCGTGGCGACGGGACCGCCGGCACCCCGGCGGCGGGTAGGAGCGGTGGGACCGGTTCAGACGCTGAGCCGGTCACCAACGACACGGGGCCCGGGTTCGACCAAGCCCTGAAGCGAGCCCGGGTGAGCCCGCGCCCCGAGAACGTGATCGAGCCGGACGCGGGGGAGATGACCTTGCCGGCCGCCGTGCGCTACGTGCTCAGCGTACCCACCAACGTCGCGCTGATCGTGGCCTCGGCGCTGGGCTATTTCTTCATCTCCGGAGTCCTGACCTTCGGCGTCCTGTTCATGCGCCACCAGTATTCGGTCGGGCAGTCGGTGGCCACCTCGCTGCTCGCCGTGATCGCGATCGCCGCTCTGGTGGGCGTGCTTGCCTCAGGCCGTCTGGCGGATGCCCTCTTGCGGCGCGGGCGGATCTCCGCGCGGGTGATCGTGGCCGCGGGTGCTTTTCTGGCCGCGTGCCTCCTGTTCCTGCCGCCGCTCTTGAGCCGGTCGTTGGTGATCGGACTGCCCTTGCTATGGCTGGCCGGCGCCGCGCTGTACGGCTCCAACCCGCCGCTTGACGCGGCCCGCCTGGACATCATGCCCCACTGGCTGTGGGGGCGCGCGGAGGGCGTCCGCACCCTGCTGCGATCGATCACCACCGCCATCGCGCCCCTGCTGTTCGGCTTCCTCTCCGACCAGCTGGGAGGCGCGGGCCCGGCGACTCATGCCGGCGGGGAGGCCGTCAACTCCGGAGGGGTCAGCGACGCCTTCTTGATCATGCTGATCCCCCTGGCCGCGGGCGGGCTGATCCTCTGGCGCGCCCGGCGGAGCTATCCGCGTGATGCGGCCACGGCCGCCGCCTCGGAGGCAGTCCACAGCCGCGTCAGAAGAGGGCGTCCTGAGGGCCGTTCACCGGTGCCGCCAGGCATTCGGGCCCGTCGTAGCGTGCGTCGTTGACGGCGAAGCCCACCTCGGTGAGCGCCGTTTCGTGGGCGGAAAGCCCGGACAGGATCCCGGTCAAGCGGGATGGGGGAGTGGTGGTGTCAAGCCACTCGGGCTCCTCGCCGGGTGCCAGGATGACCGGCATGCGGTCGTGCAGAGGTGCGATCGCCGGGTTGGCCGGGCGGGTCAGGATCGTGCACGTACGCAGTTGGTCGCCCTCCGGCGCATGCCAGATCGACCACAGGCCGGCGAACGAGAACGGCTGGCGGTCGGCCCGGGTGACGTGGAAGGGCTGCTTGGGAGCCCCGGACGCCCGACGCCACTCGTAGAAGCCGTCGGCCAGGATCAGGCAGCGAAAGCGATCGAAGGCGCGGCGAAATGCCGGGCGCTCGGCGACCGTCTCCAGGCGCGCGTTGATCATCTTCAGCCCGGTGTCGGGCGCCTTGGCCCACGAGGGCACGAGTCCCCAGCGCAGCAGCTCACCTCGGGGCGCGCCCTCGCGGTCGGTGGTCACGGTCAGGACTTCGTCGCCCGGGGCCACGTTGAATCGCCGGCGGACCTCCACCGACTCGCCGATCGGAAACTGCGCCCGCAGCGACCCGGGATCAGGCGTGGCCAGGGTGTAGCGGCCGCACATCCCGGCGACGGGCTAGCGGGAGCGGGCCGCGACCTGCTCGGCGCGCTTGGCCTGGGCGGCGCGTTGGCGTCGTCGCCCGAAGAACACGAGCACCCCGATCGCCACCACCACGAGCACGAGGCCCCAGAAGATCCTGAGATCCAGCGACATGCCGCCGGCGGCCAGCGCGATCAGGCTCACGATTCCGAAGCCCAGTCCCAGGATGGCGAGGATCAGGACGACGACGATGAGCACGCCCCGCAGCCGGGCCAGTGCGCCGGCGCTCTTGGGCGGGGCCACCAGGCCCATGAACTTCAGTCCCAGCAGCTGGCGGTTGGTGGGAGACTCGACCCCCAGCCGCTCGGTCGCCTGGCGCAGGTCGTCGGCGCGCCGCTCGGCCAGCGCCAGCGAGGCGTCGGCCATGCGACGCAGCTGCAACCGCTCCTGGGGCCGGGCCGCGGCGATCGCACGCTGGAAGTGCGCTCGCGCCGCCTTGGCGTCGTAGCGCTCGGCCGCGCGAGCGCCCAGGATCGCCTGGGCGGCCGCCTTGAACTTGGTCTCGGCCTCGAGCTCCTCGTCGCTGCGGCTCTCCATCTGCTGCATCGCGGCGAGCTGGCTGCGCTGCTCGACGCGCATGACTCGTTGCTGCTTGGGCATCGTTGCACGGAGTCTAGTGCTCGTCCCCGGGGCACGCGACCGCGCTGGCGGCGATTCACCCGGGGGCCGCTATGACGAAGATGCGCTGGCCGGTCAGGTACTGGCCGGAGTCACTGGAGCTGGCGGGCGGCGGCCGGTACACGTCGATGTGATGCCCGGTGATCGCCCCGCCGGTGTCCTGGGCCACGAACCAGCCGCCGTGACCGTCGTGACGGTATGCGGGAACATAGACGCGGCTGCCGAGCGGAATCACGGGTGGGTCGACCGCGATCGACTGGTAATAGCGCAGGGGCAGCGAGGAGCCGGCGGCGAAGCTGACCCCGGGCAGCGGCACGTAGTGACGGCCCGCTCCCGCCGACCAGCCGCCGGCCTGAAGCGGGAAGGTGACCGCTCCTGACCGGTTGCGCCAGTAGCCGCCCGCCCGCCAGTAGGGAGCACCGGCCGACCAGCCGGAGGCGGGGGACGTCGAGGCACCGCCGGCGGTCACCCAGCCGCCCTCGCCGGGGGCCTCGAGGTGGTAGCGGCGGCCATCCAGACCGATTCCCTCGCCCTGCATTGACATCCCCGTCGCCGAGTACAGCCAGTCGATGCGGTGGCGCCCGGGGAGTCCCGGGGCGCTGACCAGGCGCCCGACGAACCACGCCTCCGGGGCCGGCCAGTACTCGGTGATCGTCACTGCCCCCAACCACCTGCCCTTGGCGTTCTTGCCCGGGGGCGGCGGCGGCTTGGTTTTGGGCCTGTGGGTGGGCGCGAGTCCGCCGCCGAGGATCGGCGCGCCGCCGGAGCCAGGCGCCGAGCGCGGGCCCCCGGCCCCGAGGGCGGGCAGCGCCGGCACGGCCGCGACCAGGGCACCGACGACGAGCGCACCAGCGGTGGAGAGGGTGGCCGCTCGGTGGCGGGCGCGGTGGCGGGGACTCATCGGTCGTGACCGGGCGGGTCAGGCGGGTCGATCGGCCGCGGCGGGGCGCGGGCCGGGTCTCAGACCCGACGCCACTCTGGCGCCGGCAGCCCGGACCGCCGGGGGTAGCTGCGGATTCGCTCTCAGGGCCGGCCGGTCCTGCCCGAGCGCCCGCCGTGGGCGGGCGCTTGCGGGACGAAGGAGCTCAGGCCCCCTTGGCGACCGATCGCTGGCTCGATGAATTCACGCCGCCCAGCAGCGTAATCGGCGTTGCCCGCGGCCAGTCGGTCGGATTCGTGGACGGGCCTCTCGGTGACGATCCGACGATCTGACTCGTTGGGGGCGAGCCCGCGCGGATCGCCTGGTTCACAGCGTCTTTGAACGACTGCGACTAGTCCGCGGCTGCTGTCGCATTCCAGATGGCCGCCGGCCGGCTCTCGGGCACGGCATGGGGGGGAGGGGGCTTGTGCGTCTTACCGGAGGGCAATCACGAGCCCCGGAGCTCGGCTATCGCACGAAGCGTCGAGATCCGACGTGGGTTGGCGGATAGCTGTGCCAGCCGGGGCCTCGCTGTGGCGGCAGCGATCCGAGCCCGCCGCCGGGTGGGAGTGCCTCGGGGTCGTTGCCGACGCCAAGCAGGCGGCGGGTGAGCTGCTGATTGCTGTCGAGCAGGTCGTCGAGGGCGAGGGTCGTGTGCCTGGCGGTAACGGCCGGCGCAGAGGAGTTCTCGTGCAGGGATTCGAGCATGGCACGGCGCAACAGCTCCTTTATGAACGAGGCGGTCACACCCTCGGTGCGCTCGATGATCTCGCGCGTATGGGCCTCGGACAGGCGAAGCGGTACCGAGCGCCCGTAGAGGGCCAGCAGGCGTTCGCGAGCCCCCTCGTCGGGGAGGTCGATCTCGATCGCAACGTCGACCCGGCAGCTCTACACCTGTTCCGCCATCGCGTGCTTGATGACCGAGAAATCGGCTGGCGGAATCTCGAACAAGCCGAAGCGAAAGACATAGCCCCATCTTCGCTTGTTCTGGATGAAGCTGAGTTTGTCGATCAGGGGCGCAATCGGCGCCTCGATGCAGCCGTCAAACTCGACGTTCCGCCGCCACGCTAGGAAGTCAGGAGCCATTTCGACCTGATAAAGCTCGTCGTCGGCGACTCGACCAATGGCCGTGAAAGCCTTCAGCGGCTCGCCGTCGTGAAGGCTGCTCTTTGGCGAATAGAAGACCAGCCCATCCCCAGCCGCGAGCCGCTTAAGACCCGACGCCTTCCCGTGTCCCGCTTGGGTAAAACCGCCCGCCACCCCCAGCCGTACGTGATCGCGACTGATCGTGTTTACCCAGTATCTCATCGGCGACAGCTCATCTTGACGCAAACTGCTTCCGAGCGCGCCCCACTTCAAAGCTGCAGGCATGGCGGCGCCGCCTCACGGATGCCGAAGTTGGCGCGGACAGTCTCACGATCGCGCGTTCGCACACAAGGGGACCCGTATCTCGCCAAACCGGGTGCACGCGCAGCCCATCAAGCCACGAAGCCGCCGCAGGCGAGAACCTGCTCGCACCCTGGAGGGACACGCTCGGGAGCCGCATCGACCTGGCCTTTGCTTCGGGGGGCCCGGACCTAAAGCGGCAGCCTGATACAGACATCGGACTCCCCCGCGCGCCTGCTGGTGCGTGGATCCGGAAGTCTCGCTGACCGGCTCCAGCCGCCGAGCCTCGTGCGGTTGGCGACGAGCAGGGTCGGTGCGGGTGGCTCGGTCTGGCTCCGGGGTTCGCCTCGTCCGAGGGCTCGGTCCTACCGAGGCGCCGCGCGCTGGCTGCCCCGTGCGGAACTGCTTGGCTGCCTCATTGGTGCTGGCAGAGCGCGATTGGATTGCCTTCGGTGTCTGCAACTGTCGCGATGCGTTCTCCCCACGGCATCGTTTCGGGCTCGCGCACGATTGGTACGGCCGCATCGGCGAGTTGGCTCAGCATGCCTTCGAGGTCTGCGACGTAGATGTACATCTCAAACCGCGGGCCGTCGCCGAAGGACAGGCCATAACGCTCCGTCGCCCATTGAGCGTTGCTGATAGCAAGTTCAGGGCCCTGAGCGCCGCGCCGCAGGCCGATGTACCCGGGCTCGCCGTCCGGGGGAAGCTGGACGTGTCGCCTGAAGCCGATCATCTCCCAGAATTGGGCCGCCCGTTCCACGTCGGAGGCGTACACGATCGGAAACGCTCTGAGATCGATCGGCCGGTCTGGTCGTCCCACGGTGATCCTTTCTCCACCGCTTAGGCGCGGCCTGCGTCGGCCTGCTCCAAAGATCGCTGGATGTCTGGCTAACAGACGAGCACTCTAGGTGACCCATGAATGCAGCCGAGCACCGCGTCGTCCCCGAGCTGCAGCAGCGCGGCATGACGATAGGAGCTTCACGAAAATGCTCAGGAACGTGATGGTATAGCCGGTCAGGGCCAGGTCGCCGGCGCAAACGTGACCGAGCGGAGACTTCTGCATAGTCGCCCATGCGGGCACCAGCGCCGGACTTCCGCTTCACGCCGCGGCCGAGTCGATGCAGCAGTGGGCAGTCCGCGGGTGGGCGCTGGGCAGACGCCTCGCGTTGCGTGGTTACAGCAGCCAGGCTGGATTCACGCGGGCTGCCGGTTCGGGCAAATCGCTTGCTGGACGGCGGCAAGCGTGTGGGGCACCGGAGGCCCCGTATCCGCGCGAACAGGTGGGACGCCGCCGGTCGTCGAACGATGCCCGCGAAGCAGGTGTCCCGCAAGCGGATGGGCTTGCCGGACAGCGACACGCAGCAGGTCGGGCCGTAGGCGGACGGGCTCCTCACCTGGGGTGGTGGTGAGGCGAGCGCGGGGTCCGCGGGGCGGCGCAGTCCTGCCAGCGCCATCCAAACGAACCGTGATGGTGTCGCCACCGCACGTCGTTCAGCGCGTCCTGATCGCCCTGCTGCGGTCGCGCACCAGCTGCGTCCGGCGCGCGGCGTGCGGGCGCCGCCTCGGATCCCGCGCGGACCTGCTCTGAGTTCACCGCGCATAGCCGGCCGCATCGCCGGCGCCTGGGCTTGATTGGCGGTCGTTCCGGGCGGTAGCGTTCGCGGACGTGATGTGAGCCCCGTGATTCGTGGCTTGTGCGTATGGACAGAGACGCGTGGCAGGCGCCGGCACGGCTGACGCACCAGGACCGAACGATCCGCTACCTACGCGATCCGAGGATCGAGGGGGACCTCTCGACCGCCCCGGCGGCGCTCCGGCGCACGGGCAGCGGACGGCTCCTCGGCCGTGGCCGGTTCGGCTGCGGCGGCGATCGCTTGCAGAGCCGCCAGGTGCCCGCGCAAGGCCGTGCGTCCTGGCTTGGTGAGCGTGACCTGTCGCCGAGAACGTGAATCCGCCCGCACACGGAAAACCTCCAGGTACCCGGCTTCAGCGAGCGCTGACAGGTGCTTGCTCAGAACCGAATCCGAGATTTGCAGGCTGTCCCGTATGTCGGAGAACGGCAACCACCGCACCGGCGAGAGCATCGCGCATATTTGTAGACGCAAGGGCGCGTGGATCAGCTCGTCGAACATTGCTTTGCTCACCGTGGCCACGTCCGAGAGGCACGGCGCCGATAGGAAGCTTGCGCGGCGAACAGGCAGGCCGCAACGATCACAGCCACGGCTGCACCAAGTCCCCAGCTGGCAAGGGCCGAATTGCTGTGGCTGGCGAGCAGATGGGGGCCGATCCCGCCGCCCACAAGCACCGCGACAGAGATGAGCGTCACTTCGGTGACGCCCCACTTAGGCTTCGGCCACGAACGCAACGGACGCCACTGGTTACGAGCGGACATGTTCAGAAGCTCAGCAAGGAACCACACGACCGCGATGATGGTCACCACGTTTCCCGATCCCTTGTCCGCGGGCGCGACCGTCTGCGCTCCGCAGAAGACGCTCAACGCGAGGATGAACCCCGCTGGGGCCATCGCACGACCAACCGATGCGTCGTGTGCCTGACGGGCGGCCCGTAGCTGCTCTCGGGCCGCGCCGGGGGGGACCGAACCCGACGACTGATTTTCCATACCGGAAAGTTAGCACGCAACTTGCCGATACGGAAAGTCACGTGTAACTTGTGCGCCGTCGTCGACATCTCGTTTGCGCGGAATCCGAGCGCGTCGATCCGCGTGCTGGCAAGTACGCCGCAAACGATCGGGCCGAAGCGGCGCTCTGCGCCGCTGAGCCTTGACTCCTGCTCGGTCGCCGTTTCAGCCAGCGGCGCCGGCGGGTGCTGCTTCTGGCGCCGTCGCCTGAAGCAGGAGTGCGCGGCGCTCGCCGCTCTCGATCTCGTGGCCCTTGGTTGGTGGGAGGGGCAGGCCCGAGGCGGGAGGGTCGAGAACGTAGGCTCGTTGGTTCTTTGAGCCCCTTCGAGCAGGCGGCGTTAGGGGTCGCGGGTCAACGTGCCAGCCGTCGGAACGGTCTGAGGAGGCAACCATGGAGATCGAGGATCAGGTCATCGCGATTACGGGGGCGAGCGGCGGTATCGGCGCAGCCATGGCACGGCTGCTGGCGGCGCGGGGCGCCCGGGTTGTGCTGGGCGCTCGGCGAGACAACGCTTGCGCGGATTGTCGACGACATCGAGGCCGGCGGCGGCCACGCCACAGGGTGTACCGCCGACGTCACCCGACCCGAGGACCTCAGCCGGCTCATTACGCTCGCCGTGGAGCAGTACGGTCGCCTCGACGCGCTCGTGGCCAACGCCGGTAGTCGCCGTCGTCGCTTTGCCTCAGCGAGGGCACGCTTGCTGACCGGAACCAGATGGTCGACGTGAATCTCCGCGGGTGCTGCACGGCATCGCGGTGGCGCTTCCGGTGTTCACCGCCCAGAGGTCCGGCCACTTCGTCACCGTCACCTCGATCGCAGCCGCTGAGTGGGTGCCCGGGCAGGGGGTGTGTGCGGCCAGTAAGGCCGGGGGTCCGGGCGCTCTGCGAGGTGCTGCGCCAAGAGGTCGGCCCGGAGATCCGCGTCACCATGGTCTGCCCGGGAGCAACCGACACCGAGTTCACGACCGGCCCGGAGTCGCGCGAACGGATGTCAGCAATCGCGATGGCGCCCACCGCCCTCGCCGAGGCGATCGCCTACGCCCTGGCTCAGCCGGAGAACGTAAACGCCGGCGAGATCGTGGTGCGCTCCGTCGCCCAGCCGTTGCTCGTCAGAGCCGATCCAGTGATGCTTGCGCTCCTCCCGGCCGGGAACGAAGCTGGCCGCAGCTGCAAAGCCTTCGCCGCCGACCATCGTCAGCGAGACGTTCGTCGCTGGGGCCAACCTCTCTGTCGCCGTTCCGGCTCTGGACCCGGCGCTTGCGCTTCACGCCGCGGCCGACCCGATGCCGCAGTGAGCACCTCGCCCGTGGGCGCTGGCCAGGCGCCTGGTGCTGCCTGAGAGCGGAAGGACGAATTCAGGCCGCCGTGGTCAGCTGCAGCGTGTACCGGATACCTGGTTGACCGGCCACCTTGCAGGTCTCGGCCGCTGAGAACCCAGCTCTCTCGAGAACCCGTTGTGACGCGTGATGTGTCGAACGCGTCTTAGCCGTGAGCATCCGCAGGCCGTATTCAGCCTTCGCCAGACGGGATAGCTCACGCAGGGAGGACGTAGCGACGCCTCGACCGGCAACTTGCTGCGCGACTCGATACCCGACCTCGGCTGAACCGTTGGAGAGGTCGTACAGGTTGAAGCGCCCTGTGATGGTTTCGTCGCAGTCGACGAGGACGTGGAAGATGCACGTGCCGGTGTCCTGCTCCGTCAGGAGCTCCCGGTGGTGCTCCGTGTATCGCTCGTAGAAGTCATCGCCGCGGTCGGCAATGAACTGAGCGAAGTACGTCCGGTTTGCGACCTCGAAGGCGAAGACCGCGTCCAAGTGATCGCTACGAAGACGCTGAAGCTCGCACATGCAGCCAGCTTAGTGGCCAAGCTCATGCACCCGCGAGACTGCCGCCTCGTCGCCGACCGAGCCGTCAGCGATCCGCTGCTGCTTTGCCGTCTCGTGAAGCTGAGGAGAAGTGGCCGGCTGGCAGCGCAGGCGACGAGGCGGCTGGTGGTTCGTGAACGCGGAAGCGGGTCAAGGACGGCTGGCCGGCTTCTACTGGTGGCGAATACCGCAGCGTTGTGCTGCCGCCGCTTCGCGTCTGCGATCGTCTTTTTCAGCGGCCGGCGATGAGTTTTCAACGTGGGCCGAGTCCCTCTGCCTATGACTTCGATCGGAGGCGAGGAGGCCGATGACCATCGTCATCACCGCGTTTGACCGGTCGCCCGACGGCGGCCTGGGCCTGGCGCGCGATACGCGCGTTCGCTGGGCGCTTGAAGAGGTAGGGCAACCCCACGAGGTGCGCCTTGTCTCGCTCCAGGCAAAGACGGAACCCGCGCATCTGCGCCTTCATCCCTTTGGGTTGATCCCGACCTATGAGGAAGGCGATCTCGCCCTGTTCGAGACAGGCGCGATCATCCTCCACATCGCCGAGCACCATGAGGGCCTGTTCCCGGACGATGCCGACGCGCGGGCGCGGGCGATCACCTGGATGTTCGCCGCGCTGAACACCGTGGAGCCCCCGATCCTGGAACTCGTGACCGCCAAGATCCTGGAGGGCGACAGGCCCTGGGCCGAACAGCGCCTTCCTCTGGTCAAGGACCGCATTCGCGATCGACTGGTCCAGCTGTCTGCCCGCTTGGGTGATGCCGACTGGCTCGACGGGCCGTTCAGCGCGGGCGACCTGATGATGGTCTCGGTGCTGCTCAGGCTCAGACCTTCGGGCCTTCTTGACGAATTCCCGGAACTGACCGCGTACGTTGCCCGCGGCGAGGCACGTCCCGCATACGAACGGGCCTTCGCCGCCCAATGGGCGATCAACGCCGCTGATCCGCAGGCCGGCTGACGAACGTCCGTCCTGGTCGCCGTCGATCCCCCCACTCGCTCGAGGCGCGCTCGCCATCTGGCGCCACAGCCAGGACTCCGCCCGCTGGATCTTCGGGGACAGCTCGGCGACCGACCGCCGACCAGATCTGGAGGCTCGCCAGAGAGCGCACTCGGGGCATCACCCGCACCCAGGTCCGGAACCTCTTCACCGCAACAACAGAGCCCGCGAGATCGACCGTGCGCTCACCGTCCTGGAAGAGGCCGGTCGCTTCTGCGCGCCACGACCAAAGACACGGAGGCCGGCCAGCCGAAACCTGGCGCCCCAACCAGCGCCGCTCCCTAGCTGTGAGGTCTAGCCCGCCATAGGCAGCGTCCTTCAGATCATCTCCAACTGACACCAACGATCGCAGCCGACTGCTGATCGATCAGGCAACCAGCCGGACAGGGGCTACTGGCAGGCCGTCCTTGATCTGGGGTGGAGTGGATTGTCGGCGCGTTGTAAGCCCGTCCGCGGGTCTGGGGGAGGGTGCCGAGAGGGATGGGTCACCCGGTCTCGACGCTTTGGCGGCCAGCGGGCCCCCAGGTCTCGGTCCTTGACGCTAGGAGTCGCCTTCAAGGAGCTCGCTGAGGACCGACGCTGCGACGCGTCGTTCTGACTTGCAGAATGTGATTTGACACCGCGGGATACGTTGCTGTAGCGTCTCGTCGCCGATGGTGACTATGAGCTCTGGCCGCGCGGTCACGCGTCGGGGGTGCCGCAAGCCGTCTGGGAGCGAATGAAAGATGCAGTTCTATCTGAACGGGTACAAGCCCGGCGACCCGTTCGTCGAGGATCCGCATCCGTCGGTGGTGGAGCGGCCCGGAGCGCGCCTCGAGGAGGTCGACGTGCTGATCGTGGGGTGCGGCCCCGCCGGCCTGGTCTTGGCGGCGCAGCTCGCCAACTTTCCTGACATCAGAACCGCGATCATCGACCGCCGAGACGGTCCGCTGGAGGTGGGCCAGGCCGATGGGGTTGCCTGCCGCACGGTTGAGATGTTCGACGCGTTCGGTCTGGCTCGTCGTCTGGTGGGCGAGGCCTATTGGGTCAACGAGGTGTGCTTCTGGCGCCCGGACCCGAAGGATCCGACCAGGATCGCGCGCGCGGCGCGGATCCGGGATACCGAGGAGGGCGTGTCGCAGTTTCCGCATGTGATCGTCAACCAAGCGCGGATGCTGGCCTATCTTCGGGATCACATGCAGCGGTCGTCGGCCCGGTTGGCGCCGTTCTACGGTCTGCACGCGAGTGCCGTGGAGGTCGATACCAGCGGCGCGTCGGCGCATCCGGTAACGGTCGTTGTGCAGCACATGAAGGGCCTTGCGGCGACCGGAGAGACCTCGACGATACGCGCGAGATATGTCGTCGGCTGCGACGGGGCGCGGAGCGCGATCCGGACCGCGATCGGTCGTGAGCTGGCCGGCGACGTGACGAACGAGTCCTGGGGGGTGATGGATGTTCTGGCGGTCACCGACTTTCCCGATATCCGGGTCAAGTGCGCGATCAACTCGGCGGAGCGGGGTAACCTGCTGATCATCCCGCGGGAGGGCGGCTATCTGGTCCGGTTCTATGTCGGGCTGGGCGAGGTTGGCGACACCAAGATGCACGCCAGCCGGAGGGTCAGTCCGGAGCGGCTAGCCGAGATCGCCAACCGGATCATGCACCCGTACAAGCTGGAGGTCAAAGATGTCGGCTGGTGGTCGGTGTATGAGATCGGCCAGCGGCTGTGCGACAAGTTCGACGACGTGCCGGTGGAGGAGATGGACACCCGCCTGCCGAGGGTGTTCATCGCCGGTGATGCCTGTCACACGCACAGCGCCAAGGCCGGTCAGGGCATGAACGTTTCGATGGCCGACGCGTGGAACCTGGGGTGGAAGTTGGCCGCCGTCCTCAGGGGAACCGCGAGGCCGGAGCTGCTGCACACCTACTCGGAGGAACGTCAGACGGTCGCCAGGGAGCTGATCGATTTCGACCGCGAGTTCTCCAAGCGGTTCGGCGCCCGCCCGACCGGGTCCGGGGACGCCGGCGATCCGGAGGAGTTCCAGCAGTACTTCACCGCGCAGGGCCGTTTCACCGCGGGACTTGCGACCAGGTACGGCCCGTCGATGATCACCGCACCGGCGAGGTTTCAGGCGCTCGCGAAGGGCTTCCCGGTAGGGATGCGCTTTCACTCGGCGCCGGTGGTCCGGCTGGCCGATGGCAAACCGGTGCACCTGGGCCACGCCGCCCGGGCCGACGGCGCCTGGCGCCTGTATGTCTTCGCGGACGGCAACCATCCCACGAGCGAAAGCTCCCGCGCCCGGGGGCTGTGCGAGTTCCTGGCGTCCGATGCGTCGCCGATGAAGCGCTTCACCCCGGCGGGCGCCGACCCCGACTCGGTGATCGACGTCCGGGCGATCTTCCAGCACAGCCATCGCGAGCTGGCGGTCGACGCGCTACCTTCGGTCCTGCTGCCCCGCAAGGGCCGGTTCGGCCTGATCGACTACGAGAAGCTGTTCTGCCCCGACCCGAATGCGGATGACATTTTCGACCTGCGCGGCGTGAACCGCGAGACCGGGTGCACGGTCGTCGTGCGCCCGGACCAGTACGTCTCACACGTCCTCCCGCTGGTTGGACACGACGCGCTGGCCGGCTTCTTCGCCACCGTTCTCATCGATGCGACCAGCGGGTGCGAGGAGCTTCCGCGGGAGCGCAGCGCCGTCGTCTCGTAGACGCGAGGGGCGACTGGGCCGTCCGGATGCCCTGATCGCGGC
This sequence comes from uncultured Solirubrobacteraceae bacterium, assembly GCA_963830595.1. Classification (GTDB taxonomy): domain Bacteria; phylum Actinomycetota; class Thermoleophilia; order Solirubrobacterales; family Solirubrobacteraceae; genus Palsa-465. The sequence goes on from CAWHMQ010000009.1 coordinate 457,274, forward strand.
CGAGACGCGTCAGGGCGTCAGTCGCCCGTCCGCGGCGGCAGCGTCCGGAAGAGGTAATCCCAGAGCATGACGAGATGATGCTCGGCCCAGACGGTGTCGCGCTTGGCGAGCGCCTCCTCGTCAGAGGACCACCTCGTTGGCTCGCCAAGCGCGTAGGTGAGGATCTGCTGATGGGCGGCCTTCTCGAGCAGGACAGCGCGGATGACGGCATCGCGGACATCCTTGCCAGTGGTGACGATCCCGTGGTTGACGAGCAGCAGCGCGTTCTCTTCGCCAAGCTGCGCGGCGACGTCCACGCCGAGCTCGCGGGTGAGGATCAGATTGGCCGTCTTGGTGAAACGCGGGACGTCGGGTGGCACGAACAACGTGCCCGCGTGTGAGAGGGGCCTGAGCGGCCGCCCGGCGGCGCCCACGGCGATCGAGTGCGCCGGGTGGGAGTGCACCACCGCCCCGACGTCGGGCCGAGCACGCAGGATCTCCGTATGGATGGGCCATTCGGCATGCCGGGGATGCTCCCCATCCAGCGTCTCGCCGTCAAACGAGACGAGGATCACCTGATTGGCAGTGATCTCCTCGAATCCGTAGGTCGAGGCCTTCATCCATATCCCGCGGCCCTGCGGGTCGCGCGCTGACACATGCCCCCAGACGTAGTCGTCGTGACCGTTGGCTCCCAGGATGTTGCACCCGCGCGCCACCAATTCGCGCAGTGCCTCGATATCCCTCGCGGCGGTCACCGGCGACCCGCGAGGTCAAACGCGAGGGATTCTGCATGTCGGAAGCGCATTCTGCCTATCAGCTATCCTGGCTGTCAAGCTCTCAAACCAGGAGATCCGGCTTGGCGGTTATCGTAGCCAGGCGCTTATGTCGGACACGACGATGGCCGAGAACGAGAAGCCGATGTACCCGATTGGTTCCGTGGATTCGGCCATGCGCCTGCTGTTGATGGTCGGCGAGCGTGACCGGGTGCGGATCGCGGATGCGGCGAACGAGCTCGGGGTGGCGCGATCCACCGCGCACCGGCTCATGCAGATGCTCCTGTATCACAGGTTCGTCCGCCAGGAGCCGGAGTCGAGAGCCTACGCAGCGGGGCCGCGTCTGATCGGGCTCGGTTTGCAGCTGGTTCGCAAACTGGACGTTCGACACACCGCTCGGCCTTACATGGAGTCGCTGGCATCCGAGACCCAGGAGACGGTTCATCTGTTCGCCTTGCAAGCCGAGGGCAGTGTGCTGTGCCTGGACTCCGTTGAAAGCCCGCGCAGCCTGCGGGTCGGCTCCCGGACCGGAGTCGTGCTGGCCGCGTCCGCAAGCGCCTCGGGCCGGGCCATCCTCTCGACGCTCGCCACCGACGACGTCAAGGAGATGTATCCCTCGGGCCGTCTGCCCAAGCATGAGCACAGCGCCATCAAGCTACGTACCGAGCTTCTGGAGCGTCTGCAGCGGGCCCGTGAGCTCGGATACGCCATCCAGCGTGACGAGAGCGAGGCCGGGGTGAGTGCCATCTCGGCACCGATCCGGGTGAACAACGAAACCGCCAGCTTCGCGCTCACAGTCGCGCTGCCCACGTCCCGGCTCGACGACCAAATCGCAACGGCCATCGGAGCGGCTGTCATCACAGCCGCGGGCGAGATCGCCGACGCGCTCGGCTTCTGATCCCGACCGCGCATCGCCGCTTCTGCTCGGGCTCGAGATCAGGGCATCAGCCTGTTACGGGTTTGTAGACCTTGATGGCTGCCACCTTTGATTGTGCGTCGTTGAGGATGCCGTATTGCTTTCCGGCCGCCTGCCAGTTCGTGACGTCGGCGCTGCTCATCGAGGTCGTGAACGCCGGCAGCGCCAGGGTGGCGGCGACGGGCGCCGAGATCTTCGTATGCGTCTGCAGCCAGGCGCGGAAGCCCGCCGGGTTGTTCTTGACATACGCGTTGGACTCATCAATCGCCGCGACGAAGTCCTTGACGGTCGACGCGTGTCCCCCGATCCAGCTGGCAGTGGCATTCCAGCAGGCGAAGATCGGCTGTCCGGGTATCGCGGACAGCGGGTCTCCGGTGAGCATCCGCGCTGACCCCTCGTGCATCAGCTCGGTGGAGAACGGCTCTACCGACACACCGGCGGGCACGCGTCCGCCGCCGATAGCGGCCGTCATCGTCGGGAAGTCCATCCCGATGTAATGGATCGAGTGGTAGTCGACGCCGTGCTGATGCAGCCACGCATCGGCCATGAGCTGGTTGACCCCGCCTGTCGCATTGACCGCGATCGTCTTGCCCGTGAGTTGAGACGCGTTTGATATGCCGGACTTTGATCCGGCGATCAGGGGCAGGAAGCCACGCTGGGGGGTGCCGTTGGCGATCGAGAACGCGCCGGCGAAACACGGCACGCTGAGGCCCTGGCCGGCGCCCTGGATCTCGGAGAGGACGTTGGCTTGGGCGATCTGGATCGCACCCCCTTCGAGTGCCGGCACCGTGGCGGCACCGCCGTTGAGCAGCTTCAACGTGACGTTCAGGTGGTGCGCCGCGAAGTAGCCCTTGTCCTGCGCGAGCTGCACGACGTCGGCGCTGACCGCCGGCGGAATCCCCACCGTGATCGTCTGCGTGCCGCCCTGCGCGCCAGGGGTATTGCTCGAGCTGCCGCCGCACCCGGTGGCTACCGCGGCCGTGACCACCGTCGCCGTGAGCATGCCCACGGCCCTGCGAACCGACTGGGAGACGAATGCTTCACGCTGTTTCATAGTTGGAGCACCACCGCCGATCTGTTCGGATTTTCGGGTTCAGCTGTCATCGCCCCCGGCCGCACCTGGCATGGAGTTGGGTTCGCGCACGCGCGAACTTCCAGTGTGCTCAATTCGGGTCAAGATGTGGTTGACCAGCTCCTGATAACGGGGCTTCGCCTTGGTCGTCTTCTGGGTGCGCGGCCGGGAGAGATCGACGACCACCTCGTCGATCACGGTCGACGGTCGGGCGGAGAGCACCAGCACCCGATCGCCCAGGTACACGGCTTCGCCGACGTCGTGGGTGACCAGCAGCGCCGAAAAGCCGGCTTGCCGCCAGAGGTCCTGCACCGTGTCCTCGAGCTGCATCCGGGTCAGGGCATCCACCGAGGCGAACGGCTCGTCCATCAGCAGCAATTCGGGCCGGCCCGCGACAGCTCGAGCCAGGGCAACCCGTTGCTGCATCCCTCCTGAGAGCTCCCACGGGTAGCGTGCGGCGAAGTCATCGAGACCCATGAGCTGGAGCGCCTCCGTCGCCCGAGCCTGCGCTTCTCGTTTGGGCAGTGACCGCAGCCCAAGGGTAACGTTCTTCTGCACCGACAACCATGGAAACAGTGTCTTGTTATATTCCTGGAAGACGATCGACAGCAACGCCGGCACTCCTTTCACCACTTCGCCACGATGAGTGACACGCCCTCCGGTGACGTCGATCAGGCCACTGATGACCCGCAGCAGGGTGGTCTTGCCGGCGCCAGATGGCCCGACCACCGAGAGGAACTCTCCCTTCGCAAGCGAAAAGCTGAGGTCGCGAATGACCTCCAAGCTCGAGCCGTCGGAAGCGCGCAATGTCTGCCGTAGGTCAGTGACGGCAAGCACCGCTCCCTCGCCCTGCGGCGAGACATTGGGCAACGACCCACCACGCGCGCCGGCTCCGATGGCATCAGGCACCGGCCTGCGCCCCCAGTGCTCGCTCCCATGCCAGCGCACGCCGCTCGAAGGCGAGGAACGCCGTGTCGAACAGCCAGCCGATGCACGCCAGGATGATCACGCCCGCGTACGTCTGCGGAACGGCGAAGGTCTCCTGGGCATTGCGGATAAAGAAGCCGATCCCGGAGCTGGCGCCGAGGATCTCGGCGACCACGAGGACGGCCAGCGAGACGCTCAGGGCGACACGCAGGCCGGCGAAGATCGCCGGGAGAGTCGCCGGCAACAGCACGCGTCGATAGAGGGCGAGGCCGCGCAGACCGCACACCCGGGCGGCGTCGAGGTACAGCTGGGGCACACGCCGGGTGGCGTCGTGTGCGTTGACCAGGACCGGCCACACGGCAGCCGACACGATCACCGCGACGACCATATTCCCACCCAAGCCGAAGATGACAACCGCCGCCGGAATGAGAAGCGGCGTCGGAACAGCACGCAGGAAGTCCACCACCGCGGCGCAGCAATCACCTAACCATCGAACATATCCCAGAGCAAGGCCGATCACCACGCCGAGCACGGCGCTGATCGCAAAGCCCACAAGCACCCTCATGAGCGACGGCACGATGTCGTCTGTCAGAACGCTGCTGCCGACCAGGCGGGCGGCAGCGGACACCGCCGAGGTGAAGGTGGGAAACACAAAGCTGTGACGCGCGGTGGCGAGCACCTGCCAGAGCCCGGCCAAGGCGGCAAGGCCAGCCCACCCAATAAGGAGCCGTGTCGCGTGGCCGCGGGTCCATGGGCTGGTGTGTCGCTGCGCCCGCGCGGACATCGTCATCGCTCTCCGGACAGCGCCGCTTGCCAGGGCAGGACCGCTCCCGAGGCTGCTTTGAACAGCGCGTTCAACAACCACCCCACCAGACCCCCGACAAGGATCGCCGCGTACATCTGTCCGGTGGCACCGGCCTGCTGGGCGACGAGCACGAAGCTGCCGAGTCCGCCGGTCCCCGCCACCAACTCGACGGACACAGTCACCACGAGTGCCAGGGCGACCGAGACGCTGATCCCGGTTACGATCGCCGGGGCAGTGGCGGGGACGATCACCCGGCGCACCTGTTGAAAGCGCGGGAGGCCTAGCACCCGGGCGGTGTCGAGCAGGCGTGGCTCGACCTGCCGAACGGCGTAGCGAGCATTGATGAACACCGGCCAGAATGACGCGAACGCCACCAATCCGGCGGTCATCTTCGTCCCCAGCCCAGCGATCAGGATCGCTACCGGAATCAGGGCCAACGACGGCATCGGTCGCATCATCCGGACGATGATGTCGGTGGCGTCATCCAGCCAGTTAGACAACCCGACCGCGAGTCCGAGCACGGCCCCAGCCGCCGAGGCGATCGCCAGCCCGATCGCCCAGCTCTCCAGCGTTGTGCCGACGCTTGAGAGCAGTTCATGCCACGAGTCGCCGAGGCCTCGAGCAATCGCCGGAATCGTCGGGACCTGCTGAGTATCCACCAACCCGGTGCTCGTGATCGCGGCGTAGACGCCGATCGCGATCGCGATCCCGATCAGGGCCCGCCCCCGACGCCGCCAGGCAGTGGCCGGTTGTGCCGAAGCCGCCTTCGTGGCGGGTCGGGGCACGATCGGTGGCGACGGAACCGCAGCTGCGGCATGCGACGCGGTCTCCGGGGGGAGACCGGGTACGGCGCGAGCAGGTGGCGGGTCGCCGGTCACACCCGGTGTTGATCGAGAACCGATGGGACGAACAGCTCCTCTGCCGGCAGACGACGCTCCGCCACCCCCTGCTCCGCCGTGTAATCCAGGAAGGCGTCGAGCGTCGGGCGATTGGCGTCCAGTCCGTACGGCCACGGATCGCCTCCAAGCAGCCGTTGACTGTCTCCAACTCGCTGCGCCATCCACGGAACGGGGGCCCGGCTGGCGGTGAGGTCCTGCAGGCGCTCGAGACACGCCTCTTTGGCGGCGACGAACGCCGCGTACAGGTTCTGTGCCACCCACGGCAGCTGCGCGAGCACGTCCGCGCGAATGACAACCACGTGCATGATCGGAAAGATCCCGGTGCGGACTAGATAATCCCGCTCGATCGGCTCGTAGTCATCGAACAGGCGGACGATCGATGCGTCACCGCGCTGGAAGCTGGCCGGCGGGCGCGCGGAGAAGACCGCATCCAGGTCGCCGGCGCATAGCATCTCGTCCAGCGAGCGAGTCGGCTCGCGCCGCAGCGACACTCCGGGGGGCAACGCGACTCGGACCTTCTCCTGGCGACCCGGCTGGTTGACGCCCCCTTGGACCCACTCGACTTCGCTCAGCGGGATACCCCACTCGTGCACGAGCAGGGCGCGCGTGTAGACCGCCGCCGTCTGCGCCCACTCCGGGATGCCGATCCGCGCACCCGCAAGATCCTGTGGGCGCGAGACGCCGTCGGCACGGACGAAGATCGACGAGTGGCGAAACACCCGGGACGGAAACACCGGGATCGCACACAGGCTCCCGTCACCGGAGGCGCGCAACGCGACGTACTTTGCCAGCGACAACTCCGAGATGTGCCACTCGCGGTGGCGTAGAAAGCGATGGAAGATCTCTTCGATTGGGAGGGTGAGGGTGGTCAACTGGACCCCCTCCACGACCACTCGGCCGCTGGTCAGATCTCGTACGTGCGCGTAGTCGCTAATTGCCAGGGTGAGGATCGCCCGAGCGCCGCCCTCCGAGCTCACCGCAACACCCGAATCGTCGTTAACTCCGAGCGCTTGAACATAGGGCGGCTCGAGCATGGCCTAAGCGCCGAAGTAACGGGGGGAGCAAAGCTGCACAAGCGATTGTGTACGGCCTGCAGCAACTGCCGATGGTCTTCCTCGAATTGACTGGAGCCTCGTCAGCTCACGACGTCCACACCGCACGCGCGTCAGCGCCTCGAAACCGGATCGACGCCACAGGTGGTCGGTCCGCTCTGCGGAATGAGGTTCCACTGCGCGTAATATACTTGTTGGACGATGCGGTGGCAAGACGCAACGAGCGACGTGGCCGGAGCGACTGCCTCACCAGGGCGGCACCGAGCAGCCCCGCCGCGCCAGACCCGCCGGTGAGCGACGACTGCCAAGTGGCGATCGTCGGCGGGGGTCCGGTCGGTGTCGGACTGGGGATCGATCTCGCCCAGCGGGGTGTGTCCTGCGCGGTGATCGAGCGCAATACGGCGCTGAAGGACATCCCGAAGGGGCAGTTGCTGACCGCCCGCACGCTCGAGCACTTCGCGTTCTGGGGCTGTGCCGACCGGATTCGCACCGCGCGGGTTCTGCCCCCTGACCACACGGTTGGTTCGATCACGACGCATGGGGTGCTGTTCAGCGACTACTGGTTCGAAATGCGCCGGCCGGTACACGGAGATCCCAGGCTGTTCTGGGAGCGGGGGGAGCGCCTGCCCCAATACGAGACCGAGCGCGTCCTGCGGCAACGCCTGCAGGAGCTCCCGACAGCCAAGCTGATCCTGGGGACGACGGTGACCCGCGTCGAGCAAGACGAGCACGGGGTCCAGCTCAGCCTCACCAAGAGCCGTGACAGCGGGCACCCGCCAAGCCGGGAAGTAGCCGGCGGCCAGTCGCCTTCAGCTGGCGGGCGTGAGCGTGTGCTCCGAGCGGAGTACGTCATCGGCTGCGACGGGGCCCGGTCGCTCGTCCGGGAGAGCTGTGGCATCCAGCGCAGCGGCACGCATCGCTCGCAGCGGATGATGCTCGTGGTGTTCAGGTCCCCGGAGCTCAACCGGCGGCTGAGCGCGCTCCCCGCGGCGACCACGTATCGCGTTCTGCGCGCCGAGCTCGCAGGCTGGTGGCAGTTCTTCGGCCGAATCGACGCCGAGGGCGCCTTCTTCTTCCACTGCCCGGTCCCGGATGATGCCGCGGCCGACGAGCAGCTCGCGCTCCGGATGCTGGAGCGGGCTGCGGGCATCTCGCTGCACGCGGAAGTCGATCACATCCGCTTCTGGGATGGGCGGATCATGCAGGCGACGGCCTATCGCCACGGACGCGCCTTCATCGCGGGCGACGCCGCCCATCAACACCCGCCCTACGGCGGCTATGGACTCAACACCGGCCTGGAGGACGCCACGAATCTGGGCTGGAAGCTGTCCGCCGTGCTCGACGGCTGGGGCGGTTACACGCTGCTGGATTCCCTTGGTGCGGAGCGGATGCCGATCTTCGCAGCCGTGGGCTCGCTCATCAGCAGTTCCATCGAGCAGGATCGCCATTTCCTGGAGCACCACGATCCGGTTCGCGATCGCGCCGGTTTCAAGGTCGCATGGCGGCGGCTGCGCGACGAACCCAGCATTCTCGACGTACAGCAGGAGCCGCACTACGAGGGCTCGCCCATCGTCTGCGGCGCCGGCTCGGGCTCACCTGGGATCGACATCCCGAAGTCGCACGCCGCGCGCGCCGGCCATCACCTCTCGCCGCTGCCCCTGTCCGGCGGCGAGAGCGCGTTTTCGCGGCTCGGGCCGGCGTTCACCCTGTTGGCGCTTGACTGCGACGATGACATCGTCGAGCGCTTCGGCTCGGCGGCCCACGCTCTCGGGGTGCCTCTGAAGGTCATCCGCGACACGTGCGCGGGCGACCGGGCCGCATGGGGCGCACGCCTGATCCTGGTAAGGCCGGATCAATACGTCGCCTGGGCCGCCGGCGGGGCTCCCGGCGACATCGAGGTTGTCCTCGCCAACGCGGTGGGGGCACGCTGAAGCTCGGGGGCCGAGGCCATCGTCAGCTCCTGCTGCGGACCGGCGCCGGTCGCCACTGCCAGGTGTCGGGCAGCGCCGGCAGCCGCGGCTCGATCTGGCCCGCCAAGACTCCAGGAACCGCGGCAGCGCCAGGGCGTGGCCCAGCTCGTCGCGTCCTCGTCGGTGGCGAAGCCGGCGCCGTCGATCGTCGCCCGCTCATACAGGATGCCGCCGTCGCCAGCTCGTACAAGATGCCGCCCGCGGTGTAAGCCCGAACTTGCCCGCATCTCTCCTACTGGTCTACATAAGCCCGAACGAGGTGACATGAAGGGCTCTCCTACTGGTCTACATAAGCCGATTATCGAGCGTGACATCCGAAAGCTCTGTCGCCCTGATGCGTCGTTGTCCGTCGATTCTCAAATGTTTGTCAGTGGGATTCTCATTTGGGTTGTGGGGTCGTCGTGGAGGTGACGCAGGTACTCGAAGCATTCGCGGTTAAGGTTCTGTGCCTCGCCGATCACGATCAGCCGTCGGCGCTCGGCGAGCCGGTTGAGAAGTTGGTCGGTCATCGCGAACCGCGTGCCGCGGCCGGGCGATCCAGTGAGCAGGTGCAGCAGTCGGTCGGCGATCAGCCGCACCAAACGCATGACCTCAGCCCACTGCTCCACGCCGACCACACGCTCCTCCTCGCCCAATCGCCTGATCAAGCGAGGGTCCGGTCCCGGCCGGACAACACCGACCACCGCGCCCCGTGGCCTAGACAATATGGATTGAGGTCCGTCCGGCCCTGGATGTAGAAGTGGCCGGTCCCCCCACGCCGGTCGTGGGTGGGATGTTCAGGCCGCGTGGGTGCAACCACGCGGCCGGTCCACAACCGAATAGGGAGGAGCCAGCCATGGCGAAGGCTAGAAGTCTCGTCGGTCTGGATGTGCACGCGACGAAGATCGTTGCGGCGGTGCTGGATGCTGAGACGGGACAGCTGCAGACGTTCGCGATGAGCGCTGAGAACACGACGACGGCCGCGTTCTGCGCGGGGCTGCCGCGGCCGGTGCGGGTCGCATATGAGGCCGGCCCGACCGGCTATGGACTGGCGCGCGAGCTCTCAAAGCGTCGCGTGGAGTGTGTGGTCGCGGCGCCTTCGAAGATCCCGCGCGCGAGCGGGGATCGGGTCAAGACGGACCGCCGCGATGCTGAGCATCTGGTCAGGCTGTTGCTCGCGGGCAAGCTGCACGCGGTCAGGGTTCCGGGCGATGAAGAGGAGGCGCTGCGCGACCTGGTCCGCGCCCGGGAAGCGGTTCGCGTTGACCTGATGCGTTGCCGGCACCGGCTCTCGAAGCTGCTGCTGCGACACGGGATCCGGTTCGACGACGGGCGTGCGTGGACCGACCGTCATCGCGACTGGCTGCAGAAGGTCACGCTGGACTGGCCGGCGGCGCAGGCGACGATGCTCGACGCCAGCGGCGCGATCGATGCGCTCACACATCGCCGCGAGCGGCTGGAGCGCGAGATCGTTGCGATGATCCCGGACTCGCCGTGGCGAGTCCAGGTCGGCCGGTTGCGCTGCCTACGCGGTGTCGACACGCTGACCGCCGTCGGGCTGTGCGCCGAGATCGGCGACTTTGAGCGGTTCGCCAAAGCCGAGCAGCTGATGAGTTACGTCGGGCTGGTGCCGTGCGAGAACACGACCGGGCAGCAGCGCCGGCTCGGGGCGATCACCAAGACCGGGTCCGGGCACGCCCGGCGGCTGCTGGTCGAGGCCGCCTGGCACTATCGCTCCCGCCCGACCATCGGCCGCAAGCTCAGCGACCGCCAACAGAGCCAGCCACCCGAGGCGATCGCGGTCTCCTGGAGCGCGCAGCGACGGCTGCATCGCACGTGGACACGGCTGGAGGCCCGCGCCAAGCGCCGAACGATCATCGCGGCCGCCGCCGCACGCGAGCTCGCCGGCTTCTGCTGGGCGATCACCCAAATCGAATGAACAGTCCTCCCCACCGATATCGCCAATCCCGTCGGCTGGGTCGGTGGCGGCCCGGCAACGCGCGGGGAATCCGCGACAAAACTATGAGCAACCAGCCCCCGGGCTGGCCACGCCCGACCCTAGACAGCGGCTCCCCACGACGAACCATGGTCCTGCGGTCCCAACCCGCGTATATCAGTCTGACCGCGCGTCGCGCACAGCCTGCCGGACCGCCACCCACCCAGCCGACCACAACGACGACCCAAGCAGCGCAAACGCGAGAAATCAACGACCCCGGGTTGACAAACGTCTCTCCATATCAGTTTTCAACCGGCGCAGCTGGCCCAGTATTCACCCGGCGCCCACTGCACGCTCGACTTTCCTGCATCCACGCACCACCAGGCGCGCAGCTGGCTAGCTGGATCGACATCTCGCTGCTGCTTCTCTGTGGCCAGGAGCCGAAGCAGGAGTCAGAAGCTAACGCCTCGTCCGGCGACCAAGCAAGAGCCGTCGCTAGGTCTCCGGGTTCTCTCCTCGGCTGGTGATCATGGTTGTAAATGCGGCGAGGATCGCGACGCTCCCAAACACGGGCAGGCCAACCTCGAATGTGATCCCAAAGAACCGCCAGAGGACGAAGCTGTGAAACAGAAAGCCGGCCTGAGGATTGAACGCTGAGGCTCCGAGCAGGCCGACGACGACGGCCGCGGCGAGCGCTATGACCACCTGACCGATGCGGCCCATGCTGCGACGATACAGGCTGGATCGGGAGCTCGATCGAGCGGCTCCTGCTCCGACAGAGCGAGGTCTGGAGCGGCAGTCTCAACAACGTGGCTGCTGGGGCGACAGAGGGGCACTCTGCCCGGGTCTCGGGTCTCTGTGGCTTGCGAGGAGTGGCTGGGGTCAGGCTTGGTTGCGCATCGGCCGGAAGGTGTTGCGCAGGATGCGGGCGAGAAGGTCGGGTTCGGCGACTGCGGGAAAGTGTCCGCCGACCGGGTACTCAGCCCACGCCGTGGTGTTGTAGTAGCGGTTGGCTAGTTCGCGTGGGGGTTTGGGGAAAGGGACGCGTTCGCCGCCGAAGATGGTGACCGCGGTCGGGACCGGCGACGGATCGCCGGCTGGGATGCCCGCGCCGGGATCATGATTGTGGGCCCAGTAGGGCAGTAGCGATGAGGTGATCGTGTTGGTGGCCCAGTACAGGGTGAGCGTGGCGAGGAGCAGCTCGCGGTCAAAGGCGGGAGTTCCATCCGGCCGATTGCTGCTCCAGGCCACGATCTTCTCTGCGATCCAGGCGGCAAGTCCAGCGGGGCTGTCAGATAGCGCGGCCCCGAGCGTGGCGGGCTTGGTCGCATGTTCGTGCATGTAGCCCCCCTCCGCGGCGGTCCAGGCTTTGACGGCGGCGGCAAAGTTCTGCTCGTTGGCTGACCCGGCTGCGGGTGTGGCGGCGAGGCCGGGGGTGGCGAGGTGGATGCCAGCAACGGCGTGGGCTTGGTCTCTAGCCAGCCACGCGGTGACCCCGGCGCCCAGATCACTGCCGTGCGCGACGTAGCGCTCATAACCCAGCCCCGCGGTCATCAGCTCGTGCCACAGCCGCGCGACCTCGCGTCCGGTCAGCCCGGCGGGTGGAGGGGGGTCGCTGAATCCGTAGCCGGGCAGCGACGGGACGATCACGGTGAAGGCATCCGCCGAGTCTGCGCCGTGCGCCTCAGGGTCACACAGCAGCGGGACCAGCTTGGTGTACTCCAGAAACGACCCCGGCCAGCCGTGGGTGAGCAGCAGCGGCAGCGGATTCGGGCCCTGACCTTGGGCGTGCACAAGATGCAACCCGTGTCCGTGGACCTCGGCGCGAAGCTGGCGCAGCCGGTCGAGTCGGAGCTGGAGCGCGTCGGTGGCGAAGTCTCGCCAGTCGTCAAGCAGCGCACGCAGCCACCCGCTCGGCACTCCTCGCTCCCAGCCTGACCCCAGGTCAAGACCAACCCGGCTGCTGGCCAACCGGTCCCGCAGGTCCCGCAGCGCCTCATCGACGAGAACGAATCGCTGCTCGGCGACTCGCACGTGGCTGAGACCTTCCATGCCCCCCATCATCGCCGACGAGCACGCACACTGCTGTCCGTCAGCAGAGGCCCCACCGTCCCGCGCTACGCGCGAGAACGAAATCGAACCGGATCGAGAACCAGTGGCGGCAAGATGGCGCCTCGCAAACTGAGGGCCAAGCCGCCGCTCAGACGAGCCACGATCCGCGGGCGCGTGCTTGACCGCTTTGCCTCCTCGGGGACGATCCCCCGGATCGTGCTGGGGTGGGCGGCGATGGGCGCATTGTGGTCGTAGACGCATACCAGGTCGACGTGGGCGATCCTCGTGGTCTGTAGGGTGACTGGCATGACTACGGGGCCGGATCTCACCGCCGACCCGTGCGCTGACGGCAAGGTCGCTGTGATCAACGTCAGGGTGTTTGACGGGCGCCGCCTGTTGGAGCCGGGGAGCGTCGTAATTGACGGCGGCATGATCGGAACTGACGCAGCGGGTGCTCGGGTGATCGACGCCGATGGTGCCGTGCTGCTGCCCGGCCTGATCGACGCCCACGTCCACCTGTCCGGGCGCCGGTCGCTTGAGCAGCTGGCCGATTATGGGGTCACGACCGCGCTGGACATGTCTACGTGGCCGGCGTCGCTGGTGAAGTCGCTGCGCGGCGTCAAGGGCCTTGCCGACATTCGCAGCCCTGGTGCCTCTGCGGTCAGCCCGGGCAGCTTGCACAGTCGAATACCGGGGTTTCCGACCGACGCGCTGGTTGCCGGCCCTGAGGATGCGGAGGGTTATGTCACCGACCGGATCTCTGAAGGATCTGACTACATCAAGATCATCATCGAGGAACCGGGATTTGATCAGGCGACGGTCAACGCCCTGGCCGGCGCCGCCCGCCGGCACGGCAAGCTCTCGGTCGCTCATGCTGCCTCTTTTGCTGCCATCGCCATGGCGCTGGAGGCGCAGGTGGACGTGATCACCCACGTTCCCCTAGACAGGGCGCTGGATGACGCAGCCGTGGCCCGGTTCGTGGCCGACGGCCGCATCTCGGTGCCCACCCTGACCATGATGCAAGGCACCGTCGAGCAGTCACACCGTCCCGGAGATGACTACGCCCAGTCGCGGGCGACGGTGGCTGCCTTGTATCAGGCGGGTGTGCCCATCCTCGCCGGGACCGACGCCAATGACGCCCAGGGGGTGCCGGCCAACGTCCCCCACGGCGAAAGCCTGCACCACGAGCTCGAGCTTCTCGTCGACGCCGGGCTCTCCACCGTCGACGCGCTGCGAGCGGCCACCTGGCTTCCTGCCAGCTACTTTGGGCTTTCTGATCGCGGTGTCATTGAACCGGGCCGGCGGGCCGACCTGGTGCTCATCAACGGCGACCCCATCGAGGACATCAGCGCCTCCCGCCAGATCCAGCGCATCTGGTGCGCCGGCATCGAGCACACCCCCGCCTGACGGCTGCACCCTCAGGCGTTACGCAACGAGCGACCAATGAGCGTGGGCAGGATCCGCCGGAATCGAGCGCGACCACGCGTCTTGGCCCCACGTGGGAGCTCAGCGCGATAGCAAGAGAGACCCGCTTCCATGATTAAGTGATAGAGAGTAAAGGGATAGAAACCATACCTAAGAGTAGATAGAGAAAGAGATTTTGAAGAAAGCGATCGTGACATAACGTGGAAAATGAGAGCTAAGAGAAAAGAGAAAAAAAGAGATGAAAGAGAAAAATGAGAACGAGAGAAAGAAGAAGTAAAGAGAAAAAAGAAAAAAGAGAGAGAAAAGAGAAAAAGCAAGAAGAAAGAAAGAAAGAGAGAGAGAAGAAAGAAGACGAGGACGAGATAGAGATAGAAACCAAAAAGTTCGAGAAAAGAAAGAAAAGAAGACGAGCGTGACTAGAAAAGGAAGATGAATAATAGAAGCTCAGAGAGAGAGAGAGGAGAGGATGATACCAAAAAAAGAGGAATGAACGACTGAAAGAGACCCAACGTCTATAAAAGAGGAGATAGAGGAAGAGAAAGAAGAAAAAAGTAACTAAGAGAAAATAAAGAGAAGAAGGGAGAAAGAGAAAAGGAAGGCGATAAAGAGAGAAAATAAAAACCTATGAAAAGAAGATAGAAAAAGAAAAGGAAAGAAAAAAAAAAAAGAAAAAGAATAGAGAAAGAAGAAAAAAAAGGGAAGGAAAGGAGAAAAAGGGATAAAAAGAGAAGGAAGAGGAAAAAGAAGAAAAGAAAAAAAAAGAGGAGGAGGTCACGAAAGAATAGAAAAGAATAAGGGAAACTGGAGCTGATGACTAAGAGATGCGCTACGAATTGCGGCACGACGGGATCTCCGAGACGCCTCTGACTCGTAGTTAACGCCGGCTACTGGCACACCCAGCAAATACAGAACTATCATAGCCTCTGGAATGCAGGTCCTCGTCTCGCCTCACACCTGAGCGCTGCCCGAGCGGATAGACGGCGGGCTCTACGACTAATGCGCCGGGTGCTGGCCACCCCTGACGGCCGCCGCTACCGAGAGTCCGCGAACCATCGAGACGGTGATCGGCTGATCAAAACACAAGGGGAAGATGTTCCACGCACATGCAGAACTCTTGGCCGCTCGAGTGGGAAGCAGCAGGCTTCTTTTCTTGGCCGGATTCAGCAGCCAGGCGGCCGCTGCTCTCGTTCGGCGACGAGCGTCTCCGCTACTGACAAGGCTCTCCTCCGCCTGCGGATGGGGCGGGTTCGGCGCCTGTGGCTGGGCCGACCAGCAGATTCGGGTTCCCGCCGCTTCTACACCGGGCGCTGGCCGGCTGTCGACTAGATTCGGCGCGATGTTCGCGTGACTCCTCGAACGCCCGTTCGCTGACCGCGAGCCATTGTCATTCGACCATCGTTCTACATGATGTGTCGAACCCGGAATGGATGGCAGCGGACTCCGGACCGATTCAGCGGTTGCTCCGGACTCTTGTCAGGGGAATCGGCTCGGCGCCTGGGCCTCGACGAAGCAGCCGTAGAGCGCGATGTGGCTGGCCCGGTAGGCGCCGTGGCCGACGTCGACGATCCCGTCGTCGTGCAGCGCGTCCAGTCTCGACGGCACAGCTCAGGAGTGCCCACCTAACGATGCCGCAGGTCTCGGGCGGTCAGACGCAGCGGACGCCAGGGCCGGAAGGTCGCCGAGAAACGCCGCTTCCACATATTTGATGGTGGCACCAGCCGGGGCTCGACTTCAGGCGATAAGGTCCCCTTGCGCTGCGAGGATCCGGTCCCTCTGAGGATGCTCAGAGGTCAAAACGCCTATGTGGGAGGCCATCGATATGGAGACGCCGTCCCGAACGTTGACCGGCATCATCGATGTTCATTCCCACATCATCCTGGATCTCGGAGACGGGCTCGATGTCGGCATCCGCGTCCCGATAGAGAGTCTTCCCACCTGGTCTGTCGATCAGGCGCTGTCGCTCATGGACGCCAACGGGATCGCGGCATGCGTCCTCTCGCTGCCCGACGCCGCGAATGTCGAGAGCGCAGGCGCACCGAATACAGCCCGCCGAGTCAACGAGCATCTCGCCGAGATCGTCTCCGAGCATCCCGCGCGCTTCGGGGCGATGGCGACCGTGCCCGCCCTCAGCATGGACGCGGCGCTGGAGGCGACGGCCTACGCCCTGGACGAGCTGCACCTCGACGGCGTCGCCACCTCCACCAGCATCGACGACGTCTATCTCGGCGACTGTCGCTTTGATCCGTGGTTCGAGGAGATGGACGAGCGCGGTGTCACGTTGTTCGCGCACCCGACCGAGACCAAAGCCTCGCGTGCAATCGACCTCGGCCTGAACCCCTCGCTGCTGGAATTCATGTTCGATACCACACGGATGCTGACCAACATGGTGCTCACGGGCGCCAAGCAGCGCTTCTCCAACATCAAATTCATCTCCACGCACGGCGGTGGCACGATCCCCTTCCTGCTGACGCGCCTGCAAACGCTGGAGCAGGTGTTCGGACCAGGGCCAGACCGAGCGTCCCTGGACGCTCAAGAGCTCAAGGAGGGGTTCGCGTCCTTTTACTACGACCTCACCGCCAGCACGTCTCCGGCTCAGCTCTACTCCCTGCAGCAGATGGTGCCCACCTCGCAGCTCGTGATGGGGTTCGACATTCCGTATATGCCCGACTGGTCGTTCGCTCCCGCCATCGAAGGGATCGAGGACTGGTCAGACCTCGACGCCACCGACCTTTCGCTCCTCGCTCACGAGACCGCGTCCGAGCTCTATCCGACGTTGGCCGGGCGAATACGGCAGGGTACGGCAACGAGAGAGAGGTAGCAGCACACGATGTCCACGCCATCCCCCGAGCAGCGACCGACGTTCACGCCTGCACCGTCCGACTTTCCCCAGAAGATCGCACTCGAGGAGGCGATCTCCACCACCGTCTTCAACCCGACCACGACGAACCCGCCCGTGCAGGGCACCGGAGAACTGCCGTATGACCGCCCGGAATACGTGTCCGACGTGGAGAGGCGCCTCTCCGACGTCGACCTGCGCCTGCGGTCGATGGACGCCGGCGGGGTCGCCCTCGCGGTCGTATCGCTGACCATGCCGGGCGTCGAGGGGATCTTCGATACGACGGAGGCGGTCGAGACGGCCACGAGGGTCAACGACGAGATCCGAACCCTGTACACGACCGGCGAGCACGGTGACCGGTTCCGCGCCTTCGGGTGCGTACCCATGCAGGACCCCCGGGCCGCGGCCGCCGAAGCCGAGCGATGCGTCAAGGACCTCGGGTTCGTCGGCGTCCTCGTCAACGGCTACGCCAACCTCGGCGACGCAAACACGGTCCAATACCTCGACGAGCCGCAGTGCGAGCCGTTCTGGGCCAAGCTGGACGAGCTGGACGTTCCCCTTTACCTCCATCCCAGGATCCCGGCGCCCGGCCAGATGCGCATCTACAGGGGGTATGAGTTCCTCGGCGGCAGCCCATGGGGGTTTTCGGTGGAGACCGCCACCCATTCCCTCCGGCTGATGGTCTCCGGCCTGTTCGACCGACACCCCGGGCTGAAGATCATTCTCGGCCACTGCGGCGAAGGGCTTCCGTTCTCGATCGACCGGACCGATCACCGGATGAGGCACTTCAGCCAAGAGGGCTTCCCGTGCACGGAGCCGCTGCGGACCTACCTGGAGAGGAACTTCTGGATATCCACGGCGGGCGTCATGAGCAGCGCGACCTTTGACGACACGGTCAAGGCCTGCGGCGAGGACAGGGTGCTGTGGAGCGTCGACTACCCGTATGAGAGCTACGAAGAGATCGGCGGCTGGTTCGACCACCTGGAGATGAACGGTCCGACCAGGGCCAAGATCGGATGGGACAACGCTCGGCGGCTACTGAAGCTGTAGCGTCCGTAGGCACCCGTCGGTGCGCGGTCGGCGTCATGGCCGGGTCAGGTGGCCCGGATGGTTCGCGTACGTCGTCGTCCAATGTCCAGGGCATCGTCTCCTCGCGACGTTAATCTCGGGGCGATGTTCGATCACGTGGGGATCAGGGTGTCCGACCTCGGCGCATCTGAGCGCTTCTACCGGACGGTGCTCTCCGTGCTCGGCTTCGAGCCGAGCCACGCCGACGCCGAGCTGGTCGAGTGGGAGGACTGGGCCATGGGCCCGCCGGATCGCGAGCACCCTGTGACCGGCGGCCTGCACGTCGGCTTCCGCGCCCCCGATCGCGCGGCCGTCGACGCGTTCTGGCGGGCGGGGATCGACGCCGGTCACCCGGACGACGGCGCGCCCGGGCCGCGCACGATCTACGGCCCCGACTACTACAGCGGCTTCCTGCTCGACCCGGACGGCAACAGCATCGAGGCAGTCCATGGCGACCATGAGCGCCCCGTGTCCGATGGCCGCATCGACCACCTGTGGCTTCGCGTCCGCGACCCGCAGGTGTCGCGGCGCTTTTACGTGACGATCGCGCCGCACGCCGGCCTCCGCTTGGCGCACGACGCCCCGGAACGCGTGCAGTTCCGAGGCGACGACTACAGCTTCTCGCTCGTGCGCGACGAGCGCCCGCTCACCGAGCACGTCCACCTCGCCTTTGCCGCGGACGCGGACGCCACCGTGCGGGCCTTCCACGCTGCCGCGCTCGCCGCGGGCTACGAGAACCACGGCATCCCCGGCGAGCGCGCCGTCTACCACCCGGGCTACTACGGGGCGTTCGTGCTCGATCCGGACGGCCACAACGTCGAGGTCGTCAACCACAATCGCTGAGCCATGGCCAGTCAGCGCTCGGGATCCGGTCGGGACGGTCTCGCGAGCAAGCCTGCGCTCAGCGTCTGGCGAGGCGCTGATGACTCAGACGGCGGTGTCAGTCCGACTCATCGTGGGCGCGCCCGTAGCGCTCGTAGATCACGCGCGAGCCGAACGTCCTGGTCTCGACCAGTTCCAGCCGAACCTGTTCGGTGACCGGCGGCAGGAAGGGCGTCCCGCCACCGACGACGACCGGATTGCGGAACATGCGCAGCTCGTTGACGAGGCCGAGCTCGATCGCTGCCGCGGCCAGGCCGGCGCCGCCGATCGAGACGTCCTTGTCAGTCGCGTCGAGCGCCGCAGCGGCCTCCTCGGCCACCGACGCCTCGGCGAGCCGGGCGTTGCCCTGAACGCTGTCGAGCGTGCGGCTGAAGACGACCTTCGGGATCGCGCCCCAGACGTCGGCGAACGCGGCCCCGAGCTCGTCGTCGCGCAGCGACGGATCCGTCTCCCACACAAGCATGGTCTCGTAGAGCCTGCGGCCGCACAGATGGCCGCCGAGCTCGCGTGTCTGCGCGATGTGGAAACGAAACTGCTCCTCGTTAGGGGCCGTCCACCCGAACGCGCCCTCGCGGTCGGCGATAAAGCCGTCCACCGAGACGCTCATCGAGTAGATCAGCATGGCTTCAAGCCCATCGCATTGCAGCGACGGACGATGATCGCGATGAAGTTGACCATTGAGCTTGACACCGACTCTTCCTCCTTCTGCAGGCTGCTCTGCCACAGCTAGTGACCGATCGCGAGACGAAAACTCATTGTCGTGGGGGTCCCACCGATCGTACGGCCATTGCCGACGCCGCACTGAGATCGCCGGCACCGTCATGCACGCCGTCCGCCGCTGCCTCGCCGATCCCACCGTCGACCCCGAGGCGATCTCGGCTCTGACCACGTCATTTCTCACCGCCGCCGTCCGCGGCATCGACCCGGAGATGTTCCCCGCTACCACGCAACGGCATGACCTGCTGACCGGCGCGTCACCTCGTACGGGACGGGGGACCTCCATGGCCAGAAGGCGACGATCGAGGACGGCGCCACCGGCCTTCACGAAGACCGGGACGGTAGTGACGATCTGCGACGGCGCTACTGGTCGTCGTAGCGAGCGGCGTGCTCCTGGGCTTCGAGCGCCGCCTGGCGCGCCTCCTCGGCCTCGCGCTCGGCCTGCGTGGCCTCGGCGCTGGCCCCTTGGGCTCGTTGGTGGGCCGCGTCGCGCTGCGCGATCTTGTCCTGCGCAGCAGCCGCCAGCTCCTCGGCCCGCTGGCGTGCCGCCTGAGCTTCGGCGCGCCGTCGCTCGAGGTCGCCGGCACTCTCCAGGGTCACCCGGTCGGAGAACTTCAGGCCGTAGGCGGCGCCGACCGCGTAGAGCTCCTCGCCGGCCGGGGCGCCGTCGCCGGAGCTGCCGGGAGCCTGGTCGACCACCTCCTGGGTGTATGCGATGCGCACGTAATCCCGTCCCACGGTGGCACCGTCGATCGGCACCAGCGAGGTGCGGCGTCCCAGCAGACCGCTCTTGACCGCGATCAGGATCGGCGTTTCGGTGCCTTGATCGAAATAGACCTCATCAAGCTTGCCGAGCTGCTCGCCGGCGGAATCCACCACCGACTGACCCTTCCAACCCTCGATGTGCTCGACCTCGATCATCGGTCTCCAACTGTCGGTCGCCTGGCGGTCGGTCCGATCAGACCCTGGTCCCGATCGTCCACGACATCTTATCGGGGGCCGCGAGCACCAACGCAACTTCGGACGACCGCCCGGTATACAAACGCTGTCAACTCGCGAGGAGGTTGCTGATGAAGCGCACGGCGAAGCTGCTGGCCGCGGTTCTCGTGGTCGGCGCGTCGATCACCGGAGGCGCCCTGGCGGCGGCATCTCCGACGGTCAGCACCGGTCCGGTGGCCAACGTGACCAACACGACCGTGGTCCTCAAGGGCCACGTCGATCCCAACGGTGCCGCCACCGATTACCTGTTCAACTTCGGGCCGACGGACGCCTACGGGATCAACAGCGCAGTCGGCGGGGCCGGCGCCGGCAGCAAGCCGCTCGCCGTCAGCAAGAAGATCACCGGCCTGACCCCGGGCACCGTCTACCACTACCGGATCGCTGCGCTCAGCGCCGCGGGTGCCGCCGAGGGCAAGGACCGGACCTTCAAGACCTCCGGCCATCCACCGCCGGGCATCCTCACCGGCCCGGCGGTCAACGTCGGCAAGCGGATCGCCACCCCGACCGGAGCCGTCAACCCCAACGGGCAGCTGACCTCGTGGACGATCCAGTACGGGCTGACGACCAGCTACAGCTTCCAAACGGCCGCTGCGCTCCTGCCGGCGGTGTCCACGGTCGTGCCGGTCTCGGCCCAGCTCACCGGCCTGGCCTCGGCGACGCTGTTCCACTACCGGCTCGTCGGCTACCACGGCACCACGGTCTTCTCCTACGGCGCGGATCAGACCTTCTTCACCGAGCCGCTGATCCGGCCCACGCCCGACCTCACCACCCGCACCACCCCCAAGCGGGCGTCGCGCTCTCCGTACACGTTCACGACGGGCGGCACGCTGCACGGCAATGCCGATCTCCCGGCCGCCGGGCGGTGCACGGGCCACGTGGGCATCCGCTACGACAACGGCCGTCGCCAGGTGGCCTACGTGGTGGCGACGGTCGGCCCGAACTGCAAGTTCACCCAGCAGGCGTCGTTCACCCGCACCTACGGGCACGGCCCCACCCCGCTGCGGATCACGATCGACTTCCGCGGTAACGGCTATCTGGGCAGGGCAAACAAGGTCGATCACGTAAGCGCCGGATAGTCCGGGCTACAGTCGGCGCCCGGTCGTCACGGCGGCCGGGCCGCCGGCTCACAGATAGGCTTGGACGCCATGGCGGAACTCGGCCTCCGCGCCGCGCGGGAACTCGACCCCCGCGGCGCGCGGGAACGCAGCCCTCGCGCCGTGCGAGAGCTCGGGCCCCGCGTCTCGGGAGTCGAGCTGCTGCTACTCGGGGCGCTGGCCGCCTGGGGGCTGTTCCCGCTCGCGCTGCTGCTGATCCACGCGGGCGACCTGCACGCTCGCTTCACCGGTGCCGACGGCCTGATCGGCGCCGACGGCGTGCTCGGCGCCGATCAACTCCAGTACCTGTCCTGGGCGCGCGATGCCAGCGCTCATGTCCTGGTCTCCAACCTGTTCAGCCTGGCCCCCAGCGGCCATGTCTACCTGCAGCCGCTGTTCCTCGTCACCGGCGGGCTGTACCGGCTCGGCGTGTCCCTGGTCACCGCCTACCAGCTGTGGAAGCCGGTGGCGATCGTGATCATGCTGGCGGCCGCGGTCGCCTGGGCGCGGCGGATGTTCGGTGCTCAGCTCGGGGCGCGGGCGGCCACCGTCGTCCTGTCGCTGTTTCTGTTCACGCCGCTGGCCGCCCTGTTCAGCTGGTCGGGCCTCGGCTCGGGGCCGTTTCGCTTCAACCTGTACCTGCTCGCCGGGGAGGTGCTGTGGGCGACCAAGCTCTGGGGTTATGTTCCAAGCGGACTGGGATTGGCGCTGGTGCCGGTGGCGCTGCTGGCGACCGAGCGGGCGGTGGCGCTCGATCTCGGATCGGCTCGGTCCTGGGCCGCAGCTCGCCGCCCGGTGCGCGCGGGTCCCCTGCTGCTGGCCGCTTCGGCCGCGCTGTTCGCCTCGTGGCTGCATCCCTGGCAGGGCATAACCCTGGTCGTCATCTTCGCCGGATTGATCGTGGTACGGCGTTTCGAACACGCCCCGGCCCTCGCCGTGCCGGCGATCGCCGCCGCGCTCCCGCTCGTCTACTACTACCTGCTCTCCCATCACGACCCCGCCTGGAGGCTGGCCGCTGCGCTCGAGCACATCCCCCGGATCTCGGCGCTCGCGCTGCTGGCCGGCTTCGGGCCCCTGGCCCTGATCGCCGCGCTGGGTCTGCGCCGGCCTCACGGCGTCCTGATCGAGCAGGCGCTGCTGCTCTGGATCGGCGCCTGCTTTGTCACTTACTTCATCAACGACTCGTTCCCCGCCCACGCGCTGGAGGGCCTGAGCCTGCCGCTGGCGGTGCTCGCCGTGCGCGGCGGGCAGCGCCTGCGCCTCGGAGCGGTGCTCGGCGCCCTGGCGGTGGGCCTGTTGACGATTCCCGGGCTGGCTTACGACGCGCGCAAGTTCGTCAACACCGCCAACAGCACGACCGTCCAGTACTACCTTCCCCAGCCCGATGCCCGGGCTCTGGATTGGATCGACCGCCAGGCTCCCGCCGGCGGCGTGCTCGCGCCGACTCCGTTCGCCGCGGTCGTGCCCTCGCAGACCGGACGAGCGGTGTGGGCCGGCCACGGTTACTGGACCCCTGACTACCCGACCCGGGCCCAGCAGGCCGACGGGCTGTTCGGAGGTCGGATGCGCCCCGCGGCCGCCCGCTCGTTCGTGCGCGGCACCGGCGCCCGGCTGCTCGTCGCCGACTGCCGGCACCCGGCGAACCTGACGCGCTCCCTGAGACCGATGCTGAGCTCGGTGCATCGCTTCGGGTGCGCGCGCGTCTATGTGCTCAAGCGGGCTTGACCCGATCGCGTAGCCGGTGAACGAAGCGCAGCCCCGACCAGGTTGCGTCGATCGCGCACACCTTGTTGTCGACCAGGCCCGCCTCCAGCCCGGCAGCCCGGACCGCGGCGTCCCCGAGGTCGCCGGCCACGCCCGAGGACCGCTTGGGCCACGCCAGCCACAATCCCCCGTCGGGCTCGAGCGCGGCGCACAGTCCAGGAAGCCGCCGCGCGAGCAGTGAGCGCTGGGCGGAGAAGGCCACGATCACATCGAAGCTTCCCTGGAGGCGACGCCGCACCTGGACCCCGGCGGGTAGCTCTCCGAGCGCGCCCTCGAATCCGTGCGGGGCGCCCACGAGCGCCACCCTCGCATCGGGCCTGATGCCCAGCTTGCGGGCCAGCGGGCTCACCGGGCCTCCTCCACCACCTCGGCGATCAACCGCGACAGCTGGCTACCCTGCCAGGCGATCGGTGAGCGGCCCGGCTCATCGGTTATCAGGCGAGCGTTGGGAATCGTCGCCGCGTAAGCCTCGCCGATCGCCCGCGGGTGCCCGGGATCGGCCTCGTCGTCGCTGGCCACCACCACGGTGGGCACCGCGATCGCGGCCAGCTCGGCCACATCGGCAAACGGCCGGGAGCGCGGGACGACGTGCAGGGCATCGGCGACCGCTTCCGGGTGCTGGTGGCGCTCGAGGCGCTGACGGATCACCTTGAGCACCGTCTCGCGCCAGCGCTTCGGAACCGCGGGCTCGCCGTAGGCGGCCAGGAAGCCGTCGACGCCCCGATCCCGCAGTCCCGCCGACAGCGCATCCCAGCGGGCCAGGCTCGCTGGGTCGCGGTCCTCCACCCCGTCGTAGGCGGGCGTTATGACCACCAGCCCCTCCACCAGCTCGGGGTGGCGCAGCGCCAGCCCGAGCAGCGTGTGGGCGCCCATCGAAGCTCCCGCCAGCACAGCGCGCTCCACCCCTGACTGAGCGAGTACCGCCTCCAGGTCGAGCCCCAGCTCCTCGTAGCCGTAATCGTCGGGGCCAGTCGCCGGTGACGAGGCGCCATGACCGCGCGCGTCGTAGGCGATCACCCGGTGCCCGGAGCGTTCGAGCGCGGTCGAGCCCATCACCACGTAACGCCGGGTCGCGGTCAGGCCGTGCAGGAGCACGACCGCGGGTCCCTCCCCGGACTCGGCGACCGCGAGCCTCACCCCGTCGCGCTCGATCACATGCTCGGCCATCCCTGCCTGTCTACCACGATCGCGGGTGACTCCATCGACGCTGGCTACCATCAGACATAGCCATGGACGTCACCGAAGCCAACTTCCAGACCGCCGTCATCGAGCGTTCGCGCACCCTGCCCGTCGTCGTCGACTTCTGGGCCGAGTGGTGCGGGCCGTGCCGTCAGCTGGGCCCCGTGCTCGAGCGGGCGGTGGCGCAGCGAGGCGGCCAGGTAGAGCTGGCCAAGCTCGATGTCGACGCCAATCCAAACCTGGCGCGGACTTACGGCATCCAGAGCATTCCGGCGGTCAAGGCGTTCGTAGACGGGCAGGTGGCCGCCGAGTTCGTCGGCGCCCAGCCGCCGGTCGCCGTCGAGCGCTTCCTGGATTCGCTGCTCCCGTCCGAGGTGGACGCCCTGGTGGCCGCCGGCGACGAGGACTCGTTGCGCCGGGCCGTGTCCCTGGAGCCCACGCGAGCCGACGCCGCCGTGCCGCTGGCTCGGATTCTCCATGGCCGCGGCGACGGCGAGGGCGCGCTGGCGGTGCTTGGCCAGGTGCCCGGGAGCTTCGCCGCCGATGGTCTGGCCGCTCGGATCATGCTTGAGCAGGCCGGGGCGCCCGACGATGTGCAGGCCGCCTTCCAGGCCCTGGACGCCGACGACCAGGAGCGGGCGCTTGACCTGCTGATCGCAGCCCTGCCTTCCGCCGACGGGTCCAAGGACCAGCTGCGGCGCGTGGTCGTGGGCATCCTCGACGAGCTCGGGGTCGACAGCCCGCTCGCCCGCGAGTCGCGTCGCCGGCTCGCCTCCGCGCTGTACTAGGCGGCGACGCTCAGAGCGCCAGCGTCAGCTGCTCGACGGCCTGGGGTCGGCTCAGCTCCAGTCCCGCGACTCGTACCCCGAGCAACCGCACCGGACGCGGGGGCGAAAACCGCCGCAGCAGCTCGAGAGCGACGGGTCCGACCCGGTCAGCCGAGCCGACCGCCTCGGACAGGGTGCGAGCCCGGGTGTGGGTCGAGAAGTCATCCAGGCGGACCTTGATGCCGACCGTGCGCCCCCGCCGCTGCTGGCGAGCGAGCCCGGCGCAGAGCTGCTCGACGAGCTCTGAAAGGATCGGCTCCAACGGCGCCAGGCCGAGGATGTCGCGGTCGAACGTCGTCTCCCGCGATTCAGAGACCACCTTGCGCTCCTGGGTGACGGGCGTCTCGTCCTCGAACCGGGCCCGGCTCTGGAGCGCCGCCCCGAGGCGGGGGCCGAAGTGGAACGCGAGCTCCTCGGCGGGGGCCGCGGCCAGCTTGCCGAGCGTGTTCAGCCCGCACCGGCGCAGCCGCTCGGCGGTCTTGGGGCCGATCCCCGGGATCAAGCCGCAGGGCGAGGCCGCGAACCGCTCACACGCCTGTTCGCGGGAGAGGATCACGAACCCACGCGGCTTCTCGGCGTCAGACGCCACCTTGGCCACCAGCTTTGACGGGCCGATCCCGATCGAACATCCGAGACCGGTCTCGTGCTCGATCCGGATCGCCAGGCGGCGCATCTCGGCCCGGGGCGCGGGCAGCCCGCTCAGATCGAGATAGGCCTCGTCCAGGCCGATCACCTCGACCGCCTCCGCGCACTCTGAGACCAGCGCCATGACCTCACGTGAGGCCTGGCGGTAGTAGGCGAAGTCAGGCGCCAGGTAGACCCCGTCGGGACACAGTCGACGCGCCCGCGCGGCCGGCATCGCAGAACCGACACCGGACTGTCTGGCCTCGTAGGAGGCCGTGGTCACCACCGCGCGCGGACCGGCGCCGGCCACGATCACCGGGCGGCCCCGCAGCTCGGGGCGCCGGCGCAGCTCGACCGACACGTAGAACGCGTCCATGTCGATATGTCCGATGATGTGGGGCCACTCGCCACGCCTTTGCACGGGGTCTGCCATCGCCGGCCGAGTCTAATCTGGCCCGATGACGCCACCGCCGTGCCCTGGATCGCCCCGCCGGCGGATCGAATGACTCCCCGATTCCGGCGCCTGCGATCAAGACGTGGGCGTGGGCTCTAACCGGCGACCCAGACCGTCCCCACGCCCGAGAACCCGAGCGCGGCCGCGGTGTTCTGGTTGAGGTCCCAATCGCGACCGGCGACATACGGACCCCGGTCGTCGACGACCGCGGTCACCGTGCGACCGCCGTAGCGGATCTGGACCTTGGTGCCACACGGCAGCGTCCGGTTGGCGACTCCGAGGCCGGCGTGGTAACCGCACGCCGTGCTCCCGGCGTCCTCGTACCAGGAGGCGACGCTTGGTGCGTAGACCGTCACCGTCCCGGCCGAGCCCGAGATCCGCCCGTTGGCGGCGTCGCCGGAGAACTCGACCCGCAGGCGCCGGTCCACGGCGCTCCCGGGCGCCCAGCGAAAGCGGAAGCCACCGCGGCGGCCGGTGCGGGTCCGGGCCAGCGTCTGCCAGCCTCGGGCGGTGTGTCCCTCCAGGGCCACCCGGCGACCGCCCGCTGCGGGCAGCAGCCGGCCGGTCACGCTCACCGACTGGCCGCCCAGCACCGCGCGCCCAACCGCCGGCAGGCTCAGGCGTGCGGCCACCGTCACCGGACGCAGCTCGCTCGTGGTCAGGGCCAGAGCGCCGGCGGCCGGCGCTGAGCCCGAGCGGGCGAGGGACTGCTCGCCGCCGGCCGGGAGGACCCGGAGCAGGCCCGTGTGGCGCAGCGCCACGCGGAAGCGAAAGCCGCCCCGCGGGCCCACTCGGGTCTCGGCGAGCCGATGCCAGGCTCCGGCGCGGCTGAGCGCTGTGTCGAGCACCACCCCACTGCCGGCAGCGGTCGCCGGCGCGGTGCCGGCGACATCGACCACGTCGCCGAAGCGAACCTGGCGGGGAACGCTCCGGAGCGTGAGCGGACGCGATTGGGGATCGGGGGACTGAGCCGAGGTCGCGGTCGTGAGCGCGAACGCCGAGGCCGGCACTGCCAGCATCGTCAAAGCAATCGTCAACTGCACTGCGCGCGTTCGGCGCAGCATGAATCTGGGCCTCAAGACGGAGGACCTCCTGTAACGCGTGACCCTGCGCCTACGTGGTGAGCTGTCGGCTCGCGACCGCCCAGCGACGCTGGAAACGCGTCGCGGAGCAGGTCGCTACGGGCGCGGCTGATGCGCCAGGCGATCGAATTTCGCCCCCGCCGGGTGGAAGGATCAGACGACTACCCGGCTGTGGTCACCCGCTCGTTCCCGCATCCGGCAGAAACGACTCGGCTGGTCGGTTTTTAAATCCGTCCGAGAGTGGCAGGGGTGCGAGAGGCCTTGAGTGACCCTGATCACACCTGGGTAAAGCCTGCAAGAATTCGAGCGTGGGAAATCCCGACCGTCTGACCGGCCTCGACAGCTCGTTCCTGCACCTGGAGCGAGATGCCGCGCACATGCATGTCGCCGGCTGCATGGTCTTCGATGGACACGCTCCCGGCTACGACGAGCTGGTGGAGCAGATCTCCTCGAGGCTGCATCTCGTGCCGCGGTATCGGCAGCGGCTCGCCTTCGTGCCGCTCAACCAGGGTCGCCCGGTGTGGGTCGACGATCCTCATTTCAACGTCGACTTCCACGTCCGCCACACCGCGCTGCCGCCCCCCGGTGGCGACGCGCAACTCAAGCGCCTGACCGGCCGGGTGTTCTCCCAGGCGCTGGACCGCTCCCACCCGCTCTGGGAGATCTGGCTCGTCGAGGGACTCGCCGATGACCGGTTCGCGCTGCTCTCCAAGGCCCACCACGCGCTGGTGGACGGTATCTCGGGCGTCGACATCGTGACCGTCCTGCTCGATGCGTCGCCGGATCCGATGCCGGTGGCACCTCCCGATCACGAGTGGATCCCACGGCCGCTGCCCACCGGCGCTCAGCTGCTCGCCGATGCGCTGCTGGAGCGCGCCACGGTGCCCGCGGAGATCGGTCGCGGCATCAGGGCGACCCTGCGCGGGCCCCGGCACGTCGCCGGCCGGTTCGCCAGAACGCTCGGCGGCGTCGGTGCGATCGCGCGTGCGGGGCTGCAGACGGCTCCGTCCAGCCCGCTGAACGTCCGCATCGGCCCCCACCGCCGCTTCAGCTGGGTACGCGCCGACCTGCAGGATTTCAAGGCGGTCAAGAACGCGCTCGGCGGCACGGTCAACGATGTCGTCCTGGCCGCCGTGGCGGGCGCGCTTGGCCGGTACCTGCAGCTGCACGGAGAAGCGACGGAGGATGTCGTCCTCAAGGCGATGGTGCCGGTCTCGGTGCGGGCCGATATCGAGCGCGGCGCCCTCGGCAACCGTGTCGCCGCCATGTGGGCACCGCTGCCCATCGGCATCTCTGACCCCGCGCAGCGGCTGCTCACCATCAGCCGCGACATGGACGGCGTCAAGGAGTCGGGGCAGGCCGTGGGAGCCCAGGTGCTGACCGAGCTGACGGGATTTGCGCCGCCGACGATCCTCGCCCAGGCGGCGCGGCTGCAGGCGCGCCAGCGGCTGTTCAACCTGGTGGTCACCAACGTGCCCGGCCCCCAGTTCCCGCTCTACATGCTGGGTCGCCGGCTCGAGGCGATGTTCCCGATGGTGCCGCTGGCCGAGAATCAGGCGCTGGGGATCGCGATCATGAGCTACAACGGGCAACTCAACTTCGGGCTGAACGCCGACTACGACGCGCTCGAAGACCTGGAGGCGCTCGCTGATGAGCTGCGGGCCTCGATCGAGGAGCTTGTGGCCGCAGCGGGCCCGGGGCTCGGTGACGCCCCGCGGCCCCGGCTGCGCGCGGTTCGCGCCGTTGACTGATCACGCCGGGCTGCGGGCGCGGCCCGCGCGACGGGAGCGGGCACGGCACGCCGTCGCCCGCCGGGAGCGTTGAGCTGACGCGCCTGCTCGAGTGGCTGGCGATCGCCGTCGTGTCGCTGGCGATCGCGGTGGGAGTGATCGCGGCTCTGTCCGGCGGCCTGCTGGCCGGGCGCGATGACCCGGGCATCTCTGACGCCCCGGCGGGCCCGGGCACCGCGTTCCGGGATCAGGGGGACACGTACCTGCGTCCTGGGCAGCCGCGGCCCGCATACGACTCCACACCTCCCACCAGCGGCGCTCATGTGCCGGTGCCGGTCACCCGTGACGAGTCGGAGCTGTCAGACGATCAGCTGCTCCAGGCCCTGTCGGTCGGCGATGTCGTGCTCGTGTACGGCACCCGGCGCCCGCCCCCGGGTCTTCGAGCCGTGGCGGAGGCGACGGCGTCACCGTTCACGTTGCCCCTGGCCGCCTCCGGGCAGGCGGTCATCCTGGCGCGCCGTCCGGGTACGCGCGGGGTGATCGCGCTCGCCTGGGCTCGCCTGCTGCGCGTCGCCGGTCCCTCTGACCCCGCCCTGCGCGCGTTCATCCAGGCCTGGCTGGGGCGCGGCGCTCCGCGCTGACGGTAAATGATCTCCCCGGTTTGCCACGGAGACCACTCAGGGTCAGCGGACGGGCCTGACTGCCACCGTGATACGGGTCAGAACACACAGGCGGCCGGCCTCATCGACCAGCTCGACTTCCCATACCCAGGTGGTCCGCCCCCGGTGGCGCGCCCGCGCCACGGCGTCGATCCGGCCGGCGGTGATCGGCCGCAGGAAGCTCGTCTGGTTAGACAGTCCGGTGGCCGTGTTGCCGCTGTCCTGGACGGTCAGCACGGTGCCCGTGGTGGCGAGGCTCTCGGCGATCGCGGCGTACACCCCGCCGTGCACGAGGCCTGCGGGCTGCTTGAGCTCATCGCGCACCCCGACCGTGCCCCGCATCAATCCGTCGCCGATCTCGGTGATCTCCAGGCCGTAGAGCCGGTCAAAGCCCGCCAGGTCGAAGGGCAGCTGGGACGCCGCGGACATGGCGCCACGATAGTCGCTGGGCGAGCCGGCGGACCGGTTCGGCAAGACATCGCTGCTGCGAGCCGCGCCGTCGGAAGCCGACGCTGAGCGTGTGATCGAGTCTCCACGGAACGAGACGACCCGGGTTGCGCACGTCGCCGGGCGCTTGTCTAGCCTACGGGCGGATGGCTTCGTTGGACAGCCTTCCGGGCGATCAGCGGGCCGTGCTCCAGCTCGTGCTGGGCCGCGGCCGCAGTTATGACGAGATCGCGCGCCTGCTCTCGATCGAGCCGGCGGCGGTTCGCGAGCGGGCGCTGGCCGCGATCGAGGCGCTCGGACCCCAGACCAAGGTTGACCGCCAGGACCGAGCGATGATCGGCGACTACCTGCTCGGTCAGCTGCCGAGCGGGGAGGTCGCGGAGGTCAGGGGCCGCCTGTCATCGTCGGCCAGCCAGCGTGCCTGGGCTCGGGTGCTCTCCTCAGAGCTTGCTCCCCTGTCGGACCGGAGCCTGCCCGAGATCCCGATCGCAGGAAACGGCTCAAGCGGGGAGCCGCCGGGCGTCGCGGCACCGCGATCCGCCGCCACGACGCCGTCCGACGCCGCGTCCGCCACCTCCGAGTCTGCCGCCACCTCCACGTCTGCCGCCACCTCCGCGTCCGACGCCACCTCTGCGTCTGCCGCCGCCCCGCCGCCGGCCGACACCGAGGGCGGCGGCCGCGCCGGGGCACCGGCTGGTGCCCCGCGCAGCTCGCGCCTCGGCGGGGCGGTGCTGCTCGGGGTAGGTGTCCTGGTCGTCGTCGGCCTGGTGCTGTTCCTGGTGCTCGGCTCCGGCGGGTCGAACAAGCATCCGGTGGCCTCGACACCCGTGACGGCCACCTCCCCCGTGCCGGGCGCCTCCTCCACCACCTCGGCCGGTTCGACCGCTGTCAAGCGAGTCGCCCAGATCAACTTGAACCCCCCGAGTCCCGGAAGCAAGGCGGTCGGGGTCGCCGCGGTGCTCGACGAAGGCAGCGCGCAGGGGATCGAGATCGTCGCCCAGCACATGCCGCCCAACGCCACGCATCCGCCCAATGCCTATGCGGTCTGGCTGTACAACTCGTCCGCCGACGCGCACCTCCTCGGGTTCGTAGTCCCGGGCGTGGGACCCAAGGGACAGCTGCAGACCGCAGGGCTGCTGCCTTCGAATGCATCCCGTTACAAGCAGCTGGTGATCACCATCGAGACTTCTGCCAAGCCCAAGGCACCGGGGCCGATCGTCCTCCAGGGCGCGGTTATCGGAGTCCGCTGACCACCTACGATCGCCGGCCGGCGCCCGTACCGGCTAACCGCAGATCCGCTGGATCCCCTCGAGGGCCTCGTCGAGCCTCGATCGCGTCGCCCCCCGAAGCAGGAATCCCCCGGTCCTCGAGTAGCCGCGCAGCTTCTGGCTCTGGGCGATCGTCACCTCAGTGCCATCCTCCACGGGCTCCAGCCGGACCTCGGTGACCGACTCGTTGAGCACCCGCTCGAACGGTGTCCCGGGGATTTCCTGCTCCCAGGCGAGCATCCAGGGTGGCTGTGACTCGAGCACGTGGAAGTCCGCTCTGACCGGCCGGCCACGCTTGGTCTTGAACACCTGGGTGAAGCGGTCCGCCTCGACACCCTCCATCCGCTCCACCCCCGGCCACCAGCGCGGCATGTGGTGAGGATCGGCGATCAGCTCCCAGATTTCCTGCTGGGAGGCGGCGAGCCTCCGAGAGCGGTGGGCGGTCGGCACTTTGAGCTCTAGTGGGCGTACTCGATCAGGGCATCGACGCGAACCGGCGCCAGCCGCCGGCGCCCGTTCAGAAAGCTGAGCTCCACCAGGAAGGCGGCGCCCACGATCTCGGCGCCGAGGCCGGCCACGAGGTCGCAGAGCGCGCGGGCCGTGCCGCCGGTGGCCAGCAGATCGTCGTGGATCAGGACCCGTGCCCGATCGGCCAGCGCGTCGGCGTGAACCTCGAGGACGTCGATTCCGTACTCGAGCGCGTACTCGGCGCTGACGGTCTCGCCGGGGAGCTTGCCCGGCTTGCGCGCCGGGACGAACCCGGCTCTCAGCTCCCGGGCCAGCGCGCCGCCGAGGATGAAGCCCCGCGCCTCGGCGGCCACCACGAAATCGACCCGGAGGTCCGAGACCCGGTGCGCGAGCGCGGCCACGGCCGTGTCGAGCGCGCCGGGATCCAGCAGCAGCGGGGTGATGTCCTTGAAGGCGACCCCGGGGCGGGGAAAGTCCGGGATGTCGCGGACGAACGAGGACAGCTCCGCGAGATTCACACCTGGTGTCGACGGCAAACTCGGCGGGCCACTAGGTGGCGATCTTGCGCAGGTCGCGAATCAGCAGCAGGTGCTTGAGGTGGGTCGTGACCGAGGCCAGGTTCTCCAGCGCCTCGATCGCCTCCTTGCGCCGGTCGGGATTGCGTGAGCGCAGCGCCGGCGCGAGGATGCTCTGCAGGAGCTGGGCTTCACGGTCGGCGGAGCTGCGGAACACGCGCAGGTTGCGCCCGCCCACCCCGTAGCGCGCGAGCTCGGAGACGGCCCGGACGATCTCGCGCTCGGTCTCGTCGTAGTAGCGAGCGCCGCCTCGAGTCTCGCCCTTGATGACCCCGAACTCGACCAGCTCGCGGACGAGCTTGGGATCGGCTCCGGTCTCCTCCACGACGTCCTCGAGCGAGTACAGCGAGCCCGGGTCGCGGACCGCGACCGCGGCTCGGCGCGGCCCCCGGCGGTCAGCGGCGGGTGGCGCCACGTCCTGCTCGGAGCGTCCGCCCGCCAGCTCCTGTCGGATGACCCTCAACGGCAGGAACTCGTCACGTTGCAGACGCAGGATCGTGCGCAACCGGGCGATGTCGGACTGGGTGTAGAGGCGATAGCCGCCCTGGGTCCGGCGAGGGGCGAGCAGCTTCTGATCCTCCAGGTAGCGGATCTTGGAGATCGAGATGTCGGGGAACTCCTGGCCCAGCGCCTTGCAGACGGCCCCGATCGTGACCGCCTTCTGGCGCGGGCGGCGAGCCTCGGGCTCCGGGTTCTCGGGGAGCTCGAGCTCAGGCTGGCTGGTCTCTGCACTGGACATCAGCGGGAGAGGAAGGCGAGCTTGTACTTGCCGATCTGGAGCTCGTCGCCGTCGACCAGGCGGTGAGACTCGATCCGCGAGCGATTGACGTAGGTGCCGTTGAGCGAGCCGCAGTCGTCCAGGTAGTAGTCGCTGCCCCGGCGCACGATCAACGCGTGGTCACGCGAGACGGTCACGTCATCCAGGAACACGTCGCTCTCGGGACGGCGCCCCACGGTCAGGCGGTCGCCCTCCAGGGCGAAGCTCTCCCCCGCCCGCCCACCCCCGGCGCGAATCACCAGGGCGGCGCCGCGCGCGACCACGTCCTCGAGCGCGACCACCTCCAGGTCGCCCGTCTCGCCGACCTTGTAGGTCGCGGTGGTCGTGTCCGGAGGCTGCTCGCTGGCGGCCAGGAACGCGCCGCACCGCTGACAGTAGCTGGCGCCGTCGACGTTGGAGAAACCGCACTCGGAGCAGTGCTGGGCCATGGAGCCGCGAGCTGCTACTCGACGTGCGGGGCCGGGACGCGGCCGGCGAGGATGTCGGTCAGCTGCTCGACATCGGCGCCCGAGATCACCAGCTCGCCCGTCTCGTCCTTCATGCGCAGCCGGTTGACCAGCTCGGCGCGCAGGATGTCGATCTTGCCGTGAAGGATCCGCCGACGGTAGGAAACCTCGATCTCCTCGTCGGTCAGCTGCTTGATCAGGTCCTTGAGCTCCTGATCGGTCAACGAGCCGAGGTCTGGGAACGTATCCATGCTGGTTGCTCCTCCCCGTCCTGGGGTCAATGGCCTGGCTCGCGAGTATAACCCTGACCCTCGGAGGGTCAAGCTGAGCTTTAGACTCGACTTGACGTCGGCGGCTCGGCCCGCTCCACCGCGAGTCTACGGGCTTCGGCCAGGCCGCGCCGGACGTACAGGACGGTGGCCAGCAACGACAGGGCCAGCCCCGCGTACAGCATGATCAAGGCCACCCGGTGCAGCCCGGCCATCGCGAAGAAGGGTGCCCCCATCGTGGGCGCCACGCCCACCCGTCCCGGCCAGTTGATCTTCAGCTCCACGCCTCGAGACAGGCCATACCGGCTCAGGGCGAGCATGAACAGCTCCCGGGCGATCACGAGCAGGATGGCCCACCGCGGCAGCAGCGAGAAGTGGTAGGCGACGACCATGCCGGAGACCACCAGCAACCGATCGACGACCGGGTCCAGCAGGGCGCCCAGCCGGCTGTACTGCCCGGTCAGACGAGCCGCGAAGCCATCCAGGTAGTCGGCCAGGCCGATCGCCAGGAACAGCACCGTGGCCGCGGTGTCCTGTCCGTCAGCGCTCGAGAGCGCGAGCGCCAGGAAGACGGGAATCGCCAGCAGCCGGAGGTAGCCGATCGCGTTGGGAATCGTCCACGGGTTCAGCGGCTGATCGGACCGCGTCGCCCGCGGCGACGGACCCGAGCGGTCGATCCCGAACAGGCGGCGCTTGGTGATCTGGGGGCTCACCGCACTAAGTGTGCCGTCCCCGGGGGGTGCACCAGCTGCCCTCGGGCGGTGGGGTGACCGGCGCGGGCGCCCGGCGGTCGGTCAGGGAAGCCCTCGCCACAGCTCGGCCACCGCCTGGGCCGCACCGGCGACGGGCACCGTGCGCGATTCGCGTCCCCGCCGGACCTGGACCTCGATCTGGCCGGCGTCCAGGGTCCGGCGGCCGATCGTGAGCCGGAGCGGACATCCGAGCAGCTCGGCGTCGGCGAACTTCTCGCCCGGGCCGGCGTCGCGCTCGTCGTAGAGCGTTTGCAGGCCGGCCCGCTGCAGCTCCTCGTAGAGGCCGTCGGCCAGCTCGCGCTCGGGCGTACCCGGCTTGCCGAGCACGACGAGCTCGGCGTCGAAGGGCGCGATCGCCCGAGGCCACGAGATGCCGTGCTCGTCGGCGTACTGCTCGACGGTGGCCGCGGCCGCCCGGGCGGGACCGAAGCCGTAGGAGCCCATCCAGACGAGCTGGGAGCTGCCCGATTGATCCAGGTAGGTCGCGCCCAGGGGCTCGGAGTAGCGGGTCCCCAGCTTGAAGATGTTGCCGACCTCGATCGCGGGCTCGATCCGGATCCTCGAGCCACCGACCGTGTCGCCGGCAACCACGCTGCGCACGTCGACTGTCTCATAGGCGAAGTCCCGGCCGGGCTCGACCCCGCGCAGGTGAAACTGGGGCTCGTTGGCTCCGGTCACGTAGGAGCTCGATCCGTCCACCACGGCCGCGGCGTCGAGCAGGATCGGCATCTCCGCGCCCACGGGACCGATGAATCCGGGAGGACCGAGCCGTCGCGACACCTCGTCGGAGCTGGCGACCCGGAAGGGGTGGCCGAGGGCGTTCTGGAGCTTGATCTCGTTGACGCGATGATCGCCCCGCACCAGCACCAGTCTCATCTCGTCCCCGACGACGATCGGGAACGCCTTGAGCAGCGCGCCGGCGGGCAGGGCCAGGGCGCCGGTCACGGCGTCGATCGTCACCATGCCGGGGGTGTGGACGCGCACCGGCTCGGCCTCTCCCGCGGGGAGGGCCACCGGCTGAGGGTCGGCCGTGGCCACCTCGAGGTTGGCGGCGTAGCCGGGGGCGAGGGCGACATCGTTCTCGCCGGCCGCGCACGGCGCCATGTACTCGTCGGCGCCATGGCCGCCCATCATCCCGACGTCGGACTTCACCCGGTACCACTCAAAGCCGCAGCGGTCGCAGATCCGCTCGTAGGCGGCGGCATGCAGGTCGTAGGCGGCGTCCAGGCCCTCGGCATCGCGATCGAACGTGTAGGAGTCCTTCATGATGAACTCGCGCGTGCGCAGGACGCCGGCCCTCGGTCGCGGCTCGTCACGCTCCTTGACCTGGAAGTGGTAGAGGATCATCGGCAGGTCCCGGTAGGACTTCACGGCCGAGGCGACGTGCCCGGTGACGATCTCCTCATGGGTCATGGCCAGGACCATGTCGGCCCCACGGCGATCGTTCAGCTTGAACAGCTCCTCGATCGCGTAGCGCCCGCTCCGGCGCCACGGCTCGGCGGGGTGCAGCACCGGCATCAGCATCTCCTGGCCGCCGATCCCGTTCATCTCCTCGCGCACGATCTGCACGATCCGCTGGTGGACCCGCCAGCCCGCCGGGAGCCACGACCACAGCCCGGAGCCGACCTGACGGATCAATCCCGCCCGAACCATCAGCTTGTGCGAGATGGCCTCGGCGTCGGTTGGGGGCTCGCGCTCGGTGGGTAGGAAGTAGGTCGAAAGCCGGGTCATGCCGGTGCAAGCGTACTCGGCGGCGACGACCGCCAACGTGCGGCTATGGTCTGGTAGAACGCTCGAAATTCCGCCGAGAAAAGGAGCCTGGTCATGGCGTATTCCGTTCCGCCTCTCCCGTACGACTACAACGCGCTCGAGCCCCACATCGACGAGGCGACGATGCGCGTGCATCACGACAAGCACCACCAGGCCTACGTCGACAAGGTCAACGGCGCCCTCGAGGGCACCGAGTTCGCCGACCGGCCGATCGAGGACGTGCTCAAGCAGCTCGGATCGTTGCCCTCCGACAAGCAGACCGTGGTACGCAACAACGGCGGCGGCCACTACAACCACTCGCTGTTCTGGGAGTGGATGGCGCCCGGCGCCGGCGGCCAGCCTGAAGGATCGCTGGCTCAGGCGATCGACTCGGCGTTCGGCTCCCTTGACGACTTCAAGGCCAAGTTCAAGGACGCCGGCGTAAACCAGTTCGGCTCTGGCTGGTCGTGGCTGGTCCACGACGGCTCCGGCCTGGCGGTGGTCTCGACCGCCAACCAGGACAACCCGGTCTCAAACGGTCAGACCCCGCTGCTGGGCGTCGACGTCTGGGAGCACGCCTACTACCTCAAGTACCAGAACAAGCGTCCCGACTACATCGATGCCTGGTTCAACGTGGTCAACTGGCCGGCGGTCGCGGCCGCGTTCGACAGGGCCGGCTGAGGACATCGGTCCGGGCGCCGCGGCGGAGAGCATCCGCGGCGGCGCCACGCTGTGGTCGTCGTCCGCGCTGCCAGGCCGCCATCCGCAGGCGGCGTGGGCGGGCGGCTAGTGGGCTGCGCCGGAGTGCGGTTCCTTCCGGGTGCCCTTGGGCCGGACACGGCGATAGAGCCACAGGAACAGCGGAAACTCGACCCACTGCAGAGCCGCCCAGGTCAGCGCCTTGCGTCGGGGCAGGCCGCGGGCCCGGGCGTCGCGCAGCACCCACCCGGTCGAGAACGCCGCCGCGGACACGAGCACCAGCACGATCAGATTCGCGACAGCCGTGCTGCTCATCGCGTCCTCCTGCGCCCGAGACCCAGGTAGGCTGCGGGGCCGATCAGGTTCTGCGTGGCCACCAGGCGCCACAGCAGCTTCGGCCCGCGGATGCCGTCCGAGGGCCTGCGCGCGATGTCGCGCTCCACGGCGGCGATCGCGACCAGCTCGACGGCAAGCAGCGCCCACAACCCGCGCCGGGCTGGGGGTGCCAGTCCCCGGTACAGCGTGACCAGTTCGGCGACCGGCTTTTCGAGGCTTGTGATCATCGGCGTCTCTCAGATTCGTTGGGGGCGTGCGGGTCGTCTCGCTCGTGCGGGGCTCCCTGTGGAGGGCGACGGTCGGCCGATACCGGCCATGTCGGCTATCTCGGTGC
Organism: uncultured Solirubrobacteraceae bacterium; assembly: GCA_963830595.1. Lineage (GTDB taxonomy): Bacteria > Actinomycetota > Thermoleophilia > Solirubrobacterales > Solirubrobacteraceae > Palsa-465. The sequence continues at coordinate 495,095 of CAWHMQ010000009.1, forward strand.
CAATGTCCTCGAGTACCGAGGTCTGCAGCGAGTAGATGATGTGGCCGCCGCGCCGGGCCGAGCTCACCAAGCCGGCTCCCTCGAGCACCTTGAGGTGGCGCGACACCGAGGGCCAGGAGATCTCGAACTGGCCGGCGAGCTCGCCCGCGGGCATGTCGCCCTCGCGCAACAGCCGGAGGATCTCTCGACGGGTCGGATCGCCGAGGGCCCGGTACGCGTTCGCGAGCGACATCATGATTAGCAATTTAGCACGTGAGCTAAATAGGTGGGCGCTCCTCGCGCAGACGCAGAGCCGCGACCTCCGCACGACCTTGACTCTCGACGAGCATTCTCTCCACGAGCCTTTCCGTGCCCACCGCTTGGGCGCCGGCCGAGCGGTGTCGACTTAGGAGGCTGCGACGTCAGGCGCGGGTGAAGCGCCGCCCGGCCGTGGGCGACTGCTCCTCGCCCAGGCGAGGGCGCTGCGCCGGCAGCGCAGCGGACTCGAGAGCGTCGGACTCCCGGGCTGCCGCCGCCTCCATCGCGGCGAGGCGCTCCGGCGTCATCGCCGTCGCGTCCTCGTTCTCGGCCAGCCACTCGCGCGCCTCCGAGGCGGCGATCTCGTCGCGGCGGACGACCTTGCCGGCGGCGTAGTAGCGGTCGATCTCCGCGAACAGCTCATCGACGAGCTCCTCGGTCCTGACCTTCTTGAGCGGCTCGCCCTTGGAGTAGATCATTCCCATGTCCTTGGCTCCGGTGATCCCGAAGTCGGCATGGCGAGCCTCGCCGATTCCGTTGACCGCGCAGCCGAGCACGGACACCTCGATCGGGTCCGGGTACTCCTCGAGGCGGCGCTCGACCTCGGCCACGACAGTGTCCATGTCGAACTGAAGCCGCCCGCAGGTCGGACAGGCGATCAGAACCGGCCCCCGCTCGCGGAGCTTGAGCGCCTTGAGGATCTCCCAGGCGACCTTGACCTCCTCCTCGGCGTGGAAGGTGGACAGCGAGATGCGGATCGTGTCGCCGATCCCGTCGGCGAGCAGGGTCCCGAGCCCCACGGCGGACTTCAGCGAGCCTGACCATTTCGTCCCGGCCTCGGTCACTCCCAGGTGAAGCGGGTAGGGAATCCGCTGCGCAAGGAGACGGTTGGAGGCGATCGTGTTGGGGACCGACGTGGACTTCATCGACACCTTGAAGCTCTGGAAGTCCAGCCGCTCCATCAGCTCGACGGTCTCCACCGCGGCCGTGACCAGCGCCTCGACCGGGTTGTCGTACTCGAGCTGGCGCAGATGCTTGGGCAGCGAGCCGGAGTTGACGCCGACGCGCAGCGGGGTGCCGAGCCGCTTGGCGACCGCGATCACCTCGGCGACCTTGTCGGGGCCACCGATGTTCCCCGGGTTGAGGCGCACGCAGTGCGCCCCGGCCTCCAGCGCCTTGATCGCCAGCGTGTGGTTGAAGTGGATGTCCGCGATCACCGGGATCGGCGACTCGCCGACGATCGACTTGAGCGCCTCGACGTCCTTCTCTCGCGGCACGGCTACGCGCACGATGTCGGCGCCGGCCTCGGCGACCCGGTGGATCTGCGCCATCGTCGCCGCCCGGTCGGCGGTCTCGGTCTTGGTCATCGTCTGCACGGCCACGGGCGCCCCGCCGCCTATGGCCACCGCGCCGACCTGGATCTGGCGCTGTGAGGACATGAATCGAAGTGTAGAGCGGTCGCCGTCGCCACCGCCGGGGCCGCCGTCGTCGCCCGATCGCTAGCGAGCCGGTGCGCCGGGGGGCGCGCCCTTCTGGCGCCGGCGCCGGACCGCCAGCCCGCCGAAGGTCAGAGCTGCCAGGATCAGCACCACCAGGATCACGATCACCGGGGTCGGCAGGAACGAGCCGCCTGAGCTCTTGCCCGACCCACCGGAGTACGACCCGGTCCTGAGCGCTGCCACGATCGCCTGGTTGAGGACATCAGAGCAATTGGTGTACTCCTTGGTGGACGCCGGCAGGGTAGCCAGGGCGTGGCGCAGCTCGGCCAGCGTGTAGGTGTGCGTGAGCCGGCCGTTGTTCGAGCAATCGCTGATCACCGGGTTGCTCGCGGCGGATGCGAGCGGTGCCGCCAGCGCCGTCGCGGCCAGGGCGACCGCGGCGCAGGCGAGGGCCAGGAGCCTCCGGGGCCGTCTCATCACCAGCAAGCTTATGCGGAAGCGCACTGGGTCATGGCCGGCCGCGCTCGAGAGCGGCCAAGCGAAACTCCACGCCAGGCCCGTCGTTATTGTCTCCCGCTTGCCCAGGACGCCAAAATCCCCAGGGGCCTTCCCGCGGCCGCTCGGCCGGCGGGGGCTGCTCGGCGCCATCGCCCTCGCCGTGCTGGTGGCCGTGATGCTGACCGCGTGTGGCGGATCGGGCCCGCCGGCCGTCGCCAAGCTGCCCCCGCCGCATCCGGGCCGGGTGGGCCCGGAGGCGATGTTCACGCCCGCCAGCGAGGTCCTGCTCAATCCGATGGGCACGCTGAAGGTGCTCAAGTCCCTGGGCGTCGATCGTGTCCACGTCGACCTGTTCTGGAACCAGGTCGCGCCCGATCCCACGTCGCGGGTGCGCCCCAGCTTCGACGCCTCCGATCCCGCCGCCTACCCGGCCGCCGGCTGGACGCCATACGACACGGTGGTGCGCGACATCAAGGCCCTGGGGATGGGCATCGACCTCGCCCTGTGGCCACCACCGCCCGCCTGGGCCTCGGGAAAGGGCGCGCCCCATCCCCCGACCCAGACCCAGTGGCGCCCGTCTGCGACCGAGTTCGCCCAATTCGTACGTGCCGTGGGCACCCGCTACAGCGGTCATTACGTGCCGCCCGGGGCGTCTCGGCCCTTGCCCCGAGTGGACTTCTGGTCGATCTGGAACGAACCCAACCTGGGTGTCTTCCTGGCTCCCCAGGCGGTTCCCCACACCGAGATCGAAGTCTCGCCGAGTCTCTACCGCCAGCTCGTCGATGCCGCCTGGAGCAGCTTTCAGGCCACTGGGCACGGTCACGACACGATTCTGATCGGCGAGATCGCACCCGCCGGGGCGACCTTCGGAGACGCCCCCGGCCTGTTCGCCGCCATGGCGCCGCTGCGCTTCCTGCGCGCCCTGTACTGCGTGGACTCCTCCTATCGCCCGCTGCGGGGCGCTGCCGCGCAGGTGCGCCGATGCCCGGCGACGGCGGCCGGCACGGCGAGCTTCGCCGCCGACCACCCCGGGCTGTTCCACGCCACCGGGTTCGCCGACCACCCGTATCCCCAGGGACTCCCGCCCGACGAGCCGACGCCCGACGAGACCGATTACACCGAGCTCGCCGACCTCCCGAAGCTCGAGCATGCGCTCGACACGCTGCAACGCGTGTATGGATCGGACACCAGATTCCCAATCTGGTCGACCGAGTTCGGCTACCAGACCACCCCTCCGGACACCGAGGCCGGGACCGTGAGTCCGACCCGGGCGGCCTACTACCTGAACTGGTCCGAGTACCTGACCTGGCTCGATCCGCGCTTGAAGTCCTACGACCAGTACCTGGTGACCGATCCCCCGGCCGGAAACTTCGCCAGCGGCCTGGAGACCGCCGCCGGTGTCCCCAAGCCCGGGTTCGATGCCTACCGGATGCCGATCTTCCTGCCCGCTCAGACGACGCGCCGGGGGCATCCGCTCGAGGTCTGGGGATGCGTGCGTCCGGCTCCCGACGCCGCCCGGCAGACGGGCCGGCCGCAGACGGTCGCGATCCAGTTCCAGCCGGCGTCCGGGGGCTCGTTTCGCACGGTCGCGACAGTGCCGATCACCGACCGCTACGGCTACTTCGACGTATTCCACGTCTTCCCCGGCAGCGGGACCGTCAGGCTGAGCTGGTCATATCCCCACGGGCCTGAGATCTTCAGCCGAACCGTCGCCATCTCGGTTCGCTAGCCTGGCCGCGGGCGCCCTCTACCAGGACGTCGCGCCCACTGCCAGGACGTCGCGGGCTCTGCCGGGACGTCGCGCCCACCGGCGTGCCTTCCGCCCGGGGCGCCGCAACTCTCAACGCTTGGAGCTGTTATCCGTACCATGCCCAAACTCAATTTTCTTCGCCGTTTCACCGGCCGTCTCGCAGCTGCCGGCCTGACCGCAGCGCTGGCCGCGACCGGGCTCGCCGTGCTCCCCTCGGTCGCCAGCGCCTCGCATTCCCAGCTGTCGATGATCGAGGATTACGGGACCTTGAATCCGAACCCCGCCGGGGCCGACAACACGCTGCTGCAGTACCGCATGCTCGGCGCCAACACGATTCGGGTGATCGTCCCGTGGGCGGCGATCGCGCCCGGCGCCACCAGGACCAGAAAGCCATCGTTCAACGCAACCGATCCCAACGCTTACTCGGCTGCAGACTGGGCGCCGTTCGACAACGCGGTGCGCGAGGCCAACGCGCTGGGACTCAAGGTGGATCTCACCGTGGCCGGGGGCGCGCCCCGGTGGGCCGAGGCAAGCGCTCCGGCGGGGCACCCCGGCGAGAGCCTCGTCAACCTCGCCTGGAAGCCCAACGCGGCAGATTACGGTCAGTTCGTGCGCGCCATCGGCACCCGCTATGACGGGCACTTCACCCCCAGGGGACAGAGCTCGGCGCTTCCGGCGGTCCGCTTCTGGGCGATCTTCAACGAGCCCAACTTCGGCTACGACCTCGGTCCCCAGGCCGTCGACGGCTCACGGGTGGCCTATGCGCCGATGGCGTATCGCAGCCTCGTCAACGCCGGGTGGAGCGCGCTGCAGGCGACCGGGCACGGCCGCGACACCATCCTGATCGGCGAGCTCGCCGCTCGGGGCCAGAGCGGACCTCCCAGCGCGCATGCGCCGCAGGGGTACCCGGGCAACTACAGTCAGACCAAGCCCCTGATCTTCATCCGCTACCTGTACTGCGTGGACTCCAACTACCGGCAGCTGCGAGGCGGCGCCGCCCGAAGCGTGGGCTGCCCGACCAGCGCCGCCGGATCGCGCCGGTTCCGCACCCAGAATCCGGGGCTGTTCAGCGCCAGCGGGTTCGGCGACCACCCGTATCCGGGCAATCTGTCGCCGGTCGCCGACGGGCGCAGCGACCCCGACTTCGCGGCCTTCCCCGACCTGGGCAACATGGAGCGGGTGCTCGACCGCGTCAACGGGATCTACGGCTCGGGCAAGCACTATTCGATCTACAACGACGAGTACGGCTACATCACCGATCCGCCGAACCGCACCAGGGTGGCGATCACCGGTGGCCACTACGTGTCGCCGGCGACCGCCGCCTACTACATCAACTGGGCTGAGTACCTGAGCTGGCGCAGCCCGCGGATCGCGACCTCGATGCAGTACCTGCTGACGGACCCGCCGCAGAATTTGGGCGTGTACTCCGGATTCACCAGCGGCATCGAGACGTCCACGGGCAAGCCGAAGGCGAACTACGACGCCTATCGCCTCCCCTTGTACATGCCGAACACGTCGTTCTCGCACCGCTCCAACATCGAGGTCTGGGGCGATGCCCGGCCGGCGCCGTTCATGAGCTCCGATGGCAAGGGCAAGCAGAGCGTGGCCATCCAGCTCAACGGCCGGACGCTCAAGACCGTCACGGTGACGGGCTCGACCGGCTACTTCGACATCCGCATGAAGTTCCCCAAGAGCGGGTTCGTCCGGCTGGCCTATACGTATCCGAAGACCGATCCGTTCCTGGCGCCCGGCGTCGCGGGCAAGACGGTCTTCAGCCGGAACGTCGGGATCAAGGTGCATTAGACCCGAGCCATCGGGGATACTGAAAGGACGATGCCATCCGGCTCGTCCGATCTGATCGCCCCCCTGGTCGAGATTTGCGGTCGCGAGTTCGTGCTGGCCAGCCGGCACGAGCTCGCGACCTATCGCTCTGACGGCCTGCTGCACTACCGCCAGACGCCGGTGGCCGCGGTCCTGCCCGGCACCGGCGAGCAGGTGGCACAGGTGGTGCGGGCCTGCTACGAGGCCGGGGTCCCGTGGGTGGCTCGGGGCGCGGGTACGGGACTCTCAGGCGGGGCGCTGCCGATCTCCGACGGCGTCCTGATCGTCCTCTCGCGGCTGCGGCGGATCGTCTCGATCGACCTCGACGATGCCCGCGTCGTGGTCCAGCCCGGGGTCACCAACCTGGCGGTGTCGCGCGCCGTCGCCCCGACGCACTTCTACCCGCCTGATCCGTCGAGTCAGATCGTGTGCTCGATCGGCGGCAACGTGGCCGAGAACTCGGGCGGAGCGCATTGCTTCAAGTACGGCTTCACCACCAACTACGTGGTCGGGCTGGAGGTCGTGCTGTCTGACGGCTCGATCGTGCGCCTCGACCGCGACGCGCCCGGCTACGACCTGCTGGGGGCGTTCGTGGGCTCCGAGGGCACGCTCGGGGTGGCCACCGAGATCGCACTGCGCGTGCTCCCGAAGCCCGAGAGCGTGCGTACCCTGCTCGCCTTCTTCGCCGACACCGGGTCCGCCGGAGACGCCGTGACCGCGATCATCGACGCCGGGATCATGCCGGGGGCGATCGAGATGATGGACCGGCTCTCGATCGAGGCCGCCGAAGCTGCTACCGGCGCCGGTTACCGGCGCGACGCCGGGGCGGCGCTGATCGTCGAGCTCGACGGCCCCCGTGAAGAGTGCGTGGCCGGCCTGGAGCGGCTGACGCGGCTGTGCGCGGACGCCCAGGCACTCGACGTCCGGATCGCTCAGAGCGAGGCCGAGCGAGACCTGATCTGGCAGACCCGCAAGGCGGCGTTCGCCTCGATGGGAAGGCTCGCCCCCGCCTACTACGTCCAGGACGGCGTGATTCCCCGGACTCGGCTGGCCGAGGTGCTGCGCCGGATCGACGAGCTCGCCGGCGAGTACGACCTGCGGGTGGCCAACGTGTTTCACGCCGGCGACGGCAACCTGCACCCCCTGGTGTGCTACGACTCCACGCGCGAGGGCGAGCCAGAGCGCGCCGAGGAGCTCTCGGGGCTGATCGTCAAGGCGTGCGTGGACGCCGGAGGCTCGATCACGGGCGAGCACGGGGTCGGAGTGGACAAGAAGGCCTACATGCCCTCGATGTTCGAAGATCCCGACCTCGACGCGTTTCAGCGCTTGCGCTGCGCGTTTGATCCGCGGGGGCTGGCCAATCCGGGCAAGGTGATGCCGACGCCGCGGCTGTGCGGGGAGGTTCCCGGCCCCTACCGCCAGCATCCCCTGGAGCGAGCCGGCGTGGCGGAGCGGTTCTAGGTGCGACGCTGGCGCGGAGAGGACCCGCCGTGGTGACCGCCATCCGCCAGGTCCCCGAGACCTTCGAGGACGCCGCAGCCACCCTGGCGGGCGCCAGCGCCGAACGTCAGACGGTGCGCATCGTCGGCTCGGGCACGAAGCTGGACTGGGGGCGTCCCGGCGTCGAAGCCGATCTGGAGCTGCACACCTCGCGGCTTGACCGGATCGTGGAGCACAACGCCGGGGACCTGACGGCCACCCTGGAGGCCGGGGTCCCACTCGCGCTCGCCCAGCGGACGTTTGCCGCCGCCGGCCAGATGCTGGCCCTGGATCCGCCGCTGGGGCCCGAGCCGGGGCCGACGATCGGAGGAGTGGTCGCCACCGCCGACACGGGTCCGCTGCGCCATCGCTACGGAGCCCCCCGGGACCTGGTGGTGGGCGCCACCGTCGCGCTCAGCGACGGCACCATCGCCCGTGCCGGCGGCAAGGTGATCAAGAATGTGGCCGGCTATGACCTCGCCAAGCTGTTCGCCGGCTCGTTCGGGACCCTGGGCCTGATCCTGTCGGTCAACGTGCGCCTGCATGCCCTGCACGACAACAGCGCGACGGCCCTGGGCGCCGCCACCGATCCCGACCAGATCGCTCGCGCCGCCGTGGCCCTGGCCGCCTTCCCCGGGGAGTTCGAAGCTCTGGACGTGGCCTGGCGAGCGGGTCGCGGCGGCCTGCTCGCGCGTTGCGCCGGTCCCGAGGCGCCCCGCCGCGCTCAGCGGACTGCCAAGCTGATGCGCGAGCTCGGCCTGCGCGAGGTCGACGTCACCGCCGACGATGGCCGGCTCTGGGAGCGCCAGCGGGCGGGCCAGCGCTCCACCGACGAGGCCGTGGTGCGCGTCGCGGCCGCGCCCGGAAGCCTGGCGGAGGTCGTGCGCGCGACGGACGGGAGTGCGGGCACGCTAGTAGGCCGCGTGGCGCTCGGCTGCAGCTACGTCACCGTCGAGCCGGCGGCGATCGGGCAGCTGCGGCGCGAGCTGAGCCGGCTCCGGGGACACGCGGTCCTCCTCGACGCGCCTGGCACGGCCCGCGCGGACGCCGATCCCTGGGGTGAGGTCCCGGCACCCGCGCTCGAGGTCATGCGCCGGGTCAAACAGCGCTTTGATCCGAGCGCGACCTGCAATCCCGGCCTGTTCGTGGGCGACATCTGATGGCCGCCTTCGACACCCATCGGCCTCCCGAGGAGTCGGTGATCGACGACTGCGTGCACTGCGGGTTCTGCCTGGACAGCTGCCCCACCTACGTGCTCTGGGGCCAGGAGGCCGATTCGCCGCGCGGCCGGATCGTGCTCATGAGCGACGGGCTGCAGGCCGACGAGACCCTCTCCGACGAGATGGTGACCCACTTCGACCGCTGTCTGGGCTGCATGGCCTGCGTGACGGCATGCCCCTCGGGCGTGCGCTACGACCGCCTGATCGAGCGCGTCCGTCCGCAGGTGGAGCGCAATCATCGGCGCAGCCCGGCCGACCGGGCGCTGCGCCGGCTGATCTACGCCACCCTCCCCCACCCTCGGCGCCTGCGTGCGCTGGTCCCGATGCTGGCCGCAACCCGGCGGCTGGGGACAGACCGGCTCCCGGAGCGGCTCGCCGTGCTTGCCAAGGTCGCCCCCCAAGCCCCCGCCGGCAAGGCGGCCAAGGCCGGAGTGGCGCAGCGCACCGCCGCCGTCGGAGCACCGCGTGGGCGGGTGGGGCTGCTCCTGGGCTGCGTCCAGCGCGTGTTCTATCCCCAGGTTCACCGCGCGACCGTGCACGCCCTGGCCGCCGAGGGCTTTGAGGTGATCGCGCCCAAGCTGCCCGACTGCTGCGGGGCCCTCGAGTTCCACGGCGGCGAGGAGCCGTCGGCGATCAAGCGGGCTCGCTCGACGATCTCGGCGTTCGCGGCGGCCGGGGGACCCGAAGGCCTGGACCACATCGTGGTCAACGCGGCCGGATGTGGCTCGGCCATGAAGGAGTACGGCGAGCTGCTCGGCACCCCGGAGGCGCGCGACTTCTCAGCGCGCGTGCGCGACGTCACCGAGCTGCTGGGCGAGCTGGAGCCCCGGGCTGGGCGGGGGCCGGTCCCGCTGCGCGTCGTCTATCACGACGCCTGCCATCTGGCCCATGCCCAAGGGGTTCGCCAGGCGCCCCGCCGGATGCTGGAATCCATCCCCGGACTGGAGCTGCTGGAGGTCGGGACCGAGCGCGATGTGTGCTGCGGGTCAGCGGGGATCTACAACCTCGTCCAGCCCGAGGCGGCCGCCGATCTGGGCGCCCGCAAGGCGCACCATCTGATCGACACCGGCGCCCAGGCGATCGCCGCCGCCAATCCCGGGTGCGCGGCCCAGCTGGACCTGCACCTGCGCCAGCTCGGCTGCCCGCTTCCGATCCACCACCCGGTCGAGCTCCTGTCTCGCTCGATCGCCGCGGCGACTCTATGAGTACATCCGCTCGATCGCGTCCGCGTACTTCTGGGCGATCGGCTTTCGCTTGAGCTTGATGGTGGGCGTCAGCTCGTCGCCCCCCGGGAGCCAGTCGCCGGCGACGATCGTGAACTTCTTGATCTGCTCGACCCGGGCCAGGTGTCGGTTGGCCTCGTCGATGCCCGCCTGGACGGCCTCGATCACCCGAGGCTCGACCGCCAGCTCCTCGAGCGTCGCGGCGCCCAGCCCCTGCTGCTGTGCCCACTGGGGCGCGAAGTCGGAGTCGAGCACGATCAGGGCGGTGTTGTAGGGGCGAGCATCGCCGATCGTGCACGCCTGGCCGATCAGGGGGCTGCCCGTCTTGACCGCCGCCTCGATGTTGGCGGGCGACATGTTCTTGCCCGCGGCATTGATGATCAGCTCCTTTTTGCGGTCGACGATCGTCATGAACCCCTCGTCGTCGAGCGTTCCGATGTCGCCGGTGCGCAGCCAGCCGTCCCCATCGATCGCCTCGGCGGTCAGCTCCGGCTGGTTGCGATAGCCGGTCATGAGGAACTCCCCCCGGCACAGGATCTCGCCGGCCGCCGGCTCGCCGGGACGAGCCGGCGGGTCCCCGGCCAGCTTGAGCTCCACCCCGGGTGAGGCCGGCCCCACCGTGCCGATCTTGACGTGGCCGGGCCGGTTGACCGTCCCGACGCCACAGGTCTCGGACATGCCCCACAGCTCGGCGAGCTCGATCCCGATCGCGTGGAAGAACTCCACCACCTCGACCGGCGTCGGCGCGGCGCCCACGTTTACGGCGAGCAGCTGGTCGAGTCCGAGCATCTGGCGCAGCTTTGAGAACAGCCGCTCGTCGGCGTCGGCGACCTTGGCCGCGAGCTCGGCCGGGACGGGCTCGCCGCGCTGGAGCAGGCGGACGCGCTCGGTCGCCGCCGCCACGGCCTCCCGGACTGGGCGACGCTGCTCCTCGGGCTGGGCTGCCTGCATCGCCTCCAGGCCGGCTTTGAGCTTCTCCCAGATCCGAGGTACCGCGAAGAACCAGTTGGGGCGGACCTGGGGCAGGTAGGAGAGGATCTCCCGCGGGTTCGGCGCGCAGGTGACGGTGCCCGCGTAGGCCACCGGCATGTAGTGATGGGCCATCCGCTCGGCGATGTGGGCGGCGGGCAGCCACGAGATCACCCGGGAGCCGGGTGGGAGCTCGATCACCTCGCCTGACCGCCGTGCGCTGTACATGATCGCGTGGTGGGTCAGCTGGACGCCCTTGGGATGGCCGGTGGTGCCGGAGGTGTAGATCAGCGTGCAGATGTCACCCTCGGACACCGCCGCGCCCGCTCTGGCTGCGTCGAAGTCCGGCGCCGAGCCTTCGACGTCGGCCAGGTTCAGCACCCCCTCCGGGGCGTCTCCGTCGACGACGATCACGTGCTCGAGTCCGGGAAGGCTCTGGCGCGCCTGGAGGACCGCCGGGAGAAACGCCTGCTCGACGATCGCCACCCGGGCGCCCGAGTCGTGGATCTGATATCCGATCTCGGCCGCCGGGTAGGTGACGTAGATCGAGAACGGCGTCGCCCCGAGCGTGACCGCCGCCAGGTCGGCTACGTGGAACTCGGGGCGATTGGCGAGCATCATGGCCACGCACTGCCCGCGCCCGACGCCGAGTGCTGCCAGCCCACCGGCGAGCGCATCAACGCGCTCGCGCAGCTGCGCCCAGGTCAGCGACACCGAGTCGTCGGGCGTGCGGACGGCCACGATCTCGGGATGATCGGTCGCCGTCCGGTGCAGCGCCTGTACCAACGTCCGAGCGTCGGCCGCCCGGGCTTGCCCCTTTTTCCTGGTGGTGGTGGTCGCCATCTCTCCCCTCCTCGCCGCTCGCCTGCCGGTCGCGGCCGTAAACCTACCGCAGCCGCTCTCACCGCAGCGCAGGGCGGTGAGGGCCGGCTCAGGCGGTCTGGGTTTGTGACCCGGCCGCAGGGCTCGGCGCCGCGGGATGTTTCAGCGCTTGACTCACGGCGACGTCGTAGTCAGTTTCGCTGATCATGCGGCTCGTTCGATCAGCGGGGAGCCGACTAGTGCACGGTGAAGCCGCTGCCGCTCAAGGTCGAGATGTCGTTGCTGAGGCCGATCACGAACAGCAGCACGATCAACAGGACTCCCACCACCCCCGCGCGCTCCATCACCGCGAACGAGATGCGCCGGCCGCGAACCTTCTCGGCCACCGCCCAGAACACGTGACCGCCGTCAAGCGGAAGGAACGGGAACAGGTTGATCACGCCGAGCGAGAGCGAGATCAGAGCCAGGACCTCCAGCGCCCGGGTCGTGCTCGTGGCAAACGACTCCTGGGTTACCGTGTACCCGCCGACGATCCCGTGCAGCTGCTTGCGATCCTGGGGCTCGAAGATCCGCACCACGTGAGAGACGGTCTGCTTGGTCACCGACCACAGTCCGGTCACCGAGTCCGAGGCGGCGCCGGCGACGCCCGGGTACGTCGTGCTGGCGTTTGAGCCGAACTCGACGCCGACCAGCATCCGCCCTTGCGAGGCCTCGTAACGGGGCCGGACCGCCAGGCTGACCAGCTTGCCGCCTCGGCGGACCACGATCTGCGCCGGCGTGGCCGCCAGGCAGCCGTTGACGTGGGCGCCGGCGCAGCGATGGGTGTCGATCTGCTTGCGAATCGCGGCCTCCGAACCGCCGACGCCGTCGACGGATACGACCTGGTCTCCGGATCGCAGCAGCGCAGCCGCCGCCGGCGTGCTCTTCTCCACCACGGCGACCCTCGTGTTCGCGGTGTACGTCGTCTGACCGCTGGACAGCAATATCCCCCAGACGAGCACGAAGGCGATCAGGATGTTGACCGCCGGACCGGCGAGGATCGTGACCACGCGCTTCCAGACCGGCTGGTTGTAATAGGCGCGGGCCACGAACTCCGGCGGGATGTCCTCGTTGGGGTTCATGCCGCTGATCTTCACGTAGCCACCCAGGGGGATGACCCCGACCCCGTATTCCGTCTCGCCGCGGCGGAACTTGGTGATCATCGGCCCGAAGAACAGCGAGAAGCGCTCCACCCGCATGCCCACCGCCTTGGCCACGGCGAAGTGGCCGGCCTCGTGCGCGATGATCAGGAAGGCAAAGCCGAGAAACGCGAGAACGTAGGACACGGGCGTTTCGAGTGTAGGCAGCGGGGCTTATGCGCCCGCTCAAGCGGAGGTGAGCGTTTGCACCAGCTCGCCGGCGATCCGGCGTGCGTCGGCGTCGGCGCTGGACAGCGACTCGAACGAGTGCACCGTCTGGGAGGGCAGCCGGCTCAGCGTCTCCGAGATCACGGCCTGGATCTCCAGGAAACGCAGCCGGCCCGTCAGGAAGGCGTGCACGGCGATCTCGTTGGCGGCATTGAGAGTGCACGGAGCGGTGCCTCCGGCGACCCCCGCCTCGCGCGCCAGCGCCAGGCAGCCGAACGTCTCGGTATCCACGGGCTCGAAGCTCAGCGCCCCCAGCTCGGCGAGATCCAGGGGAGCCACCGGCACGTCGACCCGCTCGGGGTAGTGCAGCCCGTAGGCGATCGGCACGCGCATGTCCGGATAGCCGAGGTGCGCGAGCGTCGCCCCGTCACAGAGCTGGATCAGGCTGTGGATGATCGACTGGGGGTGGACGATCACGTCGATCTGCCCATACGGGGTGCCGAACAGGTGGTGGGCCTCGATCAGCTCCAGCCCCTTGTTCATCAGGGTCGCGGAGTCGATCGTGATCTTGCCCCCCATCCGCCAGGTCGGGTGCGCGAGCGCCTGCTCCACGGTGACCTCCTCCAGGTCCGCGGCCCGGCGACCGCGGAACGGCCCGCCCGAGGCGGTCAGGATCAGCCGGTCCACAGTGCCCACCGGCTCGCCGGCGAGCAGCTGGTGCAGCGCCGAGTGCTCTGAGTCGACCGGGATGATGGCCGCCCCGGTAGCTTCGGCCAGAGCGGTCACGAGCTCGCCGCCCACCACGAGCGATTCCTTGTTGGCCAGCGCCAGGTCGATCCCCTCGCCGAGCGCCGCGACCGTGGGGACCAGCCCCGCGGAGCCGACGATCGCGTTCAGGACGAGATCGCAGTCGGTCTCGGTGATCAGCCTGACCAGTCCCTCCGGACCGCTCAGGACCTCGCCGCCGGTCCACAGCTCGGCGGCGCGGGCGGCCGCATCCGGGTCGGACAGGGCGATCCGGCTGACCCCGCGGGCGCGGGCCTGCTCGATCAGCGCCTCCACCGAGCGGCCGGCGCTGAGCCCGACGACCTGGAGCTCATCGCCCGCCCGGGCTACGACGTCGAGTGCCTGGGCTCCGATCGAGCCTGTGCAACCGAGGATGACCAGCCGGCGCGCCACCGGGCCGATTGTATGGAGGACCTACAGGGGACCCACTGTCCCGGGTCCGCAACCAGGATCTTCGCCAATCACTTGTGACAGTTCCCTGTCGGGGCGGCGCGATGGGCGACGTGGATGGCAAATCGGTTCCAGGAGACCCGAATCGCCATCCGCGTGAGGTGCGGCGGGCGCAGTTGGCGGGACGCCAGCGCGGGGTTGACTCCCTGCGGCAGCTGCATGCGCTCGGTTCAGCTACGAGCAGGTCAAGTCGCTGGTCCGGCGGGGATGGCTGCATCTCCGGTGCGGGTTCGGATCAGGACGATGAAGAGGTCCTGGCGTCCAAGGTGGACGGCCTCCTCAGTGCATCACGACGATCCACACGTAATACCCGGCCACGACGGTGAAGATCGGGGCGTCGAGGCGGTCCAGCGCACCGCCGTGGGCGCCGAACAGGTTGCCCGAGTCCTTGACCCCGGCGTCGCGCTTGACCAGCGACTCGAAGAGGTCTCCCACCGGACCGAGCACGGCGACCGACAGGCCGAGCAGCAGCGCGTCGCCCTGGGTGAGCCACGTCTGATAGAGGCCGGCGATGAACACCGCGACGATCGCGATCAGCATCCCGCAGAACAGACCCTCGAGGGTCTTGTGGGGCGAGATCTGAGGCGCCAGCGGCCGGCGTCCGAACAGCCGCCCGCCCACATAGGCGGCGGTGTCGCCCAGGAACGTCCCGACCAGGACGTCGATCAGGATCGCGTTGCCGTGCGGAAGCTGGCGCAGCAGCTCGGCGTGTGCGAAGGCGATCCCGATCCACCACACGCCCAGGAGAGTGCCCGCGATAGACACCGTCGCCCGGGCGCTCTCGCCGCTCGCGATGACCGCGAGGAAGGCGACGGGAAGCGCGGCCACGGCCACTTCCAGCACGTCGCGCTCGGTGCCGTAGCGCGCGGCGAGGACCATCCCCGCCCCTGCCGCCAGTCCGACCACCGCCACCGGCCGCCAGCGGGACAGAATGCGATAGAGCTCGAGCAGGCAGGCACAGCTGACAGCGATCATGAACAGCGCGAACGCGAGGCCGCCGACATCGACGAACACGATCGCGATGATGGCGGCCGGGACGGCGATCAGGATCCGGGCCAGGAGATCCGAGCGGGGACGCCGCCGAGCGGCGCGTCGCTCGCGATCGGGACGGCCGCGGGCGGGCCGGCGAGCCCGCCGGGCGCCCGCTGTGTCTCGGCGCCCGGCCGATCGCGGGGGACGTCCGGCCGAGCCGCGGCGCGCGGGCGGCATCACCGGCCCCCGAAGCGGCGTCGGCGGGCCCCGAACTCGTTCAGCGCCCGCTCGAAGGTGGCGCGCGAGAAATCCGGCCACAGCTCGTCTACGAACACCAGCTCGGAGTAGGCCGCCTGCCAGAGCAGGTAGTTGGACAGCCGCTGCTCGCCGCTCGTGCGGATCACCAGATCGGGGTCGTGCATGTCAGGGGCGTACAGGTGGGCGCGGAACTCGGCTTCGGTGGTCCCCGTAAAGGTTCGCGCTGCGTCGACGATCTCCGCTCGGCCGCCGTAATTGAAAGCCACGAACAGGGTGATCAGCGTGTTCTCGCGGGTGACGCCCTCGGCCCAGTTCATGCGCTCCACGAGCTCGGAGGCGACGGGCTCGGAGCGCCGCCCGATGAACCTCATCCGCACCCCTTCGGCGTCCAGCTCCGGTGTCTCGAGCTCGATTCGGCGGGCGAACATCTCCATCAGACCCGCCACCTCGCCGGGGTCACGTGACCAGTTCTCGGTCGAGAACGAGTACACGGTGAGCTCCTGTATGCCCAGCCGGGCCGCGTCTCGCAGCCGAGCCTTCACGGTGTCGGCGCCGGCCTCGTGACCGGCGACCGTGGGCAGGCCACGCCGCTGCGCCCAGCGGCCGTTGCCATCGGTGATGATCGCTACGTATCGAACCCGCCCATCCCGCCCAGCGCCGTCGCCGGGCTGCGAGGGCGAGGCTGAGGGGGCGGAGCCCTCATCTGCGAGGCCCACGGCTAGACCTCCAGGATGTCTTCTTCCTTGTGCTTGAGGAGCTCGTCGAGCTCGGCGACGCGCTCGTCGGTCACCTTCTGGAGCTCTACCTCGGCGCGATGCTCGTCGTCTGAGCCGGCCTCGCCGGCCTCCTTGAGCTCCCGGAGATCGTGCATGACGTCACGGCGGATGTTGCGAATCGCGACCCGGCCCTCCTCGGCGATGTGGCGCACTACCCGGACCAGCTGGCGGCGGCGCTCCTCCGTCAGCTCCGGGACGCTGAGACGGATCAGATTGCCGTCGTTGCCGGGGGTCAGGCCGACGTCGGACTCGAGGATGGCTCGCTCGATGGCCTTGATCGAGCTCTTGTCGTATGGCTGGACGGTGAGCATGCGCGCCTCCGGGGCGGTGATCGTGGCCAGCTGCTTGAGCGGGGTCGAGGTCCCGTAGTAGTCGACTGAGACCCGGTCCAGCAGCGCCGGACTGGCCCGGCCGGTACGCACCGAGCTGAACTCGTGGCGCATCGACTCGACCGACTTCGTCATTCGCTCACGTGCGTCCGTGAGCAGCTCGTCGATTATGTCCCCGTCGCTCATATCCTCACCGCCGCTGCCACCGCTTGACGGACACTATCTCAGCCGCCGACCGCGAACCTCGCGAAGCGACGGATGACGATGTTCTCCCGGGTCTCGGCCGAGAGCGCCGCGCGCAGCTCCTCGATCGTCTGGCCGCCGTGCTTGTCCTCGTTGACGTGCTGCTGGCGCAGCAGGACGACCTCGTCGAGCCACTTGTCGAGCTTGCCGGTCACGACTCGCTCGCGCACGTTCTCCGGACGGTCGGCGGCCTGCTCGACGGCGATCCGCTCCTCCCGCTCACGATCTTCGGTGGGCACGTCCGCGTCGCTGATCGCGATCGGCGTCGACGCGGCCACGTGCAGGGCCACGTCGCGGGCGAACTCGATGAACTTCTCGTTGCGGGCCACGAAGTCGGTCTGGCAGTCGACCTCCACGATCGCGCCGATCCGGTTGCCGGCATGGATATAGCTCTGAATCACGCCCTCGCGGGCCTCTTCGCCCGAGCGCTTGGCGGCTTGGGCCTCTCCGCGGGCACGCAGCAGCTCCACCGCCTTGTCGAGGTCGCCGCCGGCCTCGGCCAGGGCGTCGCGGCAGGCGACGATCCCCGCCCCCGTCCGGTCGCGCAGAGCCTTCACGTCACTGGCGCTGATCGCGCTCATGACCGGTCCGTCTCGGGAGCGTCGCTCGCCGCCTCCGGCTCGGCGGGCGGCTCCGGCTCGGTGGGCGGCTCCGGCTCGGTGCGCAGCTCCGGCTCGGCCGGCGACTCCTCGGCCGGAGCCTCCTCGGGGGCTGGCGCCTCAGACGCGGGCGCTTCACGTGCTGGCTCTGGGGCGGGAGGCACGGCCGCCGCCGCTTCGGCCACTTCGACGTCCTGTGCCGGCTGCGGAGCTGCCGGAGTGGGCGCCGGGGGGGTCTGTGGCGCCGGGGCAGGCTGTGGCGCCGGGGCAGGCTGTGGCGCCGGGGCAGGCTGTGGCGCCGGGGCGGGCTGTGGCGCCGGGGCGGGCTGTGGCGCCGGGGCGGGCTGTGGCGCCGGGGCGGGCTGTGGCGCCGGGGCGGGCTGTGGCGCCGGCTCGGCCTGGGCCCCACCCGCGGGAGTCGCAGCCGGGGCCTGGGCCCCACCCGCCGGAGTCGCAGCCGGGGCCGGGGCCGCAGCCGGGGCCGGGGCAGCAGCCGGGGCCGGGGCCGCAGCCGGGGCCGGGGCCGCAGCCGGGGCCTGGGGCTCGGCCGCGGCGGCCGTCGCTGCGGCTTGCTCCTCGGCCTCCCGTCGGGCCTGCTCCTCGGCCTCGCGCACGGCCTGCTCCTCCGCTTCACGGCGGGCCTGCTCCTCGGCCTCGCGGCGGGCGCGCTCCTCGGCCTCCTGGCGCTCGCGTTCCAGACGCGCGCGCTCCTCTTCGGCCCGGAACACGTTGTGGCCCTGCGCCACGACGTCGCCGACCGCGCTCGTGATCGCGGCGCACGAACGGATCGCATCGTCGTTGCCCGGGATCACGTAGTCGATCCCCTCGGGATCGCAGTTGGTGTCCACGAGACCGATGATCGGAATCCGCAGCCGCTGGGCCTCCCGCACCGCGATCGCCTCCGTCTTGAGGTCGATCACGAACACCGCGTCGGGTACGCGCTGCATGTTCTTGACGCCCCCGAGGTTGGCGCGCAGCTTCTCGAGGTCAGCCTGGGCCGCCATGCGCTCGCGCGTGGGCAGCAGCTGCAGCTGGCCCTCGGTCTCGTAGCGCTCGAGGTCATGCAGCCGCTTGATCCGCAGCGAGATCGTCTGGAAGTTGGTCAGCAGACCGCCCAGCCACCGGTGGTTGACGTACGGCATGTCCGCCGCGCCGGCGGTGTCCGCGATTGCGTCGCGGGCCTGCTTCTTGGTTCCGACGAACAGCACGGTGCCGCCCCGGCGCGAGATCTCGGCGGCGAATTCCTGCGCGCTCTGAAGCAGCTCCTCGGTCTGGAGGAGATCGATGATGTAGATGCCGTCGCGTTCACCGAAGATGAAGCGGCGCATCTTGGGGTTCCAACGGCGCGTCTGGTGACCGAAATGCACGCCGGCCTCCAGCAGCTCCTTGATGCCGATCTGAGCCACGGTTACTGCTCCCTTTTCGTTTATTTGTGTACTTCAGGCCCACCGGGCGGTTGGTCGCGATTTCCCGGTGGTTCCGGGGCAGGGCCGCGAGCCGCTGTTCGGCGGGGTAGGGGTTGATTGCCGTTGAGTCTACGCAAGTGTCCCGCATCGCCGTGACCTCGGCACAGATGCCGGGGGGCTCCCTCGCATCGGCGCGGCGAGCCCGTGCGGTGTCATTGTCGGCGGCCCAGCCTTCCGAAGCTGCAGCTCGCCGACGGTGACCACCGACACGCGATTCGCCCGGGCATTCGCCGAGCGGACGCCCAGATGAACACCGAGGTGTCCAGCGACCCCGCTGTGGGACGGGTCACATCTCGTCCAGCGTGTGGCCGGCGAGCTGGGCGAGCTCGGCGGTCAGACCCGGATCCGCGGCGCGGCTGTCCGCCGCCCCAGGCAACGACTCACGACACGAGCTGGTGGTCGAAGTAGTGGCCTTGCGTCGAGATCCTCGAGCAGGCCCGGATGGGTCAGCTCCCAGCTCAGCAGCTGGCGGGTCAGCTCGCTGGAGGTGGGGTTGTCAGGCGAGACGAAGGAGGCGCGAGTACGGATCGATGTCAGTTGCTGCCATCACTACCAGACGATGTCAGCTGCTGCCATCACTCTGGCAAGCTCGTGACCCTCCCCCTCACGGACTGACCCCGTCCGCGGCCGCCCGCAGCGCCCCTGCCAGATCCTCCGGCAGGTCTGATCGCAGGTCGAGCTCGATGCCGGTGACCGGGTGCGCGAAGCGGAGCCGCGCAGCGTGCAGGAACTGGCGCTTCAGACCGTACTCGCCGGCGATGCCGTACTGCCGATCGCCGGCTACCGGATGACCGATTGCGGCCATGTGGACGCGGATCTGATGCGTCCGGCCAGTTTCCAGCGTCACCCGGAGGAGCGTCGAGCTGGGCAGTAGGTGCACGACCTCGAAGTGGGTGCGCGCCTCGCGCGGCTGATCGGTGTCGATCGACATCCGAACCCGGTCCCGCCGGTCACGACCGATCGGGGCTTCGATCGTGCCCGTGCGAGCCTCGGGATGGCCGTCCACCAGCGCCAGGTACTCGCGCCGCAGAGCCCTGGAGGCCAGCAGCTGCTTGAGCTCCCGGTGCACCCGGTCGCTCTTGGCCACCACGAGCAGGCCCGAGGTATCGCGGTCCAGACGGTGCACGATGCCGGCTCGCCAGGGATCCTCGCCGCCTGCCCCGCGCCCGGCCAGCGCCTGCGCCAGGGTTCCAGTCCGATGGCCGCGGGCGGGATGCACCACGACGCCGGCGGGCTTGTCGACGACCAGGAGATGCTCGTCCTCGTAGACCACCGAGAACGGTGCCACGACCTGGGCGGCCGGCTCGGGCGGCGCGTCCTGATCCTGCACCGTGATCACTTCGCCGGCTGCGAGCAGATGGCGCTTGGGCCGGGGTCGTCCGTCGACCGAGACCCGGCCCGCGTCGATCACGGTCTGCGCTCGCGCGCGTGAGCCCAGCGGCCCCGAGAGGAAGCGGTCCAGCCGCATCCCGGCCGCCTCGTCGGGCACCGGCAGCTGCCTGGCCGGCGCCGGCTCAGTCACCGGAACCGGCGCGGGCGCGCGCGGCTGGTCCCTCGAGCACGTACAGCAGCGCCAGCACCCCGAACGTGATCGCCATGTCCGAGACATTGAACGCCGGCCACAGCGGCAGCTTGATGAAGTCGGTGACCGACCCGTTGGCAAGGCGGTCGATCAGGTTGCCCAGGGCGCCGCCGACCAGCAACCCGGTAGGCAGCCACAGCCCCGAACGAGTCGGGCGCAGCAGGAAGTAGACGATCAGGGCCGACAGGGCGAGCAGAGTCAGCACGAGGACGAGCGCTCCCCCGCCGGCGAAGAACCCGAACGCCACGCCGCTGTTGCGGACGTGGACGAGCGCAATGCCGGGCAGGAAGCGGTGGACGTCCCCGACTGCGATCCCCGTGACCACGGCGTGCTTGGTCAAGCGGTCGACGACGATCACCGCCACCATCACCGCCAGCGCGCGAGCGAACGCGATGGCCCGCCGGCGCGGGGCCGCCGGGACGGGCTCGAGGTCAGGCGCGGATTCGCGCTCCGAGGCTGGAGCCGCGGGCTCGCCGGGCGCGGTGCGCTCGGCCGTCGGGATCTGCTCAGCCCTGGATGACATTGACCAGGACCGTGCGGATGACGTACAGGACGATGATTCCGATCATCGGCGAGAGGTCGACTGCGCCCAGCGCCGGTATGAAGCGGCGAAAGATCCTCAGGTAGGGCTCGGAGACGTCGCGCAGGAAGTTGAGAATGGCGCTGGCGCCGCGCGAGTACGGCGTCCGCAATCCGAACGAGAACAGCAGGTTGAGCAGGATGTAGACGAAGATCAGGACGATGTAGACCTCGAACAGGGCGGAGACGTAATTGGCTATGTCTCCGCGCGTGGAGGCCGCGATCGCGATCATCGATCGACTCCGGTGACGCGGTCGATCGCCGCCTGGAAGGCCGACCGGACGCCGGCGCGCTCCAGCGCGTCGAGCCCTCGTGCCGTCGAGCCGCCCGGAGACGTGACCTCACGCCTGACGGCCAGCGTGTCGAAGTCGCGGATCTTCAGAAGCTCCGCACTGCCGGCTGTCGTCGCCGCCACCAACTGGGACGCCAGTGCCGGTTTGAGCCCGTGACGAACCGCCGCGTCCACCTGGGCCTCGGCGAGCAAGGCCTGGTAGGCAGGACCGACGCTGGTCACCGCGGCTGCGACGTCCAGCAGTGGCTCGTCGACCGTCACCACCGTGCCCAACCGCGCAAACAGCTCCAGCACAGCTCGCTCGAGGTCGCGATCGATCACATGGCCGGGCCTCCGGACCGGCGAGTACACGACGACTCCGCGGCGAACCTCGACCGGCGTGTTGGGCATCAGCCTGAAGACCTGTTGCGGTCGATACTCCTGGGCCAGTGCCGAACTGTCTGTCGACCCCAGCACCGATGCCACCGCGCTGACATGGCCGCGGATCTCCCGGGCCACGTCGGTGAACTGGGCGGGCTTGTGGCAGAGCACGATCAGATCCGATTCCTCGGCGACCTCGACGTTGCTCGCCGCCCGGCCGCCGAGCTCCGCGACCAGCTCCGCGGCCCGGCCGGACCCCGCGTCCGAGCACAGCACGGGATCGCCCCAGCCTCGCGCCAGCGCGCGGGCCATGTTGCCAGCTCCGATCAGTCCGACTCGCATGTCAGACAAATCTACCTCCGCATCGGGGCGGGGCCACCCGGGAGGCCACGGGACGAGTCACGCGGGCCGTCCGCCTGCCGGGCTAGGACTGGTTGAAGAAGCCCTTCTCGACCAGCCGGGCGCGCTCTTCGGCCGATACCTCGACGTTGCGGGGCGTCAGCAGGAAGACCTTGTCGGCGATCCTCTGCATGCCGCCGTCCAGCGCGTAGGTGAGCCCGCTGGAGAAGTCGATCAGCCGCTTGGACAGATCGGTGTCGGTGCCCTGGAGGTTGAGGATGACCGGGATCGTGTCCTTGAACTTGTCCGCCACGTCCTGGACGTCGTTGAAGCTCTTGGGAGCCACGAAGTGCACGCGCACGTCGCCGCCGCCCCGTCCATTGGCGGTGCGCCCGCTCACGGGCCGCAGCGACGTGGTTCGTCGTTCGCTGCCCGTCTCGTCGCCGAAGATGTCATCGATCTCGTCACGACGCCGGCGCGAGCTCAGCTTGCGCACGTTGGGCCGCTCGCGGTAGCTGTCCTGAAGCTCGACCTCGGGCTCGCCGTAGGTCTCGACCTCGTCGTCGTCGTAGGCCTCGTCCTCCGCGAGTCCGAAGTAGACGAGGGTTCGGTGCCAGGTGTCTCTGAACGCCATGTGCGTGTTCAGGGTTCGCGCATCAGGGCTGATTCCCTGCCCTGATTATGACGCGCCTCCGTACAGGGTTGTACCGAGACGCACGATAGTCGCCCCTTCCTGAAGCGCCACCACGTAGTCCTGACTGGTGCCCATCGACAGATGCGGGAGCTCGTAACGCTCCGCGAGGTCTCGCAGGGCGACGAAATGAGGCCGGCTGTCCTCGGGATCGGAGACCAGCGGGGGCATTGTCATCAGTCCCACGACCTCGACCGGGCAGCGCTCGAGATACCCTTCCAGCTCCTGCGGAGCGATCCCGCTCTTGCCGGCCTCCCCGGCGACGTTGACCTCGATCATCACCTGGGTGCTCTGATCGCCGTGGCGCCCCAGCTGCGCCAGCGCCGAATCGGTGGCCACCGAGTGGACGTAGCGCACCCACGGCAGGATCTCGCGCACCTTGCGGCTCTGCAGGTGGCCGATGAAGTCCCAGGTGAAAGCGTCCGGATGGGCCCCCACCTTGGCCACCAGCTCCTGGGCGCGGTTCTCGCCCACAACCGTCACGCCGGCCTCGGACAGGGCGCCCAGCTCCTCGGCGGGCAGGTACTTGACGGCGGCGAGGATCTGGACACCGTCGGTTTCTCGCCCGGCGGCCGCGATCTGGTCGCGCACGCGTTCCAGGTTCTCGCGGACCACCTGAGCGCGCAAGCCGTGGATCAGGTCAGCCACGCAACCCCCGCCTGACGGCCGGTCAGACCCTGATCGCGCCGGTGCGAGAACAGCAGAGCCCGGTCCGCGCAGATCGTGCAGATCCCGATGTCGTCGACCGCTGCGACACCGGCGCCCTCGAGCTGATGTCGCGTGATCGCCTTGAGGTCGAGGTTGTCGCCCCGGTGGGCGCAGGTCAGCCCGGCGAAGGCGTCGTGAACCTCGCCGCCGACCCGGTAGCAGCACGGGCCGGCGCCGGGCCCGATCGCCGCGCTCAGCCGCCCCTCGCCGCCGAGCTCGCGCACCGCGTCGACTCCGTTGGCGATCACCCCGGCGGCCAGCCCCCGCCAGCCGGCGTGCAACATCGCCACCGCGCCGTTGCCCGCGACCGCCACCGGCAGGCAGTCGGCGACCAGTGCCGCAGGGGCGATGTCGCGCCGGTCGGTTACCTGGCCGTCGACGCGGGGTGGGTACACGGGGACTGAGCTGCCGGCCGTGATCCGCCGTACCCGCGGGCCATGCACCTGGTGCACGAAGCTCAGGGGCGGGGCAACGAGCGCGTCCCGCGCGGCGGCCCGGTTGGCGGACACCGAGTCCGGGTCGTCGTCGGTGAACAGGCCCAGGTTCAGGCTCTGGTAGGGCCCGGCGGAGTGGCCCCCGCGGCGGGTGGTGAACGCCGCCCGGGCGCCGGGAAGGTCGACCGCGAAATGGTCGCCCAGCGTGTAGAAGGGCCGTGTCAGCCGCATGCCGGTCAGGCTATCCGCTGTCGGTGGCCGCCTCGAGCGCCCGGGCCAGCTGCTGAGCTCGGCCGCTTGCCTCGCCATCGAGCTTGGCCGCCAGCGCGGCGCGCAGTCCGGCGCCTAGCCGGGGACCGGGTCGCACGCCCGCGGCCAGCAGATCGTCGCCGTCGATCTCGAGCTTGACGTGACGCAGTTCTCTCAGCCAGCGGGCGGCGGCATCCGTGGGTCCGAGCGCGCCCGCCAGGGCGACCGACTCCGGGGAACTGCCGGCGGCCGCGGCGGCGATCTCGGACGGCAGCGTGGCCTGCTCCAGGGCTCGCGCCAGACCCGGTGAGCCGATCGCCGCCGCGACGATCAGATCCCGCTGCTGCGCCGGAAAGGCCAGGCGGTCCAGGAGCGCGGTCAGCGATGCCGGGGCCAGTGACATCGCTGCTGCGGCCAGCGCCAGCGCGTCCCGGTCACCGTCCGCACCGAGCAGCTCCAGCGCCCGGGCCGCCAACCTCGGATCCTGGAGTCCGAAACCGGCGGCCAGCGCCTCGTCGAGGCCGAGCTCGCGGAGGGCGCAAAGGGCCCGGACCGGATCAGGCTCCGCTGCCAGCAGCCGCAGCTCCGCGCCCAGCCGGGGACCGGTCACCGTCTGCAGGGCTCCGCCTCGCACGGCCTGCCGGGCAAGCGCCCGCGTGTGCTCGTCGATCTCGAAGCCCAGCCGGCCGGCGTAGCGAGCGAGGCGCAGCAGGCGAGTCGGGTCGTCGCCGAAGGAGGCGTCGTGCAGCACCCGCAGCCGCGCGTGACGGAGATCCTCGAGCGCACCCGGGAAGGCCACGAGGCCGCCCCGGTCGCATCCCCCCAGACCCAGCGCCAGGGCGTTGACGGTGAAATCCCGGCGGGCCAGGTCCTGCTCGATCCGCGCCGGGGCGACGGTCGGCAGCGCCCCCGGCCCGGCGTAGCTCTCCCGCCGGGCCCGGGCGATGTCATAGCGCGTTCCGGCGACCATCACGCTGGCCGTCCCGAAACGGTCGTGGACCCGGTCGGGGGCCCCGAGCGCGCGCAGGACGCGCTCCGGGTCGCCTTCGACGACCACGTCCAGATCAAGCGGCTCGGTCCCCAGCAGCAGGTCGCGAACCGCGCCCCCCACCAGGTAGACGCCCTCGCTGTCGCCCGATGCCTCCAGGAGCGGACGCGCCGCCGGGAGCTCAGCGAGACGCTCCAACAAACGATCGTCGGGGCGGAGTTGCACGCCCCAGATCATCGCGGGTGGCGCGGCGCCCGCCGCCTCGAGTCCCATTAGCATGGCCGCCATGCCGAGTCCCGTTTCGCGGCGACTGCTGTGGCGCGGGCTCGTCGCGGCAGCGGTCGTGCTGGTGGCTGTGGGCGTCGCGGCGGCGGTCGTGCTGCTTCACAAGCCCGGCAACGTCTCACATCCCAACCTCCAGTTCACCCGCCCCCCGACGACGACGTCTCCCCCGCCGCCCCGGCCCAAGCCAGTCGTCGTCGACAACTTCCAGTGGCCGTGGTATGGCTTCGACACCGGGCGCACCCGATTCTTCGCCGCGCCGGCCAAGCTGGCGGCGCCGTTGCACGTGGGCTGGCGTTACGAGGACGGGGCGCTGCTGGAGTTCCCGCCGTCCATCTACCACGAGACGATGTACCTGCTCGACGACGACGCCTCGGCCAAGGCGATCAACCTCCGCAACGGCCACGTGCTGTGGCAGCGCAAGCTGGGCACGCTGGCGGCGGCGTCGCCGGCGATCGCGGCCCCCGCCCAACTGATCCTGATGCCGGTGCTGTCGGTCAACTCGCACTCGCCCGGCGGCGGCCGGTTCGTGGCGCTGTCGATGCGCACGGGCCAGATCGTGTGGTCACGCCCCCTGGCGGCGGGCAGTGAGTCGTCGGCGATCGTCAACGGGCAGACCGTGTACTTCGGCGATCAGGCCGGGAACCTGTACGCCCGCAACGTCCGCAACGGGCACCTGTACTGGGCATATCACGCCAGCGGCGCGATCAAGGGCGGCCCGGCCCTGGTCAACGGCGTCCTCTACTTCGGCGATTACGCCGGTCGCGCCTACGCGGTGCGCGCCGTCAACGGCACCCAGGTATGGGCCGTGAGCACCAACGGCGCCCATTTCGGCTTTGGCTCGGGCCAGTTCTACGCGACCCCCGCGGTCGCCTTCGGCCGTGTCTACCTGGGCAACACGGACGGCCGGGTCTACTCCTTCGGGGCCAAGAACGGAGCGCTGGCCTGGGCCACGGACA
The DNA here is from genome assembly GCA_963830595.1 of uncultured Solirubrobacteraceae bacterium. Taxonomy (GTDB): domain Bacteria; phylum Actinomycetota; class Thermoleophilia; order Solirubrobacterales; family Solirubrobacteraceae; genus Palsa-465. Next base: position 521,241 of record CAWHMQ010000009.1, read on the forward strand.
CCGGCGCCTACGTCTACTCGTCGGCCGCGATCGCGGATCCGCGGGGGCTGGGGCCGACGGTCTACGTCGGCTCCTATGACGGCAACCTGTACGCGTTCAACGCCCAGTCCGGAGCGATCCGGTGGCGCCATCCCGCCGGGGGCCGAATCTCGGGCTCGGTCACCGTGCTCGGCAACGACGTCTACTACGCCGACCTCGGGTCCCGGGTGACCACCGGGCTGAACGCAGTCACCGGCGCGAAGGTGTTCTCCTTCCCCGACGGTGCGTTCACGCCGGTGATCGCCGACTATCACGCCATCTACCTGATCGGCTACACCCAGATCTACCAGCTGCTGCCCGAGACCAAGCCGACCAGAGCCCAGGCCGCCCGCGCGGCGGCCAGGCGAGCCGCCGCTCGTGAAGCTGCCGCCCGCCGGGCTGCCGCACGACACGCCGCAGCCAAACGCAACGCCGCCCGGCGAGCCCCGCCCCGCCACCCGCCGGGACACTCCCAGCCGCGTGGGTAACCATCACATCGCACAGGTGTTCGGGGGGGGTCTGCTATCATCTGCGATGTATGCGCTGTCGTAGTGGAAGTCACTGTCAGCACCCGGCCGAGAAGGGCCGTCGATTCTGCGCGGAACACGCGGCAGAGCTCGATCGTATGCGCGAAGAGCTCAAGGATGCCGCTGCCGCCCGCATCGGTCGCGGGCGTCCCAAGCGGTCGTCCACGTGCTGTCGTCCCGGATGCTATGAGCCTCGCGTCCCGCCCGCGGCGTACTGCGATACGTGTGCAGCGGCCGGGTACGTGGAAGAGGCCGCGTAACCGCGGCCAGCTCGCGCTCGGGTCCCCAACAAAACTGCATCTGACGCCTCCGGCGCCCATTCCGGTGGATGGCGCGCCGTTGACTCCCGTCCCGTCTACGCCGCCGTCAGGTCCTCTCCCCAGCCGGGCTCGCGCACAGGCACGCCCTCGGCCGTGAGGTGGCGCTTGATCTCGGCGACCGTGTGGTGACCGTAATGAAGGATCGACGCGCAGAGGATCGCGTCGGCGCCCGCGCTCACGGCGTCGGCGAGATCGTCCAGCCGGCCCGCTCCGCCAGAGGCGATCACGGGCACGCTCACGGCGCGCGCGACGGCCCCGGTCAGCGCCAGGTCATAGCCCTCGTTGGTCCCGTCGCGATCCATGCTGGTGAGGAGGATCTCCCCCGCTCCCCGTTCCGCACCCTCGGCGGCCCAGGCCACGGCATCGCGTCCGGTGGCCGTCCGTCCGCCCGCCAGGTAGGCCTCCCAACGGGGTCCGGACGCCTCGTGTTCCAGCGCGGCTCGGGCCTTGGCGTCGATCGCGAGCACCACGCACTGGGCGCCGAACGTCGCGGCGAGCTCATCGATCAGCTCCGGATGCTGGAGCGCGGCGGAGTTGATCGAGATCTTGTCGGCCCCGGCGTCGAGCACCGCCTGGGCGTCGGCAACCGAGCGGATCCCCCCGCCCACGGTGAACGGGATGAACACCTCGTCGGCGGCCCGGCGCGCGAGCTCGACGATCGTGGCGCGGCGATCCGAGGTCGCCGTGATGTCCAGGAACACGAGCTCGTCGGCGCCCGCCGCGTCATAGCGGGCCGCCAGCGCCACCGGGTCACCGGCGTCGCGCAGGTCCACGAACCCGACTCCCTTCACCACCCGGCCGCCGTCGACGTCCAGGCAGGGGATCACGCGCTTGTAGTGCACCCGGTTCCCGTTGCGTCGTCGAGCGCCGCCTGGCCGCTCGCCACATCGAAGCGCTCCTCGTAGAGCGCCCTGCCAACGATCACCCCGGTCAGGTTGACCTGGCGCAGGCCGGCCAGCGCCCTCAGATCCTCCAGCGACGAGACGCCACCCGAGTAGGCAAAGCTGCCGCGCACAACCCCCGCGACCCGAGTCACCTCATCCAGGTCGGGTCCGGCGAGCATCCCGTCGCGCTCGATGCTCGAGTAGACGAACCGGGACACCCCCCGACGTCCCAGGGTCTCGATCACCGACGCGGCGGGGATCTCGGTCTGCTGCGTCCACCCCCCGGCCGCGAGCCGGCCCCGGCGGGCATCGACCGATACGACCAGGCGGTCCCGGAGCTCGGCGACCGCCTCGTCCAGGAAGTCGATATCGCTGTAAGCCGCGGTGCCGAGGACGACCCGCGTCGCCCCGGCCGCCAGGGCCAGCCGGGTCGCCGCGATGCTGCGCAGCCCGCCCCCGAGCTGAATCGGCACGTCGACCGCGGACGCGATTCTTCGTACCTGCTCGAGGTTGACCGGCTCGCCCCGGCGGGCTCCGTCGAGGTCGACGACGTGCAGCGCCCGAGCGCCCGCCCGCACCCATCGGCGGGCCGCGGTCACGGGATCGGCGTCGTAGACCGTACGCTGCTCGAAGTTCCCTTGAGCCAGCCGCACCGCCTGGCCCTCGAGGATGTCGATCGCCGGGAGCAGGATCATGCGCCCACGGCGGCCGGCGACGGGACCGGCCCCCGGCGGGCACACAGCTCGACGAAGCTGCGCAGCATCCGCAGCCCGTGCGCCGAGGACTTCTCAGGGTGAAACTGAACGCCCAGGACGCGGTCGCGCGCGACGATCGTGGCGAAGCGCTCGCCGTACGTGGTGGTCGCCACCACGTCCTCGGGCCGCGTGGGCCTCGCGGCCAGGGAGTGCACGTGATAGAAGGCACAGCCGCCGGAGGGAAGCCCGGCGAGCAGCGGCGACGCACGTTCGAAGGCGACCTCGTTCCAGCCGATGTGCGGGATCCGCAGTCCTCCCGTGGACAGCCCCGTCACCTCGCCTTCGATCAGTCCGAGCCCGTCGGTGGGCTCGAGCTCGTATGAGCGCTCGAACAGCAGCTGCATGCCCAGGCAGATTCCCAGCACGGGCACGCCGGCGCGGGCGCGGTCGGTGATCACCGGCGCCAGGCCGAGCGCCTGCAGGTTGCGCATCGCCAGCGGGAACGCGCCCACGCCGGGAACCACCAGACCGTCCGCTGCCCGGATCGTCTCGACGTCCGACGTGGTCTGGACGGGAGCGCCGACGTGCTCGACCGCCTTGTGCACCGAGCGCCGGTTGCCCATGCCGTAGTCAACGATCGCGATCCGGGGACCGGCGGTCACGTGAGGGTCCCCTTGGTGCTGGGGACGCCGTGCTCGGTCGGGTCCAGCGCGACCGCCATCCGCAGCGCTCGGGCGCACGCCTTGAACACGGCCTCGATCACGTGATGGGCGTTGGTGCCGGCCTCGACCGTGATGTGCAGCGTCAGCTTCGCGTTGGCCGCCAGCGCACGAAAGAACTCCTCGGTGAGCTCGTGGTCGAAGTTCCCGATCGCGCCCGGAGGCAGCGACGAGGAGAACGCGCACAGCCCCCTCCCCGAGATGTCAAGCGCGCACGCGGCCCGCGACTCGTCCATCGGGACGGTAGCCTGGCCGAAGCGGGCGATCTGGGCGCGATCGCCGAGCGCCCGGTCGAGCGCCTGGCCGATGCAGATTCCCACGTCCTCGACGGTGTGATGAGCCCCGGTGTGCAGATCTCCGCGGGCGCGCACGCTCAGGTTAATGCGGCTGTGGCGGGCCAGCAGGTCGAGCATGTGATCGAAGAACCCGACCCCCGTGGTCCGGTCTCCCGCGCCGTCGCCATCGAGCTCGAGCTCGACCCGGACCTCGGTCTCGGCGGTGCGGCGATCGATCTCGGCGACACGCGTCATCACGCGCCATTGTCGCGAATGCGGGCCTCCATCGAGCGGGCGTGAAGCTCGAAGCCCTCGGCCCGGGCCAAGGGGGCGGCCGCGCGGGCCAGTGCTCCGCCGGCGTCCGCGATCCGCACCTCGGCAAACCGCCGCCGGAAGTGCGTCGGCGACAGGCCCGACGCGAAGCGGGCCGCGCCGTTGGTCGGCAGGACGTGGTTGGAGCCGGCGATGTAGTCGCCAAACGCGGTGCCGCTGTCGGCCCCGACCAGAACCGCGCCGGCGTGGCGCACCGCGCCCGCCAGACCCTCGGCCTGGGCGCCGACCAGCTGCAGGTGCTCGGGAGCGAACCGCTCGGCGATGCTGAGCGCCTGCTCGAGCTCTGAGACGGCCACCAGCGCGACCATGGCCCCGGTCTCGGGGTCGGCGGCGATCCGCTCCGCCAACGCGTCGAGCAGCTCCCCCGAGGGGGAGATCGCGACGACCAGCGAACCTTCGCCGTGCTCGGCCTGCGCCAGCAGATCAAGCGCCAGAACCTCGGTGTCGATGTCGCCATCGCCGTCGACGATCACGACGAGGTCGCTGGGGCCGGCGACGCTGTCGACCCCCACCTGCCCGAAGACCTGGCGCTTGGCCTCCTGGACGTAGAGGTTGCCGGGTCCGACGATCACGTCCACGGGCGACACCGTCTCGGTACCGTAGGCAAAGGCCGCGATCGCCTGCGCGCCCCCCATCCGGTAGACCACGGAGGCGCCCGCCAGCCGGCAGGCGCCGAGCACCACGGCGTTGACCTCGCCGTCGGGGCCCGGCGGCGCGCAGACGGCGATCTCCGGCACGCCGGCCACCCGGGCGGTGACGGTGCCCATCACGACCGTGCTCGGGTAGGACGCGCGACCGCCCGGGACATACACGGCGGCCCGGTCGACCGGGACCTCGCGCAGCCTGACCTCATGGCCCTCGAAGCCCACCGTCTGGTCTTCGCAGAGCCCCGCCTCCGCCACCCGGGTGACGTTGGTGATCGCCTGACCGAGGGCCTCCAGGACCTCGTCGGCGAGGGTTCCGCAGGCGGTGTCGAGCTCGGCTTCGGGCACGCGCAGAGCCGACGGTGTCGATCCCCCGGTGTCGAACTCCCGCGTGTAGAAGCGCAGCGCGTCGTCGCCGCTGGCGCGCACCCGGGAGATGATCTCCGCGACCTGCTGGTGGACCGACTCGGGCGCGGGGACCCGCTCGCGCAGCTCCTGCGCCAGGGCCGCCGGGTCCCCGGACACGGTCATCCGCTCACATCGCATCGAGACGCTCCAGCAGCTCGTCGATTCGGGCGGCCCGCAGCTTGTGGGACACCGGGTTGGCGATCATCCTCGCGGTGCAGACCGCGATCTCCTCCCGCACCACCAGCCCGTTCTCGCGCAGCGTCGTACCCGTCGCGGTGAGATCGACGATCGCCTCGGCCAGTCCCGTGAGCGGAGCCAGCTCCACCGAGCCCTTGACCTCGACGATCTCGGCCTGGCGCCCGGTCTGCAGAAAGTGGTCCGCGGCGATCCGGGGGTACTTGGTGGCGATCCTGACCACCCCGAGCCGGCGCAGCGCCTCGGCGCCCCGGTCCTCGCCGGCCACTCCCGCCAGCACCATCCGGCAGCGCCCGTACCCGAGGTCGACCAGCTCGTACACCTCGCGCTCTGACTGCTCGAGCAGGACGTCCGCGCCCGTGATTCCCAGGTCGGCGGCGCCGGCCTCGACATAGGTGGGCACGTCGGAGGGACGCATGGTCACGATCCCGCTGTCGGCGAACAGGAGCTTTCGGTCGTTGTCGCGCACCTCGCCGGTGTCGATCCCGAGTCGATCCAGGAGATCGAGCGTGTCGGCGAACAGCGCTCCGCGGGGCGCCGCGATCCTCAGGTCGCTCATCGCCGGCGGCCTCGCTCCTCGCCGGTCAGCGCTATGTGCAGCCGCTCCGCGTTGAGCGCGAATCCGACCGCCGGCAGGGGCCGCCCAAACGACCCCAGCAGCTCGTCGTAGCGACCACCGCTGCCCAGCGGCACTCCGTAGGCCGGGTCGTAGACCTGAAACACCGCGCCCGTGTAGTAGCCGAGACTCCGGACCAGGCCGAGGTCGAAGATGATCCGCTGTGCCACCGCGGGAGCCAGCCGCGCGTGCACGGCGCGCATGCCGCCCAGTGCGTCGTCGGCGGCGCCCGAGAACCCGTCCAGCACCTCCGGACCGCCGCGCGTGCGGGCCAGGCGCAGCAGCAGCTCAACGGCCTCGTCGCTCAGTCCCAGCGCGTGCACCTCGCGGTCCACCCCGACGAAATTCCCGGCCGCGAGCTCGGTCAGGATCAGTTCCTGACGCTCTCCGAGCACGCCGAAGGCCTCCAGCAGAGACGGGTACAGCGACGCATCTCCGAGTCCCACACGGTAGCTCTCGAGCCCGGCCGCATCCAGCGCCCGGCACAGGAGGCCGAGCACCTCGGCGGTCCCCTCGGCGCCCGGCAGGCCGATCAGCTCGACCCCGGCCTGCAGGAACTCGCGTGACTGCCCGCGCTGAGGTCTGATGCCCCGGTACGCGTGCGCCAGGTAGCAGAAGCGCAGCGGTGGGTCGGCGTGCGCGTAGCGCGTCGCCACCAGGCGAGCGATCGGGATCGTCATGTCCGGGCGCAAGACGAGCACGCTGCCGTGCTCATCGAATACGCGGTAGGCGGGGTGGGCTCCCGCCAGATTGGTGCGCGCGAAGGTCTGCTCGTACTCCAGCGCGGGAGTGTAGACCTCGCCGAAGCCCGCGGCCGCGAACACGTCGCGGACCCGGTCGGTCATGGCACGCAGCTCCCGCATCTCGTCGGGCAGCACGTCGCGTGTGCCGCTGGGGATGCGCTCGACCATGTATCAGCTCATGCAGCCTGCTCGCTCACGACGGCAGACTGTGTCACGCGGTGACGGGCGCGTCTTCCAGCCGTGTGATCCGAGCGCCGAGCTCCTGCAGCCGCTCGTCGATCCGCTCGTAGCCGCGATCGATCTGGCTGATGTTGCCGATCTCGGTGATCCCGTCGGCGGACAGCGCGGCGATCAGGATCGCCATCCCGGCGCGGATGTCAGGCGACTCCACGGGGGCGCCGCGTAGTCGCCGGGGTCCGTTCACGATCGCCCGGTGCGGGTCGCAGATCACGACCGACGCGCCCATCCGGACCAGCTTGTCGGTGAAGAACAGGCGGTTCTCGAACATCTTCTCGTGGATGATCACCGAGCCGGAGGATTGGGTGGCCAGAGCCAGCGCGATGCTGGTCAGGTCGGCGGGGAACGCCGGCCAGGGGCCATCCTCGACCTTGGGCATGTGGCCCCCGTGATCGTTGCGCATCACCAGCTCCTGGTTGCCGGGCACGATGATGTCCGCGCCGTGGACCTCGCTGCGCAAGCCCAGGCGCTCGAACACCAGGCGGACCATCCGCAGGTCGTCGGGCTTGGTGTCCTTGACGACCAGCTCCCCGCCGGTGACGCCGGCCAGGGCCATGAAGGAGCCGATCTCGATGTGGTCGGGAGCGATCTCGTGCGTGGCACCGCGCAGTCTGGCCTGTCCGTGGACGGTCATGACGTTGGAGCCGATCCCGTCGATCGCGGCCCCCATGGCCATCAGCATCCGCGCCAGGTCCTGCACGTGGGGCTCGGAGGCGGCGTTGCGGATCACGGTGGGGCCGCGGGTCAGCGCGGCCGCCATCAGCGCGTTCTCGGTCGCCATCACCGACGGCTCGTCCATCAGGAAGTCGCACGGACTCAGCCCGAGCGGGGGCGCAGTGAGCACGATGTCCGCCGCGCGCTCGTCGACCAGCGCGCCCAGCGCCCGGAAGGCGTCGAGGTGCGGGTCCAGGCGGCGACGGCCGATCACGTCACCCCCGGGCGGGGGCATGCGGGCGGTCCCGAACCGCGCCAACAGGGGGCCGGCGAGCAGGAACGACGCCCGGATGCGCTCGGCCAGGCCGCGGTCGACCTCGGAGCTCTGGACGGTGGAGCTGTCGATCAGCACCTCGCTCGGGCCCAGCCACTCCACGCGGGCGCCGAGCGTCTCCAGCAGCCTGACCATCGCCTCGACGTCGCTGATCCGGGGCACGTTGCGCAGGATCACCTCGTCATCGGTGAGCAGGCAGGCGGCCAGGATCGGCAGCGCGCCGTTCTTGTTACCGGCGGGCTTGATCGTGCCTGAGAGCGGCACCCCGCCTTCGATTACGAACTTCTCCAGTGGTATCGACCCCGACTTGAGTTGGGTGGTGGGCGGAGAGCCCGTCAGCCTAGCTGGTGAGCCCGCCTGGGGAGCTCTGGCCGGGTGGACCGGGCGGTTGGTCTGATCGACCGGGGTCGCTTCAGGGGCGAGGCGCGAATCCTGAGCTAGGGTAACGGCCATGCAGCAGCAGGATTCGCGAGCCCAGGCCTGGACCCTCCTTTGCGAATGGACACAGTCAGACTCGCTGCGGCGACACGTGCTGGCCGTCGAGGCCGCGATGCGCGCGTACGCGCCCCGCTTCGACGGCGACGTCGAGCTCTGGGGCCTGACCGGGCTGCTGCACGACCTCGATTACGAGCGCTATCCCAACCTCGAGGACGGCCACCCGCGCTACGCGCTGCGCGAGCTCGAGGCTCGGGGCTATCCGCCTGAGCTGGTGCGCGCCGTGGCCTCGCACGCCGACTACCTCGACGTCTCGCGTGACACGCCGATGGAGAAGGCGCTGTACGCGGTCGACGAGCTGTCGGGATTCATTCTCGCCTGCGCCTACGTCCGGCCCGAGGGCCTGGTCGGGATGACGCCCAAATCGGTCAAGAAGAAGATGAAGGCGCCGAGCTTCGCCGCGGCTGTGAGCCGCGAGGACCTGACCAGGGGAGCCGCCGACCTGGGCGTCGACTTCGACGAGCACCTGACGATCGTGATCGCGGCCCTGAGCGAGCGTGGCGACGAGTTGCTGCCGGCCTCGGCGTCCGCCGAGGCCGCCTCCTAGTGCGCCTCCCCGCAAGTACGCTCGCATTCGAGCGATGGCCACGGATTCCACGCCGATCGAGATAGTCGTCCTGGAGGGCGACGAGACCGGCCAGGAGCTGCTCGAGCAGTCGCTGCGCGTGCTCGACGGCGAGCTTCTGGGGCTCGATCTCAAACTCACTTCGTTTGATCTGTCCCTGCCGAGCCGGCGAGCCACCTGCAACCGGGTCGTCGAGGAGGCCGCGGCGGCGATGCGGGGGGCCGGACTGGGACTGAAGGCCGCCACCATCACGCCCGAGGGCGCCGACGACGTCGGGTCCCCGAACCGCATCCTGCGCGAGCAGGTGGACGGCAAGGTCATCGTCCGGACCGGTCGCCGGCTGCCGGGCGTGGCCCCGATCGCCGGGGTCCACTACCCGATCTCGGTCGTGCGCATGGCGGTCGAGGACGCCTACGGGGCCCCGGAGTGGCGGGACGGCGACACCGATGCGCCCGGCGAGGTGGCCCTGCGCACCGAGCGGATCACGCGCTCCACCTGTCATGCGGTGGCCGAGTTCGCCTTCCGGACGGCGGACGGGATGGGCGCTCGGGTCTACGGCGGTCCCAAGTGGACGGTGTCTCCGGTGTACGAGGGAATGCTCAAGGAGGAGCTCGACGCGGCCGCCGGTCGCCATCCCGAGATCCCGTATCAGCCGGTGCTGATCGACGCCACCTACGCCGGACTGATGTCGGGGGCGACCGACGCCCCGCTCGTGATCCCGGCGCTCAATCGCGACGGGGACTGCCTGTCTGATCTGGTGCTGCCGATGTTCGGGTCGATCGCGGGGGCCGAGTCGGTGCTGCTGGCCTTCGACGACGCCTACGACACGACGGTGGCGATGGCGGAGGCTCCGCACGGCACCGCGCCCGCGCTGGAGGGCAAGGACCTGGCCAATCCGCTGGCGATGATCCTGGCTTGCGGGGCGCTGCTGCGGGAGGCCGCCGCCCGTCACGGCATCGGGTGTGAGCGCGCCTCGCGGGCGATCTACGAGGGTGCGCTCGAAACGATCGCCACGGGTGTCAAGACTCCGGATCTGGGCGGCCACGCGGGCACGACCGAGTACACCGATGCTGTCGTGCACCGGGTGCGCACCAAGCTCGAGGTCTGGTCCTCGCCCGGATCTTGATAGGGCGAGCAAGCGACGGGACCGATCAGGCCCGGTCCGGGCCAGCGCCTCGGAGGCTCCCGGCACCAGCCGCCACCGAGGCGCCCGGGCGCCCGGCTCGTTCCGTCCGAGCGCCTCCCTACTCTTACGAACATATGTTCCAGTCTTCGACTAACCGGCTGCGAGCCTGGCTGGTCCGCTTCGACGACGTCCTGGGCGATCCTCTGCCTCCCGTGCCGCCGCATCCGCACCGGCGCCCACTGCGCTCCCAGCGCCGGCGCCGTCAGGGAACGGTGGCGCCCCGGCCGACGCTCTGCATCTCTCCCGTGCGCCGCGACGGCGAAGCCGGGCGACGCGACCGCGTGGCTTAGTGGCCCGTTTCGCAATCACCGCTTAGTGCGGCACCGGCGCTCCCACCCCGCTACCCGAGCAGGACGCTAAGCTGCTGGACCGCGTGGCTTCAAGGACGGTCGGCCCGCGGAGTTCGCGCCGTCCGACCGCCGGCACGAAACGGCAGCCACGGCGCCGGGTCGGCGCCGTGTCGGACACGAGGAGGTGGTCGCATGGTCGAGCCCTACATGGCGGTCGGGCTGGTGTCGACGGTCTGGGGGACGCGCAAGCGGGCCGATATCGAGCGCAACATCGAGCACATCCACGGGATGATGAGGGCGGCCTCGTGGCTCTCCAGCCTCGATTTCCCGGTGCGCTACGTCGCGGTGCCCGAGGGAGCGCTGCAGGGCTTCACCGACGAGGTGTTCGACACCGATCACGCACAGTTCGCGCGTGATTGCGCGATCGAGATCCCGGGTCCCGAGACGCGGATGCTGGGCGAGATCGCGCGCGAGTTCGGCGTCTACCTCGTCGCCCAGGCGAAGGCGACCGACCCGGACTTCCCCGGCGTCTACTTCAACATCGCGTTCATCCTCGACCCCAAGGGAAAGCTGATCCTCAAGCACTACAAGTCGGCGCCGCTGTATCCGGTCGAGCACTCGGTGTGCCCGCACGACGTGTGGGATCGCTGGGTGGAGCTGCACGGCGACGGGCTCGAGGCGTTCTTCCCCGTCGCGCGGACGCCGATCGGCAACCTGGGTGTGATGATGGCCAACGAGGGCTCCTATCCGGAGAACGCGCGCGCGCTGGCGATGAACGGAGCCGAGGTGCTCTACAGGCCGAGCTATCCGCATCCCGCGACCGGCAACGAATTCTTCGAGATCCAGAGCCGGGCGCGGGCACTTGACAACAACCTCTACGTGGTCGCGCCGAACACCGGCACCTACTTCCTCACGCCCGACGCCGACTGGCCTATCGACACGTTCGGAGGCCGCAGCTTCATCTTCGACTTCCGCGGTCGGATCGTCGGCCGGCACGAGTACGGCGGCGGCTCGAGTTATGTCGCGGGCGTGATCGACGTCGAGGCGTTGCGCGACCACCGGGCGCGCAGCCAATGGACGAACTGGATGAAGGATCTGCGTACGGAGCTCTACCAGGACATCTACTCGCGGCCGATCTACCCCAAGAACCTGTACCTCGACCATGCTCCCTACCAGCACGAGGAGTACGCCCGCAAGGTCAACCGCCCGCAGGTGAAGCTGATGCACGACCGCAAGATCTGGGCGCGGCCGGGGCGAGCGGCCGCGCCGGCGAGCAAAGGCACGCGCCGGTCGCCGGCGCGGCCGAACGAGCAGCGGCGCAAGCGCGCGGACTGACGCATCCGGAGCACCCGGTGGTGGAGCGCCCGGTCAGGCCGCCGCCGTGCCCTGGACGCCGGCGACCGGGAAGGATGTGGGCCGATCGTAGTCCTTGCCTGAAGACGCGCACACAGCGCGGCCACCGACAAGGAGATTCAGCCGGCCATGAAACGCACAAAATTCATCGGCGCCCTCATCGGCCTGCTTTCAGCAGGCGGCCTGGCCGCCGGCTGCGGGGCCACCCAGGCGACCCCGGGCGCAACCGTCAAGCCAAGCGCGGCGGTTGCGCCAAGCGTGGCGGTCGCGCCACGCGCGGCTACCGCCCCGAGGCCATCGAGCACGCCCGTTCCCGTCCGGGCGAGCATCTCATTCGTCGCGCCGGCCCGAGGAGCATCGGTCGGCTCCACCGTCATCGCGCTCGTAAAGGCCAGCCGGCCGGGCCCGGTTCGCTTCCGTCTGGATGGCGCCCGTCCGCGCCGGGTCGCCGGTCATGCGATCACCTATCGTCACCTGAGTCCCGGGCGTCATCAGCTCACAGCGCAGCTGGCGGCCTCATCCGGACAGCCCGCCTCGGACACGGCGACGGTCCGCTTCGTCGTGCGCCGCCGAGTGGTGCCGGCGATCGCCACGGCATCCGTGCCCGCATCCCGCGCGCCGGCCGCACCGCAAGCGTCCTCGTCGACACCGTCGCCGTCCGGTCCGCCTCCGACCACACGGCCGTCCCCCTCTGGCCCCGCATCCCGGTCTGCCTCGCACCCGGCCCCACCGCAAGACACGGTCCCGCCGGCCCCGGCGCCCGCCGCCTCAGCACCCCCGGCCGCTTCACATCCGAGCCCGGCGCATACCACTTCGCCGTCCGGGGGCGGGATTCCGCAGGGCGGCGGTGGGGATGGCGACGGTGACAACAACGGCGCCCCCAGTGACGGTGATGGCGATATCTAGATCCACTGTGATCGGCGACTGGGGCCCCCGGCGACCACCGTCTACTGCATCGGCGCCGGCCACCGGGTGCCTATACGATCCTGGCCGGCGCGCCGGTCCCGGTCGGCGCGAGCAGGCACAGCACGATCCGCAACCGCGTCCTCCTGCGCAGCTTCACCCCGACGGGCGAGTGATCGTTCTCTTTTGGGTGTCAGCGGACGCGTAGCAAGGCCGTGAAGGCACTGATCGCGTCCGCCGGCTCCCCCGACGGAGTCCCGCCGCCCGAGCCCCCGATCGCGATCAGCACGGCGATGAACGTTCCGAGCCCGAGGACCACGCAAATGACGACCAGGAGAAACACCTGGGGGTTGGCCTTGAAGTAGCGGGCCATCGCACGCATCGCCTTTTCATGGTCCCACGGACCGCCGCCGGGTCGCGGCGCCCGGGCACGACCTGCCAGAATGCTGTGATGTCAGCTACATCACAGGACAACGGCGGCGAGCCGATCACCGAACAGGGCCTGCTCGCGCTGAAGACCGAGCTGGGACAGCTTGAGACGGTCGCTCGGCGCGAGATCGCAGCGCGCATCCTTACCGCCCGCGGGCATGGCGATCTCAAGGAGAACGCGGAGTATCACTCGGCCAAGGAGGATCAGGCGCACCTCGAGACGAGGATCCTCCGCTTGCGCCAGCGGC